>NZ_VUMU01000020.1 GCF_009695995.1 Waltera intestinalis
AAGGGCGCTCCACATTTATTTCATTGACGGCTGTCGCCGTATAAAGTCAAAAACAAAAACAGCGACTTGTGAGCAAGCTCCCAGATCGCTGTTTTCGTTTTGACTTTGCATGGCTCGTAACTCTCAATTTATTTCATAAAGTAATACAGATCCACGGTAGCATCTTTATAGATGACGTATCCGTGCATTCTCCCGAACTCTTCATATTCCAGGTCTTCCATTTTCCCGACCAGTATCTTCGTCTCCGGCAGGATAATATACGCACATTGCTCTTCGCGGGCCAGTGTCGCCAGTTCGCCGGTGTCTATGGTCTCCTGCTCCATGACATCGTAGAGATCGTTCTGTACCGTCCACTTGCTTACGACAATATTACGGCCATAAGGCATACACACCAGATTGCTGTACTGGCGGACATACTGTAAAAGCTCCCCGGGGAACACTGCCATGACCTCCCGGCCCGGGACTTCAATGGCATCACAGATATCCACTACACTCTGGGGTACATGATAGACATTCTCTGCTTTTTGAAAATAGGGATTGCGGTAGATCAGGCTTCCGGACAGCATAAACAGGATCAGTGCGGCCGTTATCCCCACATATTTCAGATATCCCCTCAGCTTTCCACAGAGACTGACCGCAGTGAACGCAACGACCGGTGTCACCGGCAGAAGCCACAGAATCCGGTAATAAATTTCTCCATCCGCCAGTCCGGATATGATCTTCGCAACCAACGGATTGAAGAAGATCAACAACAATACCAATGGTACATAGACAAACAGGATGCGGATATGTTTTCTCTTCTCTGTCACCCACAGATATAACAGGCTCACCAGGAACCAGATCATGATCAGTCCCGTTCCCATATATTCCTGAAACAGCTTCAACGCTTCCATTTCCATCCTCCCTTATCCCAGCAGCAGATACATTCCCGCATAGATCACACAGGGAATGCAACAGGCGGCGAGGGGCAGCAATAACCGAAATCTCTTATAGCAGACAGCTCCGCAGATCCCGGCCACTCCCATCAGCATACAGGCCAGCAACGCTCCCATGGTACTTGCCAGACAACAGGAAATCATCACCGCTCCCAACAGCATCCAGAATCCGACTGTGATCTTTTTCTCCTCCTGCAGTCTGCGGAACAGCCAAAGTAGCAGGAAGAAGATCATCGGGATCAAAATACTTCCCAAAGCCGCCTTTCCCTGTCTGCTTCTTGCGATCATGAAATTCTCCACGGTATAAAAAGAATAATCGCCGAACATTACCAGCACTTCCGTGCAGATCAGAAATAACGGAACCGATTGCCCGGAAAACAGGATCCTGCTTCCCAGCAGATAAAATACGCCATATGTCATAGAGATCAGCACCACCGGCAGCAATGTTTTGGCCACCACTACCGTGGAGATCCCGGTCATCCGCGCCAGCCATGCAATCCAGATGGGAAAAGGTGCCAGTCCGTGCCGCACATCCAGTTCGGTATTCATGCCGGTATAAGGAATCTTCTGGTACATTTTCCCGGATTCCTGTGCCGCCGTGGAGATTGCCACATAATAAGCATCATCGCCGTCCCCATATACCATCACGACCGCCAGCACCAGCTGTATCAATAATAGCACAGCAAAAATCACCCAGAGCAGAACCTCTGTCTTCTCTGACTTCGCTGTCTTCTCCTGCCGCACCGGACGCAGTCCCCGGGGATTCCGGAACCAAAATACCGTTGCCAGCACAAGTAATACCAGAAGGTATACCGAATATCCGATCATAACATGCCGAAATCGCCCCTCCAAAAGGATCACCGGAACGCAGATCACCTGAAATCCGGCCCAGAGTAACATCTGTCCGCTTATCCACAGGAATACTGCATTTTTATGAGGTTTATCCACAGCTGCGAAACAGTGGCCCACCCATATGGGAAGTGCCAGCGTCAGTACCGCCAGCCATATCAGACGAACTACGATCATTTTTATATTCATTCCTTTCGCTTCATTCAGGCTCAAAACGTCATGAACATATTTCTCATTTCCAAGCTTTACTCTCTTTTTACGTTTTCAGATGTTTTTACAAACAAATAGATCTTATCGCCGTGTACCCCTTCGGAAAGCAATGCTTCCTCCGGTTCCAGGCCGTATTTTTCCTGCATTACGGAGATCACTGAGCTCTCTTCCACTCCGGGTTTGATCAGTACCGCAACCCGGTCCAGGGACTGTACCGACGCTACATCCTTACGATCTGCCAGTTCCTCTGCCGTCACTAACAGAGTGCTGTCATAATGCATGAATTCCGGAAGATTCTCATAATACCCGACTCCCGCATAGACACAGATACAGGGAAGAAGCGCATATTCCTCCGCCAATTGTTCCTGCTGTCCGTATCCCCGATAGAGATATTCCCCATCATAGCCGGCCAGCCGCAGTCCCTGCACCGCCATGATCCATACGATCAGACAGATTCCCGTTGCCCGTTCTGTCCATCCGCATACCTCCGAAAGCTTTTTGCCCAGGTAACACAATAACAGTGCCAATAATAACGCAGCCAACGGAAACAACGGCATCACATAACGGTCCACAAGATAAGGTGACATTCTGGATGCCAGCAGAAAATAACCGATCACCGGTACGATCAGCAGACTCAGGATTCCCGCGTTCGGTCCCGCATTCGGTCCCACATTCTGTCCTGCCTTCTCAGCCACGTCCCTACGATATTCCTGATATTTGCGCCAGCCTGCGGTCACCGCCAGAACCACTCCTGCGAGACATGCCGCAGCAAGTAACGGCCCACCCACCGTCCGGTCTGCCACAATTTTCGCAAAGCTTAGAAGTCTCGCCCCGTAACCGGAGAACCCGGAAGCCAGATTATCCAGCGCCTCGGTGCCTCTTCCACTGGAAAATACATCCGCTACCGCAAAAGGAAACAGCGCAAGGCCGATCACTGCCGCCAGGATCATCGAACGGATATAGATCCACAGTTCTCTCGTTCTCTTACCGCACAACAGTCCGGCCGCCGTAACCGCCGCCAGAAGGATACAATAAAACAGGAAAAAATACTGTGTTAAAAATCCCAGTACCGTAACAGCGATCAGGCCTTTATTTTTCCGGTCGAATCCATGATCCTTCCACTTCTCCACATGCACAGAAAGCAGTCCCACACACAGACAGGACAACAGTCCGTACATCCGGATCAGCAGTACCGTTGCCAGTGCTCCGGTGCTGAGTCCATATAGCAGCACTGCCAGAATTCCCAGCTGTCTGCCCCTTTCCCGCATGGAAAAAATATCCGCAAGCTGTCTGCCCAGTCGCAGTAACAGCCACAACGTGATGCCCAGGCAGACCAGGTTGATGAAACATCCCAGCCACGGTGACAGCGTCCCACCGAACAGGGAACTCATGGTATGCAGCAGCATAAAATGTACCGGCGGATGATTGTCATCTTTCACATTAAAATAAACCGACAGATAATCAAAGGCATCGTCACCGTCCACGGTCACATAATCCCGGAACTGCTCCGCCGAGATCCATACCGGTTCCTCATAGACATCCGCTTTATACGACAGAAGCTTACTGTTCCCCCGGTTCTGAAGCACATCCTTTACCGTGTCCGTCAGATTGGACACCGTCTCCGGGAAACTGTCTCCCTGAATTTCCTCCCTCACGAACTTCGCCAGTCGTCCCTCCGGCTGTGTGGGTACGATCCAGGGATTGTATCTGGCATTGGCCAGCTCAAAGCTTAAAAGTTCATCCATGTGGTAGCCCTCTTTCAGACTGATGCCCACGCACATGATCCCCAGACATAAGATAACTGCCAGAAGCTCCGGCAGGATTTTTTTCCATCTGCTGCTTTCCATCATACTAATCTCCATTCCACAGACGATTCCTTTCGTCGGAGGAATCGCGAATCCATTTTGTCGCCGGACTATTTTTCCATGATCCGATAGAGATAGATGCGGTAATAACTGTCCTCTGTCTCAAACGCTTCCTCTCTCACCGGTTCCAGTCCCGTATTCTCGCTATGATCGATATACGCTGCCGACAGCAGATAAGTGCCTCCCAGTTCTCTCAGGCGTTCCGTGTCGATCTCATAGTTCTGAAAATAGAATCCACCCTTTTGAATCGTATAATATCCGGGGCATTCCGCGCTGAACAGATAACAGCGGTTCCCCCAGTGGTCAAAATTATCCTCGAGGTACTCGCTCTTGGCAAGCTCCGGCGCTATGATCTCCCGGAAACAGTGTTTATATTCCAGGGAATAATTATTGGAATATCCGTCCAGGCAGTAAAATCCATGATATAATGCCGCCGCCGGATCGATCCCTAAGCTGACCACTCTGTAATCTTCCGGCCGCTCCCCGAAATTGTCATAAATATATTCCTGCACCTGATCCAGTACATCTATGGCATAATAATCCCGGAAGCTCATGGCTCCGTACTCCCGGTTCACTGTCTTTTGCAGATTCGGTTTCAGATTGCTCTGAAAGAGAATCTGTCCCGCAGTCGTCACGGTGAGAATCATTGTAACTGTGAACAGGATCACATTCCTCACGCACCGTTTCTCGCAGAGCTGCCGCAGCAGCAGCAAAAGGCAGCATCCCAGAGCAAAATACCACAGGCAGGGGCTCAGCCACAAAACCCGGTTGGCCTGAAATCCCTTCAACGCTCCCCAGCCGGAGCGCAGGCTCACACCGATCCCGCTGTCCCACAGTGCGGCCGCCGTTGCTATAAATACAATACATCCGCAGGAGATTGCCAGCGAGCGGAAAATTCTTTTACTGTCACCGGCCCTTCTTCGGATCACGGCGATCACCGTAAATACCGCTATGAGCAGGATCCACCCGTGGTAATCCACACTGTGTTGTCCGCCCTGTAACAGGTTCGTCTTCCATTGTTCCCAAAAAGATACCGCGGTCAGCGCATACTCCGCCTTATGTGAAACCGTGCTCTCTCCCACGCCGAAGATCTGCAAAAACAGAGCACCGTTCTCCAACAGATAAGTGAGAAGCAATAAAATCCATGCAATCCCCTGTGCTGCCGAATACTTTCTGCGCAGTGCCGCAATGATCTCCCATACGGCCCAGATCCCCAGTACCGCAAATCCGGACAGTACCAGCGAAGAATTTACACCGAAAAATACTACATAGGCATAATACAGCAGCCGGTCGCTAATAGATCTGTCCCGTTCCCGCAGCCGCAGTACACAATACAGGAGCATCGGCAGTCCGTATTGCGACAATCCGTACACCGGCAAAAAGGGCAGATAGGCATACATACAACCTACCGTCATCGCCAGGAAACCTACCGTTCCTTTTCTCCCGCTTAATATTTCGGAATCTTCCGCTGCCCACCAAAGCAGGAGGAACATTCCGACATATCCGACAAAGCTCCCGGCCACCTGCATGCAGGCAAGCGCCGTCTCCGCAGGCAGCAGACGGTATAACAATAGGCAGGCCGGTGCCGGCATGGTAAGAGCGGTCCGCGCCGCGCCGTTCATAAATTCCGGCAAAATACCACTGCCGTCCCACAGGTGTCTCGCCTGTAGCAGATAAGCGATCACTTCTCCATCCAGCTGATCGTGATACACAAATATAGCATCTTTCCCCAGTATCAGATAAGGGATTCCCATTGCCAGCACCGCCAGTGCTCCCAAAAGGAACCAGACATTTTCCGGTTTTTTCATTTTCCTGCGTTCTGTCATTATTCCTCCTGTGTCAGACAATGATATGCCACCGAGATCATCCCCACCAGCCATAACATTCCGGGGAGCAGTCCGTTTTTATAATCCCAGCATCCCGCATCCTGCATGGTGTACCATACTGCCATGCCAAGCGCCGTTATGCCACACATACACACGACCTCCCACCGGATACGCTTTTTCCCGGCCAGTGCGCCGAGCAGTGCCGCAATACTCCCCAGCAGGAACCACACACTGCTGTATTTCAGCAGGAAATTGGTCAGCTGCAGGGCTCCGGTCATCATAAGATCCACATTTCTGGCAGAAAAAGAATCATACCCCCGGCCGTCCAGCAACAGCTGCAGCATCACGGGCGGCATGACATATCCCGCCATGTCCCATGCGATCTGGTGTATATTATCGGAAAAATAAGCCTTGAGATGATAAGCAGCGTACTTACGGAACAGCTGCTGTGCCCCGCTGACGCCAAGTGCCTCTTCCGCCTTTTTCTGCAGATCCGTCGGCATTGTTCCCGCATACCGTCCGGACTGCTGTATTTCCTCCCAGCTGTACAGACTGCGCAATTCCTCCGGCCAGGTGTCGTATTCTCTTTCCACCCGCATATGGGACCAGGTAAATCTGCGCATCATTGCCGCACTCACCGTATTCTCCGCCTTACCATAACTGCCGGGTGTCTGCCACAGAGATACCGTCGTGAATAAAATCCCCGCGACTGCTGCCAGCAGCACCAGTTCTCCCAACACTCTCTGTTTTCCCAGCTGTCTGCCGCGGATCAGATGCAGAACCCATACCACCGCAAGCGGCACCAGTCCAAGCCACAGGTTCTCCACGACAAACACTGTGCCAAGCGCCCACCAGACTCCGGCCGTAAACATCTGTCGGAGAGGGAATTTTACTGGATCGCCATCCGCATTCTGACGCAGGATCCCCATAAGCACCGACAATTCCAGCAGCAAGAAAGAAAATCCCAGAGAATTCGGCAGCACCGCCACATGACACTGCAGGGCAAACGGGCAAGTCAGAAGTCCGAGACTTCCCCACACCAGCCACACTTTCTTCGTCATGCCACAGGATCTTAAAAATACGACGCCACTGTAAAATGCGAACAAGATCTGCACCGTGTACACAAAAAAAGGATAAGGGATAGAACTTATGGATTCTATCCCTTTTGCGAGCATCAGAAAAAGAGGGTATCCGATCCCCATATAATCATCACATACAAGAGTATCCGCCGCCTTCAGCCACAGATAACTGTCCCCGAACTCCGGGAAAATGCCAAAAGCTCTGATCATCCAACAGATCCCCAGTACGATCTGTACCGAAATCCCTATGAACAGAAATCTGCCTGCGATCTGCGCAAGCGCCCTGCGTGCTTTCTGCATTCTACTGCTCCTCTAACTCAAAGAAATCTTTTATCAGACCACAGATGTAGTCTACCTGATCCAGCGTCAGTCCGTAATACATGGGAAGTCTGGCCAGACGTTCGCTCTCTCTGGTGGTATAACGGTCCTCCCCATGGAAGCGTCCGAATTTCTGCCCTGCGGGAGCGGTATGCAGCGGAATATAATGGAATACGACCAGCACGCCGTTCTCCTTCATATAGCTGATAAACCGTGTCCTCTGCTCCAGGTCTCTTGCCTTGATATAGAACATATGGGCATTGTGTACACAGCCTTCCGGTACGGTAGGCAGGTCGATCTTCCCGGCATCCTTCAGCGGCTTCAACTGCTCATAATAGCGGTTCCAGCAGGCCAGTCTGGCCTCATTGATCTCATCTGCGATCTCCAGCTGTGCATAGAGATAGGCAGCATTCATATCACTGGGCAGGTAGGAGGATCCGTAATTCACCCAGGTATATTTGTCGATCTGACCGCGGAAGAATTTGCTGCGGTTGGTTCCTTTTTCACGGATGATCTCCGCTTCTTCCACATCCTTTCGATCACGGATCAGAAGAGCACCGCCCTCTCCCATGCTGTAGTTCTTCGTCTCATGGAAGCTGTAAGCACCAAAATCACCGATGGTTCCCAGTGCTTTTCCCTTATAAGTGGCCATAATGCCCTGTGCGGCATCCTCTACCACCTTCAGATTGTGTCTCCTTGCAATATCCATGATGGTATCCATCTCACACGCCACTCCGGCATAATGTACCGGTACGATGGCTCTGGTCTTCTCGGTGATCGCATCCTCGATCAATGTCTCATCAATGTTCATGGTATCCGGACGGATATCCACAAATACCGGGATCGCTCCGCGGAGCACGAACGCATCCGCAGTGGACACAAACGTATAAGAAGGCATGATCACCTCGTCTCCGGGTCTGATATCACACAAAAGCGCTGCCAGCTCCGTCGCATGCGTACAGGAAGTGGTCAGCAGACATTTGCCGGTTCCTGTTCTCTCCTCGATCCAGGCGTTACATTTTTTCGTATACTCACCGTCTCCGCAGATCTTCTGATTTTTAACACATTCCTGAATGTAATCTGCTGCTTTGTCCACATAAGGCGGTACATTGAATTTAATATCTATCATAATGCATCCTCTTTTCTGATATGCTTTGGTTATGTTCTAATTCTCCCTGCACTCCCGCTTCCAGCTTCCCACCGCTGTACCCGGTACATTTTCCGTTACATGACTGATAATATATTTGGGTCTTCCCTTGACTTCTTCATAAATTCTGGCAATGTAATGTCCGATGATCCCCAGGCTCAGCATCAGGAATCCTCCGATGATCAGGATCAACAGGATCACGGTGGTGAAGCCTTCCACAGCTGTCCCCATGATATATCGTACCAGTGTCTGGATCGCCAGTACCACGCTGAAAAATATAGATATCATTCCCATGATCGTCACCAGTTGTAACGGCAGGGTACTGAAGGACGTCGCATTGGTGATGGCATACTTCATCAGGCTCCAGAAGGACCATTTACTCTGTCCGTACTGTCTCTCCTGCACTTCGTATTCCACGGTCTCTGTCTGAAATCCGGCCCAGAAGGTCAGTGCCCGGAAAAAGGTATTGCGCTCCGGCAATTCCAGCAGAACCCGGACCACCTTTCTGTCCAGCAGTTTAAAATCGGAGGAAGCATTCATATCCATTTTGATCAGCTTGCTCATGATCTTATAAAACAAGCCTGCGGACAGCTTATATCCCAGGCTCTCACGCCCTCTGTCAGACTTGATGCCCTCCACGATCTCGGCACCCTGCTGCCATTTTTCCCACATCTGAGGGATCACCTCGGGCGGATGCTGCAGGTCACAATCCATTACGATCACGGCATCTCCCGTGGTCAGCTCCAGTCCGGCAAAAATACCGGCCTCCTTACCGAAATTCCGGGAGAATTCCGCTCCCCGCACTCTCGGATTCTTCGCTGCCTCTTCTTTGATCCGGTCAAACGTGCCGTCCTTGGAACCGTCGCTGATAAACACCAGTTCATAATCTATCCCGTGTCGGTCCAGCAATTCGCCCAGTACCTTCGCGGTATTCGCAATATTTTGTTCTTCGTTATATGCCGGTAAGACAATTGACAATAAAGACATCTTCTTAATCCCTTCCGCAGTTCTCTGTCTTGACATAGAGGATCCCATCCACCACTTTCGTAGCATTCGGTCCAGGGAATGTATCCATGTCAATGTATTCCTGTGTCATGTAGATCTCACCCACCGTATCGGGATCCAGGAAATTCAGGGTTGCCCCCAGATAATTCTGCATAAATGCCTGATAATCCGCTCCCTTATAGATGAGGTAATCTCCGCTGAGTCCGATCATACCGTCCGTAACCTTCCCCGTGATATCCGTTGTAGGAAATTCATCATAGCCGATGACTCCCACCAATGCAATGGGAATCCCCTGATAATATCCGGGAGTCTGCTCGATCCGGTCCAGCAGGCGTACACAATACGCATACGTCTTCTCGTACTTTTTCTCCAGATTGGAATATCCGATATTATCGGAAATTCCATAATCAAACACCAATACCACCGCCGCACACAATGCTGCCCATTGCAATACCACGTCCGTACGACTCTCCTCAGCGGTATACCGGTCCGCGAACGCCGTCATAAGGATCAGATACAATACCCACTGGTATCGCATCAGCAAATGATAGGTCAGGTTCGGAGAAATGAGCAATATCACATTGGTCAGAAGCGGTATGCTGATGCCCAACAGAACTATTATAACGAAAAATGCCGGATTCTTCCACCATTTTCTCCGAATCATACTGCGGATCACTAGAAATACCACCGTTGCCACTAAAATAATGCAGGCCACCAGTGAAAAAATATTGTTCACAAGAACATTGCCGTGAATCGTAAATGCCAGGAAATCCACGTACATTCCCTTTATGGTTGCCAGAATTCCCATGCCGGATCCCATCTGCTCCATGGAATTGATCCCCTGATAAGTATCCAGCACCTTGCCCTGCAGCTTCAACAGGATCTGCAGGATCACATAATACAATACTCCGCCGGCAATTCCCATCCCCAGATAGCGGCATATATATTTCGCCTTTTCTTTCCAGCCTTTTTCCTCCATGAAATAGAGCAGGAGCTTATATACACACAGCAGGATCGTAAAAGGCAGGTACGCCTGATAGATTCCCATACTGAATGCCAGACACACTGCACCGGCCAGATAGCCTCTGGGATACTTCGCAGTAAACAGAACCGCCAGCACTGCCAGGAACAGCGCCAGCATGTAACCATCCATGGTAAACACATAGGCAAAAGTAGACGCCAGCGCCGGAAAAGATACCAGCAGACCGCTCACCACAGTAATGGTCACCGGATCCGTCAGTTCCAGCACTTCCGTAAGTACCGCCGCCGTAAGTGCCAGCCATATCAGTCCGATCAGTCCGATCACCCAGGGTATGGTAAAATAAGAAGAAAATCCACAGGCAACAGTTAAAAACCAGCGGCCGGAAGTGATCATATTCTGGTCAAAATACATGCTGCTCAGTCCGTCATGGTTCGGAATATCCGACAGCATCACCGGAAGATGGATCAGTAATCCCAGCACCAGCGCCGATACGAACGCGATCCTCCAGGTTGTCTTTATTTTTGTCTTGCTCTCTTTCAAAAGTTCCCACGGTGTCTTCATCCGTCTGTCACTCCTCGTCTAACGTCTGATTCAGGTAGTCCGCCAGTGTCTGGGCAATCTTCTCCCGCCCCGCTTCGTTGGGATGCAATCCGTCATTCGTATAGAGATACAGATCGTCCCAGTTGTCATGAGGATAATAGTCATGATAAATATCGATCACTTCCACATCCAATGCTTCACAGATCCCAATCTCCGCATTGACATAATCTTCCAGTACGCCGCCTCCCAGATCGTACTCTTCACAGGTTACCTCCGGTACCGTATACCAGGTATACGGCGGCGTGATAAATATGATCCGCAGATCCGGATAAGCCTCCCGCAGTTCCTTTACAATACTGCGGATCGCTCCGCAATACGTATATTCATCATACGGATCCGTCACGGACTCAATGGGATTCCCCGCGTGATAATCATTCAATCCGGATCCGATAAACAAAATCTGTACCGTATCAAAATCGATCTGCCCCAGGTCACCCAGCGTATCTTCAAAATAATCTGTTGCAGCTTCCCGGATCCGTATCGTCTTCTGCACACCGAAATCCTTTACCGCAAAAGATCTCACCAGTCCTGCCGCAGACAGAGAATCCTTGGTATATCCCAGTCTTCTCTCCGCATCCGCTCTTCCCAGAACCGTTCCGCCCAGTCCTCCGTTATAACACTTCAGGCCTGTCTTCTCCTGCAGTTTGGCGGCAATGGAGGTCTCATCCCGGCACAGTCCGTACACACTGTCTCCCAGAAATACCACATCATAGGGGATTCTCTGATACTCGCGGTCCCCCGGGAAAAAAGTCCATAACAGGATCAGGAACAACGCGATCGCCACAATGCTGTATGCAATTTTTTCTTTTCTGTTGCCTGCTTTGATCCCGTTCTTCTCCATTCCTTACTTTATTCCTTACTTTATTCCTAAT
The DNA here is from genome assembly GCF_009695995.1 of Waltera intestinalis. Lineage (GTDB taxonomy): Bacteria > Bacillota > Clostridia > Lachnospirales > Lachnospiraceae > Acetatifactor > Acetatifactor intestinalis. The sequence continues at coordinate 11,689 of NZ_VUMU01000020.1, forward strand.
TTTCCTGCCGTTATCAATATCTGTGCGATCCTTGCAGCTCCGAGGCCGTCGATCAGTCCCCGCTCTGTTTCATAGCATTGCCGACGCAGTCCGGGATCCTGCTGTGCCTTTAGACACCACGCTCCAATGCGCTCCAGTGTCTCCCCGGCAGCCCGGTGCCATGCTCCCGCATAGCCTGCGATCTGCTGTGTTCCCAGCCACTCTGTCAGTGCTTCCTGATTCTCCGCATAGGAAAAGCATACAAAAGGAACTCCCAGCACCGCCAGTTCATAAATCGTCGTTCCGCCGGCGGTCACCGCCAGCTGGCACTGTGCCATCAGTGCCGCCATATCCCGCACATCACAGTGCAATCTTACATTTTCATGCACGGAGGCATACTGTTCCAGCTTCTCCCGGTTGGGGTTGAACCTTCCCACCACCAGATGGTATCGGACCGCGCAGCCGTTCAGATCATATTCCGCCAGCTGACGCAGGATCTCTCCCGAAATATTATCTATATCTCCGCCGCCGGTCGTGATCAGTACATCCGTCACCTGTTCTGCCACCGCATAACTCCCGGAAGCATCACAGAACTGCTGTCTTACCGGCACATAGGGTGCCCCGAGATACTGCGGGACTGTGTCGCCGTACAATTCCCGGTATTTTTCCTCGGAAGCGAACAGATTATAATTGATCACCCCATCCACAGGATAGGCATGCTGCTGCATATCGTCCAGCAAAAAGACCCTGCCGAGTCTGCGCAGTCCTTGCAGATAAGCATCCGTCACCCGGTAACTGTCTACGAGAAATATCTGTTTCGTATCTCCCGCCAGTCTCTCCAGTACCGGAAGTTCTCCTTCCAGATCTTCGGGATCCGTCCCCAGCACTTTCACCGGCATATGGTTACTCCGCAGCAATTCTGCGGAAGCCTCATCCGCACACAGAAAGCACACCTGCTCCGGATGTTCTGTTAATTTTTGTAATTCCAGTGCCACCGTCAGACAGCGCATCAGATGTCCCGCGCCGGTTTTCGCACTGCCGTCTGCCCGAAAATAATACATAGCATCACTCCGAAAAATCGACCAGATCCCAGCTCATGGGCGTTCCCAGTTTTGCATCTCTGGTAATACGTTTGCCCAACAGTTCTTCATAATATTTGGTATGCAGTCCGCAGGATGGTCTTACGGAGCGTAAATTCTCCGGGGTGAAGACATCTCCCGCTTTCATATCTTTTGCCACGAACAGGGAACGGGAATGCTCTCTACTCTTCTTCTGCTTCGGTGTCAGATCATAGGTCACCTTTCCTACTGCCTTCTCGATCATGCGGATGTGATCCACCATCTCCTTGAATTCTTCCGGCTCCATGGAGAATGCCGCATCTGCACCGCCATCCGCCCTGCGCAGCGTCAGATGTTTCTCGACTACCTTGGCACCCAGGGCCACTCCGGCTCCCGCCACCGCACATCCCATGGTATGGTCCGACAGTCCCACCACACAGTCAAATACTTCCTTCATGGAAGGAATGGTCTTCAGATTGATATCCTCGTAAGGGGCCGGATAAGCGGATGTACACTTCAACAGGATCACGTTCTCATTGCCTTCTTCCTTACAGGTGCGCAATGCCAGTTCGATATCCGCCAGATAAGCAATTCCCGTGGACATGATGATCGGTTTGCCGGTGCGTGCGATCTTACGTATAAAAGGAATATCGTTGATCTCAAAAGAGGCCACCTTATATACCGGCACATCCATCTCCTCCAGGAAATCAATGCTGGTCAGATCAAACGGAGAGGAGAAAAAGATCAGTCCCATCTCCTCTGCGATTTTTTTCAGTTTAGGCTGCCACTCCCAGGGCGTATAGGCCGTCTCGTATAATTTATGCAGTGTCGTTCCGTCCCAGATGGTACCCTGGGTGATCTGGAAACAGGGATCGTCACAATCCAGTGTGATGGTGTCCGGTGTATAAGTCTGTATCTTAATGGCATCCGCGCCGGCGTCCTTCGCCGCCTGCATGATTGCCACCGCTCTGTCAAAATCCATTAAGTGATTTGCAGACATCTCCGCGATCACAAAAGTGGGCGCATCCTCACTGATCCTGCGATTTCCGATCATGATTTCTTTGTTCATAATGGTACCCTTGCCTTTCCGTAACCTGCAACTCTTCAGCTGTTATAGCCTCTTGTGCAGGCACAAATCTGCGTATAGAAATTTTATGGAAATACAATATGTTCGTATTTTTTGTTGTCCCGGATCTCTTTCCAGTGATCCGCCGTCATGCGCATGAACGTCACGTCGTAAGCCGTTCCATTTTTCTCCACACAGGCTTTCTTCTCCTCCACGACCTCACAACCGCAGATCTTGTGGAGCTGGATCACCCCCTGATTCAGGGTAAACACATCACTGTATACCGCATTTTTCCCAAGATCCAGAAATGCGTGATCATACATACTCATCTCCAGGGCCAGGGCCGCCTGAATACTGCGAAGCTTCTTCTCCCCCACATAATAGGCCCATCCCAGGTCTCCCGCCGGATCCGTAAGTCCCGTATAATTGATGACACCGGCCGGTGTCCCATCGATCTGTATGATCCAGTAGCTCACATCCGGATCCTGCTGCACTTTGGCGAACCATTTCTTCTGTCCTTCCAGTGTAAGCTTCGGATCGGTATTCATATACCGGGTGATCTCCGGATCCATGCGCCAGCGCATGATCTGTTCCAGATCTTCTTCGGTGATCTTTCTTAATGTAACACTCATTCGCAGCCTGCCTTTTCCAGGAGTTCACGCATTCCTTTTAATTCGATGGCTTCTTCCAGCGGTATGCTGACACCAAGCTCCTCCAGCTGTCCGATGATCATGACATGTGCCAGAGAATCCCACTGCTCCACATCTTCGATCATGGTATCCTCAGTGATGGTTCCCGCCGGAACCTTTAATACCTCTTCAATCAGCTTTATGATCTTCTCTTTCATAAGATTAACCTCATTCTCTTTCTTCCTATTTGCCGCAGCCTGGCATCAGACATCCGGCGCTCAATCATACAGGTTTTCCTTTAACCAGTAGGCCCTCTCCGGTCTCTCGGCCAGCACGATCTCATAACAGGTGCCTTCCGGTGTGCTGTCCGTTTTCCGGTAGCCCAGTCTGTCATACATGGTCTCCACCGGCTTGTTTTTCGCCGTGGGCACATATCTGCCCCGCAGAACGGTATATCCCTCTTCCTGCATCTGCTGTTCGATGCGGTCGATCACCGCATTTTCGATATTGCGGCCCATGACACGGCAGCTCATAACGAAATCCGTGATCTCCGGCAATTCTCCCGCCGTATCCACGATCGCTGCTGCCACAATGCCGTTATCTCCGAACACGTCCGTCACCTGATACAGGAATACCCGTTTCTTCGTATCCTCTGTGATCTGTCGCATCTGTTCTAAGGTATAACGTCTCGTCGTCAGATTGAACTGATTCGTCTTGTTCAAAAGCTGTGTCAGCCGGTCCAGATGTTCCTTCGGATCCACCGGCAGCAGACAGATCTCCAGCTTTTTCACATACTCCTCAAAGCTGCCCGCCCGGTCTTCCATTTGTTTTCTGCCGGCATTGGCCCGGTATTGTGCAGTCTTCTCCCGGTCCTCTCCGGTGATCACCGCTGCAGCAAAATATGTTTCATATATTTTCACCATGGCAGGCGCCAGATCTTCCGCTCTCGCAGGGAACTCCGGCACTTCCACTTCCGGAAGCATCTGCCGTACCATCTCCCGCTCCGCTTCACTGTCATCGAAAAAGACAAAAGAATCGGTCCCCAGGTTCAATTCTTCCGCTATTTTCCGGATATTGTCCGGTTTCGGATCCCAGTTGATCCGCTGCGCAGCGAAATCCTCCGGGCGAAGCACCATATGGGGATGATGCTCCAGGATCTCCATGGCATCCGCTTCGTTATTCTTGGACGCAATGGTCAGGAGCACACCCTGACTCTGCATGATCTTCAGTACGCGCTGCAGATTTTTATAGGCCAGTCCACTGTGATCTTCCGATAACACCACCGGGGTATGATCTGTCTCTCCCGCCAGACCTCCCCACAGCGTATTGTCCAGATCCAGCACCAGCACCTTTTTCGGCGTGCGGTATTCCAGTCCGGCCCGGTAGAGGATCTGCTCCGCCAGTGCCGACTGCATCTCCATCCCCCAGAGTACTTTTCCCATATACCACATTTTGGGAGAAAAGGCTTTCTCTTCTCCGAAATGCTCTGCCAGCGCACGGTAAGGGAAGCTCCTCACATTGGCATGCTTCTGCTGCAGATTCCTAAGCTCCCGTTCCCAGATGCCTTCCAGCTGTGACTTTCTCCCGGTATCCGCCAGCACGGCAAGCTCCACCGCCCACAGATAAGCATCCGACACATAGAAGACTCCTTCTTGCGGCAGGCATCCCTCCAGTGTCCGGAACCAGTTTCCGATCTTTTGTTCTGCGGTGACCGGATCCAGATCATGCTCCAGCAGTTCTGCCAGATCCATGATCAGAAACGTGATCTCCGCATGATAAGCATGATAAGAAGACTGAGGATTCAGCAAAGTCCCCAGTTCGTTGCCATAGCCCTCCGCTTCGTAGACCTGTGCGTTTTTCTGAAGCATGCGGATCACCATATTCATATTCACATTGGACAGCACTGCCAGTCTTCCTGTTGTCATAATCTCTGATCCTTTCGGAATTATTTCTCCTCCGTCATCAGACGGTATTTCATCTCTGCGATCTTCCAGTCGGTGAGGTTGTCAATATCCTGTACCTCCAGTTCCGACACGACAAGCGGCAGGATATTTCCCACCATGAGTTTCTGATTCACGGCAAAACGTTCCGTGCGGAATACATAAAACTGACCCACATCATGATAATGGGGCTGCAGATCCTGGGATCTGCTGTCCAGATATTCCGGATATTTGAATACCAGCCGTCCCTGTTCCACCACCATGGCTCTCTGGGGCGGATAGGAAAAGCTGACCACAGGGATCAGGGTATCCGCATCACTTGCTTCCAGCTGCTCCACGGCATTGGTCAACTTCTGCGCCGTCACAAAAGGGGCCGTAGGATAGATACAGCAGGCAATGTCAAAATGCATCCCCCGCTTCTCATACTCTGCCAGCACCTCTGCCAGCACGTCATTGGTGGTAGCAAAGTCTCCGGAGGTCGCTTCACTCCGGAAAAAAGGAACCTCCGCACCGTATTTTTCCGCAATCTGTGCGATCTCCTCATCATCCGTGGACACCATGACATGGTCAAACAATCCGCTGGCCAGTGCCGCTTCGATAGAATATGCCAGGATCGGTTTCCCGCAAAATTCCCTGATATTTTTTTTCGGGATCCGCTTGCTGCCTCCCCTGGCTGTGATAATGGCTAATCTGCTCATTTTCCTAACCTCATCTTTCTCATGACCGGTGCCTTCCCATCAGGCCCGTAATTTCCATACGAACTGCCGCAGTCTGTAGTACAGATAGAACCGCAGATCACTCTTTTTCTGCATGGCGATCAGCTTCTGTTCCTCTGTTCCGGTATGCTGCAGATAATATTTATTTTGGTCAAACTCCGGAAAATATTTTTCCATACCCTGACGTAATTCCCTGATAAAAGAAATCTTCGGCTTCTTCACACCACTCATATAAGAGAATAACGTGATCGCATAATACAGCTCCGTGAAACGGTATTCGATCTCCTGCCGGTATTCCGCAAGGAACCCCCTGTCTCTGCACTCGGTATATAAAAGCTCCGCCGCCTTCATGCGGTCCCTGCATTTTTCTTCCGTGATATGATGCACTGTGGATACCGCGTGCTGATAATAATAGTAAAGCGGCTCCTCCACTCTCGCAAAATGCCGGAAATACAGACTCCACAAAGGTCCCGCGCAATTATCCTCATAAAAAATATGTGCCGGAAAATCCAGCCGGTTCTCCCGGATCACACTGTGCTTATAAATCTTCAACACCATACTGCCGGGCCGGATAAACAGACTTTTATGCTGTTCCTCCGTCAGTTCCCCGGTCTGATCCGGTGTATTGTTGACGATCACTTTTCCGACCTCAAAGGTATGATGATCCACCAGACTGTAATCACAGCCGACCACATCCGCCCCGGTCTCTTCCGCCTTTTTTAACAGCTTCTCGTAATAATCGGGAGATACCCAGTCATCGCTGTCGATGAAGCCGATCCATTCTCCCTCCGCCACCTTCAATGCTTCGTTCTTCGCACCGCCCTGTCTGAGATTCACACGGTTCGGAAGGATACGCACCAGTTCGGGATATCTTTTTTCATAATCCAGCAGAATCTCCAGAGAATCATCGGTGGAAGCATCATCCACACAGAGGATCTCATAATCATACAGTCCCCGGATGGTCTGTCCCACCAGGCTGTCCAGACAGTAATTCAGTTTTCCCTCTGCCGCCATATTATAGACGGGTACGATGATACTCAGCTTTTTACTCATACCGTTCCGCGCTCCACTTTTGCCCTGCCGTCTTCTACCCGGTAGACAATGTCACATTTCTCAATGGTCTGCAATCTGTGTGCAATGATGATCAGCGTCTTGCGGCCGTGCAGCCTGTTGATGGATTCCATGATGGCTGCCTCCGTATCATTGTCCAGTGCGGAAGTTGCCTCATCCAGGATCAGCACCTCGGGATCATTGTACAGCGCTCTGGCAATACCGATACGCTGTCTCTGTCCTCCGGAGAGACGGATACCCCGCTCGCCGATACCGGTCTCTAAGCCTTCCGGCAGAGTCTTGATAAATTCATCCAGCTGGGCCTCTTTTAAGACTTCCCACAGTCTCTCTTCATCGATCTTATCTTCCGGCACACCGAAAGCCACATTTTTACGGATGGTATCATCCAGCATGAAGATCATCTGGGGAATATAGCCGATGTTTTTCAGCCATTTCCGGTAATTGCCGGGGTCCTTCACATCCACGCTGTCCGCATAGATATGTCCTGTACTGGGCTCCAGCAGTCCCAGCAGAATATCCACCACCGTGCTTTTGCCGGCGCCGGAGGTTCCCACGATACCTACGGAAGCTCCCACCGGGATCTTCAGATCTGCATGATCGAAGATCAGACGCTCTGTGTTGGGATATGCATAAGTAATGTCCTTCATCTGGATGCTTTCTTTCACATCCAGCTTCTCATCCTCATCGGTAGCAAAGGACATGTCAATATTCTGTCCGTTGATCTCGTCCTGCAGATTATCGCTGACTCCCATGAAGAAGGGTTCAAAATAGGCGATGGAATTGATCTGATTATTGATACGGTTGACACAGGGCAGTAGTACCAGTGCCGCTGCTGCCAAAGTTCCGAATACCGTCAGCATATTTTCCGTGGATACTCCGGTCGCCACGAGGAAGATCATGTAGCCCACCATTGTAGCTACACAGGCTGTCTCGATCAGCAGCTTCGGCACCTGATTATACAGACTGTAACGCTGTACGGCATCCACATATCCCTTACCGCACTTGCGATACTCGGATACGAAATACTGCTCCTTGCCGGAGATCTTCACTTCCTTAATTCCCTGTACCGTCTGGGAGATCCATTTGAACAGACTGCTGTAATAATCCTGATTATCCTTGCCTGCCTTGTACATGATCGGCTTCAGGACCCGCTTGATCAGCCACATCAGAAGCAGCAGTACCACCGCCATCAGGATCGTCATGGTACCACTGGAGATAAAGCAGTAGCTGATGACGAACAACGATACCACCGTATCGGACAACAGCTGTAAAAGTGCCAGGATCAGGGCATACATATTGTTTACATCCGAAGTGATGCTTCGCTGCACCACTGCTGTATCCGCATTCAGATAAAATTCATACCCGCGGCGCAGATAGTTGCGCATCATGCGCTCCGAGGTCCGGAACTGGTTCGTGTATACGAAAGATAATGTCAGCTTCTGCTGGAAATAAGTAAACAGATTCTTCACTACGAATACCAGGATCAGAAGTACCATGACAATGATGGAGAAAGTCCGGTAGCTTTCCACTCCCAGGATCTCATAGCAGGCTTCCGCCACCCGGCTGTGCTGAACCGCTTCGGGGTCAATGACGATCTGCATGACCTCCACCAGCATTCCCACGCCGGCGGTCTGCAAAAAGGCGCTGATCACCATAAGAAAGATCAATCCCACCATGGTTCTTTTCTGTTTTTGATCTAACAGGACTCGTAATTTCTTGATTATCTGTATCATCGATTCTCTCCAAACTTAAATCTGTTCGTTCTGTCTGTGGATCAGCGGATCCTCATAAGCATCCATGAAATCAGCCCCCAGACGTACCGCTTCCTCCGCAAAGGGGAGTCCCTTTACTTCCGTAAATACCGTGACCACCTTTTTGAAACGCAGTCCCGGGAAGAAATTCAGCATTTCCATGGGCATGGATGCATCAAACTGCGGATACTCCGCAAACAGCTTACGGTAATCCAGCAGATCCCTGGGATGCGGTTTCAGGAAGATGGTGCCTTCTTTCTCATACATTTTGATAATGTCACGGAAAATCCGTTCTCTGACATCCAGCGTACACAGAGGATCCGTGAGGATCAGGATCTTGTCCCCCACCCTGCTGCTCTCCGCGATCTGATATTCCAGTTCCTCTTTATTTCTGACAAAAGCCTGCAGGAGCAGCTGCTTGTCCTCTTCCGTCAACCGGTCCTCGAGCGGTTTTCTCGGTACTTCGATATATCTGGGGCAGGGATAACGGATGGCAGATATGTCATTGACTTCCATATCGATACAATATTTGCCGTAACCGTTCTGTACAAAGATCAGATTCAGATACATGGATAAAAAGGCCTTGAGCTTAAAATGGCCTCTGTTGTCATACCGGGCGGCATCGAAATTCTTCAGACAGTTCAGACCATCCTCCACTGCATGATAGCGGATATGATTCTGATTCAGATAATACCCGATGGGGTCGGAATCACAATAGACATAAATATCCTTGTATTCCTTCAGGTTCACCGGTACGTAAGGTGCCTCCAGTCTGGCATATTCCCGCGTAAAACGGATACGGTTCTTCAGATTCCCCAGGAAATTCCCGGTATCCAGGCGGTATTTTGCCAGCTCCGGGAAAAAGTCCTCTCTCTTCTCATCGAACTCCAGGACTTCCTCAAACAGGCCCGTGCTCTCCACCCGGGCCTTCAGATTTTCGAAATTGTTGGACATTTTGGACAGCACTAAAGTAGCAGTTCCCGCTTTCCTCGCAGGATCTGCCTCTGCCCGTATTTTTAACTCTTTTAAAAACGTCACATATGCATGATAGTAAGTGTGACATATATAAATTCTGTCTTTCATCCTATTTTCCAATTCAAGGTATTTTATTTTTCTATTTTATCATATTTTTCAAACATCGAAACAGAAACCTGTATTTTCTTAACAAAATTTAAGATTTGTATGCTATAATATAGCAAACTTACTTAGCCTTACTTAGGAGATTCCCATGAAAAACTTTTTGATAACTCATCCATTCTATAAAAAAATACTCCTCGCTGCTATCTGGCTGATCCTCGTGTGCGGTATCGTCATCGTTCTGAAAAAAGAAATCTCTCCCGTGATCGCCATTGATTCCCTCACCGTATCTTACCCGGACACAACCTTGGAAATTTTACCCGGTGCTACGATAGAAGAGGATATTGCCTGGGATAGATCCACCCTCGAAAGTATCGATCTTGCTTTTTCCTATACGGATGATGTATGGCAGGACACCCAGGTCAAAGTCTCCGTTTTCCGGGATGATGCCGTCATCATGGAACAGGTTCTGAACCTGACCTCTCTGCCGGCGGACCGTTATGTAAACTTCTGTCTCGATCAGACACACTGCGCAGGAAGCACCTTTACTGTCCGCATCGAGAATCTATCCGACGCCCCTTCTTCGGCATTCCGCATGTTATGCACAGATAATGCACACTATTATCTGGATAGCGTGTCCGATTATCGTCTGGACGGAAAAGAACAAAACAGCCGTCTTTTATGCCAGATGTACTATATTCAATCTTATTCTTTTTATAAGGGCATTGTCGGTATCTCCTGGCTGTTGCTCCTTGGTATTGCCCTGAGTGTCATTATTTTGCGTTTACCGGATCGCCAGTGAGTAATCGGCATTCACTGTAATGATCTGATAATTTCTATGCATCATTTCCTCTTCATATTTGATGGCGATCAGATACACGCCATCTTCCACAGCCTCATCCAGGGTCTGCACATACCGGTAACCGGTAAAGCTCTCCGGATTTTCCCATCCGGGAACCCCTGTATATACTACGGAATTCAGATAGTCTGTAACAGGTATTTTTTTCTCCCAGAGAATGGTCGCAAAATTAATCGTGCCCGGTTCTACGATTGTAAATTCTCCATTCTCACTTACCGATCTCGCCATTTCAATTGCTTCTTCTGCCTCTCTTCCGACAAAATAGGAGGCATATTCCTCACTGTCTTTCACATACCAGACCGCAAATATTCCAAAGGAAAACAACAGCATTCCCATACATATACCGGAAAATACTTTGCTTTTTAAATAACTGCATACCTTGTAAATGCCATATGCCCCATAAAAAATAATGGGAATATGAATGAGATTGGTATGTATTACCGTAACTATTTCATTCAGCACACACATAACCGCTGCACTGCCCAGCCAGAACAGCATAACATACTCCAAAGGCTTTTTCTCAAGCCTCCGACTGCGAACTATGCCGGTCAGCTGCAGGACGATCCCAAGCATCCAGAACGGTGCTGTGAAAAAGTAATATGCCCCTGTCTTTGCGCAGGCTGTATGAGCGGCACCATCATATTGTCTCAACAGCATCTTGCACACCATTTTTGCACTGTCTATCATATGGGCAATGTTGATCTCTTCTCCCCGGAACGCAAGTAATCTGGGGATAGAGAAAAATCGGGTTTTAATCTCCGGCAAAAGATTCAGATTCACACCTACAAAATACAATAACGGACTTGCTATGACAGCTAATACCAGAATTGAAACCCACAGATGTTTTCCATAAGGAATGCTTTTCCGATAAAACAGCAGAAATAGCAGCAGAAACAACGGCACCACGATCCAGCTTTGAGCATAACTGTAGAGCGTCAATCCAAAAAATGCAGCCGCAGCCGGAAGATACCCGGAGTTTTTCCTGATCCCCAGTACAAGCAGGGTAAGTGAGATCAGAAACATCGCGGGTGCCAGGTTTGACTCCAGTGCGAACCGGTTGATCATGATATTCCAGGGATTGATCGCCAGCAGAAAAGAAAACAGAAGTCCGAATTTTTCATTCAGCAGTTCTCTTCCCAACACATATGCTGCCAGCACTCCCAAAATACCAAAGAGCGCCTGCGGTATACGATATACCATAGTCGTAGCGCCAAACAGCCACAGGAACGGAATAGACAGATACGAATACAACGTATTCATTCCGCTTCCCCACGCAATAAAATACACCGGAAAGCCATACCCTCTGTTATCCATTCCTTCTGTCATAAGTGTCCATGCATTATACGCAGCACATGCCTCATCCGGAAGGATACCCTCCGGTATTTTTCCTAAGCCTGCCAATCTTGTCACTGCTGCCACTCCTAAGATCATCAGCAGCATTCCATACTTTTTCATAAATGTTTTTTCTTTCATTCTGCTTCCTTCACTACGCAATACACCCAGATTCCCCAATAAGAGTCGTCCGTTTCATAATAGCCCACGAGTTCCAGACCCATGCGTTCGGCATCACCGATCTCGGCACCGGAAAACAGGTATTCACATCCCAGTTCCCGTAATGCATCCATATCGAACTCCAGTCCTTCATACACCAGGGTATTGCCCTTTTTCAGTTGCATATAATTACCGGTAATATTGTTGAATAGATAACACCGGTTTCCCCACAGGTCAAAGTATACCCGTACTTCCTCATTTTTCTCCAGCTCTGCTGCAATAACTTCTCGAAAGCGGTGCTTATATTCCAGAGGATAATTATTGGAATATCCATCCACCGTATAAAAACCATGCATCAGGGACGGAGCCGGACTGATCCCCAAATGTGCCACACGGTAAGTACTCTTGTCCCGGCCGATAGCATCGTCTATTTCCTGCATCAGATCCTCTGCAAACCAGCTCTCCCAGGAAATATATCCCGTGACACCTGAGCCGTTATTGATCTGGTTCACATTCAGATACATGCCGGAATTTACTTTTAAAAGCTGTAGTGTCGGCAACAGACAGAAACAGATCACTGCCAGTTTTCCCAATAAAACAGGATTTCCTATGCCCGGAAGCTTCATCCTCCAAAGCACTGCTGCCGCCAGCGCAAATTCCAGATACCATCCCGCCGGATATAGCCAGTAAAAACGATGTATCTGAAAATAACGTAAAAATCCGGATACACTGTTTTTGAAATTTGAGACAAGTGTTGCGTGGCAGAATGCATAAAACAGGGCAATCGCAATCAATAGCAAAAAGTTCGCCACGGCTGCCTTATAAATCTTTCTATCCGTCACATCCTTTTTGCAAAAAGCTCCCAAGATCAGAAATAGTATGATCGGTAAAATCAAATACTTATGTAATGACGGTGCATGCTGCGCACTGTTTTGAAATACATCCAAGAAAGTTTTCCAAAATGGCATAGCGGAAGACACCATTTCCTCCCGATGGCTGACATAGCTGCCGGTTCCGAACAGAATCTCCCGGATCAATGCCCGGTTTACCAATACATATATCACAAAAAGTACTGCAAATCCAATCGTGAACCACTGATTCTTTTTCTTTTTTGCAAGTGCATAAACAAGTGCGATCACCCAGAATCCCAGTACCACATATCCTATATATACCAGATGGCTGGTCAGACCGAATACTACCGTGATCAGTAATCCCCAGATCACATTTTTTTGTTTCCACAGACACAGTGCTCCGTATAGTATCAGTGGAATACCGAATTCTGACAGGCCATAGACCGGATATAACGGCAGTACACAGAAACTGCCGCCCGCAATCATCGCGAGAATACTGCTGTCCGTAATCTCTTTCACCAACAGATACATCCCCGAAAATGCCAATAGGAAACAGATGATATACTGTGTAAGGAACGCCGTTCTTGCAGAAATCAGGCGATACAGTGGCAAGAAAAGAACTGCTGACGGCTGCATGCCGCTGGCATTAACTCCGTTTAACATCTCGGGATATATTGTGCTGCCATCCCACAGATGCCGCGCCGGAAGCATATAGTTCATGATACTTTCATCCAGCTGATCGTTGATCTCAAAGATACATCCGTCTCCCAGGGCAAAATATGGCAGAAAAAATACAACTGTAATCAGAATACCGATCCACCACAAAGTACAATGATCCAGATGTTGTATCAGCACATCTGTTTGTTTTAAAATCGTAAATACCTTTTTGTGTAACTTATTCACTGTTTTACTCCTGCATTTTTTCTGCTTCACACATCTTATTTCCTGTTTTTCCATTCATAAGTTCTCTATATGTAAACAGACACCACAATGCCAACATCATTCCTGAAAAAAGCGGGGTAATATCGCCATTATCATACAGATAAAAGCCATAGCTTACTGTACTCATAAGTATTGAGGCAACCGCATACGGTAAGTATTTTTTATTGACTGCCACCAACATGATCCACATAATATCAAGCAAATAATTGTATCTTTCATGCATATTGGGCAAATACAGCGTACAAGTCCAATGAATCCAACACGCAAATCCAAAGAAATCTTCTCTGTTGTCCAGTTTTTTCTTTCCGCTCATAACAAGGTACAGACCGATTCCCAAAATCATCATCGTCATTGCAACCGCATAACTCTCCAGACGGTCACAATCTCCACCAACGAACATCCACACACTCGGAATATGGAAATACATCGCTCTGTGCTGGTCGGTCTGCCACAAATATATTCCAAAAGCATCCAACAGATTTCGTCCTAGAAGATATACCGGTAAACCTGTCAGCCAAAAGACAAAAATTGCCAAAAGAAATTTTGAAATACTAAATTTCTTTTTATAAAAATACAGACAAACATAAAACGGGAATATAAAAATAGTCTGCAGTTTAAAAGCAAAGGCAATTCCCAGATAAATAAAAGATCTATTATATTTTTCTTCATAAAGATTGATCAATGAAAGCACTGCAAAAAAAGAAAAAATAGAATCACATTGACCCCAATAGGCGGAATTCAGCACTACTGGGGGCAGCAAAAGCACAATTGCATACACCGCCTGGAATATTGCAGAATCCCGTTTTTCTCGCTTGATCTTGCAGGCAAAATCCGCTACTGCAAATGCCAAGAGATAATCAAAAGCAATAGACAGGACCTTGATCATATACATTGGTTTCCAGGGAATATAGGTCATCAGAGCCATCAGTTCCTGATATAAAATATTGTATTCACCGACTTGATTCTTCAGAGTAAAAAAACCCTGCTCCGTCATTTGATCATACCAGGGCAACAGGTAAAAAGACATATCTCCAGATATCAGTGTTCTGCCCTGAAATCGAATCCAGGCACCCAGTACACTTATAATCAGGAAAAACATAATTCCCCTGTATTTCGTTATTATATTCATTATTTTTTCTTCTGCTTTTGTCATATCTTCCTCTCATTCTTGTATTTTTAGAAATGTACAATAATGTACTCACCTTTATCTACGATATATCCATCCTGTGGATATTCCGGCAGATTCAGTGACTCTTCTTCCGCCTCCGCATATCTGTCGATATCCCCGCAGGCCACCAACCGGTGTCCGTGCATTTCAAAAAATCTCACCAGCTCCGCATCGGAATCAAAGGCATAACGTCCCCAGTCAATGACCGACAATGCCGGTGTCTGCGCCACCCACACACCTTTAGAACCACGATTGTATTTATCCAGCAGATCCGGATCGATGAGATCCGTAAGTCGTTTCATCTTATAATATCTGCTATCGCCGTAGCTTACATAGGCATCCTTGATGATGCTGTAGGGAATTTCATAATTCCCCGTGAAGATCACCGGCTTCGATGTATCGAAATCCCGTTCCAGATCCAGTGCGATCTGATCGACCGTCTTCACCGCCGCATCGTATTTCTGCCTGTCGATATAGAACCATTTCGTCATATCCATGCACTGGTTCCAGGTGATCACCGCCAGCACTGCCACCGCGATACCACGCGTCCCCAGACAGAGTCTGCGGTGCACACCACGTCCGGGACTTCCCGTAAGTTCATAGATGATATAGGCAAATAACAGTGCTCCGTAACCGCAGAAAATGGGCAAAAACTGTGCCGAACGGTACAGTGTTGCCTTTCCTTCGATAAATAACAGCGAAAATGCCGCCAGATAAGTCACCGGCAGGAGGATCAGTGCCCACAGATCTCTGCCGCGGATCACCCGCACCAGGGTAACCACTGTAATTACGACCGCCGATAACACAAAAATCCGGATTGGCAGATAAGCATAAGCAAACACACCGTACAATACAAAAGTACGTTTCAGGATCATGATCAGCTCACCGAAGGCTCCGGGCTGCACCATCCAGCCTAACATCTCCGTCACGGAACGCTGTACTGCTTCACCCTGCAGATATTCCAGATGAAATGCCTTTGTAAGCACTACGATCATCAAGCTTCTCAGGAGCACTGCAGCCAGAGCCGCCAAAGCCCCTCCTGCCAGTGTACCAAAGACTCCCCTCTCCCCGGTCCGGGCTGTGCGCTCCGTTCCCAGACAGATTCTCTCTGACAGCAGCAACAGCAGAAGTCCCGCCAGCCACAGGATCATAAAGGATTCATAACAGCCCATGGCAATCCATAAAAATACCGCCGCTGCCGCAAGCTTCGTCACAGTCCGGCAGTCCGGCTTCTCCCAAAGACCGGATCCCTTGCGCGGCTTCCGCATACTGTTCTGCCACTCCCTCATAAAGCACAGACTGACTGCGCAGCTCAGATATCCGATGGCTATCCCATTGTGGAGAAAATACGTAAATACTTCGCTGATCAACGGGCAGGATACAAATACTGCCGCGAAAAAGGCATATCCCGTCACCGGGATCTTCTCACCGAACACCGAATAGAACAATGCCGACCACACGATTGCTGCCGCTATGAGAAGAATTACCGCTGCAAAATCCGTTACAAACGGAACAAATTCCGCCAGAGTTATCACTTTATTCAGCAGAAACAATACCCACCGCCCCACAATGGCGATCAGTCCCTCTTCGAAATAGTATAAAGATGGGGTGTCATCGATGCCGATGGTAACATTTGTCACCTTATAGCCGTAAGCACATACTGCTGTAAGCAGCAGGATTCCCATATACAGCCGGTTCTTGCAAAGCTTATGAATCATCCCGTTCCAGTCTGCTGTTGTTTTCGTTTCTCTGTATTTCTCCATTCCTTTTTGTCTGCCCCTGTTCCTGATCTTATCGCTGCTCTATCGTCTTCGCTCCAATCGATAAATCACAAAATCATAATACATATAATGGAATTCCAGCGCTTCTTCGTAGTCATATTCGTCTTCCAGTTCATTGGGTGTCCCACCCTGAAAACAGATATACCAGAGATTCTCGTAGGAATCCAACTGGCTGTAATCCGTGAGTGCATCCGTATTGACGAAAGGAAGACTGTATAATTTATAGCCGATGATATAATAATGCAGCTCCGGATGATATACATTCAGGAAAATCGTATGCGTATAAGGTCCGATGACCGCATCGTTGTCCGTCATCTGTGTCTCCGCAAAATTCTCATAAATCTCCAGGCCTCCGTCATACTCCAGACGGATCTCCGAGCTGTACTGGATCAGGAAACACAGACAGGCCGTACCGAGGATGCCACCGGCCCA
Organism: Waltera intestinalis; assembly: GCF_009695995.1. Taxonomy (GTDB): domain Bacteria; phylum Bacillota; class Clostridia; order Lachnospirales; family Lachnospiraceae; genus Acetatifactor; species Acetatifactor intestinalis. The sequence goes on from NZ_VUMU01000020.1 coordinate 28,500, forward strand.
CCATTTTCTCCCGTTTGTGCCACTGCTCTCCAGGATCTGTGCAAATCCCACCGCGTACCACAGCATGACGAAACCCATGCCCGGGAATGCATAGCGCCCCATGAAACAATTATTGACGGTAGCAGAGATCGCCCCTCCTACGATCCCGGTGAGAGCAAACGCCGCTGCCGCAATGGCCGGAGCTGCATTATGATGCTGACGTACCCAGTCCACGGCACCATAACTCAATATCAGGCACAGTGCCGTTCCCAACAGCACCACAATGCCGATGGGTGTCTCCACCGCGGAAAACCATTCCTTGAAATAATCCATCACAGAATTCAGGGTCGCCAGTTCTGCGGTAGAACCGTCATCATAACGCATCCGCAGGATGAACTGTCTGCAGGTCACCGCCAGCCAGGGGGAGAACACGATCGCCACTGTGAATCCGGAGATGAAAAATCCCTTTACCAGATCCTTTCTGCGGCAGATCAGGATCGCCGCCAGGAAAAGCATATAAAATAAAAAAGTCTGTATCAATGCAAACGTATGACAGTACACCGTGCATATGCTCGCCACACAGAACACGATCCATTTTCTCCGGGTTGCTTCCCGATAAATATCATAAGCCGCAAGTCCCGCCAGTGTCAGGAAAAACAATGCCATGGCATACATCCGCACATTTCCCGCCTGCACACTGAAAATAGGCATCAGCAGGGAAAATGTCATAAAATATACCGAAATCTTCCGATCGAACAGCTTCTCCACGTAATATTTTCCCAGCAGCATATATCCGGTCATAAAAAGTACAGACAAAAGCTTCAGTGACCAGAAATGCGTTCCACCGCCGCACAGATGATAAAACAGCTTCAGGATGACATAATAGAACGGCGAATGATCATCCGTCGCCGTAATATAGATCAGCCGTTTCCAGGGCAGAGATACCATCGACGCTGAATACGCTTCATCATACCAGAGGTTATTCCGGATGCCGAAAGCTCCCCAGAGGAGCAGTGCGATCACCGGAAGCGCATGCCACAGCAGCAGCCATCCTTTTGTCCGTATAAAATTATCTGTTTTCCTGCTGCATGTCTCCATGGAACCTTCTGTCCTTCCGCTTCCTATCTTCTTATATTCCCTGACTTTAATACCTGCGATACAGCACCATATCCGCATCTCTTCCCAGTTCTTCATACTCTTGTTCGCGGCACTGCTCATCGATCTCTCCGCCGCTTACCGTAGCCAGATATCTGCTCTGAAGCTCCGTCAGATGCTCCAGAAGATATTCTTTCTCACAGCAGCTGATACCAAATCCTTCCGGTGCCCCATACAGAAGCTGCCATTTCAGATTTTGGTTGCCCTCCGGTGTATCGTCCCCGAAGGTCCAGATCACCACATTATCGTAATTCGGTACCTGATCGGTATTCATGACCAGCTTCTCTGCGAAGATCTGTCTCCAGTATTCCACCTGTGCTTCCCGGTCCTCCGTGACATACGGTACTTGATAATCATAAGGCTCCACTGCCTTGTAACTGTACAGATACAGGAAAGCCGCTCCCAAAAGCACCGCTTTCTTATAGTATCTGGTCTGGAGCATACTCACGATGAAAATTCCCGCCGCAATAAAAGTCAGGAAATGTTTGCTTCCTTCCACCATTTTATACATCAGCAGATGGGCAAACAGCATCGCGATCAGACTGAAGGCGAAATGCACTTCTATGATCAGCTGGTTACGCAGCCCGGCCTGTTTCTCCCTGCGGTATGCTCTGAGATCCAGAAAACTCTGCACCAGCAGAATGGCAAGCAGCAACAGATAACCGTCAAAAAAGGCTCCGGAAGCCAGACCGCTCTTCGCACCCGACACACAATGCCTGTAGAATTCCAGGCCCTTCCAGTGCAGCGTTCCGAAGAAATTCCGGAAGCCGGCACCAATGCCGTCGGTGAAAAACGTCGTGATCCAGTCTGTATAGAAAAGCGGGGTAAAATATTCCGCGCCCAGATAGTGCTTGATCAGCACATACACCACTCCCGTGACAGCCACCACGGAAACGGAAACGATCCATCCGCTCTTACGGCTTCTACGGATCCGGAAAAAGCAGGCCAGCAGCAAAAACAAAAGCATGTACGGCCGCATCAGGGTCAACAATACCGAGACAATAAACATGGCAATCAGCTTGCCCTTTGTCTCCTTATTCAGATAGGAAAAAGCCAGTCCGTAGAACAGGATCAGCATGCCAAAGCAGATGACCTCCGGCATACCGGACAGCATGTATCTGGTGAACAGTGTGTACAGGCTGAAAAGCACCGTCAGGATGCCCAGCTGTTTCCAGGTGGGTTTCACCAGCCATACGAACACGAACATGGTGATCGTCAGCAGTACGATATTACAGATCACCGGTGACAGCAGATTCCAGCCGAACACCAGTCCCCACAGGATCCAGGGAAATACCAGCACGGGACTCCAGGCTGCGAAAGACAGCTGCAGTGCATGACTTTCGTTAAATCCGAAATATCCTCTGGGAAATCCGTATTTCACAATGCTTTCCACCTGTTTAAAATAAAACAGTTCATCGTTCCATTCCGAAGAAGGCAGATACACCTGGCCGATGCTCCTCCCCTCTGCCGCCGTCCGCACCAGACAGCACACCACGGGAAGCAGTGCCATCAGTACCGCCTTCACCAGCGTCAGATATCTTTTATCCTGTTTCCACCAGTCCGTAAATTGCTCTTTCTTCATAAAAATATTTCTCTCCCTATTCCTCCAGATGGATCTTCTCACGGATCACATACTGGGGAGAATTATTCATGCTGATGTAGATACGTCCCACATATTCTCCGATCAGTCCCAGCATGATCATGATCATGCCGCCGAAAAATACCAGTGCCGCCATCAATGCGCTGAATCCCATAGGGACATTGGGATTCACCAGCCTCTTGATGATCGTATAGATTCCATAGAGAAAACCCAGTCCTGCGAAGCCCACACCGAGAGAAGTGGCGATCCGCAGCGGTTTCACGGAAAATGCCGTAAATCCGTTGAACCATAATCCCAGCAGCTTCTTGAGCGTATAACCGGAATTGCCCTCTTCCCGCTCTCTGTGACACACCGGCACGTTGGTAATGTTTTTCGTGGCACGGAGCACCAGTCCGATGACATAAGGATACGAATTCTCATAGCGGATCATATCCTCCACCACGAATCTCTTCACCGCAAAATAGCTGGAAATATACAGATTCGCGGGCTTGTTTAACATCATACGCGTCATCAGCTCATTGACCTTGCTGCCCAGATTCCGGAATGCGGAGTGCTGCTTGTGTTCATAACTGGCATAGACAGCATCAAAGCCTTCCTCCAGCTTATTTAGCAGCTTATCCACTTCATCGGCAGGGGTCTGTCCGTCATCATCCAGGCACACCACATAATCTCCGTCGGAATGTCTAAGTCCCGCCATCAGTGCCGCATGCTGTCCGAAATTCCTGGCGAATCCGATGCCCTTGATATTATCGTATTTTTCACACAGATCCCGGATCGTTTCCATGGTATTGTCCGGTGATGCATCATTCACCAGAAAAATATCATACGTATACTGTGTCAGTTCCTGCATTTTTTCACGGATCTCCGTAACTACATGGGGCAGCGTATGCTCCGAACGGTAGCAGGGGATCACAAAACTTACTTTTTTTATTCTGTCCATTTTTTGTTGCTTGCTCCTTCTTAATCTGCCGGATTCACGGCTGCCATCCAGACAATATCCCGGTACACACCGTCAATACACACATCGTCTCTTAACAGTCCTTCTCTGACGAATCCTGCCTTTTCATAGCTTCGGATGGCCTGCAGGTTCTCCGACAATGCCCGCAGGTAGACCCGGTGCAACTTTTCCTGCTCAAAACAGTACCGTAACATCAGCTTCGCCGCCGCTGTGCCGATCCCGCGGCCTCGGGCGCTCTCTTCTCCGATGAAGATTCCATACTCCGCTTTATTGTGATGTCTGTCAATATCCCGGATATACACAGATCCGAGGGGAGTATCCCCTTCCAGATCACAGATGATCATCTGCACCACATCTCCGGTCTCCACATGTGTCCGGATCCAGTGCTCATGGGACTGTCTGGTAAAAAGCTCCTGATAGATAAAATTTTTGCGCACGGCATCGCTGTTACGCCATGCCACGATCCGGTCCGTATCCTCATGGGTCATGAGGCGCAGATAGATCCCGGCCTGCGTATCCCGATAGTTCTCAGAAATTGCTTTCGATGTTTTATTTTCCGATGTTTTATTTTCTGCTGTTACGGTCTGCATTGTGATCTCCTTACTGTCTGTAAGCATTGCACAGTTCGATGACTCTCCGGATCTCATCCTCCCGCATCTCGGGGAACAGAGGCAGTGTCACACAGTGTGCTGCCAGATATTCCGCATTGGGGCAGTCTCCCGGCTGATATCCCAGATCCTCATATGCCTTCTGCAAATGACAGGGAACCGGATAGTGCATGTTGCACTCCACATCATGATCTGCCATATAGCGGATAAAGTCCTCATGATCCGGCACCGTGATGACGAACAGGTGGAACACCGGTGTGGTGTTCTCCGGATGACGCTGCATGGTGATCAGAGGATTGGTGATCTCCCGGATATAGCGGTGTCCGATCTCCTGACGTCTCTTCGTCCACTCCGGCAGGTATTTCAGGCTTACGCTCAATACCGCACCCTGCAGTCCCTCCAGTCGATAATTATAACCAATCTCATCATGATAATAACGCACATCGCAGCCCTGATTTTTCAGGCGGTCAATATGCTTATAGTACTCTTCCTTCTCACAGGTGACACTTCCGCCTTCTCCGAAAGCATAGAGATTTTTGCCCGGATAGAAGCTGAAGCATGCCAGGTCTCCCAGGGTTCCCACATTTTTCCCCTCAAACTGTGCCCCATGGGCCTGTGCACAATCCTCCACCACGAACAGACCGTGACGGTCTGCGATCTCGCGCACGCCTGCATAATCGAAAGGCTGACCGTAGAGATGGACACCGATGATCCCCTTCGTCCTCTCTGTGATCTTCGCCTCCAGCACGGAAGGATCGATCTCCCAGGTATCCGGCGTACAATCTGCGAACACCGGCGTGGCTCCCGTATAGCTGACGCCCCATGCCGTGGCAATGTAGGTATTCGCCGGTACGATGACTTCATCTCCCGGTCCCACTCCCAGAGCCAGCATGGCCAGATGTAAGGCAGAAGTACCGTTGTTCACACCACTGGCATATCGGCTTCCCACATAAGCGGCAAACTCTTTGTCAAACGTATCCGCATATTTTCCGCCGGAAAAGGCGGTCTCCCTGCATACCTTCTCAATAGCCTCTCTGTAGGCATCCGCATGTGCCTCTACATCTCTCGTCAGATCGATTCTCTTAATATGTGCCATTCTGTCGTCCTTCTTTCGCTTATATGTGCTTTTTGATATAAAACTCGTTGAATAACCTTGCGATCTGTACCAGATAATTACAGATCGTCTTGAATACCTTAACGGTAGTATTATAGTCTTCCTGCCACTCCACCGGATAATCCAGTATGGTCACGCCTCTTTTCTCCGCCCGGAGCAGGAATTCGATCATGTAGAACCATCCGTTATCCCGACTGCAGCCCTCGATCAGTGAAAGTGCCGTCTCTCTGCGGACAAACGTGAATCCGCAGATGGCATCTGTGGATTTCATCCGTAAGAACAGCTTTAAAAGAATCAAAAGTCCCTGCGACGTGATCCTGCGGTACCATTTTCTGCCCCTGGTATCGGATTCTCTGGCAAAACGGCTGCCGTTGATATATTGGATCTCGGGCTGCGTCTCGAAGAGATGAATCGCCTCTCCCAGATGCCTGATATTGGTGGAAAGGTCGATGTCCATATAGCCTACCACATCGCCGTGGCTTACTTCCACACCTCTGCGGAATGCGGCGCCCACACCGCGGACATTGATCCTCTCATATCTTACTTTATCATATTTTTTACACAGCTTTTCTGCGATCTGCGGTGTCTCATCCTCGGAACCGTTATCCACGATAATGATCTCATAGTCTTCAAAAGCAATGCTTTGCAGATATTCCACCGTGCGGGTCACACCGTTCTCTAAGCGCAGACGTTCATTTAATACCGGAAAAATAATCGTAAACATCATTTTGTCAGTTTTTCCACTCCTTCTATCACATAGCGCTGTCTCTTAAAACTCATATTCAGGATCACGGACAGATATTTGAAGATCAGTGTCAGCATGACGGACATCATGAAAAATCCAAACGATATCAGCGTCATGAGACTCATCCAGCCTTCCACGGGACGTACCGTGCTGAAGATCGAATACACGATCCAGGCAAACATGATCATCATCACAGAAAACAGGATCACACTCACCAGCATAGAGAACTTCTCCAGGACATTGGTGAAAATGATCAGCGTATCCAGTGCCAGGCTGCTGCGGGTACTGCGCTCCTCCCGGTTCCTGGCGCCGCCTGCCTTCTTTTTATTCTCATAGACCAGCGTATCCGCCCTTAGTCCGCAATTCATATACATCGCCTTGCGGTAAGGAATGTACGCATTCATCTGATTCACACGGTTCACTGCGCGGCGGGATATGATACGGAATCTCTCCTGACGCAGCTTGTGGGTATTGCGGCTTCCCAGATTATATACTGCATAGAACAGCCTCGAGGTCAGTGCCACATCTCTCCTCGGAGCGGCTGCCACCACATCATAGCCTTCCAGCGCTCTGTAATAAACATCCATGATCAGTGACGGCTCAAAATCCGGCAGGCATCTGTCGAATTCGAACAGGAAGTCTCCTACTGCCAGGTCTCTTCCGGCATTCATGGCCATCTCGACTCCCTGATAAAAGCTTAAATTGATCATGCTCACCACATGATTTCCACTGCTTTCTTCCAGAAATTGATGGATCTCCTCAATGGTATTGTCCATGCAGCAGTCATTCACACAGACGATCTCATATTTTTCAAAATGTTCTTCCATAGTGCCACAGACCGTATTCAGAAAATCACGGATATGCGCACCGTCGTTGTGCAGATACAGCACGCAGGATACAAAATTTTTCTCTTTATTCAGGATTGCGGTTCTCTCCATAACGTTTCCCCTATATCTATTATTTATGACCACTCGGAATGGTTATACTAATCTAAAAAAGGATCCAGGTCATATACCGTGTTGATCTTGCCGGATAAGACGCTGATGAAGGTGGGACTTTCGGATAATGCCCGGATCACAGTAGGTCTCGAATCATCGATCTCCGAAGCCTTCAGGATCGGCTTCATGGAGAACAGTGATCTCTCATAGCTGAATGTGTACTCTTCCCGCAGATACTTTCTCGCCAGCGTAGACATATACTCCCAGGCACTCTCCGGTCTGCCGGGACAATCGTTGCAATTCCCCAGCCAGCCGCCTCTGCAGATATTGCCGTCCACTCCCACACAGGAGAACTGCGGCGTAGCATCGTAGCTTGTCTTATGCGGTGTAAAAGTCACCGAAGTCAGGGAATGATATCCCGTCCTGCCGAAAGGCATAATGGAAAAAAACGGTCCATCCATTACCGTAAATCCAATGTCCCTGAGCTTGTCCCCCGGCTTGCACAGGATGATCTCGCATAATTCATACTTCAGTCCGAAGGGTTCTGCCGTGACTCCCTTTACCTTCTCCAGCACCTGATTCACGGAAGCGTAAGTGGCATTCAGCACGAACGGTGCCCGGTATACCTCTCTATGGCCCTCATGCAGTGCGGTGATCTCATAGCAGTCCGATTGTTTTACGATCTCTGTGATCTGCCGCCCGAAGTGCAGCTTCACTCCCGGATATTTCGCGATCTCCTCCATCAGATGATCCCGCAGAATATGGGCATCGTAGGTATACTCCTCGGTGAGAAAAGCTCCGTCGCACAGCCCCGGCCGGAAATATTCTTCCACAGGAAGCGCCTTACAGGGGATCCCGCCATCCCGGCAGAACTTCAAAAATTCCGCCGCATCCGTCCAGGAAAAATGAGCGGAAGTGGCATAAATCTGTTGAAACGCAGTATGAAGACAGAAGGAATAGTCCTCTGTAAAACGCTTGAAATATCCGGCGGATTTCATGGCCGTAGACAGAGACCTCGGGTAGTGATATCCCATGTGTACCCGGGCCTGATTGATATATGTGGCTCTGGTAAAAGGAGCCTCTTCCATCTCCAGCACCTCTACCTGCTGCCCTCTTTTTGCACAATACAGCGCCGCATACAATCCATACAGCCCTGCTCCTATGATCAGTTTGTCCATTCTGCTATCCTATCTCTGTCTCTGATTTATCTCTGTCTCTGATTTATCTCTGTCTCTGTTTTCTCATTTTCCGTCTTTCGGCCGGTTCCGCACATCAGCGCCACCAGATACGGCAGTGCCAGCATCACCGGATAGACATATCTCATCTGCACCGTGGGGCCTAACAGCATCGTCCCATAATATCCGGCGATCACCGCCAGTGGCAGACAGTATCGCTTTCTGTCCACGATCACAAGTATCGCCGCCAGTGCCAGATACAGCCACAGATAACTGCCCGGCACGAACAGATATTTCAGTACCGGAAGCTTCAGATAACCGTTCCCATCCGCCCATGTCTCCAGGCGGTCATACAGTCCCGGCCATTTGCTGTCTTTGTAGATCCCTCTGTTGTTCAGCGTATCTTCTTCCCATCGTGTCTGTATATATCCGAGGCCCTCTCTCCCCTGCACTTCATTCACCGTCGCATGGGTGACATCAAAGGGAGATAAAAATCCTGCATCCACTGCCAGTGCGGCATTGATCATATCTCCGGGATAAAATTTCAGCAGATGAAAATAGGTCCGCAGGAAATCTCCCGAGCGATAACGCACCACATACGTGTTGGTATGTCGCTTTACCGGATCCGCGATGCCGGGATCATAATCCCTGTAAGCCTCATCCAATATAAAATCATTCACCAGTGCCCGATCCTGTTCCGACATGGTACCGTCATCCTCAGGAAGTACTCCCACTCCTCCGTGGTAGATCATGCAGCGGGCCATCTGCTGGATCGGCATACTCAGCATCTCTCTCCTGTCTCCCTGTTCCGCGTGCGTTGCGGAGAACACTGCGGACAGCACAAAAAGCCCTATACAGAAAGCTGCCACACTTACCGTAAACAGTCTCCCCCAGAGCTTCCTCGCTCTTTTTCCAAAGCATACTGCCAAAAAAAGAAATGCTAATAGTACAATCATAGCATATTTTCCGTTATTGCGAAACAGTATCATTCCCACTGTTCCGATAAAAAACAGCAGATCCCGGACTCCGGGACGCCATTCCCTGCGGTCCTCCAGCAACAGATCCGTCAGACTGATCAGCTGCAGCAGTAAAAAAGCACTGAATACCGTATCTTTTGTCATGCTGACACTCATATACCAGTGGAACGGGAAAAACATTCCAAGCAGCAGCATCACGATCTGCCAGCCTGCCGCCACCTGCCGTCTGTGCAATACCAGCACACCGTAGGACATGCTGCCCGCCAGCAGCAGCATCTGCAGCGCAGTGTACAGTGCCATTCCGGCATTCATACTCCCGAACAGCTGCGTTCCCAGCCACAGCATCCCCTGTAAAAGCAACGTGTGCACGATCGGATGATGATCAAAATAATAATGCTCCACGATCTGTCCGGTCTGTACCGGTGCATCATAAGCACAGATTCCCGGGTAATATGCCAGATATACCGGAAGCCATGCAAGACATAACAAAAACAGGCTTCCGAAAAACACCTGTGCCCCGGAGCCGTTCTGTATCCACGCGGCAGATCTGAAGAACACGGCATTGTCTTTACCGGTATTGTCTTTACCGGCACCCTCAGGTGCCGGCCTCTCTGCCGCGCGATAGACCACAAACGTTCCGATCACACCCAGTAGGCACCCCAAAAGCACGGTCCACAGCAGAGTGTTTCCCACATATCCGGCCGTCCACAGGATATTGCCCGCAGCCGCCAGATCTTTTTCTGTTTTTACGAAAAATACAAACAGACATCCCAGAACGCAAAGCAGCACACCGCCTCTGCGTCTGGGAAGTATTCTCTTCTCCTGCATATTATAATCCTTTACGTTCCTGATGTTCCCCATGCACACGGTTCAGACGATACTCGAAATCCTTCCGGTCCTTGGCCGCCATAACTTCCAGCATCATACCGGAGAAAAACGACTGGATCCCCGCCAGCAGAATGAATCCGCAGGCGATCAGCGTCGGGAATCTCGGCACCAGTCCCGTGTTCAGATACTCCAAAAACACCGGAACAAACAATATCACCGACACCGCTGCCAGCAAAAATGCCAGCATGCCGAAGAAATGCATGGGTTTATAGTTTTTATACAGCTGCAGCATCTTGCGGATCACGCGGAAACCGTCACTGTAAGTATTCAGCTTGGACTCGCTGCCCTGGGGACGGTCACGATATTCCACCACCACATTCTCTACCTGCATGTTATAGTTCACCGCATGGATCGTCATCTCCGTCTCGATCTCAAATCCTTTGGAGAATACCGGGAATGTCTTCACGAATTCATAACTGAACGCGCGATAACCGGTCATGATGTCCTTGATATCGGAATGAAACAGGCCGTTGATCCCCGCACGCATCAGACTGTTGCCGAAATTATGAAACGGCCGCTTATTTTCCGTAAAATAAGTAGACGACAGACGGTCTCCCACCACCATATCCGCCTGATGCTCCAAAACCTTTGCTACCATCTCCCGGGCACAATCCAAAGGATACGTGTCGTCTCCGTCGATCATAAGATAACATTCCGCATCGATCTCACGAAACATTCTGCGGATCACGTTTCCCTTTCCCTGGGCATATTCATGACGTATGATCGCTCCCGCTTCCGTTGCCAGTTCCACGGTACGATCGGTGGAATTATTGTCATATACATAAGTCACCGCCTCCGGCAGGAACTTTTTCACATCGGATACCACCTTGGCGATCGTCTTCTCTTCATTGTAGCAGGGGATCAGTACTGCAATTTTATCCATTTTCCATTCCTCTTATCTCTGCGTGTTAAAAGTGCTTATACAAAGTTTATTGTACCACGCTTGTTCCATTACAGCCACTATTTTTGCTTTTTCCCGCGTATTTTTCTTGGGGGCGGGCAAAAGCTATGATATAATGAGCCTCAAGGAAGAACAAGTGGCTGCGAAGCAGACATTTGTTTTTCTGGGCTCATTAGCGAACGAATATCCTGCGAAGCAGGATGTAAAGTGCGATAGCACGAATTCGTGAGCTTATAATGCAATGAGCGCAAGTGAGCCAATATGCTTGCATAATTGAAATTTGTTGTGGTTACGGAGGAATTGTTTCCATGAGTGGATCTCAGAACAGATCTTGTTGCAATATCATTTACCGCCTGGGGCTTAACATTGTCATGCTTCTGACACTGTTGCTTTCCATGCTGCTGTTCGCCGGCAGCTTTCTCACGACCTGTTATGCCGACAATATGGAGACCCAGCAGGTCCTGCTGCGTCCGGACAATCCCCTGTGGAATCTGTTGGAGCTGACAGGCTTCGGATTACTGTTTTGCGGATGTCTGTCTCTGTATGAAAAAATAGGAGAGAAATTCCGTCGCGGACTACTCGTTTTTACTTTGACCTTCGTGTTTGTGCTTGGTATCCTGCTGATCCTCTTCGGACGCACGGTTCCCGCGGCGGATGCTCTGTCTGTATACAATGCGGCTGCGGAGTGGATCCTGGGAAATACTGATATTATCCACCCCACCGTTTCTTATCTGTCTTATTATCCACAGCAGATCGGGCTGATGGCTTTTTTGGAGCTGTTGCTCCGGATCTGGAATCTCACCGGCCTGTCCGTACCGGCCTGGCACTTTATCAAGCTGGTCTATGTCTGTCTGTTGTGTGGGGCGATCTGGTTCCAATATCTGTCGCTGCAATATCTGTGGCCGGAGAATTACAAGAAGATCTCCTGCTGTTATCTCGTCTTGGTATGCTGTAACCTGCCCATGATCATGTACAGCTCCTTCGTCTACGGCGAGATTCCTTCCTTCGTTGCATTGTCGGTGGGATGCTATCTGCTGTTGCGGTTGCTGGGGAGCGTCTCTCCGGACGGCTCCTATCGGGACAACGTCTCCCCGGGCGGCTCCTCCCGGATAATTTTCACCGGCTTCGGCAGCATCCTGTTCCTCACACTGTCTGTGATGCTGCGCAAGAATTCACTGATCCCGATCATCGCGGTACTGCTTGTGCTGCTCTTCGAAGCGTTGCGTTTTGGACGAAGCTTTCGTTCCCGCTTGTGCCTGCTCGGTATAGCGGTATGTCTTGCTGTTACTTCTGTGGGGATTCTGCCGCTGGTACAGAAATGTTATGAGAAAAAGGCGGGGAACACGTTAAGCTCCGGGGTCACCGCCATGTCCTATCTCGCCATGGGAATGCAGGAAGCTTCCCGCGGCTGCGGCTGGTATAACGGCTTCAATATCGATACTTACGACACCGCCGGTATGGATACTGCACTCGCCAACGAGATCAGCCGTCTGGCGATCGACGAACGCCTGACCTATTTTCGGGAACATCCCGGCTACACAGCGGACTTCTATCTTCACAAACATTTATCCCAGTGGGCGGATGGCACCTATGCCAGCCGACAGGCTACCCTGGCTACCTATGGAGGGCGGAGTGCATTTTTTAAGGAAGTCTATGAAGGTTCTCTCAGTGGGGGATATATCGAATGGTGCAATGCATGGCAGAATGTTCTGTATCTAGGCGTGTTGGTGTTCTGTATTGGCAGTCTTAAGAACCGTCGGAAGTCTAAAGTTGTCGGGCACATGGCTGACCAAACGGCGGGGCATACCGCAGGGTGCACTGCGGACCACATGGCGGATCAGCTTGATGCGGATCGGCACGGTGCGGATCGACATGGCGCGGATCGACTTGGTGCGGATCGACTTGGTGCGGATCGGCTTGGTGCGGATTGTCATGGTACGGATCGGCTCTACGTCTACGTTGGCCTCATTGCCGTACTGGGAGGTTTTCTGTTCCACACCTTCTGGGAAGCCAATTCGCGGTATATCTTCTCTTACAGCCTGTTGCTGATGCCCTACTGCGGGGCCGGAGTCTATACCGGGATCTGCCGGATACGGGATTGGGTACGGTCGAGATTTCATTAACATTTTCCATGCAGTATTATACTTAACTTACTAACTTGAGAGTTTACGCGAGCAATGAGCCGCGCATAGGAAAACTGCCAACAGCTTCTGTATCCTTTTTTCCGCCACAGCGTGGGCACAGGAGACAGGATCAAGCTTCTCTGTGCCCTTAAACCAAGGTATGGGGCGTTACACACAAAATTTGATGATTAAACCCCGCGTATCGCAAACTTCCGGGGCTTAATTGACTAAATTTGATGATTACGCCCCGCGTATCGCAAACCACCGGGGCTTAATTGAACATAATTGATGATTACGCCCCGCGTATCGCAAACTTCCTTATTTGTAGCAAATTTAGTATCTCACAACTCATTTTTTCTGTATAGACCCAAAACGCAGAACACCCGCGTCGGACATTTTAGAATATATAAATCCCTTGTTATACTTTCAGGTTTTCACGATTTGGGTATCTGCAACAAAACAAGCTTCTCATACCCTCAAGTTTTCCACAGCGTGGGCATCAGCAACAAAACAAACTTCTCATACCCATAAAATATTCACGCTGAGGCGGAAGAAGGGTACAGACTAGCTTGATCCTATCTCCTGTGCCCACACTATGGCGCAAGAAGGGCACAGACTAGCTTGCTCTTGTCTCCTGTGCCCACACTATGGCGCAAGAAGGGCACAGACTAGCTTGCTCCTATCTCCTGTGCCCACACTATGGCGCAAGAAGGGCACAGACTAGCTTGCTCTTGTCTCCTGTGCCCACGCTGAGGCGGAAGAAGGGCACAGACTAGCTTGCTCTTGTCTCCTGTGCCCACACTATGGCGCAAGAAGGGTACAGACTAGCTTGATCCTATCTCCTGTGCCCACACTATGGCGCAAGAAGGGCACAGACTAGCTTGCTCTTGTCTCCTGTGCCCACGCTATGGCGGGAGGTTTCCAGCAGAAAGGACTGCCCACGGGGTGGGCAGTCCTTTCTGCGTGGATTTTAGAATAACTGTTTCACTAACTCTCAACTCACATCAATAATACATCGCTCCCTGTAAAAATCCCCAAAAATAATACACTCCGCATACGAGGTGCCACAGGTAAGCCATCCACTGTACTGCTACGACAATCCTTCTCTTCCGGGTGTCGGCATTCGCTGTCGCGCGGAGCAGTACCAGCAGTGCTCCCACAAATGCGAAGAAGATTCCGTACATGTAGCCCCAGGAGAAATTGAAATCCATCTCCCGGAATCCTTTTTCATACAGGAAGAATGCCATAAGGAAGCTCATCACATACACCTGCCAGGAGAAACGGTAGATGCTGTCCTTGTGCAGTTCCTTGTAGTTCAGCAGAAGTACCAGGATCGGGAATCCGATGGCCAGGCCGATAGCCAGGGGCAGATTGCCACAATACTGCGCCCATACATGGCCAAAAGTAAATCCGATGCCGCCTTCCTGTCCCTCCTGCGGTACGAACACTCCCCGGTACTGGTAGAGCAGATCCATAAAAGTCGGAATAAAACATACTCCCAGCCACACCGTGGGGACAAAATTCCGGAATCTGCTGCGGAACATTCTCCACAGCATCAAAATCCCCGCAGCTCCGACCAGCACTATGGTAAAACTGGGTTTCGTCATGGTCGCCAGCAGCAGATATAATGCAAACAGAATATAATCTCTCTTATGCTCTCTGACCGCATTTGGCTGCTCATACACCGGCAGCAATTCACCGTACTTAAAAAATGCAAGAATTGCGAACGGCCGTGCCGCCATATAGGTGGCATTGTGGAAGGGATTCGGCGTAAATACCCCGAGATATTTGTATTTGATACCGGGGAGATAAATCCCTGTCGGCGGATACACCATCGACACAAAAAACAGAGATACCGCTGCCGTTCCTGTGAGGATCCCCGGAAGCCAAGGTTTTCCGGGCATAGCTTCCTGCAGCTTTGCTCCCACATGCTTGTCCAGCATCACCTTCAGAGCGATCATTGCTCCGCTGTTTAACAGCATCGTGGCCAGTGCCATAGCCAGCTCCGCTCCGCCGGTAAAGGAAGCGGTCACCAGATGGATCGTCGCCGCCAGCTTGAACAAAACCGGGTAAGGGAAGCTGTAACCGCTGTCCAGTCCCTGCATCTCCAGAATATATGCCTTCATATCGGAATGATACAGTCCCGTTCCCAGCATGCTTTCCACACACTGCCGGTAAAACAGCCAGAACGTAACTGCCGATGCGATGGCTACCAGTGCAGCAAACACCGAAATTTCTATCCAATTTTTCTTATTTTCTTTCAAAATACCGTTTCCTGCCACTTTCTGATTCACTCCGCTATTTCCCATGATCCGGCACAGCTCCGGGCATTTCCCATGATCCGGCACGGCTCCGCCCATTGCCGGATCTTATTTCAGCTTCGTGTAATAAGCTACCACCTTTTTCACTGCATGGATCACATCTTCCACATCATCATCCGTCAATCCGTAATACAGAGGAATACTCATCACCTCGTTGTAATACTTCTCCGCATTGGGGCACAGTCCCTTCTGATATCCCAGCTTCTCATAATAGGAATGCCAGTAGACCGGCAGGTAATGCACCTGAGGGCAGGTATTTTCCGCATACAGAGCATCGAAAAACTGCCTTCTGTCGCAGTTCAGGTTCTCCAGATTCAGATGCAGCACATACAGATGCCAGGTCGTGTCAGACTCCGGGATCTCCTTCTGCAGGATCAGTTCCGGCATTTTGGCGAACGCTTCATTATAACGCTTACGGATTTCTTTTCTACGCTGTTCAAATGCAGGGAGCTTCTTCAGCTGGCTCAATAGCAGTGCCGCCTGGAAATCCGTCATACGATAATTGAAGCCCAGCTCTACCTGCTCGTTGTACCACAGCGCATCGGTGGGATGTACCATTTCTTCCGGGTCCCTCGTAATGCCGTGGGTACGCAGCCGCATCAGATGACGATACAGCTTCTCATCATTGGTCGTGATGGCGCCGCCTTCTCCGCCGGTCACCGTCTTGACCGGATGGAAGCTGAAGCAGGTCATATCTGCCAGGCTTCCCACAGGCTGGCCCTTATATTTCGTGCCGATGGCATGCGCGGCATCCTCGATCAGGATCAGATCGTGCTCCTTACAGATCTCCCGGATCTCATCCAACTCCACTGCCTGACCGGTGAAATCTACCGCAACGATTGCTTTCGTCCTGGGTGTGATCAGCTTGCGGATGGACGCCGGATCGATATTGTAGGTCTCCGGATCAATATCTGCGAAAACAGGCTTCGCTCCCGCATATAATACACAGTTGGAGGATGCAGCAAAAGTGATCGAGCTTACGATAACCTCATCTCCCTCACCGAAGCCTGCTGCCAGCGCCGCCAGATGCAGTGCGGCGGTACCGTTACATACCACCACTGCGTATTTTGCATGGGTCAGTTCACACAGATGCTGCTCCAGCTCCTTCACCTTAGGTCCGCAGGTAATGTAGTCGCTGGTCATGACTGCTGCCACCGCATCCACATCTGCCTGGTCAATATATTGCCGTCCGTAGAAAATTTTATTCTCTCGTACAGGTTTTCCTCCAAAAATAGCTAATTCTTCCATTCCAAATCCTCCCGTCTGATTTTTACTGTATCTATGGTCATAACTTCTCAATTCGTCAGCTAATTTACTAATTTTATCATATCATCATGAGAAAAACAACAATGGTGTTGGCATTGCCCCGCCTGCTGGGGTATAATGAAGCCAGCCGGATCCGCCTGCCTCTACGGCCACCCGGCGATTTACAGAAAGGATCCCCTATCTTATGCGTTCAAATACAACCAAGAAAAAAAATCCATGGAAGCTCTTTACTGCCATCATTATGGTGATGCTGATACTCGTTGCGCTCGCTGCGGGAATACTTTATATGAAAATATACGAGCCCGGGAAGCGTTCCTCCGACTTTGGCAGATTACAACAGGAATCCTATCAGGGCGTATTTTTGTCCATGTCCGCGCCGGAAGCTTTCCCCGAAGACATCTATCCCACCTATATGGGATACGACGCGGTATGCGGTTCCCACCGGATCGCATCCTTCTCCGACCTGTCCGATTATCTGGAAACGGCCTTCTCCTCCGGAAATGAGGTAACTCATGTCTTCCTCGTGCTGAATCCGCTCTCCCTGTGGAACAGCAGCCTGCACAGCGATGCCCGGTTCTCTGCCTCCCTGGACGAAGACCTGCTGGCCTATGTGGATACCTACGCCGGTGCCGAATTCACGGTCATTTTCTCTGCACCTTCCCTGGAATACTGGCAGGCACATGCCAATGGAGATCTGGACACTTACTGCAATGTGTTCCGGGTACTGGTCTCCCCTCTGTCCGCCAGAGAGAACGTGACCCTCTGCTTCCCCGACCAGGAAGAATGGCTGATCTCGAACCCGGATGCCTATGACACTCCCACGGAATTAACTGCCGAAGCTGCACGTTCCGTAATGCTTCTGGTGCTGAGCGGCTCTCTGCAATACCGGAGCACAGAAAGCTATAACAGCCTGGATCATTTTTGCACACTGGTGCAGGATGCCGTAGATTCTCCGGCCGATCATCCTGATCTGACCGACTGCGAGCTTGTATTTTTCGGCGACAGTGTCATGGGAAATTATCATGATTTTGCTTCCATCCCCGGAGTCGTCCACGCTCTGACCGGTGCCACCGTGCATAATCTGGCAATCGGCGGTTCCTCCGCTACCCGGAATAGCGATGACGATAAGTCCTTCCCGAATGTCGTACAGGACTTTTTAGACCATAATACGGAAGAACTCTCCGGTGATAAAAAACTCTGTTTCCTCATCAATTACGGCTTAAATGATTATTTTGGGGGATTTCCCATCGATGATTACCAAAACGGCCTCCGCACCGGCATCCGGGCTCTGCGGGAATCCTATCCGGATGCCCGGATCATAGTCATATCCTCCAACTATATTCTGTCTTTTGAAAAGGGAATGGCACGCACCGGTGACGAAGAAAATGTATTAGAAGACTATATTGCCGCGGCTGAAGAAACCGCCGCGGCTGAAAATGTTGATTTTCTGAATATCAATGATGCTCTGCAGTGGAATGAAAATAATGCCGCAGAATACCTGGTGGATTCCATTCATCCCAACGAGGAAGGACGCTTCCTGTTCGGTGTGGAGGTGACTAGGGCCTGGAGATAATCCCTGTCCTTCTCAGAACTTTGCTGTTACCAGTGAATAGCTTCCCACCGTGTCGATCACTTCATAGGGGAATTGCAGATACTGCAGTTCGTCCTCGTGGAGTACCATCAGGCCATCCCCAACGAACTCCGCCAGTTCCGCTCCGGATTTCTCAGGATAAATGTAGTGATAACGCTGTGCGTAGTCCTCGCTCTGATAGTACCGGGCATCTATTCTGCAGGCATACTGGGTCAGGATCTCCGTAGCTAACTGGTTAAACTGCCAGCCAAGATTACCCGTAATATACAAACTGTCATATTCTTCCATGCTGTCAGCTTCGGCTACGGCATCTAAGAAATCCCTGTTGTAATAGTATCTGCTCTCTTCCGCATACTCTGTAAAATACGTTGTGAAAAACAGCACACTGCTGACTGCATACGCAGCTACAATGACCGGGAAAAGCTTTCCGAATTTATCCACTACCAGTGAAATGCCGTAAGCACACAGCAGGATCACCGGGTAGAAGATAATGTTCACACGGTTAATGTTCACTTCAAAGGTGATCAGGCCCACCCAGATCCCGGTAATGAGGAATCCCCACAGAGCCAGCATCTGCGTCTGTTTTTCGATCTGTTTCTCCTTAAAAAGGCGGATCGTAAATACGATGATCCCGATCAATACAAACGGTGTCGACACATGATATAAGGGTCCGAACGCCGGAATCGAATTAAAGAAAATGTCCGGCAGCTGCAGGAACACCCTGCTGAATAATGCCCAGGCATTCCTGCCCAGCTGTGCAAAGGAAAAATTCAAAAACAGTATGTCTGCACTTCTGATACTATCCGGGAAAAATTGCATGGTGAAAAAGGGCATTTCAATGCTTTTACCATAATGCAACGCATTGATCGCCAGCACGATCACCTCCGGCAAAGCCACCAGCGTAAATATTACCGCACACAGCAGCCCCTCCCGGAATTTCAGCTGCTTTTTCCACAGACACCATATAAAAAGCACAAACAAAAATGCCGTGACGGAGTACGCCGCTATTCCATAACAATAAAATGTCAGGCCGAAAAAGAGCATGGATAAATACAAATACCGTCTTTTCTCCAGTCCCAGCAACAGCAGATAAAATGCCAATAAGAATACATGTGGGAACAGGTTGCAGTCCAACGACCAGCGGCTCTGCATGAACTGCCAGGGATTCACCGCCGTCAGCGCCATCGCAATGAAGGCAGTTTTCTCATCAAACATATTTTCCGTAATCAAATATACCAGTGCAACCGCCCCACAGGAAGCCACCAGCATCGGCAGCCTCACCGTTATGGTGTTAAAACCAAACACCTTGATAAACGGGACCATACAATAGGATAGCAGAACACTCATCTGACCGTATTTCCAGGCTTCAAAATGGACCGGCATAAACGTGCCATAGCGGTCGGTACCGTATTTTGATAGTGCCCATGCATCCACGGCTCCCATGGCTTCATCCTGATTAACCCCGTCCGGAACTGAGCCAAACCGGATACACCGCAGAATAATTGCCATCGCCAGAATGGACCAGAACAGTATTTTTTTCTTCTTCGCAGTCATAGTCATTGTCATTGTATTACGTTTCCTTTCCGGTATTCATACTTGTGCTTATCATCTACACTGATCTCTGCACCGATCTGCACTTCGATCACCTGCAGTTCCGTATCCGCAAGGATCGTATGCTTACAGCCTGCTGGCATAGTCAGGACATCGCCCGGCTTCACCGGCCGTTCCACACCGTCCAGAATCGCCCGGCCTTCTCCGGCAATGACCGTCCATACTTCATCACGGAAATCATGACTGTGATAATTCATCCCATGTCCCGGATTCAATGTTACCTTGATCGTCATGCTGTGATCCTTCACATCCAGAACGCGGAAGCTCCCCCAGGATTTTTCGGCGAACATTACCCGCTGAACAAATTGATTCACGTAAGGTTTGATATAGCTCGACTGCTCCTTATCCGATACCAGGATTCCCTCCGGGCTGGCCGCCACGACCATATTTTTCAATCCCATGCACAGAATCGGTACATTCAGTTCATTCACCACATGCACATTTTCACAGGTATCGTTCAGAACCCCCTGTCCGACACACTGACTGTCCATGGCCTCCGTCAGCGTATTCCAGGTACCCAGGTCCTTCCAGGTCCCTGCGAAACGCATCACTTCTATGGCAGGCTCTTTTTCCACCACGGCATAGTCAAAGCTGATCTTCTGCAATGTATCATACTTCCGGAACAAATCTTCATAATCCGTAAAATCTATGAGTTCATGGGCACGTTTCAGCACATAGCCTAACCGGAAAGCAAACACACCGCCGTTCCACAGAGCACCTTTTGCAATGTATTCCTCTGCGGCTTCTTTCGTCGGTTTCTCCCGGAACATCGTTACACGGCTCAGATCGTCCGCCGTCTCCGGTATGATATAACCGTATTTTTCGCTGGGATACGTGGGTTCGATCCCCATGAGCACAAGATTCGCCTCAGACTCTCCCGCGCGATCGCACAATGCCTGCAGCGCCTGAAAATAAGCCGTCTCCACATAAGGATCCACCGGACAGATCACGATCGGTTCCTCTTCCGCTACCCCCAGCACATCCTTCAGATATGCCACGGACAGTACGATCGCCGGAAAAGTGTCCCGTCTGCAGGGTTCCACACTGACCCCTACATCCTGCCCCAACTGACTGTAAATAGCTGACACCTGGGACTTGGAAGTGGCGATCGTCACCTGTGCCTCCGGGTCTACTTCCCGTATCTGGCGGCATACCCGCTGTACCATGGATTCCAGACCGCCGTCTGCTGTATGAAATATCTTAATAAACTGTTTGGATCTTATCTCATTGGACAAAGGCCACAGACGCTGCCCGGAGCCACCTGACAAAAGTATAATATTCATAGCTTGTCCTCTCTGCTTTTTACTATCTCATCATACCACATTATTTAATATTTGCGAATCTTCATATAGGTATTGCCCCAGGCCTTCCAATCTTCCAGCCACACGACATCCTCTCCCTCCGGCAGGATATCATAACTCGGATTCACACATCCGAGTACCAGTTTCCCCTGGGCCACGGCAGCCTGTATCTCCTCCTGTGAAGATACCAGCCGAATCTTCTCCCGGTATTCTGCCGGCAACACATAATAATTCACAATCGTGGCTCCACATCCGTCCGATCTGATGCAGATCTCACCATACCGGTCCACAAGGCTTTTGAGAACCTTCTTCGCCGTCACACCATAATAATCCATCTCGTACCGTCCACAGGCATCACCACCTGCCAAAATATTCGTATAAGCGCTGGAGCTCTGTCCCGTCAGTGCAATTCCCACTCCGTTACATCCTATGAGCACCACCAGCATAGCAGTTGCGATCCTTCTCGCACGGATTTCCGGTTGCTGCAACAGGTATCTCACTGCATAAGCCATCATCACGATCATCGGTCCATAGATAAAATACATATGCCGCCACCCGTTGTACAGATTCGGATCGCACAGCATTGCTACCAGCACCGGAATCCCGGAGGTCAGTGCGAACAGCGGATAGATACGATCCGCGAAATTCCATTGATGCTTTCTGCCTTTATAGATCCAGATGCCGATACTACTCCACAGCAGAACACTGAGATAGACCGGAATCGTCAGGGCGATCAGTTTCGGCAGATAATACCATGGCAGAGGATTCGTGGAATGCACATACCATGTTCCGTCAAACAATACCTTACCGTCCATTCTGGAATATTCCGTACTGTTTGAAAGGTTCCACATCAGAAATTCCCACAAATGAAATCCCTGTCCCCAGATAGCGGGAGTTAATGTCAAATAACTCAGGAAACCGACAACTGCTGCCGTAAGTCCCACGAAAAAAGTTTTCCCGCTCCACTTTTTTTCTGTCGTCAGGATCAGCAGATAAAAGCCGCCAATCATTGCAAAAACATAGATCCCGCTGATCTTCAGATTCCCGCAGAATCCGGCACAGATTCCCAGCAGACATGCATTTTTGAAATCCTTACGCTCCAAAAAGCGGATTCCGTAAAATAACATCACAATGATCAGGGACATCAATACGGAATCTTTATTGTTGTATAATCCATCCGCAAATATCCTCGGTGTCAGAAACAGCATAAGTGTTCCCAGCAGTGCCGTCCTCCTGTCCCGGAACAGCTCCCACAACAACCGGTACATATAAATCACACCCAGGAAAAACAGCGCATACGTATACGCATGCCATACCTCACTCTGCAGCCTGACAGCATCCGGATGCTGATCCAGCTTCATTAATAACGGTGCGCACAGATAATACGGAGCACTGCCATGATCCTTGTCCGCTTCTACGCAGATCGGATGATATTCTTCCTTCCATTGAAACCAGTTCGTGAGCTTCGGGATCCGTAAGGTCTCACCATACTGCAAGATATTCATATACAGAATTCTTTCTTCCTGATTTTCATCAAAATAAACTCCTGTCTCCCGCAGGAAAAAAGCTCCAAAAAGGAACATTGCCACAAATATGCCCAGGATCGTATACCTTTTTTTCTGTTCTGTCATGGTCTGCATGTCTCCCATCCTACCGGATAATAACAACTTTTCTCTTTATTTTTTAAGCGTTTGTTATGATTCAATATAACATTTCAGATAACTGATTTCAAGGCATCCAAATGTTTTAGGAAAATAACAACTTAAAAAAGAACTCAAAAATTTGAGTTCCTTTTGAGTTCCTATTTGAGTTCCTTTAAAGAACTCAAATTTTTTAGACTTTTTTGAGTTTCTTCAGAAAATCACTTTCTAATCACAGTAAAATAACTGTTTAGGGCTCTTGGGCTTTTCCGGAATGCTCATCTTAATAATCCCCTTATCAACCAATGGCATCACACGGGTCTGAATGGCATATGCCACAGAGTTCAGTCCTAAATAATCACTGATTTCTTTACGTGTCCTGGGTGTCTTACAGAAGAGCAACAGTTCTCTATTGTCAACTCTATCCATTTCAACCGCAGTTTGTTCCATAACATCCTTATATAATTTGACAATAAAACTTCCTCTTTCATCAATGAATTCCGGCTGTTGCAGATCATATTCCTGCATCATTCTCCGAATCGTGGGAATTCCGGAATAACGATTCTCCGTTATTTTCAATACTTCCAGTTCCGATGCAATTACAGGATTTCTGGTATCCGGCTGTACTTTTCCAAGCTGATCAATCTTAATTCGTCCATAGATTCCACCGGGATTCCGAATCTCCATTCTATCCTCAAACATAATAAGCTGAATCGGCATTCCCTCCGTGTGAATACTATAATCACGATGTACCAGTGCATTAAGTATTGCTTCTCTGACTGCAGTAATCGGATAATCCGGCCGATCCTCACGTTTTCCTGTCTGCGAATTTATGATGGTCTTCGTACGCATATTCCTGCTCACAAATTGTATCGCTCCATCAAGCATATCAGATATATTTCCCTCTATTCTTTGATTGTCCAGAAATCTTTCCTCCTGTTCCCCAATCGTTCCCAGCTCCGTACCGGGAACCACTGTCGCAATAATGCATAATTGTGGAAAATATGCCTGCGGATATGGGCAAAAATTCATTACAGCACTTAATGTAATCCTATTGTCTCGCTTTATGCTCATCAATTCATATATTTCGTCAGTTGGAATGGCTGCCAAACGTGGTTTTCCTTTTTTAAGAAATTCTATATATGTCGCAAGTAAATCCTGATCCAATGCTGCAAACGATACTCTATCAATCACTCTAATATCGTCTTGATATTTCTTACGGTATGCCTCATAACTGTATACTTCATACTCCGTCATAGGCTCATCGCTATCACCAACCCGTGTATAAGACCCTTTCATCCGACCTTTTCCCTGGTAAAAAACCGGACGATCCGTAATATCTGCACTCGGGATTTCTGCAGAAACAAAAAAATTACCATCCTTTTCTACAACCGTAAGCAACGGTCTTACTGTCGGCTCCATCTGCAAGCACTGCTCATTTATTTTTTTTTGTATATCCTGTGGATCATATACTCCTACTTCTTTATATCCTTGTTTTTCATCCACACCAAAGATAATGATTCCACCATCATCCTGATTGGAAAAACTGGACAACGTATCGTATAACCGCTGTGGGCATCCCTGTTCTGCACTTTTTATTTCTAACGTGGAGGTTTCACATTTCATTTTTTGAATTAACTCTAATTTTTCCAATAATTCTTCTGTTGTCATTTTACTTCCTCCTGTTCTTTTTTAATATTCTACTACTTTTTTTAAGTTTATGCAAGAATCTAAAATTTTATTCAAAGAACTCAAAAAGGAACTCAAATTATTTGAGTTCCTTTTTGAGTTCCTCTACAACCGCTTTACACCTTTTCTTGCAAAAGCTTATCCCATACAGCAGAATATCCGCCATCCATACTCCCACTATATCATGGAGTTCGTTATTTGCACTAAGTATTACGTTATTCCGACGGTTGCAATGTCTCTTGCTTTTTATATTGAATATTCCTTCAATCGCTCTATAAACTCTCCACATGTGCTCACAACATCTTTACCATCAAGATACTTTAGATACATTTCCTCCTGGCGTTTGCTCCTCGCATCCCACTTTACTTTCCATATAATCCTTCTGACCGGTATTTCAAGCGGAAAATGAATGGGAAATGTTATTCCGCCAGTGGGCTTTGTGATCGTTTCTACTTCTATCCCATGCTTTAAACCATTATTAGCATATTTAAATGCATCCAGTGTATCCTTGTCCAAATCATTACTCCGGATACGTTCTGCATAATCTAACATTGCATGAAGACACTTTCCTACGGCATAAAAGATGCTGTTCTCGTCTTCAGTTGTATAATCTTTCTTCTTCAATATTTGATCTATTTCTATTTTCATCTCGGAATATGAATGTTCCATTGCATACATCAAATTATTCATATAGTCTCCCATAATCCCCATACTTCTTTCCTCGAAGCATGCCACCTATTACTAATCCTCTACCACCTGACAACCAGGTTCAGAAACTGATCCGTGTCCATCAGCATGGCCATCCCATTCTTTCTCGAATCCTCCAGCTTCACCAATTCCTCTATTCCTGGTACTTCACTGATCGTGCAGCCCTGTATTACCTTTTCTATGATCCTGCCATATTGCTCCCGGGTAATTTCTATTGTCAGCTGCAAAACCCGGTCTACCTGGATCAATATTCTCCGGAATTACTGCAGTATGCGGTGAAGTCCGATTGCGACTCTGTATGGCAGAGTATAGATGACCAGGCTACCTATACTCTCATCAAGAATTATATTGAAAAAAAGAAGGAAACGATCGTCTCCTTCTGCTTTTTCTGTTTAACTTTATTTCCTACGTAGAAATAGATGGCTACACCTATTTCCACAATGAAAATCCACATCCGGTCAAACCATTGCGTAATGCCTGCCTGGCTCTCTTCCCCGAGCTATCCAGGTATCTATATGACAATGATTGCATTCCGGATATGCGGAATAAAACGCTATTGCGTTTCCTCTGCTGCTTCACTGCTCTTAAGTGGAATTAGGAAAATACCAAACAGCATAGGCACTTATTCAAGTGCGAGGTTTGAGATATTTACCTATACAATTACATAAATACCAATACCCCATGGCCGCAGCCGGCAGCGCAATCACTATATAAGGGAACACGTATCGGCTCTTTGCCTCCCACAACAGACTGAATAAAACCTCTCCTATCAGAACCAATCCCAAAAAATATTCCCATTCCTGTCTTTTATGCTTTGCATCCGGATCATTTGAATGCTCTGTACAATAAAAAATACCCTAAAAATCCGCTTTCCTCAAAATCTTTTAAAAAGCACCTTGAATATTATCAGCTGCAAAATCCGGTCTATCTGGATCAATATTCTCCGGAATTACTGCTGTATGCGGTGCAGTCCGATTGCGACTCTGTATGGCATAGTATAGATGACCAGGCTACCTATACTATCATCGTATCAGGTAAATAACTCGCATCTTGAGTAAACACCTCTCGGTTGAGATAATTGAAAAAGCTGAAAAAGTTCACAACTTTTTACACTTTTTAAACCGAGGAGGATATTCCATATGGATACACGTTTG
>NZ_VUMU01000021.1 GCF_009695995.1 Waltera intestinalis
CAAACATCCTGATATCCATGATTTTGGGCCTAGGGGAATGGCATAGACTTAGATAACATCTCTATGAAAAAAAGAAAATGTAAGAAAAAGCGAGTTAACAAGAGAAAAACAAAGATTATTATGGGAGGAAGGATATGCATTATGTTATCGGGGATATACATAACGACCTGAAGAAGTTGAAACAGATCCTAAAGCAGATCAACATCACCAAGGACGATGAGCTGATCGTTCTTGGTGATGTTTTCGACAGGGGAGGGGGAAACGCCGATCCTTTCGGGGTATATTGTGCCCTTGCCGGCTTGCAGGGAAAGTGCTCCTGGATCCGAGGCAACCACGATGACTGGCTGGCAAATTACACTTATGAGTATTTTAATACTCCGGAGAAAAAACGGCACAAATTAGCTCCTTACGGTTACAACAGTTTTGAACTGTTGCGACAGCGCATTACCGAAGTAGACATGATGAACATTGCTGATCTGATCAAGGGACTGCCGCTACAGAAGGAACTGGAGCTGGAGGGAAAGAAATATCTGTTTGCTCATGCCATGACTTCCTATCCGGATGTCCGGGAAGATGACCGGTATTACATACGGGGGACGATGGATATAGACTGCTTTTTCTTTGAGGGTATCGATGGATATATCTCCATGTGCGGTCATACGCCCACGGACAGCATTGTGTGGAAGAAGGACAGAAGATATCTGGACGAGCCGGGCAATTCCATCTGGCACAACGACAGACATAACGTATATCTCTTAGATTGTGGATGTGGCTTTGCCGGTGGAAGACTTGCCTGTCTCTGTCTGGAGACGAAAGAGCGATTTTACGCCTGAAAACGGGAGGATATTATGCGCAGAAATTATTTCTACAGAGAGGATCTTCAGGTAGAACTGACACAGTTACAGTTGGAAGAAGAGGATGAAAAAGAGCGGTTTCTTGAGGGAAGCGCTCTTTTTGAACAGAAGCCGGAGAATCTGTTTGAAATTGGTCTGGATTACAGAATTTCGGAAAACCTGGGAAGTAAACATAAGAGGTTGGTGCCCGGTTATGTTGTGTTGGAAATCACAGGAAATATCTGTAGGATATCTCCGATACTGTATCCGGAGTTTCGGGGGAAGGGATACTGGAAAGAAGCCAGAGAACTTTTGTTGGAAAGAATCTTTAAAGGAAGCTTTTTCACAGAAGAAAACGGAAGACGTGTCCCTTACCGGATCGACCGGGTGGAGATCGGTACAACAGTGGTCACAAAGGAGGAATTTCTACAGACCTATTACAAGGATGATATTTATGTTGTCATGTATGCTTATTATAGTGACTGGACGATATACGGATATTTTACAAGGAAAAGCGACGCGGAAAAATACTGCACCGCCCATCCGGAGATGGACCTGACGGTGGAAACATTACATTGTCTGGATCACAAACAGGACCTGTCAAAAGTTTCAGTGAAATATCAATATCTGGTCAGGTTTCGCCTGCATGACAAAACCTGGTGCCTGGATCCGTCATTCCAGTCGGAAGAAGCAGGTGAACCGGAAGCGGTTGGAGAGAAAACGAGCCGTTATGTTATAGAGATGGGACCGGACCCGGAAAATCCCCGGTGGATCAGAATAAAAGTCACATTAGAGAGAGCAGACCGGTCCATTGCGGAGAAAACAGCGCAGGATTTATTCTATCAATATCTGAATTTCTGCGAAAACCATCCGAATCATAAGAGTGCGGCCGATTTTCTGAGTCAATTGTAATGAGTAACAATGTAACTGTGGTCAACGAATCGATACGAGGGAGAAAACGAATGAAAATTTATTGCATGAGTGATATTCACGGATGTTTGGCAGAGTTTGAAGAGGCACTGAGCCGCATAGAGGATCGTCTGGAAAGCGAGGATACCCGTCTGGTACTTCTGGGGGACTACATTCACGGCAGACAGGATGGTCGGTACGTGCTGGATAAGATTATGGAGCTGCAATACAAGTATGGCAGAGACAAGGTCGTTGCATTGATGGGAAATCATGAGGAATTTGTACTGCTGGGATACTCCACGATTGCCGAAATGAATCCTACTTACAGTGAGGAGCAGGAGGCGGACGACGATAAATACGTCCGGTGGATAGAAAATCTGCCCAGGTACTATACAGAAGGCAATACGATTTTTGTACACGCCGGTATTGATGAAGAGGCCGGGGATTTGTGGGAATGGGGAACCGGAGAGGAGACTTTTGTAGGAAAATTCCCTGCACAGACCGGAAAAATAGAAGGAATCGAAAGCAAGGTCGTAGCCGGACATGTGGGTACTTCCGATATTTCGGGAGATCCCGGATATCATGATATCTATTATGACGGAGCTTCCCACTACTACATCGACGGAACGGTGTTGAGCAGCGGCGTGATCCCCATACTGATGGTAGATACCGACACGGATAAATATTACAGAGTCACGGAATCGGGGAACTGGCTGATCCTTCCTTATGATGAGGAAAATTAGTAAATCTTTTATAACGGTGAGAGGAGGCCACAACTATGGCAATTGGTTTTGAAGAGATCAGAAAGTACATTGCTCGTGACGTGAGGATATCCGTATGTTTTCAAGATGGTTACTATCATAATTATCTAATGATTTCGGATATTCCGGAACATAAATATGATGGTCTTTATGTATATGGTATAGGTATGGTGAATGTGGAGTTTTCCCGGGATGTTTATTCAGTGCCGAAGGAACAGGAGGGAATTATCAGAGGAACGGAGGATGATATTCTGGCATCGGCGTTGGAAATTGTGCTGTATCCCCAACCAAGAGAGATTGCACGGAGTACGGAAGAAGCTCTTTTGTTCAGGGATCTGAAACCAT
Source organism: Waltera intestinalis (assembly GCF_009695995.1). GTDB lineage: Bacteria > Bacillota > Clostridia > Lachnospirales > Lachnospiraceae > Acetatifactor > Acetatifactor intestinalis. The sequence continues at coordinate 2,849 of NZ_VUMU01000021.1, forward strand.
ATTTACAGATATTCGGAAATATCTCTGTGGTAAACAGGGAGGATTGGTCTTTTAAAACTTACGAGTACAGAGACGACATTCCGGGGGAATATGACGAAAACTATGTGTATGGTGTGGGAATGGAAGACAACCCGGATGTGAAGGCATCATTAAAAAATCTGGAATATGACACATGTCTTAAAAAGCGAATGGTGGTCGTTCTGTCAAAGGACGATTTAAAAAAGAAGGAGACAAAAATGTGATCGAACTGCTGATCCATTATCCGGGAGATCGGAGATTTCTGAGTTCTCCGATCTGCGGATGCGACGAGAATCAGATTTAGAATCCTTCCTTCTTACGAACTAATCTTAACTCTCTTCTCTTAATGGCATTATCCCACTCCATGCGCTCCCCCTCGTTCTCTAAGATGAGACCGGGAACCGGGGTGGGTTTTCCATTGTCTCCCATAGCGACCATGACAAAATAAGCCCGGTTGATGGGGTGCCTGGTGCCGTCCTGCTCTTCGCGGTAGGTATCCACGCGTACTTCCATAGAGGTATGTCCCACATGGGTGACTTTACCGATCAGCACAATAATGTCATTCAGATAGGCACCAGATTTGAAATACAGGTTGTCGATGGCTACGGTGGTGGCGTCTCTGCCGCAGTGACGTCTGGCGGTGGCACCGGCTACTTCGTCGATCCACTCTAACAGTCGTCCGCCGAACAGGCGCCCGAAACCGTTGATATCCGGATGAATGACCACATGCAGCTGATGTGTCTCGGAATCTGAGACTTTTTTCGCGGGAAGTGCACTCGTCTTTTTTTCTGTATTTTCAGTCGTATCTGCTGTATTCATAGTTGTAAAACCTCACATATATTTTGAAATCTAAAATTCTTCACTCAAAACGGCGCAAACAGTAAGTGGGGCAGCGTCTGCACATATATAAAGATAGTATAGCACATTTTGGAAAAAAGTGCCATCCGTATATGATTTTCTGTTTTGGGATATTCTATTGTGTGCAGAAAAAGATCATTTGCAGATCCTTTGCTAACTGCCGGAAGCGAAACTTTACGAAAGGGGAACGGGAATGCTGATCAGACAATTATTGCTTATAGCAGCAGGAGCCAGTTACGGTCTGCTGTCGGCGGCGGGAGTGTTTACGGTGCTGGTGGCGGTGGGACTGATTCCAAGATTTGCAGGGAAAACGCACACGGCCCGTTATGTATTGTTGTATGAAGAAATGGTGATCTTCGGGACGCTGGCAGGGTGTTTCGCTACTGTTTTTCCGGAATACAGTCAGTGGGGGAGCTTTTTGCAGGAGCGGTTTCCGGAGAAAATGAGGCTGTGGATGGCAACGGGGGTAGCGGCACAGGCAGTCTTCGGATTTTTTTCCGGGATGTTTATCGGATGCCTGGCACTGGCTATCGCGGAGATGCTGGACAGTATTCCTATTTTTGCGAGAAGGATTTCGTTCCGGCATGGTCTGGGATGGGCAATCTTAGGTATGGCTGCGGGGAAATTATGCGGTTCCCTGCTGTATTTTGCAACAGAATTTTACAGGACGGTGCAATAAGTATGAAACAGCAGTTGGTTTATCTGAAATGTGACAGAAATGCGGAGGTTCAGGCACAGGATGTATTGCTGAAGGATGTAGCGGAGGTCCGTTGCCGGGACAAAGTACTGTCGGCAAAATTAAATGCCATCAAGGTCTGCCATTTTCCGAAAGAAGGCGAAAAACGCTGCGTGATCAGCTGCCTGAAGCTGGTGCGTCTCATGGAGGAACTCTGTCCGGAAATAGATGTGCAGGTGGTAGGAGAGACAGATGTACTGGTGGAATGGATCAGTGTGGATCGGTACAAAGGCTGGTGGCAGTGGAGTAAGGCTGCGTTCGTGTGCCTGATCAGCTTCTTCGGGACGGCATTTACTATTATGGCATACCATAATGATGTGGGGATCAACGAAGTATTTACCGGGGTGTACCGAATGTGCATGGGTGCGGAACCCGGAGGAATGAATACGCTGGAAGTGGCATATTCTGTGGGACTGGCGGCAGGTATCATTGTGTTCTTCAATCATATCGGAGGCAGGCGGTTGACGAAGGATCCGACACCCGTGGAAGTGTCTATTAAAAATTATGAGACCGATGTGGAGAAGACGCTGATCGAGCAGGCGGGAAGAGAAGGCAGGGAGATCGAGGGAGATAGTTAGGGAAGCTATAAGAGCAAAAGGAAGATATAGGAAATGTCCGGAATGGGTTGACATAGTAAGAGGTGGAGGCTATAATCAATATCGTGATGTAATAAATTTGTAACAAATTCGTAAAAGGAATTTAACTGAAAGGTTTTTATGATAAAAAATAAGAAAAACAGACAGATAAGAATAATTGCAATGGGAATGGCACTTTGTGTACTGGTATCTCCGATACCGGCATCGGCGGCAGAAAGCAGCGCTCTGATGGCATCCGGTGGTGTGGCGTCGGTTTTGGAAATGGAACGTTCCCTGGAAGAATACATTCAGATCGCCCAGGATGCGCAGGGAGCTTCCTGGGGATATACGAATATCGGTGTAGCCAATGTAGAGTCCGGCAATCTGAATATCAGAGCAGTGCCCTCTACAGACGGTAAGCTGGTGGGTAAGCTGCCCAAGGATGCTGCATGTGAAGTCATCGAGACGAAGGACGGCTGGTGCCATATCAAGTCCGGTGAAGTGGAAGGCTATGTAAGCCGGGAGTTCTTACACACAGGACCGGAGGCTACGATCCGTGCGGCACAGCTGGTACATACGGTGGCAATTGCCAATACGGACGGACTGAATGTACGTCAGGAACCCAACACCTCCAGCGAGATCGTGACGCAGGTAGGACAGGGCGAGGAAATGGAATATGTGGAGACCGGTGCAGACGGTTGGGTGAAGATCTCCATCGATGGCGAGGATGCTTATGTGTCCCAGGAATTTGTCACAGTGGAGGAGAAGCTGGATACCGCTATTACCATGACGGAACTGCTCTACGGCCAGGGTGTATCCGATGTGCGCGTAGACCTGGTGGAATATGCGAAACAATTCGTGGGTAACCCTTATGTCTGGGGAGGGACCAGCCTGACCAAGGGTGCTGACTGCTCCGGTTTTGTACTGGCAGTGTTCAAAAAATATGGTATTACCCTAAGTCATTCTTCCAGAGCGCAGGCGAATGAAGGAACGAAGATCAGCGCTTCGGATTTAAAGCCCGGAGATCTGATCTTCTACGGTAACGGCAAAGGTAACATCAACCATGTAGCAATCTATATCGGCGGAGGACAGGTCATCCATGCCAGCAGTCCGAAGACCGGTATCAAGATCAGCAGCTATAAATACCGTACTCCCGTGAAATGTGTCCGCGTAATTCAGGATTGATATAGGGAAAAATTTAAAGTGTAAAGGCATTGTGCGTCTGGTGGCGGGCAATGCCTTTTTGGTATCCCGAAGATGGATATCCGGAAGCGCTTTTATAATTGCGTTTCCATGGGAACTGTGATACTATTTTTATGTGTCATAGATGATGCTGAATTGGATATAACAGCAAATAGAATGAAACTAATTGGGTGATGGGTATGCGTAAAGTAGCTTTGATCACGGACGGTTGGAGACGTTTGTTCACATATGCATGGCCGGCGGGAATTCTGCAGAGGATTCAGGAGACCGGAGAGGATGTCAATCTGTACATTTTCAATAGTACAGGTAACTGGAGCCGGGATGCCGGATACAATAGGGCAGAGTACAATATTTACAATCTGCCGGAGCTGTCCGATTTTGACGGAATTATTCTGGAATTAAATAATATCAGTTCTTCGGCGGTACTTGCAGAAGTGATCAGCAATGCAAAGCGATCGGGACGTCCGGTGGTATCTATTGCCAATGAACTGGAAGATTTTTATTATGTGGGGATCGATAATTATTCTGCCATGAAGCAGGTTATCGCACATCTTCATGAGGTGCATGACTGCAAAAAGTTCTGGCTGCTAGTGGGAGCACAGAATAATTATGAAAGCAGCTGCCGTCTGCAGGGAATGCTGGATTATGCCAAAGAACATAAGATAAAGATCGGCAAGGACGATATCTGGTACGGTTCCTTTGATTATAGGAGCGGACTGGAAGGTTATAAACATCTATGGAATCTGCACAAGGAGCTTCCGGATGCTATAATCTGCATTAATGACAATGTGGCGGTCGCGGTATGTGAAGCCGCGGCACAGATGGGATTTCATGCACCGGATGATTTTTGTATCACCGGATTTGATAATTTTGACAAGGCTGGCTTCTACACACCCAGCATTACAACTGTGGGACATATCCGGGAAGAAGCTGCTTACCAGGGGATGGATATACTCCTACGGCTCTGGGCTGGGGAGAATGTACCAAAATACAATTTTACCGAAACGGAAATGCTGTGGCAGGAGAGCTGCGGCTGTGGAAAGGGCAGCAGCCGGGATGCCAGGGGGCATCTGAAGGATCAGATCATGTACAGTGTGGAGAGCGAAGAATTCGATGAGGAAGTACTCTCCATGGAAGCGGAAATGATGCAATGCAATACGGTGGAGGAGATGATGTATTGTATCCCTCAATGCATTCCTTCCCTGAAATGCGATGCTATGTATCTTGTATTGGATGATCATCTGAATGCTTATAAGAAAGAGGCGGAGAAGAGTATTCACCTGGATGCGGCACCTTCTGACGAAGGCTTTTATATACACGGTTATCCGAGACAGATGCAGATGACCTTTGCCTATGAGAGAGACCAGAGGCTGGATCTGGACAGACAGGAAGTGGACGGAATCTTCCCCACATTTGACTATCCGAAGCCGGGACAGGATTTTCTGTTCCTGCCGCTGCATTTCGGAGAGCGTACGGTGGGCTATGTGGTCATCCGTAATGCGGTCTATCTTATGGAGAAGCAGTATTTGTTCCAGATCATGAACGCATTGACCCGTTCCATGGAGAACCTTCATAAAAAAGAAATGCTCGAATATATGAATAAAAAATTATCCTCGCTGTATATCATGGATACCCTGACCGGTATATACAATCGAATGGGATACCAACAGTTAGGAGAGAAAGCCTTCCGGATCTCAAAACGGAATCATCGGAAACTGCTGATACTGTTTGTGGATCTGGACAGGCTGAAATATATCAATGATACGTTCGGTCATGAATATGGCGATATGGCTATCTGTGCGGCAGCCAGGGCACTGATGCAGTGCAGTAGCCGTGATGCGGTGCCTGCCAGAACCGGCGGCGATGAATTCGTCGTGGTGCAGACGCATCAGTCCGATGAAGCCTCGAGAGATCTGGTCCATAGGATCCGCAGAACACTGGAGGCGGAGGGAAAAGCACAGAATCTGCCATTCCCGCTGACCATGAGTATCGGAACTGTAGTGACGGATCCGGACAGCAATCTGACCTTTGCGGATTATGTAAAACAGGCCGACAGCCTGATGTACGAAGAAAAAGTACAGAAACGTGCTGCCAGAAAATAAAAAGTGTATTTACAACAGAAGATTATTGTGCTATATTGAAACAGTATGATTAGCCGATGCTCAGATTACGGACACTCCGACCTTAGTCTTAGTATCAGGCGGTTAAAAAACAGGAGGAAAAAGAAATGATTTCTAAGGAAAAGAAAACAGCCATCATGAACGAGTATGCAAGAACCCCCGGTGACACCGGTTCACCTGAGGTACAGGTAGCAGTCCTGACTGCAAGAATCCAGGAGCTTACCGATCATCTGAAGGAGAACCCCAAGGATCATCATTCTCGTCGTGGTATGCTGAAGATGGTAGGTCAGAGACGTGGTCTTCTGGATTACCTGAAGAAGAAGGATATCGAGAGATATCGTGCATTAATCGAGAAGCTTGGCTTAAGAAAATAATGCTGACTGGTGAGCGGGGTCTGCCGATTACATCGGCGCTCCGCTTTCTCTGTGTATGTGATGATAGATACTCTGTCATTGCTTTGGGTAACAAGCGGTATGGAAGTGAGCCCCGAGACCGCTGAAAAGGGTATGTTGGGAGCAACAACATGAATTTTTCAGTAGTTTCGGTAATCCTCCAGACCGTGGAAATATTTATTAAATTATTTATATCGTAGAGTGATAAGAGTGTCCCATGAGGAACACAAAAGATAAAGTCACGTACGATGGATAGGAGGAATTTATGTATCAAAGTTACAAGATGGATCTTGCAGGCAGACCTCTGGTGGTTGATATCAACCGTGTAGGTAAGCAGGCAAACGGATGTGCATTCATGCACTATGGTGATACCACTGTTCTCTGTACTGCAACCGCTTCCGAGAAGCCCAGAGACGGTATCGATTTCTTCCCTCTGAGTGTAGAGTACGAAGAGAAAATGTACGCTGTGGGTAAGATCCCCGGCGGCTTCAATAAGAGAGAGGGCAAGGCAAGCGAGAACGCTATTCTGACCAGCCGTGTCATCGACAGACCTATGCGTCCCCTGTTCCCCAAGGATTACCGTAACGACGTAACCCTGAACAACATGGTAATGAGCGTAGATCCCGAGTGTCGTCCCGAGCTGGTAGCAATGATCGGTGCTGCTATCGCTACCTGCATTTCTGATATTCCTTTTGATGGTCCCTGCGCTATGACCCAGGTAGGCATGATCGATGGCGAGTTCATCATCAATCCCAGCCAGGAGCAGTGGAAGAAGGGCGATCTGAACCTGACCGTTGCTTCTACCAGAGAGAAAGTGATCATGATCGAAGCAGGTGCTAATGAGATTCCTGAGGCTACCATGATCGAAGCTATCTACAAGGCTCACGAAGTGAACCAGACCATCATCGCTTTCATTGACAAGATTGTAGCAGAAGTCGGCAAGAAGAAGCACGAGTACACCAGCTGTGCTGTTCCCGCTGAAATGTTCGAGGCTATGAAGGAGATCGTATCTCCTGCGGAGATGGAAGAGGCAGTATTTACCGATGACAAGCAGACCCGTGAGGAGAACATCCGCGTGATCACTGACAAGCTGACCGAGGCTTTCGCTGAGAACGAAGAGTGGCTGGCTATCTTAGGTGAGGCTGTATATCAGTATGAGAAGAAGACCGTTCGTAAGATGATCCTGAAGGATCACAAGCGTCCCGATGGCCGTGCGATCACCCAGATCCGTCCTCTGGCAGCAGAGGTAGATATCATCCCCCGTGTACATGGTTCCGCTATGTTCACCCGTGGACAGACCCAGATCTGTAATGTATGTACTTTGGCACCTCTGTCCGAGCAGCAGAAGATCGATGGTCTGGATGAGAACGAAGTAAGCAAGAGATATATGCATCATTATAACTTCCCTTCCTATTCCGTAGGTGAGACCAAGCCTTCCCGCGGACCCGGAAGACGTGAGATCGGTCACGGTGCTCTGGCTGAGAGAGCCCTGATCCCCGTACTGCCCAGTGAGGACGAGTTCCCTTATGCAATTCGTACCGTATCTGAGACTTTTGAATCCAACGGATCTACCTCCATGGCTTCCACCTGTGCTTCCTGCATGTCCCTGATGGCAGCAGGTGTACCCATCAAGAAGATGGTAGCAGGTATCTCCTGTGGTCTGGTAACCGGCGAGACCGATGACGATTTCGTACTGTTGACCGATATCCAGGGACTGGAAGACTTCTTCGGAGATATGGACTTTAAGGTAACCGGTACTACCGAAGGTATTACCGCTATTCAGATGGATATTAAGATCCACGGTCTGACCAGACCTATCGTAGAAGGTGCTATCGCAAGATGCCGTGATGCAAGACTGTTCATCATGGATACCTGCATGAAGCCTGCAATCTCTGCTCCCAGAACAGAGGTTGGCAAGTACGCTCCCAAGATCATCTCCATTCAGATCGATCCCGACAGAATCGGTGATGTAGTAGGTCAGCGTGGTAAGACCATCAATGAGATCATTGCACGTACCGGTGTGAAGATCGATATCACCGATGACGGTAAGGTATCTATCTGCGGTACCGATAAGGAAATGATGGATAAGGCTCTGGAGATGGTGAAGATCATCACAACTGACTTCGAGGAAGGTCAGATCTTCAAGGGCAAGGTAGTAAGCATCAAGGAATTCGGTGCATTCATCGAGTTCGCACCCGGTAAGGAAGGCATGGTACACATCTCCAAGATCGCTAAGGAGAGAATCAACCATGTAGAAGATGTCCTGACCCTGGGAGACGTAGTAACAGTAGTATGCCTGGGCAAGGATAAGATGGGAAGAATCAGCTTCTCCATGAAGGATGTGGCTCAGCAGTAAGCTGAGAGAAATAAAACCGCTGTGGGCGCAAGCCTGCAGCGGTTTTTGCGTGGTAACTTTCAATTTACCTTACTTCTTCCGTGATCAATTCTGCCCACGCCACAGCGAATCCGGCGCGGTGTGCTACCCGTTGGGAAGCAATGTGGGACATGCTTGTTCCATAATAAGGAATTGTACCTTGAGCCAAAATATCCTGAGCCAGAAGTCTTACTAATGTCGATCCCACATGCATTTCTCTGGCGTGGGGAGCTACATTGATCCCAATCTGCCAGAACAGGGGACTGTCAGCGCTGGCGCCAGCCATACCGAGAATCTCACCGTCCTTTACCGCAGCCATGCCCAAAACATCCGGTGCATCCGGATCGAAAGCAAATGCTTGATCAAAACGATCATCACCACGAAATTGTAGAATAGCATCCTGATCATATCGTATCAGTTCAAAATCCCGGGCATCAGGTAGCAAAGCCGAAGGAAGGTCAGAAGAAGCTATGCCACCAGACTCCGGCAGAAAAAAAGGATGTACCTGTGCAATATGGGCACCGAAGGGAGCCAGCAATTCCTCCAATTCCCGAAGCCGCTTCATGTCAAAAAACCATTCTCCCGTCACATCAGCATAACGTTTCCGACATTCTGCCACAATTTCTTCGGAACCGGTAACTAATAATTTCCCATTGACGACAGCAATCTTTAACCTGCAAACCGTCTGTTCCTGAAAACGGCGGCGTCCCTCCTGCGGTACATAAATTGTAAAATGATTTTTTGAATCTGCCACATCAGCAGGACTGCAACAGTAGTCCAGTGCCAGCTGGCGGGACAATGCTTCCTGATACATAGATGTCGGAACTCCTTTCACAACGGATTACATCAAACTCTGTGGTTCCCATCCTTTCATTACATGTTTCACGGTATACTCCGCAGCCTCCGCATCCGTCAGCTGGTGGGAAAAGTCAGCGCGGGTAGCAGGGGAAGCACCGGGACCGTAGGAAGCGTATTCTCCGTAATAGAAATGTCCATGGGGTTTCTTCCAGTCCTGCCAGCCGACGGGATGGATGTGTGCCCCCAGTTCACAGTGTAAGAATACGGTCTTCGCCCATTCTCTCCAGGGACGTCCCAGGTAGATGGAATGGGGAGGACAGTCGCTCTCCAGGCTGCATTCATGGAAGACATAGCCGTAGGGTTCTTCCATGGGAGTGGAGGCTGCGGTCACATAGCCGTAGATCACTTCATCCTCCGGACTTTCCGGAGGGACCCGGTCTCCGGGAAGCTTCGAGTAGATCGTACAATGCTCAAACCAGGCGATGCCGCTGCCGAAGATGAAATCCACATCTCCCTGAATAAAACAGTTTTCATAATAATGACGTCCAATCGTGCGGGGCTTGAATTCTCCGGGCCCCTTGAAGCCTCCGGGCTGCGCCTCTTTTAACGGCAGAGGTGCATCGAAGACCGTGTCCTGGCTGCCAAGAAAACGGCAGTCATAAAAAGCATTGCGGTCACCGTCTACATAGACCGCCAGCGCCTGCCCTACGGTATGTCCGAAACCGGAATCATTCTGAAAAGTCAGATGTTTTGCAGTAAAATCATGGGTGTCGATCCGGACGGAAGCGGTGCGGAAGGTTCCGCGTTTATCTCCCTCAGGCATAAGATCAAAGGCGGCATCTCCGTAGACGAGAATAGTCTTGTCTGCACCGGCCCCTTCGAAGGTGACATTTGGTCTGGTGATGATTAATTTTTCCCGATAAATACCCTCCCCGATGTGTACGATCACAGGAGGCAGATCAGAAACGGGAGCCGGGAACTGCTTTTCGCATGATAAGCAGGATGAATCCGTCAGGGCGGTCAGTGCTTCAGTAATAGTAGAAAAAGAAGTGCCCGGAAGGGTATTTCCGGGCATATTGACATAATAATGCAAGGAAGTCTTGTCTGACATAAATAACTCCATTCTGTAGATGCTGCTTTTATGGAAAGAAACGCTGCATGCGACATCTACAACACAATGCAGCCTAAAGTCCTGTATGGCTGATACCTGAATAACTTAAAGCAGACGCACAATCTCTAAATCCGGCTGGTCCGCCAGGTTCACATACTCTCCGCCACATTGTACGACAGGCCGGGAGAGCTTGTCTTTGTTGATATAAATGATCGTCCCTTTCCGCCCATCGCTTAACAGACAATGGTTCTGCAGACAGGAATTGACCACATTTTCCAGAAAAGGAAGCAGGATGGAGACATCGTATTTCTGGAAGCCTTCTGCCTCGAACATCTCGATGACACGGAATGGACACAAAGGTCCTCTGTAACAGCGGGCAGCGGTCATGGCATCGTAGACATCGGCAATAGCCACGATTCTTGCATAAGGGTCGATCTGATTGCCTTTTAATTTCAAAGGATAACCGCTGCCGTCGCTACGTTCGTGATGCATGAGAGCAGCATTTTTCACATGATCATCCACATCCTGGGACAGGAGAAGCTGGTAACCCAGGGTGGGATGCTTTTTGATCGTTGCAAATTCTTCCTCGGACAGCTTTCCCGGTTTTGAAATGATAGAATAAGGTATCAGCAGTTTGCCGATATCATGGAACAGACCACAGGCAGTGGCCAGCTCAACTTTCTCGTCAGACAGCTTCAGCCATCCGGCCAGTATGTTGCAGATCAGGGCAACATTCAGACTGTGAGTGTAGGTGGAATCATCATATTCACGCATGTTCTGAAGCATGTCCAGAATGCTGATGCTGCCGGAATGATTAGCCACGATGGCCATGGTGTTCTTCAATAGGGTATTCACATCTAAAGAGGTATTTTTTTGAATCACGAGATTCATATTTTCCCGGAACAGTTCAACATCATTTTCAAAATCTGTCTTGAACAGTTGAAATTCCGGAGAACTCTTAATGCGCTCGGAGTAAGAGAGCTCAGTGTCAGTGGAATCCTCAGCAGGCCGCACGGGTTGTATGATATCCTCGGCAAAAATGGTGAGGATACCGTACAGATCCAGCTTGGTGATCAGTTTATCCGTAAGGATGGTCCCTTTTTGTATCAGAAGCTCATGGTCCAGATCATAGACGTCTTCGGCGACGGTCATGCCGGGAACCAGTTGGGTGATAGACAGCCTTTTCATAAGTATTACGCTCCTTGTCATGAAAAGAAATTAACTGAATTCATTATAATAATTTTCAGCAATACTGTCAATTTTGGCAGTCAATGCGCAGCCCACATCCTGTTCATAAAATTTTTACAGTCTTTTCACGCCTATGGGCACATTGAAAGGTTGAAACATAGAGGAAAATCTGCTACAATAACCTTTGAATTATGCGAAGACCCATGGACATTTTATTGTCAAAAGGGTGTGGAAACGAGGAAAAAATGAGCGTTATTGAGAAGATATTTGGCACGCACAGTTCCAGAGAACTGAAGCGTATTGAACCTCTGGTAGACAAGATCGAGGCACTCCGCCCTACAATGCAGGCACTTTCCGATGAGGAACTGCGGGGTAAGACCGAGGAGTATAAGAAGCGTCTGACCGAGGGAGAGACTCTGGACGATCTGCTTCCGGAGGCTTATGCAACCGTAAGAGAGGCTGCAAAGCGTGTTCTGAACATGGAGCACTACAGAGTACAGCTGATCGGTGGTATCATCCTGCATCAGGGACGTATCGCAGAGATGCGTACCGGTGAAGGTAAGACACTGGTGTCTACCCTTCCTGCTTATCTGAATGCTTTGGAAGGCAAGGGGGTCCATGTCGTTACCGTCAATGACTATCTGGCGAAGCGTGACGCGGAGTGGATGGGGCAGGTACATGAGTTCCTGGGACTGAAGGTCGGTGTGGTACTCAACAGCATGACCTCCGAGGAGAGACAGGAAGCTTACAAGTGTGATATCACTTATGTTACCAACAACGAGCTGGGATTTGATTATCTGCGTGATAACATGGTTATTTACAAGGAACAGCTGGTTCTGCGTGGACTGCATTATGCCATTATCGATGAGGTGGACTCCGTACTGATCGATGAAGCGAGAACCCCTCTGATCATTTCCGGACAGAGCGGCAAGTCCACAGCTCTGTACGAGATGTGTGATCTGCTGGCACGTCAGATGAAGCGCGGTGATGATGTACAGGAACTGACCAAGATGGATGCCATTATGGGTGTGGTACAGGAAGAGACCGGAGACTTCGTCGTTAACGAAAAGGATAAGATCATCAACCTGACCGCAGCAGGTATGGAGAAGGTTGAGAGATTCTTCCACATTGATAACTTCGCTGATCCCGAGAACCTGGAGATCCAGCATAATATCATTCTGGCATTGCGTGCCCATAATCTGATGTTCCGTGATAAGGATTACGTGGTAAAAGATGACCAGGTACTGATCGTCGATGAATTTACCGGACGTATCATGCCGGGACGCCGTTATTCCGACGGTCTGCATCAGGCAATCGAAGCAAAAGAGCATGTAAAGGTGAAGAGAGAAAGTAAGACGCTTGCATCCATTACCTTCCAGAACTTCTTTAATTTATTCGATAAAAAGTGTGGTATGACCGGTACAGCTCTCACTGAGGAGACCGAGTTCCGTGAGATCTACGGCATGGATGTTGTTGTGATCCCTACGAACCGTCCCGTTATCCGTAAGGATCTGCAGGATGCTGTATACAAGACGAAGAGAGAGAAGCTGAACGCTATCGTGAATGCGGTAGAGGAAGCACATGCCACAGGACAGCCTGTACTGGTAGGTACTATCACTATCGAAGCCAGTGAGGAACTGAGCAGAATGCTGACTAAGCGCGGCATCCAGCACAAGGTCCTGAATGCAAAATTCCATGAACTGGAAGCAGAGATCGTAGCCGATGCCGGTGTACACGGTGCGGTAACCATCGCTACCAACATGGCAGGTCGTGGTACGGATATCAAGCTGGATGATGAAGCGAGAGCCGCCGGCGGACTGAAGATCATCGGTACCGAGCGTCATGAGTCCAGACGTATTGATAATCAGCTGCGTGGTCGTTCCGGACGTCAGGGAGATCCCGGTGAGTCCAAGTTCTACATCTCTCTGGAAGACGATCTGATGAGACTGTTCGGTTCCGAGCGCCTGATCAGTATGTTCAATACCTTAGGTATCCCCGAAGGACAGGAGATCGAGCACAAGGCATTGACCAATGCCATCGAATCCGCACAGAAAAAGATCGAGAGCAATAACTACGGTATCCGTAAGAATCTGTTAGAGTATGACCGTGTCATGAGTGAACAGAGAGAGATCATCTACGAGGAGCGTCTGCGGGTACTGAACGGCGAGAGCATGCGCGATGTGATCTACAAGATGATCACCGATATTACCGAGAACTGTGTAGATATCTGTATCAATGACGACGCAGATATCTCCGACTGGGATTTCAATGAGTTAAATACCCTGCTCATTCCTACGATCCCGTTACAGCCTCTGACACCGGAGCGTGTGAAGAAGCCCAAGAAGAACAGCTTGAAGCAGCAGTTAAAGGAAGAAGCTGTGAAGCTGTACGAAGCAAAAGAGGCCGAGTTCCCCGAACCCGAAGCCATCCGTGAGCTGGAGCGTGTGGTTCTGCTGAAGGTTATCGACCGTAAGTGGATGGATCATATCGACGACATGGAGCAGCTGCGTCAGGGCGTGGGCTTACAGGCATACGGACAGAGAGATCCTCTGGTAGAGTACAAGATGAGCGGTTACGAGATGTTCGATGAGATGACCCAGAACATCCGGGAAGAGACTGTGAGACTTCTGTTCCATATCAAGATCGAACAGAAGGTAGAGCGTGAGCAGCAGGCGAAGATCACCGGCACGAACAAGGACGATTCCTTACCGAAGGGACCTGTAAAGCGTGAAAATGCAAAGGTGTACCCGAATGATCCCTGCCCCTGCGGAAGCGGTAAAAAATACAAGAACTGCTGCGGACGGAAGGCCTAATGTTTTCTGACGACAGCGGAAGACAGTGCGGCAGCGCGGACAGACGGTGTGCCTGCCGTAAAAAGTGAGAATTACGATAATAGAAAATAATAGAATAAGAAAGTAGGTGACGTTAAGTGGTTGAATTAGATCAGATGAAGACAGAAATTCTGTCCTACGAAACACCTTTAGCGGAAGTGAGGGATTCACTTTGACCTTGCTAACAAGGCAAAGCGGATCGAAGAAATGGAACGTGAGATGGAGGCTCCCGGATTCTGGGATGACCCGGAGCGTTCCAACCAGAAAATGAAAGAACTGAAGAACCTGAAGGATACGGTGGGAGAGTGTGATAAGCTTTCTACACAGTACGATGATATTCTGACTCTGATCGACATGGGATATGAGGAGAACGATGAGTCTCTGATCCCGGAAATCCGCGGAGAACTGGATGAATTCATCAGGGAATTCGACGAACTTAGGATCGGTACCCTATTGTCCGGAGAATATGATAAGAACAATGCGATCTTAAAGCTCAATGCCGGTGCCGGCGGTACCGAGAGCTGTGACTGGTGCGGTATGCTGTATCGTATGTATACCCGTTGGGCGGAGCGCAAGGGCTTTACCATTGAAGTACTGGACTACCTGGATGGTGATGAGGCCGGGATCAAGTCAGTGACTTTCCAGGTCAATGGTCAGAATGCCTATGGCTATCTGAAGTCGGAGAAGGGGGTACACCGTCTGGTGCGTATCTCTCCTTTCAATGCCCAGGGCAAGCGTCAGACATCCTTTGTATCTCTGGATGTTATGCCGGATATCGAAGGAGATCTGGATGTGGATATTGATGAGAAGGATCTGCGCATTGATACTTATCGAAGCAGTGGTGCCGGTGGTCAGCACATAAACAAGACATCATCTGCTATCCGTATCACCCATATCCCGACGGGAACAGTAGTGCAGTGTCAGAACGAACGAAGCCAGTTCCAGAACAAGGATAAGGCTATGCAGATGCTGAAAGCCAAGCTGTATCTGTTAAAAAAGGAAGCAAATGCCGAGAAGCTGTCGGATATCCGCGGCGAAGTCAAGGAGATCGGCTGGGGCAACCAGATCCGTTCCTATGTATTACAGCCGTACACACTGGTCAAGGATCACCGTACCGATGTGGAGACAGGTAATGTGGACGCTGTGTTGGACGGCGGACTGGATATCTTCATCAATGGCTATCTGAAATGGCTCAGTGTGCAGGGAGATAAGAAGACAGAGAATTCATAGTAGACAAAATATAAAACACATTCCATAGGCGTTTGACTTATGGAATGTGTTTTTGCATACATTATAATCATAATAAATATCCGTTATTGGCGTTCGTTCTGCATCAGATCCAGAAAATATAAGGTCTGGGTCATGTTCATATATGGCACCAGCCATAGGCTCCCGATACCAAAGCTCAGCAAACACAGAAATCCCAGTGGCAGGAAACTCATTTGTAAGCAGAACAGCTCCCATTTATGTCCCTTCATAATGCGGAAGCTTAATTTCATCAGCTCCATGGCATTATACTGGGGGAAATCCAACAGTAAATAGTAAGCCTGGGATAAACCAAGGGATAACGGAATATAGATACACATACCGATGACCATAAGCACAATGTACAGGATTGCCATGGTTATGGTATCAAAGCCTTTCCCTGACCGCAGGAGAAAATAGCAAATATCAAAAGGAAGTGTACATGCCGTATTCAGCAGGATCAGTACTGCGGAGATCCCAAGCGATTTTTTGAATAAGTATTTGAAGCCGTAGAATAGATTGGCGGTTACAGCAGGCCTGTTGCAGGCAGTATTCAGATAGAATAATGTAATGCCGGTCTGAAACACTCCGGCAAAGATCGACAATAAAGTCGTAGTCGCCGTCAAAAGCAGATATTCCGTCAGAGATGTCTCTGCGCTTCCTCCCATAATTGTCCGTACGGTAAGGATCATAGTGAAGGTCATGCTGACGGTAAAGGTGAGGGAAAATACGATCAGACTCCGGCAGATGGACAGCAGGATGGCATTGCCGTAATGCCCTGCCATCTGATCTCTGGCTTTTTCTTTGAGTTGGGCTCTGGATGTATATTGTGTCATAGAAATCCTCTTTTCTTTTTATTATTTCGTTCTATTGGTTATTCCGGCTGGTCCGGGGTCCGATTTCGTAACCACAGAATCCATCGGAAAATACCGGCATGTCTTACAGGTACGACTGCCAGAATCCTTCCATATCGACACCGTACATCTGCTGGTACATCTGATCCAGCATATTCCTATAAGAAGGATCGGTAAATACCGTGACAATGCTGCTGATCGTGATGAAGATACCGAGCGCCAGTCCCACACAGGACAGCCAGATCCCGGCGACACACATACTGCTCATACGCTGTCCCTTTTTTCTGGTAAGCATTGCGAAGAGAATGCCAAGAGCACCGGCAGGGATGGACAGCAGTCCTGTGCAGCATAATATCAGGGAACAGATGCCGCAGACCATAGAAGCGATCGATAAACCCCTGTATTTCGGATCGATCTGCGGTATATTTTGATTCATTTCGTTGTTCTGATTCTGATAATAATCCATAGAAAGCCTCATTTCCGGGCGGCATGTGGTGAATTTGTCTGCCGCGCTTATATTAAGTACTGTACCATTTTTTCCTGTAATAAGCAAATGAAATAAAAATGAAAAGATTGAGAAAACTTCCGATTTCCAGTATAATATACCCATGCGCAAAACAAAATGGCAACAGGCCATCAGGAGGAACTATGGATATTATACAGAAAATCAAAGAAGAACTTCAGGTAGAAAAATGGCAGGTGGAAGCTGCGGTGAAGCTGATCGATGAGGGAAATACCATCCCTTTCATCTCCCGTTATCGTAAGGAGGTCACCGGGTCTCTGAACGACGAGCAGCTGCGTAATCTCGATGAGAGACTGACCTATCTGAGAAGTCTGGAAGATAAAAAGGAGCAGGTGCTGAAGAGCATCGAGGAACAGGGAAAACTTACCGATGAGTTAAAGGAGAAGATTCTGGCAGCTCAGACGCTGGTAGTGGTAGAGGATCTGTACCGACCCTATCGGCCCAAAAGAAAGACCCGTGCCAGTATTGCAAAGGAGAAGGGACTGGAACCTCTGGCAGAATACATTCTGCGCCAGGAGGCAACAGAACCGGTGCTTAACGAGGCGGCCAAGTATGTTTCCGAAGAAAAAGAAGTAAAGACTCCGGAGGAAGCATTGCAGGGAGCACAGGATATTATTGCCGAGATGATCTCCGACGATGCGGATCATCGTCTTTACATCCGTAATATCACCGTAGAGGAAGGCATTGTGACCGGTACTGCGAAGGATGAGAAGGCTCAGAGCGTCTACGAGATGTATTACAATTTTGAAGAGCCTGTGAAGAAGATTGCAGGTCACAGAGTACTGGCATTGAACCGTGGAGAGGCAGAAAAAGTACTGACTGTAAAAGTCAATGCGCCGGAAGAGCGTATTCTGCGTTATCTGGAGAAAAAGCTGATCACGAAGGAAAATGAGTATACCACACCGGTAATCTGTGCTGCAGTGGAAGACAGCTATGATCGTTTAATAGCACCCGCTATTGAAAGAGAGATCCGTAACGATCTGACAGAAAAGGCAGAGGACGGAGCTATCAATGTCTTCGGCAAAAATTTAGAGCAGCTGCTGTTGCAGCCACCTATCGCAGGAAAAGTGGTCTTAGGCTGGGATCCGGCGTTCCGTACCGGCTGTAAACTGGCAGTGGTAGATGCTACCGGAAAAGTGTTGGATACAAAAGTGATCTTCCCTACAGCACCTCAGAATAAGGTGGAGGAGTCAAAAGCCGAGCTGAAGAAACTGATCAAAAAATATAATGTGGATTTAATTTCTGTAGGAAACGGTACAGCTTCCAGAGAGTCCGAGCAGGTAATCGTAGAGCTGTTGAAGGAACTGGATCGCCCGGTACAGTATGTGATCGTCAACGAAGCAGGTGCTTCCGTATACTCCGCAAGTAAGCTGGCGACAGAAGAATTTCCTAATTTTGACGTGGGACAGAGAAGTGCTGCATCCATCGCCAGAAGATTACAGGATCCCCTGGCAGAACTGGTGAAGATCGATCCCAAGTCCATCGGTGTCGGTCAGTACCAGCATGATATGAATCAGAAAAAGTTAAGCGATGCCTTAAGCGGCGTGGTAGAGGACAGCGTTAATAAAGTCGGCGTGGATCTGAATACCGCATCCGCATCTTTACTCGAATATGTCTCCGGTATTAACAAGACGATTGCGAAGAATATCGTGGATTATAGAGAAAATAACGGACGTTTTGTAAACAGAAAACAGCTGTTAAAGGTACCGAAGCTGGGGCCTAAGGCGTATGAGCAGTGTGCCGGTTTCCTGAGGATCCCGGATGGCAAGAATCC
Source organism: Waltera intestinalis (assembly GCF_009695995.1). Lineage (GTDB taxonomy): Bacteria > Bacillota > Clostridia > Lachnospirales > Lachnospiraceae > Acetatifactor > Acetatifactor intestinalis. Next base: position 21,449 of record NZ_VUMU01000021.1, read on the forward strand.
GCTGGATGCCACAAGTGTCCATCCCGAGTCCTATGAAGCTGCAGAACAGTTGATGGAGAAGCTGGGACTGACCATGGAAGATATTAAGGAAGCCCAGAAGCAGGCGGCTGCAAAAAAAGCTTCCGGCAGGAGCAGCGCTGCGCAGGCAGACGGACAGAAGAATGGTAACGGCACAGTCAATGCACCGAAGAAGCGGGAAGAACAGAAAGGTAAAGCAGTTCGGGTACACAATACCAATACCGCTATGGGCAAGGCTCTCGCAGCGGCCATGGGCGGTGTGACTTTTGACAATTCTGCGCAGACCTCTGCAAAGCAGACGGCACCTGTAGCTAAAAATGCAGTAAATGATGCAAAGGATATGTCCGGTCTGGAGAAGCGTATTAAAAATAAGAAGCTTTTAGCAGAGGAACTGGGCATTGGTGAGATCACGTTGACAGATATTCTGAAGGAACTGGAGAAGCCGGGCAGAGATCCCAGAGACGATATGCCGAAACCGATCCTGCGCAGTGATGTCCTGGATATGAAGGATTTAAAACCCGGTATGATCTTAAAGGGAACCGTGCGTAATGTCATTGACTTCGGTGTGTTCGTGGATATCGGTGTCCATCAGGACGGACTGGTGCATATCTCCCAGATCACAGATCGTTACATCAAGCATCCGTTGGAAGCTGTCAGCGTCGGAGATATCGTGGATGTGCAGGTACTCACCGTAGATATGGCAAAGAAACGTATCGGTCTGACCATGAAGATCCAGAAGCAGTAAGAATATAGAATGATGCCAGGGGGCTATATGCCAGTGGTACATGTCTGGTACGGAGCATCCGTAGGTATTAAAAAACAGGGACAGCAGATAACGGCTGTCCCTGTTTTGATTTCATCAATTATGCTTTTTATGCTTTGTGACCGGTCTTGATGATGGGGCTTAACGGTTTGTAGATCAGCAGTGTTACGACAGACACCAGCGTTCCCTTGATGAGATTCATGGGAGCCACACATGCCACCACGAAGCTTACAATGCTACCTTCCTTTGCCAGTGGATTGACCTCGGCTCCCATTGCCAGAATGGCATCCAGAGGCATTCCGTAGAATTTGGAGAACGCGGGAAGCAGATATACGGCATTGAATGCGGTGCCAAATACGGTCATGACCAGAGTACCCACAATGCAGGCGATGATTGCGCTTTTCTTTGTCTTCTTAAAAGAGTACACAGCGGAAGCGGGGATGATCAGGCTGCAGCCCACCACGAAGTTCGCCAGATCGCCGATGAAGGCGGTAGAGGTACCTTTTATGCATAGCTTCAACAGTATCTTCACGAATTCCATCATGACACCTGCTACAGGACCGAAAGCAAAGGAACCGACTAAGACCGGCAGCTCACTGAAGTCCATTTTATAGAAGCCGGGGGCAAAAAAGATGGGGAAGTCCAGCACATGCAGGATCATGGCGATGGCGGAAAACATACCGATCATGGCAAGCTTTCTCGTATTGAAGATCGGCTCCGAGATGCCGTTTTTCTTCTGTGAGCCCTTTTCCAGCACCACAGCCACCAGGAAACAGCCCACGATGACCGTCAGGAAGATGACTACATAGGCCACATTTTCAGTTACAGTTTGCATTAATTTGTTCATTTCAGAACTCCTTTCCTATGAGAAAAATCAAGGAAAGCCTTCAAAAAAAGCCCCGGAATACAAGCTTCCGGGGCATGGGTATCACAAAAAAATATAAGTGATACGTCTTCTTCCATCCAGACTGTACTGTTGGTCCCGGATTCACACCGGATCAGCCGCAGAATTGCATCTGCGGGTCGCGGACTTAAGGATGACCTATTACCGCCAGTAGGGAATTACACCCAACCCTGAAGAACTTTACCTTATGGATGGAATATATCACTTTGTGAAATAAAAGTCAATATAGAAAATCTTTAGAATTTTCCCAACATTTTTTTGGGATTTCCCTGTTATAGTAGCTGTAATAACTATTCAGAACCGCATGCGCAAAAACGCCCTTCCAGAGTTTTCCTTTTGCATGGCTCTGAATAGTTGCAAATACTTATAAAAATGTGTTGACACTCAAAAAATATTATTGTATTATGCAAACAGTACAGTAACACAAAGATGAATACACAAAAATGTAACAGAAAATGGGAGTATGTGAGGAATGAGTGCATTAGTAGAGATTAAAGATGTGTGCAAGGTTTACAATCCCGGGGAAAATGAAGTGCGCGCCCTGGATCATGTCAGTCTGACCATCGACGAGCAGGAATTTGTGGCTATCATCGGGCATTCCGGAAGCGGAAAGTCTACACTGATGAATATGCTGGGCTGTCTGGATGTGCCTACCAGTGGGGAATATTGGCTGCATGGACAGGACGTGTCCGCATTATCTGACAATGAATTGTCCGACATCCGGAACCGAGAGATCGGGTTTATCTTTCAGGGTTTTAATCTGATCCCTAATCTGACGGCATTGGAAAATGTGGAGCTGCCTCTGATCTATAGGGGAGTATCCAAAAGTGTGCGGGAAGAGCTGTCCGTGGAGGCCTTGAAAAAGGTAGGTCTCGAACATCGTATGGATCATAAGCCTTCGGAGATGTCCGGCGGTCAGCAGCAGAGAGTGGCGATAGCCAGGGCCATAGCCCAGGCACCTCCGGTGATCCTGGCGGATGAGCCAACGGGTAATCTGGACTCCAATTCCACGAAAGAGATCATGGATATTCTAAAAGGATTACATAAAGAGGGAAGAACCGTCATACTGATCACACATGATAATGAGATCGCAGCACAGGCGAAGCGAGTGATAAAGATCAAGGACGGCAAAGTAGAATCCGATTCCGGACAGATCGTTCCGGTGGAGGAACTGCAGACGGCAGGAGCCTGATGCGGAAAACAGATTTTTCACATGCAGCGAATGAAAAGACATAAGTATAAAATAGAAAGGATCATGAGTGAGAGATCATGGAACAGCAGGAAAAAACAGAACAGGCACTGAGTGCAAAAGAAATCAAAAAGAAAGAAAAGAGAAAGCGTAAAAAAGCACCTGTTATCATTGCGGTGATCATCATCGTACTGATCATAATCCGTCTGGTAAGCTGTGCGTTTTTCGGTAATGTTGGAGTGCAGGTAAGCACGACCAATGCGTTTCGTGGAGATATCGAAGAAAGTGTCAGCACCAGCGGCAAGGTAGTCAGTGAGGAGAAAGTGGTTCTCTTTGCGCCGGTAAGCGGCAGATTAAACGAAGTCAATGTGGCAGCCGGAGATGCTGTGAAGGCAGGGGATGTGCTGATGACCTATGACATGGAGCAGATGGAGGAGCGTCTGCAGGAGGCAACCTTGCAGCAGACCAAGAGCAATGCTTCCTATAACAGTACCATGACAGAGAACAGCAAGAGTCAGGCCAAATTAAACGAAGCCAACACGAACCTGGCAGTGTTGGACCAGCAGTTGACGGATTACAAGGCTTATCTGAAAGAACTGCAGGATAAACTTGCCAAGAGTCAGAGAGAAACCCAGAGACAGTTATCCGAAGAAAGCTATGAATTATCCAGAAAATCCGCTGATTTGAGCAAGGAACTGCAGGATTCCGCTACCAGTGCAGACCGTGCGAAAGAAATCAATAAGGAACTCCAGGATATCAGCGCCAGCCAGGCGAGAAATTCTTATGTGCAGTCCATTGCAGGATCCAGCGATTACGTGGTAAATATGCAGAATGAGATTGCTTCCGTACAGGAACATATTGAGGAATGTGAAAATTATAAAGCGAAGATGCAGGCACAGAAGGATGCCGGTGAAGGATCAATCCTCAACGGTTATCAGTCCAAAGGGTACGCTGCTGACAGAGATCTGGCACAGCTGACCTACAAAGAGGCGGAGGAACAGTATTATTCTGCGAAGAAAGGCATTGTAGCTGATTTTGACGGTATCGTAACGGAATGCACCGGTGTATCCGGAGCCAGTGTGGCGGAGGGCGCACAGCTGATCACACTGGAGAGCAGCCAGAATGTGAAGGTTTCCTTTGATGCTTCCAAGTCCGATGTGGCAAAACTTGCCATCGGGCAGAAAGTAGATATTACCATCTCCGGCAATAAATACGAAGGCGAGATCAGTAAGATCAATCGTATGGCAACACTGAACGCATCCAATACGCCCATGGTAGGGGTAGAAGTACATATGACTAACCCGGATGACAAGATCATTCTGGGACTGGATGCAAAGCTGACCGTACATACCAACAGTGCACAGGATACATTGTTGATCCCGGTAGAAGCGATCAATGCGGATAAAAACGGAGATTTCCTCTATGTGATCGAGAACGGCATGGTAGTTAAGAGGGCAATTACCTGCGGAATCTCCTCCGATGAATACACAGAGGTCCTGGATGGCATTACCGAGGAAGACCAGATCATTTTGAACAGCCTCACAGGTATCAGCCTGGAGGAGGGCATGGCAGTAACGGCTGTGCCCATGGAACAGTAGGAGGCGGATCCATGACACAAGTATGGGAATACATCAAAATTGCATTGATGAATATCCGCAGTAATAAGGGACGTTCGATCCTGACCATGCTGGGCATTATCATAGGAATCTCTTCGGTGATCATGATCATCTCCATAGGTAATGGTGTGAAAAGTGGGATCAACGGAGAACTGAATTCTATGGCGGGCGGTCAGATCGCCGTTTATAGCAGCAATACCGCGGAAAACGGAACAGAGGTGGTATTCACGGAAGAGGATATGGATGCCATTCTGGAGAAAGTTCCAAATGTCAGGGCGGTAACACCGTCCTGGAGTTTCAGCGGAAGCGCCACCGGCAGAAAGGGAACCTTTGATGCTGCTGCAACTTTCGGCAAAGCAGGATTGGAATATTGCAGCCAGGATCCGATCATCAAAGGACGTTATTTTACAGATTCCGATTACTATACGGCGAACAAAGTCTGCGTCATTACGGAGAGCAGTGCGAAAACGCTGTTTGGTAATACCAATGTGATCGGAATGAGCTTTGATTATACGTTGTATGGAGTGACACAGGAATTTACGATTGTTGGTATCCGTAAGGACAACGCATCGAAGCTGTTCGGAATGGGAGGAGACGGTACGGTGACCATGGAGGCACCTATCTCCACGATATCGGACGGATATGGATTCTATGTGGAGTATACGGATCTGCTGATCGTCAGTGATGGTGCGGAAAATGCCGCTCAGGTGGCGAAGGATGTGGTGAGATTGTTGGAGAACCGCCACGGTGTCAGAGGACAGAACGCCATCTTAGTACAGAACTTTAATGATATTATGAGTCAGATGGATCAGATCTTAAGCTATATCACTATCTTTGTGGTGTTCGTAGCAGCCATCTCCCTGCTGGTAGGCGGTATCGGTGTTATGAACATCATGCTGGTATCTGTCACGGAGCGTACCAGAGAGATCGGTATCCGGAAAGCACTGGGAGCGAGAACCGGATCCATTCTGCTACAGTTTTTGTCGGAGTCGGCTATCATCACCCTGCTGGGAGGTCTGATCGGTATTACCATCGGAGTGGCAGGAGCTTTTGGCATCTGCAGTCTGATCGGTTTTACCGCAAAAGTAAGCGCAGGAACGGTACTGGGAGCCAGCCTGTTCTCCTCCGCCGTGGGCATCTTTTTCGGTATCTATCCGGCGAAAAAAGCGGCAAAACTAAGTCCTATCGAAGCTTTACGGCATGAATAATCATAAAAATTAAATCATAATTAAATAAAATACATAAATAAAGAACCGCAGGTGACAGATTATAAATCCCTGCGGTTCTTTACTTGCTTTTTCATGGGAAAAAATTTATAATGTTTTCTATAGTATGCAGTTTTATGCGCAGACGGAGCCCGGGGCCTTTTAACCGCCTATGAGCAGGCTCATGTGGGGTTAGCCCTTTTGCCCCTGGCATCATATATTATTATAGAGGAAAGAACACGTTATGGTAGAATTGGATGTGAAGATTACATCGGGGGACTTATATGATTTTTTATTACGGCACAGCTATAACAGCGTGTCCGGACTTTTGGGAGCGGTGATCGGAGCACTGGGTGTTATTGTGGGAATTTCCAGACAGTACTGGATCTATCTGATCCTGGGAGTGGTGATCCTGTTATATCTCCCCTGGACGCTTTTTATCAAAAGCAAACAGCAGGTAGCGAACAATCCGGTCTTCAGGGAACCACTGCATTATGTCCTGGATGAGAACGGAATTACTATTTCTCAGGGAGACAGTTCGACCTGCCAGGCATGGGCGGATTGTCTGAAAGCAGTCTCCACCGGGCGCAGCATCATTGTCTATACGGCAAAGAATAATGCAACGATATTTCCCAAAAGCCAGATGCAGGATAAGACAACGGATGTTATCGAAATGATTTCCACGCATATGCCCCCTGCAAAGGTGAAGATCCGCAGCTAGAAATGCCATAGAGCAGAGAGCTTTTCCGGAAAGTAACAACGGCCATTACGGTGTCTATAGAAAGCGTAAGAAAAATGACAACAGGTGATTCAACAGCAAACAAAGAATTTAAAAAAGAAATTATAGAGACTCACAGTGCGCAGGAGACTTTTGCACTGGGACAGCGGATCGGCTTAGAAGCACTTCCCGGGCAGGTCTATACCCTGATCGGTGATCTGGGTGTGGGCAAGACAGTATTTACCCAGGGAGTGGCAGACGGTCTTGGAATTACGGAACCGGTCAACAGCCCCACCTTTACCATTGTGCAGATCTATGAGGAAGGCCGCATGCCTTTTTATCATTTTGATGTGTACCGCATCGGAGATGTGGAGGAGATGGAAGAGATCGGCTACGAGGACTGTTTTTACGGTGAGGGATTGTGCCTGATCGAGTGGGCGAATCTGATCGAAGAGATCCTGCCGGAGCACTACAAACAGGTGACCATAGAAAAGGATCTGGAGAAGGGCTTCGATTATCGCCGGATCACGATTGAGGAGATGACTACAGTATGAAAATATTAGCTTTGGACAGTTCCGGACTGGTGGCAAGTGCAGCCGTCGTGGAAGACGATGTCCTGATTGCAGAGTATACCACAGATTATAAGAAAACACATTCCCAGACATTACTTCCGATGTTGGACGAGATCCGGCAGATGATCGACCTGGATCTTCACACCATTGATGCCATTGCTATCTCCGCAGGTCCCGGATCCTTTACCGGACTGAGAATTGGGGCAGCAACCGCGAAGGGACTTGGTCTGGCACTGAATCTGCCGTTGGTAGAGGTGCCGACACTGGAAGGACTTGCATTTAATCTTTGGGGGACGGACAAGCTGGTCTGCCCCATTATGGATGCCAGAAGGAATCAGGTATACACCGGGATCTATGAATTTTGTAAGGCAGAAGCAGAGGCTGGAAGTTGTGAACAGCAGCTTGTGATGCATTGTGTTAAGGATCAGTGCGCATCTCCTGTGGACGAACTGGTGGACGAACTGAACCGCCTGGGACGTGAAGTGATCTTTTTGGGAGACGGCGTGCCGGTATACCGGAGGCAGATCACAGAAGGAATGAAGGTGCCGTTTTCCTTTGCTCCCGCAGCCAATAACAGACAGCGGGCAGCCAGTGTGGCTTCTCTCGGAGCCATTTATTATGCACAGGGTAAGACAGTGAGCGCCGCGGAGCATGAACCCGAATATCTGCGTAAGAGCCAGGCAGAGCGGGAACGGGAAGAGCAGGAGCGAGACGCAAAAGAGGCACAGGTATGAAGATAGAGGTTCGTCCCCTGCGGGATACAGATATCGAAGAACTGAGCCGTATCGAAGCTGCATCCTTCAGCATGCCCTGGTCTGCGGAGGATTTCAGAGGATTGCTTCTAAGAGACTATTGCCTGTATGTGGTGGCGGAGACTGATGGAAATATCGCCGGCTGTGCCGGACTGACGGACAGTTTTCATGAGGGTAATATCGACAACGTGGTAACGGCACCGGAGTACCGGAATCTGGGAGTGGGAAGCAAAATGCTCGAAGAACTGCTCCGACTGGGGGCAGAGCGCGGCATTACGGCATATACTTTGGAAGTCAGAGTGAGCAATGCACCGGCGATCCGTTTATATGAAAAGTTTGGTTTCGTCTCGGAAGGGATTCGTCCCGGATTTTATGAGAAACCTACCGAAGATGCCATGATCATGTGGCGCCGTTAACAAGTATTACCACCACCATCCGGCGATTTATTTGCTATGATAGTGAAAGAGGAAACTGTTTTTACGATCAGAAAGGTGGAAGGTAAGATGCGAAAGTCAGAAAACGGTAAATTAACACAGATAATATGTAACGCCTGCGGCAGAGAATTAAAAGCAGAAAAGGAAATCATCCGGGAGGGATATTTCACCGCAGATGTCCGCTTTGGATATTTTAGCAGGAAAGACGGTATGAGACATGCCTTTGATCTGTGTGAGGACTGCTACGACAGTTGGATCGGCAGATTTGTCATTCCGGTGGAAGAAGTACCGGAGACAGAATTATTATAGATAGAACAACAGATGCTGTGAAGGCAAGATTGCGAGGAAGAATGTTAGACGTTTGCTTATTGGGAACAGGAGGAATGATGCCGCTGCCTTACAGATGGCTGACTTCCCTGATGATGCGATATAATGGAAAAAGTATTCTGATCGACTGTGGAGAGGGAACCCAGATCGCCATGCGGGAAAAAGGCTGGAGTCCCAATCCTATTGATATTATCTGCTTTACTCATTTCCATGCGGATCACATCAGCGGTCTGCCGGGGATGCTTCTGACCATGGGAAATGCAGAGCGGACAGAGCCTCTGCTCCTGATCGGCCCCAGGGGGCTTACCAAAGTGGTGGCTTCGTTGAGGGTGATCGCACCGGAACTTCCCTTTGAAGTGAAATGCATTGAGATTACAGAAAATGCCCAGACTTTTTCTTTTGAAGGTTTTCGGCTGGAAGCTTTCAGGGTCAACCATAATGTACTCTGTTATGGGTACAGTATGGTGATTGACCGGGCGGGTCGATTTGATAAGGACAGAGCCATGGAGCAGGAAATCCCCATGAAATTCTGGAGCCGTCTGCAAAAAGGAGAGACCCTGGAAGAGAACGGCAGAGTATTTACACCGGATATGGTATTGGGAGCGGAGCGCAAGGGCCTGAAAGTAACCTACAGTACCGATACCCGACCTACGGAGAGCATCCGACAGAATTCCAAAGGATCGGATCTGCTGATCCTGGAAGGTATGTACGGAGAGCCGGATAAACTGGTGAAAGCCAGAGAACACAAGCACATGACCATGTATGAGGCGGCGAAGATTGCAAAAGAAGCGGAAGTACCGAAATTATGGCTGACCCACTACAGCCCGTCCATGACCAGACCGGAGGAATTCATGGAGGATGTGCGGAAGATATTTCCGGCGACTTATGCGGCGAAGGATGGTTGGACCATGGAACTGAAATTTGATGAGGGAGAGTGAACGATCTTATGAAGAAAACCAACACATCCGTGACTAAGATTACAGTCTTTTTCATCTTCTTACTCGTGCTGGTGGTAGGATATTATGCGTATCTGTCCGGAACGCATCGCACCGAGCAACAGGAAGCGGTGATGTCGGAAATCGACACCGCACTTTCCCGAAACCTCGAGAACAATTATCCTTCGACACCGAAGGAAGTGGTCAAATATTATAACGATCTGATGAAATGTTTTTATAATGAAGACTGCACGGAGGAAGAACTTCAGGAACTGGGGAAAAAGTCACTGCAATTATTTGATGAGAAACTCAGGGAGAACAACGAAGAAGAATCCTACCTCATCCGTCTGCAGGGAGAAGTGCAGAATTATAAAAACAATAAGAGAAAAATAACGAGTGTTTCTCTTGCATCAAGCACAAATGTGGACTATTATACAGCGGATGGATATTCCTTTGCACGAATATCCTGCGGTTACACGATGACGGAAAATGGCAAAAAAAGTTCTACCGCCATGGTATATCTGTTACGCAGAGATGACAATCGCAGATGGAAGATATACGGTTGGGAAACGGCGGATCAGTTGAACAGTAAGCTGGAACAGACAGACAATAATTAGAACAAAGCAGGCAGAAAAATGACAGAGACAGAAAAACAAAAAGACATTTATATTTTGGGAATTGAGAGCTCCTGTGATGAGACAGCGGCATCGGTGGTAAAAAACGGCAGAGAGGTACTTTCCAACGTGATCTCCTCTCAGATTGCCTTACATACGTTGTACGGCGGCGTGGTGCCGGAGATCGCATCCCGGAAGCACATCGAGAAGATCAACCAGGTCATTGAGCAGGCACTTGCCGATGCCCATGTGACACTTGACGATATCACGGCGATTGCGGTGACCTACGGACCGGGACTGGTGGGAGCACTTCTGGTGGGGGTATCCGAAGCCAAAGCCATCAGCTTTGCTACCGGTATTCCTCTGGTAGGTGTTCATCACATTGAGGGACATATCAGTGCTAATTTTATAGAAAATAAGGAATTGGAGCCTCCTTTTATCTGTCTGGTGGCTTCCGGCGGACATTCGCATCTGGTGGTGGTCAAGGATTACGGAGAATATGAGATCATCGGCCGGACCAGGGATGATGCAGCGGGTGAGGCTTTTGACAAGGTGGCGCGTGCCATCGGGCTGGGCTATCCCGGTGGACCTAAGATCGATAAGGTATCGAAGGATGGCAATCCCGATGCGATTCATTTTCCCAGAGCGGCAGTGGCGGAAAATGAGTATGACTTCAGCTTCAGTGGTCTGAAATCAGCGGTGCTGAATTACTTAAACGGCTGCCAGATGAAGGGAGAAAGCTACAATCAGGCAGATGTGGCTGCTTCTTTCCAAAAAGCAGTGGTAGATGTGCTGGTAAGTCATTCACTGCATGCTGTAAAAGCCTATGGCCTGAATAAATTTGCCATTGCCGGCGGCGTGGCATCTAATTCCTCTCTGCGGGCAGCCTTTGAAGAAGAGTGCGGCAAACGAAATATTGCATTTTATCATCCTTCTCCGATCTTCTGCACTGACAATGCAGCGATGATCGGTGTGGCGGGTTATTATGAATATATCAAGGGTGTCCGCAGCGGCTATGACCTGAATGCGGTCCCGAATTTAAAATTGGGAGAACGCTAAGGAGTATTAAAATGATGTCGGGGACAAAAGCCCCCGACTTTGATACCTACGGATTGCTTCGTGCTACGCGCTACTGCAATCCTACCCAATATTCGCATATCGTGGGATTATCATCCCACTTTTATGCTCATATCGGGGCGGGCCCCAAGGCCTTTCACCCACTTATGAGCAAGCTCATGTGGGCTTAGACCTTTTGCCCCTGGTATCTTAACATAGAAGACATTATAGAAAGACTGACATGAATATGATAGACAGAGTAACAGAAGAGTATTTCACAGAAGATTTTGCGGCATATAAAACAGAAAAAGAGGATGGAAACAAGGAAAAACCGCGTTGTACTGCCATTATCCTGGCAGCGGGCAGCGGAAGCAGGATGCACTCCGCAGTGGCGAAACAGTTCCTTCCGTTAAAGGGCAGACCTCTGATCTGGTATGCATTGCATGCGGTAGAAGAGTCAAAGATCATTGATGACTGTATTCTGGTGACTTCGGAACAGGATATTCCCTATGTCCGGGAAGAAATCGTGCAGAAATACCATTTTATGAAGGTGAATATCATTACTTCCGGCGGAGCGGAACGGTATCTCTCTGTGAGCAGGGCATTGCAGCTGATCGCGGACGGACGCCTTAAGTGTCCGAATGAGCATGGTTATGTGTTTATCCATGACGGCGCAAGACCTTTCCTGACGGAGAAAATTCTGGAAGACACCTATGCGGCTGCTGTACAGTATCAGGCGTGTGTGGCTGCGGTACAGAGTAAGGATACCGTGAAGATCAGCGATGGCAATGGCTTTGCACTTTCCACACCGGACCGCAGGAGCGTCTGGAATATTCAGACACCGCAGGTATTTGAGACCAGCCTGATCCTGCAGGCGTATGAGCGACTGAAAAACAGGCTTCCAAAGCTGCAGGAGCAGGGCATTCAGGTAACAGACGATGCCAGCGTGGTGGAGATGTTTACCGAGTCCCGGGTGAAGCTGGTGGAAGCATCCTATCAGAATATTAAGATCACAACACCGGAAGATATGAAGACAGCCGAGGCATTTCTGGAGGATTAATTCCTTCGTGCCCCGGCTGTTTTATTATTATTCTATTTCTCCCGCATGGCACTGGGAGTTACTCCGTATACTTTCTTGAATGCACGTCGGAAAGTATTGGAATTATTATATCCCACAGCGATATACAGCTCATTTAAGCTGATATCGGTCTCCTGGATCAGTCTGGCAGCCTCCGCCATACGGATATTCTCCAGATAAGTGGAGAAGTTGACCCCGGTCTTTTCCTTGAACATATGGGAAAAATAACTCTCGGAGATCTGAAATTCATCTGAAATCTTGTTTAATCCCAACGAAGGATCTTTATAATTGTCTTTAATATATTTCTCGATGGTAGAGGATAAGGTGTTGTCGTCCTCTTTATTACTGAAGAGATTGCATAGGGATAATGCAAGATCTTCGCACAATTTGAAGGTAAGGTGCTCATTGAAACGTTCATCCAGTACCTTTACAGCTTCGGGATCCGCATCCTGAGGCAGTGCAAATCTTGCTTTTAATAAAGTGTTACGGATATCTGACAGCAGGTACTTTAACAGGTTGACCGGCAGGGTACGTTCCTCGATATTTTCCTGATGGATCAGGTTGAACATCTCCAATACCTGCGGCGTATTGCCCGTGGAGATGAAGTGGATCAGCTTCGTTGAGATCTCCGGCGGATAATAGAACACGTTGGAATCCTTCTTGATAAATTCATACGGGAAGAAAATATAGTTCTTCGTCGTATAACTTACGGCTTCGGAGGCCTGCTGGTAGCATTCCCATACATTCATCAGGGAATCCGTATTGCGACCGATACCGGCGAAGAGCCAGATGTCGTAAGTATCCAGCAGATAATCATGAAGTCGTAAAATACAATTGTTGATCTTCAGGATCAGATCATTTCCCTCTTCTTCGGAACAGTGCAGCAGAACGGAATAGGTCCGGTCCGAAGGGCTGAAGTAGAAAAGTGGTGTACCGAAGAAATTCTCCAGTGCGGACTCGATGATCTTCTCCAGCTCCTCGACAGATTCCACGCCGCCGGGAAGAGCGTTTTCTACATTATCGCCAAAGTTATTATAGTACACAATATATAACACATTATAATAAGAAGAAGCAGTGATTCCCAGATAGTTTTCCATATAAGCCACCTCATCTTCGGATGTGGCGGTACCGGACAAAAGCTGTCTGACATAAGAGGTACAGATAATCGGACGCTGGCTGTCTACTACCTCCTGCAGATTCTTCTGGACTTCCACAGCAGTCTGCAGCTCCTGACCGAGTTCAATAATAGGCTGCACATTCCGACGGGAAAAATAATATACCAGAGAACCGCCGATCACCAGTGCAGACATTGCCAGTAAGATGAAAAATAACTGTGTGCCTCCAAGCCCCCCGGCCACTTTATAGGGAGGAAAACTAAAATAATAAGAATAATTGGTATTATCAGAAGTATATTTCCCTAAAGTAAAAGTCTGTCCATTCAGACGGATCTGGGCATATCCTTTATTAAAGTCCAGGGAATCCAGCATTTCTGCGGAAATGCTGTCCGGGGTATTTATCGTAAGCACAGTGGAATCATCTTCCGCGGTTACCACCAGAAAATTATCACCATCCATCTGTACACAGTCGAACAGATCTGCCATTTTATCCTGTTCGAAGATAAAGCAGACCTTCGCGTTGGCATCCATATAGTAGAGATCGTTCAGGTCGATGATATACATATAGTATTTTTCACTGTAATTTGGCATGAACTGATCCATAGGAAGAAAGCGGTTCTTGTATTCCGGTTCCGTCATGTAGGAGTGCCACAGTTCCTTTTCGGTAGAAGGGTATTTCTGAATCCAGTTATAGAACCGCTTTGCGGATATGAAATAAGTAGGATTCAATACATAGTCCGTCTCCGGAAAATAGACAAAGGACTCTTTTAAAGGAAGAAGTGCTTCCGCATACACATTTGTTGCCAGAGAATTCTGTAATTCATTCCCCATCTCCGTAAAAGGATAGTAGGTATTATGATAATTCATGACCTTACGGAAGGTGTCGTTCTGCAAAAGCTGCCGGCAATACACCTCCATAATGTTCAGATCGCTTTCAAACAGCTCTGCATTGCTGATCAGGGTTGTCTCGTTCTGCTGATCATAAGAATCACGCGCGTTATTTATCGTAGAACGGTATAAAAAGATGAACAAAACCAGAATGATCATCAGGAAAATACTGTAAGAGGTTACCATTTTCAGCATTAATGTATTGTTGTGGCTTGTATAATTTGTATCATTAGGGGCTTCTTTTTTATTAAAAATCATTCATGATCACTCCCATGTCTCAATTTTTTTAGATAATATACCGAATAAATCATGTCTATTGTATCAGTTACTTACAAAGGAAGCAAGATGTAACCCCTTTCAAATTTAAAAATACCAAATGTAAGTGCTTTCAAAGAATGCAGTAAAATCAAGGGTTTGCAGAACCGGTGGTCAAAATTTGCACCCGAACGCAAAAATTGTAACTTGTTTTTCCCGGTGACGGATGGTAAGGTGAGGGCAAGTCAAGGGAATGACCCCATGACAAATCATGATTCCAAATTTTTAGGGAGGAACAAAATGAAGAGAAAAGTATTATCCGTACTTTTAGCGTCTGCTATGGTAGCTTCCTTAGCAGCATGCGGAAGCAGCAACGATGCTCCTGCACAGAGCGCAGCAGCAACTGACAGCGCAGCAGCTTCTACCGAGGCTTCCACCGAAGCTTACAATCTGGAGGAGATTAACGTAGTAGTTAATGGTACTCTGACCGCAACCGTTGATAACGGCCAGGCTGAATTCGTTCAGCAGTGGGATGATGCAGTATCCGAAGCAATCGGTCATCCTATTAAGATGAACATCCAGCAGTTAGACCACTCCGGTTATACCGATGCAGTAGGTCGTCTGTTCGCAGGCGGTGACTATCCTGATGTTATGATCATGAGTGCAGATATGTTCAAGCAGTATGCACCTACCGGTCTGCTGTGGGATATGTCTGAAGCATATGCAAACGCTAAGTTCCAGTCTCATATGATTCTGCCTGAGATCAACGAGAACCTGAAGGATGAGGAAGGTCATCTGTATGGTTTCGCTCCTACTTATGGTAACGGATGTGTTACTTATGTTAAGCAGGCATGGTTAGATGCAGTTGGCCTGAAGGCTGAAGACATCAAGACCTATGATGATTACTACAACATGCTGTTAAAGTTCCACAACGAAGATCCCGATGGTAACGGCGTAACCGGTGATACTTATGGTGTTATCGCAGCTGGTTTCGTTGGTAACGAAGCTCCTTACGTAAACTATCTGCCTGAGTTCTGGCAGGATGCTTATCCCGCAATCCTGCAGGATGACAACGGTACCTGGTACGATGGATTCCAGACCGATGCTACCAAGGCAGCTCTGTTAAGATTACAGCAGGCTTACAAGGATGGCGCTATCGATCCTGAGACCCTGACCGCTTCCACCAAGATCGCCCGTGAGAAATGGTTCTCCAACGATCAGACCGGTTCTTCAGGTGTATTCACTTACTGGGCAGGTTCCTGGTATCAGACTCTGACCGATAACCTGATCAAGAACGGTGTTGACGAGAAGCTGGTTGAGCTGGCTCCTATCGCTGAGGTTGGCGCTTACCTGAACAGAGAAGCTCCTGTATGGGTTATCATTGATGACGGTGACGGAGACAACTCCCGTGAGCAGGCTATCTTCGATGCATTCATCGAGACCATGATGGATGGCGATAAGGTTCAGACTCTGTGGACCTATGGTGCAGAGGATGTTCACTGGTCTACCAAGGCTGAAAGCTTCACCATCAATGCAGGTACTGACAAAGAGAAGTCTTACGAGTACGAAGACGGTACGTTCCACTTAAAGCAGTCTCCTAACGATCCTAACTCCGTATGGAAGAAGAATGCTATGGATCCCGCTCTGGTTATCTGCTCTCTGGACAACGGCTTTAACGATATTTCCAGCCTGGCTGCAGAAGGTAACAAGTTCTTCACCGAGAACTGTAAGGATGCTCCTCAGTCTCCTACCTCTGAGACCTACACCAACGAGTCCGGTACCATCTATGATGCTAAGCTGGCAGCTATCACTGCTGTAGTAGTTGACGGTGGTGATGTAGATGCAGCTATGCAGACCTACGTTGACACAGTTGGATCCATTGTCGATCAGTGCTTAGCTGAGCTGAATCAGTAATAATATCTGCAATATCGTAGTAGAAGCTACAAAAACATGATATCATTATCCTGTCCCGCCGGGATGCAAAAACCCATGGGACAGGATATTTTAGAGAGAAAAGAATGTGTGAGATGAAGTCGAAAGGAAGAGGGATGGTATGAGCAAGAAAAAGAAAATCACCACATCCACCGGCGTAGAAGTACGTCACAAGCCTCTTGGTCTCCGGATCTGGAATAACAGAGGTTATTATTTGATGTTCCTGCCTGTATTTGTGTTCATTTTGATCATGTATTACTGGCCCATGCTTGGTATTCGTTATGCATTCTACGATTACAAGCCCGTAGGTGCACCCACTTTTGTAGGATTGAAGCATTTTTACAGTATGTTTAAGACCGATGCGTTCTGGAGTGCATTCAGGAACACATTGGAACTGAGTATTATGAAGTTATTGATCACAACCTTCACTGCGGTCATCGTATCAATCTTCTTAAATGAAATGGGAAATCTCTTTGCAAAGAAAACTTTGCAGACTATCATATATCTGCCCCACTTTATGTCATGGGCAGTAGTTGCATCTATCTTCAGCCTGTTTCTGTCGCCTTCCTCTACCGGTCTGGTAAATGGATTGCTGCGTGACTGGGGCATTCTGGCACCGGATGCCAAGGGAATTTATTTCCTGGCAAGCACTGCATGGTGGAGACCGATCTTCTACCTTATCAATATCTGGAAAGAGACCGGTTGGGGAACCATTATCTTCCTGGCTACTCTGGCAGGTATCAACCCGGAGCTGTATGAAGCAGCCGATATCGACGGTGCAACCCGTATGCAGAAGATGCGTTTTGTAACGCTGCCTGCACTGTCCAATACTATTATCACTGTATTGATCCTGAACCTTGCTAAGGTTATGAATATGTTTGAGTCCGTATTCGTATTGTACAACAATGCGGTATACAGTGTGTCTGATGTTATTTCTACTTATATTTACCGTCAGACATTCGCGATCGCTCTGCCGAACTATGGTTACTCTACAGCAGTTGGTCTCTTCAAGTCCCTGGTTGGCTGTGCCCTGGTACTGATATGTAACTGGGCTAGTAAGAAGACCCGTGGCCGTGGCATTGTATAGGAGGTGTTAAACGTGGCAAAGACAGCTTATCGTAAACCTAAGAAAAAGGTTCATGTATTCGATATTGTAAACTACATCGTATTTATTCTGATCGGCCTCCTGGTACTGGTACCTATCTGGAAGGTAGTAGTAGACTCCTTCAATGCTGTGGGTGTATATCAGTTCAGACTGTGGCCGGAGGATTTTACCTTAGATGGCTATAAGACCATCATTCATACCCAGAGACTGTACAGACCTTTCATCAACTCCGTTATCACTACGGTGCTCGGTACTTTCCTTGGGCTGCTCCTGTCCACCCTGGGTGGCTATGTACTGATCCAGTTTGATATGCCCGGACGTAACTTCTTCGCATATTTCCTTCTGTTTACCATGATCTTCTCCGGTGGTATGATCCCCGAGTACCTGGTAATGAAGCAGTTACACCTGGTTAACAGCATGTGGATCCTGGTGGTGAAGCACGGTATGAACGTGTACAACCTGGTACTGATGCGTAACTTCTTTGAAGGAATACCTGCCAGCCTGTTCGAGGCGGCTGAGATCGACGGATGCTCCCCTATGGGAATCTTCTTCAAGATCGTGCTTCCTCTGTCCAAAGCAGCGTTGGCTTCCATCGGTCTGATGTTCGCAGTTACCGTATGGAATGACTATTCTACCGTTAAGATCTATATTACCAATCCTGATCAGGTTAACTTCCAGTATCAGTTACGTAATATGATCATGGATGGTGATACCCCTACTACACAGTATTCGGTATCCCAGAACACTCTGTACTATGCAGCGATCGTATGTGCAATCCTTCCTTTCATGGCACTGTATCCTTTTCTGCAGAAATACTTTGTAAAGGGTGTTAATATCGGTGCTGTTAAGGAGTGATTTTCTTCTCGCACGTACTTAGACTTAGACAAGGGAAACTTCGGTTTCCCTTGTGTTGTATATGCAGGTAAATTCCGCGAGAAAAGATGCGCAGGGGAAGCGCAGAAATGAGGGCAGAAATGAACAGAATTTTTTGGGCTGCAGATTCCACGGTCCAGACCAATGACTACACGACTTATCCGCAGACAGGTATTGGTCAGGTATTTCCTTTATTTGTAAAGCCGGAATATCAGGTATGCAATCATGCCAAGAACGGCAGAAGCACCAAGAGCTTTATGGACGAGGGGAGACTGAAAGCCATAGAGGAGAGAATTGGTGCAGGAGATTTCCTGTTTATCCAGTTTGGACACAATGACGAGAAAAAAGAGGATCCCACCAGATATACAGAGCCTTTTTCCACTTACATGGAGAATCTTGAAACCTTTATCCGTGTGGCAAAAGATCATAGCGCCTATCCGGTGCTGATCACTCCCTTAGAGCGCAGATGCTTTATGGATGAGAAACACTTGGGGATCGGAGCACATTCCGATTATGTGGCTGCTATGAAGCAGACCGCGGAGAAAAATAATGTTCCTCTGGTGGATCTCTACAGCATGAGCCGTATGGAGTTAAAAAAAGCCGGAGAGAAGAACAGCAGAAGATGGTATATGTTCTTCCCGGAGGGCGAGTATAAGAATCACCCGGAGAAATCAGAGGACAATACCCACCTTCGTTATGACGGTGCTGTGAATTTTGCATCTCTGATCGCCAGAGGATTGAGAGAACTTGGCGGTATCTATGCAGACATGTTGTTAGATGATATGAATCTGTAAAAATTAAAAAATAAAATCCTATTCCGAACGACAGAAAAGCCGCCGGAACAGGATTTTTTGTTTTATAAAGATTAGGAAGTGTATTTGTTCAGAACCGCTGCCACGGCACCGGGACCGGCAATCAACCCTTGGAAATACCGACAGACTATGGTATCCATACCGAGGGCTTTCAGGTCTACGCCCCAGATGGAAGCATCCGACAGCACATTATCAAGAACTGCTTCTACATCAGTGGAAGCTCCCAGAGAAATACCACTGACTATAGCAGTTAACTCCTGCAGGCGGGGATCGGAGCTTAAAGTAAATGCCTTGCCGTTATCATCTACTCCCATGAGATATCTTAACCACCCGGCAAATACCAGGGGAATGAACTTCAGATCCCCTACATTCAGCTTCGGATCCGCAGCGTAGGCTTTGATGGTCTCTCCAAAACGGATCGCCAGCTTCTGTGAGGTGTCTGTGGCAATTCTCTGGGGAGTATCCGGCATGAAGGGATTGGGGATACGTACATTTAATACGGTATCCAGGAATTCCTTAGGGTCTAAGATGCCGGGATTTACAACTACAGGTAATCCTTCGGTATATCCGATCTGCTCTACCAGCTTCTTCAGACTCGGATTTTTCATTTCCTCTGAGATCAGAGTATATCCCATAAGGCATCCGAACACAGCCAGAGCAGTATGTAGCGGGTTGAGACAGGTGCAGACCTTCATCTTTTCCACTTTGTCCACAGTCTCTCTGGTCGTGAAGATAAGACCGCCTTTTTCTAATGCCGGACGACCATTCGGAAAATTATCCTCAATGACCAGATATTGACATTCCTCCGCATTAACAAAAGGTGCCACGTAAGTATGTTTACCGGTGATGACTGGATCTAATTCCTCCACACCATCTTTTTTCAGGAGTGCTTCGATAGAAGCATCCGGTCGGGGGGTGATCTTATCGATCATGGTCCAAGGGAAAGAGACCTTGCCGCTTGTCTTGATATAGCTTTCGAAATCTTTATCTGCCAGACCGTTCCGAGACCAACCATCAGCAAAAGCACCGATGGCTGCTGCAAGTTTATCACCGTTATGAGAGCAGTTATCCATGCTTACCATGGCAATCGGCTTTTCTCCTGCAAGAAATCTTGCATATAATAGAGATGCTACTTTTCCAATATAACTGATGGGAGCCTCAGGACCAGCAGCCAGATCTGTAGCGACCAGGGGAGTAAACTTACCATCTGCACCATAGAGATTATATCCTTTTTCTGTAATGGTGAAGGAAGCCATCTGTAAACTGTCAGCGGAAAAAATCTCCTTCAGACGCTGAAACTGTTCTGCGTTATCAGAATCCAGTGCCAGAGACTCTACAACACTGCCGATGATCGTCTTTTCCACCGTACCGTTAGCTTTTAATGTCACAAGGATACTATAATCATCATGTGGATGATTCATTTTTTGAATAATCTCATAATCATAGCCTTCCGCTACCACCAGACCTCTGTCGAGGACTCCCTGATTCAACAGATCCTGAACGACATTAGCCTGAAATGCGCGGAAGATGTTACCGGCACCGAAATGAATCCAGAAAGGGTTCTCGCTGGTTGCTTTTGTAACGGTTTCACGATCATACTCCGGCAGAGAATAACCTGCGTTTTCCCAGGACTTTCTATCTTTTAAACCTTCATTATTTAGTCTCATAGCGAGCAGCTCCTTTCTCAATAGCCTCCCACAGACCGTTCAGATAAGTTGCACCAAGGGCACGATCGTACAGACCGTAACCGGGCATTGCCACCTCACCCCAGATCATACGACCGTGGTCGGGACGGATGGGACCGTCGAAACCGATCTCATACAGAGCACGCATGATCTCGTACATATCGAAGGTGCCGTCAGAGGACAGATGCGCCGCTTCCTCGAAATCAGTGGGACTGTTGAACTTCAGGTTGCGGACATGGGCAAAATGAATGCGCCCCTTCAGGGAACGGATCATATCCGGCAGGTCATTTCCCAGATTGGTGCCGTAGGAACCGGAACAGAAGGTGACACCGTTATGAGGATTGTCTACCATCTGCATCATACGCAGGATGTTTTTCTTATTAATAATGATACGAGGCAGACCGAACACACTCCAGGCGGGATCATCGGGATGAATTGCCATGTTAATATTGTATTTATCGCATACCGGCATGATCCGCTCCAGGAAGTACTTCAGATTCTCGAATAATTTTTCATCATCGATATCCTCATACATTGCAAAAAGCTCTTTGATATGCGCCATGCGCTCCGGTTCCCAGCCGGGCATTATGGTACCGTTGGTATCTCCGGCGATGGAAGCGAACATTTCTTCAGGATTAATAGCGTCTACCGCTTCTTGGGTATAAGCTAAGACTGTGGAACCATCAGGACGTTTTCTGGCAAGCTCGGTTCTCGTCCAGTCAAAGACCGGCATGAAATTATAGCAGACCAGGTGAATATCTTCTTTTCCCAGATTTTCCAAAGTCTGAATATAGTTGTCAATGTAGAGATCACGGTCGGGAGCACCTGTTTTGATCGCATCATGTACATTGACGCTTTCGATTCCGGAGATATGCAGTCCGGCAGCGGCTACCTCCGCTTTCAGAGCGGCGATACGTTCTCTGCTCCAGACCTCTCCGGGGGCAGTATCGTATAAAGTAGTGATAACTCCGGTGACTCCCGGAATCTGTCTGATCTGAGATAAGGTTACGGTATCGAATTTGGATCCGTACCATCGTAAAGTCATTTCCATAAGGGGAATTACCTCCATTCATTTAATAATTTTATTATATTTTTTTCATGGAAAAAACAAAGTGAAAGAATTGTTACATATATTGCAAAAGTTGCTGTGCTGATTTATTATGAGATAAAAGGATGCTGCTCCAATATGCAATTCTGTCAGAAACTGAGGTCCGGTATGAAGAAAAAATTGCAGACTGCCTTTACCACAAGACAATACATGCTTTCCAAAGACTTTGAAATCTACTATTATAATGAAAAATATACCTCCAAGATCGAGATACATACCCATAATTATTATGAATTTTATTTTTTCATAGAAGGGGATGTCCAAATTCAGATTGAGAACGAGATCTATCCGTTAAAATGTGGAGACATGGTGATCATACCTCCGGGACGCAGGCACAGAGCCGTTGTGGAGCAGTCAAACTGTCCCTATCGCCGTTTTGTATTCTGGGTCAGCAGGGAATACGCAGGAAACCTGATGGAACAGTCTGCGGAATACGGTTTCCTGATGCAGCAGGCCCAGGTGCAGGGCAAGCTGATCTATTCTCATGACGTGGTGGAATTTAATACGATACAGTATAAAATTTTCCAGCTGATTGAAGAGACCCAGATGGAACGATACGGAAGAGAAGCCAGGATACCGCTTTTAGTGAGTGATCTGATCCTTCATCTTAACCGCGAGATCTACGAAAAGGAACATCCGGTAAAAATCAAGGAGGAAAACCTATATCAGAATCTGATCTATTATATAGAACAGAACCTGGAGGAGGATCTCTCCCTGGAAAAACTGTCTTCCGTATTTTTTGTGAGTCGATACTATATCGCACATATTTTCAAGGAACAGGCAGGAATTTCCGTACACCAGTACATCCTGAAGAAAAGAATGCAGGCATGCAGGGAAGCAATCCTGGGCGGTGAAAATATCAGTAAGGTTTACGAGCGCTACGGATTTCAGGACTATTCCAGCTTCTACCGTGCATTCCGGAAGGAATACGGGATGTCACCCAAGGAGTATCGGGAGGAACAAAAAGTTATTTTTAAATGATAATCGTTAAAATGAGAGAAAACGGAACCCGGAAGAAAAACGAGGTGGCATAATGTCGGGGAAAAACTTTATTTTACATCAGACAACCAGTCTGCAGCGCGAAATACAAAATACAAAAGCGGTAGAATGTGCCTGCGCCAGATTTAAGAGAGATATGGAAATGACACTGGAGGCTTCCGCCCAGGAGGGCGGTACTGTGATATTGCGACAGAAGAAACTGGAGCCGGAGGCATATGAGATGGAAGTATCCGAAGATACGGTCGTAATCTATGGAAGTAATGACCGCTCTTTTATCTATGCACTCAATGAACTCAGTGAAAAATATCTGGGGATTCTGCCGTTCTGGTTTTGGAATGACCAGGAAATCAAAGTAAAACCTTATGTAAAAATTCCGTGTGGACATTATCAGTCGGAAGAAAACAGAATCCGTTATCGCGGCTGGTTTATCAATGATGAAGTGCTGATCAGTCACTGGACAGCAGGCGTGTCGAAGGAATATCCCTGGGAAATGGTATTTGAAGCGCTGCTTCGCTGCGGTGGTAATCTGGTGATTCCCGGAACGGATAAAAATTCAAAAATTTATGCTCCCATTGCATTGGATATGGGACTGATAATCACGCATCATCATGCGGAACCTTTGGGGGCGGAAATGTTCCTGCGAGCTTATCCGGATCTGGAGCCTTCCTATCTGAAATACAAGGATTTATTTGAAGGGCTGTGGAAGGATGCCATAGAGAGACAGAAGAATGAGGAAGTCATCTGGAACATCGGATTTAGAGGACAGGGAGATGTCCCTTTTTGGGAGAATGACCCTGCCTATGATACTCCTGAAAAACGTGGAAATCTCATCAGCAGCATCATGCAGGAACAATATGACATGATCAGAGAGCAGATCCCGGGGGCAGTGTGCTGTACTAACCTGTATGGGGAGATTTTGGAATTGTATCGCGACGGTCATCTGCAGATCCCTGAAGATGTGATCATGATCTGGGCAGATAATGGTTATGGCAAGATGGTCTCCAGACGTCAGGGTAATCATAATCCAAGAGTGCCAGCGTTGCCGGAAAAAGGCGACAAAGGTCTGCAGGGAATCTATTATCATGTATCGTTCTATGATCTGCAGGCAGCCAACCATATCACCATGCTGCCAAACTCTATGGAATTTGTGGAAAAAGAATTGAACGATGCCATGGATCATGGAATTACAGATCTGTGGGTTATCAATGCTTCCAATATTAAGCCTCATGTATATCCGCTTTCTTTTATAGCCAACTTGTGGAAAAAGAAGGCACTGACAGCCGGAGAACACAGAAAAATTTATATCCGGGAGTACTATGGAGCGGATTGCACGGAGGATCAGCTGACATGCATGGAGCAATGCATTAGCAGATATCCGGATGCTATGCTGTCCTTTGGTGAAAGAGAAGACGAACATGCAGGAGAACAATTCTATAATTATGTCGTCCGGGATTTTATCTATGGATGGATGAGGGACGGAGCAGCCGCACCGGTAGAAGAATTGTTCTGGTGTACCGGAGAATCTGCATTTGATAAGCAGATGGACTGGTTTGAATCAAAATGCAATGCGACCTGTGATAAAATAGAGCAATTGTATCATCATTGCGCTGTGGTCAAAGGCAGTGAACTGTGGAAGGATTCTGTATTACTGCAGACGGAGATTCATAAATATTGTCTGAAGGGAAGTATACTGTTTGCGGAAAGCTTCCGGACTTATCAGAAGAAGGAGTATAAAAAGTGTTTCTTTTTGTTGGGAAATGCTATAGAGGCATATAATGCGGCTGCCAGTGCCATGAGAGAGAGGGAACATGGAAAATGGACAGGTTTCTATGCGAATGACTGCCTGACAGATGTGAAGGAGACGGCTTATTGTCTGAAACGGCTGATGGGTTATGTAAGGAATCTGGGAGATGGACCGGATTTCAATAAATGGCAGAGAGAAGTGACCTATTCCGAGAATGACGCTAAAGTCGTTCTGATTACAAATATGGAAAACCATATGACTGACTGGGAGTTATACCTTGCCGGAAAAAACATGCAAGGGTAGAGGGGATACAAAAAACAAATAGTAGAAATAGTTGTAACAATTAAATGATTTTAAACACAATTTTGGAAGAAAACTGTATTCAATGCAAATGAGAAAAAGCCCGGAACCATGATAAAATGGGCTTTTTCTCATCTGAAAAAAATATAATAAAAATTGTGTAAAAATGTGTTGACAATAGTAATCCTTTTTGTTAGAATAGCTTTTGTCGTCAGGTAAACGACAGAGATGACAAGAAAATGGACACACATTCGGAGAGATATCGAAGTGGTCATAACGAGGCGGTCTTGAAAACCGTTTGTCCGAAAGGGCGCGTGGGTTCGAATCCCACTCTCTCCGCTAGGCATTCGTGCCGCCGATCATTATATAGATTATCAGAATCAACTATCTGGAGAAGTACCCAAGAGGTTGAAGGGACACCCCTGGAAAGGGTGCAGGTCGTTAATAGCGGCGCGAGGGTTCAAATCCCTCCTTCTCCGTTAGCTGTTGGTGAATGTCAAAAACACTTGAAAAAAAGTAGTTGACAAACAGAGATTGCTGTGATAAACTATCAAAGCTGTCGCTGAAACAACAGCAAAGCTTCTCATAAAAGAGAGGTTATGATCTTTGACAAATAAACAGTAATGCAACCCTGAAAATTCCAAGATTTTCAGAGAAATTCATGAACAAGCAGATCGATCGAAAGATCGAGAAGCTACCCGAATTAACAGTAAACAATGCCAGATAAAACTGGCAGGAAAAAACTTTTTAACATGAGAGTTTGATCCTGGCTCAGGATGAACGCTG
>NZ_VUMU01000022.1 GCF_009695995.1 Waltera intestinalis
TACCCTAAATGCCCATTATACAAGTCCTGCCATAATCCGCAGTATCTATGATGCCTTGGATAAAATGGGATTTGAAAAAGGAAATGTGCTGGAGCCGGCAATGGGTATCGGAAATTTCTTCGGAATGCTGCCGGAGAAGATGCAGGAGAGCAGACTTTACGGCGTGGAGCTTGACGGCGTTACGGGAAGGATTGCAAAGCAGCTATATCCGAATGCCGACATTAAAATCACAGGCTTTGAAAAGACAGATTATCCGAACGATTTCTTTGATGTGGCAATCGGAAATGTGCCATTCGGACAGTATAAGGTGGCGGATAAACAGTATGACAAGCAGAATTTTTTAATCCATGACTATTTCTTTGCAAAGACCTTGGATAAGGTTCGCCCCGGCGGTGTAGTTGCCTTTGTTACCAGCAAGGGAACAATGGACAAGAAAAGTCCGGAAGTCAGAAAATACCTTGCCCAGAGAGCAGAGCTTCTGGGTGCGGTCAGACTGCCCAACACAGCATTTAAGGAAAACGCCGGAACAGAGGTCACTTCTGATATTTTGTTCTTAAAGAAGCGTGACCGTGTGATGGATTTGGAGCCGGACTGGGTGCATCTGTCAGAGGATGAGAACGGCATTGCCATGAACAGTTATTTTGCCGAACACCCGGAGATGATTGTGGGGAAAATGGAAATGGTCAGCGGACCGTATGGCATGGAAAGTACCTGTATGCCCGATACTACGAGACCATTTGCACAGCAGCTACAGGAAGCAGTAAGCCATATTGACGGAGAGATAGAAGCAGTGGAGCTGGATGAGCTGGCAGATGAGCTTGCGGATGCCACCATTCCGGCGGACCCGGATGTTAAGAATTACAGCTACACTCTTGTGGACGATAGGGTGTATTACCGTGAAAATTCCATTATGAAGCCTGTGGATATGTCAGCTTCCATGCAGGAACGTATCAAGGGCATGGTGGGTATCCGAAATTGTACGCAGGAGCTTATCAATCTGCAATTAGAGGAATATCCGGATACGGTAATCAAGGAAAAGCAGGCGGAGTTAAACAGCTTATACGATGCTTTTTCCAAGAAACATGGCTTGATCAACTCACAGATCAATAAAAGAGCATTTAATCAGGACAGCAGCTATTGTTTGTTGTGTTCTCTTGAAAAATTGGACGATGAGGGCAATTTCAAGGGCAAAGCGGATATGTTCACGAAGCGTACCATTAAAAAGGCAGAGGTTGTCACAAGTGTGGATACGGCAAGTGAAGCACTGGCAGTGTCCTTATCGGAAAAAGCAAGGGTTGACCTTGACTATATGGCAGAGTTGACCGGAAAAGATGTGGATACGGTAAAGGAGGAGCTGACTGGAATTATATTTCAGAATCCATTGACGGATCAATGGGAAACTGCGGATGAGTATCTGAGTGGAAATGTCCGTGACAAACTGGAAACAGCAAAGGTCTATGCAGAAAGTCACCCGGAATATGCCGTGAATGTGCAGGCGCTCACACAGGTACAGCCGAAGGAGCTGGATGCCAGCGAGATTGAGGTGCGTATCGGTGCCACATGGATTGACCCGAAGTATATCGAGGATTTTATGCGGGAAACCTTTGAAACACCACAGCATTTGTTAGACAGGAATGTCGTGGGAGTCCAGTATTCCGATGTGACAGGACAATGGAACATAAAGGGCAAAAATGCAGATTACGGTAATTCCCTTGTAAATATGACCTATGGTACAAGCCGGAGAAATGCCTATACCATTTTGGAGGATTCCCTGAACTTAAAGGACAGCCGTGTTTACGATACCATAGAGGAGGAAGGTAAGGAAAAGAGGGTACTGAATAAAAAGGAAACCACCATTGCATCGCAGAAGCAGGAAGCCATAAGGGAAGCATTTAAGGACTGGGTGTTCCGAGATCCGGAACGCAGACAGGTACTTGTGGCAAAATACAACCAGCTTTTCAATTCCACAAGACCAAGGGAATATGACGGTTCACATCTGAAATTCCCTGGTATGACACCGGATATTGAGTTAAAGCCTCACCAGAAAAATGCGGTGGCTCATGTACTTTACGGAGACAATACCCTGCTTGCGCATTGTGTGGGAGCCGGAAAGACTTTTGAAATGACAGCGGCAGCCATGGAGAGTAAGCGTCTTGGATTATGTCAAAAGAGCTTATTTGTGGTTCCGAACCATTTGACAGAGCAGTGGGCAAGTGATTTTTTACGGTTATATCCCGGAGCCAATATCCTTGCTGCAACAAAGAAAGACTTTGAGCCTGCCAACCGTAAGAAATTCTGTTCCAGAATCGCTACGGGAGATTATGATGCGGTTATTATCGGGCATAGTCAGTTTGAGAAAATTCCGCTTTCACAGGAAAGACAGGTAGCCATTATTGAAAGGCAGATTGATGAGATAGAGCTTGCCATTGCACAGGCAAAAGCCGACAACGGGGAACGTTACACCATTAAGCAGATGGAGAAATCAAGAAAATCACTTCTTACAAGGCTTGAAAAGCTGAATGATGCATCAAGGAAAGATAATGTAGTGACCTTTGAGCAGCTTGGCGTGGACAGGCTTTTCGTGGATGAGAGCCATAATTACAAAAATCTGTTTCTTTATACCAAGATGCGAAATGTGGCGGGAATCGCACAGTCAGAGGCACAGAAATCCTCGGATATGTTTGCAAAGTGTCAGTATCTTGATGAATTGACAGGCGGTAAGGGTGTAACTTTTGCGACAGGTACGCCGATTTCAAACAGTATGACAGAGCTTTATACCAATATGCGTTACCTTCAGTATGGTACGCTTCAGAAACTGGGACTGGGACATTTTGACAGTTGGGCATCCTCTTTTGGAGAAACGCAGACAGCCATAGAGCTTGCACCGGAGGGAACCGGATACCGGGCAAAGACGAGGTTTGCAAAGTTCTTTAATCTCCCGGAGCTGATTGCACTTTTTAAGGAGAGTGCGGATATTCAGACACCGGATATGTTAAATCTCCCTGTGCCGGAAGCAGAATATGAAAATGTGGTGTTAAAGCCAAGTGAATATCAAAAGGACATGGTGGCATCTTTGGCAGAAAGGGCAGAAGCCGTGCGTGACAGACAGGTACAGCCCTATGAGGACAATATGCTCAAAATTACCAATGACGGTAGAAAACTGGCATTAGACCAGAGACTTATCAACGATATGCTGCCAGATGATGAAAATTCAAAGGCAAGCACCTGTGTGGAAAAGGCATTTGAAATATGGGAGCAGACAAAGGAGCAGAAATCAACGCAGCTTATTTTCTGTGACCTGTCAACACCGAAAGGAGATGGTACATTTAATGTTTATGAGGACATCCGCAACAAGCTGATCGAAAAGGGTGTCCCACCGGAAGAAATCGCATTTATACATGAAGCAAATACGGAGCTTAGGAAAGCGGAGCTGTTCGGGAAAGTAAGAAGCGGACAGGTCCGTTTTTTGCTTGGTTCCACACAGAAGATGGGAGCCGGAACCAATGTGCAGGACAGACTTATCGCACTGCACCACCTAGATGTGCCTTGGCGTCCTTCTGACATTGAACAGCAGGAGGGGCGTATTTTACGACAGGGCAACCTTAATCCGAAGGTCAAGATTTTCCGCTATGTGACAGAAGGAACCTTTGACAGTTATTCGTGGCAGCTCATTGAGAACAAGCAGAAATTTATCGGTCAGATCATGACAAGCAAATCTCCGGTACGTTCCTGTGAGGATGTGGATGAAGCAGCACTTACTTATGCGGAGGTCAAGGCTCTGGCAACAGGAAATCCCTACATCAAGGAAAAGATGGACCTCGATATTCAGGTTTCAAAACTGAAACTTATGAAAGCAAACCATACCAGTCAGAAATACCGACTGGAGGACAACATCGCAAAGCATTATCCTCAGCAGATCACGATTTTAAAGGAGCGTATCAGCGGGATGCAGGCAGACATTCAGGCTGCGAAAGCCAACCTTCCGGTGGATAAAGAGCAGTTTTCCATGAAAGTGGGGGACAAGCTCTATACGGATAAAAAAGAAGCCGGAACAGCCCTTGTGGAGATGTGCAAAGAAATAAAAACAGTCAATGCCCCTGCGGTCATTGGCGAATATGCAGGTTTTAAGATGGCAGTATCTTTTGATGCGTTCAACCACAAATTTGTGATGAACCTGAAAGGTCAGCTTTCCCACAATCTGGAAGTCGGTTCAGACCCGATTGGAAATATTGCCCGTATCAACCATGCACTGGAATCCATGCCAAAGCAACTCATGGAAGCACAGACAAAACTTGAAACTGTGGAGCATCAGCTTGAAACCGCAAAGGTGGAGGTAACCAAGCCTTTTGCGCAGGAAGCGGAGCTTGCAGAGAAGTTAGAGCGTCTGTCTGCATTAAATGCCCTGCTTAACATGGATGAAAAGGGGAATGACGGGATTGATATGGATGATGAGCCGGAAGCTCCAAAGAGTGAAAAAGAGGTTGCAGACCGTCCGGCGAAGAATATTCCGATTGCAGAGAAAGCAGTGGGTACAGAGCAGGATAAGGGCATCAGACAGTATGCGGATACACCTGCAGAAAGAGTGTCCCTGAAGGCGAAGTTGGAGGTGATGAAAGCAAAGGTTGCAGGAGCAGAAAAGCCGGGCAAACAGATGGACAAAGGAAAAGAGGTGACTATATAACCGAAAAGCACACTACAAAAAATTCACAAAAATTTTGTTGCAAAAGCCGGGATAACATCATAAAATATAGTTGAAGAAGTATGAATAAGAGAAGATAAGCCACACTAATAAAGGAGGTGTTTTTATGGCAACTTCAAGTATCACTAAGAATTTTATCATATCCGGTCAGAAACAGGTGGAGATGTTTGCTGATGCGATTGAAGCATCTGCCAAAAACCGTCCTGTACGTGTTCCGGTATCCGCAAGGGAAATAACGGAAGAAGCGGAATTGATAGAATTTATGGAAAAATGGGAGAAGGCAAATGTTGGAAACAAATAAATTTTCTGTTATCAACATACGGCGATATCTCAATAGTGATAACCCAAAACTCGGAGAGAGCAGGCTTCTTCAAGTTCTCTCCGGTTTTTCTTGTCCGAAGAACCCGGATGTTGAACGCTTTCTAAAGAAAAGCTCCATAGAATTTACAAAAAAGAACCAGTCTGTTACATATCTTGTCTTTGATGTAAGCAGCATGGAATTGGTAGGATATTTTACCATAGCATTGAAGCCGCTGACAGTCAGAGGTGAAACAGTAAGTAATACAGTTAAAAAGAAGCTGATGCGTGTCAGTGAGCTGGACGAACAGTCACAAACATATACAATGTCAGCATATTTAATTGCGCAGCTTGGAAAGAATTTCAAAAATGGAGCAGAAAAAAAGATTACTGGTGAGGAATTGCTTGAACTTGCTTGGGACATTGTTGAAAAGATGCAGTACATGGGTGGTGGAATGGTAACCTTTCTGGAAGCAGAGAACAGTGAGAGGTTGCTGTCATTCTATCAGGCGAACCGTTTCCAGACATTTGATACCCGGCAGACCGCAACGGATTCGGAAGAACCTCATGAGCTTGTGCAGCTTTTAAGGTTGCTCTAAAAGCAAACTAAATATTAACCATAAAGGTGTATGGAAAAAGAGAAATCAAGTCCATACACTTTTTTTTATTTTAAGATACCGTCTTGTGAATTTGCAGGGCGGTATTTTTGCGTTTGAAAAGGAGAATAATTATGGCAGACGAAAGAACAGAAAAACAAAAGGTACAGGAAATTACAGACAAGTTGGAGGAAGGATTAAAGGAACTTTTTGAGAGTGAAAAGTACAAGACATATCTTTCCACCATGTCAAAATTTCATAATTACAGCTTTAACAACACTTTACTTATCGCCATGCAAAAGCCGGAAGCAACGCTTGTAGCTGGATATAAAGCATGGCAGAAAAATTTTGAAAGACACGTCAATAAAGGAGAAAAGGCAATCCGTATTCTTGCCCCGGCTCCTTATAAAATCAAAGAGGAACGGGATAAATTAGACCCTGTGACCGGAGAGATGATGTTTGATGAAAACGGTATGCCTCAAAGGGAGCAGGTAGAGGTCACGATTCCGGCGTTTCGTGCCGTGTCTGTATTTGATGTATCACAGACAGATGGAAAGCCAATTCCGGAACTGGAAGCACAGGAGCTTTTATCAACAGTGGAGGGATATGAGGACTTTGTGCAGGCACTTATGAATGTTGCCCCGGTTCCTATTGGCTTTGAGGATATTCCCGGCGATTCCAAAGGATATTTCCATACAGAGGAAAAGCGGATTGCGGTGCAGGAGAATATGAGTGAGAGCCAGACATTAAAGACAATGGTGCATGAAGTAGCTCATTCCATGCTTCACAATAAGGAAATCAATCGGGATGATTTGATGGAGGCACCTGCAAAGGATAGAAATACAAAAGAAGTAGAAGCAGAAAGCGTTGCCTATACTGTATGCCAGCATTTTGGCATAGAAACCTCGGATTATTCTTTTGGTTATATTGCAGGGTGGAGCAGTGGTAAGGATATGAAGGAACTGAAATCTTCCCTGGACACCATACGAAAGACGGCATCTGAGCTTATTACAGGAATTGAAGGAGCGTTACAGGAATTGCAGCTAAATCGTGCCATAGAGAAGGAACAGAGTAAAGAGTGTATCCTGCTGATACAGAATGAGGATTTGACGGAGTTCAGCCTTGTCAATGTCCGTGGAATGGATACGCAGGAGCTTGTGGCTGCTCTTACTAACATGAGTGAGGATGATAAACTCAGTATACAGGCATACTTGGAAAGTAAAGGTGCATGGACTACAGAGCTTGGCAATGAGAAATCAAGAGAATTTGAGGAATATCATCTTGATGTTCGTTACAATCTTGATACAGATGAGATTATTGATGTGAAAGCAAAAATAGCAGAACAGATTGACAGTAATCTTTCGGTTATGGAGCAGGCAGAGCAGCTTATCCATCAATTGGAAGCGGAGAAAACCATATTTACATCAGATGAGCGTAACTTGATTGTAAATTATGCTTATAAGCTTGATGATATGGACAAGACAAGGGAGCTTGCAGAAAAGCTGGCATATCAGCTTGAATATTCACAGCAAGATGTGGGTCTGACTATCATAGATGCACAGGCAGAGATTGATGCACTTCCAGACCCGATAATTGGTCTGTCTGAAATGCGGGAGTACGGTTATACATGGAATAAAATGCTGCCATTGACGCAGGAGAAAGCATTGGAATTGTTTGACCATGACTTGCCTGTGTATCTGTTACACAATGACGGTTCGGAAACCACGGTAGAAGATAGAAAACAGATTACGGAGCATGAAGGAATTTTTGGCATTGAAAAAGGTGATTGGGAAAATGAAAGAAAACTTCGTTCCATGCAGGCTGAACTTTCGGACAATGAAATAAATAAAGAAGCACAGCTTTTGTATAGCAGCTCTGACAAGTATGGTATTTATCAGTTGAAGCATAATCCGGAACTGGATCATCTGCGGTTTGAGGGTACAGAGTCTTTAAAGCGTATGGGTATTACGAAGGACAATTTTGATGCTATCAAGCCGGATAATTATGAACTGATTTATGTAGGAGAGCTGTCTGAACTGCAAAAGCAGACAGAGGGCGAAACGCTGGAAGCAATCTATGAGAAATTCAATATAGACCACCCGGAAGATTACAGAGGGCATTCACTGTCTGTCAGTGATATTGTGGTCCTACATCAGAATGGGGAAAACAGTGCCCATTTTGTGGATTCTTTTGGATTTACCGGACTTCCTGATTTTATTCAGACATTGGAGGGAGTAAAAGAGCAGGAAGCGGAGATTGACACCTCTGGACAGGATGTCCATAAGTCAGAGCTGGAGAAACAGGAGAAGGAAACTTCGGACAACACGTTGGAAGATGGGGATGAAATCATTGACCTTGGTGATGAAAAGGAACAGGTGCTTGCAGATATGAAAAAGTCCTTGGAGATTGGGGAAGAAACCGAACTTGCCTTTCAGATTGCAGACCGCTATATCAGTATCCAAGAGGTGGATGGAGGCTATGATTATTCCATTATGGGAGCTGATTATAAGGAGATTGACGGTGGAGTTTATGACAATCCGGATGTGACAATTAGGGAGGCACTGACAGACATCATAGATGATTTGAAATCCGCTCCAGACCATAACGGAGCGAAAGGGAGTATTAAGGAAAAGGATGAGCTGATACCGATTGATTATGATGGATTGATGGAAAAGGTTGAGAAAGCCAACGAAGTTGTACCAAAAAATCAAGAGAGTAGCATCATAATGGATTTTAGGGCGAAGACCAATGAAATGTTCCATGATATTAGTGAAATGAATCCGGCAGAAATTGAAGAAACAATAAAATGCCATGTGCAGGCAAAGCTTGATGAGTACGATATTGATGCCACAATTATTGATGCAGTTGTTGTAGGAAGTAGGTGTAGAGGTTTGGAGAAGGACAGCTCTGATCTTGATGTGGTAGTGGAACTTTCTACGAATGAGAGAGAGGATGATTTATTCAATGCGTTTAATGAGGACGGGTTACATATCGGTGAGGTAAAGGTTGACATCAATCCGATTACTGCCCAACGTACCGGGACACTGGAAACGTATCTGCCACAGGCTGAGAAGTATCTGGAGAGCATCCGGCAGGAAAGGGCGCAGGAGCTGACACAACAGATGCAGACACAGGGCGAAATGGAGAAAGAAGAGGTTGAAGTAACATTGATGGTATCCGAGTGTGGAGAATTTCACAATTTGGGAGAATTTTATGAGAATATTCCCACAGTAGAGGAGGCAATTTCTATCTGGAAACAGATACCGCCAGAACGAATGCATGGTATTCCTGCAATCGGCATCAATGTTCACAGACCGGGCGAAGAAACCTATATGGATGACGAAGTTGATTTGTTATCCGGAAACCGAATTGATTTGGAGATATTAGAACATATCCCAAGCATAACCTGTGAACCAAAGGCTATGGAAGTCATTGCAGAGCTTGTGGCAAAGTTACCGGAAATGGAGATAGATGGTGTCATGTCTGAAGATATGGAAGCAAAGGTATGGGAGAAACGTATGCCGGATTTGGCACCTGCAGAACAGCTTGCTGTGGAAATTGACCGTTTCAGCCATGATTATGATATTTATTCCTACCGCAACAACAACCCAAATATGACGGAAAGCGTGTCAGAGATTTCCGAGATGATAGTTCAAGGGAATACGGAGCCTATTACAGACTGGTTGAGCGAGGTTATTTCTGAGGGTGCTTTGCCGGATGAAATGCAAAGGGCAAAATCATTACTGAATAAATTGGCAGAGTACAAGCCCCTTGCCAAGATTGAGGAAATGGAAGAACAGAATTATAACATGATTGACAATGTGCTGAATAATGGTGCAGAGAAAGCACAGAGGGAAGCAAACAAAAAGGAGCAGGAACAACCTGCGATAAAAGTTTCCTTAAAAGCTCGATTGGCTGAGAAAAAAGCACAGGTAGCTGGTTCTGGACAGGAACATGAAATGCAGGAAAATAAAAAGGACAAACAGAGGGAGATATAAGCGATGAATAATAAATTTACAGTAGAGGAAATAAATTTAATCTGCATTTTTGAGAGTAGGAGCAGGACAAAGGTTATACAGGACATCAGTGAGGTCATGAACTATCTTGTTGATGATGAAATGATTGAGTTGTCATCAAAAGTGATTATAAAACTGAAAAATATGTCGGATGAGGATTTTTCAGAGTTGAAGTTTGTTGCAGTAGAGTAAAATAGAGATGGTGGCAGAGCATAGCATAGGCTGTGTTCTGCCTTTTTTAGTGAACAGTGAATGAGTTAAACAGTAAAAATTACACAACTATGACACAACTATGATGTATAATAATTTTGTAGATTGGAGGGCATTCTGGTGAGAATTTTAATTGTAGAAGATGATGAAGCAATTGCAAATTTATTATATATGGATTTAAGAGATGAAGGTTATCAATGTGTAAATGCCTATGATGGGAAGCAGGCGGCAGATTTATTGGAGGAGAATACGGATTTTGATTTAATACTTTTAGACATTATGCTGCCTGAAATTGATGGATATGAATTACTGGAATACATAAAGCCAACAGAAATACCTGTCATTTTTCTGACGGCAAAAGGAACTGTAAATGATCGGATAAAGGGATTAAAAATGGGAGCGGATGATTATATTGTGAAACCATTTCAAAGCGGAGAAGTGATTGCTCGAATAGAAGCGGTCTTACGACGTTATGGGAAGAGCGAAAAACGGTTGAATTTTGCAGATGTAAAAGTGGATTTGGAGTCAAGGAAGGTATTTCAGGAAGGAAAAGAGATAGATTTGACAGTTAAGGAATTTGATCTGCTTGTAGAATTGATAAGAAATAAAAACATTGCCCAGTATCGGGATAAGTTATATGAAAAGATTTGGAATGAACCTTTTATGGGAGATACAAGAACGCTTGATACTCATATACAGCGATTAAGGAAAAAATTAGGCTGGGAAGATTACATTAAGACAGTATTCCGTATCGGCTATCGCCTGGAGGGATAGATTATGAAGCTGAGTACCAAAATTACCTTTTTTGTGACGATATTTTTCAGTGTGATATTTTTGCTGGGTGGATATACATTAATCTCTTACTATTATGAAACTTCCATGGAAAGAGAAGTAGAGGCTGCTGTGGAGCAGTATCAGTATAATAAATTTGTGGTACAGTCAACATTGATTACCAGAGGAGAAGAATGGTTTGAAGGTATTGCAAATGGAGAATATGATGTCAGCAATATTGCTTCGAATATGAATAATACTGTAGCATTTTATTCTCTTGATGGTTCCATACTGTTCTCTGAATTCCCGGCTGCTGTGGAGATTTCTGAACTGCTTGCGGATGTGGAAGTGGGGAAAGTAAGCTATCAGTTTCGCAAGATAAATAACCGTATGTATTTATTGATTGCCGGAAAGGTATCACAGGAAGATACCGGCATCTATTTGGTGACTGGAATAGACGTGGAAAGAGTTTTTGATCAGCAGGAACAAATGATTCAAAGATTCGGAGTTGTCTATGCGGTGGCTATTGGGGTTGGTGCATTATTGATTATTTTTTTATCAGCATTACTTACCCGTCCAATAAAGAAATTAACAGAAGTAACAAAAAAAATAGCCGATGGAAATTATCAGGAGAGAATTGAAGTTGCCAGCCGAGATGAAGTAGGTCAGCTTGCAAAAAATTTCAATCAAATGGCGGGAGCAATAGAGGAAAAAGTACAAGAACTATCCGATAGTGCCAGACAGAAAGAGGATTTTGTAGCAAACTTTGCACATGAACTGAAAACACCACTTACCTCAATCATAGGCTATGCGAATCGAATTTATCAAAAAGAACTAACAAGGGAGGAACAAAAACAGGCTGCGTGGTATATTTGGAATGAAGGTATGCGGTTAGAAGCATTATCCTTAAAATTGATGGACTTAGCTGTACTAAATCACAAGGAGTTTGTTTTACAGGAAATGCGCGCAGATATATTGCTTCAAGAGCTGGCAAAGGATGAGGAATATCTTATGTCAGAAAAAAATGTTCAGCTAAACTGTGATGCAGAACAGGCATATATCAGTGTGGAGTATGATTTATTTAAATCATTGCTTTTCAATCTGATTGATAATTCAATAAAAGCCGGAGCAGATCAGCTTCTGTTGAAGGGATATATTGATTCAGAAAAGTGTTATGTGATACAGCTGGAAGATAATGGAAGTGGTATTCCAGAAAATGAAATCAAGCGGATTACAGAAGCGTTTTATATGGTAGATAAGTCACGATCCAGAAAATTACATGGTGCAGGTATCGGACTCAGTCTGGCAGAAAAGATAGCCGAGATACACGGAAGCAGTCTGAAATTTGAAAGTGATGGAAAAAGTGGAACAAAGGTCAGTATATGTTTGAGCTGTAAAGGAGGCATGGCAGATGAATAAAGATAAGATATATACCTTGCTTGTATTCTTCCTGTCTTTTACAGTTGTAATTGGTGGATGGTTTTTGACGAAAGGAATGCTGAATTGCAAAGAAACTGAGATTCTTGATGTAAAAGGTCAGGTTTTCGTGGATGTGTCAGAAGCAGATAAAACCGGAAGTGATACAACAGTACAGGGAGACTTTGAAGGGGAAGTTTTATCAGAGGAAACAATGGCAGGGGTGTTGGCTGTGTGGGATGCCGGAGGACGAGAGGTGTATCATGAGCCAATGGCAGGACAGATGAATATGGAACAGGCAATCAAGGCTGGTAGAGATTGGATTAATACGTTGGCAGAAAATGATATTTTGCCTGTCGATTTGTTAGAATGCAGTTTTGAAAGTATAAATGCTGTATTATGTACATTGGATAGTCAGACATCATTAGAAAGGTCTCTCATAAGCTATTGGACGGTTACTTATAAAGAAAATGATATGGAAATTATTTTAAGAATTCATGCTGCAAGCGGACAAGTCTGGAAGGCAGATATTTCTATGAGTGAAGAGAAAATGGTGTATGGAACCTGTAGCGATGAGGAACTGCTTGCCATTGCATTCCCTTTTCTTACCGGAGACAATACAGAAGTCGGAATAGAAGATAACAAAATTTATAAGATTTCTGAGCGTGGAAAAGTATATGTAACATTAAAAAGGGATAAAGTTGTTGTAGATAAGCAGAAACCAGTGGCACGTATTCTGCTGAGCTTATGCACGGATGTTGAATAAAAATGGTCCATAAAAAAGCAAAACCGTTTACATGGGTTTTGCTTTTTTATGACCAGATTTTGCTTTGCCTTGAATTTCAGGTACATGAGCAACATCATTTTTGGAAATATGCGTCTTGTGGTTACTCTCAGTCCCATGTGGTTGCTTGGGATCGGGACGTCTCATTCCGGCTTTTGCCATAAATCATTTACCTCCATGTCTTTGCAGTATATATTTTCAGTATTCTAAAACAAAGCGAGTTTTATACATTCTCCAAATTTTTTGACAACTTAGACACATCTAGTTTGAAAGTAAGAGACAACTCCTTGCTATGATAATTTTGTAGGTGACATTTTTTGTTACCAGCAATCAATGATTGCTTTTCATTCATAGCAAGGAGGTTTTTTATTTATGCGTAAAAAAGCAACAACAATATGGGCGTTATTATTGTGCATTTCTTGTTTTTTTTGTGGCTGTGGACAGAACGAAGAAAATGTACAGCAGGGACAGAAACAGGATTATAGTACATCAAATGAAACAGAGGAACAGGAAACGGAGAGTTATGTGAAACCGGAAATGAAGGGGGAAATTACAATATCATGTTTTTATGAAGAGGAATTTCTGACTGCCGCAGCTGAGCAATTTATGAAACTCTATCCGGAAGTAACAGTAACAATCAATGCATATGATGGAACATCAGAGTCTGGAAGTGTGGAAGATTACCAGACATATCTTAATACCAAAATAATGACAGGAAAAGCGGAGGATATTATTTTTAATAGTTTTCTTCCGGTAACAAAATATAGTGAAATGGGAGCTTTTGAGGACTTGAGCAGATATATTTCACTGACACCTGAATTGAATGATGAAAATTATTTTATGAATGTACTACAGTCAGCAAAAGAGGAAAGCGGGAAAATCTATTTGATCCCGTATATGGCAAAATATGATGTAATTGGCTTTTCGGAGGAACTGTTGTCAGAGAATCCTGAAGTGGAGAAAAACATACAGAGTGCGAGTTTTTCAGAACGTATGGATATTGCAAAGGCACTTATTCAAAATACAGGCAAAAGCAATGCATATTTAATACAGTTGAATGAATTGTCGTATGCTGATTATTTAATTGAAGATGCTTTCCATGAATTTGTTGATGTAGAGAACAAAAAAGTAAATATAAATTCGGCTGCTTATATTAATTTAATAAAAGAGGTAAAAGAACTTTCGGAAAGCAATGCTTTTGGTTCCAATATCGATTTTTATAACACTGAGTATTACTATGCAGCAACGTGTGATTATGATGTTCAGGCTGCATTTTATGAATTAGATACACAGGCAGGTATGGCATACAGTATGCCGTTGGCTGACAAAGAGGGAAACGTGGCAATAAATGCAAATGCCTGTCTTGCACTCAATAGTGCGTCTGATAATAAAGATTTGGCATGGGAATTTATCAAATATTTATTATCAGAAGAAGTACAGTCACAGCCTTCTGTTCACGGGCTGGCAGTTAATAGAAAGGGATTTGAAGCTGCTGTGAAACGTTACTATAACTATTATACAGATAGTGGTAATAGCACGGTAGATCAAGAAGAATATAGAGAATTGCTGGAAAACTGGATGGAGCAGATCAATGACTGTGATACGGTGGATACTGACATTTGGACTTTGATAGAGGAAGAAAACGTTAAGTTTTTTCAAGGAGATCAAACCGCACAGGACACAGCTTCCATTCTTCAGAGAAAGATTGAGCAGTATTTCAATGAGTAAGGGAGATTAGAGGAATATGAGGAAAAAACTGATAGTAGCTCAAGTGATTTTGTTAATAGCAATGATATTTACAATTACAGCGTGTGAAAAAGAAAGCGGCACAGACATAAACTTTGAAAATATGCCAGTAATAAATACGGAAAATGCTGTTGATACCAATAATGGAACTGAAGTCGAAATAGATTTTTCATCAGAATCAGGGCAGGAAGATACACAATTGGAAGAAGATTCTAATGTAGAAAATGATGTGGATCAGGAGCCATTGGACTCAGGAGAGGAATCCTCCAAAGAGCAATCGATAACAGCACAGTCGATAGGGCAATCTGGGGAGCAAGCTACAAATCAGGAAAATGAACAATCACAGCAACAAGACCAAAATCCGGCAACACAATCTATACCAACAGTAACGATGAATGGGACAATTATATCTGTTGGTAATGGTGAATTTGTAATAAGGAAAGCAAATGTGATTAGCAGTGATGTAATGGTCAGTTCCGGAGAAGATGCTGAAAAAGTTTCTGTGATTTATGAGGATAATACGGAATTTGTAGTGTGTACTTCTTCAGATGGAGGTATTACCGCTAACTATGCTGCGGCTTCTTCTGCAAATTTGATTAGTGAGAAATTAGTGGAGCTACAAGGTGCGTATGAAGGGAATAGTTTTATGGCACAGAAAGTTACCATTTATAATTTTGAATAAATGGGAGGCTACTTTGAAGATAATTATTAGACGAAATTGGAATCAGATATTACCTTGGCTTATGTTAATAGTAAGCTTGACAGGTTTCTGCTTGTTTTACTTAGCCCCATTTATTGTGTCGTTTTTTTATTCTGTTGTGGATAATCCGATTCATGGAGCTTTTTGTGGGTTACAAAATTACAAAGAACTGTTCCGGAATCAATATTTTTTGAAAGGGTTGAAAAACACAGTTGTGTTTATGGCAATCAGTATCCCTCTTAATATGGTGTTATCCCTTGGAGTGGCACTGGTTATTCATAAAATGAAGCGGTATCCAAAATTCTTCAGCTTGATTTTTTTGATACCGTTGGCAATTCCCTCGGCAACATCAGCTTTCTTTTGGGAGAGTTTTTGGGGCGTACATGGAACATTTAATAAATTCCTAAGTGTTTTTGGGATAAGAGGAATTGATTGGTTAGACAGCAAATACAGCATGATGGCAATGGTCGTTATCTTTATATGGAAAAACATTGGATATAATATGGCTTTATATTTAAGTGGTTTGAGCAGTATTCCGGAGCAATATTATGAGTATGCAGATGTGGAAGGTGCAGGCTTTGTCTGGAAATTTAAGCATATTACATGGGTATACCTTATACCAACTTCATTTTTAGTGTTGATTATGACGTTCGTAAATTCTTTTAAGGTATTTAAAGAAATTTATATCATTACAGGAGAATATCCTCCGGATGGGCTATATGTATTGCAGCATTACATGAATAATATGTTCTTGTCATTGAACTATTCAAAGTTAGCCAGTGCGATTTATATTTTAACAATTGTTATTGTTCTATTTGTGGCTTGC
This sequence comes from Waltera intestinalis, assembly GCF_009695995.1. GTDB lineage: Bacteria > Bacillota > Clostridia > Lachnospirales > Lachnospiraceae > Acetatifactor > Acetatifactor intestinalis. The sequence continues at coordinate 16,062 of NZ_VUMU01000022.1, forward strand.
CTGTTCCGTACTGAAAGAAAGCTGTCGAAGGATCTGCATTATTAGCCAGGCAGAAAGTGAGGAATCAGAATGAGTAAACAAAGAGTGCAAAGATGGAAATCACGATTTTGGTGGCTGCTGTTTCTGGCAATTACAGTAATTTATATGGCACCGCTTATTATTACATTTACAAATTCGTTTATGAGTAGCACAGAAGTGGAACGAAACTATAATGTTAGCGGAATGGAAGAAGGAAGTTATGTTGATATGAACCTCATTCCGGAAAAAGTAACATTGTCACAGTATGCAGAGCTTTTGTTTGACAGTCCGGTTTATTTAAATATGTTTTGGAATTCTGTCAAAATCACAGTTCCGATTGTAGTGGGGCAGATTATTGTATCAACATTGGCGGCGTATGCATTTACGGTTTTGAAATTTAAGGGAAAGGAGCTGTTATTTTTCCTTTATATCATAGTAATGCTTTTACCGCTGCAGGTAACATTGATGCCCAATTACATTGTTGCTGACTGGTTGGGCATTACTGACAGCTATCTGGCAATCATCTTGTCGGGAATCTTTAACCCGTTTGGTGTTTTTCTGTTAAGGCAGTTTATGAAAAGCTTGCCAGATGCCTATTTGGAGGCAGCGAAAATAGACGGAGCTGGAAATGGAAAAATTTTTATTTCCATAATCCTGCCAATGATAAAGCCGGGAATAGCGGCAACAGCAATGCTTACTTTATTGGATTACTGGAATCTGGTGGATCAGGCAATTATCTTTATACAGGATTCAGAAAAACAACCCTTATCTACCTTTCTGGCACAAATAAACAATGGCGATATAGGGTTGGCTTTTGCAGGTTCCTGTTTTTATGCTGTTCCGATGCTATTGGTATTACTTTATGGACAGGAACATTTAAAACAGGGAATTGCGATTACAGGAATTAAAGGTTAGAGCATATGAGAATATGTGAAAGGAAAAACAAAAATGAATCATAAAGAAAAAAAGAGAAATTTTGCTAAAGCATTTGGAATTTTTTTAGGTATTGTGTTAGTACTGACATTTTTTTCTGAATCTATTTATAATTATCGGCTTCCTGTTGTGAGTATTGCTACGCCAAAGCAGGGAAAATTGAGTTTTACTGTTGAGGATACAGCAGAAATTTCATATTCCCATGTGGACTCTGTGTACGCAGATGTCGATGGACGGGTAAAAGACGTTCTGGTGCAGGCAGGAGATGAGGTGCAAAAAGGGCAATGTCTTATGCAATTCGAAGTAGCAGAAACAGGGGAAATAAATGATATTGTTGCAGAAGATGATGGAGTCATTACTTCTGTGGGCGTGAAAAATGGAATGTATGTATCATCCATGCAAAATATAATCCTTTATGAAATAGCTGAAGTATCTGAAGAATGGACTGTCATAGTATTTGTGACGGATGAGCAGTTAGAATATGTTGGTAGGGATAGTATTGTAAATTTGCAGATTGAAGAACTAAATGAAAATTTTTCAGGGAAAATTCAATCTATTGTTTCTTATGCAGATCAGAGTAGAACAGGCTATCAGGTAGAAATTACAATAAATTCCTCAAATGCAGAAATCGCAGGGAAAAAGGCGAAGGTCACAATAAAAAAAGAAAGTGAACAGTATGATGCAATCATACCGGTAGCGGCTTTGAGAAAAGATTCTGTAGGATATTATGTTCTGGCATTGAAGAAAGAAGACAGTGTACTTGGAAATGGCTATGTTGCCCATAGAGTATCGGTTGATTTGTTAAATTCGGATGAAACATACTGTGCAGTGAGAGGTATTCCAACAGATGAAGCTGTCATCATAGCTTCTACCAGTGAAATCACAGATGGAAGTAAGGTATATTACGAAGGGGATGATGTGAAATGAGGAAATTATCGATAAAGCTGATTTTCTTACTTCTCATTGTTTTTAGCTCATGGCTTGTATGCTTCACAGTAGGAAAAAATGTGGAGCATTCTATGTGTGACGAGACATATATATTGTCTTTTCGGCAGAATAGTCGGCAGTTTTCAGAAAGTGATATAGCTGCATTTGAGCAGGAAGGTGTGCGCCTGACCTATGCGGGGTATCTTTATCCAGAGGTATCTAGCGGATTTAGGAAACAGAAAGCAACGGTTATTGCGACAAATGAAAATTTTCCCTATTTTACAAAAATGGATATAAAGGTAGGGGCTTTCTTTAATGGGATGCAGGAAGAAAGAGAATTGCGAGTGGCGGTACTGAACAAAACAGCAGCATACGATTTGTTTGGAAATGATAACTGCATTGGAGAAATAGTATTTCTCAATCGGGTATCATATGAAGTGATTGGAATTACAAATGAGAAAAGCAATACTGCAAAAATTTATATTCCATATCAGACAGTATCCGTTTTGACAACAGATAATACAGCGTGTAATCAAATATGGTGCCATTTTAGTAATATTGCCGAAGCATCATTGATGATAGGTAAAGCAGGATTTTCAATGGAAGATTTTGATATTCAGGAAATAAATCTATTCAAAAAGGTATTTTGTTTGAGATTTTATCTTCCACTTGTTATTGCATGTATTGGAATAGCACTTTTCTTTTGGAAAAAAATTAGGCTGAATGTAAAATTTTTAAGAGCCAATCAGGTGTTAGATAAGAAGAGGATGTTTGACAATCTGTTACAAGCGATTATATGCTTAACAGTTTTGATGATTGTAATAAGAATTATTCAGATGGCATGGTGTATACCACCATATTATTACTTGGCAGAAAAAAGAGGTATGAATTTTATATATGCTGTTCTGGATTTTTATGCATTAGCGAGAATGAACATCGATGAAATGTCTTTTTGGGGACATTGGAATTTGCTGTCATTATTTTGTTTGTTTGTATGCTTTATTGGAATGTTAGAAATAGAAAAAAATAAGAAGGAGAACAAAATGGGATATAACAAAATTACAGATGAAAGATTAGATGAGATTATCAAGAGTGCATTGAAAGATACAGTTGATCACTTAGATGTATCGGAGAGGTTAAAGGAGAAAATTGATAAAGAAATTGTGAATAGAAAATATAAGCAAAATCTCGGATATTTTGAACAGAACATAACAATTAACCTTGCTACTATGTGCCTTAATTTGTATGAGAGTTTAGAGAGTAGAGTAACAGACAAAGCACTTAAAATGAAGTGTTTGCCAAGTGATGATGCTTTTGAACAGAACATAACAATAAGCAATTATATGTATTCTGCTTTAGATGTATTAATTTTGGAGTTGGTATCAATATTTGGATCTGCTAATACGGAAATTATTTTTTGTACGAACAGAAATAGCATTTCTGTAAAGGGAATAAATGTTCTCCACAAAGATTTAGAAGAATTGTTTAAAGAAGATGATAGAAAGTATCTGATTGCAGGGAATAGGTTAGGGGTGACCATGGCTTATTTAAACCTTTGTGATATTAACATTATGGTTTTGGATGGGTATGAAGTAATAATAAAATTTTGTGACTAGAATATAAAATACAACGGTTAGTATTCCCAAGGTACTAACCGTATGTAAGAAAAAAACAATATCAAATTTGAAGAGAAAACATAAAAAGTGCTTTGATAATCAGAAAATCAATTGCTTTGTATGAGGTTCATTGATTTCCTTATTGAGTTAGATGGTCTTGCTTGCGCAATAATTCAAGAAAATAGCGAACCATAGGTAATAAATCATTAGCTTCCTGTTCCGTGCAATCATTTATTAAGGTCATGAGCTTTTGAAGATTCGGTGTCTGGTTGTTGCTATCTGGGTAGAAAATATTATCTGCTGGTATCTTAAGATATGTAATCAATGGATACAGCTTCTCAAATTTCGGATTACCACGTCCGGCTTCGATGTTCAATATTGTGCGTTGATCTAGATTAAGAATTTCTGCCAGCTTTTCCTGTGAAAGACCGAGTTCTGTACGGGCTTCACGTACTGCGTTGGCAAGATTTTGTTTTATATCCTGCATTGTAATTCACCTCGATTGTAGTTTACATTACACATCGGCATGAGTGAATTGCATTGGAATACAGAGTGAATATGGAGTACAGTACATGATAAAACATAAGTGGAAAATACGAGAAAAAAGAATATCAGTAGAAAAAGTAGCAAGAACTTACTACACACATCAAGGTGTATCGTAATGAAGTTAAAAACTTCAATTCGATACACCTTTTTTGATGGGCAAAATCAGAGAGTAGTTTGGTTCTTTTCCGGTTTTCTGTCATTAGTCTGCTGAACTGACGAACTGCGGTTAAGATATTGATTCAGATTATCTAATTTTCTGTTGAGAGCATTGATTTCTTTCTCAGCAGATTTATAGGTTTTCTGTAAGGTTTCTTTCTTCGAATACAAAGAATTGTATTCGTTACGGAGCT
>NZ_VUMU01000023.1 GCF_009695995.1 Waltera intestinalis
TACCCTAAATGCCCATTATACAAGTCCTGCCATAATCCGCAGTATCTATGATGCCTTGGATAAAATGGGATTTGAAAAAGGAAATGTGCTGGAGCCGGCAATGGGTATCGGAAATTTCTTCGGAATGATGCCGGAGAAGATGCAGGAGAGCAGGCTTTATGGCGTGGAGCTTGACGGCATTACGGGAAGGATTGCAAAGCAGCTATATCCGAATGCCGACATTAAAATCACAGGATTTGAAAAGACGGATTATCCGAACGATTTCTTTGATGTGGCAATCGGAAATGTGCCATTCGGACAGTATAAGGTGGCGGATAAGCAGTATGACAAGCAGAATTTTTTAATCCATGACTATTTCTTTGCAAAGACCTTGGATAAGGTTCGCCCCGGCGGTGTGGTTGCCTTTGTTACCAGTAAGGGAACAATGGACAAGAAAAGTCCGGAAGTCAGAAAATACCTTGCCCAGAGAGCAGAGCTTCTGGGTGCGGTCAGACTGCCCAACACGGCTTTTAAGGAAAATGCCGGAACAGAGGTCACTTCTGATATTTTGTTCTTAAAGAAGCGTGACCGTGTGATGGATTTGGAGCCGGACTGGGTGCATCTGTCAGAGGATGAGAACGGCATTGCCATGAACAGTTATTTTGCCGAACACCCGGAGATGATTGTGGGGAAAATGGAAATGGTCAGCGGACCGTATGGCATGGAAAGTACCTGTATGCCCGATACCACGAGACCATTTGCACAGCAGCTACAGGAAGCAGTCAGCCATATTGATGGAGAGATAGAAGCGGTGGAGCTGGATGAACTGGCAGATGAGCTTGCGGATACCACCATTCCGGCGGACCCGGATGTTAAGAATTACAGCTATACTCTTGTGGACGACAAGGTGTATTACCGTGAAAATTCCATTATGAAGCCAGTGGATATGTCAGCTTCCATGCAGGAACGTATCAAGGGCATGGTGGGTATCCGGAATTGTACGCAGGAGCTTATCAATTTGCAATTAGAGGAATATCCGGATACGGTAATCAAGGAAAAGCAGGCAGAACTAAACCGTTTATATGATGCATTCTACAAGAAACATGGTCTAATCAACTCGCAGACCAACAAAAGAGCTTTTAATCAGGACAGCAGCTATTGCCTGTTGTGTTCTCTGGAAAAATTGGACGATGAGGGCAATTTCAAGGGCAAAGCGGATATGTTCACGAAGCGTACCATTAAAAAGGCAGAGGTTGTCACAAGTGTGGATACGGCAAGTGAAGCACTGGCGGTGTCCCTGTCAGAAAAAGCAAGGGTTGACCTCGATTACATGGCAGAGCTGACCGGAAAAGATGTGGATACGGTAAAGGAGGAGCTGACAGGAATTATATTCCAGAATCCATTGACGGATCAGTGGGAGACTGCGGATGAGTATCTGAGTGGAAATGTCCGTGACAAGCTGGAAACAGCAAAGGTCTACGCAGAGAGCCACCCGGAATATACCGTGAATGTGCAGGCACTCACACAGGTACAGCCGAAGGAGCTGGATGCCAGCGAGATAGAGGTGCGTATTGGTGCCACATGGATTGATCCGAAGTATATCGAGGATTTTATGCGGGAGACCTTTGAAACACCGCAGCATTTGTTAGACAGGAATGTTGTGGGAGTCCAGTATTCCGATGTGACAGGACAGTGGAACATAAAGGGCAAAAATGCGGACTATGGAAATTCCCTTGTAAATATGACCTACGGTACAAGCCGGAGAAATGCCTATACCATTCTGGAGGATTCCCTTAATTTAAAGGACAGCCGTGTTTACGATACCATAGAGGAGGACGGCAAGGAAAAGAGAGTCCTGAATAAGAAAGAAACCACCATTGCATCACAGAAGCAGGAAGCCATAAGGGAAGCATTTAAGGACTGGGTGTTCCGTGATCCGGAACGCAGACAGGTACTTGTGGCAAAATACAACCAGCTTTTCAATTCCACAAGACCAAGGGAATATGACGGTTCACATCTGAAATTCCCCGGCATGACACCGGATATTGAGTTGAAGACCCACCAGAAAAATGCGGTGGCTCATGTACTTTACGGAGATAATACCCTGCTTGCCCATTGTGTGGGAGCCGGAAAGACTTTTGAAATGACAGCGGCAGCCATGGAGAGCAAGCGTCTGGGATTATGTCAAAAGAGCCTGTTTGTGGTTCCGAACCATTTGACGGAGCAGTGGGCAAGTGATTTTTTGCGGTTATATCCCGGAGCCAATATCCTTGCTGCAACAAAGAAAGACTTTGAGCCTGCCAACCGTAAGAAATTCTGTTCCAGAATAGCCACGGGAGATTATGATGCGGTTATTATCGGGCATAGTCAGTTTGAGAAAATTCCGCTTTCACAGGAAAGACAGGTAGCCATTATTGAAAGGCAGATTGATGAGATAGAGCTTGCCATTGCACAGGCAAAAGCCGACAACGGAGAACGCTACACCATTAAGCAGATGGAGAAATCAAGAAAATCACTTCTTACAAGGCTTGAAAAGCTGAATGATGCATCAAGGAAAGATAATGTAGTGACTTTTGAGCAGCTTGGCGTGGACAGGCTTTTCGTGGATGAGAGCCATAATTACAAAAATCTGTTCCTTTATACCAAGATGCGTAATGTGGCAGGAATTGCACAATCAGAGGCACAGAAGTCCTCGGATATGTTTGCAAAGTGTCAGTATTTAGACGAGTTGACAGGCGGTAAGGGTGTGACTTTTGCGACGGGTACGCCGATTTCAAACAGTATGACGGAGCTTTACACCAATATGCGTTACCTTCAGTATGGTACACTTCAGAAGCTGGGACTGGGACATTTTGACAGTTGGGCATCCTCTTTTGGAGAAACGCAGACAGCCATAGAGCTTGCACCGGAGGGAACCGGATACCGGGCAAAGACGAGGTTTGCAAAGTTCTTTAATCTCCCGGAGCTGATTGCACTTTTTAAGGAGAGTGCGGATATTCAGACACCGGATATGCTAAATCTTCCTGTGCCGGAAGCAGAGTATGAAAATGTGGTGCTAAAGCCAAGTGAATATCAAAAGGACATGGTGGCATCTTTGGCAGAAAGGGCAGAAGCCGTGCGTAACAGACAGGTACAGCCTTATGAGGACAATATGCTGAAGATTACCAATGACGGAAGAAAGCTGGCATTAGACCAGAGGCTTATCAACGATATGCTGCCGGATGATGAAAATTCAAAGGCAAGCACCTGTGTGGAAAAGGCATTTGAAATATGGGAGCAGACAAAGGAGCAGAAATCAACGCAGCTTATTTTCTGTGACCTGTCAACACCGAAAGGAGATGGTACATTTAATGTTTATGAGGACATCCGAAACAAGCTGATCGAAAAGGGTGTCCCACCGGAAGAAATCGCATTTATACATGAAGCAAATACAGAGCTTAGGAAAGCGGAGCTGTTTGGAAAAGTAAGAAGCGGACAGATCCGTTTTTTGCTTGGTTCCACACAGAAGATGGGAGCCGGAACCAATGTGCAGGACAGACTTATCGCACTGCACCACCTTGATGTGCCCTGGCGTCCTTCTGACATTGAACAGCAGGAAGGGCGTATTTTACGACAGGGGAATCTTAATCCCAAGGTCAAGATTTTCCGCTATGTGACGGAAGGAACCTTTGACAGTTATTCGTGGCAGCTCATTGAGAACAAGCAGAAATTCATCGGTCAGATTATGACAAGCAAATCTCCGGTACGTTCCTGTGAGGATGTGGATGAAGCGGCACTTACTTATGCGGAGGTCAAGGCTCTGGCAACAGGAAATCCCTACATCAAGGAGAAGATGGACCTCGATATTCAGGTTTCAAAATTGAAACTTATGAAAGCTAATCATACCAGTCAGAAATACCGTCTGGAGGACAACATTGCAAAGCATTATCCTCAGCAGATCACGATTTTAAAGGAGCGTATCAGCGGGATGCAGGCGGACATTCAGACTGCAAAAGCAAATCTTCCGGTGGACAAAGAGCAGTTTTCCATGAAAGTGGGGGACAAGCTCTATACGGATAAGAAAGAAGCCGGAACAGCCCTTGTGGAGATGTGTAAAGAAATAAAAACAGTCAATGCCCCTGCGGTCATTGGCGAATATGCAGGTTTTAAGATGGCAGTATCTTTTGATGCGTTCAACCACAAATTTGTGATGAACCTGAAAGGTCAGCTTTCCCACAATCTGGAAGTCGGTTCAGACCCACTTGGTAACATCTCCCGTATCAATCATGCTTTGGAGTCCATGTCAAGGCAGCTTATGGAAGCCCAGACAAAACTTGAAACTGTGGAGCATCAGCTTGAAACCGCAAAGGTGGAAGTAACCAAGCCTTTTGCACAGGAAGCGGAGCTTGCGGAGAAATTAGAGCGCCTGTCAGCATTAAATGCCCTGCTTAACATGGATGAAAAGGGCAATGATGGGATTGATATGGATGATGAGCCGGAAGCTCCAAAGAGTGAAAAAGAGGTTGCAGACAGTCCGGCGAAGAATATTCCGCTTGCAAAGAAAACAGTTGGTACAGAGCAGGATAAGGGCATCAGACAGTATGCAGATGCACCTGCAGAAAGAGTGTCCCTGAAGGCGAAGCTGGAGGTGATGAAAGCAAAGGTTGCAGGAGGAGATACAGAAAAGCCTATGCCACAAAAGGCAAAGGGAAAAGAAGAAACCTTATAAAAAATTTGAAGTTTTTTATTTTTATTCCCAACTTTATTCCCAACATGTTATAATTATTTTGGTTGGGAATAAAAGTTGGGTAAAGGAGCATACTAATGGATATTAAACAAATTGTTTTAGATTTATGTGCCTTAAGTGATGAACAGGAATGGTTTGAATTTAAGGAAAACTGGTTTCAGCCTGAGGCATTAGGCGAATATGTATCTGCCCTGTCAAATGCGGCGGCTTTTCATTATAAAAAATATGCGTATTTCATTTGGGGTGTAAATGATACAACCCATGAAATTGTAGGAACAACATTTAACCAGTATTGTGAATATAACAAGGAACCGTATCAGAATTATCTTGCGAGAAATCTGTCACCAAGCATAAATTTTAGTTTTGAAGAAACAGAAATTTATGGAAAGAGAGTCGTTGGTTTGGTAATTCCTGCGGCATCCGAAATTCCTACGGCATTTAAAGAAAAGAGGTTTTTAAGGATAGGATCGTCAAAATGTAATATGAAAGATTACCCTAAGAGAGAAATTGAACTTTTCAAAATACTTGATGGAAGAACGGAAACGATAGAAACGGTACCGGCGAAGTATCAGGACCTTACATTTCAAAAACTCTTTGGATATTATGGTTCAAAAGGAATTGTTTTAAATCAAAAGACGTTTATTAAGAACTTGGGATTAAAAACAGAAGAAGGAGAATTTAACATTCTGGCACAGTTATTATCGGATAATTCTCATTTTCCGCTTCGTGTATCTATTTTTGATGGAGAAACAAAAGGCTCTAATCTTTTCTCAGTACGTGAATTTGGAAATGACTGTTTATTATACAGCCTGGATGAGTTATTGCGTTATGGGGATGTGTTGAACCTGATTCAGACGGACGAAACAGACAGGATTGTTGAGAGAAAAGAAGTACCTTTATTTGATAATAAGGCATTTCGTGAGGCTATCATAAATGCCGTTCTGCACAATAAATGGGTGGAAGGAAATGAGCCAATGATTTCGGTTTTCTCTGACCGGATAGAGATACTATCGAGAGGAACACTTGCTCCGGCACAGACCATGGAGGGATTTTTCTTAGGAGAATCAATTCCTGTAAATGAAAAGTTGTCCGAGATATTTCTTCAACTGCATATAAGTGAGAAATCCGGACGAGGGGTTCCTAAAATTACGGAAATGTATGGAAAAGATGCATTTTCATTTAGGGAGAATTCCATTGTTGTTACTATCCCATTTGAGAGAATAAATAAGGTTGGGAATAAAGTTGGGAAAAAGGTTGGGGATAAGAAACCCTTAAATTCCAGAAGACAAAAGATTATTGCAGAAATGAGAGACAATCCAAACATTACAACTGCGGAACTTCATAACATATTAGGTGTGAGTGAAACAGCAGTAGAAAACAATATATCATTTTTAAGAGAAAATGGGTATATAGAGCGGGTTGGCTCAAAAAAGGCAGGATACTGGAAAGTATTATAGCAGTTTAATTTAATAGTGTGATTATGCAGAAGGCAGTCCATAGCGGGCTGCCTTTTGTCGTGTAAAAAAATGAAAATATGGAGGTTTATTATGGCAGACGAAAGAACAGAAAAACAAAAAGTACAGGAAATCACAGACAAGTTGGAGGAAGGATTAAAGGAACTTTTTGAGAGTGAAAAGTACAAGACTTATCTTTCCACCATGTCAAAATTTCATAATTACAGCTTTAACAACACTTTACTTATCGCCATGCAAAAGCCGGAAGCAACACTTGTAGCCGGATATAAGGCATGGCAGAAGAATTTTGAAAGACACGTTAACAAAGGAGAAAAGGCAATCCGTATTCTTGCCCCTGCACCTTACAAAATTAAAGAGGAACGGGATAAATTAGACCCTGTGACCGGAGAGATGATGTTTGACGAAAACGGTATGCCACAAAAGGAGCAGGTAGAGATTACAATTCCGGCATTTCGTGCGGTGTCTGTATTTGATGTATCACAGACAGACGGAAAGCCGATCCCGGAATTGGAAGCACAGGAGCTTTTATCAACAGTGGAGGGATATGAGGACTTTGTGCAGGCACTTATGAATGTTGCACCGGTTCCTATTGGCTTTGAGGATATTCCCGGTGATTCCAAAGGATATTTCCATACAGAGGAAAAACGGATTGCGGTGCAGGAGAATATGAGTGAGAGCCAGACATTAAAGACAATGGTGCATGAAGTAGCTCATTCCATGCTTCACAATAAGGAAATCAACCGGGATGATTTGATGGAAGCGCCTGCAAAGGACAGAAATACAAAAGAAGTAGAAGCAGAAAGCGTTGCCTATACGGTATGCCAGCATTTTGGCATAGATACATCGGATTATTCCTTTGGTTATATTGCAGAGTGGAGTAGTGGTAAGGATATGAATGAACTGAAATCTTCTTTGGATACCATACGAAAGACGGCATCGGAGCTTATTACAGGAATTGAAGGGGCGTTACAGGAATTGCAGCTAAATCGTGCCATAGAGAAGGAACAGAGTAAAGAGTGTATCCTGCTGATACAGAATGAGGCTTTGACGGAGTTCAGCCTTGTAAATGTCCGTGGAATGGATACGCAGGAGCTTGTGGCTGCTCTTACTAACATGAGTGAGGATGATAAACTCAGCATGCAGGCATACTTGGAAAGTAAAGGTGCATGGACTACGGAGCTTGGCAATGAGAAATCAAAAGAATTTGAGGAATACCACCTTGATGTTCGTTACAATCTTGATACAGATGAGATTACTGATGTAAAAGCAAAAATGACTGAACAGATTGACAGTAACCTTTCTGTGATGGGACAGGCAGAGCAGCTTATCAATCAGTTGGAAGCTGAGAAAACCATATTTACATCAGATGAGCGAAACCTGATTGTGAATTATGCATATAAGCTTAATGATATGAACAAGACAAGGGAGCTTGCAGAAAAGCTGGCGTATCAGATTGAATATGCACAGCAGGATGTGGGTCTGACTATCATAGATGCACAGGCAGAGATTGATGCACTTCCAGACCCGATGATTGGTTTGTCTGAAATGCGTGAGTACGGTTATACATGGAATGAAATGCTGCCACTGACGCAGGAGAAAGCATTGGAATTGTTTGACCATGACTTGCCCGTGTATCTGTTACACAATGACGGTTCGGAAACCACGGTAGAAGATAGAAAACAGATTACGGAGCATGAAGGAATTTTTGGCATTGAAAAAGGCGATTGGGAAAATGAAAGAAAACTTCGTTCTATGCAGGCTGAACTTTTCGACAATCAAATAAATAAGGAAGCACAGCTTTTGTACGGCAGCTCTGACAAGTACGGTATTTATCAGTTGAAGCATAATCCGGAATTGGATCATTTGCGGTTTGAGGGCACAGAGTCTTTAAAGCGTATGGGTATTACGAAGGACAATTTTGATGCAATCATACCGGAAAATTATGAACTGATTTATGTAGGAGAGCTGTCTGAACTGCAAGAGCAGACACAGGGCGAAACACTGGAAGCAATCTATGAGAAATTCAATATAGCCCACCCGGAAGATTACAGAGGGCATTCCCTGTCTGTCAGTGATATTGTGATCCTGCATCAGAATGGAGAGAACAGTGCCCATTTTGTGGATTCTTTTGGATTTACGGGACTTCCTGATTTTATGCAGACTTTGGAGGAAGTAAAAGAGCAGGAAGCGGAGATTGACACCTCTGGACAGGATGTCCAGAAGTCAGAGCCGGAGAAACAGGAGCAGGAAACTTCGGACAACACGTTGGAAGATGGGGATGAAATCATTGACCTTGGTGATGAAAAGGAACAGGTGCTTGCAGATATGAAAAAGTCCTTGGAAAACGGAGATGAAGCAGAACTTGCCTTTCAGATTGCAGACCGCTATATCAGTATTCAAGAGGTGGACGGTGGCTATGATTATTCCATTATGGGAGCTGATTATAAGGAGATTGATGGTGGAGTTTATGACAATCCGGATGTGACAATTAGGGAAGCACTGACTGACATCATAGATGATTTGAAAGCTGCTCCAGACTATAGCGGAGCGAAAGGGAGTATTAAGGACAATGATGAACTGATACCGATTGATTATGATGGATTGATGGTAAAAGTTGAGGAAGCCAGCCGTATTGTGCCGGAAAATACGACGAGCAATATAATAGAAGTTTTCAGGGCAAAGACCAATGAAATGTTCCATGATATTAGTGAAATGAATCCGGCAGAAATTGAGGAAACCATAAAATGCCATGTGCAGGCAAAGATTGATGAGTATGATATTGATGCCACAATCATTGATGCGGTTGTTGTTGGAAGTAGGTGTAGAGGTCTGGAGAAGGACAGCTCTGATCTTGATGTGGTGGTGGAGCTTTCCACGAATGAGAGAGAGGATGATTTATTCAATGCGTTTAATGAGGACGGGTTACATATTGGTGAGGTAAAGGTTGACATCAATCCGATTACTGCCCAGCGTACCGGGACGCTGGAAACGTATCTGCCACAGGCTGAGGAGTATCTGGAAAGTATCCGACAGGAAAGGGAGCAGAGGCTGGCACAACAGATGCAGACACAAGGCGAAATGGAAAAAGAAGAGGTTGAAGTAACATTGATGGTATCCGAGTGTGGAGAGTTTCATAATTTGGGTGAGTTTTATGAGAATATTCCTACTGTGGAGGAAGCAATCGCTATCTGGAAGCAGATACCACCGGAGCGAATGCATGGTATCCCTGCAATCGGCATCAATGTTCACAGACCGGGCGAAGAAAGCTATATGGATGATGAGGTTGACCTGTTATCGGGTAACCGGATTGATTTGGAGATATTAGAACATATCCCGAACATAACCAGTGAACCGAAGGCTATGGAAGTCATTGCAGAGCTTGTGGCAAAGTTACCGGAAATGGAGATAGATGGTGTCATGTCTGAAGATATGGAAGCAAAGGTATGGGAGAAACGTATACCGGATTTGGAACCTGCAGAACAGCTTGCTGTTGAAATTGACCGTTTTAGCCATGATTATGATGTTTATTCCTACCGCAACAACAACCCAAATATGACGGAGAGCGTGTCAGAGATTTCCGAGATGATAGTTCAAGGGAATACGGAGCCTATTACAGACTGGTTGAACGAGGTTATTTCCGAGGGAGCTTTGCCGGACGAAATGCAAAGGGCAAAAGTATTGCTGGAAAAATTGGCTGAATACAAGCCTCTTGCCAAGATTGAAGAAATGGAAGAACAAAATTATAACATGATTGACAATGTGCTGAATAATGGTGCAGAGAAAGCACAGAGGGAAGCAAACAAAAAGGATCAGGAACAACCTGCGGTAAAAGTTTCCTTAAAAGTTCGATTAGCTGAGAAAAAAGCACAGGTAGCTGGTTCTGGACAGGAACATGAAGTACAGGAAAATACAAAGAAAAATCAAAGGGAAGTATAGAAAAGCATAGCAAATTTATGGTAGTAGAATAAAGAATAGCAGGGCAAGGAAATATCCTGCCCTGTTTTTGAGTTTACGAAAAAAATTCTTTAAATATAGAATTTTTGTTTCGATGTAAAACAGAGAGAAAATATGGTATACTATAAAAAGTTTATTGCAAATGAAACGAGGTGTTTTTTTGGATAATCATAAGAAATATGTACTGTGGATTATTGACATAGCAAAATTATTGGCAGTTGTTTGTGGTGCAACGCTGCTTGGAATATTCTTTGTGAAAGTAGGATTTCCTGAAACAAACATTGTCGTAATCTATATCTTTGCGGTACTTTTAGTGGCACGTTTTACAAAAGGATATTTTTATGGGATTCTGTCCTCAGTCGTGAGTCTTTTATGTTTTAATTATTTTTTTACGGCACCTTATCATACTCTGGCTGTCAATGATCCGAGCTACATGATAACCTTTTGTATCATGTTGATTACAGCACTGATTACCAGTGCACTTACAACAAAGGAAAAGTTGATGACTATGGAAGCTACCAGAAAAGGTATGGAGAGTCAGACACTCTATATGCTTTCCAGCAAACTTTCTGATGCAGCAGATATCGAAGCTGTAATAAAAATAGCGGCGGAGAGTATGAGTAGATTGTTACAGGTAAATGTAGGATGTATCTATGTAGGAGAGCAGGCAGAACCAATCTATATCCAGCAGCTCGAAAAAGAGCAGCTCCATAGAAGTGTTACAGACGTTGATGAAATCCGTAGAATATTTACAAATCTACGAACAGAATATCTGGAGAATGGGGAAAACTGGGCATTCCCGGTCAACGGACAGAACAGACTTTTGGCAGTTATCATGATTGACAGAAAAGTATCAGAAGAAGAACTTTCCCCGAATAAGAAACTGATTCATTCCATGATTGAAAATATTTCTCTTGCATTGGAACGTATTGAGATTACCATTGAAAGAGTAAGAGACAGACAACGGATGGAACGAGAAAGGGAGAGAGCAAATCTTCTCAGAGCAATTTCTCATGATTTGCGCACACCTCTTTCCGGAATTATGGGGTCTGCGGAAATGTTAATGGATATGACCGAAAAGGATGATAATCTCCAGAAACTTCTAAAAGGTATCTATCAGGATGCGGACTGGTTGAAATCATTAGTGGAAAATATATTAAGTTTGACAAGATTGCAGGATGGAAAGATATTAGTACATAAAGAAATGGAGGCACTGGAAGAGGTTATTGCATGTGCGGTGGCACATATAGAAAAAAATTATCCGAACAGGGAAATACAGGTTGAGATACCGGAGGATTTTAGAATGGTTCCTATGGATGCGAAGCTGATTGAACAGGTAATTACCAATCTGTTGGATAATGCGGTAAAGCATACTACCTGTGAGGAGGCAGTTACAGTCTGTGTAAGCTATTTGCCTGACAAGGCACAGGTGACGGTCAAGGACGAAGGAGAAGGGATTGCGAAAGAGGATGAAGGGAATCTGTTCCAGATTTTTTATACCTCAAAGACAAGAGCTGCCGATGTCAGAAAGGGGATTGGACTTGGACTTACAATCTGCGAAACAGTTGTGAATGCTCACGGAGGAACGATTACCGGAAGAAACAGGGAAGATGGTAAGGGTGCTGAGTTTATCTTTACACTGCCATTATAAAGAAAGGAAGAAAGCCAATGATTCAGGAAAAAATACTTGTGGTAGAGGATGACATACAAATTCAGAATTTTATGGTATATACACTTGAAAATGCCGGATTTGAAGTTGCGGCGGTGCCTAGTGGAAAAGAAGCTATTGAATGTATGATAAGAAAAGACATAGACTTAATCCTGCTTGATCTGGGGCTGCCGGATATGGACGGCATGGATGTTTTACACAAAGTCAGGGAATGGTCTGGTGTGCCAATTATTATCGTATCAGCAAGGGACCAGGATAAGGAAAAGGTAACTGCTCTTGACGATGGGGCAGATGATTATTTGACCAAGCCTTTTTCAGCTACAGAGCTGATGGCAAGAATTCGGGTTGCCTTAAGACATTATTACCGGATGAATCAAAAGGAAGAGGTAGAAAAGCCTGACGATGCTGTTTACACCAATGGAGAAATTTGTCTGGATAATGGAAAACATATGGTATATAAAAGCGGACAGGAGATACATCTGACGCCGATGGAATATAACCTTTTGTATCTTTTTATGAGAAACCCCGGTAAAGTGCTGACATATCATACAATCCTTCAAAAAATCTGGGGAGATGGTTATGGTGACGATACACAGGTCTTACGTTCTGTCATGGCATCAACCAGAAGAAAGATTGAGAATAATCCTGCAAAACCAGAGTATATACTGACAGAAATCGGTATTGGTTACCGCATGAAGGAAAGAGACAAATGATAAATCGGGAGTTGAAGAGTCGGAAAAATAGATTGAACATACGATTTTTACAAGAAAAAATGATGTAAACGATGCGTAGAGTCGGTATTTTTCTGAGGTAAATGAAGCATCGGTTGATAATACTCGATTGCTGTTCTATATTGTAGCTTAGGAGGCGATGATATGGACGCAACAAGATTTGGGTTATTTGTTGCTGAGATGCGAAAAGAAAATCATATGACACAAGCTGAGCTGGCAACAAAAATAAAAGTAACTGATAAGGCTGTGAGCAGATGGGAACGTGGATTGGGATTTCCTGATATTAATTCATTGGAACCTTTAGCCGAAGCATTAGGGGTTAGCGTTCTTGAATTAATGAAATCAGAAAAAATCGTAGAAACTAATATCCAATGTGGCGATGCAGATATTATTGTAACAGATACAATCAAAGCAGCAGAACATCAAAAACAGGTAGAGCGACAGCAAGAAAAACGCATGATACTCATTACTATAGGAGCCTTAGTAATATTATCGATTTTTGCATTATTAATCGATAATATTGGTTGGAGAATGGAAGACATCCTGTTCACAAGTATGGGAGTTGTTCTTCCAATTACAAGTATTATAGGATTTTTTGTTTTGCTGATAATAAGTCTTATTAGACGTGTAAGAGGAAAATCGTGTAAACAGACTTTGATAGTTGCGTTAGTTTTTGGGGGCATAGTAGTTGTAACATTTCTTGTTATGTTTGTACTTGCGTTATTTGCATTCCCAGGACAGCGATGATACTAACAACTTTTGGTTTTTAGTGGTGCTAATAGCCCGCAAGATTGTAATATAGAATTGAATGGAACATTAATACAGAGATGCATATTTATTTGTGAATATACATCTCTGTATTTTAATTTTGAATTTTTCTACAGTCTGAAGCAGATAATCTTAAAATAATATGTTTTAAGGTTATCTGCTTTTTTCACATCATTTTTACACATGGTTACCATTCTCACAGAATTCTCACATGGCATAAGGCAATTCCCACACTATTCTGACAAGGAACAAATTATAATACAGGTAAAGCAAAGGAGGAATGCGAAATGAGTCATACATTGGAAGAAAGATGCAGGCAGTTGATGATACAAAGAAAATTTGAACAATGTCAGAAAGAAATAGAAACAGCCATGGCAGAAAATCCTCATTGTGCAATTCCACATAATTTGATGGGGATTTTATTGGAGAAGGAATCCAACCATGTACTTGCCATGAAGCATTTTCGTGCTGCTTATGCGCTGGATCCTACTTATGTTCCTGCACGGTATAACATGGACCAGTATGCGCAGATGTATCCGACAGGAAAATGTGCCTTTACGGAAGAGGATTGTCCGGTTGAAAATGATCAGCAGTTCGAATTGGTCTATGATGAGCATCATGTTGGTCATTTGGTACGGAAGTAAAGATGTTGACAAAAAACTCTCATAACATTCCGACAGCAGA
Source organism: Waltera intestinalis (assembly GCF_009695995.1). Lineage (GTDB taxonomy): Bacteria > Bacillota > Clostridia > Lachnospirales > Lachnospiraceae > Acetatifactor > Acetatifactor intestinalis. The sequence continues at coordinate 13,987 of NZ_VUMU01000023.1, forward strand.
AAAATTCTAATACAGACAGAAATCAAAGGAGGATAAGCCTATGGAAAAAAGCTATACAATTATTGCAGGTAGTGGGCGTTTAGGAGCAAGCATTGCAGGTAAGTTATCAGAGCAAAAAAAAGATGTTATGATTATTGACCGTGACAAGACGGCTTTTCGTAAATTGCCTATATCTTTTGGAGGATTGACGCTGGCTGCAAGTGTAACAGATTTGGAAAGACTGAAAGCAGCAGAAATAGATAAGGCAACAGTATTTATTGCGGTGACAGATGATGACTGCACAAATATTTGTGCAGCGCAAATTGCTAAAAAGGTATTTCATATAGAAAAGGTGGTAGCACGAATTTATGACGAAGAAAAAATACCTCTCGTAACGGGAATGGAAATTGATACAATTTGTCCGACCAGGTTATCCGAGAAAGAAATTGCTGATTATATTCAGATAGGAGGACGGGATTATGTGGGTAAATAAAAAGAAAAAAAAGAGTATTTTGATAGTAGGAGGATTTCATGAAGCCAGATCGCTTGCTAATTCGCTACTCGAAAAAGATTATCGTGTAACTGTAGTCAATAAAAATTATGTAGATTGTGAAAAACTTGCAGAGATTAATAAACTGAATGTGATATATGGAGATGGAAGTAAAAAATTCATATTGGAGGATGCTGATGCAGCATCATGTCAGGTGGCGATTGCTTTAACCGGAAGCGATGAAACAAATTTGATCATCTGTGAAATGTGTAAGGAATTTTTCCATGTGGAAAAGACGGTTTCCATGTTAAATGATCCGTCCAAAACAGATTTTTTTTACCAGATGGGAATTGACCGGGTGGTATGTGCATTAAACATGATTACCAATATTATGGAAGAAAATGCCCTTATGGATGAAATGATGAAAATGATTCCGCTTGAGGAGGGAAGGCTTCACATTGCAGAGACGGCAATCTTACATAATTCTACTCTAATAGGGAAGAAGCTATGGGAACTAAATCTTCCGAAAGAGATTATTATCGGCTGTATTTTAAGAGGCGATCAGAGTTTGATTCCAAGAGGTGATACCAGTGTAAAAGAGGGAGATATACTGCTCATGATCACTTCAGACAAGCAAAAACTGAACGCTGTAAAGGAGTTGACGAAAAGTTGATTATTCATGAAAAGACTTCTATTTCAGGCAATTCAATTGCCGGTAAGATGATGGTACTGGAAGGTATGATATTATTTGTTCCGCTCATCGTGATTCCATTCTATCCCAGAGAAGCCAAGTTGTCTGTTATTTTTTTGATACCCGCATGTTTGTCTGTTATGGCAGGTTTGTTTGTATGCCGTTATGGGAAGCAGATTGGTAATAGCAGTCGTCTTGTTGTATTTTCATGGTTTTATGGAATTCTTCTGGCTGCGGTTCCGTTTCTTATGTATGGAGATGTCACACCTGTGCAGGCTCTGTTTGAATCGGTCAGTGGTTTTACTACAACCGGGCTTTCTGTGCTTGATGTAGAAAAACTTCCGCATACATTCTTGTTTTACAGGGCATTTTTGCAATATGTAGGTGGTCTTGGGTTTATTATGACAATGCTTCTTTTCGTGCAGGAAAAGGATTCTGCGGTTTTATATCAGGCAGAAGGGCATCCGGACAGGCTGATGCCGGGTATAGGAAAAACGGCAAAGGTAATTGGCACCATGTATGGATTCTTCCTGTTAATTGGTACAGTATTTTATACGATATTTGGAATGCCGTTTTTTGACAGTGTTGTACATACTATGTGTGCATTATCTACAGGTGGATTTTCTAATAGAATGGACAGTATTGGATACTATAACTCGTTGCCAATTGAATGTATTACTGTCATTTTGATGTTAATTGGTACAACAAATTTTTCGTTGCTTCTTCTGCTGTTTAAGGGTAGAATCAGGGATTTTTGCAAGTCAAGTGAAATGCGTTTTTTAGGAGGGCTTGTTGTAATTACTGTTCCAATTCTATCAGGATTTTTGGTAGTAGGAGGAAAAACGCTAGGAGAAGGAATACGTCTTTCTATATTCAATGCTTTTTCTGCATTGTCCACAACGGGATATGCAACCTGCAGTTACAATGACTGGCCGGAGACTGCCCTTGCAGTCATGATTCTTCTTATGATAATTGGTGGGGGATTAGGCTCTACTGCGGGTGGAATTAAACTGGCACGTGTGTGTATTTTAATGAAGAATCTTGTTAGGAATATACGAAAAAAGATGGTGCCGGATAGAACTGTCCTACTTACCTATTATCACAGGGGAACAGAAAAAGAATTGTTAGAGAATGAACAGATAGAGGAGGCATCAACTTATGCAGGATGTTATGTATTGATTTATATATTGGGTACAGTGCTTTTAACCTTTTTCTCTGGATGTACTTTGGTCCAGGGCGCATTTGAATTTGCATCGTCTCTTGGAACAGTAGGGCTTTCTATCGGAGTAACAAATTCTAATACTTCGACAATATGTCTTTTAATTGAAATTGTAGGAATGGTTTTAGGAAGGCTTGAAATATTTGTAATCTTCAAGGCGTTAAAAAAAAATAAGGAAAAGAGTTGAATGGAGCTAAAAGAAAACCAATAGCTTCGTATGAATTGATTCTATTGGTTTTCTTAAAGAGTTGGATTGCCTTGCTTTCGCAGTAAATCAAGCATATAACGAACCATAGGTAATAGGTCATTGGCTTCCTGTTCCGTGCAGTCATTTAACGTGGCTAGGAGCTTTTGAAGGCTAGGTGACTGATTCTCTTTATCTGGATAGAAAATTCTATCAGATGGTATTTTCAAATATGTAATTAAAGGATAAAGTACCTCAAATTTCGGATTGCCACGCCCAGCTTCGATGTTCAGTATGGTGCGTTGATCCAGATTAAGAATTTCTGCCAGCTTTTCTTGTGAAAGACCGATTTCTGAGCGGTATTCACGTACTGCGTTGGCAAGATTTTTTTTTATATCCTGCATTGTAATTCACCTCGATAGTAGTTTACATTACACATCGGCAGGAGTGAATTGCATTAGAATACAGAGTGAATATGGAGTACAGTACATGATAAAACGAAGTTGGAAAATACGAGAAAAAAGAATATCAGTAGAAAAAGTGGCAAGAGCTACCACACACATCAAGGTGTATCGTAACGAAGTGAAAAACTTCAATGCGATACACCTTTTTTGATGGAAAAAATCAGCGAGTAGTTTGGTCCTTTTCCGGTTTTCTGTCATTAGTCTGCTGAACTGACGAACTACGGTTAAGATATTGATTCAGATTATCTAATTTTCTGTTGAGAGCATTGATTTCTTTCTCAGCAGATTTATAGGTTTTCTGTAAGGTTTCTTTCTTCGAATACAAAGAATTGTATTCGTTACGGAGCT
>NZ_VUMU01000024.1 GCF_009695995.1 Waltera intestinalis
TTTTAAGGCATGAGGAAGGAATTGACCTTATGCCCGGTAATATCGAATTATCCGGTCTGGAGGTATCCTTGGTAAATGTCATGAGCAGGGAGCTTGTGATGCGTTCCTACATAGAGCAGGTGAAAGAGCAATATGATTATATCTTGATTGACTGTATGCCTTCCCTTGGCATGATAACCATAAATGCCTTTGCCTGTGCGGACAGTATTTTGATTCCGGTACAGGCGGCATATCTGCCAGTGAAAGGTCTGGAACAGCTTATTAAGACGATTGGTAAGGTGAAGCGTCAGATAAATCCGAAGCTGTCCATTGAGGGTATTTTGCTGACCATGGTTGACTGCAGGACAAATTATGCAAAGGACATCAGTGCATTACTGATTGAGAATTATGGCAGCAAAGTAAGGATATTTGAGAATAGCATTCCGATTTCCGTAAGAGCTGCCGAGATTTCGGCAGAGGGCGTCAGCATCTATCAGCATGACCCAAAGGGAAAAGTAGCAAGTGCCTATCAATCTTTGACGGAGGAGGTGCTTGGCAATGAATAAGGCAGGAAGTGCGGCAAAGGTAAAGCTAAACAGTTTTGATGATTTATTCGGTGCTTCTGATATGACAGCAGGCACCGATCAGGTGCAGGAGATACCTCTTTCAGAGCTTTATGAGTTCAGAGGACACCCTTTTAAGGTGCTGGATGATGAGAAAATGCAGGAGACAGTGGAGAGTATCAAAAATTATGGTGTGCTTATGCCCGGTATTGCAAGACCGAGGGCAGAGGGCGGTTATGAGATAATCGCTGGACACCGCAGAAAACATGGCTGTGAGCTTGCAGGTCTTTCCACAATGCCTATGTTCATCAGAGATTACAACGATGATGAAGCTACGGTGATTATGGTAGATACTAATATCCAGAGGGAAGATATTCTTCCAAGTGAAAAGGCAAAAGCCTATTCCATGAAGTATGAAGCCATGAAGCATCAGGGCAAAAAAGGAAATGGAAGCAGTCTTGATGAAGTGGGAGAAGCAGCCGGAGAGAGTGGCAAGACGGTTCAGCGTTATATATGGCTTGCACGTCTGTCAGATGAATTGCTGGATATGGTTGATAAGAAAAAAATCGGTCTGGTACAGGGTGTTGATATATCTTTTCTGACAGAGCAGGCACAGGAATGGGTGCAGGTCATTATTGAAGAAACGGGTGCAGCTATCTCGACTAACCAATCATCAAAGTTAAAGGAATATGGGAAAAACGGCGAGCTGACTCTGCCAATGGTAAGACTGATACTGACGGAGGAAAAGCCAAAGGAAAGAAAAGTTACAATCAAAGCTGATAAAATCAGCAGATATTTTACGGAGGATTATTCCAGTGAAGATATAGAAAATATTATCTATCAGCTATTGGAAGAATGGAACACCGGAAAGGCGTCGAATAAGCAGTAAAGGAGGCTCGGTAAAGTGGGCGATACAATAAACTTTGATTATTACTACGGAATTGAAGCAGAGCAGTTCTCTTTTTATCGTGTTCCCCGACTTTTGATTAAAGACGAGAGATTTAAGGGGCTTAGCAGTGATGCTAAGCTCCTCTATGGGCTGATGCTTGACAGAATGTCTTTATCCATGAAAAACGGATGGCTGGATGATGAAAACAGGGCATACATTATTTATACGGTGGATGCCATTATGGAAGATTTGGGATGTTCCAAACCCACTTGCACAAAAATTATGCGTGAGCTGGATTCTGACAATGGCATCGGATTGATTGAGAAGAAACGGAGAGGTCTTGGCAAACCGGACATCATTTATGTGAAAAATTTTGCTTCCGTTCCGGATGAAAAAGAAGAAAAAGAGCCTTCAAACCCTGATGTTTCCACAGAAGTAAAAGATTTTAACTTCAAGAAGCAAAAGAATTTAACTTCTGGAAGTAAAAAAATTGAACTTCAAGAGGTAAAGGAATCTGACCTCAAGAGGGAAAGAAATTTGACTTCTGAAAGTAAAGAAATTGTACCTCAAGAAGTAAACGATTTTGCCCCTAATTATAACAATACTAACTATAACAACCAGAGTCATAATGATATAAATTATATCAATCCAATCAATCAATCTGGTAGTGAAGATAATCCAAATAGGACTGATGTGATGGATGATGTCAATGCATACATAGAACTGATTAAGGATAACATCGAATATGAGCATCACATGAAGTATGATGACTGGCAGAACAAAGCTTTATATGAGGAGCTTTTTGAGGTTATTTGTGAGGTTGTATGTGTAAAACGTACAACGATCCGGATTGCAGGAGAGGATTATCCTTATGAGCTTGTAAAATCTAAATTCCTGAAGCTGAACAGTGGACATCTGGAGTATGTGATTGGCTGTATGCATGATACAAATACGAAAATAACCAATATCAAGGCATATATGGTTACTGCTCTTTATAATGCCCCCTCAACGATGAACCATTATTATCAGCAGGAGGTGCAGCATGATATGTATGGAGGTGGCTGGCATGAAAAAGGCATTGTTTAAAATAATTATTCCGGTATGCGTTCTTGCTCTGTGGATGATTACCTGTTATCCGGTTTGCAATAAAGCAGATGGGTTTGATTATTTCCTTTATTGGATTTTGGTAGGATGTCCCTACGGTATCAGAAAAATGTGTATGTTTCTTGTGCCGAAGAATTTTGGAATTGCAGGAAGTATGGGAATACTGGCACTGAATTGTATCGTTGGAGGTCTGATTGGTGGTATTATTGTTCTTGTGAGGATTATCGTTATATTTACGGAGATAATAAAAGTAATAGCAGGACACTTCTGGACACAATGTCCAAAGGTGTAAAAGAAAAAAGAGCAACAAAAAAGGCATTGTCAATCAATCATGAACAATACCTCTACTTGTCATCTGGAACATATTCCATAATATCTTCAATCCGGCAGTCAAGTATCTGACATAGCCTGTTCAGAATAATGGTCTTTACCACCATATTTTGCCGGAGTCGCTGAAGCTGTGCTTTGTCAATGCCGTAATCTTTAATGAGCTGGTACTGACTGATGTTCTTAGCCTTAAGCGTTTGCCAAAGTGGATCATATTTAATCATACAGGCAACTCCTTTCCTACCTTGTATTTTAATGGCAGGGAACTTATAATAATATGGTGCGTGTATGCACCATATAGTATGCAAATGGTAAAGATGATAATGGTTTATTTCTGGGGATTAAGGATATAGATGCAGGTAGTGTGGTTTTGAAACAGGAGGATGGTTAATTGTGAAAGAAATATACATTACAGACAGTGAAAGGGAAAAATGCAGAAAGGTTGCAGATGCTTTTGAAGAGCTGTATGAGATTGAGAATATATTTGTCGTGGATGCGGGAAGATACGGTTTTGTAAAATTACAGTATTATAAACCGCCACAGGGTTTTGAAGATGCAATTACCTTTACGGATAGCCGAAGCATGTTTGAAAATTTGTGGGAGGAATGGCTTGACACGCAGCTTTTTCTTCTGGCGAAAGGAACACCGATGGCAGGAATGGGATATAATGAGATATTCCAGTGTCTTCCAAAGGAGAAACAAGAGGAACTTATGAATAGAAAATCCGGGTTTGCAAAAACGGCAGGAATAGAATAATCAGGTAACAGCGTTAGGGCAGTTATGAGTGAAATACTTGTAGCTGCTTTTTTATACTTTTGGAGACGATGTCCAGAAGCGGGAAGGAGAAATATACAAATGGAATCAATGAGAGATATTAACAGGGTAATGGAGCGTGAGATAGCGAAGGGGAGTTGCCCTTTGAAGCTGGATCATATTGAATTCGGAGATTATTCGTATCAGGAGATAACATCAAAGGAAAAATTGCTGGAAGTGTTATCGTATTTGTTGCGGATAGGTGATTTCAAGCAGTACGCCGGAAAGACTATCCTAAATAATGTTTATATGGACCTGCGAGGAAAAAAGCCTGTATTCAAGAGAACAAAGACAGCCATGGAAAGAAATAATATATTTGCAACAATCAGAAGGTATGCAAAGAAGCTAAAGCCGCAGTATAATGGAGATGTATATCTGGAAACTGTCAGATGTTATTTCGATATACCGCAAGAAAATCTGGAAAAGTACCGATATACATATCAGGGGAATGAAACATACGCCTTCCTTATGTCGGATAAATATATCATGGCATTATATACGCATTGTCTGGTGGCAAGAAAAGAAGCTGCCATGCAGGATATGCAGGTTGAAGGGCTTAAAGAAAAAGAGTATGGAATGGTTAAGCTGAAGAATGTGGGGGAGGTTTTATTTCAGGCATTATTGCTTGATAATGTAAAAGTTGATGGTAACAAAATATATACAGAACTGTATGCAATTTATCATTATATTAAATGATGTGCAGGGCGTGATGTTTTTGAAATACAAATTTTGAAGAGGAAGATGGATATGGAATTTTACCAGGATAGAATATCAAAACTGCTAAAAGAATTAAGAGAATCACTTGCTTGTAATTTTGATAACGAACAAATTGAAAGACTGAATGCTTCACTACAGCAATTTGGTTCAGCATTAAAAAATGTAACAGAAAACATATCTTTTCAATTTCTTAATGAAGATATGAAGAATTTCATTGCTGAAACTAAAGAAAGTGAGAAGTTATCACAAACAGAATTTGAAGAAAAATATTCATACGAAATGGAAGTATGTAAGAAACTGGGACGAGCTGGTTGGGTTGTTTCAGAACATTCCAATCCCAGAGAAATTAAGGAATGGTATGATTTTTTATCTAGTCAAGAAGATAACAAAATTATTTCTTATTTTGAAGGAGATAATGGATGTATTTTAGAAAATATTTTTCATAGCTTGGAACATAAATATTGTGAAGAGCCAAATCAAAGATACTTTTCTAAAGCAAAATATTTCTTTGAACATGAGGATTACATGACATCAGCAATGTATTTAGTGGCAGTAATAGAGGCAAGAACAAATGAGTTAATGAATTACCCCAAAGGGACTCGGTATAAACAAAAGTATTCAATGGAAGGATTTGAAGATCATTTACAGACAGAGTTTGGTAGGACAGATTCTTTTTTTACTAAGAGATTTTTATTCTTGGATATGTATCCTTCTATTATTGAATTTTTGAATAGACTGTTTGTAGATGGTGAATATTCGTTCGAAAATGGAGTAGAACCGCCCTATATTAATCGAAATTGGCTTTTGCATGGAAAGAGTTGTAGAGTGATTGAACGCTATGAGTGTATACAGTTGTTTAATGCATTAAGTGTTATAGAATTTGTTTTCTCATTAAGTAATAGGTTAGATACAATGGAAGAATAAAGGAGTGGATTTATGATAGAAAAACATGCTTGTATATATTGTGGAAATACAGAAACATCTGAATCGGATATTATTCCTGATGCACTAACAAATGCTAGGATTACAAATAAAAATGTATGCAAAACGGAACATAATAACAAATTCAGTGATTTATTTGAAAGTGAAGTAATTGAAGCATTAGCATTAATAACAAATGAATTGGATATTAAATCGCATAAAGGGGAAAATTATGCTGCATATCCGGCTAAGATAGAAATTGATGGTATTGAATATTCAACAAAGATGATATCTGAAAAGGATTTGTTTAATGGACGAAAAGTATTAGTTTCTACAGATAAGAAACATAAATTAAGTTCGATGGATAAAATTACAAAAATTGCAAAAGATTCAAGAAAGGTGTCTGAGGTAGATATAAATAAAATACCTTTATATAAAAGAGTAGAAATCAATATAAATATATATTTTAGTGAAAAAATGTTCAGAATGATTTCAAAAATAGCATATGAATGGTATTGTTCTAGAAACGGTGTAGTTGGCTATCATGATGAGTTTGAAAATATTGTAAAATTTATTACATTAGGTAAAGGGGATAATCCAGTTACGATTTTCCAAAACGAGGAATTATATAAGTATTGTGGGCAACAGATTAGTCTAGGAAGTCATTGTTTATTTGCTTTGGTAGACAATACAGGAAAGGTAAATGTAATAGTTTCGCTTTTTGGAATTGCGATGTATCGAGTTGTGGTATCTGATGCAATTCCAGCATTTTGTAAGAATAATTTTATGTTTATGGAATTGAGAACAGATTCATCCAGAAAAGAGTTAACCCATGTTTCTTATGAAGAAGCAGAAAATTATTTTTTCGAGTTGTTTAATCCAAGCAATTTTATAGAAGGGGCAAATATTGCAGGAACGCACATCGTGATTCACAAAGAGATATCTAATATAGATGTCGTATTGTATCCCTTCGTGTTTAATATGATGAAATGCTTTTTGGAAATTCGTGATGAAATACAAGAACCAAATGAAAAAATAGTAAAGATATTAAAATGTAATATACAAGAAGTATTACAGGCATCAACTTTACATAAGAAATCAATACAGCGTTTTGTGAAAGAATATTTTTCAGATGGTCATGAGCCAATTAGACTTAACCCTAATGCATCAAATAAAAAGACAACATTGCTATTTTATATATTATTTGTTATTGGAAGGGATAATATAGAATGTATTGATGATAAGTCTTTGCAAGAGATAGCCAAGGAAGCATTAGATATGGGAGTTAAAAGTGAGCTTATTGTGACAGATGAATTAGAAAAGAAATTGCAAAACGAGATGTTATCTACGGAAGGATATGGTGATATGCTTGAAAAAGGGGCAGAAGTTATAAAAAAATGGGAAGAGTAGTATACATATAAAATATATAACAGCGTCAGGGCAGTTATAAGTCGAGAGATTTGTAGCTGCCCTTTTTTATTGCTTTTGGACACGATGTCCAGAAGCGGAAAGGAGAATTATGAGGTATTTATTACATCGGCTGTATGTTCCACCTTAGCGGAGCATACGCACATGGAAGATGCAGATCGGAGGTACTTATGCAAGAGGAAGTAACGCAGAAAACAATTGCTCTTGTAATTAAGACCGCTAAACTGGATGCCAACGTCTTGAAAGCTGCAATGCGGATGTATCTGAACCACCGCAGGCAGAAAGCACAGAAAACGCATGGTAAAACTTCTGTGAAAAAGCTGGTTGGCGAAGGCGTGGGAGTTTCGTCTATCGAAGTGACGGACGGCAATATCAAATCCTTTGAGCGGGTAGCTCGTAAATATAATGTTGATTTCGCCGTCAAGAAAGACAAGACAACGGACCCGCCGAAATATGTGGTATTTTTCAAGGGCAGGGATGCCGATGCGGTAGCACAGGCATTCAAGGAATTTGTTTATGGTAATGAGAAACGAAAGAGCAGAACTTCCGTAAGGGAGAAACTGAAACGCTTCAGGGATGCAGTATCACAGAATAAGAACAGAGAACGGAGCCGGGAAAAGAATAAGGACAGGGGGCAGAGCCTTTGAGTAACATCATTGAGGGCATAACCAAAGACCTGAAAGCTATCCCGAAAAATCTGAAAGCAAAAGCAGGCGGTATGGATACCAAGAAGCTGGTGCTTTTGAATCTGCCCTATATCTTTGTTGGATATTTCTGTGATAAGGTTGCATGGCTGTGGAGAGTATCAGAAGGTACAAATGCTTCTGATAAGATGATGGCAGTCATGAACCGTTTTGATAAGCTGTTTGCCAATCCTTTGCCCAGCTTACACCCAAGAGATTTATTGATTGGTGTGGCAGGTGGCATAGCACTCCGACTTGTGGTGTATTACAAAGCCAAGAATGCCAAGAAGTTCCGGCAGGGTGTAGAATACGGCTCCGCAAGGTGGGGAAATGCCAAGGACATAGAGCCATATATGGACTCTGTGTTTGAAAATAATGTCCTTCTGACACAGACAGAACGGCTGATGATGTCCGGCAGACCGAAAGAGCCGAAGTATGCAAGAAATAAAAATATTCTTGTTATTGGTGGCTCCGGTTCCGGCAAGACTCGTTTTTTTGTGAAGCCAAATCTGATGCAGATGCACTCGTCTTATGTTGTCACTGATCCGAAAGGTACGGTACTGGTGGAGTGCGGAAAAATGTTAAAAAGGGGCAAGTACAAGATAAAAGTTTTGAATACCATAAACTTTGCTAAATCCATGCATTACAATCCTTTCGCCTACATTCGGAGCGAAAAGGATATTTTGAAACTTGTAAACACGATTATAGTCAACACCAAAGGAGAGGGACAGCAATCCGGTGAGGACTTTTGGGTCAAGGCGGAAAAGCTCTATTACACGGCACTTATCGCTTATATCTGGTATGAAGCTCCGGAAGAGGAGCAAAATTTCGCAATGCTGATTGATATGATAGATGCCAGCGAAGCCAGAGAGGACGATGAGAATTTCAAAAATGCCGTAGATTTATTGTTTGAGGAGCTGGAAGCGGATAAACCCAATCATTTTGCAGTAAGACAGTACAAGAAGTACAAACTTGCTGCCGGAAAGACAGCGAAATCAATTTTGATTAGCTGCGGTGCGAGGTTAGCACCATTTGATATTAAGGAGCTGCGTGACCTTATGGAATATGACGAGCTGGAACTTGATACTCTGGGAGAGGAAAAGACGGCATTATTCGTTATTATTTCCGATACCGATGCCACATTTAATTTTGTGGTATCAATCATGTATTCACAGCTCTTTAACCTGCTTTGTGATAAAGCAGATGATGTTTATAACGGAAGGCTCCCGGTTCATGTGCGTATGCTCCTTGATGAGTTTGCGAACATCGGGCAGATTCCACAGTTTGAGAAGCTGATCGCTACAATCCGTAGCCGTGAAATATCAGCTTCTATTATTTTGCAGTCAAAATCCCAGCTCAAGGCGATTTATAAGGACAATGCCGACACTATAGAGGGCAACTGTGATACCACCTTATTCCTTGGAGGAAAGGAAAAGACCACGTTAAAAGAGTTGGCGGAAGTATTGGGTAAAGAAACGATTGACCTTTATAATACCTCGGATACAAGAGGTACGAGCCAGTCCTACGGTCTGAATTACCAAAAGACCGGAAAAGAGCTTATGAGTCAGGATGAGATAGCGGTCATGGATGGCGGAAAATGTATCATGCAGCTTAGGGGTGTGAGACCTTTTTTCTCAGATAAGTTTGATATAACAAAGCACAGGCGATACAAGGAGCTGTCCGATTTTGACCCGAAAAATGCCTTTGACATTGAGGACTATGTGAAACATCTGCATCGCATGAAGGTCACACCGGACACAGAGGTAGATGATGCCTTTGATTGTGGAGAAGTTGGGGGCGATACAACGAAATAGCTACTTTTGGACAGAATGTCTAAAGGTGTAGAACTGACAACTGAATATGGAACCATTAGCCTCTGGACATTGTGTCCAGAAGTAAAAAGAGTTTTGTTGTGTATGCTGATACATCTCAAAACTCTTTCTTTTTGAAAAAATTAAGAGAAAGAACGAGGTAGATTAAAATGTCATTTTTTACAACAGCAGTAACAGGATTAAAGACGGTAGTAACCGCAATCGGAGCAGGTGTAGGCGTGTGGGGAGTTATCAATCTCCTGGAGGGTTATGGTAATGATAATCCCGGTGCAAAGTCACAGGGTATCAAGCAGCTTATGTCCGGAGGCGGTATTATTATCGTAGCACAGACGGTGATTCCACAGCTTTCAACGCTGTTCTCATAATTCATGGGGTCAATTATTGAGAAAATCACTGAATTTATAAAGGAAATGCTGCAAGGATGGGTGCTGGACAATCTCGAAACGATGTTTACTGACGTGAATACGAAAGTAGGAACAATTGCCGGAGAGGTTGGACAGACACCCAGCTCTTGGAACGCAGGTATTTTTTCCATGATAGATAACCTGTCAGATACAGTCATGGTGCCCATAGCGGGGATGATCATCAGTGCGATTCTCTGCTATGAGCTGATTACCATGGTAATGGATAAGAACAACATGCATGAGATGGGAAGCGAGTTTTTCTTCCGTTATCTTGTAAAAGCATGTATTGCGGTATTGCTTGTCAGCTATACCTCTGACATTACCATGGCAATTTTTGATGTGGGCAACCATATCGTCACAAGTGCGGCAGGAGTCATTACAGGCTCCACGACACTTGATGTGACGAGTACGTTACAGTCCATGTTCAACAGCCAGCTCTCCACCATGGAGATAGGTGAACTGATTGGACTTGGAATAGAAACCATGATTGTCAGCTTATGTATGAAAATCATTTCCCTGCTAATCACCGTCATGCTATATGGGCGAATGATTGAAATATACCTTTATGTTTCAGTGGCTCCGGTTCCGTTTGCAACACTCAGCAACCGGGAATGGGGTGGCATCGGAAGTAACTATATCAAGGGACTTTGTGCTTTGGCATTTCAGGGATTTTTCATCATGGTATGTGTGGCAATTTATGCAGTGCTGGTATCCAGTGTTGCAGTTGCGAGCAATTTACACACGGCTTTGTGGTCAGTGGCAGCATATACCGTTATCCTGTGCTTCAGCTTATTTAAGACAGGTTCCCTTAGCAAATCTATTTTTAATGCACATTAAAGCAGCGTTATATCAGGAAGGAGGCTGTTTATGGCAATATCAGTCGCAGTGCCGAAGAATTTAAGCGGCATCAAGACAAAGGTGGCAATGAATCTGACAAAACGCCAGCTTATCTGTTTTGGTGCTGCAGGTGCGGTCGGGATTCCTTTTTATATCTTTACCAAAGATATCATCGGGACACAGGTATCCGCACTGATCATGGTGGCTGTCATGCTGCCGTTTTTCTTTCTGGCAATGTATGAAAAGGACGGCTTTCCGGCAGAAAAGATTCTGTACTTTATGATAAGGCAGAAATTCCTGACACCGGGAATACGCCCCTATAAATCAGAAAATCTCTACAATCAGTTAGAGGAACAGGAAAAAATGAAGAAGGAGGTGCGTTACCTTGAAGCAAAAGCCAAAGGCAAAATTACAGCGCAGTCAGAAGAAGACTGCCAAGCCTAAAGCGGGCTTAAGTTTTTCTGAAAAGAAAAGGTTAAAAGAGCTTCAGCGTACTCTTGCAGGAAACCATAAGGAACAGGAGAAGCCTACCACGGCACAGAACACCATTACTTTCAAAAAGATGTTCCGTGATGGTATCTGTCAGGTGACATCTGATTTCTATACAAAAATGGTGGAATTTTATGATATAAATTATGACCTTCTGGAAATAGAGGACCAGGGGGAGATTTTAGAGGAGTACAGCAAGCTCATCAATTATTTTGACCCGTCTATTAGGTTTGAGCTGTTTTTATTTAACAGGCAGGTCAACGAACAGACGCTGATAGACCAGTTTGACATTCCTTTGCAGGGAGATGATTTTGACGATATCCGTGAGGAATATACGGAAATGTTAAAGAAACAGGCAGCAAAGGGCAACAACGGTATCATTAAATCAAAATATCTTATTTTTGGTACGGAGTGTAAGGGATATAAGGAAGCGAAATCAAAACTGAATAACATTGAAAAGGATGTTATCAAGAACTTTTTAAACCTTGGAACCCACGCCAAAAGCCTTGACGGAAAGGAGCGACTGCGTATCCTGCATGAGTATTTCAACCAGGATACCATGGAGCCTTTCCGTTTTTCATTTAAGGAGCTGGCAGAGTCCGGAAAGAGTGTAAAGGACTACATTGCACCGCCGGGCTTTGACTTCCGTTATCCAAGCCGATTTAAGGCAGGAAAGATGTATGGCAGTGTCCATTATCTGGATATTATTGCTCCACGTTTTAATGATGAGCTGTTAAAGAAGCTCCTTGACATTGATGATAATTTGACCATTACCATGCACATGCAGACAATGGATCCGGTAAAGGCAATCAAGATGTTAAAGGGGGCTTTGACCAATATTCAGAAGATGAAGATTGAGGAGCAGAAAAAGGCAGTCCGTAGTGGGTATGACATGGATATTCTGCCTACGGATATTATCACTTATGAAAAGGATACGCTGGAACTGCTTGACGATCTGAACACCAGTAACCAGAAGATTATCAAAATGACTTTCTTAATTACCTGTT
>NZ_VUMU01000025.1 GCF_009695995.1 Waltera intestinalis
CAAACATCCTGATATCCATGATTTTGGGCCTAGGGGAATGGCATAGACTTAGATAACATCTCTATGAAAAAAAGAAAATGTAAGAAAAAGCGAGTTAACAAGAGAAAAACAAAGATTATTATGGGAGTTAATAAATATGCGGCAAGGTATTCTTAAATAAACTGTCAATTTGATAGTGGGAACAAAAAGTAGCAGTCCCGTTTCACTTTTAATATGGGGCTTAGTTTTTTGTACCCAGTTTAAGAATACTTTTATCATGTAATTTTATATGCCCGAAAACATATAAGTGTTTTGGGGCTATTGGAGTTATTTACCCAGTGATAGGAGTATTTATCACTGGGTATTTTTATGCCCTTTTTTGGGTGTTGATAGGAGGAAAATCACATGAAAATAATTAACTTAGGCATTCTGGCTCACGTTGACGCAGGAAAGACAACATTAACGGAAAGTTTATTATATACCAGTGGTGCAATTGCAGAACTAGGGAGCGTAGATGAAGGCACAACAAGGACAGATACAATGAATTTGGAGCGTCAAAGGGGAATCACTATCCAGACAGCAGTGACATCTTTTCAGTGGGAGGATGTAAAAGTCAACATTATAGATACGCCAGGCCATATGGATTTTTTGGCGGAAGTATACCGTTCTTTATCCGTTTTAGACGGAGCAGTATTATTAGTTTCTGCAAAGGATGGCATACAGGCACAGACCCGTATACTGTTTCATGCACTACAGACAATGAAGATTCCGACAATCTTTTTCATCAATAAAATTGACCAAGAGGGGATTGATTTGCCAATGGTATATCGGGAAATGAAAGCAAAGCTTTCTTCGGAAATTATAGTGAAGCAAAAGGTTGGGCAGCATCCCCATATAAATGTAACGGACAATGACGATATGGAACAGTGGGATGCGGTAATTATGGGAAACGATGAACTATTAGAGAAATATATGTCAGGGAAACCGTTTAAAATGTCAGAACTGGAACAGGAAGAAAACAGGAGATTCCAAAACGGAACGTTATTTCCCGTTTATCACGGAAGCGCTAAAAACAATCTGGGGATTCGGCAGCTTATAGAAGTGATTGCCAGTAAATTTTATTCATCAACGCCTGAAGGTCAATCTGAATTATGCGGGCAGGTTTTTAAGATTGAATATTCAGAGAAAAGGCGGCGTTTTGTTTATGTGCGTATATATAGCGGAACATTGCATTTGAGGGATGTTATTAGAATATCTGAAAAAGAGAAAATAAAAATCACAGAGATGTGTGTTCCGACAAACGGTGAATTATATCCATCCGATACAGCCTGCTCTGGTGATATTGTAATTTTACCAAATGATGTTTTGCAGCTAAACAGTATTTTGGGGAACGAAATGCTGTTGCCGCAGAGAAAATTTATTGAAAATCCTCTCCCTATGCTCCAAACAACGATTGCAGTAAAGAAACCTGAACAGCGGGAAATATTGCTTGGGGCACTTACAGAAATTTCAGATGGCGACCCTCTTTTAAAATATTATGTGGATACTACAACGCATGAGATTATACTTTCTTTTTTGGGGAATGTGCAGATGGAAGTCATTTGTGCCATCCTTGAGGAAAAATATCATGTGGAGGCAGAAATAAAAGAGCCTACTGTTATATATATGGAAAGACCGCTTAGAAAAGCAGAATATACCATCCACATAGAAGTCCCGCCAAATCCTTTCTGGGCTTCTGTCGGGTTGTCCATAGAGCCGCTCCCTATTGGAAGCGGAGTGCAGTATGAAAGCAGAGTTTCACTTGGATATTTAAATCAATCGTTCCAAAATGCGGTTATGGAGGGGGTTCTTTATGGCTGCGAGCAGGGGCTGTATGGATGGAAAGTGACAGACTGTAAAATCTGTTTTGAATATGGATTGTATTATAGTCCTGTAAGTACCCCCGCAGACTTTCGGCTGCTTTCCCCTATCGTATTGGAGCAGGCTTTAAAAAAAGCAGGGACAGAACTATTAGAGCCATATCTCCACTTTGAAATTTATGCACCGCAGGAATATCTCTCACGGGCGTATCATGATGCTCCAAGGTATTGTGCAGATATTGTAAGTACTCAGATAAAGAATGACGAGGTCATTCTGAAAGGAGAAATCCCTGCTAGATGTATTCAAGAATACAGGAACGATTTAACTTATTTCACAAATGGGCAGGGAGTCTGCTTGACAGAGTTAAAAGGATACCAGCCAGCTATTGGTAAATTTATTTGCCAACCCCGCCGCCCGAATAGCCGTATAGATAAGGTTCGGCATATGTTCCACAAGTTAGCTTAACAGCTTGCAAAAGTCATATAAAATGAGATTTGAAAGGAGAATGTAACTTCATGTTTGCTAAAAATTCAAAGGCATATTCTGTCTACCTGCTGTTCCGATTTGTCTGTTCCCTGGCGGTTTCTATGTCCACAGTGCTTTCCATCGTGTACCACCTGGAGGTGGTGCAGCTGGATGCTTTCCAGCTTGTCCTGGTAGGGACGGTTCTGGAGACCTCCTGCTTTCTGTTCGAGATACCCACCGGTGTGGTGGCGGATTTGTATAGCCGTCGGCGCTCGGTGCTGATTGGAATGTTCCTCTACGGCCTGGGCTTTCTGATGGAGGGTGCGCTACCGTGGTTCGCGCCGGTTCTGCTGGCCCAGGTTGTCTGGGGTTGCGGTGATACCTTCATCACCGGCGCTCTGGAGGCGTGGATTGCCTCGGAGGAAGAGGACAAACCCATAGACAAGGTGTTCCTGCGGGGCAGTCAAATGGGGCAAATCGGCGGCGTTCTGGGCGTGGTGCTGGGCACACTGCTGGGAAACATAAACCTGCAAATGCCTGCCATCTTGGGGGGCAGTTTGTGCTTGTTGTTGGGGCTGGTGATGGTTCGCATCATGCCAGAAACCAACTTCTCCCCTGCTATTGAGGAACGGCAGGGCTTGCTTAAAGACTTTGTCTGCCTGTTCAAGCTCAACCTGGGCTTTGTGAAAGGCGCACCTGTGTTGCTGGCGCTCTTAGCAATCACACTATGCGGGGGACTTGCCAGTGAAGGCTTTGACCGGCTCTCCACCGCTCATTTTCTGGATGACACGGTAATACCCGTTATCGGGCCGCTGAACAGCGTCACTTGGTTCGGTGTTATCAGTCTTATCGGCAACGGCTTAGGTATTCTGGCTTCTCAGTTGCTCATCGCCCGCATGGAGAAAAAAGGGACTGTCAGCCGAACCAGTGTGGTCATGTCCACCAGCGCCGGGTATATCCTGTGCCTGGTTCTCTTCGCGGTGGGGCGGAGCTTTTGGTTCATGTTGTTGGTGTTCCTGCTGGCGGGGCTTATGCGCACCATCAAGGAGCCTGTGCTGGCCGCCTGGATGAACGACCATGTGGATGAGAAAATGCGCGCCACAGTCTTTTCCACCAGCGGACAGCTGGACTCTTTCGGGCAGATCATCGGCGGGCCTATTGTGGGGCTGGTAGCCCAGCAGGTGTCCATACCCTGGGGGCTGGTCTGTACCGCTTTCCTGCTGTTGCCCGCGCTGTTCTTAGTGCCGGTGGCGGGAAAGAAGCGGGATTGATATGGCATAGTTAAGTTTACTGACGAGCGGGAGATTACTTCCGCTCGTCTTCATTTAGTAGCGCAAAATTTGAGGACTCTTTATTTCCTTATTCGGTATAGCGGAGGCGGCTGTCAATTCGACATAATTTTCTTGTGATACTTTACCGTACATGAGCATTTGTTTCGTATTTGAAAGAACAAACTCACCAAATAAAAAAAACGATATTCGGGTGGGTTATTTTGTTATACCCTAAATTACCCTCTGAATTTGTTTTTAAATTTGGAAGGATTTTTTTATGTCCTTTTTTCGGGCAGTTATCTATCTGCTCATACGAAGCAAAATTTATCAATACATAGCATATCAGAGAACGGCAGGAAACCAGTTAAAAAAATTTCTGCCAGTGCAACGGTACTTCTCACCTTGAAAGTAGAAGTACAATCTCCATACAATAGAATTACTATTTCCTATAACCGTAAAGGTCACAGAGCCTTTGCGGTTTTTCTTTTGTCGATTTTTGTTGGAAAGTGCCGTAGGGCTGTTTCTGATATGCGGTGTCGTTCTCCGCCTCTCCATCTGGATTTTTTACATTTCAAAAATTCAGATGGGAGGTATTTATGGTGAAATATGCACCAAGAAAGGTATATATCAGAGAAAGTGGCGGCTATGTGGAATTATCCTACACGGAGTTCTGCCGTTGCAGGGAATCCGACCAGACCTATATGGACAAGCTGTTTATCCCCATTCAAGGCTGTCTGCTTGAAGTCGTGAGGGAGCAATACACAGACTTCTACCGTGACAAGGAACGGTGGCGTTATCTGCAAAAATTAGATACAAAGAATAGACTGCTATCTCTCGACGGATTTACGGACAGCGAGGGGAATCCTCTGGACTTTATCACTGATGAAGCGGTGGACATTGCAGAAACCGTTGTCAATGCGGTCATGGTGGACAGGCTGAAAGCCGCCCTGCCTTTGCTGTCGGATAGTGAACAGGAGCTGATACAGGCAATCTTTTTTGACGGACTTTCCGAGCGTGAAGTCGGGGCGAGGTTGGGCATAACCCAGAGCGTTGTAAACAAACGCAAAGCCAGAATCCTAATAAAACTAAGAAAGATAATAGAAAATTCAAATTTGTCTAATTCTAAAAATCAGAATTTTATCTATCTATATTATAAAACACACAAATGTAAAAAGGGAGTTATTTTTATAGATACTCTTCTATAAATCGATTCACCTTTTCAATATTCACCAAAGCAACACCCTTATACTTAAACACTGCATTTGCATCCTTAGCCATTTCAATAAAGGTATTACGGCCTACAGAAAAGAGTTTTGCTCCTTCTTCATAACGCACATACTTTTTTGCGCCACTGCCGACTAAATGCTCTAGTTCCTCTTTGGTACACTTTTTTCTTTCTCGCGGCATTTTTAATCTCCTTTCTATGCCATAATGAAGCTTCTTATTTTATTCTTCCATACCTCAAGAACTGCACCTGCTATTCCAACGAGTGCTGTTAAAACAAACATCCCAAGTATAATTCCCACTAATATTCCAGCACTTGTCCATTGCCCACTCACTACTGCTAACAAAACGCATACAAATAATAACAGATAGACTATTCCAGCACCTAAACTATATATTCTTAAACCTACATCGTATATTCCACCAAGCAGATAAAGCAATAAACAAACTAGTATTGCACCGACCTTCAAAAATACTCTAACCATAACGCTAATTCTCCCTTCATTTTGCTATCACAAATTGAGGCATATCATGATTTACCTCTGCTCGATAATAGCCACTAATTGTACTTGATGCATTAAACAATGCAGCCAATAAATACTTCTTGATGTTTTTGACCTTTGTAGTGTTACTCTGAAAGCATCCAAGAACATATTCAACATGTGAGTAATCCAGTTTAAGAAATTTTGATTTTACAAGTTCTGCCGGATATGAACTGCTTGCTATAACAACATATTCATTTTTGCATAGGACCATCTCCAGGATTAATTCATAAATTCCATGAACAAGATCCTTCTCGTACGAATACCTTGCAAGCAAACAATCATATTCAATGTTCGCTTTTATGATTTCAGAGTATGCCCTCATCTCATCCAATCCCATCCCTTCTTCTGCAGATAAGATAAGATTAGATTTAGTATTACTCATATATGTATTATTTATATTAGTATTAATCTTAAGTGGTGCCTGAATTGACACTTCTTGAGGTTCCAATTCCGACACTTCTTGAAGTGTGATTTCGACACCTCCAGAGGTTCCCAAATCGACACTTCTGACACAAGATTCCTCAGACGATTTTATTGTTTTCCCCTGGAATCTACTATTTTCGGTGCTTTTCAATGCAGCAATCACTACTTTTCCTTCTGAAAAACACGCTTCATCAACTCCTTCCGCTTCGTTTTCGTCAGATATACTACCTATTTTTTCTGACACAGAAGTGTCGATTTCGACACCTCTGGAAGTTCCATGTTCACTAGAAGCGGTCATAAAACTCTTAATATAAAGAATACTTGGCAAACCTAATCCACGCCTTTTTTTCTCCACCAAACCAAATGCTTCTAACTCACCCAAGTATTCAATAGATTTCTTTTTCGAGAAACCTAAAAGTTCCTGAATTTCTTCAATCTTAAAAATAATGAATACTCTCTGTTCTTCATCCAGCCATCCATTCTTTACAGATAAAGACATTCTATCCAAAAGAACACCATATAATATTTTTGAAGCAAGTGACAGAGAAGAGAATTTCTCCTCTGTCAACATTACCTTCGGTATCCTTATAAAACTAAATTGTTCAGCCTCTGCTCCATAGTAGTAGTTGAACTCCATTACTGATCACCTGCCTGATTTTTCTTTTCCTGTTCCTTTTTCCACTGTTCTAAAAGATTCTCTATAACTGATTTAGCTTCCTGCGCTGTATAATATGCAGGGAAATACTTTCTAAGTTGGTTAGATGTAAAATTCAAACGCATAGAAGGTTTTCTTCCTGGCAGATAATCATTTAACACACGAAATACATCTTCTCTCGTAATATTATCTACCATATTCATTTCATCTCTTAATGCAGAAATCTGATAAGACTTAATCACACCATTATCCTTTATATATTCGTAAAGCCACTTCTGAATCTTTTCATCCAAATGCGAAATATCCACTCCGGTCATAACAGCAATGTTTCCACGATCAATTAAATCCAATAGCTCTGGAATTACTTCTGTTAATCGGATAAATCTCTGAACCTGAGCCCTGCTTTCACCTACCTGTTCAGCCAATGCTTCATCAGCTCGTAACTTCGTCTCAATTTGAGACGAAGTTGATCTCATCCCCTGATGTCGCATAGCCTCATATCTCATTCGATATGCAAAAGCTTTTTCACTTGGGAGAATCTCCTCTCTCTGAATATTGCTATCTACCATTGCGATAACAGCATCATCATCTGTCATCTCCTTGATGGTTGCTGGAATAACCAATAATCCAACCTTCTTAGCTGCAAATAGCCTACGATGACCAGAAATCATCTCATATCCACCTTCATCATCCGGACGGACAATTACAGGAGTCAGCACACCATTATGCTCAATGCTTTCAACTAGTTCCTCCATTTTTTCATCATCAACAACCTTAAAGGGATGTCCTTCGAATGGATAAATTTTTTCTACTAATATATCTGTAACCGGATCTCCTGTAGGAACTCCTAATAACTCGTCAACTGATAACATCTTTATTTTTTCGCCTGGTCTTTGCTTCATTAGTTCAATCTCCTGTTCTTATCTTTGCAATTGTAACTTGGAATAAAAAGCTGATTCATCTTCTCTCTGTTCGCTTCATCTTCGATTCTATTCCAAGCATCATCTTTACATTTCTTATAAACCTTAAGTGATATCTGACCTTTGTTATACAAACCTTGAATAAGCGCCAATGCCATAATCACATTCAAATCGTTCTGATTGTATTCAGTCATTTTACTCACCTTCATGTTCCAATAATTCTTTGGTAAGTTCTCCATAAGCAATAGCTACCTTGCCGGAACCACAATGTTCAAAGATACTTTTACCCTCTGCACTTGTTTCAGCTGCCTTAACCGAAATCGGAATATATGTTTCAAAAGTTCCAACCGAATCACTGTAAGTAAGATGAATCTTCTCAAAGATATCTCTTGCGTATACTGTTCTAAAATCCACCATAGTCATTACGATGCCTTCAATCTTCAATTTACGATTCAGTTGTCTCTTTACTTTATTAATAGTAGAAATTAGCTGCTGTAATCCATTCACCGGTAAATACGCTGTCTGAACAGGAATAAGCACACTATCTGCAGCTGTAAGTGCATTAATAGTCATCATCCCAAGAGAAGGCATACAATCAATAATAATGTAGTCATACTTTGCTCTGACTGCATTCACATAGAGCTTCAAAATAGACTCTCTGGCAATTGCATTTACCAGATATACCTCTAATGCTGACAACTCCAGATTTGCTGGCATAAGATCTACACCCTCTGCATGGTGTAAAATTCCCTCCTCAACTGAAATCTCACAATCATTTCCGTCATTCAATATCTTTAACATTACCGTTGATAATGTAACCTCAAGTTCATCCGGATGATCATATCCAAGACTGACTGTCATAGAACCCTGTGGATCCGCATCAATCAAAAGAACCTTCTTTCCTTTTCTTGCAAGACCGATCCCTAAATTTACAGCTGTGGTAGTTTTGCCAACTCCACCTTTTTGATTTGCAATTGCAATAACCTTACACATAAATAATCATCCTCCTAAATCTCATCTCTAAAGTGTTCAAGATACTCGTCTATAATCTTAGTGTTTATCAATACAGTTTTCTTAATGTGATATACTGCTCTAGCTTCATCAGCTAACTTTCGAAATGTATGAACTCCCATAGAATAAAGAATTGCTCCTTCATCTACTCTCACAAATTTCTTTCTTCCATCCTTGATTAGCTGTTTTACTTCCTCAGAACATTCTTTTTTTCTCATGTATCCCATGACTCGTTTCCTCCATCCTTAAAATTCTCAATGTACTCATCCAGCTTGTCCAAATCCACCAATACGGTCTTACGTATTTTCCAACATGCATCTGCTTCCTTCGCTAATCTAACCAATCTATAATATTGAATAGAATAAAACCTTGATGCCTCTCTGTAGGTTGTATACCTTCGCTCAACACGAATGTACTTTTCAAGATCTGGACCATGCCTTCTTTTCTTTGCTTTTTCCAGGTAAATCACCTCCTCTCGGACAACTGTTTATAGCAGTTTGTAATAGTGTGTGGCAGTTTATATGGGCGCATATTGATTTGTATTCAACCAAATTGCAATTTCCCACAATCCAATTTGCCACACAGAGGACACATCATTTTCGAGCGATTTTGCCTGCTTCTATGAACGCGTATGGAGCTCTATGGAGAGTTCCGAGAAAATAAAAAAGACACCTTGTTTCAGGTTTTCACCTGTAACAAAGTGTCTGTATTTTTATCTTAAGCTATCCCTCAAGATACTATATTTACTTGAACAATACGAACGTCTTCATCCGTGATTTTGACTAGTCTACAACACATTTTCACCGTCACGTCTCAAGATTGAACGTGATTTGTTAGATGTTTTGTTGACTGTTTATGTCAGTTTATATCGGTTTATCCGACCCCGTATAACGGCGTAGAATGTCGTAGAAAACCGTCTAATTAAGCGATTTCATCGTCGGGAATACCCAAGAAGAAGAGGTATTGTCCCCTATTATGAAGTATTACCACGTATTTGCTAACTCTCTGCAATGTATTATCATGTATTATTCAGTACCATGCAAGCAAAATTCGTAGTAACTAAGTAGTAAATCAATGATTTTGTAGTTGTAATTCACACATTCAATTTTAAGGACTCTTCCCTAAAATATATCAAGATTGTGTGATAAGTTTTCTATTGCTTCTTTTTTCTTTGCGTCTGTGACCTCCGCATAAATATCCATCGTTGTTTCAATGTTAGCGTGTCCCATGACAGCCTGAATGACTTTTATGTTTGTTTCCTTTTCGCAGAACCTCGTACAAAAGGTATGCCGTAAATGATGACAGGAAAAATGTGGAATAATAACAGGCTGCCGTCTCTCCTTTTTGGCATTGACTACTTCCTCAGCATTATAGTTCTCCAAGATCCTCTTAATCGTCCGATTAACAGTCTGTGGATTATGAATATTACCGAAGCGGTTACAAAAAATGAAGCCTGTCATACCATCAATCACGGTACTGTTGAAACCATTTTCTTTCTGCACCTCATATTCCTCTTTGAATGCATTATAAACCGCATCCATCATCGGAACAGTCCGGATACCCGCTTCTGTCTTTGGAAGTGACACCGCAAATTCTGACTTGCGTGTTTTACTGCCCTCTCTGGCATAATAGGTCACGCTATGATTGATATTGATAAGACGGTTTTCAAAGTCCAAATCTTCCCACCTTAAACCAATCACTTCTCCAATTCTGCATCCGGTTCCCAATAAAACTGTGAATAATGGATGCCAATGGTAAAAGATTGGATTGTTTGCGGTATAATTCATAAAAGCCCTCTGCTGCTCTACCGTCAAAGCGTGTCTAATGCCTTTGTTCTTCCCTGCTTTTCTTTTAATTTCTGCCATGACACCATCAGAAGGATTTGTGCGGATTATTCCGTCACGCACTGCCAACTGAAATGTAGGGTGAAGCACCGTATGAATCGTATCGACTGTATTTGCCTGCAAGTCTTTCTCATTTAACAGATAGTAATAAAAATACATTACATCGGAATACTTTATCTCTCCGATTTTTCTCTGTCCAAATCCGTCCCTTACAAAATGGTCATACATATAATTGTAATTGGAACGTGTTGTCTTGCGTAGGTCATACTTCGTTGACATATATCTGTCAAACACAAAATTCAAAGTTGCACTACCAGCTACATAAACATCTAATCCATCAAGCTGATTTTTTATCAAATCTGCTTCTTTTTGTCTTAGTGTCTGCAAATCTTTGGCATATACAAATCTGCGTTTCTTGAACGGATCAGTGTAAGTATATACATATGTATTATCCGTTCTCTGGGATTCCCCCTTCCGTAATGCTCTGCCTTTGTTGTCTTTTCTTGCTTTTGCCATCTCTACTCCTTTCTTCAAGGAAAGAGATTTTGCACCTCTGCATCCGGTGTCCTAAGTAATAAATCAACACCTGTATGCAATAATTGAGTTATGGTCATTCCGTGACTGTCCGCATATTCCTTTAGCTTTTGCAGCTCGCTATCTGTTACCCTTACACTTAATGTATTCAGTTTTGGGGCATCAGATTTTGGTCTACCCATTTTAGCCATCCGTATGCACCTCCAATCACTTCTATATACCATTATACTTTTCGTATACGAAAAGTCAAGTGTTTTCTACTGCAAAATCTCTTGAATAAAAATCATCACACATATATTCTAAAAGTTTCCAAATATTCCTCAAAAATATCGCAGTTTACAAGCACCAGCTTGTCTACCTTATAGATTGCCTTTGCATCCTTTGCCATCTGCTCAAACTTGCTCTGGCACATACTATACATTTCTGCTCCCTCTTTGTAGCGAACAAACCTCTTTCCATTTTTCATTCGCTCCACAACTATCACCTCTTTCCTAATAAAATAGGCAGCACTTTATCTGCCCATGACAAACAGGAACCCATGCTCCTATCTCTCATCAGCAGATAACAAAAAATCCATACAGGTGACAGGTCATTACTCTGTCCACATCGGTATCGCACCGTCATCCAAATTGACCGGATTTCTCCGGAAGTATCATTATCAAAAATATGTATCTTTGCCCCGTGCAACTGCTGCACATTTTGCCAGACTTCCCTCGCTACTTACCTTAACTTCAATACCAGATTTCAGTATTCCTTCGTATGAACCTTCTCTATAAAAGAAAGCAGGTATCTCTTGGCGTGTCCGCATAGTGGCTCCACATATTCCACACGTCCTGTACGCATTTGTATATGAAATTGTCAAGGTACAT
>NZ_VUMU01000026.1 GCF_009695995.1 Waltera intestinalis
ACTACGGAATTGAAGCAGAGCAGTTCTCTTTTTATCGTGTTCCCCGACTTTTGATTAAAGACGAGAGATTTAAGGGGCTTAGCAGTGATGCTAAGCTCCTCTATGGGCTGATGCTTGACAGAATGTCATTATCCATGAAAAACGGCTGGTTGGATGATGAAAACCGAGCTTACATCATTTATACGGTGGATGCCATTATGGAAGATTTGGGATGTGCAAAGGCAACCTGCGTTAAGATTATGAAAGAGCTTGATACCGAAAATGGAATCGGTCTGATTGAAAAGAAACGCCGTGGACTTGGAAAGCCGGACATAATTTATGTGAAGAATTTTTCTACAATTACTGATGCACAGACAGAAGAAAAGTCCGATAATGCTGATAAATCCACAGAAGTTCAAAAACTGAACCTCAAGAAGTTTAATATGCATACTTCCAGAAGTTCAGAAATTGAACTTCAAGAGGTTCAGGATTTAGAACACCAGAAGTTCACAATGCAGACTTCAAGAGGTTCAGAAAGTGAACTTGCAGAAGTTCATAAAGCAGACCCTATTTATACTAACTATAATAAAACTAACCAGAGCTATATTGATATGAGTTATACCAATCCTATCAATCAATCTGGCAATGAGAGTAAGTCGGAAAAAAGGATTGATTTGATGGATGATGTAAATGCATACATAGAACTGATTAAGGATAACATCGAATATGAGCATCACATGAAGTACGATGACTGGCAGAACAAGGCTTTGTATGAGGAGCTTTTTGAGGTTATCTGTGAGGTTGTATGCGTAAAACGTACAACAATCCGGATTGCAGGGGAGGATTATCCTTATGAGCTTGTAAAATCAAAATTCCTGAAGCTGAATAGTGGACATTTGGAGTATGTGATTGGCTGTATGCATGATACAAATACGAAAATAACAAATATCAAGGCATATATGGTTACTGCTCTTTATAATGCACCCTCAACGATAAACCATTATTATCAGCAGGAGGTGCAGCATGATATGTATGGAGGTGGCTGGCATGAAAAAGGCATTGTTTAAAATAATTATTCCGGTATGCGTTCTTGTTCTTTGGATGATTACCTGTTATCCGGTTTGTAATAAAGCAGATGGGTTTGATTATTTCCTTTATTGGATTTTGGTAGGATGTCCCTATGGTATCAGAAAAATGTGTATGTTTCTTGTGCCGAAGAATTTTGGAATTGCAGGAAGTATGGGAATACTGGCACTGAATTGTATCGTTGGAGGTCTGATTGGTGGTATTATTGTTCTTGTGAGGATTATCGTTATATTTACGGAGATAATAAAAGTATTAGCAGGACACTTATGGACACAATGTCCAAAGGTGTAAAAGAAAAAAGGGCAACAAAAAAGGCATTGTCAATCAATCATAAACAATACCTCTACTTGTCATCTGGAACATATTCCATAATATCTTCAATCCGGCAGTCAAGTATCTGACATAGCCTGTTCAGAATAATGGTCTTTACCACCATATTTTGCCGGAGTCGCTGAAGCTGTGCTTTGTCAATGCCATAATCTTTAATGAGCTGGTACTGACTGATGTTCTTAGCCTTAAGCGTTTGCCAAAGGGGATCATATTTAATCATACAGGCAACTCCTTTCTTACCTTGTATTTTAATGGCAGGGAACTTATAATAATATGGTGCGTGTACGCACCATAAAATATGCAAATGGTAAAGACGATAATGATCTTTTCTGAAGAATGAGGATATAGATGCAGGTAGTGTGGTTTTGAAACAGGAGGATGGTTAATTGTGAAAGAAAAATACATTACAGACGATGAAAGGGAGAAATGCAGAAAAGTTGCAGATGCTTTTGCAGAGCTGTATGAGATTGAGAATATACTTGTCGTGGATGCGGGAAGATACGGATTTGTTAAGTTACAGTATTATAGACCGCCAGAGGGTTTTGAAGATGCAATAACCTTTACGGACAGCCGGAGCATGTTTGAGAACTTGTGGGAGGAATGGTTTGACACGCAGCTTTTTCTTCTGGCAAAAGGAACACCGATGGCAGGAATGGGATATAATGAGATATTCCGTTGTCTGCCAAAGGAGAAACAAGAGGAACTTATGAATAGAAAAGCCGGATTTGCAAAAACGGCAGGAATAGAATAATCAGGTAACAGCGTTAGGGCAGTTATGAGTGAAATACTTGTAGCTGCTTTTTTTGTGCTTTTGGACACGATGTCCAGAAGCGGGAAGGAGAAATATACAAATGGAATCAATGAGAGATATTAACAGGGTAATGGAGCGTGAGATAGCGAAGGGGAGTTGCCCTTTGAAGCTGGATCATATTGAATTCGGAGATTATTCGTATCAGGAGATAACATCAAAGGAGAAATTGCTGGAGGTGTTATCGTATTTGTTGCGGATAGGTGATTTCAAGCAGTATGCCGGAAAGACTATCCTAAATAATGTTTATATGGACCTGCGAGGGAAAAAGCCTGTATTTAAGAGAACCAAGACGGCTATGGAAAGAAATAATATATTTGCAACAATCAGAAGGTATGCAAAGAAACTAAAGCCGCAGTATAATGGAGATGTATATCTGGAAACGGTCAGATGTTATTTCGATATACCGCAAGAAAATCTGGAAAAGTGCCGATATACATATCAAGGGAACGAAACATATGCCTTCTTGATGTCGGACAAGTATATCATGGCATTGTATACACATTGTCTGGTGGCGAGAAAAGAAGCTGCTATGCAGGATTTGCGGGTGGAAGGTTTTAATGAAAAAGAATATGAAATGGTAAGACTGGAGAATGTGGCTGATGTTTTGTTTCAGGCGTTGTTATTAGATAATGTTTCTTGTAAAGAAGAAAATATATATGCTGAATTTATTAGCATTTATTGTGTTGAAGGTGGGTAATGAATGAAATTATTTATTATTGGAAATGGGTTTGATAAAGGGCATGGATTAAATACATCTTACTGGGATTTCAGAACCTATTTAAAAAATATGTATCCGGAATTTTTATATGCGTTTGAAAGTCGTTATTATATATATCCAGCAAATGATGAGGAGGCTCAAAAAAACCTTTTGTGGAATGAATTAGAGAAGAATTTAGCGAACATTGATGAAGATGTTATTATAGATGAAGCTTTACAAATGGATATGGCTTTGGAAAGTGGAGATGTTGGTATAGAAGATACTTTATACGAGTACTTTACGGAAGAATATAAGTATATAGAACGGTTGGCTAAATACCTTAAACAATGGGTTAGAACAATCAGAATACGAGATGTGAAACCTAAAACATCATTGATCAATAGTTTTCAGGAAGCATTATATATTACATTTAATTATACGGCTGTATTAGAACGGGCATATGGAATAAGTGATAGTAAGATAATACATATTCACGGTTCATTAAGAGAGCATGAATGCGATCCAGTATTAGGACATGGAAATATAGGAAGAATAGAACGTATAGATGAAAGGCTTGTGGAAGCGGAGCGAATGTATGATGAAAAAGAAATTAGTATATGTAAGGTGGTAAAAGACTATTACGAGCGCACATATAAAGATGTTAATCGTTATATGTATAGACTTTTTAGATTTAATGAGAAGAACATAGATGAAATATGTGTTATTGGACATTCGGTTGCCGGGGTAGATTTGCCATACTTTAAGAATATAGACATTATTACTCAAAAAACTGCATACTGGAGTGTTTATTATTTTGGTAGCGATGAAAAACAAAGGATACTGAATGATTTGATAAATTGTGGAATTGATTCAACTCGAATTGTAATGAAAGATGCCAAAACATTTTACGATTTATAGTGTTACTAATGAAAATAATATGAATTACTGGAGAAAAATATGGATACTACTTATGAAAACAGATATGTTGCATTCCTTGATATATTAGGTTTTAAAAATATGGTACTACAATCAGAAAATAATCAACAAATACTAAATTTAATAAATATGGCATTGAATTATACAGCTAAAATCCAAATTGAAAACTATGAGCAGAATATGCCAATGGTTGATTTGGGAAAGCAAGTGTCAGTTTTTTCTGATAGTATTGTTATTTCCTATGAAATGATTAGACCAGGCTCAGGTTTTTTTGTGTTATTAGATTTAGTCTATATTTGTAATGATTTATTAGGAGTCGGAATGCCTGTGCGAGGTGGTGTGACTGTTGGTCCGTTGATTCATGATAACAATAAATGTTTTGGTCCTGCAATGGTAAATGCATATTATTTGGAATCCCAAGCTGCTGTTTACCCAAGGATATTGGTTGATCCCAAAGTAATAGAGTATGATTTACAGTATAGAGGAATAAACAATACGCGGGAGTTTGAAAAGGAATTTATAGAAAGTTTGATTGAACAGGATTGTGATGGAAATATTTTTTTGGATTTTTTGAGCCAGTATAATGAATTTAATGATTACGAGACCTATGATGCATATATGGTGAATGTAAGGAATTTTATAATAGGTGCATTATATAATTCAAAATCTAATCCAAGAATTTTTGATAAGTATATATGGTTAAAGGATTATTATAATAGTACCGTTAGTAAGGTTTATAAAGAACCTGAGAAATTTTTAATTAAATAATGCATATTACAGCGTCAGGGCAGTTATGAGTGAAATACTTGTAGCTGCCCTTTTTTTATTGCTTTTGGACACGATGTCCAGAAGCGGAAAGGAGAGTTATGAGGTATTTATTACATCGGCTGTATGTTCCACCTTAGCCGAGCATACGCACAGGAAGATGCAGATCGGAGGTACTTATGCAAGAGGAAGTAACGCAGAAAACAATCGCTCTTGTAATTAAGACCGCTAAACTGGATGCCAACGTCTTGAAAGCTGCAATGCGGATGTATCTGAACCACCGCAGGCAGAAAGCACAGAAAACGCATGGTAAAACTTCTGTGAAAAAGCTGGTTGGCGAAGGCGTGGGAGTTTCGTCTATCGAAGTGACGGATGGCAATATCAAATCCTTTGAGCGGGTAGCTCGTAAATATAATGTTGATTTTGCTGTCAAGAAAGACAAGACAACGGACCCGCCGAAATATGTGGTATTTTTCAAGGGCAGGGATGCCGATGCGGTAGCACAGGCATTCAAGGAATTTGTTTATGGTAATGAGAAACGAAAGGGCAGAACTTCCGTAAGGGAGAAACTGAAACGCTTTAGGGATGCAGTATCACAGAATAAGAACAGAGAACGGAGTCGGAAAAAGAATAAGGACAGGGGGCAGAGCCTTTGAGTAACATCATTGAAGGCATAACCAAGGATCTGAAGGCTATCCCGAAAAATCTGAAAGCAAAAGCAGGCGGTATGGATACCAAGAAGCTGGTGCTTTTGAATCTGCCCTATATCTTTGTTGGATATTTCTGTGACAAGGTTGCATGGCTGTGGAGAGTATCAGAAGGTACAACTGCTTCTGATAAGATGATGGCAGTCATGAACCGTTTTGATAAGCTGTTTGCCAACCCTTTGCCCAGCTTCCACCCAAGGGATTTACTGATTGGTGTGGCAGGCGGCATAGCACTCCGCCTTGTGGTGTATTACAAAGCCAAGAATGCCAAGAAGTTCCGGCAGGGCGTAGAATACGGTTCCGCAAGGTGGGGAAATGCCAAGGACATAGAGCCATATATGGACTCTGTGTTTGAAAATAATGTCCTTCTGACACAGACGGAACGGCTGATGATGTCTGGCAGACCGAAAGAGCCGAAGTACGCAAGAAATAAAAATATTCTTGTTATCGGTGGTTCCGGTTCTGGTAAGACTCGCTTTTTTGTGAAGCCGAACCTGATGCAGATGCACTCGTCTTATGTTGTCACTGATCCGAAAGGAACGGTACTGGTTGAGTGCGGAAAAATGCTAAAGAAGGGCAAGTACAAGATAAAAGTTTTGAATACCATAAACTTTGCTAAATCCATGCATTACAATCCTTTCGCCTATATTCGAAGCGAAAAGGATATTTTGAAACTTGTAAACACGATTATAGTCAACACCAAAGGAGAGGGACAGCAATCCGGTGAGGACTTCTGGGTAAAGGCTGAAAAGCTCTATTATACGGCACTTATCGCTTATATCTGGTATGAAGCTCCGGAAGAGGAGCAGAATTTCGCAATGCTGATTGATATGATTGATGCCAGCGAAGCCAGAGAGGACGATGAGAATTTCAAAAATGCCGTAGATTTATTGTTTGAGGAGCTGGAAGCGGATAAACCCAATCATTTTGCAGTAAGACAGTACAAAAAGTATAAACTTGCTGCCGGAAAGACAGCGAAATCAATCTTGATTAGCTGTGGTGCGAGGTTAGCACCATTTGATATTAAGGAGCTGCGTGACCTTATGGAATATGACGAGCTGGAGCTTGATACTCTGGGAGAGGAAAAGACAGCATTATTCGTCATTATTTCCGATACCGATGCCACATTTAATTTTGTGGTATCAATCATGTATTCACAGCTCTTTAACCTGCTTTGTGATAAAGCAGATGATGTTTATAACGGAAGGCTCCCGGTTCATGTGCGTATGCTCCTTGATGAGTTTGCGAACATCGGGCAGATTCCACAGTTTGAGAAGCTGATTGCTACAATCCGTAGCCGTGAAATATCAGCTTCTATTATTTTGCAGTCAAAATCCCAGCTCAAGGCGATTTACAAGGACAATGCAGATACCATAGAGGGCAATTGTGATACCACCTTATTCCTTGGAGGAAAGGAAAAGACCACGTTAAAAGAGTTGGCGGAAGTATTGGGTAAAGAAACGATTGACCTTTATAATACCTCGGATACAAGAGGTACGAGCCAGTCCTATGGTTTGAATTACCAAAAGACCGGAAAAGAGCTTATGAGTCAGGATGAGATAGCGGTCATGGATGGCGGAAAATGTATCATGCAGCTTAGGGGCGTGAGACCTTTCTTCTCAGATAAGTTTGATATAACAAAGCATAGGCGATACAAAGAGCTGTCCGATTTTGACCCGAAAAATGCCTTTGACATTGAGGACTATGTGAAGCATCTGCATCGCATGAAAGTCACGCCAGACACAGAGGTAGATGATGCCTTTGATTGTGGAGAAGTTGAGGGCGATACAACGAAATAGCGACTTTTGGACAGAATGTCTAAAGGTGCAGAACTGA
Organism: Waltera intestinalis; assembly: GCF_009695995.1. Classification (GTDB taxonomy): domain Bacteria; phylum Bacillota; class Clostridia; order Lachnospirales; family Lachnospiraceae; genus Acetatifactor; species Acetatifactor intestinalis. The sequence continues at coordinate 7,148 of NZ_VUMU01000026.1, forward strand.
CAACTGAATATGGAACCATTAACCTCTGGACATTGTGTCCAGAAGAAAAAAGAGTTTTGTTGTGTATGCTGATACATCTCAAAACTCTTTCTTTTTGAAAAAATTAAGAGAAAGAACGAGGGAAAATCCTCTGCTCGTCAGAGGACCCGCATTTTCCTTCGGAAAACAAGGAGGATTATTAAAATGTCATTTTTTACAACAGCAGTAACAGGATTAAAGACGGTAGTAACCGCAATCGGAGCAGGTGTAGGCGTGTGGGGAGTTATCAATCTCCTGGAGGGCTATGGTAATGATAATCCCGGTGCAAAGTCACAGGGTATCAAGCAGCTTATGTCCGGAGGCGGTATTATTATCGTAGCACAGACGGTGATCCCACAGCTTTCAACGCTGTTCTCATAATTCATGGGGTCAATCATTGAGAAAATCACTGAATTTATAAAGGAAATGCTGCAAGGATGGGTGCTGGACAATCTTGAAACGATGTTTACTGACGTGAATACGAAAGTAGGAACAATTGCCGGAGAGGTTGGGCAGACACCCAGCTCTTGGAACGCAGGTATTTTTTCCATGATAGACAACCTGTCAGATACAGTCATGGTGCCCATAGCAGGGATGATCATTAGTGCGATTCTCTGCTATGAGCTGATTACCATGGTAATGGATAAGAATAACATGCATGAGATGGGGAGTGAGTTTTTCTTCCGTTATCTTGTGAAAGCATGTATTGCAGTATTGCTTGTCAGCTATACCTCTGACATTACCATGGCAATTTTTGATGTGGGAAACCATATCGTTACAAGTGCGGCAGGAGTTATTACAGGCTCCACGACACTTGATGTGACGAGTACGTTACAGTCCATGTTTAACAGCCAGCTCTCCACCATGGGGATAGGCGAACTGATAGGACTTGGAATAGAGACCATGATTGTCAGCTTATGTATGAAAATCATTTCCCTGCTAATCACCGTCATGCTATATGGGCGAATGATTGAAATATACCTTTATGTTTCAGTGGCTCCGGTTCCGTTTGCGACACTCAGCAACCGGGAATGGGGCGGCATCGGAAGTAATTATATCAAGGGACTTTGTGCTTTGGCATTTCAGGGATTTTTCATCATGGTATGTGTGGCAATCTATGCGGTGCTGGTATCCAGTGTTGCAGTTGCGAGCAATTTACACACGGCTTTGTGGTCAGTGGCAGCATATACCGTTATCCTGTGCTTCAGCTTATTTAAGACAGGTTCCCTTAGCAAATCTATTTTTAATGCACATTAAATCAGCGTTATATCAGGAAGGAGGCTGTTTATGGCAATATCAGTCGCAGTGCCGAAGAATTTAAGCGGTATCAAGACAAAGGTGGCAATGAATCTGACAAAACGTCAGCTTATCTGTTTTGGTGCGGCAGGTGCGGTTGGAATTCCTTTTTATATCTTTACCAAAGATATCATCGGGACACAGGCATCCGCACTGATTATGGTGGCTGTCATGCTGCCGTTTTTCTTTCTGGCAATGTATGAAAAGGACGGTTTTCCGGCAGAAAAGATTCTGTACTTTATGATAAGGCAGAAATTCCTGACACCGGGAATACGCCCCTATAAATCAGAAAATCTCTACAATCGGTTAGAGGAACAAGAAAAAATGAAGAAGGAGGTGCGTTACCTTGAAGCAAAAGCCAAAGGCAAAATTACAGGGCAGTAAAGGGAAAAATACCAAGCCTAAAGCGGGCTTAAGTTTTTCTGAAAAGAAAAGGCTAAAAGAGCTTCAGCGTACTCTTGCGGGAAACCATAAGGAACAGGAGAAACCTACCACGGCACAGAATACCATTACTTTCAAAAAGATGTTCCGTGATGGTATCTGTCAGGTGACTTCTGATTTCTACACAAAAATGGTGGAATTTTATGATATAAATTATGATCTTCTGGAAATAGAGGACCAGGGGGAGATTCTTGAGGAGTACAGCAAGCTCATCAATTATTTTGACCCGTCTATCAGATTTGAAATGTTTTTATTTAACAGGCAGGTCAACGAGCAGACGCTGATAGACCAGTTTGACATTCCTTTGCAGGGAGATGATTTTGACGATATCCGTGAGGAATATATGGAAATGTTAAAGAAGCAGGCTGCAAAGGGCAACAACGGCATCATTAAATCAAAATATCTTATTTTTGGTACGGAGTGTAAGGGATATAAGGAAGCGAAATCAAAACTGAATAACATTGAAAAGGATGTTATCAGGAATTTCTTAAACCTTGGCACTCAAGCCAAAAGTCTTGACGGAAAGGAACGTCTGCGTATCCTGCATGAGTATTTTAATCAGGATACCATGGAGCCTTTCCGTTTTTCATTTATGGAGCTGGCAGAGTCCGGTAAGAGCGTAAAGGATTACATTGCACCGCCGGGCTTTGACTTCCGTTATCCGAGCCGGTTTAAGGCAGGAAAAATGTATGGCAGTGTCCATTATCTGGATATTATTGCTCCACGTTTTAATGATGAGCTGTTAAAGAAGCTCCTTGACATTGATGATAATCTGACCATTACCATGCACATGCAGACAATGGATCCGGTAAAGGCAATCAAGATGTTAAAGGGGGCTTTGACCAATATTCAGAAGATGAAGATTGAGGAGCAGAAAAAGGCAGTCCGCAGTGGGTATGACATGGATATTCTGCCTACGGATATTATCACTTATGAAAAGGATACGCTGGAACTGCTTGACGATCTGAACACCAGTAACCAGAAGATTATCAAAATGACTTTCTTAATTACCTGTT
>NZ_VUMU01000027.1 GCF_009695995.1 Waltera intestinalis
TAAACATCCTGATATCCATGATTTTGGGCCTAGGGGAATGGCATAGACTTAGATAACATCTCTATGAAAAAAAGAAAATGTAAGAAAAAGCGAGTTAACAAGAGAAAAACAAAGATTATTATGGGAGGAAAAGGAAATGAACAATGTATCAGTAAACAGCAACAAAAAGAACACAATGGATGTAGCAGTGGAGGCATATGGTGCAGACGAAGATTATGGTATTGAAGAGGCCGAGTGGGAAGAACACGAATTAACGTTAGCAGAATGTTGGGATGCAATTGATATAGACGAAGAGGTCCTCGAAGATAATGTTTATGGAATGTAAACAGGTGGATAGTGGAGGAAAAGAGAATGAAAAGTGCAATATTTTTAGATGTTGACGGAGTTCTGAATACAAGAACAACGGTGGAGCGTACACCGGATGGATATCATGGAATTGATGATGCGAGAGTTGAAATCCTTGCAAAGGCAATGGAGAAATACGGGAATACAGAACTTGTTCTGACATCTGACTGGAAAGAGATGAAGCCGGAAGCAGATGACTTCCGATATTTGGTATCCAAGCTGGAAAAGCAGGGATTACGACTGACTGGGAAGACGACAGACCACTGGAATCACAGAGGGGAGGGAATCCTGAATTATCTGGAAGAACATCCGGAGATAGAGGAATTTGTAATATTGGATGACCAGAAATTCGATTTCAGGGAATATCCGAAATTATGGGAGCGACTTTTACTTACGAACGGTATCGAGAGGGCGGAATTTGCTTCGAAGACTCCGGCAGTGGAGACCATTGTATTCCTGGAAAACATTAAAGAAAGTTGAGAAAATTACAGAAGATGCAGTTCTTTGGGAAAAGGAGAAAAAGTATATGAGCACATTTGTAATTGGAGATATTCACGGGGAATACGAGCAGTTGAAGGTGCTGCTTGCAAAAATGAATTTCGGAAAGCAGGACAAGCTATATGTCTTGGGAGATTTGGTGGATCGTGGCCCTGATCCGATCAAGACACTGCAATTTCTGATGAGACTGTCGAATTGTATCTGTCTGGTGGGTAATCATGAATTTATGGCATATATGGGCATGAAAATTCTGTTAAAAGAAGTTACGGAAGAATCTGTATGCGATTTTGCAGAGGAGGATCAGGAAAAATTAAAGGAATGGATGCTCAACGGCGGAGCTGTGACGATTGCAGATTTTGTTGGACTTTCCCGGGAAGAGAGAAAGGAGGTTATGGAGTATCTGGGAAATCTTGAGACTTATGTGGAATTAGAGGTGAACGGGCAGAAATATTTGATGGTACATGCCGGACTGGGGAATTTTTCGGAGGAAAAACCGATGGAGGAGTACACTCTGGATGATCTCATCTGGGCAAGAGCAGATTATAGCATACCTTATTATAAGGACAAAATCGTAGTCACGGGTCATACGCCTACCCAGACAATTCCGGACAATCCTCATCCGGGCTGTATTTACAGAGCCAACAATCATATTGTGATGGATTGTGGTGCCGGCTTTAAAGAGGGAAGGCTGGCAGGAATCTGTCTGGAGAATGGGAAAGAATATTATGCAAAGGAGAATTAGTATTATGAACAGAAAAAACAGTACTACAAAAGCACAAATTCTAAAAGAATTTGAGGATACAGGTATTCTCCGTCAGACGACCTATGCGAAGAAAGAGGTGGAAGGAGAACTGCGAAAATTTCAGAGTATGATTGTTTCTAAATGTGAAGGCTTTCCCGGTGATTCCAAAATTTCAGATATACAGGCTTATATACTTGCATTGGCAGAGAAAAAAGATCTTTTGGAGGATCCGAAGATTATAAAATTTAATGAAATGTCTAATGAACTTAACAAACTTATAGCTTTTGAAATCTCGGGAAATAAAGGGGAACGTATACTGGCGCACAACTTGGAATGGGTCAGGGTGAAGAACAGGTCCCTTATGAATTTAGAACTGGGCGATGACAATTTCAAAACAGAAATTGATGGAGTAGTGGTTACATCAAAAGCTATTTTTCTTATTGAAGTGAAAAATTCTTCACAGGACATATATATATCACCACATGGAAATTACTATAGAGCCAATGACCGTAAGAAGATCCTTTTTAATATCGCCAATAAAATGAATTGTCGGTATTATATGTTGCGAAAAACCCTCCGGCAAAGCGGATTTAAAAAGAAAATAAAAATATATAATCTTTTAGTTTTCACAAATCACAATTGTGCATACGTAAATGAATATAAATATATCAAAGTTTGTTCGGCTATTCAGATTTCAGGTACCATACAAAAATATAGAGCATCGAACTTGTATGATGAAGAAGATATGAATTTTATACAGGATTGTCTTAGAAAAGCAAGTAAAGTCACGAAATATCCTATCGCTTTTGATTTTAAGGAATACGTGGAACTTTATGCAGATGTATTACTGATGACAGAACCACAAACTCTTGAGGTGGCGTATGCGGATAAAAATTGCAAGGATTGTGTGGTAATGGCTGCTTTCAATTTACTGAATAAAATTATAAGGAAGACAAAATTCGTTTATGCCACATTAGCTACTTTACAAATCCGTTTTCGTCTAATTAAATAATACCCCCGGAAAAATTAGATGGGTGGTATTCAGACAATTAATATAGGGAAAGGAGGGGAGAAAAATGCCTTTTTATAAAGTATTTTCAAAGGTAGGAACTACTATGTACAACAAGGATGCATACGATGCATTAAAAGCACAATATGAGATGAAAGGATATACTTCTAAGAAATCGAAGTATGCGGCACTTGGCTGCCTGTCTGGCAGATCTCAGGGGCATACCTGTAAGTGGTATGTTAAGAACGGTCAGGTTGTATTTGAAAGAATAACCTGACACAAAAGAGGAAACGGGAATAGGAAACACTATATTCCCGTTTCCTTATTTTATTTATTACAACTGAATATAGAATAAAAAACAAAATATTTAAAAGGAGAAAAAATATGGGAAAAAGTAATCTCACAACGTTCATTGTATCGTATAATGCTGCCGGTTATGCATGGAAGCTCAGCCAGGAGAGCTGGGCAAGCCGATTGCAGAGATCTTGTAACTATATACGGGAAACAGCGCCCGGAGCATGGGTTATAGGGCTTTCCGAAGTTATTCCGGGCAGGGATGACAAGTATCTGGCGATCCTTCAGAAATCATTTCCTGAGTATATTCTTGTAACCCCTCATGCATACAGGAAGAACAGCAGTCCAAGATCAGCAATTAATGTATTGCTCATTCACCGTGAAGGATACCGATACCATGCCACTCGAACCCTGGAAGACCTGGAGAACAGCCTGCTTTATAATTATGTAGGGATTGACACAGATCATGGATACTACAGGGTACTGAACATTCATATCCCCCACACGGATAATGGGGACCGGCCTATATGGTATCAGCGGAACCGCATCGACCTGAGGAAAAAATTTGAGGTCGCCTTGAAAAAAACCTGTCGAACCTATGCGCAAGAACTGGAAATGCCCTTTGTACTACTCGGCGACCTCAATGCAACACCTGACGGAAGCCTGATACAGGAATTGACCAACCCCTATGGTCCCTGCCTCTTCAATGCCACATTGACTCGCAATTGGGTAACCCCTACATACATAAACCCGGAAAGGGGCTCCGCGCATCTTGATGGAATTTTCTATAGTACAGGAGCTATGCAATCGGATATGCTGACGGTTAGGGAAAACCAAATTCTCCGGGAGCCGGTAGACGAGAAAATGTCCGATCACTGCATGATTCTCGGGCAAATAGTGATGCGGTATGAGGAACCGGCGCTATATTGGGATAAAGAGTCATAAATATAATTCAAGATAAAAACAGTGCGCCAAACTGTCGACTTTAACAAAAAGAATTGTTAGGTCAGCAGTTTGGCACACTGTGGTTGATAGGAGAGGACAAGGGCTATGAATCTAAAAAAGCAATGTACGCAGCACTGGGGTGTATATCTGGCAGATCTCAAGGGCATACCTGCAAATACTCTGTTCAGAATGGTCAGGCCATATTCAAGCAAATTGCGTGAAACGGAAAGGATGGTTCGCCAAAGGAGAACCATCGAAATTAATTTGTCTTAAATAGATATGACAGAATTTGTATAAATTGTGTTTGCTCTTCACTTGAAAGAGATACATATTTCTCTAAAAAACTCCTTATATATATATCGTTGGGATCCATACTTGTGGACAGTGATTCTAAATAAAATTTCAATTTTTCGTCAAGAGATACTCGCATTGGTCCAGCACCACTAATTAACCATTGCTCAGATATGTTAAAGGCATGAGCAACAGATAATAAAAAAGCGGAACGAGGTCGCACATCATTCTGTAATTTTAGTTTACTTATGTAGGCAGGTGAACATGAGAGTTTACCGGAAATCTCTACATTGGATAATCCGGAGTCTTCAAAAACTGTGCGTAATCTATTTAGCTGCGGGTTAGGGGCCTTTTTCACTTTGAATCTCCCTTAGATGTTATTTTTATATAAAATATTATAACATATGATGCGCTTAAAAACAACCCAATTGCTTTTAAAAAGGAATAAGTTACTTTAAAATAAAACAGTAATCGTTATAAGAATATCTTGACGGATATTGCTTTAGATGATAGCATAAACTTAGAATTGACTTAGCAACACTGAGAATCCACAAAAAAGAGGTGAAGGCAATGCGGAAGAAAGAACAAAATATTGATATTGATGAAATCCTGTCTGATATGTTTCCGAACGCGACCACGGAGGACGAACTTGAATACGAGCTTGACTGTATTTGGAATGATTAATTATTTAGATATTGTATGTTTATTATCCAATAGTGCTGCCACTTCTACTGCGTATTCCGAAGTGGCAGAGCATAAAAGAAAACGAATCATACATAAAGAAAGGGAAAAGAATGAATAAACAGCAGGCAAAGAAAAGAATATTAGATTATCTGAAACAGAATAGAATTCCCTATAAACTTTTAAACGAAGAGGACAAACCCATTTCCATTGCGGATGCCGATACCATTTATCTGTCTACGGAAATTCCGGATGTTATCGGAGGATTGATAGAGACCAGCATTTACTTTCGTAATGAATATTTGTACTGCCAATCCTATTATTGCAAGCCGCTTGTAGAGAACGAAGAGCAGGCGATCCGCGCAGCGCGGATCGTGAATTATCTGAACGTACATCTTTATTATGACTGTAATGATCTTTATGAGCACGCTTTCGTGTTTGATGAGGATCATGGGGATGTATTTAACGGCTGTCATATCAGATATGAACTCCTCGAGGAATACTTTGAGGAATCCATGAATCATATTTTAAATTTCGGGGTACAGCAGATATCGGAGGTATGCCCGGCTGTAGTATCGTATATTCAGCAAGGGGATTATCCCTTTGTAACAAAGGTATTGATAGAACATAAACTTAAGGGCAGGGATATAGGGCAGTTGTAACAAACTGTTCAATATCCGATAGTATGTAAAAAGAGGAGAACACTATGTTTCAATTAGTACCATCACAGGTAATGAGAAAAGGAGCATTCCTGTTAAGTAACAAATAACCGGTTTGCAAAAAATGAGTGCCTACCATAGAATAATGATTGTTAACTTGGCGGTTAATAAAAATCATTGTTCAGAGGAGACACCCACAAATGAATTA
>NZ_VUMU01000028.1 GCF_009695995.1 Waltera intestinalis
AGTGGGTATGACATGGATATTCTGCCTACGGATATTATCACTTATGAAAAGGATACGCTGGAACTGCTTGACGATCTGAACACCAGTAACCAGAAGATTATCAAAATGACTTTCTTAATTACCTGTTACGGCAGGAGCAAAAGGGAGCTTGAAAATATTACACAGAGGGTGTCCGGTATTATCCAGCAGGCAAACTGTAACTTAAGATGTTTGCAGTATTTACAGGAACAGGGGCTTATGGCTTCTGCGCCGATTGGATGCAATGATACGGGAATTGAGCGTGTGCTTACCACAAAGAGTACCGCTATTCTTGTACCGTTCTGTACGCAGGAATTATTTATGCCTGCACCGGCAATCTACTATGGTTTAAATGCCCTGTCAAACAACATGATCATGGCAGACAGAAAGCGGCTTCGTACACCAAACGGAGTAATTTTAGGAACACCCGGTAGTGGTAAGTCCTTTAGTGCAAAAAGGGAGATTTTATCCTGCTTTCTTATGACAAGGGATGATGTGATTATCTGTGACCCTGAGGGCGAGTATTTTGCCCTTGTGGGAGCTTTGCATGGGCAGGTGGTAAAGCTGGCAACCAATTCCAAAGACTATCTGAACCCGATGGATATTCAGTTAAGCCACAAGGGGGATAAGGAAGCTCTGAAATTAAAGAGTGATTTTATCATTACCCTGTGCGATCTGATTGCCGGAGGAAAGGACGGTCTGGAGAATGATGAGAAGGGTATCATTGACGAATGTATCCGTCATATCTATGATGCCTATTTCGAAAATCCGGTGCCGGAGAATATGCCTATCCTTGAGGATTTGTATAATGCCCTTTTAGAACATAAGAATGCGAAAGCAGAGCGTATTGCCAATTCCCTTGTGCTGTATGTGCATGGTTCGCAGAATTATTTTAATCACCGCACTAACGTGGACAGTAAGAACCGTATCATGTGCTTTGATATCAGGGATTTGGGAAACCAGTTGAAAGAGCTAGGTATGCTCATCGTACAGGATGCCGTATGGAACAGGGTGTCACAGAACAGGGAGAGAAAAATCGCTACCCGTTATTACTGTGATGAGTTCCACCTTCTTCTAAAGGAGAGGCAGACTGCCATTTATTCGGTGGAAATCTGGAAGCGTTTCAGAAAATGGGGCGGTATTCCGACAGGTCTGACACAGAATGTGGGTGACTTCTTAAAGTCGGAGGAAATCGAGGGTATTCTTGGTAACTCAGATTTTGTTTATCTCTTGAACCAGAATGCAAAGGATCAGGCGATACTTGCTGATAAGCTGGGGCTTTCGGAAAAACAGCTTTCCCATGTGACCAATTCAGAGCCGGGTTCCGGTCTGATTCTGTTTGATAACGTGGTGATTCCTTTTGTGGATAAATACCCGACAGACACAAAGACCTATGCGATTATGAATACCAAACCGGAAGAAAGTGTAAAACAGGAGGATGTTGATTAGTGGCAGAGAATAAAAAAGACAAGTCGGCTGGGTTTGCAAGGGATAAGAGTGCTTTTGCTAAAGGTGGTTCCGAAAAGGACACCGCTTCACAAAAAGTACAGCATAGGCATTCCGGTACACATCAGCCAAGAGATGCAAATGACACTTCCGGAGATGTTCCGAAAAAGGAACAGTCTGAAACTTTTGGACAGAATGTCCAGAAGTCGGGGAATTCAGCAAAACGCAGAAATCAAAAGCAGTATCAGAAGCAGGACACTTTTGGACACAGTGAAAATCCTTCCGCAGAGCAAAAGGATTTGAAGTCTGAGAATATGGATGCGGACAGTAAGAGGAAAAGAGATTTTTCGCAGGAAAATAATACTTTTACAGAGGAAGGTAACAGGGAGCAGGAGGAACATCAGCAAAAGGATGATTACCACCGCAGGGATACCTACCACCAATCCGACAAAAAAGGAAAATACCACAGGAGGGAGTATCAGAACAGGAAACGTACAAAACAATCTGATTTTGAACGTGATTTCCAGACGAAGGAAAAAACCTTTACGGAAGGAGCAGAACCGGAGTTTCATGGAAGCAAAAAATTAGACAGACTGCAAAATAAGGCAGAGAAAGCTGGGAAAAAGACCGAAGCTGCAAGAAAGAAGATACCAAAGACAAAGGAGTATTCCTTTGAGCGTGTCTTTGATGAAAAGACAGGAAAAGCAAAGTATGTGCTGACTGCCGTGGAAAAAGAAAAGCAATTCAAACCGGATAGTCCGGTAAAAGTGGTTGCAGGCAGGGTAGGTGCAGAATATTCCAATTTTGCCCATGGCAAGGTTGCCGAAGTGGAGAAAGAAAATTCTGCTGTGGAAGGAGCACATAAGACGGAACAGACAGCAGAGAATGTCTATCATTTTGTGAAACGCAACCATAAAAGCGGATTGCAAAGGAAAAAGGAGAAAGTCGCAAAGCTGGAGAAAAAGCAGTTTAAGAAAGAGGTCAATTTCCGGTATCAGAAGTTTTTGGAAGAAAATCCGGAGATGCAGGAAAAGACCCTGAAAAAGCAGATGCAGAAACGATTGCAGAAACAGCGTATCAAGCGGGAGTATGCAAAGGCAAGGCGAGCAGGACAGGCAGCAAAGAATACAAAAGAAGCGGCTGCAAAATCAGCCAATTTTATTACCAAAGTTGCCAAGAAAATACAGGAGATAGCGAGCAGGAATGTTTCACTTCTGGTAACAATCGGTATCTTTGCACTGCTCCTGATTATGATCATGACAGCCATATCATCCTGTGGGGCGATGTTCTCAGATGGTATGAGTACCACACTGGCAGGAAGCTATATGAGTGTTCCAGCGGAAATTGATGCTGCGGACCTGGCGTTTTCCGAGCTGGAAATGGAATTGCAGAAAGAAATCAATGCCATAGAAACAGATTATCCGGATTATGACGAATACCGCTATAATCTGGATGCCATAGGGCATGACCCGTTTGTTTTAATCAGTTACCTGTCGGCAGTACATACGGAATTTACGGCAAGTGACGTGCAAAGTGAGATAGAAAGCCTTTTTGAAGAAATGTATGAGCTGACCTTAAATCCTACCACGGAGACGAGGACAAGGACTGTAACAGATCCGGAAACGGGTGAGGAGACGGAGGAAGAATACACCGTAACCATACTTGAAGTAACACTGACAGCCACCGATCTGGGTGTGGTGGTAGCCGGACACATGAATGAGGAGCAGAAAGAAATTTATGCTCTTTACAATGAAACCCATGGACTGACACAGCAGTTTTATACACCGCTCAATCTGTATTGGTATAGCTATGTGTCGAGTTATTATGGCTACCGTATCAATCCGGTCACAGGGCAGGAACAGTTTCACCGTGGTGTGGATATAGCGGTGCCCACAGGGACAACCGTGCTGGCAGCGATGGATGGAATGGTTACAACAGCAACCTATGATGCTTCTTATGGTAATTATGTTGTGATAGAGGACAGCAATGGTTACTGCACCAAGTATGCACACATGGATACATTAAGTGTCAGTGCCGGACAGACTGTTACACACGGAACAACCATAGGAACAACGGGAAATACGGGGAGCAGTACCGGAAGCCACCTTCATATCGAGTGTTTGTATAACGGGGAGTATTATAACCCGTTATTTTACTTTGATGTGGGTGAGGGAACTCTTTATGGAGAAAGTCCGGGCGGTGGCGGTTCGCCGGGAAATGTCACACCACCGGATTCCTATGATGATGCAACAGTACAGGCACTTATGGAGGAAGCGGCAAGATATCTTGGTTATCCGTATGTATGGGGCGGTTCTTCTCCGTCCACGAGCTTTGACTGTTCCGGCTTTGTATGCTGGGTATTTACCAACAGCGGCGTACATAACCTGCCAAGAACCACGGCACAGGGCATATATGACCAGTGTACTCCGGTGTCAGCGGCAGATGCCAAGGCTGGGGATATCATCTTTTTTACAGGTACTTACAATTCACCGGGACCTGTCAGCCATGTGGGTATCTATTGCGGAAACGGTGTGATGATACACTGTGGTGACCCAATCAAATATGCTTCTATCAATACACCATACTGGCAGAGCCATTTCTACAGTTTTGGAAGATTAAATTAAAAGCAGGAAGTGAGGATAAATGACAAAGGAAAGAATTGAAAAAGAGCTTCTGAAAGTCCGGGAGCAGCTTGCAGGATTGCAGGCAAGGCAGAAGGACTTAGAGGAGCAGTTACAGATGGCAGAGGATGCGGAGAAGATGAAGTTCATTGAGAAAAATAAAATCTCTCTGGAACGGCTGATTTTACTGAACAAAGTCAGTGAGGAAGAAATTCTGCATCTGTTAAAGAAAAAGGAACAGGAAGAACAGACACAACAATCAGAAAAGGAGGCAGTAAGCCATGAAAAAAATGAAACTATCATCTAAGGCAGTGTTATCGCTTGTTTTATCAGCGGTTTTATTCTGTATGCCCGCTTTGGGATTTGCCATGAACGGGAATTATGCAGTGAGTGTTCATGCGGAGGATACAGAGCCGGAAAGTAGTTCTGAGGAAAACAGAACCGAGAATGATACAGAGCAGGAAACAGAAAGCGGTTCTGAAGAAAACAGCACGGAAGAGGATACGGTATCCGGTGGTGATGTAAAAGAACCGGAGTGTACCTGTGAGGATAAATGTGGTGCGTATGAATACGACCATAATTGCGAAGTATGCGTGAAAGATTATAAGCTCTGTGCATATAAAAAGCCGAATGTCACAATCCAGATCAATCAGCCGGATGGGTGGCATAATGACAAAGCAACCGTGACATTTACGGTTGAGGATGTGGCACACACAGGAAATTTTGAAATTGCCAAGATTCAGGCGAAGGTAGGACAGAATGGAAGCTGGACGGATGTGACAGAGGACAGAAAGCTGGAGGTTTCTGAAAACTGTACGGTGTATGTGCAGGTCGCTGACCAGAAGGATCATACCAATGAGAGAAGCCGTGCAATCAAATGTTTTGACACCACAAAGCCTACGCTTAATGCTGCGGTCAGTGACGGACTTTTGAGTGTACAGGTACATGATACGGATTCCGGAGCGAAAGCAGTCTATGTCAACGGATATGAATTTACAGACCTTACAAACGGAACTTTGAATATCCGCCTGCAGCAATTTGATGCGGGGTATGAGTATTTTACCATTTCTGCAATGGACAATGCCGGAAATATGTCGGAGGTCTACAAGACGAAAAATCCATACTACAAAGACCCGGCAGATGAGAGTGATGACAATCCGGCAGAACAGCTTCCGGTCAATGCAGAAGCTACTAAGCCGGGAAGTGCCACGGGAACCGTAACAGAGCATACAAAGACAGACAGTGATGGAAATACCACTTCACAGACAAGTCCTGCGGAGCAGAAAAGGCAGGCAATGGCGGAAGCGGATGCTTCGGAGAAAGGAGAGAATGAGGATAAGGAGAGTAAGCAGTCCGGGCAGGGCAAGGAATTTTATACCATTCAGACGGCATCGGACAAGGTGTTTTATCTGATTATCGACAGGGATGGTGAGGAAGAAATGGTCTATTTCCTGACAGAGATTACGGAAAATGACTTGCTGAATACCACATCTGATAACAGCGAGACCTTACCGAAAAACTCTGCCGCATTAGAGTCTGCAATCCCGACTTCTGAAAGTGCATTGCC
>NZ_VUMU01000003.1 GCF_009695995.1 Waltera intestinalis
CAAGTCCGGCAGGGATAAACGCTGAAGGCATCTAAGCGTGAAGCCCCCCTCAAGATGAGATATCCCTCAGAAATGAGTAAGACCCCTTGAAGACTACGAGGTAGATAGGAATGAGGTGTAAGCACAGTAATGTGTTCAGCTGACATTTACTAATCGGTCGAGGGCTTGACCAAAGGTTTTGGATAGGAAAGCAGGATGGAAGTTAGGATATAAGAGATGAGGTTTCAGTGTTCGGTTTTGAAGGTACAAACAATGTATTTTCAGGAATGGCCCAGTGGCTCAGTTGGTTAGAGCGTCGCCCTGTCACGGCGAAGGTCGTCGGTTCGAGTCCGATCTGGGTCGTTAAAGGATTAGTTAATCCTTGTGGGGTCTTAGCTCAGCTGGGAGAGCATCTGCCTTACAAGCAGAGGGTCATAGGTTCGAGCCCTATAGGCCCCATTTATCGTGAAAACGGATTTTATTTATGTAGTACGCCGATGTGGCTCAATTCACGACAATTGAGGAGTGAAGCGAGTCAATTGTAGGCAGAGCAGCTGATTACAAATCGGCTGTTGAGTATACGCCGATGTGGCTCAATTGGCAGAGCAGCTGATTTGTAATCAGCAGGTTATCGGTTCGAGTCCGATCATCGGCTTTATGGAACACAATTCCATATGGATGGATTCCCGAGTGGCCAAAGGGGACAGACTGTAAATCTGCTGCAAATTGCTTCGGTGGTTCGAATCCACCTCCATCCATTTTCTTTTTCGGGAATATTTTCGAAGAAGAGAACATATCATATACAACATAATATCGCGGGGTGGAGCAGTCTGGAAGCTCGTCGGGCTCATAACCCGAAGGTCATAGGTTCAAATCCTGTCCCCGCTACTAAGATCTGAGTGCAAATTCAGATCTAAAATGCCCAGATAGCTCAGTTGGTAGAGCAGAGGACTGAAAATCCTCGTGTCACTGGTTCGATTCCGGTTCTGGGCATTTGTAATATGCAAAAATAATTTATGGGATACTAGCTCAGTCGGTAGAGCACTTGACTTTTAATCAAGTTGTCGGGGGTTCGAATCCCCCGTGTCTCATTGGGTAAGATCAATATACTGTAAGTATATTGATCTTTTTTAATGACTATTACAAAAATAGAACCTATATCAGACTATTGTTTGACAAATCATGGTATGCTAAAATAATTCGTCGAGAACAATGAAATTGCGAAAGAGACTGGATTTACCAATGGAAAACAAGATAAAAGAATTACGTTATGCAATAGTGCAGTCCGTTCCGGTGATGTTGGGATATCTTTTCCTGGGATTTGCCTTTGGATTAATGCTAAATGATGCCGGATATGGATTCTGGTGGGCCTTTTTTATCAGCCTGTTTGTATATGCGGGAAGCATGCAATTTGTCTTGGTTACGTTACTTACAGCCGGAGCAAGCCTGTGGTATACATTGATCATGACACTGTTTGTCAATGGCAGACATATGTTTTACGGCCTTTCTTTTGTAGAGAAATTCAAAAAAATGGGTGTAACTTACCCGTATATGATTTTCTCACTTACAGATGAGACATTTTCTTTATTATGCGATCTGAAAGTTCCGGAGGGGATGCGAGAAGAGCGAGTCAGCTTTTACATATCTCTGTTGGATCATTGTTACTGGCTCCTGGGAAGTTGTGTGGGAGCGGTGGCAGGAAGTGTGCTGCCGATCAATACCACGGGAATTGACTTTTCCATGACAGCGCTTTTTACAGTCATCGTAGTCAATCAGTGGATGGATACGAAAGAGCATAAGCCAGCGATCATCGGAGGTGTAGTCGGAGTGTTATGCCTGATTCTGCTGGGGGCAGGAGTCTTTTTACTGCCGGCACTGACTATTACAGCGATTATTTTATTAGGAGTTAAGAAAAAATGTTATATTCCATCGGAATCATAGCAGTTGCAGCTATTGTTACTTTATTTATAAGGGCAATTCCCTTCGTACTGTTCGGAGGGAAGAGAGAAGTTCCGGAGACCGTGACCTACCTGGGAAAAGTACTCCCGCCGGCGATCATGATAATTCTCGTTGTATACTGTGTAAAAGGTATTAATCTTATGGTCGGGAATCATGGCATTCCGGAACTGTTATCCATTGCAGTGGTTGCAAGCCTTCATATTTGGAAGAGAAACACTTTGCTTAGTATAGCGGTAGGAACTGTACTTTATATGATATTAGTGCAAGTAGTATTCTAAATCAGTGTGAAAGGGCAATTTTTCGCCCTTTTCACACTATTTTTTTATAAAATTAAATGCTATAATGAGCGCAATAGGAATAATATGAGGGAGAAACGTAAGATAAAATGGGAAACGAAAACAAAGATGTAATCGAAGAAACAAAGAAGGAAAATAAAGAGGAAATAAAAGAAGCGACAAAGGAAGAAACAAAAGAAGAAACGACAAAAGAAGAAACCAAAGAAGAGACCAACAACAAAACGAAAAAAAGTAAGAAAGGTCTCTGGATCGGACTTGGAATCTTAGTAGTACTCTTGATAGCTTACGGAGTTGGAGCTTTTTATTATCACTCTCATTTTCTGTATCAGACATCGGTAAATGATACGGATTGCAGTAATCTGACAGCACCCGAAGTGGCAGCGATCATGGCAAGCCAGTCCCAGCAGTACAGCCTGCAGATATTTGGAAGAGATGAGAACGGCGTACAGGAAGAGATCGGAACGGTGACAGCACCGGAGATCGGAATGAACTGGGTGGACACTCAGGGAGCAGCACAGGAGCTTTTGAACATACAGAATGAATTCCTGTGGATCGAGATGCTGTGGAGCACACAGAATTATGATATGGTCCAGGGAGTAGCCTACGATGCAGATAAATTGCAGGAGCAGCTGGCCCAGATGCCTGCTTTACAGAAGAAAAATATGATTGAGCCGGAAGATGCATATATCAGTGAGTATTCCGAAAAAACGAAGAGCTATGAGATCGTTCCGGAGACACTGGGATCGACACTGGATCTGGATCAGGTAGAGGATGTGGTATCTGCAGCGATTATGGCGGGAGCTACTTCGGTAGATCTGGAAGAGCAGGGATGTTATGAGACCGCAAGGGTAATGGCAGAGGACACCGCACTGGTAAAAGCCTGCGATACCATGAATAAGTGGGTCAGTGCGCAGATCACCTATGACTGGAACGGCAATAAGGTCGTTGTAGACGGAGATACTATTCACGAATGGATCCAGGTGGGTGACAGGGATCCGCAGTTAAATGAGGAAGCTATCGCCGAGTTTGTATCGGAGCAGGCAAAAGAGTACGATACTTACGGCAAAAAGAGAAAATTTACCACTGTACAGGGCATTGAACTGAACCTGCCAAGCGGTGCATACGGTTGGAAGACAGACCGTGAGGAAGAGATCAAGGCATTGACAGAAGCCATTCAAAACGGTGAAACTGTGGATAAAGAACCGGTATACATCAGCAAAGGTGCTCAAAAAGGAAGCAATGATATCGGCAATTCTTATGTCGAGATAGATCTGACGAATCAGCATCTGTATCTGTTCAAGGATGGAGATATTGTTCTGGAGACAGATTTTGTATCCGGCAATATGAGTAAAGCTGACTGCGTGACACCGCCCGGAGTATTCGGCCTGACCTATAAGACCAGAAATGCAATATTGCGTGGTGCAAATTATGAAACACCGGTTAATTACTGGATGCCGTTTAACGGTAATGTTGGCATGCATGATGCAACATGGCGGAGAGCTTTCGGAGGAACCATTTATCTGACATCCGGTTCTCACGGTTGTATCAATCTGCCTTTACACATGGCAGCATCTATCTATGAGTATGTATCCACCGGCTTCCCGGTAGTATGCTATTATTACTAATTCTTTACTGAAGAGGGGACAATTGGAAGGAAGGCGACCCTATGAAACAACGTTCGGCAAAGAAAATAAGAAAATGGAAAGAAAAATTTGAGAGAGAACGTGAACTTAGACAGGAAATCCGGGCTGCAGCACCGGATATTCTGCGTTCTAAGAACTTCAGATCTACCATGTCTCATGTGCAGCATGGCAATATGACCGTGAATGATCATAGCATGAATGTGGCAAAATGCAGTCTTGCCATCAGTGAGAAACTGCATATTCCCTGTGAGAAGAAAGAGCTGATCCGCGGAGCATTACTGCATGATTATTTCCTGTATGACTGGCATACGCAGGATTATGTCAGCCCTCATAAGCTTCACGGATTCTATCATCCCGGTAGAGCTCTTAAGAATGCGCAGCAGGAATATCAGCTGACACCCAGGGAGAGAGACATTATAAAAAAGCATATGTGGCCCTTGACAATTTCGGCGGTGCCCATGTGCAGAGAGGCATGGATCGTTACTATGGCAGATAAATGGTGCTCTCTCATGGAGACTTTTCATGTACACAAGGGTCACGGAGCGTTGATCGAGAAGCTTCGGGAGACGAGAGAAGAACAGAAAAAATAAACGGGGAAGGATTCCCCGGACGGGAGAATAATAAGTGGGTGAGCTGTACCGGAGACTGAAGGCATATAGCGAAACGGATGAATACCCCTATCATATGCCGGGACATAAGAGGCAGGTCTGTGGTGAATTACCGCAGGAGATCATGAATATAGATATCACGGAGATTGATGGATTTGATAATCTACATGCCCCGGAAGAGATCCTGCGAAGATTACAGGAAGAAGCTGCCAGACTGTATGGTGCGGAGGAAAGTTTTTATCTGGTAAACGGCAGTACCTGCGGTGTGTTGGCTGCTATCAGCGCAGCGGTTCCGAAGGGCGGACGGCTCCTTATGACCAGAGGCGGACATAAGTCAGCGTATCATGCAGCATACCTGAGAAATTTAACAATATCTTATCTGTATCCGGAAATGATGCAGGAGTATGATATTTATGATGCGATAACTCCGGAACAGATCGCGGAAGCACTGGCGAAGGAACCTGTGCCGGATGCAGTATTTCTGGTGTCGCCCACCTATGAAGGCAGGATTGCGGATATAGAGAAGACTGCGCAGATCGTGCATAGCAAGGGAATTCCTCTGATCGTGGATGAAGCGCACGGAGCGCATCTGGGATTGGCAGAAGGACTTGCGAAGAACAGCTGTCAGTGCGGAGCGGATCTGGTCATTCACAGCGTGCATAAGACTTTGCCGGCACTTACTCAGAGTGCGTTGCTCCATGTGAACGGCAATCGGATCGACAGAGACCGCCTGCGTAGATTTTTGCATATTTACCAGTCCAGCAGTCCATCCTATGTATTGATGGCAGGAATTGACAATGCACTGCAGGTAGTAGAGGAGCAGGGAGACTATCTGTTCGCAAAATTCCAGATAAATTATCTGAGGATGCTGACAGAACTGTCAGAATGCAGAAATTTAAGCTTTTTACCGCTGGATGCCAGACAGGATATCGGAAAACTGATCATAGTATCTGCAAAGGCAGGTTTGTCAGGACAGCAGATTTATGATATTCTATTAAAGAAATATCATCTGCAGTTGGAGATGGCAGCACCGGGATATTGTCTTGCGATGTTTACCATAGGAGATGGGGAAGAAGCGTATCGGAGAATGACAGATGCGCTGCTTGCAATCGATCGCGATATCACTGCGGGAAAATGGCAGAGCAGACAGAAGCAGGACGGCAGAGAAGAGGAGGAAATCTCTCTCTATCAGCTGCATCCCGAAGTGCGGATGTCCCTTGCCCAGGCTTGGGATGCCGAAAAAGAAGAAATTCTGTTGTCACAGGCAGTGGGAAGAATCGCAGGAGATTTCGTGAATCTGTATCCTCCCGGGATTCCTGTGCTGGTACCGGGAGAGCAGATCGAGGAGACGCATTGCAGACAGCTTGCGGAATACCTGAAAGAGGACCTGAATGTTCAGGGAGTGACAAAAGATGCCGGGTATCGCATTACCGTAGTAAAAAACGAATAATTTTAACAGCAGAAAGGATTTAGCTTGAATGAGAAAAACCAAAATTATCTGTACCATCGGTCCCGCCAGTGAGAGTGAGGAGAAATTAAGAGAGTTAATGCTTGCCGGAATGAATGTAGCACGATTCAACTTTTCCCACGGAAGCCATAAGGAGCAGCTGGTAAAATACAACAGAGTATTGAAAGTACGTAAGGAACTGGGATTGCCGGTAGCAACTCTGTTAGATACCAAGGGACCTGAGATCCGTCTGCGTGATTTTGAAGGCGGTAAGGTAGAGCTGGTATCCGGTCAGCAGTTCATTCTGACCACGGAAGAAATTATGGGAACCGCCCAGAAAGCTACGATTTCCTATAAGAATCTGAAAAACGATATCAAAGTCGGTACAACAATCCTCATTGATGACGGTCTGATCGAGATGACGGTAGAAGAGATCAGAGGTGAAGAGATTGTCTGCAGAGTAATCAACGGAGGTTTTGTATCCAATCATAAGGGCGTGAATGTGCCCGGAGCAATTCTGTCCATGCCGTATATCAGTGAGGTGGATCTGGCAGATATTATCTTCGGTGTAGAGCACGGATTTGACTTTATCGCAGCTTCCTTTGTCAGAACCAAGGAAGATATTCAGGAAGTGCGCAAGATCGTAGAGGACAGAGGCAGCAAGATCAAGATCATTGCCAAGATTGAGAACATGCAGGGCATTCAGAACCTGGAAGAGATCATTAAAGTGGCAGACGGTATCATGGTAGCACGTGGTGACATGGGTGTCGAAATCCCTCTGGAAGAAGTACCTATTCTGCAGAAGAAGATGATCAAGATGGCAGTGGCACAGGGCAAGCATGTCATCACTGCGACCCAGATGCTGGAATCCATGATCAAGAATCCCCGTCCTACCAGAGCAGAGGCAACGGATATTGCCAATGCCATCTATGATGGAACGACAGCCATCATGCTGTCCGGCGAGAGTGCAGCCGGTCTGTACCCCGTAGAGGCAGTTAAGACCATGAGCCGTATCGCAGAGAGAGCGGAGCAGGATATTGACTACCGCGGAAGAATGCAGAAAGTTAAGGAAGACAGACAGGAAACTCCCGATATTACTACAGCAATCTCCTATGCGACCTGCAGTGTGGCTTCTGATCTGAATGCAGCAGCCATCATCACCGTAACCATGTCCGGATTTACCGCGAATATGATCGCGCGTTATAAGCCCGGATGCCAGATCATCGGCTGTACATTGGATGAGAAGGTATACCGCCAGTTAAATCTGCTGTGGGGTGTAAATCCTGTCATGATCCAGAAGGAGCGGACCACGGATGCTCTGTTCGAGGAAGCGGTATTCAAGGCAAAGCAGGCAGGTCTGGTAAAGACTGGTGACACAGTTGTCATTACCGCAGGTGTACCCCTGGGTGTGGTAGGTAAGACCGATATGATCCATGTGGTAGAAGTGGAATAAAGGATCGTGTTATCAATCTATCATAACAAGGTATGCAAATGCCATGAGAATAAAACAACGGAAATGAGAGAGTATGGGAAAAATAGTATATCTCATGGGGAAAAGTTCCTCCGGAAAAGACACCATATTTAAAGAACTGATGAAAGAGGGCACGATGGATCTGAGGACCATCGTGCCTTATACGACACGACCGATCCGTGCGGGGGAAGAGAACGGTGTGGAATATTTTTTCACGGATGAAACCGGTTTTCAGGCATTGAAGGAGCAGGGAAAAATCATTGAAGACAGAGCTTATGACACCGTCTACGGAATCTGGCGGTATTTTACAGTGGATGACGGACAGATCGATCTGGCAGAACAGAACTATCTCATGATCGGAACGCTGGAAGCTTATACTAAAATGATTGCTTATTTCGGTGCGGAGGCGATTCTGCCGGTCTATATCGAGCTGGATGATGGCGTGCGCTTACAGCGGGCACTGGACAGGGAACTTAGACAGGAGAAACCGAAGTACGAGGAAATGTGCCGGAGATTCCTGGCGGACAGTGCAGATTTTTCGGAAGAAAAGCTGGCGGCAGCAGGCATCCGGGACAGATTCGAGAATACAGATCTGACGAAATGTCTGAATGCTATTACAAAATACTTAAAAGAAGCTGGTATATCGCCGAAATAATGTTTGGAAACTATCAGGTAATGAATGCATTTCGGAGAAAAGAGGTGGGCGTATGGAAATGAGAGTCAATCAGATACAGCAGCCGGCTCCGGTGGAGCAGGTACAGAACACTGCGCCCACGGATGGCAGCTTCAAGTTCATGCTGGCAAGCCATGTGGAAGAGGCAGAACTGCAGGAGAGGCTGACGAACCTCATGGCGGAGATCACGACAGAGGGAGAAAAACTGGCGAAGAAACGGGATGTGAAGGATATGCGGCATTACCGTGGACTGGTCAAGGAATTTCTCAATGAAGTAGTGACGAGATCTCATTCTTTTTCCAGGGAAAATTTCCTGGACCGGCGAGGACGGCACCGGGTATACGGCATTATCCGGCTGGTGGATGAGAACCTGGATCAGCTGGCACAGGAATTGATGAAGGATGAAAAAGACAATCTGGCGATCCTGAATAAGATCGGAGAGATCAGGGGATTGTTATTGGATATTTTTACTTGATCATGCAAAATTTTATTTGCACGAAAGGCTGGAAGGAAGTACGATAGAAGCAGATCATAAGCAGTGTACAGACATAGCATAAGATACGGACAGGGGGAATACTATTGGCAACATTTCATGACATCATCGGTCAGGAACAGATCAAAGAGCATTTACAGAACGCCATTTCGGCGAAAAAGATTTCCCATGCATATATTATTAACGGTGAAAAGTCTTCCGGCAAGGAATTCATTGCCAGAGTATTCGCCATGACATTACAGTGTGAAAAAGGCGGCACGGAGCCCTGTCAGGAATGTCATTCCTGTAAGCAGGCGTTGTCGGACAATCAACCGGATATTATCTATGTCAGCCATGAGAAGCCGAATACCATCAGCGTAGACGATATTCGTGCGCAGATCAACAATGATATCGCCATCAAGCCATACAGCAGTCCCTATAAGATCTATATTATGAACGAGGCAGAGAAGATGACGCCCCAGGCGCAGAATGCAATCCTGAAAACACTGGAGGAGCCGCCCGAGTATGCAGTGATCATGCTGTTGACTTCTAACGTGAATTCTCTGCTGCCGACGATCCTCAGCCGTTGTGTGGTACTGAACATGAAGCCGGTAGCCGATGAACTGGTGCGTAATTATCTCATGCATCAGCTGCAGGTGCCGGATTATAAAGCGGAGGTCTGTGTGGCATTTGCCAGAGGTAATATCGGCAAGGCGAAATCCCTGGCGTCCAGTGAGGACTTCGATAATATTAAGAATGAAGCGTTGTCGCTATTGAAATATATTCAGGATATGGATCTGAGTGAGATCACCGCAGCGATCAAAAAGATCACGGAATATAAGCTGCAGATCAATGATTATCTGGATCTCATCGCCATTTGGTACCGGGATGTGCTCCTGTTCAAGGCGACCAGTGATGTGAACCATCTCGTCTTCCGGGAGGAGATCAGTGCTATCCGCCGCGTAGCCCAGCGCAGCAGCTATGAAGGAATCGAGGAAGTCATCGAAGCCCTGGATAAGGCGAAGAGGCGTCTGGATGCTAACGTAAATTTTGACCTGACTATGGAACTTTTGATGCTGGAGATCAAAGAGAACGGATAAGTCAGAGGCAGCCAAGGCAGTAGAGAGACTTCTGTGAATTAAAACCTTGACATTTCCGCTATTTCGGTATTATCATATCAAGGTAAAGGCAATGAACGTGCATAGTAAGATTCTATTTTCCTGACAGAGAGGGAAGCCCGCCGGCTGAAAAGCTTCCTGAGGTTCAAACAGAATCGAAATTCACACGCGAGCCGCATACCGGAAGAATTCGAGAGCAGAGAGCATGGATTTGGTAGGGTATGACGTTTCCTCACTCGTTACGTGAGTTAAGAGTCTTATCGTGAATGTAAAAATAATTTTCATTTTTCACATAAGGAATTTGGGTGGTACCGCGGATATAAATTCGTCCCAATGGGGTGAAGTTGTATGCGCGGTTTTTTTTGTAACTATTCAGAGCCGAGGAAATTTGCATAAATTTGCGAATCATGCTTGCATGAATGAGCATAATTTTGGAAATTTCTTTGGCGAGCTAGCCTCAATGAGCAAAAAGTAAGCATCGCAGATGCGATTTTGCGAATGAGGCTCTGAATAGTTACAATATAAAAATGCAATACACATCCCAGGCACAAGTAAAAATACGTGTGAATCATTCACACAGAAATGAGGAGTAAGATGGCAGATTTAAACGAATTGAATGAAAAAGTCGAACAGATCAAAGCCGACATCCGGGAACAGCTGGAGAAGATCGAGAACACCAAGGGTGTCTACGAGTACAAAAAGACCATTCTCGACAAGAACGGTATTATCGGCGGACTGATGAAGCAGATGGGTTCCGTGCCCAAGGAAGAGAAGGCTGACTTCGGTAAGAAAGTCAACGAATTGAAGAACTGGGCAAGCGAGCATTTTGACGAGCTGAACACGAAGTTAAAAGAAAAAGAGATGGAGCTGCGCTACGAGAGTGAGAAGATCGATATCTCCATGCCGGCAAAGAGCCGCAAGACAGGTAATCTGCATCCCGTAACCCAGGTGCGTAACCAGCTGATCGATATCTTCGCATCCATGGGCTTCAGCGTATATGAAGGAACCGAGATCGAGACCGATTATTACAACTTTACCGCACTGAATACCCCGCAGGATCATCCCGCAAGAGACATGCAGGATACTTTCTACCTGTCTCCGGAATTCCTGCTTAGAACCCAGACCTCCGCAGGTCAGGTTCACGTGATGGAGAGCCAGAAGCCTCCTATCAAGATCTTAAGCCCCGGTAAAGTATTCCGTTCCGATGATGATGCGACCCATTCTCCGATGTTCACCCAGATGGAGGGTCTCGTGGTAGATAAGACCATCACTCTGTGCGACCTGAAGGGTATGCTGGAAGTACTGGTACAGAAGATCTTCGGTGAAGGTACCACCACGAGACTGCGTCCTTCTTACTTCCCGTTCACCGAGCCTTCCGTAGAGGTCGATGTCAGCTGCTTCGCCTGCGGTGGCTGCGGCTGCCGTCTGTGCAAGGGTACCGGCTGGATCGAAGTACTGGGTGCAGGTATTGTAAATAAGAAAGTGCTGGAGAACTGCGGCATTGACTCCGAGGAGTACAGCGGACTGGCATTCGGTATCGGTATTGAGCGTCTGGCAATGTTAAAGTACGGTATTAACAATATCAAGCTGTTATATCAATCTGATATGCGTGTACTGGATCAGATCAATGATGACTAAGATCACAGGAATATGATTTTACAACAGTAACGATGCAAGGAACATTACGAGAGGATGTCGTACAAGACGGCATCGAAGGAGGTAAAAGATATGTTAGTACCACTTAGTTGGTTAAAAGAATATGTGGATATAGATGTAGAAGCCAAAGAACTGGAAGAGAAGCTGTTCTCCTGCGGTTTTGAGGTAGAGGAATCCTACGAAGTAGGTAAGGACATCAGCGGTGTGGTAGTCGGACTGGTAGAAGAGTGTGAGCCCATCCCTGAGACCCACTTACATGTATGTAAGGTAAATGTAGGCGGCGCAGAGCCCCTGCAGATCTGCTGTGGTGCGGACAACGTACATGCAGGCGGCAAATACCCCGTAGCACTGGAAGGTGCGCAGGTATACGCTACCGCCAAAGATCATGTGACCATCGAAGGCACCATGAAGATCAAAAAAGGCAAGCTGCGCGGCTATGAGTCCTGCGGTATGTTGTGTTCCGGTACTGAGCTGGGACTGACTGAGGATCTGTACCCCGGTGCAGGCTACAACGGACTGCTGGTACTGCCGGAGGATGCCGAGATCGGTGCAGATGTAAAGCCTCTGTTACAGTTGGATGACTGGATCTTCGATATTGCCATTACCGCCAACAGACCGGACTGCGAGAGCATCTTCGGTATTGCCAGAGAAGTAGCGGCTATCCTGAACAAACCCGTGAAGACTCCGGCACTGGATTACACCGAGAGCGGCGTTACCAAAGATGGTTTCACCGTAACTGTGGATGCTCCGGATCTGTGCCCCAGATATATCGCACACTATGTAACTGATGTAAAAATCGGCGAATCCCCCGCATGGATGAAGAGACGTCTGGCACTGGTAGGCATCGGATCTATCTCCAACGTGGTAGATATCACGAACTACATCTTAAAAGAGCTGGGTCAGCCCATGCACGCATTTGACTCTTCTTACATTGAAGGCAATGCCATTCATGTAAGACGCGCTCATGACAAAGAAAAGATCATGACCCTGGATGAAAAAGAGTTTGAATTAAACGAAAACAACCTTGTTATCTGCGATGGCGTAAAGCCCGTAGCTTTAGCAGGTATCATGGGCGGCTTAAATTCCGAGATCCGCGACACCACAGAGGCTGTCATCTTCGAGTCCGCAAAATTTGCAAGAGACAATATCCGTAAGAGCTCCAGAGCACTGGGACAGTCTTCCGATTCTTCCCAGAGATATGCCAAAGGCGTGGATGAGTATGCTACCGTTATGGCAAGCAAGAGAGCACTGCATCTGATCGAGGAGCTGGGTTGTGGTAAAGTATCCTCTACCCACGTAGAGGCAAACACCGGTAACTCCATCGAGCCTACCGAGATGAAGGCAAGCATCAAGAAGGTAAACGGCGTACTGGGTATTGAAGTACCTACCGCTGACATCGAGAGAATCTTAAAGTCCCTGAATTTCCAGCCTGTCATTAACGGCGACGAGCTGACCATTCAGGTACCTGCATACCGTGAAGATATGGAATCCTATCCCGATATCGCAGAGGAAGTCATCCGTATGTACGGTTACGACCATGTAACCCCGACTTTTCTCGCGGCAGCAGCTGTAACCAGCGGTGGTATGAATACGAAGCAGAAGACCGAGCTTAAGATCAAGAGAGCACTGTGTGCACAGGGCGCATTTGAGGGCGTACATTACTCCTTCTTCTCCCCTTCCGATCTGAACCTGTTAGGCCTGCCCGAGGATGCACCGGAGAGACATGCGATCCGTCTGATCAACCCGATCAACGAGGATCTGTCCCTGATGCGTACCACTCTGGCTCCCCAGATGATCCACGCCATCGCCCGCAACCAGAAAAACGGTTGTCTGGAAGGCAGAGTATACGAGATCGGCAATAAATTCATCCCTAAGGATCTGCCTCTGACCGAGTATCCAGATGAGAGAGAGACTATCTGCATCGGTATCTGGGGTAAGGAAGAGAGTTTCTTCACTCTGAAAGGTCTGGTAGACACCGTAGCAGAGACTCTGTTCATTGATTTCGAATATGTAGAAGACAAAAAGAGCTTCCTGCATCCTTATCGTACCGCAAAAATCCTGTACAACGGCGAAGAGATCGGCTACTTAGGTCAGCTGACCTACGAGATCCAGAAGGAAGAAGACATGCGTGAGTCCGCATACATCGCAGAGATCGATCTGAAAGCCCTGCGTCCTGTATACGGCAAGGTTCCCACCTTCACACCGATCTCCAAGTTCGCGAAGGAGACCAGAGACCTGGCACTGGTAATGAACAAATCCGTTACCTGCGGCGAGGTAGAGAAGGCAATCGCAGAAGCCAGCAGCTTCGTAGAGTCCGTAGAACTCTTCGATGTCTATGAAGGCTTACAGGTAGGACCCGAGAAGAAGTCCATGGCATTCACCGTAACCTTTGCTCCGAAGGAGGAAGAATTCACCACAGAGGCAGTGGACGGCTATGTGAAGAAGATCCTGAAGAACCTGAACAACAAGCTGGGTGTAGAGCTTAGATCTTAACATAGTAACTATTCAGAACCATAAAATATTTAAAAATCTCTCCGAATGAAGCCTTCACTTAGGAATTATAAGAAAAAACAGTTTTTGAGTGACGTCTTCAAGCAGTGACAAAAAGAAATAACGACCATACAAGAGTAAGAATTCTCCTGTGTGGTTGTTTTCTTATGCTCAAGTACCAAAAGGGTATGAGAGGTTATTCTATGCGGCACTGGAAGAATTCGGACTGTAAAGAGGTGTCATAACCGGCGTGAAGTCCGGAGCCGGATTATGTCATTACGGTTGTGAATGAAGCATATATTGAATTTGCGCAGGGAGCTCTATCTGAATAAAAGGAGGCAGCTTAGATGTACCGGGTAATTGATCTACACTGTGATACGATACCTAATATGTACTCGGATTTCAGGGAAGGGAAGGAGACTTCCCTTCTTTCCAATTCCGGAAGAATCGATTTGAACCGGATGAGAGAAGGGGGATATATTTGCCAGTGCTTTTCCCTTTTTACCCATCTGGGAGTATTGAAGAAAAGAGGCGAGTCACCATTTACACATGTATTGGGGCTTGCAGATTTCTGGAAAACACAGATTGCGGAATATCCGGATATCATAGGACAGGTGACAACAGCAGAGAGTATGGAAGAGAACGCCAGGATGGGAAAGCTATCAGCTATGATGACAGTGGAAGAGGGCGGAGTGTATGAAGGAAAACTGGAAAACCTGTATGCACTATATGACAAAGGCGTCAGAATGTCTACCCTGACATGGAACTTTGCAAATGAACTGGGGTATCCCAATTCGGCAATCGCACCGGGAAGTCCCCGAATTCCGGACATGGTCAATGGACTTACGGATACTGGGAAAAGCTTTGTGGAGGAAATGGAGAGAATCGGCATTCTTATTGATGTTTCCCATTTAAATGATGCCGGCATACGGGACATTTTTGAGCTTACGCATGGCCCTGTGATCGCAAGTCACTCCAACGCACGTACACTCTGCTCACATCTGCGGAATCTCTCGGATAATAATATCAGAATGATCGGAGAGCGGGGCGGTGTTATCGGTATCAACTATTTCGTAGGATTTCTTGAGGATGGTGGAAAGATCGGGCGGATTGAAAAAATGGTGGAGCACATGCAATATATTAAAAACCTGGCAGGAATCGATGCAATAGCACTGGGAAGTGACTTCGATGGCTTCGGAGAGCCTTGTGAGCTGTCTGGCGCAGAAAAAATGCAGCAGCTTGCCGCAGAGATGGAACGACAGGGTTTTTCTTCCTCAGAAATCGAAAAGGTATTTTCCTTAAATGCTTTAAGGGTATTTCGGTCTGTGCTGTCCTAAGAAAACTTATGTATCATAAGATGTGAGTATCATAAGATGCTAATATTAGAGTAGTCATTTTAGAAAAGATATGATAAAATAGCAGTTGCAGGCGCATTTTGCGCAGGCAGCTGTTGTTTTAATTTATTTGAAGATGCCATGGGCATCAGTGAGGTAGATAGATATGACAAAAGTAATCGGTGTGAGATTTCGTACAGCGGGCAAGGTATATTTCTTCGATCCGCTGCAGCTGGAGATAAAGAGAGGCGATCACGTGATCGTGGAGACCGCCAGAGGCATAGAGTTCGGTACGGTCGTTGCGGGAGTGCATGAGGTAGAGGATGACAAGGTGATCCAGCCGCTGAAGCCTGTGATGCGGATCGCCGGAGAGAGAGATATCGAGCAGGAGGCTGCCAACAAAGAAAGAGAGAAGGAAGCCTTCAAGATATGTA
This sequence comes from Waltera intestinalis, assembly GCF_009695995.1. Lineage (GTDB taxonomy): Bacteria > Bacillota > Clostridia > Lachnospirales > Lachnospiraceae > Acetatifactor > Acetatifactor intestinalis. Next base: position 15,581 of record NZ_VUMU01000003.1, read on the forward strand.
AAGAGAAGATATTAAAGCATGGTCTGGAAATGAAGCTGATCGATGCGGAGTATACGTTTGATAACAATAAGGTATTATTCTATTTTACAGCAGACGGACGTATCGACTTCCGTGAACTGGTCAAGGATCTGGCAAGTGTGTTCAAGACCCGTATCGAGCTGCGCCAGATCGGTGTCAGGGATGAGACCAAGATCCGCGGCGGTATCGGTATCTGTGGACGACCTCTGTGCTGTCACAGCTATCTGTCGGATTTCGTGCCGGTATCCATCAAGATGGCGAAGGAGCAGAATCTGTCCCTGAATCCCACCAAGATCTCCGGTGTCTGCGGCAGACTGATGTGCTGCCTGAAAAATGAGGAAGACACTTACGAAGAACTGAACCGTAAGCTTCCCGGTGTGGGTGACTATGTCCAGACGGCAGATGGACTCCATGGCGAGGTACAGAACGTCAACGTACTGCGTCAGTTGGTCAAGGTACTGGTAGAAGTCGGTGACGAGAAGGAACTGAAGGAGTACGAGGCAGACACTTTACAGTTCAAGAGACGCCGCGGCAAAAGGGGCGGTCAGGAACTGTCTAAGGAAGAGCAGAAGGAACTTGAGAAGTTAGAGGAGATCGAGGAGAAGGAAGAAGCGGAAGAACGCGCAGAAAAACGTGCGGAGCAGCGCCCGGAGCGTCAGGACCGCAGAGAACAGAGAGCCGACAGCGAGAATCGCGGGGATAACCGCAGACGCGACGGACGCAGAGACGACAACCGCAGAAATAATAACCGTGGTGAGAATCAGAGTCGTAATGATAACCGTGGAGAAAATCGGAACAACGAGAATCGTGGTGACAACCGCAGAGACAATAACCGTGACAACCGCAGGGATAATAACCGCGGCGACAGACGCTGTGAGAATCGTCCGCAGAACCGTCCGGAGCAGGTAAGAGAGAACAGCGATGCTCAGGGTGCAGAGCAGTCCGGCAGCCAGGGACAGGCACCAAGAGACAATTCCTTCCGCAGAAGATCGAGACACGGTGGCAGAAGAGACGGCAATAACGGTAATAACGGTAACGGAAGAAAACCGGAGAACACGAATGAAGGTTGAACTGAAGGATAAAGAACGAATTGATGACCTTCAGCGGAACGGTTATCAGATCATACAGAATCCGGAGAAATTTTGTTTCGGCATGGATGCGGTGCTTCTGACAGGATTTGCCCACGCCAGAGAGAAAGATATTTTACTGGATCTGGGGACAGGCACCGGGATCATCCCGCTCCTGATGGAAGCAAAATACCACTGTTCCCATCTCACCGGACTGGAGATCCAGGAGGAGAGCGCAGATATGGCGAGACGCAGTGTGGCGTTGAACGATCTGCAGGACCGCATTGACATCGTGACAGGAGACATCAAGGAAGCAGACCGGATTTTTCAGGCTGCTTCCTTTGACTGTATTACCTGCAATCCTCCGTACATGATCGGACAGCATGGATTGACGAACCCGGAGGAACCGAAAGCGATCGCCAGACACGAAGTGCTCTGTACACTGGAGGATGTGGTCAGCAGGACAGCAAAACTATTAAAGCCCGGCGGACATTTTTACATGGTACATCGCCCCTTTCGGCTGGCGGAGATCATGACCATGCTGGTAAAATACAAGCTGGAGCCGAAGCGGATGCAGCTGGTGTATCCCTACATCGACAAGGAGCCTAATATGGTGCTCATCGAGGCGGTGCGAGGCGGCAGATCCCGCATGACCGTGGAGAAGCCGTTGATCGTGTATCAGTCACCGGGAGTATATATGCCGGAAATATATGATATATATGGATATTAAAAAGGGAAAGTGATTTGGAGAGGAGGCAGGAGCTCATGCCCGGAACTTTATATTTGTGTGCAACGCCCATTGGCAATCTGGGGGATATGACACCGCGGGTGGTGGAGACCCTGCAGACGGTGGATGTGATCGCAGCGGAGGATACCCGTAACAGTATTAAGCTGCTGAATCATTTCGACATCCATACGCCCATGACCAGCTACCATGAGTTCAATAAAGTAGAGAAGGCACACCAGCTGGTAGGACAGCTGTTAAACGGACAGAATATTGCGCTGATCACTGATGCCGGTACCCCGGCGATCTCCGATCCCGGTGAAGTACTGGTGCGGATGTGCCAGGAGCAGAATGTTCCCGTCACTTCCCTGCCAGGTCCTGCGGCCTGTATTACAGCACTGACCTTATCAGGACTCAGTACAAGAAGGTTTTGTTTTGAAGGATTCCTGCCTGCGGATAAAAAGGAAAAGAAAGCGATTCTGGAGGAACTGAAGACCGAGAGCCGTACCATGATCCTCTACGAAGCACCCCATCATCTGATTCGGACGCTGGAGGAACTGTATGCGGCACTGGGGGAGCGACGGATCACGTTGTGCAGAGAACTGACCAAGAAGTTCGAGACCGTATTTCCCACCACTTTGGAAAAGGCGCTGGACTACTACAAGACAGAGGAACCCCGCGGAGAATATGTCCTGGTAGTAGAAGGGAAGAGCCCGGAAGAGAAACGACAGGAAGAGATCGCATCCTGGGAATCCATGAGCATTGAAGAACATATGGCTTATTACGAAGAGCAGGGTATGGATAATAAATCCGCCATGAAGCAGGTGGCAAAAGACAGAGGTGTGGGAAAACGGGAAATCTATCAGTATCTGCATGGCAACTCATGAAACGGTGAAAATACCATAATGAAACCGAACCAAAACAGACAAAAGCATATGAGGATAATGTAGGATAATCCGTGAAAGGCATATGCAGAGAGAGGCAAAATGACTAATTGTGACGCGTGTGTCAATTATGAATATGACGAAGATTATGAATGCTATTGCTGCATGGTGAATCTGGATGAGGATGAAATGTACCGCTTTTTATCCGGAACCCAGCAGGAGTGTCCCTACTTCCGACTGGATGACGAATATGCAGTGGTAAGACACCAGATGTAAGGGAAAAATTCACGAAAGCAAGATAAAAAAGTTTACTCAAATGGTAGAGAATGCTGATTGTGAAAGTAAAAATCAAGTAGTATAATACGAAGTTGCGTGCTGAAAAATAGTGCGCAGCTTCTTTTGTTTGTGGGCAATATAATGATGCCCGGGCATCATATCGTGTTGCTATATAACAAAAGAAATGAAATACTAAAGTTAACAGGTAGGGTGACAATATCATGAAATATGTGAAACAATTTTCGATTATCCTGGGAATCTCCTTTCTGGCAGAGCTTCTGGAGATCCTGATCCCGCTTCCCATCGCAGCAAGCGTCTATGGTCTGGTGATCATGCTGGTGGGGCTGATCACAAAACTGATCCCGCTGGAAAAGGTGGAGACCGCGGCGGATTTCCTCGTGGATGCCATGTCCATTATGTTCGTGCCCGCTACCGTGGGAATCATGGCAAGTGTGGATGCTTTAAAAGAGATGCTGCTTCCCATCTGTGTGATCACGGTGGTATCCACGGTACTGATCATGATCGTGACAGGCCGGGTATCCCAGCATATTATCCGGGGGCAGAAAAATAAAGGTGCTGCAACCCTGCAGACGGTCGGAACCGAAGCTGCCGCAGATGATAAGGAGGACAGATAAATGAATGAAATATTGAGCCAGTCTATCTTTTTCGGTATTGCTATTACACTGGTCACCTACGAGATCGGTCTGTGGATCAAACAGAAGACCGGAAAAGCCATTGCCAATCCCTTACTGATCTCCGTAATCCTGATCGTGGCAGTATTGTTATTGTTCCATATAGATTATGAGACCTATGCAAACGGTGCACAGTATATCAGCATTTTCCTGACTCCGGCAACGGTCAGCCTGGCAGTGCCTCTGTATCGTCAGCTGGAACTGTTAAAGACTTATCCCAAGGCTATTTTCGGCGGAATCATTGCCGGCGTGCTGACTGCCATGGTGAGCGTTTTCGCTTTAAGCCTGATGTTCGGTCTGAACCATGAGCAGTATGTAACGCTTCTGCCGAAGTCCATTACCACGGCTATCGGTATGGGGATTTCTGAAAAAATGGGCGGTATTGTGACCATTACGGTAGTCGTGATCATTGTCACAGGTATCCTTGGCAACATTCTGGCAGAGACGATCTGCCGACTTTGCAAGATCGAGGATCCCATTGCCAAAGGTCTTGCCATTGGCACCAGTGCCCATGCGTTGGGAACCGCGAAAGCCATGGAACTGGGCGAGATCGAAGGCGCCATGAGCAGCCTGTCCATCGTGGTCTGTGGTATTCTGACGGTGATTTCCGTATCCATATTTGCTAATTTTATTTAGTATAGAAAAAAATATCCTGCGCATACTAACCTCGCATAGAACAGAAGGAATCAAAAGGAGGTTAACAGCATGAGTGATATTTCAGAATTAGATCTGCAGAATCTGCGCCATCTGATCGGCGGCTTTGACACGACCCGCTGCAAAATGCAGGAGTACGCCAAGGAAGCGGAGGACCCGAAGGTAAAACAGTTTTTTGAAAAGGGTGCCCGCAGCGCTATGGAGAACAAACAGCAGCTTATGAAGTTTTTGCAGTAAGGAGGCAGCAGAATGCAGGAAAAGACAATGGTAGCAGATACTTTGGCCGGGATCAACGGAGAACTGACCCGCTATGCGGGAATGATCGCTCAGTCAGAAAACAAGGAATTAAAACAGACACTGAAGCAGTTCCGTACCGCCTGTGAGCAGTCCCAGGAGGAGCTGTATCAGATCGCCAGAGAGAAATCTTATTATGTGCCGGCAGAGAAAGCCACTGCGGAAGAAGTGGCACATGTGAGGAGCCTGTTCACACAGGGAACTCTGTAAAAGAATTTGAGAGAATGAACCAGATAAGCCTTTCGGAAAATATATTACCGGAAGGCTTATATTTGTATGCCGGGAAGAAATTCCGGATGGAAATGCAGGCCTGGTAGGACATGACCGAAGGCACGATTTGTATTTTCATAGGACATCCCGGCATCCGCATATAGTGAAACGAAGGAACAGCAGGCGGTTTGGAGAAGATGCTTAATTATATCTGGGCAGGAATGATCCTGTTAGGTGTGATCTACGGAGTCTGTACCGGACAGATGAGTGCATTGACAGAAGGGGCGCTTGACAGTGCCGGAGAGGCGGTGAGCCTCTGCATCACCATGGCAGGGGTCATGGCACTGTGGATGGGACTGATGGAGATCGCGCAGGAATCCGGCATGATCACGAAGATGACAAAAGGTATCAGGCCTTTTCTGAAATTTATGTTTCCAAGACTTCCGGAAGATCATCCGGCGGGGGAATACATAGCTACGAATCTGATCGCCAATGTGCTGGGGTTGGGATGGGCGTGTACACCGGCGGGACTGAAAGCCATGGAGCAGCTGGCGGAACTGGAGAGCGGACGGCGCGGAACGAATGTGTCAGTTGCCAGCAACGAAATGTGTACCTTTTTGATCCTGAATATTTCGTCCTTACAGCTAATCCCGGTCAACATGATCGCCTACCGCAGTCAGTACGGCAGTGCCAACCCCGCGGTGATCATTGCTCCGGCACTGGTGGCTACACTTTTCAGTACTATCATTTCCGTCATTTATTGTAAATGGAAGGATAGGTGAGGATCATGATAAACGTATTGACACATATGTCAGATATTATGATCCCCATGGTGATCTTCTGGATCGTGGGTTACGGAATGGTCTCAGGGGTGAAAGTGTATGAGACTTTTTTGAAGGGGGCAAAAGAGGGGCTGCGCATTGTGGTGGAGATCCTTCCGACACTGGTAGGACTGATGATGGCAGTGGGAATCCTTCGGACTTCCGGATTTTTTGAGTTGTTAGGGAAGCTGATCGGACCGGCGACGCAGGCTGTGGGACTTCCGACGCAGCTGATCCCGCTGCTTATCGTAAAAATGTTCTCTTCCTCTGCGGCTACCGGGCTGGTGCTGGATATTTTCAAGACCTGCGGCCCGGACTCTTATGCCGGGATGCTGACATCAATCCTTATGAGCTGTACCGAGACGATTTTTTATACCATGAGTGTGTATTTTCTGGCGGCAAAGGTAACGAAAACCCGCTACACGCTACCGGGGGCACTGCTGGCAACGTTAGCGGGAACAGTGGCAAGCATTTTTCTTGCGGGGAAAATGTGATGATGCCAGGGGCATCATGCAACTAAATCAATTGCATACTCCGCAAAATAAACAGGAATACTGTGAGGGTAACGGAACTTAAAAACGTGGTGGCAACAACCACGCTGGAAGTCAAAGTTCCTTCGTGGTTCATGTTTTTCGCCATAATATAACAGCTTACGGTGGTGGGGGAGCCCAGCATAATGAGGATCGCCACCAGTTTTTCTCCGGTAAAGCCAAAATGGATGGCAAGCGGCAGGAACAGTGCGGGCCATACTACCAGCTTTAATACAGTTGCTACTCCGGTGGGGGCTAAAAGCTTTAAGGCTTTTTTACCCTCGAATCCGGCACCGAGGCCGATCAGGGCCAGAGGGGTAGCCAGTACGGCAACATTGCTGATGGTCTTGGAAATGATCACGGGATAATGGATCCGGCAGGCGCTGGACAGCATGCCCAGGGCGATACTGATAATGATCGGATTCGTGATGATCCCTTTTAAGGATTTCAGCAGGGATTCTTTATCGAAGCCCTTCGCATCCGGTCCGGTGAAGGACAGGATCAGTACGGCAGCGATATTGTACAGGGGAACCGTACCTACGATCATCAGGGGAGCCATGCCGGAGTTTCCGTAGATGTTCTGTATAAAGGCGATACCCAGAACAGCGGCACTGCTGCGGTAGCTTGCCTGGACAAGCTCTCCCAGGCGGGATTTGTTCTTATAAAAAATGCCTGTCACGACCCAGGTGATGATGATGCAGAACAGGGTCACGAAGAAGCAGAACAGCACGTAACCGGTATCCCATACACTGTAAAAATCTGCAGTGGACATGTCCTTGAACAAAAGTACGGGCAGGGTGATCTTATAATTGAATGAATTCAGGGTTTTGACAAAAGAGTCGTTGGTAACATGCAGCTGCTGTAAAACATAACCGATCACCATGACCAGGAATACGGGGATCGTTGCATTCAAACTGAATAATAGTTGTTCCATGGGAATTGTATGCCTTTCTGTTATCGAAGCGGAATATAGGAAGCGAAAAGCCTCTCTCCTTTTGCAAGTATAGAAAAGGAGGGGGGCTTTGTCAAGTTATGGTCTTGTGTTGTTTTACAAGGCTGCTCTATTTTACAGTAGCTCCTCCAGCAAGGAAAAATCACAGCAGCCATTTTCCAGATAAAATGTGTGAAAGCGAAGGTCGGAATACCTGTCACCCCAATGGGACCGGGCAGTTTCCCGTAATTTCAAAATCTCCAGATAGCCCACATAATACTTCGGATAATTGCAGGGCTCTTCCGCAATATAAGTATAGATCGCCTTGCAGGCTTCCGGGGAATCAATGCCAAACTTTCCAAGGAATGTGGCAGTCTGATCGTATCCGGCACCTTCCCCGTGGATCAGAAGGTCCAACAGAGTATACATGCACAGCTGAAGGCTCCGGGTATGTTTTTCCAGGAGAGCGGCCTGCGCGGCATCCGACTGTCCGCACTGTTCGAGCAGATCTGCCGCATAATCATAGGAAATAAATTCTACATACAGCGCCCAACCCTCCAAATATCCGCCGTACCAGATCAGCTTTCTCACAGGATCCATGTCTTTATCTAAAAAGGCACGGTTACTATACACGGTCTGATAGAGATGCCCGGGAAAACCTTCGTGTGCCAGGGTCGTATAGAGCTCCAGTCCCATGGGAGAATTGCGGCGGTTTATATAGATGACATTATTGTCAGAATCGCCCAGGGGAGTCGTCAGGTAAAAAGCCGGTGCACTGTAAGGTTCCAGACTGGGTACGACATCCTTGACAGTAAAGGAGGGAGTGGGATTACTGACAGGAAAGTCATTTATCATGCGTGATTGTAGATCGGAAAGCATTTCTTCCGGTTCCGGGATGGGAAAACCTTCCGTGATCCCTTCGGAAAGCATGGAAAGCAGAGAAGGGGACTGTTGTGTCAGGCTGCGGATGGCCGCCTGTTCCTCCTGAAATTGCGCCAGAAGCATTTGCACCAGTTCTTTTTCCGAACGGGAGGAACCGGTCTCGGCGAAAAGCAGGTGGTGATAGTAAGCCTTCCCATCCGGCAACAGGGCGAGACCTTTCGGCAGGGCGCCGGATGTATCTATGATCCCGCCGGGAGACGCCTGAGAGATAGAAGATGTCTGACCGGCAGAGCCGGAAGTCTCCAGAGAGTACAGTCCTTCGGATAGTGTGGCGTAGGCAGGCTGTACTACCGTGGTGAGCAGCCGGTCATTTTCCTTAAGAAAGGAAGAGACAACTTCGGCAGATAATATGCCCTGTGCCTGCAATTCCACCAGCCGGTCTTCAAAGGTGGTCTGCAAAAAGTGGGTTCCCTGCGCTAGTTCTTGTATGGTGACGATGGTGTCACATTGCTTTCGGACTTTTTCCAGGGAAACATCCGGCATGAGGAAGCCTGCGGCAGCTTTTTCCTGCTCATAGAGGAGCAAGGAGGCAAAATAATCGTCCACCTGGTCTAAGAGTGCCAGGTAGTCTGTCACATCCCGCCTGGAACGGAAGGTGTATTCTGCCAGCAGGATGGGGAGCTGTGACTGCATTCCCGAAGATGGGGACAGCGGTTCGTTGTAATAGGGGAACTGCGCCAACGCCAGGTCATTTTCCAGAGACCGCTGTAGGAGTGTATAGGTGAAAGCATTCTCCGGTGAGAGCTTATCGTAAGCAATACAACTTAGTTGCCTAAGGAGCGCAGAACAACGTTCCCCACTCGCGTCCGACTGCCCGGAGGTATAGAGGGAAAGGACAGGCTCATAATCCGTGATCCCAAAAGCGGCAGAATCCGCAATGGTGTAGTGCATGTTCAGAGTACTGGCAGTCATTTCCTCCCGGAAAACCTGAGAGGTGAATTGCTCAAAGCGCCTGTCTGCGGAAGTACAATGGGACAAAAGAGCCATGGCGCCGGTGAGAGTGCAGAGGAGGCAGATACACAGAAGCAGTTGGTGGAAGGAAAGGGAAGGACGTTTTCGCACGATAGTTACCTGATGACAGAGAGTGTTGGTAAAAGTATATGTGAACAGCACCGGGGATAGACTTAAAGCGACTTACCTCAGGGTCACAGTCACGTCTCTGACTTCATATGTGGAGTAAATCGAAATACAAGCATAGTTGTACACCATACAACTATATATAAATGTATCTAAAATAGTCAAAAGATGTATTGACTTTGAACAGTAGCCTTATTATACTTATAATAATCATGGAGACAAAATATCAAAACCTAATTAATTACATACAGGAGCAGATTACAGACGGACAACTGGGTCCCGGAGAGAAGGTTCCTTCGGAGAATCAGCTTGCGGAGCGATTCCACATCAGCAGACAGACAGTGAGGAAGGCGATCGGAACGCTGGAGGAGGAAGGACTGGTACAGAGGATCCGTGGCAGCGGCACTTATGTTAGCTTTGACCGCAGGAAAAATCTCGAGAAGCGGAACAGTATTGCGGTAGTAACTACTTATATGGACAGCTATATTTTCCCGAGGATCCTGCAGGGCATGCAGAATACATTATATGAAAGTGGCTTTTCCGTACAGATTTATATTACGAATAACACGCTGGATCGGGAGAAAGGCATTCTGAAAGATCTGCTCAAACGGGATGATGTAGCAGGAATGATCGTGGAGGGAACAAAAAGTGGATTGCCGAATCCGAATCTGGAGCTGTACAGGCATCTAATGATGAGAAAGATACCGCTTTTATTTTTCAACACCTATTATCCGGAGCTGGAGGTACCACATGTATCATTGAATGATGCGGACACAGCGTATAAGGCTGTGAGATATCTGATTGAGAAGGGACATCAGAAGATAGGGGCAGTCCTGAAACTGGACGACGGACAGGGCAGACAGCGTTATTTGGGATATCTGCGTGCCATGGAGGAAGCAGGGCTTACGGTGACGGATTCCCGACTGGTGTGGATCGACACGGACGAATCGAAGCAACTGGCGTATTGCCGGGACCGGCTTCTCAACCGGGTGGAGGAATGCACTGCTCTCCTGGCGTACAATGACCAGATCGCATTCCAGCTGATCCGGATGCTGGAAGAGCGCAATATCCGGGTGCCGGAGGATGTGTCGGTGATCAGTATCGACGATTCGGATCTGGCGCGACACAGTGAGGTTCCCATTACTTCACTTCCTCATCCGAAGGAAAATCTGGGGAAAAAGGCAGCAGAGACACTTTTACAGATGATAGCGGGAAAGAAAAAGGATCTGACGTATGAATTTGATACCCGGGTGGTAGAACGGGAGTCTGTAGCAGAACACAAATCGTTATGAAAGTAAATAAAGCAGAAACGATATAAAAGCAAAAGGAGAGAATGCAATGAATGAAACAGCAAAAGAAGCGATCAAAGCGGGAAAGGCGGTTCTGGGTATTGAATTCGGTTCCACCAGAATCAAAGCGGTATTGGTAGATGGAAGCCACACCCCCATTGCCATGGGAACTTACGACTGGGAGAACCGTCTGGAGAACAATATTTGGACCTATAGCCTGGAGGACATCCGGAAAGGATTGCAGGGGTGTTACAAGAGCCTGGCAGACGATGTGGAGGCAAAATACGGTGAAAAGCTGACTACTTTGGGAGCACTGGGATTCAGCGGCATGATGCACGGCTATATGCCTTTTAATGCAGAAGGTGAACTTCTGGTACCTTTCCGTACCTGGAGAAATACGATGACGGAAGAAGCCTGCAAGAAGCTGATTCCGGTATTTAACTTCAATATTCCCCAGAGATGGAGCATCGCCCATCTGTATCAGGCAATCTTAAGCGGAGAAGAGCATGTAAAGGATATCGCATTTTTTACTACTCTGGCAGGTTATATTCACTGGAAGCTGTCCGGAGAAAAGGTTCTGGGTATTGGTGAGGCAGCAGGTATGTTCCCTATAGATTCCACGATCATGGATTTCGATCAGAAAATGTTAGATCAGTTCGATGATTTACATCATTTTGACTGGAAGCTCCGCGACATCCTGCCTAAGGTGTTAGTGGCAGGAGAATCCGCCGGTGTCCTGACCGCAGAAGGGGCAAAATTATTGGATCCTACCGGAACTTTGCAGCCCGGTGTTCCTATGTGTCCTCCCGAGGGTGATGCGGGAACCGGAATGGTAGCTACCAACAGTGTGGCTGTTCGCACCGGTAATGTCTCCGCCGGAACCTCTATTTTCGCAATGGTAGTCCTGGAAAAGGCTATGCAAAAAGTACACGAAGAGATCGATATGGTCACAACACCCAACGGTATGCCCGTGGCCATGGTACATTGCAACAACTGCACCTCCGATCTGAATGCCTGGGTGAACCTCTTCGGCGAGTGTACAGAGAGCTTTGGTGTGAAAGTAGACAAGAACGAACTGTACGGCGTGTTGTATCGCAAGGCGCTGGAAGGTGCTGCGGATTGCGGCGGCGTAACGGCATATAACTATTTTTCCGGAGAACCGATCACTGGTCTGGATGCCGGCCGTCCTATGGTGGTGCGGACACCAGATGCAGATTTTACACTGGCAAACTTCATGCGCTCCCATCTGTACAGCGCAGTTGCCACACTGAAGATTGGTATGGATATTCTGTTAAAGGAGGAGCATGTGGCTGTAGATTCCCTGATGGGACACGGCGGCTTCTTCAAGACTCCCGTGGTGGGACAGCGTGTCATGGCAGCAGGCATGAACGCACCGATCACTGTTATGGATACGGCAAGCGAAGGCGGCGCCTGGGGCATGGCGATCCTGGCAGCTTTCATGAAGGAGAAAGAAACCGGCGAGACCCTTTCTTCCTATTTAAATGACAAGATCTTCGCTGGACAGACCGGAACCACATTGCAACCGGAGCCTGAGGATGTGAAAGGATTTGAGGCTTTCCTGGAAGAGTACAAGAGACTGCTTCCTGCTGAGAAGGCAGCCGTTGCCGCAAAATAATTTTTCGGTCGTAAAATTATACCTGCACGACACTCATTTATCGGAAAGCTTGTAGGATATAGAAAGAAATGAGGTTTAGGATATGTTAGAAGAATTAAAACAGAAAGTATATGAAGCAAATATGGATCTGCCCAGGTACGGTCTGGTGACTTTTACCTGGGGAAATGTCAGCGCCATTGACAGAGAGAGCGGATTGTTCGTCATCAAACCCAGCGGCGTGGATTACGACAAACTGACACCGGAGATGATGGTAGTCATGGATCTGAACGGCAATAAGGTAGAGGGGAATTTAAATCCCTCTTCCGACACCGCGACCCATCTGGAGTTGTACAAGGCATTCCCGGAGATCGGCGGTATCGTACATACCCATTCTTCCTATGCCACCAGCTGGGCGCAGGCGGGAAGAGACATCCCCTGCTACGGAACCACCCATGCAGACTATATCTACGGTCCGGTTCCCTGCGTGCGCTGCCTGACAAAGGAAGAAATCGAGGACGCTTACGAGGAAAATACCGGACACCTGATCGTTAACGAGTTCAAACGTCTGGGTAAGGACCCGAAAGCAGTGCCTGTCGTTCTGTGCAAGAATCATGGGCCTTTTGCCTGGGGCAAGGATGCCAAGGAGGCTGTCCATAATGCGGTAGTATTGGAAGAGGTGGCAAAAATGGCTTATCGCGCAGAGACGATCAACCCCAGGATCCAGCCGGCACCCCAGGAACTGCAGGATAAGCACTATAACCGCAAACATGGAAAGAATGCATACTATGGCCAAACAACTTTGAAATAGAATTTGGCTTATAGTGCGAGGGTGCTTGCACACAGAGCACTATATGACAAATTCTATTAGCGAAGCGCCCCTCCATGAAATGAATTTTCGAACGAAGTGAGAAAATTTATGAATGGCAGGGCAAAGTTGTTAGGACGAGACCGCAATATTTTACAGTAGAAGAGCAATTCTTTTACTAGACTAGCATCGGGAAGTATGCTAGTATAACAACGTAAATTGCAACAGATAAGCCAATATGGCGGAATGGAGGAAACAATGAAGAATTTAGAACTGCAAAAGCGTGCCAATGATGTCCGCAAGGGCATTGTGACCGCAGTTCATAGTGCGAAAGCAGGACATCCCGGCGGATCCTTGTCAGCCGCAGATATTTTTACATTTTTATATTTTGAGGAGATGAACATTGATCCGAAGAACCCCGATATGGAGGAACGCGACAGATTTGTTCTGTCCAAGGGTCATACAGCTCCCGGTCTCTATTCCGCACTGGCTTACAGAGGATATTTCCCGGTAGAGGATCTGCCTACCCTGCGTCACTTAGGTTCCTACCTGCAGGGTCACCCCTGCATCCATATCCCCGGCGTGGATATGTCCTCCGGATCCTTGGGACAGGGTATTTCTGCAGCAGTCGGCATGGCACTGGGTGCTAAGATGGACAAACGTGATTTCCGTGTATACACACTGCTGGGTGACGGTGAGATCGAGGAAGGACAGGTATGGGAGGCTGCTATGTTCGCGGGCTTCCGTAAGCTGGACAACCTCTGCGTTATGGTAGATAACAACAACCTGCAGATCGATGGACCCATCGATCAGGTATGTTCTCCTTATCCTATTGATAAAAAGTTCGAGGCATTCAATTTCCATGTGATCAATGCAGATGCACATGATTTTGATGCGATCCGTGCAGCATTTAAGGAAGCAAGAGAGACCAAGGGCATGCCCACCTGTATCGTATTCCACAGCATCAAGGGCAAGGGAGTCTCCTTCATGGAAAACAGCGTAGACTGGCATGGTAAGGCGCCTAATGATGAGGAGTATGCGATTGCAATGGCAGACCTTGATAAGATTGAAAAAGAATTAGAGAAAGCAGGTGAGCAGTAATGGCAGAAAATACCGTGAAAAAGATCGCAACCAGAGAAAGTTACGGCAACTCCCTGAAGGAGCTGGCAGAAGAATTCCCCAATCTGGTAGTATTGGATGCCGACCTGGCAGCAGCTACCAAGACCGGAATCTTCCGTAAGGCATATCCCGACCGTCATATCGATTGTGGTATCGCAGAGGAAAACATGATGGGTGTGGCAGCAGGACTGTCCCTGGTAGGTAAGATTCCTTTCGTAAGCTCATTTGCAATGTTTGCAGCAGGACGTGCATTCGAGCAGGTACGTAACTCTATCGGTTACCCGCATCTGAATGTGAAGATCGGTGCAACTCATGCAGGTATCACAGTAGGTGAGGATGGCGCTACCCATCAGTGTAACGAGGATATCGCCCTGATGCGCACCATCCCCGGCATGGTAGTAATGTGCCCTTCCGATGATGTGGAAGCAAGAGCCGCTGTTCGTGCCGCTCTGGAATATGAAGGACCTGTATACATCCGTTTCGGACGTGCCGCAGTACCCGTGATCAACGATCATCCCGGTTATCATTTCGAGATCGGTAAGGGAACAGTAGTCCGCGAAGGTAAAGATGTCACCATCGTAGCCACCGGTATCTGCGTAGATTCCGCTCTGGGTGCAGCGAAGATGCTGGAAGAGGAAGGCATCAGCGCAGAGGTTGTAAACATCTGTACCATTAAGCCACTCGATGAGGAGATCATCCTTAACAGCGCGAAGAAGACCGGCAAGGTGGTCACCGTGGAAGAGCATTCCGTCATCGGCGGACTGGGAAGCGCAGTCTGCGACTGCCTGTGTGCACATTATCCTGTACCAGTGAAAAAGGTCGGTATGCAGGATGTCTTCGGCGAGTCCGGTTCCGCTGCTGCTCTGGTAGAGAAGTACGGTCTGGATGCCAAGGGCGTTTACAAGTCTGTAAAAGAGTTCCTGTAAGGAATAAATGATATCAAGGAGAAGCTGTCAGTTATGTGAAAACAGAGACTGGCGGCTTCTTTTGCGTCGTGGTATCATTGTGGAAAAGTAAAGGTAGATAACGGAAGGGAAGGGTTTTGGTGTGAAATACGCAATTATCGGAGCCGGAGGAACCGGCGGAATCCTAGGATTTTATATGACAAAGGCTGACAGGGATGTCACCCTGATCGCCAGAGGCAGACACCTGGCAGCCATGCAGGAAAAGGGACTTGCCGTGGAGAAAATGTGGGACGGCACCACCGAGATCATCCCGGTAAAAGCTATGGACATGGAGCATTATGACGAGCAGCCGGATGTGGTACTGGTCTGCGTGAAAGGATATTCCCTGGAGGACACCATCCCTTTTATTCAGCGCGTGGCGAAGCCTTCCACCATCGTGATCCCGGTGTTAAACATCTACGGAACCGGTGTGAAAATGCAGGAGCAGTTGCCAAAGCTTCTGGTGACGGACGGCTGTATCTATGTCTCTGCCAATATTAAAGAACCGGGAGTACTGATCCAGCATGGCAGGATCCTGCGGGTAGTATATGGTGTCCGTAATATGAGTACTCAAAAAGTAAACATTAAAAGGGCACAAGAAGAAATATTGGATGCTCTGAAAAATATTAAAAAAGATTTTGATGACAGTGGAATCGATGGCGTGCTCTCCGAAAATATTCAAAGAGATGCCCTGGAGAAATTCTCCTATGTATCGCCCATCGGTGCGGCGGGACTTTATTATCATGCCACCGCAGCAGACTTCCAGAGAGAAGGCAAGCAGCGGGAAGCCTTCAAGACAATGATCCGCGAGATCGCCGCACTGGCAGAAGCTATGGGTGTTCCTTTCGAGCGTGATATGGTGGAAGTCAACCTGAAGATATTGTCCTCCCTGGCACCGGAAGCGACCACTTCCATGCAGCGAGATGTCATGGAAGGCAAAGATTCCGAGATCGATGGCCTGGTCTACGAAGTCGTCCGTATGGGAGAGAGATATCATGTGCCCGTGCCCATGTATGCGAAAGTAGCGGAAAAATTACGCGAGCAATGAGCCGCGTATAGGCATAGTAAACTCTCCAGTTACAATATTAAATCCCTTGTTGTATTTTTCTCCAGAATCGGTATGATAGATACAAGTGAGGAAATATTTATGTTCAACGTGGAAGAAGAGTTAAAAAAGCTCCCCCGCAAGCCGGGAGTGTATATCATGAGGGATGACAAAGATGTCATTTTGTATGTGGGAAAAGCAATCAACCTGCACAATCGTGTAAGGTCTTATTTTCGTGAAAATATCGGCAGAGGCCCGGCCATTGACCAGATGGTATCGCTGATCGCCCGATTTGAATATATTGTGACGGATTCGGAACTGGAAGCATTAGTGCTGGAGAATAACCTGATCAAGGAGAATTCGCCGAAGTATAACACGCTGTTAAAGGATGACAAGACCTATCCCTATATCAAGGTGACAGTGGGAGAGGATTATCCCAGGATCCTGTTTTCCCGTACCATGAAAAAAGATAAATCCCGCTATTTCGGTCCCTATACCAGCGCTGCGGCGGTGAAAGATACCATTGAACTGCTGAACAAACTGTACCAGCTGCGTACCTGCAACCGGGTGCTGCCCAGGGATATAGGAATCGAGCGCCCCTGCCTGAACTATCATATCAAGCAGTGTCTGGCACCCTGCCAGGGATATGTGAGCAAAGAGGAATACAGACAGCAGGTGGCAGGTGCACTGGAATTTCTGAATGGTAATTACAGTCCGATCCTGAAGGATCTGGAGGAGAAGATGAAGAAAGCCGCGGAGGCTATGGAATTTGAGGATGCTGCCAGATACCGTGATCTGCTCTCCAGTGTACGACAGGTATCCCAGAAACAGAAGATTACCGAGGGCGTCGGTGAAGATAAAGATATCCTGGCGCTGTACCAGGATGAGACGGAAGCAGTGGTACAGGTATTTTTCGTCCGGGATGGCAAGCTGATCGGCAGAGAACATTATTATATGACACATGTGCCGGAAAATAACAAGCCGGCAATTTTACAGGATTTTGTAAAGCAGTTCTATGCGGGGACCCCATTTATCCCCAGAGAGCTGATGCTGCAATATGAGATCGAGGATGCCGAATTGATCGAGAAATGGCTGTCGGAGCGAAAAGGCAGCAGGGTCTATCTGAAGGTGCCTAAGATCGGCAGTAAGGAAAAATTGGTGGAGTTGGCAGCGCAGAACGCAAAACTGGTATTGTCCCAGGACAGAGAAAAGTTAAAACGTGAGGAAGGCCGTACCATCGGTGCAGTGAAGGAAATCTCGGATCTGTTGCAACTGCCGTTAACCGGCACGGCCCGGATGGAAGCCTATGATATTTCCAATATCAACGGTTTTGAAAATGTAGGATCCATGGTGGTCTACGAAAAAGGAAAACCGAAACGCAGCGATTACCGTAAATTCAAGATCAAAAGCGTCTCAGGTCCGGATGACTATGCCTGCATGCGGGAAGTGCTGACGAGACGGTTCCGTCATGGTATGGAAGAGAGCAGAGAACTGGAAGAACAGGAGATGGATCAGGAGTACGGCAGTTTTACCAAGTTCCCGGATCTGATCCTCATGGACGGCGGCCGCGGACAGGTGAATATTGCCCTGTCCGTACTGGAAGAACTGGGAATCGACATTCCGGTCTGCGGTATGGTCAAGGATGACAACCACCGTACCAGAGGTCTGTATTATCATAATATCGAGCTTCCGATCGATACTCATTCGGAAGGGTTCAAGCTGATCACCAGAATCCAGGACGAGGCGCATCGTTTTGCCATTGAATACCACAGGTCTCTGCGTAGTAAGACCCAGGTGAGATCCGTACTGGATGATATCCCGGGAGTGGGGCCCACCAGACGAAAAGCCCTGATGCGGCACTTCAAGTCCTTAGAGGAGATCCGGCAGGCAGCGGTGGAAGACCTGATGGAAATTCCCGAAATGAATGAACGCACAGCGCAGGAGATTGTAGCCTTTTTCGCTTCACAGAAGCGACCGCCTGTGGTACAATCATAAGTAATATGGTAACTTCAAAAGTTACAGCACGATAATGAGGCGGGGAACCTTCGAAAAAAATGCAGGGGCGGGTTTTTCGCAGAAAGGTATGGAAATTAGTATGGCAAGTGTAAGTTTGACCCGTGTTATCGAAAAAATGAAACTGGAAAATCTCACACCGGAGATCGATGTGAAACATGTGAAGATCACACAGCCGGATATCAACCGTCCGGCACTGCAGTTAGCCGGATATTTTGAACATTTTGATGCCACCAGACTGCAGATTATCGGATTTGTGGAATATACTTATATGGAGGGGCTGACAGATGAGACCCGCAGGGAGGCGTATGAGAAGCTGATGGCTTATGATATTCCCTGTATCGTATTCAGCCGTGATCTGAAGCCGGATCCTATATTCCTGGAAACTGCGATCAGACATGAAGTTCCTGTATTATCTACCAAGAAATCCACTTCCGATTTTATGTCAGAGATCATCCGCTGGTTAAATGTGAAGCTGGCTCCCTGCATCTCCGTACACGGCGTATTGGTGGATGTCTACGGCGAGGGCGTCCTGATCACCGGCGAGAGCGGCATCGGTAAGTCCGAGGCGGCCCTGGAGCTGATCAGAAGAGGACATCGTCTGGTAACCGATGATGTGGTAGAACTGCGTAAAGTCAGTGATGATACGCTGGTAGGTTCTGCCCCTGATATCACGAAGCATTTCATAGAACTGCGCGGAATCGGAATCGTGGATGTCAAGGCGCTGTTCGGTGCATTGTCTGTAAAAGATACACAGACCATTGATCTGGTCATCCGCCTGGAAGACTGGGATAAGGACAAAGAGTACGACAGACTGGGACTGGAAGAAAACTATACCGAATATCTGGGGAATAAGGTAGTATGTCACAACATCCCGATCCGTCCCGGACGGAATCTGGCGGTGATCTGCGAGACTGCAGCTATCAATCATCGTCAGAAAAAAATGGGATACAATGCAGCAAAGGAATTGTACACTCGTGTACAGAACTCTTTAGCAAAAAGACGTGAGGAGGACGAAGATGATGAGTAAGTATGCATTTGGAGTAGATGTGGGCGGAACAACAGTGAAATTAGGACTGTTCAATGACGAAGGACAGGTGCTGGACAAGTGGGAGATCCCTACGGTCAAGGATAACGGTGGAGAGAAAGTTCTGCCGGATATCGCAGCATCCATCAAAAACAAAATGCAGGAAAAGAACATCACCGCAGCAGACCTGGTAGGCGTGGGAATCGGCGCTCCCGGTGCGGTAAATGCCGATGGCTTCATGGTCAATGGTGCTGTTAATATCGGCTGGGGATCTTTTGATCTTGCTGAAACGTTGAAAAAAGAACTGGATCTGGACGTTACCGTGAAGGCGGGCAACGATGCCAATGTGGCAGCCCTGGGCGAAATGTGGCAGGGCGGCGGTAAAGGCTATTCCAACCTGGTAGCTGTTACCTTAGGAACCGGTGTCGGCGGAGGTATCATTATTGATGGTAGGATCCTGACCGGCACCAACGGTGCAGGCGGCGAGATCGGACATATTCACATTGAAGATAATGAGACAGAGGTCTGCGGCTGCAAGAACAAGGGCTGTCTGGAGCAGTATGCATCCGCTACCGGAATTACCCGCCTGGCGAACAGACGCCTGGCAAAAGACGATGCACCCAGCATTCTGCGTGGCGGTGAGATCTCTGCCAAGACGGTATTCGATGCAGTTAAGGCAGGGGACAAAGTAGCAATTGAGATCGCAGAACAGTTCGGAGAATATCTTGGCAAGGGACTTGCCGCAGTAGCCAGTGTAGTTGATCCCCAGATTTTTGTCATTGGCGGTGGTGTGTCCAAGGCTGGAGATATTTTATTCAAATACATAGAGCCTTCTTATAAGAGATGTGCTTTCGGACCATGCAAGCAGGCAAAATTCGCCCTGGCCAAGCTGGGAAATGATGCCGGAATCTACGGCGCTGCAGCACTGGTATTAAAGTAGGCCTGTTTGGAATAACTATAATAAAAAAGAAAGAGCGGCCTGATATACATGATAAGTGCAGCAGTGATAGAAGCATTAAAGGAAATCGTACCGGCAGAGAGGATTATGTTTCAGGAACCCATGAAATTGCATACTACCTTCCGCATCGGCGGACCGGCGGATTACCTGATCTATCTGGAAAATGAAGATCAGCTCTGCAGGATACAGAAGTATCTGCGCCTGGTGGATGTGCCATACACGGTCATCGGTAACGGAAGTAATCTGCTGGTCAGCGATGACGGATATCGCGGAATTGTACTGGTAATCGGAAAATATATGAGTGAGATCACGGTGAAGGATTGTTATCTGGAGGCAGAGGCAGGAGCGCTGATGAGCCAGGTGGCCAAAACTGCAAAGGAGCATGGTCTCACCGGATTGGAGTTCGCAGCGGGAATTCCCGGAACTGTCGGAGGCGGTGCGGTGATGAACGCCGGCGCCTACGGAGGAGAGATGAGCCAGGTGGTGAGCACGGTAACCGTGGTGAACCGCAATGGGGAGATCATGGAACTGGATAATGGTACTATGGAATTCGGCTATCGGACCAGTGTGATCCAGAACCAGCCTTTTGTGGTGACGAAGGTGACTTTCCGCCTGGAACAGGGAGATCCGGAACAGATCGCAGAGAAAATGGCTGATCTGGCGAAAAGGCGCCGGGAAAAACAACCGTTGGAGTATCCCAGCGCAGGCAGCACATTTAAGCGCCCCGCGGGACATTTTGCGGGACAACTGATTATGGAGTCCGGACTTCGCGGATATTCCGTAGGGGGAGCCAAAGTGTCGGAGAAGCATTGCGGATTTATTATTAACACAGGAAATGCAACCGCAGAAGATGTAAAAGACGTGATCTGGGAAGTTCAGAGAAGAGTAAAAGAGCGTTTTCAGGTAGACTTGGAACCCGAGATCAAATTCCTGTAAGACAGGTGAGAGGTGCATATGAGATTTGTAGTAGTAACAGGCATGAGCGGAGGGGGAAAAAGAACTGCATTAAAGCTTTTGGAGGATGCCGGCTTTTATTGCGTGGATAATCTGCCGGTGTCATTGGTGGAAAAGTTCGTGGAACTGATTGCCATGCCCGGAAGTGAGATCAGTAAGGTCGCACTGGGACTGGATGTCCGTGCGGACCAGAATTTCACGGACGCCACCCGCATTTTGGAACAATTAAAGGAAAAAGGCTACAAATTTGAGATATTGTTTATGGACTCCGATGACTCAGCTCTGATAAAACGGTATAAGGAAACCAGACGTGTACATCCTCTTGCTGCGGATGGCAGAGTAGAGGACGGAATTCAAAAAGAACGTAAGATTCTGGAGACGATCCGCAAAAATTCCGATTATGTAATAGATACTTCGAATCTTCTGGTAAGAGAACTGAAAGAGGAGCTGGATCGAATTTTCGTACAGAATGAAGAGTACAACAGTCTCATGGTAACAGTTATGTCCTTCGGATTCAAGCACGGAATTCCTGCGGATGCTGATTTGGTATTTGATGTGAGATTTTTGCCCAACCCTTATTATATAGAAGAATTGAAGCCGCAGACCGGCAATGATAAGGGAGTACAGGACTATGTAATGAGTTTTCCTGAGACCGGAATTTTCCTGGACAAGCTGACCGATATGATTCAATTCCTGATTCCGAATTATATCAAAGAGGGAAAATATCGGCTGGTGATCGCCATCGGATGTACCGGAGGCAAACATCGGAGTGTTACTCTGGCAAACAAGTTATATGAACGTTTGAAGGCAGAAGGTCATTACGGTATCAAACTGTATCACCGTGATGTACCCAGAGAAGGAATCTGACATGTCATTTTCGAGTGAGGTAAAGGAAGAACTGGCGAAGAGAATCAGCCCGGCAAGGCATTGCCAGATTGCAGAGCTGGCTGCGATCATGCATTTTAGCGGTCAATATGGACGTTCTGCAGAGGGCGATTTTATGATCGGTTTCCAGACGGAAAATGAGGCGGTCGTCAGAAAAGGCTTTACATTATTGAAAAAAACATATAATATAGATACTGATGTTAAAATCAGCGAGGAACAGATGCGGAGTGTGATCGACAAGATCGGTGATCTGTCGGAACCTGTGAGCCCCCTGCTGATTAAAAATTCCTGCTGTCAAAGAGCATTTTTAAGAGGAGCTTTTCTCTGCATTGGTTCTATGAGCGACCCGCAGAAGAGTTATCACCTGGAATTTGTATGTACCGATGAGGATAAAGCGAGACAACTACAGAGTGTGATACAGGGATTTGATATAGAAGCCAAGATCGTGCTTCGGAAGAAGTATTACGTTGTCTATCTGAAGGAAGGATCCGGCATTGTGGACCTTCTGAATGTATGTGAGGCACCTGTTGCCTTAATGAAGCTGGAGAATATGAGAATTGTAAAGGAAATGCGCAATTCCGTAAATCGAAGAGTGAACTGTGAGACCGCCAACATTACCAAAACGGTAAATGCGGCGACCAGACAGATAGAGGATATTGAATATATCCGGGACCACTACGGACTGGAGAATCTGCCGGAGACATTGCGTCAGATGGCGGAAGTCAGACTGGAGAATCCGGATGCTCCACTGAAGGAGCTGGGGGAATATCTGGATCCCCCGGTAGGAAAATCCGGTGTAAACCACAGGTTACGTAAGCTCAGCGAGTTAGCAGATAGAATCAGAACGTAAAAGAGGAGGAAAATTATGACAAAAAGGAGCATTAAGGTCAGACTGGAAGATGGTCTGGACGCAAGACCGGTGGCACTGTTAGTACAGGAAGCCAGCAAGTACGAAAGCAACATTTACATTGAAGTAGATGATAAGCGGATCAATGCCAAGAGCATTATGGGCATGATGAGCCTGGGACTTTGCGCAGGCGAAGAGCTTACAGTAGCTGCAGAGGGTGCAGATGAGCAGACCGCTGTGGACAATATTGAGAAGTTTTTAAGCGGTCAGGTAGCTTAAAAACATAGTATGACGAGGAGCGGGGCTGATAGAGAATTCTGTTAGTCCCGTTTTGTATATTTTGAGGATAGTATTTATGAAGAAGATGTTATTTATCTATAATCCGAAAGCCGGAAAGGCACAGATCCGCAACAAGCTTGCGGATATTCTGGATGTGTTTACCAAGGGTGATTATGAGATCACCGTTTATCCCACGCAGAAAAGTGAAGATGCCATGGAGAAGACCAGGGATCGGAGCAAGGACTATGATATTGTTGTCTGCAGCGGTGGAGACGGTACTTTGGACGAAGTAGTCACGGGTATGATCCGCAGTGGCTTCCGGACACCTATTGGATATATCCCGGCAGGAAGTACCAATGATTTCGGAGGCAGTCTGGGATTGCCGAAAAATATGGTGCATGCCGCGGAAACGATTGTAAAGGGGAATGATTTTGCCTGTGATGTGGGATCCTTTAATCAGGATGTATTTGTATATATCGCAGCATTCGGCCTTTTCACGGATGTCTCCTATGAGACGGGGCAGGACATGAAAAATGTTCTGGGTCATATGGCGTATCTGCTGGAAGGCATGAAACGTCTTCCGGCAATCCGTTCTTATCCCATGCGCGTTACTTATGATGATACGACGATCGTAGATGATTTTATCTTTGGAATGATCACTAACTCTGTGTCGGTAGGCGGATTTAAAAGGATCACCGGCAAAAATGTCAAGCTGGATGACGGTGTATTTGAAGTGACACTGATCAAGCGCCCGAAGAATCCCATGGAGCTGAACAATATTATGGTTTCGCTGTTGAATCGTGACATTGATACTGATGCCATGTACTGTTTCCGGACGTCGAAGCTGGAGATCACTTCCACAGATCCACTGCCTTGGACGTTGGACGGAGAATACGGCGGAACCCATACGAAAGTAGCGATCGAGAATATCTGTAAGGGCATGGATATTCGTGTGGAATAGAATAAATCATAAAATTTGGTAAAAATTTAACAATAAGCTGTTCCCTTTTTGTTAGAGTTGTGTTATAGTTTGGGTAGTCACAAAGTGATTATTCGAAATGTGTTTCCTGTGTACATTTAGGAATGGATTACATTTCGTATATCCTAACAAGAATGAGTATATAAAATGGAGGTATTAAAATGTTAGTATCCGCAACAGAAATGCTCAAAAAAGCAAAAGCAGGCCACTATGCAGTAGGTCAGTTCAACATCAACAATCTGGAGTGGACAAAGTCCATCCTGCTCACCGCTAAGGAACTTCGTTCCCCTGTTATCCTGGGTGTATCCGAAGGCGCCGGCAAATATATGGGCGGTTATGATGTAGTCGTTGGTATGGTAAACGGACTGTTAAAGGATCTGGACATTGATGTTCCCGTTGCTCTGCATCTGGACCATGGCTCTTTCGAAGGCTGCTATAAGTGTATTGAAGCAGGCTTCTCTTCCATCATGTTTGATGGTTCTCATTATCCTATCGCTGAGAACGTAGAAAAGACCACTGAGCTGGTTAAGGCTGCTCACAGCAAGGGACTTTCCATCGAGGCAGAAGTTGGTTCCATCGGTGGTGAGGAAGACGGCGTTATCGGTATGGGCGAGTGCGCTGATCCTAAGGAGTGTAAGTCTATCGCTGATCTGGGAGTTGATTTCCTGGCAGCAGGTATCGGTAACATCCACGGTAAATACCCCGCTAACTGGAAGGGCTTAAGCTTTGAAACTCTGGCAGCTGTACAGGAGCTGACCGGTGAGCTTCCTCTGGTTCTGCACGGTGGTACCGGTATCCCCGCAGATCAGATCAAGAAAGCGATCGACCTGGGCGTATCCAAGATCAACGTTAACACCGAGTGCCAGCTGGCATTTGCTGATGCTACCCGTAAGTACATCGAGGCTGGTAAGGATCTCGAAGGCAAGGGCTTCGATCCTCGTAAGCTCTTAGCTCCCGGTGCAGAAGCTATCAAGGCTACTGTTAAGGAGAAGATGGAACTGTTCGGATCTGTTGGTAAGGCTGAATAATTCTGAGATAAATAAGAAAATCTCTCGCAGCGATGCGGGAGATTTTTTTGCAAAAAAATAACTATCCGGCGTAGTGTTCTACCGCGATAGCTGTAATTTTACCCCTAGAAAGGGAGGATGCCAAGGATTCTGATCCTTGGCATTTATTATGAAAAAGTTTTTTAAACAAGAAACTGTTGTGGGCTTAAATGGTTGTTTTGTTTGTTTCTATGGTTATAGTATATGAAACAGAAATGTCCAAAACATGTTGAGGAATTGAAGATTCCTTGAAGGATTTGTAAACAAACTATGAACAACTATTTTATCTATCCAGTTTGTTGGGTTCGGGATAGGTCTCACCGAAGGTATCTACGGTAACGCTTTCCATTACCTGATCCTCCAGGGGACGATCGCTGTAATCGGTGCGAGTTTCGGCGATCTTATTTACCACATCCATACCCTCAATGACTTTACCGAAAGCGGCATAAGAGCCATCCAGATGAGGACTGGTCTTGTGCATGATGAAGAACTGGCTGCCTGCGGAATCGGGATGCATAGCTCTTGCCATAGACAGAACACCCTCGGTGTGCTTCAGATCGTTAGTTACGCCGTTAGCAGCGAACTCACCCTTGATGCTGTAGCCGGGACCACCACATCCGGTGCCGTCAGGACATCCGCCCTGGATCATGAAGCCGCGGATCACACGGTGGAAGATCAGACCGTCATAGAAATGCTTGTTGATCAGGCTGATAAAATTGTTAACGGATTCGGGTGCAATTTCAGGATAAAGCTCGCATTTGATCACGCCGCCATCCTTCATGGTAATAGTAACAATAGGATTTTTTGCCATAATAGTGTCCTTTCTTTTTCTAAAAAAATGGATTAAAATAATATCTATATTTTAGTTGATTCCATTAAAAAGGTAAAGAGGAGAATTGTTGCGGATGTATTTTTTGCGGCAGATCATATTAGATACAAAAGTTAATCCGAAGAAAATTCCGAAAATCCCAGAAAATATGATATGTTTGGAGACCTCTGAACGGAGTTCGGAAACAGAGGGAGACGGCGTGCTCTGGATCACTGATCAGGGACAACGGGCACAGGAACTGCTCCGACAGGGCTGCCCGGTACTGGCATGGCTCCACGAGGATAACCGGGATCAGGACTTTCCCGGTGTCCGCTATGCCTGCGAAAACCTTGAGGAGCTGGACTGGGATTATATGGAGAAGGTGTACCGCAGATATATGGGGATTCCCTGGGATATTCTGACGACAGACCGCTGCCTCGTGCGGGAGACCCGGGTAGAGGACTTGGATGCTCTCTATGAGATATATGCGGAACCTTTCGTGACGCAGTATACGGAAGGACTGTATCCGCAGCGGGCACAGGAAGAAGCTTATTTGAAAGACTATACAGAAAATATGTATTATTTTTATAATTACGGTGTCTGGACAATCTGTGATAAAATTACGGGACAGGTCATCGGCAGAGCCGGATTCTCAAATCGTGAAGGATACGAAGACCCGGAACTGGGATTTGTCATCGGTGTTCCCTGGCAAAGACAGGGATATGCTACGGAAGTGTGTAAGGCATTGTTGGAATATGGGAAAGAGGAATTAGGATTTGAGCAGGTGCAGATGCTGGTGATGCCGGAGAATGAGGTGTCACTGCGACTGGCTGGAAACCTGGGGTTCCACAGGCAGGATCAGGTCACATGGGGAGGAAGCTTATATGAACGGCTTCTGCTGGAACTGTAAAAATATAAAGAAAATGTAAAAAACGTGTTGACACTCTAAAACCATGGTGCTATACTCTCAACATAGCAAAGGCGCTACAGAATAAAACTGTAGCGCCCTTTTTGTTTGGCAGTATCACAACGCGCGTGGCCGGACAAAAATAGCGTATGGGTATGTGGAAAACAGTTTAACTGCTATACCCTAAGGATGCGATGCAATGGGGCTTCGAAGGATGAGACCATAGTATCGCATATTTTTTTACACCGGTGAAGTATGGTGGAAGATATTTCACGTTCACGAAGAGTGAGGAGGAAAATGTTATGACAGAAGAAATCTTAAGCGCAGTAGACGGTCAATTATTTGCAGTCTGGTTTCTGATCGGTGCGGCCCTGGTGTTTTGGATGCAGGCAGGATTCGCAATGGTGGAGACCGGATTTACCAGAGCCAAGAATGCCGGTAATATCCTGATGAAGAATCTGATGGATTTCTGTATCGGTACCATAGTGTTTATTCTGATCGGCTTTGGATTGTTACTTGGTGAAGATGTAGTAGGTCTGATCGGTAAGCCGGGACTGGATATCTTTACCGCCTATGAGAATTTTGATTATTCAAATTTCGTATTTAACCTGGTGTTCTGTGCTACCACAGCTACCATCGTATCCGGTGCTATGGCAGAGAGAACCAAGTTCTTATCCTATTGTATTTACTCCGGTGTGATCTCCGCATTGATCTATCCCATCGAAGCTCACTGGATCTGGGGCGGCGGCTGGCTGGCACAGCTTGGCTTCCATGATTTTGCAGGATCCTGTGCGATCCACATGGTAGGTGGTATTTCCGCTCTGATCGGTGCAAAACTGTTGGGACCCCGCATCGGTAAGTTCGATAAGGATAAGAGTGGTAAGATCGTAAAAGTAAATGCATTCCCCGGACATAACCTTCCGATCGGATGTCTCGGTGTATTCATTCTGTGGCTTGGCTGGTATGGATTCAATGGTGCAGCTTGTACTTCCGTAGAGCAGTTAGGCTCCGTATTCCTTACCACGACCGTAGCTCCCGCAGTTGCAACCGTAGTCTGCATGATTTTTACCTGGATCAAGTATGGCAAACCCGATGTATCTATGTGTCTGAATGCATCTCTGGCAGGTTTGGTAGCAATTACCGCTCCCTGTGATGTGACCGACTGCTTCGGCGCTATCGTAATCGGTGCTGTAGCAGGACTTCTGGTAGTATTTGGTGTATGGCTTCTGGATTACAAATTACATGTTGATGATCCCGTAGGTGCAGTTGCAGTACATTGCCTGAACGGTATCTGGGGTACCATCGCAACCGGTCTGTTCGCAACCACTTCCGCACCCGGTAACGACAGCGTCGTAGGTCTGTTCTATGGCGGCGGATTTAAGCAGCTTGGTTTACAGCTGTTAGGTTTTGTAAGTGTAGCAGCATGGACTGCAGTAACCATTACCATTACATTCCTGATCATCAAGGCAACCGTTGGCTTACGCGTATCTGAGGAAGAGGAAATTGTAGGTCTGGATTCCTGCGAGCATGGTCTTCCTTCCGCATATGCAGGCTTCAGCATTATGGATATTTCCAACACTATGACCATGGAGGTAAATGAAAATACCAGCCTTGGTGTAAGTGATTATGACGCAGCTTCCGCAACCATGAAGGAAGCAGCAGTAAAGGTAGAGACAGCTCCGGCAGCAATTCCCGCAACCGGAATCTACAAAGTAGTGGTTATTGCAAAGCTCGCCCGGTTCGAGGTTTTGAAGAAGGCACTGAACGATCTGGGTGTTACCGGTATGACTATGACACAGGTCATGGGCTGTGGTGTACAGAAGGGTGCCGGCGAGATGTATCGTGGTGTTGAAATGGATGCGACCCTGCTGCCTAAGGTGAAGGTAGAAGTCGTAGTCAGCAAGATCCCAGTAGCAACTGTGATCGAGGCTGCCAAGAAGGCTCTGTACACCGGACATATCGGTGATGGCAAGATCTTCGTATACAACGTAGACAAGGTTGTAAAGGTTCGTACCGGCGAAGAAGACTTCGCGGCTCTGCAAGACGTGGAGTAACTTAACTTAGCTTTTATCTAATCCCTCAATTTGGTATATACAGAGTGCTGTGCCCGGATGCTGCGACTCATCCAGGTGCAGACAAGGACCCCGGGTGCTTCCACCACCCGGGTTTTTTCCTGACTTTCGATGTGGATAAGATTGCCCTCTTGAAAAGGTTCTGTGGAAATGATACTATCATCGTAGAAGTATAGATTTTCAAAGGGCATATTAATATGGAAGCAAATACAGAGATAACACAAAAGCAGACAGAAAATGTTATAGGAAAAGAGAACAAGATCGTAACAGGAGTCATCTGGCAGCAGCTGCTCCTGTTCTTTTTTCCTATTTTGTTCGGGACCTTTTTTCAACAATTATATAATGCAGCGGATGCGGTGATCGTAGGGCGCTTTGTCGGAAAAGAAGCTCTGTCGGCGGTAGGTGGCGGCACCGGTACACTGATCCAGCTGCTAGTGGGATTTTTCGTGGGACTGTCCAGCGGTGCCACGGTCATTATTTCCCAGTATTATGGGGCAAAACGCGCCGAGATGGTAGGCTATGCCGTACATACCTCCATTGCGTTCAGTCTGGTGGCGGGAATCGGCATGATGATCGTGGGTGTTACGGTGGCACCATGGGCACTGCGCGCGATGTCTACACCTGAGGATATTTTGGGACCGTCGACGACTTATATTCGTATCTATTTCCTGGGAGTCATCGGAAACCTGATCTACAATATGGGCGCCGGCATCCTGCGGGCTGTGGGAGATTCCAAGAGACCGCTGTATTTTTTGATTGCCAGCTGCCTGACAAATATTGTGCTGGATATTGCATTTGTCATCGGATTACATATGGGGGTGGCGGGAGCTGCACTTGCTACGATCCTGTCGCAGGCGCTCAGTGCTGTGCTGGTATTGTGGGTGCTGATGCGGACAAAAGATATGCATCGTCTGGAACTGAGAAAGATCCGTTTTGATGGAAGAATGTTCCACAGGATCATCCGGATCGGACTTCCGGCGGGATTGCAGTCGGTAATGTATACATCGTCCAATATTCTGATCCAGTCCAGCGTGAATGCATTGGGAACGGATACGGTAGCGGCATGGACAGCCTACAGCAAGATCGACAGCCTGTTCTGGATGATCGTCAACGCCTTTGGCATATCGATCACTACCTTTGTGGGACAGAATTATGGTGCGGGGAAAATGGACCGTGTACACAAGGGAGTGCGTACCTGTATGGGAATTACGGCGGGGGCAACCGTACTGTTGTCCGTGATCCTCTATAATTATGCATCGATCTGTTATCAACTGTTTACCACGGATGCACAGGTGGTAGTGATCGGAGAACAGATTCTGCATTTTTTGGTACCTACATATTTTACCTATATTGCCATTGAGATTTTGTCCGGTACTCTGCGCGGTATCGGCGACAGCTGGCTTCCCATGATCATCTGTTGCCTGGGAATCTGCGTGCTGCGTGTGGTATGGATCCTGACAGCCGTACCTCTGAAAAATGACATTCTCACCATTGTATTCAGCTATCCGCTGACCTGGACGGTGACCAGTATCGCTTTTATTGTGTATTACGTGTTTTTCAGCCGCCTGAAGATTGTGGGACGTAAGAGATAATTCGTAAGATATTGCATTTTATTCTATAAAATTTGCATAGAAACGGGAGATGTAAAAAAATATAATAAAGACAACAAAAGGTAAAAAGACGGAGGTATTTAAATGTATCAGGCAGATGAGAAAAGATATGAAGAAATGAAATATAATCGCTGCGGTGCCAGTGGATTGCTGCTTCCGGCAGTATCTCTGGGATTATGGCACAATTTCGGATCCAATGGGAATTTTGACAATATGTTGGACATGTGTCACACTGCTTTTGACCACGGTATCACACATTTTGATCTGGCGAACAACTACGGACCGGTATACGGTGCGGCAGAAGAGAATTTCGGCCGTATCCTGAAAAAGGATCTGGGTGTGTACCGGGATGAACTGGTGATTTCCACGAAGGCCGGTTATGATATGTGGCCCGGACCTTACGGTAACTGGGGCAGTAAAAAGTACCTGGTGGCCAGCCTGGATCAGAGCCTGAAGCGTATGGGACTGGATTATGTGGATATCTTCTACCATCACAGACCGGATCCAAATACACCGTTGGAGGAGACCGTTCGTGCACTGGACGGCATTGTGAAATCCGGTAAGGCATTGTATGTGGGAATTTCAAATTACAATAAAGAACAGACCATTGCAGCGGCAGAACTGTTCAAGGAACTGGGCACACCGTTTATTATCAACCAGAGAAAATATTCCATGTTTGTAAGAGATATTGAGAAGGATGGTCTGAAAGATTACGCTGCAGCTCACGGCATCGGTATTATTACCTTCAGCCCTTTGGCACAGGGACTTCTGACCGACCGTTATCTCCATGGTATTCCGGAGGACAGCCGTGTCCGTACCGACGGCAGATTCCTGAAAGAAGCGGCGATCGTGGAAGAGACATTGAAGAAGGTACGTGCACTGAACGATCTGGCATCCCAGAGAGGGCAGACCCTGGCACAGATGGCATTGTCCTGGATTTTAAGAGACGGGGATATTACCAGCGTCCTGATCGGAGCTTCCAAGCCTTCACAGATCCTGGATAATATTGGAATTGTAAACGCAACCTCCTTCAGCGATGAAGAAAGACGTAAGATTGAAGAGATTCTGGCATAAAAAAAGCCGGTGCCTGCAAGAATATTGCAGACGCCGGCTTTCACGTTATCTTCCGTAGAAAATCTGCGCGATCGGAGAGTCCGGGGACAGGATCACGGTTTTATTATCACCGGTCATGGAAGCTTTCAGGGCATCCAGACTTCTGACGAAGGAATAGAAATCCTGCTTGGATTCATCGGCATAGGCCTCTGACAGAATACGCATGTATTCCGCTTCTCCCTCCGCAATGAGAATTTCCGCGTTTTTATTGGCTTCCGACAGGAGCACATTGACTTCCTTGTCAGTGGTGTTGCGAATCTTCTGTGCTTCGGAACTTCCCTCAGCAGTGTAGGTGGCAGAGATATTTTCGCGTTCGGAGATCATACGCTCGTACACAGCAGCTTTGTTGTCACTGGGCAGGTCCAGCTGTTTGGTTTCAAAAGAAAGCAGCTCGATACCGTATTGTTCGGTGGTGTTTCCGATGTTGTTCATGATGGCAGCAGCCAGTTCTCCGTCACGACCGGAGATCACATCATTCTGGGTCGTGCTGCTGATAATATTTTTCGTAGAGTTATATACGATGGTGTCCAGACGGCTCTCAGCGTTGGAGATGGAAGAGTTCAGGGTCTGGGCAAATTTCAGAGGATCGTTGATCTGCCATAAAATGTAACTGTCACAGATCATGGTCTTCTTGTCGCTGGTGATGACATCGGAGGAAGACAGATCATAGAGCAGGATCTCCTTTGGGAGCTTATCGACGCTCTGTACAAAAGGAATCTTAAAGGTAACTCCTGCAGTACTCACTACATGGTCTACTTTGCCGAACTGCCGGATCAGACTGTATTCGTTTTCATTGGTAACGACAATGCTGGAGGATCCGATGATCAACAATGCCAGTACTAATATAATCAGAGATATATTTTTCACTTTTTTCATATTTATAAAACTGCCTTTCTCTAGACAATGGTTATTGTGTGGTTTCAGGGGTGCTGTTTTCCGTGGAAGAACCGGTTGTCGTACCTGTGAAAGATTCCAAAGGATAGAAGGTCTGTGTATTGCCGTTTGGACTTTCGATGACTACTTTGAGATCCGGCAGGACTTCTTCCATGGCCTCGTAGAACATGCGCTGTTTAGTTATTGTCGGGTTCTTGATATATTCCTCGTACATAGCGTTAAAACGCGCAACCTGTGCAGTAGCCTCATTGATGCGCTCGGTCTTTTGCGCCTCAGCGTCTTTGATGATACCGTCGGCCTGTGCCTGCGCCAGAGGAAGCTGTTCATTGCGGTATTTATTGGCATTGTTCAGAGCGGTTTCTTTCCCCTGCTTGGCGGTTTCCACAGCCTTGAAAGCTTCCATGACTTCGGAGGTAGGCGGCTCGGAATCCTGGATCGTGATATTTACCAGTTGGATACCGATATCCTGTTCGCTCAGACGCTCCAGAATCATTTCTTTGATGGCGGCCTGAATTTCATTTTTTCCGGTAGTCAGGACATCGTCCACCGGATAACTGCCGATCACGGTACGAATACAGCTCTGGCTGATGTTACGCAGGATCAGCACGGGATCTTTGGAAGCATAGACTGCTTTTACCGGGTCACTGAAACGATACTCTACGAAGAAATCGACGTTGACAAAATTATAGTCGGAAGTGATCATGAGAGAATCATCGGTTTCCGAAGAATTGGAATCTAAATCATATCCAAGGGAAAATCCCTGAATGGTGGTATTTACTTTGCGAACCTGTTGGATGAACGGTATCTTAAAATGAAGTCCGGGATCCGTTACCGCTTTGGCTTGACCTAAAGTGATCAGAACCGCCTGCTCCTGTTCACGGATCTGGTAAGTGGAATTAAAAGTAAAAATAGCGATTACCAGAATCACAAGAATGATGCCGGGGACTTTCCACCAGCTTTTCTTCGTTTTTGCTGCTTCCGCGGTGCCGGAACCTAAATCTTCAAAGCCGTTCTGGCGATTACGGAAGGAGTTGAATTTTTTCATAAATATGCTCCTTTCTCATTGTAATTCGTTTATTGGTTGTATACTTTACTATATTAAAGGATGAATGAAAGGAAGGCAATGGAAAGTTTTGCACGATAAAGAGGGTTAATGCCGGATTCTTATCAGTTGCAAAATTGTTCCAGTCGTAATATGATGAAAACATGTGGGTTGAAAATCACCATATTTTTTAAACCACAATAGAAATTACAGTAGAAAAGGATGGAAAAGATGAAAGTATATACTTGTTTTCCCAGCGGAAAAGCCAAAGCACTGACGATGAGTTATGATGACGGTAAGGTACAGGACAGACGCCTGATCGACATTTTTAATAAATATGGTATCAAGGGAACGTTTAATCTGAATTATGGGCTGGTGGGAGAACGCCCCCGCATGACTTTTGAAGAAATGAAAGGGCTGTATGCGGGACATGAGATCGCAACCCATACCATGACCCACCCCACCATCGAGAGATGTCCGTTAGTGGAAGTGGCACAGGAACTACTGGAGGATCGGAAAGGCCTGGAAAAATGGACGGGGCAGATCGTCAGGGGACATGCGTATCCCAACGGTTCTTACAGCGAGGAGATCAAGCAGCTGTATCGTCAGCTGGGCGTGGCTTATGCCAGAGTGGTAGAGACGGTTCCGGATTTTGCACTGCCGAAGGATCCGTTGGAGTGGCATGCTACCTGCCATCATAATGACCCGAAGCTGATGGAGTATGCGGAATTTTTCGCTGATTTCAAGAAGAGCCAGTACCTGAAGCTGATGTATGTCTGGGGGCACAGCTACGAGTTCGATAATAATGACAACTGGGATGTGATCGAGAACTTCTGCAAATATATGGGCGGCAGAGACGACATCTGGTACGCCACCAATATTGAGATCATTGATTATATGGATGCAGCGAAACGTTTACAGTTCTCTGCGGATTACGAAAAGGTATATAACCCTAATGCCTGCAGTGTATGGTTGCAGTTGAACAGTGATAAGTGCGTGGAGATCAAGGGCGGAACCCTGGTGGATCTGAATACATTGTTATAAGAGAAAACTGACCGGACAGCGATTACTGTCCGGTTTTTTCGACTACATTTTACACAGAGTGTTGCTAGTTTTCGGTCGTGTTTTCCTGTGGGATATGGTAAAATAGATATCAAAGAAACATTTTCGACAAATAAAAAAATGGACATTCATAAAGAGAAAACGGATATTCAGAAGGTAAAAGTGAACATTCAAATATTAATGTAAATATAGGAAAGGCAGGGCGAGGTTATGAAGGATTATGATGTGATCATCATCGGCGCCGGAGTCAGTGGCTGTGCCATCGCCAGGGAACTGGCGAAGGGAAAGCTGAGGATCGCTGTACTGGAGGCGAAAAGTGATGTCTGCGAAGGTACTTCCAAGGCAAACAGCGGCATTGTGCATGCGGGGTATGATGCGGTGCCGGGAACCCTTAAGGCAAAATTAAATGTCCGGGGCAACGAAATGATGGAGGAACTGTCGAAGAAGCTGGACTTTCCGTTTCGCAGGAACGGTTCCCTGGTACTGTGCTTTGAAGAAGACGGCATGCCCGGACTGGAAGAACTGTACAGACGTGGCATAGAGAATGGGGTCAAGGAATTGAAGCTTCTGTCTCCGGAGGAAGTATGGGCTATGGAGCCGGCGATTTCCCGGAATATCGTGGGAGCATTGTATGCACCCACCGGCGGCATCGTATGTCCTTTCGGACTGAACATTGCGCTGGCAGAAAATGCGGCGGAAAACGGCGTAGAGTTCTATCGTGACCACAAGGTGACAGCCATCGTGGAACAGAGACCGGTATGGACCGAGAACCCGCCTGCGAAGGAAGGACGGATGTATCAGGTGCAGGTGGATGGTGAGATATTCGAGGCTCCCATCGTCATCAATGCGGCAGGTGTCTATGCGGATGAAATCCACAACATGATCTGTGAAGAGAAGATCCGCATTGTGCCGAGAAAAGGCGAGTACCGTCTCATGGATAAAAACTGCGGTAATCTGGTAAATGCCACTATTTTCCAGCAGCCCTCCAAAATGGGCAAGGGTATACTAGTCACCCCTACGGTACATGGCAATCTGTTAGTAGGACCCACGGCAGAAGATATTCCGGATAAGCAGGATGTAGACACTACTGCAGAAGGACTGGCGAAGGTTCTGCATCTGGGAAGCAACAGCGTGGATGCTTTGGACGGCAGACAGACGATTACCTCTTTTGCCGGACTGCGGGCGCACCTGGTACACGAAGACCCCGGGGAGAAATCAGACTTCCTCATCGGAGAGGCAGCAGGACATCCCGGTTTCATTGATGTGGCAGGCATCGAATCTCCGGGACTTACCAGTGCACCCGCCATCGGCGAATACGTGGCACAGATCGTTGAAAATATTTATCCTGCAGAACGTAAAGCGGATTTTGTTGACACCAGAAAAGGAATCCCCAGCATGGCGCTTGCCACGGAAGAGGAGAGAGAAGCGCTGATCCGGGAAAATCCCGCTTTTGCAAACGTGATCTGCCGTTGTGAACTGGTGACGGAGGGAGAGATCTTGGAAGCCATCCATCGCCCGGTGGGAGCGACGACATTAGACGGCGTCAAGCGCCGTACCAGAGCCGGTATGGGTAGATGCCAGGCGGGATTCTGTTCCCCGAAGACATTGGAAATCCTGTCGAGAGAACTGCATCTCGATCCGGCACAGATCACTAAGGAAGGAACCGGCTCAGAGATTCTGACCGGTAAAAATAAAGACACCGCACCCGGAGAGGGCGGAACATGGAAGAGGACACAGGAACCTGGCGGAAAGGAGGCACTCCATGAGTAAACGTACAGAAGATATCGTCATCATCGGAGGAGGTCCCGCGGGACTGGCAGCAGCGCTGTCTGCGAGAAAGGCCGGCTGTGAAAAAGTACTGATCTTAGAGCGTGACAGAGAACTGGGAGGCATTCTGAACCAGTGTATCCACAACGGATTCGGACTGCATACTTTTAAAGAGGAGCTGACCGGACCGGAATACGCGGAACGCTATATTGACATGGCAGAAGAAGCAAAAATCCCTTATCTGCTGAATACCATGGTAACAAATATTTCCCTGCGCTCCGATGGACGCAAGAAAGTCACCGCCATGAACAAAGAGGACGGTCTGTTGGAGATCGAGACAGAGACCGTGATCCTGGCGATGGGCTGCAGAGAGCGTTCCCGTGGTGCGTTAAATATTCCCGGCAGCAGACCGGCAGGCATCTACAGCGCCGGAACTGCGCAGTATTATGTAAACATCCGCGGACGTATGCCGGGTAAGAATGTAGTCATCCTGGGCTCCGGTGATATTGGACTCATCATGGCGAGACGTATGGTGTTAGAAGGCGCCAAGGTGCAGTGCGTGGCGGAGCTTCGTCCCCAGAGCGGTGGACTGAAGCGTAACATTGTCCAGTGCCTGGATGATTTCAACATCCCTCTGTATCTGAATACTACCGTGGCACAGATTCACGGCAGAGACCGTGTAGAGGGAGTGACCCTGACAAAAGTGGACGATAATGGGAACCCCATTCCCGGATCCGAGTGGGAGGTTCCCTGCGATACTCTGTTGTTATCCTGCGGGCTGATCCCGGAGAACGAACTGACCAGGGGCTTAGGAGCAGATATGGACGGCAAGACCGGAGGACCGATAGTGGGAGAGAATCTGGAGTGCAGTATCCCCGGCGTCTTCGCCTGCGGCAATGTGCTCCATGTCCATGAACTGGTAGACCATGTATCCGCAGAAGCGGAAAAGGCTGGAAACTACGCAGTGGAATATATCCGACAGAAAAGAGGGTGAGACGATGGCAGAGAAGAATACAACACAAAAAGAATTGACCTGCATCTGCTGTCCGGTAGGGTGTGCTCTGACCGTGACTATAGCAGATGACAGTAGTGTCACAGTGACCGGTAACCGATGTCCCAGAGGCGCAGCCTACGGAGAGAAGGAAGTGACCAACCCTATGCGTATTGTGACATCCACCGTACGCGTGACAGGATATCCGGATGCTGTGGTATCCGTGAAGACAGCTTCCGACATTCCTAAAGGCAGGATTGATGACTGCATGAAAGCTCTGGCAGATGTCACAGTAGCGGCACCCATCCATGTAGGAGATATCATCTTGGAAAATGTGGCTGACACAGGTGTCAATATAGTGGCAACCCGGTCGTTTCGGGGATAACAGAAGATATCATATAATTAGAGCAATGACCACATATCCCAACGGCTTCCGCAAATTTATCTGAGTGGGATATGTGTCAATTGTGATGAAATGAACAACGGGAGGTTACATAACAGAATGGGAGATATACAGAACACACAGAAGAAAACATACATCATGGCACTGGATCAGGGTACCACCAGTTCCCGCTGCATCCTGTTTGATAAGCAGGGAAACATCTGCTCCATGGCACAGAAGGAATTCACACAGATCTATCCCCAGCCCGGCTGGGTGGAACATAACCCCATGGAGATCTGGTCTTCCCAGCTGGGAGTGGCAATCGAGAGCATGGCAGTCCTGGGTATCACAGATGACCAGATCGAAGCCATCGGTATTACCAATCAGCGTGAGACTACGATTATCTGGGACAAAAATACGGGGGAACCTGTATACAATGCCATCGTGTGGCAGTGCCGCCGGACTTCCGATATGATCGAGGAATTGAAAAAAGACGGTTTTGACAAAATCCTCCGGGAGAAGACCGGACTGATTCCCGATGCCTACTTCAGTGCATCGAAGATCGCCTGGATACTGAATAATGTTCCCGGAGCCAGAGAACGCGCAGAGAGAGGAGAGTTACTCTTCGGTACGGTGGATACCTGGCTGATCTGGAATCTGACCAAGGGCGCCGTACATGTGACGGATTATACCAATGCTTCCCGAACCATGCTTTTCGATATTCATAACCTCTGCTGGGATCAGGAAATCTTGAAGCGCTTCAATATCCCGGAGAGTCTGCTTCCGAAGGTGTGCTGTTCCAGCGAGATCTACGGTAAGACCGATGCGTCCGTTCTGGGCGGCGAGATTCCTATCGCCGGTGCGGCGGGAGACCAGCAGGCGGCGCTGTTCGGACAGTGCTGCTTTGAGCAGGGAGAAGTGAAAAATACTTATGGGACCGGCTGCTTCTTATTAATGAATACCGGACACGAAGCTATTACCTCCCAGTCGGGTCTGTTGACCACTATTGCTGCCAGCACAAGCAAAAACGTAGAATATGCCCTGGAGGGCAGCGTGTTCGTAGCCGGTGCAGGGATCCAGTGGCTTCGTGACAGTATGCGTATGCTCAAGACCTCTGCACAGTCCCAGGAGTATGCAGAGCATGTGCCGGATACCGCAGGGGTCTATATCGTTCCGGCATTTGCGGGCATGGGAGCTCCATACTGGGATCAGTATGCCAGAGGAACCATCGTCGGCATTACCAGAGGCTGTACCAAGGAGCATTTCATCCGTGCCACGCTGGAATCTATTGCATACCAGACGGCAGATGTGCTGGAAGCCATGGAGAAGGACAGCGGTATTGATTTAAAGAGTCTGAAAGTAGACGGTGGTGCCAGTGCCAATGATTTCCTTATGCAATTCCAGGCGGATATCGTCAACACCCAGGTACGCCGTCCGGCATGTATCGAGACGACGGCTCTGGGAGCCGCTTATCTGGCGGGACTTGCCGTAGGCTATTGGAAGAATCGTGACGAGATCCGGGAGAACTGGCAGATCGGAGCCTCTTTTGCACCGGAAATGGATGAAGAAGGCCGTAAGAAATTGTTAAAGGGCTGGCATCGTGCGGTGAAATGTGCGCTTGCCTGGGCGGAAGATGACGCCTGATAACGGAATAAATCTGAACAAATCCTAAATTTTTCCGGATAGCGTGCATTTTTAGCGGTGCAATATTGTAAAGTGTCAAAATACTGTGGTATGATAACTAATTAGAACACAATAACTGCCCATAGGAATCTCCGGCAGGAGATCTGACGACAGACAGCTTAGGTATTCCGGAAAGGAAACAGCATGGATTTAAAGGGCTTACCACAGACCGTTCAAAATTTCATAAGCGACACGATACAGCTGCGAGAGAACGGCAAATGCCTGGACAATGAGACCTGCCAGAGGGTGCTGGAATATGCGGCGGACACCGGATCCCAGAAGCTGGCGGGACTCGGACTGTATTATCTGGCGGAATATTACTGGCAGAACGGGCAATATGAGAGCACGATACAGAGTCTGACGGAGAGCGTGGGATATCTGAAAAACTCTCAGATGTACGAACTTCTGGCACGGACTTACAATATGATGGGAGCAGCGTCCGACCGGAAAAATAACCGGATGGTGGCGCTCAGCTCGTATTATAACAGTCTGCAGTACGCGGAAAAGTATCATTATTATTACATACAGGGAATGGCGGAGAGCAATATTGCCTACACACTGGTGAGAATGCGGCTGAGGCAGGAAGCAATCCAGCATTACCGCACGGCAATCGACTGCTACAACCGTTCGGAGAGCAACTATTATCTGAATTATAACAGGATCAACTGTATGGTGGAATGCGGTTGCTGCTATTTGTATCAGGGGGATAAGGAACAGGCTCTGAAATTATGGGAAGACATTGAAGAGATTCTTCGCAGAGAGCCGGACACCTATTACTCTCACATAACGGTGGAGATGTATCGGATCCCCTGTGAAGCGGTGCAGGGACATGACGAGGAAGCGGTAAAGCTTGCGGAAGATATCCTGAAACACCTGCAAGATCCCGATATGTTTGAAGATATTCTGGATAATCTGGTAATATTGGCGGGGATCCTTGCATTTTTACCGGACGGAAAATATCTGGAACAACTGATTCACATCATAGATGAGAAAGATGTGGAAGAGCATTACAATATTTATCTGGATCTGTATCCTTTCAAGTCTCAGAGCATTCTGAGCAGGGGAGACATGCAGGAATACATCGCATATACCCGAAAGTATTTTGAACTCTATGAGAAGTTCCGGCAGGAAAATCGCCAGGCACTGATCAATGTCATGGAATTACAGGATCGGCTGAAAAATGTCACCATGGACTGGGAGAATATGCAGGCCTCCAATCAGGCACTGGAGAATCTGGCAATGCATGATGAACTGACAGGACTTGCCAACCGGACATACCTGCATGAATATTTTACCGGCTGCTTCGAACACGCCTATGCGGAAGAGGAGATCATGGGTGTGGAGCTTATGGATATTGATTTTTTCAAAGAGTACAATGATCACTACGGTCATCTGATGGGAGACCGGTGTCTGAAAGCCATTGCCGGAGTTCTGCAAAAGATACAGATTCCGGGACAGGTATTTTGTGCCAGATACGGTGGCGATGAATTTATGATCGTATATACCGGGATGACAGTGGAGCAGATCCGGAGAATTTCAGAGGACATTCTCAGAGAGGTCCGTATGTTAAAAATACCTCATGAGTGCAGCAGGTGCAGTAAATACGTATCCATCAGCCAGGGAGTCTTTGCAAGAATCCCGATGGAAAATAACAGAGAGTGGGATTTCACTTCCAGAGCGGATGAGCTTCTCTATAAGGCAAAAAACTGTGGAAGAGACGGCATCTGTCTGTCCACAGAAAAGTCCAGTGATAAGTGTATAGAGATCAAATAAACAGCGCAGACAGCGCGGATGGGAGAGCGTAGTATGTTAGTTCAGAAATACAAAGACATGCTGTCGGGAAAATCAGTGATCCGGCAGCTTTCGGAATTCGCTACGGCAAGAGGACAGGAGATCGGATACGAGAATGTATTTGATTACAGCCTGGGGAATCCTTCCGTTCCGGTTCCCAGAGAATTTACCGACCGCATGATCCATATGCTTGCGACGAAGGAACCGTTGGAACTGCACGGTTATAGTCCAAGCCTCGGTATTACAAGTGTCAGGGAGGCAATTGCTGAGAATCTGGAGAAGAGATTCGGCCTGCCCTATCGCAAAGAGCATATTTTCATGGCATCCGGGGCGGCGGGAGCGCTGGCACATGCTTTTCGTCTGGTGACGGAGCCGGGAGATGAGATCCTGACTTTTGCACCGTTTTTCCCGGAATATCATCCTTATGTGGATCTCACCGGGGCAGTACTGAAGGTGGTTCCGCCCAATCTGGAGAACTTCCAGATCAACTTCGAGGCGTTTGAAGAGATGCTGACAGAGAAGGTCAAGGCAGTACTGATCAATACTCCCAACAACCCCTCCGGTGTGGTATATTCCACCCCGACATTGCAGAGACTGGCAGATATCCTGAGAGAAAAGTCCAAGGAATACGGTCATATTATTTATCTGATCTCTGATGAACCTTATCGTGAGATCGTGTTTGAAGGCGTAGACAGTCCCTGCGTATCCTATTTTTATGACAATACCATCATGTGTTATTCTTTCTCCAAATCCCTGTCTCTGCCGGGAGAGCGTATCGGTTATGTGGCAGTGAACCCGGCATGTGAGGATGCGGAGACCATGATCAATATGTGTGGACAGATCTCCCGCGGTATCGGACATAACTGTCCTCCTTCCATTATCCAGCTGGCAGTGGCACAGGTACTGGACAAGACAGCGGATCTGTCGGTGTATGAGACGAATATGAACATCCTCTATAAAGAACTGCTAGACCTGGGATTCACCTGTGTGAAGCCCGGCGGAACTTTCTACATTTTCCCGAAGGCACTGGAAGAGGATGCCAAGGTATTCAGCCAGAAAGCATTGAAATATGATCTCGTTCTGGTACCGGGCGACAGCTTTGGCGCACCCGGATATTTCCGCATGGCCTACTGTGTGGACACGGAGAAGGTAGAGAGATCTCTGGAAGCCTTTCGAAAATTTGTAAAGACTGAGTACGGAAAGGAGTCATTGTAAGATGTATCAGGCAGGACTGGTATTGGAAGGCGGTGGCATGAAGGGTGTCTATACCGCCGGAGTGTTGGACTTTTTTACCGAAAAAGGAATTGACTTTTCCCATATCTATGGGGTATCTGCCGGAGCGTGCCATATGTGCAGCTATCTGTCCCGACAAAAGGGACGGGCACTGAGTGTCAGTGTGGACTATCTGGATACGAGACGATATTGCAGTCTGGAGAGCTTATTGACCAGCGGAGATCTGTTCAATGTGGATTTCTGTTATCACCTGATCCCGGAATATCTATATCCGTATGACTATGAAACATTTGAAAAATATCCCGGCAAGGCCTACAGCGTGGTGACCAACATCGAGACGGGACAGCCGGAGTATCTGCGTGTCCGTGATATCCGCAAAGATATTGACAAGATCCGTGCTTCCGCATCCCTGCCGTTAGTGGCACGGAATGTAAAAATAGATGGGAAGCTGTATCTGGACGGCGGCATCAGCGATGCGATCCCTCTGGAAAAATCGATCCTGGACGGCAACCGTAAAAACATTGTTGTCATGACCAAGGAAGTGGGATTCGTGAGAAAACCCGCCTCCGCATCGCAGTTAGGACTCATAAAACTCAGATATCTGAAATATCCTAAAGTATATGAACTTATGGCAGACAGACATATCCGTTATAATGAGAGCCTGGACTACATCGAAAGACAGGAGAAATGTGGTCAGGCATTCGTGATCCGTCCTCATAAAAAGAGTGATGTGGGACGGATCGAGAAAGACAAGGACAAACTGATCGCCTTATACGAAGAGGGGTATCGGGAGGCAGAAGCCTGCTATGAGGATCTGCTGGCATATCTGGAAAAATAAGTACTAAAAATATAAGAAAGTATAGAGAGAAAAGAAATGTTAGAAATTATCAAAGCGATTATTTACGGTATTGTAGAAGGTATTACCGAATGGCTGCCGATCAGCAGCACGGGACATCTGATCCTGGTGGAGCGTCTGATCCCTTTTCAACAGACCAGTGAAGGCTTTTTCGATATGTTCGATGTAGTCATTCAGCTGGGAGCTATTTTAGCGGTGGTTGTATTGTTCTGGAACAAGATCTGGCCCTTTTACCTGAAGAAAAATAAGCAGCCGAAAAAGGGAGGCAT
The DNA here is from genome assembly GCF_009695995.1 of Waltera intestinalis. GTDB lineage: Bacteria > Bacillota > Clostridia > Lachnospirales > Lachnospiraceae > Acetatifactor > Acetatifactor intestinalis. The sequence goes on from NZ_VUMU01000003.1 coordinate 58,986, forward strand.
CGTAAAATCCGCAAAAGATCCCGCAGTGGGAAATGTGGCACTGAGCATGGATGCTTTCTGGATGTGGGTGAAGATCGTTGTGGCATGTATCCCGGCAGTCGTATATGGTCTGTTATTTGATGATGCGGTGGGAGAAGCCTTCCAAAAAGAGATCGGAAGCAGCGGCGTTACGATCCAGGTTATAGTGGTAGCTGTAATGCTGGTAGTGGTCGGCATACTGTTTATCGTGATCGAGAATTGGAATAAGGACCGTGTACCTACCACAACAAAATTGTCTCAGCTGACCTACAGAGATGCACTGATCATCGGTCTGTGCCAGCTGGTAGCGGCGGCACTGCCCGGAACCTCCCGCTCCGGAGCTACGATCCTGGGAGCTATTATGATTGGTATATCGAGAACAGTGGCAGCGGAATTCACCTTCTTTCTGGCGATTCCTGTTATGTTTGGAGCGAGTCTTCTGAAATTGTTGAAGTTTGGATTTGCATTCACGGGAATGGAGCTTGCCTGCCTTCTGGTCGGTACGGTGGTATCCTTTATTGTATCCCTGTTCGTGCTTCGCTTCCTGATGGGATATATCAAAAAGCATGACTTTAAGGTCTTCGGATGGTACCGGATCGTACTGGGGATTATCGTATTACTGTACTTCCTTGTATTCGCATAACAGTTGACAATTATAAGGAAATGGAATACACTACCCTTATCGAGCGCCGGAATACGGTACTTGTGAGGAGAATGAAATATTTTTTGTACATGATTCGTACAGAAGGGAGACGGTAACATGGCAATAGTTAAGAAAACTGTAGCACCAGTAGCAGCAGCGAAAGTGGAAGCGCCTAAGGCAGAAGTGAAGAAAGCAGCACCGACAACTCCAGTTAAGACAGAAACCAAGACCGCTGCGAAGGAAGCTGAGAAGGCACCTGTAGCAAAGGCCGAAGTAAAAGCACCTGTAAAGGCAGAGGTTAAAAAGCCCGCAGCTAAGAAAGAGACAGCAAAAAAGGAAACCGCTAAGAAAGCACCCGCTAAGAAACCCGCAGCAAAAAAGGCAGAGTTAAAGAGCGAGATCAGTGTTCAGTTCGGCGGCAAGTCCTATTCTCAGGAAGATCTGCTGAAGATTGCAAAGGATGTATGGAAATACGATCTGAAGCAGAAGGCAGCTGATCTGACCAGCGTAGAATTATATGTAAAACCCGAAGAGAACATGGTTTACTATGTAATGAACAAAGAGACCACCGGAAGCTTCTACATATAATTATCCAGAGTCAGATAAAATGAGCAAAGTATACGTCGAATGCTTGCATTCGTAAGAATACTTGTGAGCAGGCCCCAAAGTTGAATAATCACTTTGGGGTCTTTGTATCATTATTATCACAATGTTAAAGGATGACAGAATGCAGAAAAAATCAGAAAAGATTATTTTTACATTATATCTGCTGGGTTTTCTGGCACTGGCGCTTACCATCGCCCTGCTGCAGCCCCTCGCCAATACACCGCCCCTGTTCGGTAACCCGCCCGATGAGCATGCGAGATATCTGATTCCGCAGTTTATCTGCAAATACGGCAGAATCCCCACGGGACTGGAGGAAGAAGTGCGGATTCCGGCGTATGGATTTTCTTATGCACTGTATAACGTATTTCCATATATTGTACAGGGGTATATCATGCGTTTTGTCAGCCTGTTCACGGAATCCGAGATCGCGTTGCTGTACACTGCACGTCTGGTGAATGTGACTTTCGGACTGCTGATGGCAGTCGTGGTATACTTTATCGGGAAGAGAGTATTTCAGGATGACAGATTCCGCTGGCTGTTCTGCTTTGCGGTGACCTATCTGCCGGAAGGGCTGTTTATGCATACCTATGTGAATACGGATTCCTGCTGCATGTTGTCCACGGCGATGATGGTGTATGCACTGATCTGTGTTTACCGGGACGGCATCAATGTCCGGAACAGTCTGTGGATGAGCGCAGGTATTATTTTATGCGCACTTTCTTATTATAATGCCTATGGATATATCGTAAGCTGCATTTTGCTGTTTGTTATGTTCTTTTTACAGAAAAAGGAGAGCGGCGGTTATTTTTATGACTGGAAGAAGATGTTAAAATACGGCTGCTTTATTGCGGCGGTGGTCCTGATAGGAATCGGATGGTGGTTCATTCGAAGTTATATAGTACTGGACGGAGATCTGTTAGGACTTGCCACCCGGGAAAAAATGGCAATACAGTATGCGGTAGAGAGCGTAAATCCCCTGACGATGCAGACCTATCACTCCATGGGATATACAGTATTCGAAATGTTCCGGGAACGATATACCTTGTCCGGACTGTTCCACAGCTTTGTGGGGGCATTTGGTTCCATGTCCATATATGGCTCCATCTGGCTGTACCGGGCATATAAAGTATTTTTTGCAGCAGGCATTGTGGGAGCGCTTCTGTATCTGATCCGTTATAAAAAGCGGCGTAAAATATCCGGAAGAGAATGGTTCTTTCATATCAATATGTTGTATTGCATTTTCATGCCGGTTTTTCTGACAATTTATTATGCATATACCACAGATTATCAGAACCAGGGACGTTACCTGCTCCCGGCATTGATCCCGCTAATGTATTACATGACAAAAGGGATTCAGAAGCTTTCGGAAATCAGCTTCAGAGGCAGGACTTTTCCGAGATGGCTGGTAAATGCAGGCATTGCGGTATGCTTCCTGATCATTATCGGAGGCGCAATAGAAATGGTATATGTACGGGCACTTCCCGTGTATTTAGAGACAGGACTGGTACTGGAATAGTGCCGGTCCTGTCTTTGTATGGAAACGATTCAGAAAAGCCCGAAGAGGCGATTTTGCGAATGGAACTCGGAATAGTTTTTTTAATAGTTTGTTTAGAATTATTTTTGGGAAAATCAGTTGACAATAATATCCTGTAGTGATATTTTAGGGTAAGAAGATGTTAGCACTCCTTTTAGACGAGTGCTAATAATCCCAAAGGGAGTGCTGGAATGCAATTGGATGACAGAAAAAGAATTATATTGCAAGCCATTATCCGGAACTACTTGGAAACGGGAGAGCCGGTAGGCAGCAGGACCATTTCGAAATATACGGATCTGAATCTAAGTTCGGCAACCATTCGGAATGAGATGTCAGATCTGGAGGAGATGGGTTATATTATACAGCCCCACACTTCCGCAGGAAGAATTCCTTCCGATAAGGGATATCGCTTCTATGTGGATACCATGATGGCGACCAGAGAGCAGGAAGTCAATGAGATGAAGGATATGCTCTTAGAGAGACAGGATAAGCTGGAGAACCTGTTAAAACAGGTAGTCAAGACCCTGGCTCAGAACACACAGTATGCCACCATGATCAGTGCTCCGCAGGTACATCATAACAAGGTGAAGTTCATCCAGCTGTCCCGGGTAGATGCCGGACAGATTTTGGCAGTCATCGTTGCCGAAGGCAATGTGATCAAGAACAATATCCTGGCAGTGGATCGGGAACTGGATGATGAGACGCTTTTGAAGCTGAATATCCTGCTGAACACACACCTCAATGGTTTGTCCATGGAGGAGATCAATTTGGGAATGATCGCAGCGATGAAACAGCAGGCCGGAATCCACAGTGAGATCGTCAGTGAGGTGATCGATGCCGTGGCAGATGCCATCAAGGCAGACGAAGATCTGGAGATCTACACCAGCGGCGCGAACAACATTTTCCGGTATCCGGAGCTGGCAGATCAGTCCAAGGCAAGTGAACTGATCAATGCTTTCGAGGAGAAGCAGCAGTTAGGCGGTCTGATCCAGGAATCCCTGGCAGACGAGGGCAGCACAGGTATCCAGGTGTACATCGGAGACGAGACACCGGTGCAGGGTATGAAGGACTGCAGTGTTGTGACCGCTACTTATGAATTAGGCGAAGGCATGAAGGGAACCATAGGAATCATAGGTCCCAAGAGAATGGATTATGACAAGGTCATCGGAACGCTGCGGACGGTGCAGAACCAGTTGGATGACCTTTACCGCAAAGAATAGACAGATTCCAGAAAGGAAAGTAAGAATGGCAGATCAGGAAAAAGAAATATTAGAGGAAGAAATGGAACAGGATCTTTCGGATGCCGAAGAACTGAAGGAAGAAGAGACAGAAGATGAGGAGCCTGTGAGCAAGGAAGACAAAAAGGCAGCAAAGAAGCAGGCAAAGCTGAACAAAAAGGAAGATTCCTACAAGGAGAAGATCGATCAGCTGGAAGACAGAGTAAAGCGTCAGATGGCAGAGTTCGAGAACTTCCGTAAGAGAACCGATAAAGAGAAACAGGCGATGTTCGATACCGGTGCCAAGAGTGTGATCGAGAAGATCCTTCCGGTAGTAGATAATTTTGAAAGAGGTCTGGCAACGGTTCCCGAGGAATCCAAAGAAGATCCTTTTGTAGACGGTATGAACCGTATCTACAAACAGCTGATGACAGAGCTTGAGAATATCGGTGTAAAACCCATCGAGGCAGTCGGACAGGAATTCGACCCGAACCTTCACAACGCAGTGATGCAGGTGGAGAGCGATGAGTATGAATCCGGTGTGGTAGCCCAGGAACTTCAGAAGGGCTACACATATCATGACATGGTCGTAAGACACAGCATGGTAGGCGTTGTTCAATAATTTGATTATCACATATTTTTGAAAATAGAAACTATAAAATGAAAACAGAGAGTAAAAACAGGAGGAAAATATTATGAGTAAGATTATTGGTATTGACTTAGGTACAACCAACAGCTGTGTAGCTGTTATGGAAGGTGGTAAACCCACCGTTATCGCAAATACAGAAGGCGCAAGAACCACACCCTCTGTTGTAGCATTTACCAAGACCGGTGAGAGACTGGTCGGTGAGCCTGCAAAGCGTCAGGCAGTTACTAACGCAGAGAAGACCATCTCTTCTATTAAGAGAGATATGGGTACCGATCGTGGCCGTACCATCGACGGCAAAAAGTACTCTCCTCAGCAGATCTCCGCAATGATCCTGCAGAAGCTGAAAGCAGATGCAGAGAGCTATCTGGGTGAGAAGGTTACCGAGGCAGTTATCACAGTTCCCGCATACTTCAATGATGCTCAGCGTCAGGCTACCAAGGATGCCGGTAAGATCGCAGGTCTGGATGTAAAGCGTATCATCAACGAGCCTACCGCAGCAGCACTTGCTTATGGTCTGGACAATGAAAAAGAGCAGAAGATCATGGTATACGACCTTGGTGGTGGTACCTTCGATGTATCTATCATCGAGATCGGTGACGGTGTCATCGAAGTACTGGCTACCAACGGTGATACACACCTTGGCGGTGATGATTTCGATAACAAGATCATTCAGTGGATGCTGGATGAATTCAAGAAGGCAGAAGGCGTAGATCTGTCCGGTGATAAGATGGCTATGCAGAGACTGAAGGAAGCAGCTGAGAAGGCTAAGAAAGAGCTGTCCAGTGCAATGACCACCAACATCAATCTGCCTTTCATTACCGCAACCGCAGAAGGACCTAAGCACTTTGATATGAACTTAACCCGTGCTAAGTTCGATGAACTGACCAGAGATCTGGTTGACAAGACCGCTATCCCCGTACAGAACGCTATGAAGGATGCAGGCCTGAATTATTCTGATCTGGGTCAGGTACTGTTAGTAGGTGGTTCCACACGTATCCCTGCTGTACAGGATAAGGTAAGAGCATTGACCGGTAAAGAGCCCAGCAAGTCTTTGAATCCTGATGAGTGCGTAGCAATCGGTGCTTCTATCCAGGGTGGTAAGCTTGCCGGTGATGCAGGTGCCGGTGATATTCTGTTACTGGATGTAACTCCTCTGTCTCTGTCCATCGAGACCATGGGTGGTGTTGCTACCAGACTGATCGAGAGAAATACAACCATTCCTACCAAGAAGAGCCAGATCTTCTCTACCGCTGCTGATAATCAGACCGCAGTAGATATCAACGTAGTACAGGGTGAGCGTCAGTTCGCCAAGGATAATAAGTCCCTCGGACAGTTCCGTCTGGACGGTATTGCTCCCGCTCCCAGAGGAATCCCTCAGATCGAGGTTACCTTCGATATCGATGCCAATGGTATTGTAAATGTATCCGCTAAGGATCTGGGTACCGGCAAGGAGCAACACATCACTATTACCGCTGGCTCCAACATGTCCGATTCCGATATCGAGAAGGCTGTCAAGGAAGCAGCTGAATTCGAAGCACAGGATAAGAAGCGTAAGGAAGCTATCGAGGCAAGAAACGAAGCAGACTCTTTCGTATTCCAGACCGAGAAGGCTCTGAACGAAGTAGGTGACAAGGTACCCGAGAGTGACAAGACTCAGGTACAGGCTGATCTGGAAGCTGTTAAGGCAATCCTGGAGAGAACCAAGGATCAGGAAATGAGCGACAGCGATGTAGATGAACTGAAGGCTGCAAAAGAGAAACTGACCCAGAGTGCACAGTCCGTATTCACCAAGATGTATGAGCAGGCTGCACAGGCACAGCAGGGAGCTCAGGGCGCAGGTCCTGACATGAATGCACAGGCCGGCGGCAGCAATGCAGGTTCTTCGGCAGATGATGATGTCATCGACGGAGATTTCAGAGAAGTATAAATAACTTCACAAACAGAGCAATCCGTGATATAACAGTAGATGCTGTGTAACAGTGATTGTGATAACAGGCGGCACAGGGTATGCGAAAGCGTGCCCTGTGCATAACCGTCTTAAGATTTATGTGATAGAGGTGCAGAAATGGCAGAGCAAAAGAGAGACTATTACGAGGTCCTCGGTGTAGATAAGAATGCAGATGATGCTGCAATCAAAAAAGCATATCGTGTACTGGCGAAAAAATACCATCCCGACATGAACCCCGGAGACAAGGAGGCAGAACAGAAGTTTAAAGAAGCTTCCGAGGCTTATGCCGTGCTGAGTGATCCCGAGAAGAGACGCCAGTATGATCAGTATGGTCATGCGGCATTTGACGGTGGTGCAGGCGGAGCCGGTGGATTTGACTTTAACGGTGCAGATTTTGGAGACATCTTCGGAGATATTTTCGGAGATATTTTTGGTGGCGGAAGAAGCAGAGGTGCCAGAAATAACGGACCTATGAAGGGCGCCAATATCCGCACCAGCGTGCATATTACATTTGAAGAAGCTGTTTTTGGCTGCAAGAAAGAAATTGACCTGACGGTAAAAGAGACCTGTAAGACCTGTAACGGCTCCGGCGCAAAGCCGGGTACCAGCCCCGAGACCTGTTCCAAGTGCGGTGGTAAGGGTCAGGTTGTATTTACCCAGCAGTCATTCTTTGGTACGGTACGTAATGTACAGACCTGTCCTGACTGTCAGGGAACCGGTAAGGTGATCAGGGAGAAGTGTCCGGATTGTCGTGGTACCGGATACATTCCGATGAAGAAGCGTTATGCAGTAGATATCCCTGCAGGTATTGACAACGGACAGTCCACCCGTATGCCGGGACTGGGTGAGCCGGGTGTTAACGGCGGCCCCAGAGGCGATGTGCTGGTAGAGGTAATTGTCGGTCGTCATCCGATCTTCCAAAGACAGGAATTCGATATCTTCTCTACCGTTCCCATCTCTTTTGCAGTGGCTGCACTGGGCGGGGAAGTACTGATCGACACCGTAGACGGTAAGGTGGTCTATGATGTGAAGGCAGGAACGCAGACAGATACCAAGATCCGTCTGCGTGGCAAGGGTGTTCCTTCCTGGAGAAATAAGGATGTCCGCGGTGACCACTATGTAACACTGGTGGTAGAGACACCCGATAAATTAAAACCGGAGGCTAAGGAACTGCTGAAGCAGTTCGATGCACTGACCGGAGATTCCCTGAATGCAGTGAAAAATGCAACCGAAGCAGGAGAAAACGGATCTAAGGAGAAAGACTCCAAGGATGGCAAGAAAAAGAAGTTTTGGAAATAGTTAAGTACCACCCGGATGACTTTACTGTCCCGGGTGGTATTTTTTGCTTTGAAATTAATATACAAATTCACCATTTTGTAAAGAGCGAATGGTTTGACAGAATAAGGAGAAACGCATACAATTCAAGTAGTTATACAGGCTGTGGCACAAAGGAGACGGGCAGGAATGGAGAATCGGCGAGAGGAATTTCTGAAAACAGTATGTCAGATCTATATGGCTGCCGTTCTGGTCGTGTTGCCGCTGTACTATATTCCCGGAAATGGATATTACAAATTGGGCGATAGCAAATATTATTTATATCGCAATATCTCTCTGATCTGTATGGGGATTTGTCTGGCGGTACAGATCATCGCTGTGGTAAGAAGCTGCCGGATGGAAAACAGCAGTAGTTCCGGTATGTATATGAGAAAAAACGGGGGAAAAATAATCAGATGGTGCAGAGAGCATAGTGTTGTGACGGCCGTCTGCTTATATGGATTTTGCGCATTATTGTCTGCCATCTGTAGTTCTTACGGAAGGACCGCCTGGGTCGGAGAATGGGAATGGTACATGGGCGCTGTCACCATCTGCCTGATGGTAGGCGGATTTCTGATGGCAGCGGATTATAGCGGACAATGCATCCGGATTTTATATCTGGGAGAAGCAGCGTCTGTCATAGTGGCACTCATAGGATTGCTCCAAAAACTGGGTTATGATCCTCTGGGACTGCTGAAGGGCTATGTGGTAGGGGACTGGGAATATACACATATGCTCAGTACTTTGGGAAATAATAACTGGCTCAGCGGGTATTACAGTGTGATGCTTCCTCTGTCACTGTCACTTTTTTGTAAGGCTGCGGAAGAGGGGAGAAGAGCTGCTTCCATTTTGCTTGGAGGCGGTAATGTCCTTGTGGTGATGATGTTGTTTTTACAGGGAAGTGACGGCGGTGTGATGGTGGCATGTGTAACACTGTGGATATGTTTTTGGAGCAGTCGTAAAAAAAACGGACTTTGGGAGCCGTTGCTTGTCCTGTTGTCCGGAGCCTGCGTTGGAATGTTATTGTGGGGAAAGGTGATGCAATCCCTGGGAACCTATGATATTTTATTACAGGATGGTATTGCAAGAAAAATGGCAGTATGGCAGGGATGGTTTCTGCTTGCAGTAGTGTGTCTGTTATTCTGCGGGATACATTATGCTCTTCCGGAAAAGAAAAAGAGGGCGCTACAGATCGGAGCACTGTGCGGCAGTCTGTTGTTGGCTGCGGGTGTGATAATATGGTATATTTTGAAACTGCAGGGCAGCGATTTTGTGGAATGGGGCAATCGCCGGGGAATGTTATGGCAGATGGCATGGCAGGGTTTCTGCCGGGGAGATCTTAAGCAGAAGCTGCTGGGGGCCGGACCGGATTGCTTTGCAGCTTATTTGGAACAGGTGTTACCGGGAGGCACGGTACTATTTGATAAAGGCTATTTTGCCGGTTCGATTTTTACGAATGCACACAATGAATGGCTTACCACGTTGATCAACCTGGGGGTGCTGGGAACTACTGCTTATGCAGCCGTATTTCTTACCGCATTGCGGAAATACCGCAGAAATTCCATGGCGATCATGCTGCTTTTTACTTATGGAATGCATTCTTTGATCAGCTTTCAGCAGGTATTGAATACCCCTTTCTTTTTTCTGTTGCTGGGGGTATGCGAAGCTGAACAGCGCATGAATCAGCAATATAATACAGATACACATGAGGAGTCTATAGAAGTCGGATGAAAAATATATGGAAAATTTTCACAAAAGATGTCAAACAATTAGTGAAACAGCCTTTTGCACTGATCATAATTATTGGGTTGTGCGTGATCCCATCACTGTATGCCTGGTTTAATATTTTTGCCAACTGGGATCCTTATGCCAATACCGGTGGGATTCCCGTAGCAGTGGTGTCATTGGATCAGGACTACACGTTAAAGGATGGTTCCGTGGTAAATATGGGAGAATCCGTTCTGGAGAGTCTGCATTCTAATACCAGCGTAAAATGGATTTTTCCGGACACAGAGGAAGAAGCAGAAGAGGGTGTGGAAGCAGGAAAATATTATGCTGCTATTGTGATCACCGATAAGTTTACATACAGTATGTATAATGCATTTTCGGATGATTTCGAGAATCCGGCGCTGATCTATTATCAGAATCAAAAGAGCAATGCCATTGCTACGAAGATCACGGATACGGTAGCGGGAACGTTACAGAACACCATTAACGAGACATTTATTAAAGTGGCAGCCACTACCATTTTTGAAGAGAGCAATTCCGTATCGGCGCAGGTGCAGGGTGGCAGTTACGTGGATGAATTCCGCGCGGATCTCGCAGAACTTAACGACAATCTGAAAGAATACAGCGCGATGATCGACTCTTTCCGCGCGGGAAATACCCGACTGGAAGCTGCGATCACCCATGTAAATTATGAAATTCCGGCAATGCAGAAGAAACTGGATGCGACGACTGCCAGCCTGAACCAGAGCAGTCAGAATCTGTCTTCGACCCGGGACACGCTGGCTGATTTCAGCAATAATATTGATACTTCCATGGCGAATATCAACAATTCCCTGGAAAATATGAAAAAGACGCTGGATGCCAGTAAACTGGCGGATGATACGGCGCAGATGACCAAAGATCTGAACAAAGTGGCGAGGGATACCAATACCCTGAACGGACAGGTGAATGATCTGCTGGCAGTACTGTTGCAGCAGAAATTACAGGGCAGCGTCTCCGGAGGGGATGCTTCTGTCTCCGGAGGCAACGCAGGTGCCGGCGGCAATGGAGGAAGTGCGGCTTCTGACGCGGCCATTGAGGCACTGAAGGCAATGCAGAAGGAACTGGATATGATGAACACCGTGGTGGGCAGTGTGCTGGAAGCTACGGATGAGCAGGCGGCGGAGAAGGCAAAAGTCAATGTCAACAATGCCATGAATAACCTGAAGAGCGTTATCGACAGCTGCGAAAATAATGTAAGCAATATGCAGGGCATTTATAAAAATAACCTGGTACCGCAGATGCAGAGAGTGCTGACCAATATGACAGATTCCCTGAATCAGGTGACCGGACTGGTAAATACTCTGAGTAACACGGTGAAAAATGTGGGTGTGGTCATGGAAGGCGTAGGTGACGCAGTGGACGGCACCAGTGAAAGCCTTGGCCAGATTCAGAGCGTGGTAGACAGCATCAGCGACAAACTGACAGACCTGACGGAACAGCTGGAGGGTGCTTCCGAAGAAGAAATGATGGATATTCTGGTGCGTTTCCTGGGCGGTGACCCGGATAGCCTGGGAGCTTATTTTGCATCTCCGGTGACCATGGAGACTGTTGCCATGTATCCTGTGGCCACCTACGGATCCGCTATGACTCCGTTTTATTCTACACTGGCCATCTGGGTAGGGTCTACGATACTGGTGGCACTGGTGAAAGTAAAAGCTTCTCCGAAAGGATTGGAAAATGCACAGAGTTATCAGTTGTATTTCGGCAGATATCTGCTGTTTTTCCTGCTGGCACAGATTCAGGCAGCTATTATCGTAGCGGGAGATCTGTGGCTGTTGAAGGTCAATATTGTGGAGCCGGCATTGTTTTTCCTGGCGGCAAGCTTTACGGCAACTGCATTTTCCCTGTTGATCTATTCGCTGACACTGGCATTCGGAGATGTGGGTAAGGCTGTCTGCGTCATTGTCATGGTATTGCAGATCGCGGGATCCAGCGGCACGTTCCCGATTGAACTGTTGCCGGATACTTATCAGAAAATATATATCTTTTTCCCATTCCCCTATGCCATTACGGCAATGCGTGAGGCGCTGGCGGGAATGTACGGAACGGCCTATATGGAAGCATTGGCAAAGCTGATCCTGTTTATGCTGGAGGGCCTGCTGATCGGCCTGGTGATCCGGATCCCTTTCGTCAAACTGAATCACTTTGTGGAAGAGAGAATGGAAGACACGGAACTCATGTGATGCCTATTCGGAGCCATGTAAACATTGCATAATATTCGTCGAATGGTAGCATTCGTAAGAAGATTTTGCAATGTTTATAGGGCGAGGTAACTTCATGAGCAAAAGGAAAGCTCCGCAGGAGCGGTTTTGCGAATGAAGTACCGAATAGGCAGAAAGTAAGGCAGAAAGTAAGGCAGAAAATAAGACAGAAAGTAGGACAGAAAGGAAATTTCATGGAAAGAGACTACGAAGAGATTTTTCAGAAGGTGTTGGACTATGAGCAGACCCTTCATGAAAAAAACAGAAAAAGAATCAAGATCGGTCTGAAGTGCATCTGGATCGTGCCCCTGTTTTTCCTGGCATTGTTGTTCCTGACCGGCAGCAATAAAGTGATCTTTCTGATCCTGTGGATCGTGTCACTGTTCGCCCTGTCGATCTATCTGATCGTTGTGGAATATATGGATCATAACTTGCAGGAAAAGATAATGGAACTAAAGGGGGAAGAGGGAACGATCGAAGCAGTAACCCCTGCGGATTTTGACAGAGCGGCACAGATCATTCGCAAGACCCGGGAAATGATCGGTGAGGGACTGAACTCCCCGGCGGAGACACAGGCAGAAATGAAAGAGAAAAAAGACGAAGCAGAAGAAATAAAAGAAACAGAAGACGGGGAGGAAGGCGAGTAATATGCGTAACATCTGGAAAATATTTACCACCGATATCCGTCGGATCAGCAATAATGTGGTGGCAGTTGTTATTATTATGGGACTGAGTATTCTCCCGGCACTGTATGCATGGTTCAATATTTTCTCCAACTGGGATCCCTATGAACCTGCAGCTACCAGTCAGCTGAAGGTGGCGGTGGCTTCCGATGATGCCGGAGCGGAGATCATGGGACTTTCCCTGAATGTAGGAGACAGTGTGCTGGAGGCTTTGGGGGCCAATACCACCATCGGGTGGGTATTCCCGGGGACTACCGAAGAAGCCCTGGAAGGAGTTAAGAACAGTGATTACTATGCGGCATTGATCATTCCGGAGAACTTCACACAGGAGATGTTGGGATTCCTGGACGGAGAAGTGGATCATCCTACCATTTACTATTATGAAAACGAGAAAAAGAACGGTATCGCACCCAAGATTACCGGAAAAGCGAAAAATGCCGTGCAGGAGCAGGTGAATGCCACATTTGTCAGCACCGTGGCAGAAGCTGCCATGAAAGCCGGAAATGCACTGTCCATGGCGAATGCAAGCGGACAGGTCAGTGTGACAGGTTCACTGGATTCCGTAAAGGCACAGCTGCAGGATTATGTGGTAATGCTGCAGTCCTTCCAGAGTATTATGAGTTCTGCGGAGATGATCATGGCCACCAGCCGGAATATGCTTCCGGATATGGACAATGTACTGGAGAACGGACGAAATACCATGATCGGTATGCAGACCATGATCAATTCCAGCGTAGATGCAGTGGATGTTATGGGCGATATGGTGAGCAGCAGTATGGATATGGTGACGGAAGCGTTACAGTATCTGTCTGTGTTCTCGGATGGGTTGCTGGATCAGATGGGCAGTAACAATATCGGAAGTACTACCGATACCGGACTGGGAATGGCGATCGGTCTGGTACAGGGAATGCAGGCCAACATGGATGTGCTGGGAAGCCTGGTCACCGGACAGGATGCGCAGATTCAGGCGATCAAGCAGTCTCTGAAAAATATCGAGGCGGATTTAAAACAGCTGCAGAACAGCAAGGGTCAGGTAGACACGGATGTGAATACGCTGCGGGCACAGATCCGGGAACAGATTCAGATCTGCAATAAGCAGCTGAACAACCTGATGAATGATTACAATAATAATGTCAGACCTTCTTTCCGGAATACCGGGAAATCCATGCAGCAGGCATTTTTAAATGCCGCGGCTATGATGAACGGAACGAATGTGAATATGGATGAGATCTCGGATATTCTGGGAGAATATGAGCAGACCATCCGGGAAGGCAATTTAAGCCTGCAGGATTCCCTGACAATTGCACAGGAACTGCTGGACAAGGTAAGTAAAATAGCGGATAATATAAAACGGATCACCGGAGCGGATTCTTATGAAGATATTCTGAAAGCCATGGCCAGCGATCCAACTTCCGTGGCGGAATTCGTATCATCACCGGTGAAGCTTCAGACGGTACCGGTCTATCCGGTGGAGCACTACGGCTCCGCGGCATCGCCGTTTTACACGATCCTGGCGATCTGGGTGGGAGCGCTGTTTTTAGTGGCTATCATCCATGTGGGTGTGAAACCCATTGATCCCGGAGATCATTACAAAGAGTATGAAAGATACTTTGGCAGATATCTGCTGTTTTTCCTCATCGGACAGGCACAGACACTGCTGACGATCCTGGGCAATCTCTACTACATTGAGATCCAGTGCCAGCATAAATTTCTATACTGGCTGGCAGCAGCTGTGGCAAGTGCGGCGTTCAGCTGTTTTATGTATTCCGTGACGTTTGCTTTCGGCAATGTGGGAGAGGCACTGGCCATCGTGGTCATGGTCATTCAGGTAGCGGGAAGCGGAGGAACCTTCCCCATTGAGGCGCTGCCGAAGGTGTTTCAGTGGATCTATCCTTTCCTGCCGTTCCAGTTTGGCATGAAAGCGTTTAAAGAATGTATTGCAGGAATGTACGGTGTGGATTACTGGATCAATGTGGGCAAAATGGTACTGTTCCTGATCATCGCATTATTACTGGGACTGGCACTGGAACCGCCATTCCGCAAATTGAACCACAGGATCGAGAAGAGCAAGGAAAAGACAGGGCTGATGATATAGAGTGCGATAGCACGAATTTGTGAGCCGCAAGTAACGAATTAAAATAACCAAAACAGAAAGGAATCACAATATGAAGTGGGTGAAATTCAGAATAAAGACCGTGACAGATGCGGAAGATATTATTATCAGTACCCTGTATGATCTGGGACTGGAGGGTGCACAGATCGAGGACAAGGTGCCTCTGACTGCGATGGAGAAGGAGCAGATGTTCGTGGACATCCTGCCGGACGGACCGGAGGATGATGGCATTGCATACTTAAGCTTTTTCGTAGAGGAAAAAGAAGACGGCAGTCTGGAAGTAGCTGGTGAGAAGACTACCACCGAAGCAGTGCTTGCCGATGTGAAGCAGGAACTGGAAGATTTACGTCAGTTTATGGATATTGGAGAAGGTTCCGTCGTCGTGGATGAGACGGAGGACATTGACTGGATCAATAACTGGAAGCAGTATTTCCATCAGTTCTATATTGATGACATCCTGGTCATCCCTTCCTGGGAAAATATCAAGCCTGAGGATACCGATAAAATGGTGCTCCATATCGATCCCGGCACGGCGTTCGGTACCGGGATGCATGAGACTACACAGCTGTGTATCCGTCAGCTGCGCAAGTTCATTACCCCAGAGACGGAGCTTCTGGACGTAGGAACCGGCAGTGGTATTCTGGCAATTTTATCTCTGATGTTTGGCGCAAAACATGCTGTGGGAACTGACCTGGATATCTGTGCGGTGGAAGCTGTGGCACAGAACTGTGAAGTGAACGGCATTGATCCGGCACAATTCGACATGATGATCGGCAACATCATTACCGATAAAGAAGTACAGGACAAAGTGGGTTATGAGTGCTATGATATCGTGGTAGCCAATATTTTGGCAGATGTGCTGGTGCCACTGACTCCCGTGATCGTACATCAATTGAAAAAGGGCGGTATCTACATTACCTCCGGAATTATTGATGACAAGGAGCAGACTGTGGTGGAGGCAGTGAAGGCAGCAGGCCTGGAAGTACTGGAAGTCACTTATCAGGGAGAATGGGTCAGTGTGACCGCAAGGAAGAACTAGAAGTCGGAAGCGGGAGTGTTTATGTATCAGTTTTTTGTAGAACCGGAGCAGATCGATGTGGCGGGAAAAAGCGTCATCATCCGGGGGAACGATGTGAATCATATCAAAAATGTACTGCGGATGCGTCCCGGTGAGGAAGTGGCGGTCAGCAACGGAATCGACGGCAGGGAATACCGTTGCGGGATCCTGGCGTTGGAGGAAGACTGTGTTCGTCTGGAACTACGTTTTATCAAGGAAGATGGTGTGGAGCTTCCCGCAAAGATCTACCTGTTCCAGGGGCTGCCCAAGGCGGATAAAATGGAACTCATTATTCAAAAAGCAGTGGAACTGGGAGCTTTTCAGGTGATTCCAGTAGCAATGAAACGCTGCGTGGTGAAATTGGATGAGAAAAAAGCGGACAGCAAAATAAAGCGCTGGCAGGGAATTGCGGAAGCAGCCGCCAAGCAGAGCAAACGAGGTGTGATCCCGACGGTGGCACCTGTAATGAGCTATGCACAGGCAGTGAAAATGGCATCAGAAATGGATCTGAAGCTGGTGCCATACGAACTGGCAGAGGGGATGGAACAGACGAAACAGCTGATCGAAAGTGTAAAGCCGGGTCAGCGGATCGCTATTTTCATCGGTCCGGAAGGCGGCTTTGATCCGGAGGAGATCCGGACCGCCACAGAGGCCGGAATCCAACCCATTACGCTGGGCAAGAGGATTCTTCGTACAGAGACAGCCGGATTTACGACTATCGCATGGCTGATGTATCAGTTGGAAAATTAGCGGATGGGCGGCACAGAGTATCTGCTTTTGGCATATTTTAATCATAAGAAGAATATAGTAACTATTCAGAGTAAACGGAAAGTTTTGAAAGAGCGATCCGGCGAATGGACTTTGAGTAGCTGCTACACAGATAGATAGCAAGGAGAAGAAGAGAATGGAAGTCTATTTGGACAATTCCGCTACGACCAGAACTTTTCCGGAAGTAGCCGAATTGATGACAAAGATCATGTGTGAAGATTACGGAAATCCCTCCAGCCTGCATATGAAGGGAGTGGAGGCAGAGAAATACCTCCGTTATGCCAAGGAGACTCTGGCGAGGATACTGAAGGTGGAGGAGAGAGAACTTTTATTTACTTCCGGGGGAACAGAATCCGATAATATGGCGTTGATCGGCTGCGCCTTGGCGAATTGCCGTAGAGGCAATCATCTGATCACGACGCAAATCGAACATCCCGCTATCCTGCAGACTATGCGTTATCTGGAGAGCCAGGGGTATCGCGTCACTTATCTGCCGGTGGATCCCTGCGGACGTATCCGGCTGGAAGACTTAAGGAAAGCTATGACGCCGGAGACCATTCTGGTATCTATCATGCACACGAATAACGAGATCGGAGCCCTGCAGCCCATTGAGGAAGCCGGAGCTCTGATCAAACAGATGAACCCGGATACGCTGTTCCATGTGGATGCGGTACAGGGATTCGGCAAATCCAGGATCTATCCGAAAAAGATGCACATCGACCTATTGTCGGTCAGCGGACACAAGATCCATGGACCGAAGGGTGTCGGACTTTTATATGTGGGAGACAAGGTCAAGATCCAACCCATTGTATTCGGAGGCGGACAGCAGCAGAATCTTCGTTCCGGTACGGAAAATGTACCGGGGATTGCAGGACTTGCAAAAGCAGCGGAAATGCTGTACAGTCGTTTCGATGAGGATCATGCGAGACTCTGTGCCTGCAAGAGACGATTTATCGAGGGCGTAAGAGAACTGGATCAGGTGACGGTCAACGGACTTCTGCCGGATGCACCGTACGGTGAGGGAACGGCGGCACACATTGTCAGCGTATCTTTTGCCGGCGTCAGAAGTGAAGTGCTCCTGCATGCACTGGAGGACAAGGGAATCTATGTATCGGCGGGAAGTGCCTGCTCCGCACACAAACCGCAGCCTTCCGCTGCACTGAAAGCCATCGGTGTCGACAAATCCCTGCTGGATTCCACCATAAGATTCAGCTTTTCCGTATTTACCACGGAAGAAGAGATTGACGTATGCTTACGGGCATTGTACAATATAGTACCTATGTTACGCAGATACAGCCGTAGATAAAACAAGAAAGGAAAAGAACGTGTTTACATCATTTTTGATAAAATATGCCGAGATCGGCATTAAGGGAAAAAACCGTTATCTGTTCGAGGATGCTCTGGTACGCCAGATCAAATACGCACTGAAAAAATGTGAAGGAGAATTCCTGGTACACAAGACGCAGGGACGTATCTTCGTGGATGCAGAGTCGGGATTCGACTATGATGAAGTGGTAGCGCACCTGCAGAGAGTCTTCGGCATTTCCGGGATCTGTCCGGTGGTGCACGTACAGGATGAGGGCTTCGAGAAGCTGTGTGAGACCGTGATCGACTACATTGCAAAGGTATATCCCGACTGTAACCAGACGTTCAAGGTGGCAGCGAGACGTGCCCGGAAAAATTACCCCAAGGATTCCATGACCATCAACATGGATATGGGAGAAGCTATCCTGAAGGCTTATCCCAATATGAAGGTGGATGTACATCATCCCGATATCATGCTGAACATTGAGATCCGTGAAGAAATCTATATTTATTCCGTGATCCTGCCCGGTCCCGGAGGAATGCCCGTAGGTACCGGCGGCAAGGGAATGCTGCTTCTCTCCGGAGGTATTGATTCTCCTGTGGCCGGTTATATGATCGCCAAGAGAGGCGTCAAGATCGATGCGGTATATTTCCATGCACCGCCTTACACCAGCGAGCGTGCGAAGCAGAAAGTAGTGGATCTGGCGAAGATCGTTGCCCGTTATACCGGACCGATCTACCTGCATGTGATCAACTTTACCGATATTCAGTTATATATCTATGAGAAATGTCCGCATGAGGAACTGACCATCATCATGCGCCGTTATATGATGCGGATCGCGGAACAGATCGCGAAAGAGACGGAGTGCCTGGGCCTGATCACCGGTGAGAGCATCGGACAGGTGGCATCCCAGACTATGAATTCCCTGATCGCTACCAATGAAGTATGTGAACTACCGGTATACCGTCCTCTGATCGGGTTTGACAAGCAGGAGATCGTAGAAGTATCCGAGAAGATCGGCACTTACGAGACTTCCATTCTGCCTTATGAAGATTGTTGTACCATCTTCGTGGCAAAACATCCCGTGACGAAGCCGAATGTAAAGGTGATCCGCAGACATGAACATAATCTGGATGAGAAGATTGACGAACTGGTGAAGACCGCATTAGAGACCAAAGAACTGATCATTGCGGAAGCATAAGTGCGAATGCAGAGTAACTATTCAGAACCGGGGAAACAGAGGTACTGAATAGTTACTTTTTTGGAATGGCATATAAAAAACACCTCAAGAGGATTGCGTCTCTCAAGGTGTTCTCTGTTTTACTATGTATTCGGACTTCCGAATCGGTAACTTATACCAGATAAGGCTTTAATACTTCCAGAACCTCATCAGCGCCATCCTCTGCATGGATGTTCAGGTCGATAGGCTTGGAAAGATCCAAACTGAAGATACCCATGATGGACTTTGCATCAATTACGTATCTGCCGGATACAAGATCGAAATCATAATCGAACTTAGTAATATCGTTTACGAAAGATTTTACCTTATCAATAGAATTTAAAGAAATCTGAACTGTCTTCATGTTGACTACCTCCTTAATGTGTGTCATACCTTCTGACTTCATATTAATGGCTGAACGACCAAAAGTCAAGACGAAAACAATACAAAAAAAGTGAGGAATCCTATGAAAAGTGTAGCATTACACAACCTTGGATGTAAGGTTAATTCCTATGAAATAGAAGTAATGCAACAAATGTTACAAGAAAAAGGTTATACTATTGTACCATTTGATGAAATCGCGGATATTTACATTGTAAATACCTGCACAGTTACCAATATTGCAGACCGGAAAAGCCGTCAGATGCTTCATCGTGCGAAGCAGAAAAATCCGGCGGCACTGGTAGTGGCAGTGGGTTGCTATGTGCAGACCGGAAGGGAAGATGTGGAGCAGGATCCCTGCATTGATCTGGCGATCGGCAACAACCGCAAGAAGGATCTGGCATCCATTCTTGAGGAATATTTACGGGATCTGGAACAGGAAGATGCGGTGGCGGAGAATGCAGAAAATGCCGGACATGGTGTGGACAAGACTCTGCATGACACTACTGTCATAGATATTAACCATACCGCAGAATACGAAGAAATGACTCTGAAACAGACGGCGGAGCACACCCGTGCCTATATTAAAATTCAGGATGGATGCAATCAGTTCTGCTCTTACTGTGTCATCCCCTATGCCAGGGGCAGAGTCCGCAGCCGCAGGGCGGAAGATATCATCCGGGAGATCACCGGTATGGCGAAGAACGGTTACAGGGAGATCGTACTGACAGGTATCCATATCAGTTCTTATGGCATTGATTTCGATGAGGAAGCCTGGAAGCGGGGAGAAAGTGTCTCCGTATTAAAAGAAGACGAGGAGAGAAGAGATTATTCCGGCAGCAGCAAGCTGATCGATCTGCTGGAACGGATCCATGATATTGAAGGTATTGAGCGGATCCGCATCGGTTCCCTGGAACCCCGCATCGTCACAGAGGAGACCGCAGCAAGAATGGCGGCACTGCCGAAGCTGTGTCCACATTTTCATCTGTCCTTACAGAGCGGCTGTGATGCGACACTGCGCCGTATGAACCGTAAGTACACTTCCGAAGAATATGCGGAAAGCGTAGCACTGCTCCGCAAGGTGTTTGATCATCCTGCCATTACTACGGATGTCATCGTGGGATTCCCTGGGGAGACCGAGGAAGAGTTTGCGCAGACAAAGGAATTTTTAGACCGGATTCAATTCTTCGAGATGCATATTTTCAAGTATTCCAAGCGGGCAGGCACCAGAGCGGCCGTGATGTCTCACCAGGTGCCGGATCCCGTGAAAACCATAAGAAGCGGAGAACTTCTGGCTATGGAGAAAGAGCAGTCGAAGCGATTCCGGGCGCATTATCTGGGCAGGGAAGCGGAGGTGCTGCTGGAGGAGATAAAGGAGCTGGACGGAGTGGAATATCTACTGGGACATACAAGAGATTATGTGAAAGTAGCGGTTCCCCTGGCAGAGAACGGCGAAAAAGCGGTGACCAATACCGTAGTGCGCGGCACGGTGGAAGGATTTGTAAATGATGAGATCCTGTTGTTATCACCCCTTGAATTTTCAAATTAAATGCGGTAATATAAGGCATAACGGAAAATTTGCAACTATTCAGAGCTGCACAGCAGCGGTTTTGCGAATGGGGCTCTGAATAGTTACAGAAATTGCATTAATGCAGAATAAGAGGATCGTATGCAGGACTTAGGAAATACACAATACTTCAAGGTAGAGACAGAACCTGAGACCGGCGTAAAGCTGGTGCTCTCTACCGTATATGAGGCACTGACAGAGAAGGGATATAACCCTGTGAATCAGATCGTTGGTTATATTATGAGTGGAGACCCCACTTATATTACCAGTCACAAAAATGCCCGCAGCCTCATCATGAAGGTAGAGCGTGACGAACTGGTGGAAGAACTGCTCACGGAGTATATCAGGACAAAACACTGGAAATAATTACAGTTATCAGGAGGACCCACATGCGTATCATGGGTTTGGATTTCGGCTCACGTACCGTGGGCGTGGCAATCAGTGACAGTCTGCTGTTGACAGCGCAGGGTGTGGAGATCATTCGCCGCAAAGAAGAAAATAAATTACGACAGACGCTGGCCCGGATCGAGGAACTGATCGTGGAGAACGAAGTGGAAGAGATCGTTCTGGGACTTCCCAAGAACATGAACGATACCGAGGGTGTCCGCGTGGAACTGACCAAAGAGTTCAAGGAGAAGCTGGAACGCAGGACCGGTCTGCCTGTATATTTCTGGGATGAGAGACTGACTACCGTAGCTGCGGACAAGGCAATGATGGAAGCGGGAATCCGTCGCGAGAACCGCAAGGATTACGTGGATATGATCGCAGCAACCCTGATCCTGCAGGGATATCTGGATCGCAGGAACAATGAGAAGAAAAAGGAATCAGAATGAGTAAATTGGAAAAGATCACATTTCGCCCGGAGGGCGAAGAACCTGTAGAATTTTATGTACTGGAACAGACCAGAATCGGTGGACACAATTACATCCTGGTAACCGATGTGGAAGAGGGAGACGGAGATGCCCTGATCCTGAAGGATATGTCTCAGGATGGTGAAGAAGAGAGCATTTATGATGTAGTCTCCGATGATGAAGAACTGGAAGCGGTATCCGGAGTATTTGCGGATATGCTGGAGGACATTGATTTAATTTAATTTTAGATAAATACAGGCGGTCCTGCGAGAAGGACGGTCTTATATTTATATATGATTTGTATGATTGGCAGAGAGGGATATTGGAGGCTTTGCCGATTTCGACATATAATGGATTTTATGCCAAAAGTGACAGGGAATACACGAAGGGCATGAGAAAAAACCGTTATTTTGATGAAATCGTAAGATCTGGGATATCTGATTTTCACGGGAGTTTTCGAGAAGAGAGCCGTGAAAACGGGAGGTAAATCACAGGTCTTTCTTTGCAAAGCATAACAATCCATTCTAACGCCTGGATACATACACTAAGAACAGTTGTATAGACGTATAGAATTTGGAGGTAAATTCGTTGAAAAAGAAAAAAGAGAATAGTAACGCTTCAGGCCTGAAGATCATTCCTTTGGGCGGTCTGGAGCAGATCGGTATGAACATTACTGCCTTCCAGTATGAGGACAGTATTATTGTGGTGGACTGTGGACTGTCTTTCCCTGCGGATGATATGCTGGGAATCGATCTGGTCATTCCCGATGTAACATATCTGAAGGATAATATCGATAAGGTAAAGGGATTTGTCATCACTCATGGACATGAGGATCATATCGGAGCACTGCCCTATGTGCTGCGTGATATCAATGTGCCCATCTACGCAACCCGTCTGACCATGGGGATCATTGAGAACAAGCTGACAGAGCATAATCTCATGAAGAAGACCAAACGCAAAGTGGTGAAGTTCGGTCAGTCCATCAATCTGGGTGATTTCCGTGTGGAATTCATCAAGACGAATCACAGCATCGTAGATGCCGCAGCACTGGCAATTTATTCCCCTGCCGGTATCGTGGTACACACCGGAGACTTCAAGGTAGACTATACTCCGGTCTATGGAGATGCCATTGATTTACAGCGTTTTGCCGAGATCGGTAAAAAGGGTGTACTGGCACTGATGTGCGATTCCACCAATGCCGAGCGTCCCGGTTTTACCCCTTCCGAGAAGACCGTAGGTAAGACGTTTGATACCTTATTTGAAGAACATAAAAATACCAGAATTTTTGTGGCGACTTTCGCATCCAATGTGGATCGTGTACAGCAGATCATCAACACAGCCTATAAATTTGGCCGTAAAGTAGCTGTGGAAGGCCGCAGTATGGTGAATATTCTGGATACCGCCATCAAGCTGGAGTGCATTAATATTCCCGAAAACACTCTGGTGGATCTGGATCAGATGAAAAATTATCCCGATGAACAGCAGGTGATCATCACCACCGGAAGCCAGGGCGAGAGTATGGCAGCCCTGTCCCGTATGGCCAACAACATGCACCGCAAGATCACCATCGGCGCGGGAGATACGGTTATTTTCTCCTCCAACCCGATCCCGGGAAATGAGAAGTCGGTTACCAAGATCATCAATGAATTGCTTCGCAAGGGCGCAGATGTTATTTTTCAGGATGCCCATGTATCCGGACACGCCTGTCAGGAAGAGATCAAGCTGATCTACACGCTGATCCATCCGAAGTATGCGGTGCCAGTGCATGGTGAATATAAACACCTGAAAGCACAGGCAAAGATCGCAGAGAGCCTTGGTATCAGCAAGGACAATATTTTCATCCTCTCTTCCGGAGATGTACTGGAAGTCAGCGAGGAACAGGCGAAAGTTGCCGGAAGGGTACCCGTCGGTGCGATCCTGGTAGACGGACTGGGTGTCGGTGATGTAGGAAATGTGGTCCTCAGAGATAGACAGCACCTGGCAGAAGATGGTATTATGATCGTGGTTATGAGTCTGGATAGGGCCAGTGGTGAGCTGGTAGCCGGTCCCGATATCGTATCCAGAGGTTTTGTATATGTGAAGGAATCCGATGAACTGATCGAGGAAGCACGCCGCACTGTGGATGATGCACTGCAGGCATGCCTGGATAAGGGAATCACGGATTGGGGCAAACTGAAGACTACTACCAAGGATGTCCTCGGTGATTATGTATGGAAGAAGACCAAGAGACGTCCCATGATCCTTCCGATCATTATGGAAGTGTAATATTAGCGATTGCTGGAAAGGTCGTAAGCAGATGAAGATTACAGCGGACGAAAATGTGAACGAGGCAGTGAAACAACTGGTCGGCGCAATCCGGAACACGGATGCCTATCTGGAATATCAGAGGCAATTGGCGCGTGTCAAAGAGCAGCCGGAGCTGAAACGGCAGATCGATGATTTCCGGACCAGAAACTTTGAACTGCAGACCAGTAAGGACACCAATTTTGACAAGATTGATCAGTTCACCAGAGAGAATGAAGCGTTCCGTGAGAATCCGCTGGTATCTGATTTTCTTGCTGCGGAATTGGCTTTCTGCCGTATGATGCAGGAGATCGGACTCTATGTCACCGATCAGATGAAGTTCGAGTAAGAAAGGGCATAAGATATGAAGACAGCAAATTTGGCGGGTGCCGTATTGGGTACGATCTTAAAAGTAGTATTTGTGGTGGTTGTAGTATATCTGATCTACACGGGAGCATCCACCTGCTATGACTACGGTTATCGTATTTTCACAGAACCGGCGGTCTCTGCCGGAGAGGGACGTAAGATCACAGTAACCCTGACCTCGGACATGTCCGCAACGGAGATCGGTACGGTCATGCAGGAAAAGGGACTGGTACGAGACGGCAGACTGTTCGCATTACAGTATCTGTTATCTGAGTATAAAAAGGATTGGAACCCCGGAACTTATGAACTGAGTACTGCTATGACCGCAGAGGAAATGATGGAAGTCATGGCTGGACAGACGGAAAGTACGGAAGAAGAATCCGTTGAGACCATAGATAACGGCAGCGCACTGACCGGCGAGACACAACCGCTGGAAACCGTTGCACAATAAAAACGGACAATAGAAACGGGGAGTATTATGATCATAGACGAGAGAATGTCCGCATTTATCGATTCTCTGGACAGCGGGAATCCCGCATGGCTGAATGAAATTGAAAAATATGCGCTGGACACGCAGGTTCCGATCATACGCAGATCTATGCAAAGCCTGTTAAAATTTCTACTGACATACACAAAGCCGAAGAGCATCCTGGAAGTCGGGACTGCTATCGGCTTTTCTGCGTTACTTATGAGTGAATATGCGCCGGCGGATTGCCATATCACAACCATAGAAAAATATGAAAAACGAATCCCCATAGCCAGAGAAAATTTTGATAAATATGGAAGAGAAGACAAAATCACTCTTTTGGAAGGCGATGCCACAGAGATACTGAAAGAATTGGACGGTACTTACGATGTGATCTTCATGGATGCGGCCAAGGGACAATATATTAATTTCCTGCCGGATATCCTGAGACTTCTGTCTCCGGGTGGTCTGCTGATCTCGGATAATGTATTGCAGGACGGAGATATCATAGAATCCCGATTTGCGGTCACCAGGCGCAACCGTACGATCCATGCGAGAATGCGGGAATATTTATACGAATTAAAACATCATCCCGAACTGGAGACAGTGATTCTGCCCGTGGGGGATGGCGTGACGCTGAGCACGAAAGTAGTAAGGAATGAGGAGAACAGGTAAGATGAAAAGTGTGCAAAAAAAAATTGTCGGACTATTGAAAGTGCTGGCTATGATTGTGGCGGGAGTATTGTTGGGAGCAATACTTATTACGCTTGTGTACTGCATTCCCGTAAATCAGACAAATGCCCAAAAATCCATAGACTCTTTGGAAGGAGAAGGATGGTATCCTTCTGCAACACAACTGAAAAGCTCTCTGGATACCTATTTCCACAGTTATTTACCGGGAGTACTTGATGGCGCTACGGATGGATTGATGCTTGCAAAGGCAACGAGGCAGATAGAAGGGAATCCCTTATGGGAAGCCATGAATATGGAGGGGTACACCTATTATTGGCATGGGTATGTGGTGATTCTGAGAGTACTGTTACTTTTTATGGATTACGAGCAATTCAGATTTCTCAACTGTATATTGCAATTAATGATGATGTTTTTCGTTGCACACTTTATATGGGAGAAAAAGGGGCAGAGATATGCGCTGGCGTTACTGACTTCATATTTTCTTATGATGCCTATGGCTATGTTTTTATCATTGCAGTTCAGCTGGATTTTTTATATAGCAATGGCGTTGTCTCTTTTAATATGCTACCGACATACATGGTTTACCGAAAAAAGGATTCCATATATTTTTGTAATTGCCGGTATGCTGACAAGTTTTTTAGATTTGCTGACCTATCCGCTTTATACATGGGCATTTCCTTTATTTTTACTGATCCTGCTGTCTGAGGATGGTCAGAAGGCTTTAAATTACGTGAAAACAGTCTTTGTGTCCGGACTGTGCTGGATTCTTGGATATGCGGGAATGTGGTTTGGCAAGTGGGCATTGGCAGGATGGATCGTGCACAGAAATGTGATACAGGAAGCCTGGAAAGAAGTGCTGTTCCGTAGTGGATCTGAAGAGTCATTGAATCTCATTGCGCGTCTGGAGGCACTGTATGATAATTGGAAACATTACGAATATCCTTTATATACAGCACTGCTTGCCATTTGGTTGACATGGTTTATTTATAAGAGCCTGAACGGAAAAACGCAAATAGTACGGCAGGAAAAGAATGGTGCGTATTTACTGATTACTTTATCTTCGTTTGTATGGTATTTTGTGTTGGCAAATCATACCCTGGGACATCACTTTTTTACATATCGTATCTGGGGGGTGGCAATTACAGGCATTTTATTCCTGCTCTGCGGAAGCATTACCACATGTAAAGATAATTGCAGTGGGAGGGATCGAATCTATACATTTTGCAAGTGGGGGATTCTTTGTATTCTTGCTGTCATGTTGACGTTAACGGCAAGAGAAGATGTCAGTGTCCTGAACGGAAACGTAGAATATCAGGAGATAGAACTGCCAAAAGGAGAACAAATAGAGGAAGAATTCCTTCCATCTTTTCCACGTGTGAAAAACTTTGCTATGGGAATTCGCACGGAATCAGTCAAGGGACAGTGTATTATTGAAATACGCGATGATGAAAAGACATTATATGAACTAAACTGGAAATTAGCGGAATTAGCGGACACCGAATACGTGCAAGTTCCTGTTGATTGGAATTTCAAGAGAGACAGTAACTATAGAATTGTGATACATTTGGAAGAAAATGAAGGACCTGTGTATCTTCGTTTTACGAAAGACAATGTGAATCCTATGCTGGAATTGGGGGTAGCGAAAATCGGTGGAGATATTATATCCGGGCAGCTTACATCAGGCATTGTATACTCTTATCGACCATTGTCAAAGTATACACTGTTATTCCTGACAATAAGCTGGCTGGGGCTTCTGACAGCATTATCATTCGAAGTAGAACAAATAGTAATGTGGGTATTCCACCGTCTGAAAAGAAATACCGGAAAAACTTAATTTTTCAAGAAATTCTCTATTCTCTTTACGGACAAGATAGGCATTGGATGAATCTACGGGAGTTTTGTAATATATCCAGAATTTATAACTGTGAGAGCCTTTTATGTAGTGATCATCATCTCGCGTAGCGGGATCGGCTGGGTAATAAAAGTAGTAGAATTCACTCATACCGGTACAGTCCAGATAGAGTGTTGTAAATTTAGCATGAGTCTTGACGTAGTCAACAGCTTCGTTGATAGGTACGTTATAAAGAGAATTCGGATATTGATCCGCAAGGGTATAAATTCGGAAATAGTAATTCATGAAAGAAGCCGTCCAGAGAAGATAGCTGCAGGCAAGAACTGTAGCAAACGGCTTGCGATAAACGGATAGAAAGTTGTAAACAAGAGCAATGCCACTTATCCAGAAATAAAGGTAACAAATGAAAAAACTG
This sequence comes from Waltera intestinalis, assembly GCF_009695995.1. Classification (GTDB taxonomy): domain Bacteria; phylum Bacillota; class Clostridia; order Lachnospirales; family Lachnospiraceae; genus Acetatifactor; species Acetatifactor intestinalis. The sequence goes on from NZ_VUMU01000003.1 coordinate 86,906, forward strand.
TTGGCACGGTAGACATATTGTGTACCGGTAAGCCCTATGGTAATTAATCCACTGATGTAAAAGAAAAGATATAAGCTAGCAGGATGAAAAGTTTTCTTTACAACAGAGATGACTACCCGGTAAACAGAATACACCATTCCCAACACGATAAAGGGAATGGAGACGGGATAAAGAGTGTAGAACTTATCTACTGCATCCTGAGGATAAAAACTGTGGGTTAATGTGATTTTTATGATATCAGTCACGTTTTCCCAGAAACTGGATGAGGCTACGTCTTTCATGCGATCGGAAGCAATTGGGGAGATGACAAAACCCAGAAAATGGATCGGTTCCCATTGAAACAGCAGAGAGCAGGCAAAAAGAATCACGGGAATTGCCGTAATACAAACCGTAATAGCAAATAAGATCGCTCTTGGAAAAGTTATCTTACGTGTATACAACAGATATAAAGTAATCAGAACCAGAAAAATCGGAACCATAAAATAACTCAGAGCATAAGAATACATGGTAAATCCAAAAGAAATACCACAAAAAATTAAAAAAGGAAGTTTGTTGGTCTGAATGTATTTCAGCAAAAACAGCAGGGAGACAGCGCAACAGCACAACATCAGATTGCAGTCCAGCGCGAACCTTCCGGACATAATGTAATAAGGACAAAAAGCAAGAAAACATGCGGCGGCAATAGTGAATTTCCTGTCATGGAAAATCAGAGAGATGCTTTTTACGCCGACACCCCAGAGAAGCAGACTGGCAATCACTGCTGGAAGTCTGGTAAGCCATAGGGAGACATTTCCGCAGCCGATTGTTTTGATCAGAAGGACAAGCAGGTAGGTATATAGAGGGCTTTGACCGCCTTCGAAATTTTGCGCGTAAAAAGGATGTACATTCAGATAGCGATCCGTTCCGTAGTGAGCCAGACACCATGCATTGTAGCCCAGACCGGCTTCGTCAATATGAAGGATATCGGGAAGCTGCGCCAGTTTGTAAACCCTTAATAATATTGTACAGAGGAACATCAGACCCAGGATGAAATAGTAGCTATATTTTTTAGAAATTTTCATTGTTGTTTGCCCTTTATCTATGATGTAATATATAAACTATCTTATCATATGTAAAATATAATGTCATTAATAATTACTTTTATTACCGAAAACTAAAAGGAATAGAATACATGAATAAAAATATAATTTTCAAAAGAATACTTATGATAGCGCTGACCATACTTATGATTTTGCTTGAATTGTCTTTTTGGCCGGGATATCTGGCGCATGATTTTTTTTGGAGCAAAAGTAATAGCGCATATGGAAATTATAATTCGCCATATGCAAAGGGTGTGAGCACTACACAATATTTTATCCCACAGATGAGTTGGCTGTCCGGGATTGATATAGTAGCTGATTTTGATGAAAATGCTGTCGGTAATGAGACGCTTGAATTTGCAATTTATGATGAAAAAGGGAAAAAAATTTACGATGATCAGATATCAATTGCGAAAATGCAGAGTGGTCTGTATTATACCATTCCTGTAAAGAAAAAGTTGAAAGTGGGGGAACAATATTATTGGACCATTTGTGCAACGGAGGATCTGCCTTATGACTGGCGGTTGATGTATTCTGCGGATAAAACAGGGATAGCATCGGAAAATACATTCGTTACATCAGAGGGGCAACAGACATTTGGAGAAGAACAGCAAACGGTATCACAGTATTGTTATTATACGCATAAAGACAAAGTGATTATTATAGCAACTTGTTGGTGTGGATCAATATTGATATATTTGATTATCCTTGAGATCATTCAAAAAATATTTAGGAAACCGTCTGCTGACAATGAAGAAAAGGAGAAAAATCATGACTTATAAAAAACCGGAACTTTTGATCCCGGCCAGCAGTCTGGAAGTATTGAAGACTGCGGTAATGTTCGGGGCAGATGCAGTATATATCGGAGGAGAAGCATTCGGACTGCGGGCCAAAGCGAAGAATTTCAGCAGTGAGGAAATGGCAGAGGGTGTGGCATTTGCTCATGCGCATGGCGTAAAAGTATATGTAACGGCCAATATTCTGGCACATAACTATGACCTTGATGGGGCCAGAAAATATTTTGCCGAACTGCGGGATATGAAACCGGAACAGCCGGATGCGTTGATCATTTCAGATCCGGGAATGTTTATGATTGCGAAGGAAGTATGGCCTCAGGTGGAAGTGCACATTTCAACACAGGCTAACAATACGAATTATGAGACCTATCTGTTCTGGTGGAAACTGGGAGCGAAGAGAGTCGTGTCGGCCAGAGAGCTGTCTCTGGTGGAGATCAAAGGAATCCGGGAAAAGATTCCGGCAGAAATGGAGATTGAAAGCTTTGTCCATGGTGCAATGTGTATCTCTTATTCCGGCAGATGCCTGCTGAGCAATTTCTTTACCGGGAGAGATGCCAACAGAGGCGCCTGTACCCATCCCTGCCGTTGGAAGTATGCTGTGGTGGAAGAGACCAGACCCGGAGAATATCTTCCGGTATATGAGAATGAGAGAGGAACTTATATTTTTAACTCCAAGGATCTGTGTATGATCGAGCATATTCCGGAACTGGTGGAAGCAGGTATTGACAGCCTGAAGATCGAAGGCCGTATGAAGACGGCATTGTATGTCGCAACTGTGGCCAGAACTTATCGGAAAGCCATTGATGACTATTTTACCGATCCGAAATTGTATGAGAAAAATATGGACTGGTATCAGACCGAAATTTCAAAGTGTACCTACAGACAGTTTACCACCGGATTTTATTTCGGAAAACCAGATGAGAATACACAGATCTATGATAATAACACCTATGTGAATGAATATATCTATCTTGGAATCGTGGAGGCGGTAAAGGATAATCTGTGCCGGATCGAACAGCGGAATAAATTCTGCGTGGGAGATACGATCGAGATCATGAAGCCGGACGGCACAAATGTACCTGTGACTGTGGAGGCAATGTATACAGAAGATGGGGAAAGTGTGGATAGTGCGCCCCATCCCAAGCAGGTGTTGTGGATAAAATTATCCGAGGCTGCGGAGAAGTATGATCTGTTACGTCTGGAAAACCACTGATGAATAAATCCAATTGGAACAAAGGATAGAGTTAGAATGAAAAAGATTTTCTCTGAAAGAAAATACGGAATAGTCCGAGCAGTATTATTCATGCTTATGATTACTGTTTTACTGACACTGCACAGGCAGTGGCTGGTCTCGGATGAGGTCAATTTTGCAACGGGTGAAAACCGGTGGAATTTAGATGGCGATTATGAGAGAAATACTGTTTGCCAGATTTTCAGACCATATGGCACAGGAGAATTAAAAAAGATAGGCATTGTAGTTACCGCACCGGAAGATTCCATGCAAGGGGGATTCCTGACGATAACCTTGACGGAAAAAGGGGAGGATGAAGCTTTCAGCATAATACAGATTCCCTATGAAGAAATCCAATTGGACAAATACACAGAAATAGATGTAAGTCAGCAGGTATCTCAGTGGAAGGAATACGAACTGAGGATAAAATTGGACAAGACAGAAAACGGAACACAGCCACAACTTCAAGCGTGCAATAAAGAGGATGGCATTTCGGAAAACAGAACGTTGTATTTTGGAGAAAATAAGGAAACGGGGCAACTCTTACTTTTATACGAATATGAGGATATTTTGGACCGAATGAAAGTAGTGCGCATCGTGATTCTGTGTTTGCTCATTGCTTTCTTTATTGCATTCCCATTTCCGGACAAAAAATGGATCAGAAACATTGTCGGAATACTGGTGCTTATGACAATTCCCTATCTTTTGGGAAGACGTTTGGAGCTTTTGTCTGCAATACAGATTGTATTATTACCGAATGCTATGAAGTGGAATATTGGAATGATGTACGGATTGGAGATTATTTTATTGCTTTGTTTCGGATCAATTTCGACTACTGCAATAGTGACGGACGTATTCCTGACAGTTCTGTATACAGCCAATTACTATGTTTATTCTTTCCGTGGGGAACCAATCCGCATCAGTGATATTTCTGCTGCGGGGACAGCTGCACAGGTTATGGGAGGGTATGATTATACACCAAATGATCATTTGATTTTTGCATGGGGTATTGCAATTCTTTTGGGAGTGATTGCCTGGAGATGCAGGATCCCTCATATCAAAAAGACAGTAATCACACCAAAAAAATGGATTCTCCGGGGGAGTGGGATCATAGCGGCGGTGCTGACAGCTATAGTGAGCTATCATATGTTTGTTGACACGGATTTACTGGTGAAGCATGGATTTGAGAATGTGACAGGATTTCACAGAAATATGACATATCTTCAAAATGGTTATCTGGTGGCGACATGCCTGGATCTGCAGGATATGAAAGATATTGAATATGCGGACTACTCAGCGGAAAGAGCTCAAGAATTACAGGAAGAATATCAGAAGATGAATACTCCGATTACGGATGATATGCCCAATGTAATTATGATTATGAATGAAAGTTTTACGGATCTCAGAGTACTTGGCAATCTTGAAATCAGTGAGGAAAATTTAGGATTTATTTATGGATTGAAGAAAAATACAATTCATGGATATGCGAATGTATCCACTTGGGGAGGAGGTACCTGCAAGACAGAATTTGAAGCGTTGACAGGAAACACAATGGCGTTTTTTCCGCAGTCATATTATCCTTATATGCAGGGAATCAAGGGACCAACAGAATCTTTGGTGACTGTGATGCAGGCAAATGGATACAAGACATATTCCATGCATCCGGAACGCAGACAGAACTGGAATCGCGATAAAGTTTATAAATACCTGAATTTTGATCAAAGCCTGTGGAAAGAAGATTTTACCGGGGCAAGATATCTTCATCATGGCGTAGCTGACGTGGAAACTTACAAAAAAATTGAGGAATTATATGAGCAGAAGGCGGCTGGAGAGAGAATCTTTGTCTTTGATCTGACAATGCAGAATCATAGTGGTTATAGCAGGGAAGCAGACAATGAAACAGCATATTCCATACATGCAGTGAATGCCTCCGATGCGGAAGCGGATCTGTTTTTATCGTTGATAAAAGAGTCAGATGATGCCTTTTCACAGCTGGTGAATTACTTTGAACAACAGGATGAAAAAGTGATTATTTGCATGTTCGGCGATCATCATCCGCAAATTGAAAATGAAGATTTTTATAATACAATCTATGATCAGACAGAAGGAATGACAGAAGAAGAGTTCCAGTTCAATAAATATAAGACTCCGTTCGTGATTTGGGCAAATTATGAGATTGAGGAACAGGAAGGAATGGATATCAGTTCAAATTATTTGGGTGCATTACTGTTGAAGACAGCCGGAATTCCCGGAAATGCATATTTCAATTATTTGGAACAACTGATGGAAGAGTATCCGGTGATCACGATAAATGGTTATAGGGACAGTGAAGGTAACGTATATTCCTGGTCCGGACAAGGTGATGAATTCCCGGATTATCGTACACTGCAGTATAAGTACATGTTTGATAAATAACTTTTTTGGTGCGCTTGTCAGAAAGAGAAAAATAAATAATTACGAAGGAGAAACTTTGGGGACGGAAAGTATCTGTGAGCTGTCGAATGATACTGCAATTTGAAACATTTGCGGATATTTTTGGAAAAACATATCAATAAAACGAAAAAATAGTAATTGACCATCATAACGCACGTGTTGTAAACTATATTGGATAATAATTCTATAGTATACCGAAGGGAAGTAGGGACATGCGCGAGGAATTGAATGTAGAGGAGCTTTTTGCCAGCAAGGTATTTACCCTGGGCAAGATGAAGGAGAGACTCCCCAAGAGCACTTACAAAGAAGTAAAAAAGATTATGGATCAGGGAGGAGAACTTTCCCCGGCGACAGCAGATGTAGTGGCGACGGCCATGAAAGACTGGGCGATTGAGAACGGGGCGACCCATTATACTCACTGGTTCCAGCCGTTGACTGGTATCACCGCTGAAAAACACGATGCTTTTGTAACACATCCCGATGAGGATGGCCGTATGATCATGGAATTTTCCGGTAAGGAACTGATCAAGGGCGAGCCGGATGCATCTTCTTTCCCGTCCGGGGGCTTGCGTGCGACTTTTGAGGCAAGAGGTTATACCACATGGGATATTACCTCTCCTGCATTTATCAAAGAGACCGCGACCGGTCCGACCCTTTGCATCCCCACTGCTTTCTGTTCTTATAAGGGCGAAGCTCTGGATAAAAAGACACCGTTACTTCGCTCCATGGAAGCTCTGAGCAAACAGGCAATCCGTATTGTGCGTCTGTTCGGTAATACAGAGGCAACCAAGGTACTGCCCTCCGTCGGCGCAGAGCAGGAATATTTCCTGGTGGATTCTGCCAAGGCATTGCAGCGTGAAGATATTATTTTCGCCGGACGGACCCTGTTTGGTGCTCCTGCGCCCAAGGGTCAGGAGATGGATGACCATTACTTCGGCGTTATCCGTGAACGCATCGGCGGTTTCATGCACGATGTGAACATCGAACTGTGGAAGCTGGGCGTTACTTCCAAGACACAGCACAACGAAGCAGCACCCGCACAGCATGAGGTGGCACCGATTTATGAGTCTGCCAATGTGGCAGTAGATCATAACCAGCTGGTAATGGAGACTTTGAAACGCGTGGCAGGCAAGCATGGCCTGCGCTGCATGCTGCACGAGAAGCCTTTTGCCGGCGTGAACGGTTCCGGTAAGCATAACAACTGGTCCATCACTACGGATAACGGCGTGAATCTTTTGGAGCCGGGACAGACTCCAAATGAAAATATTCAGTTTTTGTTAGTGCTGGCATGTATCATGAAGGCAGTAGATACCCATGCGGATCTGTTGCGCCAGAGTGCATCTAATGTAGGCAATGATCACAGACTGGGTGGCTATGAGGCACCTCCTGCTATCATCTCTATTTTCCTGGGCGAGCAGCTGGAGGATGTGGTGGCACAGCTGGTGGAGACCGGTAAGGCCGACAATCTGAAAGAAGGCGGCGTACTGCGTACCGGTGTATCCACATTACCTGATTTTGTAAAGGATGCCACCGACAGAAACCGTACTTCACCCTTTGCTTTCACAGGCAATAAATTTGAGTTCCGTATGGTTGGCAGTGAGGATTCCATCGGAAGCCCCAACACCACTCTGAATGCCATTGTTGCAGAGGCTTTCTGTGAAGCGGCCGATCGGCTTGAGGGAGCGGAAGACTTCGATATGGCAGTACATGATCTGATCAAGGAATATATGACCGAGCACCAGCGTATTATTTTCAACGGCAACGGTTATGCCAGGGAATGGGAAGAGGAAGCAGCCAGAAGAGGACTGCCCAATATTCCTTCCATGGTAGCAGCAGTAGATACTCTGACCACACCCAAGGCGATCCATCTGTTTGAGAAGTTCGGTATCTTCACCGAAGCAGAGCTGCGTTCCCGTGCGGAGGTACTGTATGAGACCTATGCGAAGACCATCAATATCGAGGCACTGACCATGGTGGATATGGCAAATAAGCAGATCATCCCCGCAGTCATGAAGTACAGCAAGTCTCTGGCGGATGCTGTCATTGCCATTACGGAAGCAGGGGGAGATACCTATGTGCCTGTCCGTATGTTGCAGCAGATCACGCAAAAGCTGACTGAGATGGAGAAGGCTTCGGAGGCACTGCTCAATGTCGAAAAGAAGGCATCCGCAATGGAGAGAGGCAAGGAGCAGGCATTCTGCTATCACGATGAAGTCATGGTGGCTATGACTGCGCTGAGAAAGCCCGCTGACGAACTGGAAAAACTGGTAGATAAAAAATACTGGCCGTTCCCGACGTATGCGGATCTGCTTTTTGAGGTATAGAACGTTTCAAAGGTCGTTTCGGATGCAATCATAAAATTTTTTCAAAAAGGGTATTGCAATCGAAAAAAAACTGTTGTATAGTAATGAACCATAGAGGAGCGATCCTCACAAGTAAATATTTTTCAATGCGAACAAAGGCGTTTACACTAGTAGTGTAGCGCCTTTCTTTTTGTGCAAGTAAGTCGCAGGAAGCATGAAAAATTGCAAATTAAGGAGGAAACGAAGATGAGTGAAGTATTAAACGTGGAAGAAATCTTTGGCAGTAAGGTATTCACTCTGGGGAAAATGAGGGAAAGATTGCCCAAGAGCGTATACAAAGAAGTAAAGAAGATCATTGATCACGGCGGAGAGCTGTCTCTGGCAACCGCTGATGTTGTGGCAAAGGCAATGAAGGATTGGGCCATCGAGAACGGAGCAACCCATTATACTCACTGGTTCCAGCCACTGACCGGTATCACGGCTGAGAAGCATGACGCATTCGTAACTCATCCCGATGAGTACGGCAAGATGATCATGGAGTTCTCCGGTAAGGAGCTGATCAAGGGCGAACCCGATGCATCTTCCTTCCCCTCCGGAGGCTTACGAGCAACCTTTGAGGCAAGAGGCTATACTGCATGGGATATCACATCTCCCGCATTCCTGAAAGAGGATGCGACCGGCGTGATCCTCTGCATTCCCACTGCTTTCTGCTCTTACAAGGGTGAGGCACTGGATAAAAAGACACCGTTACTGCGTTCCATGGAAGCTGTCAGCACCCAGGCACTTCGTATCGTAAGACTGTTCGGCAACACCGAAGCTACCAAGGTTGTAGCAAGCGTCGGACCTGAGCAGGAATACTTCCTGGTAGACAGAGATAAATACCTGAAGCGTGAAGACCTGATTTTTGCCGGACGTACCCTGTTCGGTGCACCCGCACCCAAGGGACAGGAGCTGGAGGATCATTACTTCGGTACCATCCGTGAGAGAATCGGCTCTTTCATGAAGGATCTTAACATTGAACTGTGGAAGCTGGGCGTAACCGCGAAGACACAGCACAACGAAGTAGCTCCCGCACAGCATGAGCTGGCTCCCATTTATGAGACTGCAAATATTGCAGTAGATCACAACCAGCTGGTTATGGAGACCATGAAAAAGGTAGCGGGACGTCACGGCATGACCTGTCTGCTTCATGAGAAGCCTTTCGCCGGTGTGAATGGCTCCGGTAAGCATAACAACTGGTCTCTGGGAACCGATAACGGTGTAAACCTGTTAGATCCCGGCGATACTCCTAACGAGAACATCCAGTTCCTGTTGGTACTGGCATGTATCCTGAAGGCCGTAGATACCCATGCGGATCTGCTTCGTCAGAGTGCATCCGATGTCGGCAACGATCACAGACTGGGAGCTAACGAGGCACCGCCCGCAATCATCTCCGTATTCCTGGGCGAGCAGCTGGAGGATGTGGTAAAGCAGCTGGTGGAGACCGGTGATGCAACTCATTCTATCCAGGGCGGTAAGCTTTTAACCGGTGTATCCACACTGCCTGATCTGGATAAGGATGCAACAGACCGTAACAGAACTTCACCGTTTGCTTTCACCGGTAATAAGTTCGAGTTCCGTATGGTAGGTAGTGCAGATTCCATCGCCAGCCCCAACACTACTCTGAATGCCATCGTAGCAGAGGCTTTCTGTGAGGCAGCAGATATTCTGGAGAAGGCAGACAACTTCGATATTGCAGTACATGATCTGATCAAGAAGTACCTGACTGAGCATCAGAGAATTATCTTCAATGGTAATGGCTATTCCGAGGAATGGGTAGAAGAAGCTGCCAGAAGAGGACTTCCCAACATCAAGTCCATGGTAGAAGCTTCCGAGACTCTGACCACCGAAAAGTCTATCAAGCTGTTCGAGAAGTTCGGTATCTTCACCAAGGCTGAGCTGGAATCCCGCGAGGAGGTTCTGTATGAGACCTACTCCAAGACCATCAACATCGAAGCTCTGACCATGGTAGATATGGCGAAGAAGCAGTACATTCCCGCAGTTATGGAGTACACCAAGACTCTGGCGGATACCGTACTGGCTGTTAAGAGTGCAGGCGCTGATGCTACTGTGCAGACCACAGTTCTGAAGAGTATTTCCGAGAAACTGGCAGAGGCACAGGCAGCAGAGACCGCACTGGAAGATAAGCTGGCAGAGGCAGCAGGTATCGAAGATCCCAAGAAGCTTGCCTTCTTCTATAAAGATGTGGTACATACCGCAATGGATGACCTGAGAGCTCCCGTGGATGCACTGGAGATGATGGTTGACAAGAAAGTGTGGCCGGTACCTACCTACGGCGACCTGATCTTTGAAGTATAATCATTGCTTATATCGTTTCTCTCATTTTTTAAATATGACGAGGCCGCAATCACAAAAAAGGTGGATGCGGCCTTGTTTTTGGCTGAATTGTTCCAATTTTGTATACTTTTTTAAAATTTTTTAAATTGGGTATTGCAAAATGGGAAAAGATAGTGTATACTTCATCAAGTAAACGACATAGGGCTATCGCCAAACGGTAAGGCAACGGACTCTGACTCCGTCATTTCAAGGTTCGAATCCTTGTAGCCCTGTTAAGGAAAACCTCAGTAGAGAAATCTGCTGAGGTTTTTTGTTACATCAGAAAAAGTAACAAATACCGAACATATTTTCGATGATGTCTGTACTTTTCAAAAAAAGTCTGCTATAATCTGTGCGTGACATGAAATAATAAAGGTAACAGATAAGTACGGAGATGCGTATGAAGCAATCTAACGAACCCTCACAATTCAAATTACATTCCGAATATCAACCCACCGGAGACCAGCCGCAGGCAATCGCGGAACTGGTAGAAGGTTTCCGGCAGGGCAATCAGTTTGAGACCCTCCTGGGTGTCACTGGTTCGGGTAAGACCTTTACCATGGCGAATGTGATCCAGGCGCTGAACAAGCCAACACTGATCATTGCGCATAACAAAACACTGGCGGGACAGCTTTACGGGGAAATGAAGGAATTTTTCCCGGAGAACGCAGTGGAATATTTTGTCTCCTATTACGATTATTATCAGCCGGAGGCTTATGTGCCGTCTTCGGATACCTATATTGCCAAGGATTCTTCCATCAATGATGAGATCGATAAGCTGCGTCTGTCGGCGACAGCATCCCTGGCGGAACGCAGGGATGTCGTGGTGGTGGCCAGCGTGTCCTGTATCTATGGTCTGGGGAGCCCGGACGAATATCAGGATCTGATCGTATCTCTGCGCCCCGGAATGGTGAAGGACCGGGATGAAGTGCTCCGGGAGCTGATCGACATTCAATACAATCGTAATGATATGGATATCCAGCGTGCAACTTTCCGTGTCAGGGGAGATGTAGTGGAAGTGTACCCGGCACAGGGCGGAGACTATCTGATCCGCATCGAATTTTTCGGAGATGAGATCGACCGGATCGCCGAGGTGGAGCCTCTGACAGGGAAAATCCACGCAGAGCTGAACCATGTAGCAATCTTCCCGGCATCTCATTACGTAGTCTCGCAGGAGAAGATCAAGGCAGCCTGCGACAATATCGAAGAAGAGATGAAGGAGCGGGTGCAGTTTTTTAAGGGCGAAGACAAGTTGATCGAGGCACAGCGGATCGCGGAACGGACGAATTTTGATATCGAGATGCTCCGGGAGACCGGATTCTGTTCCGGCATCGAGAATTATTCCAGACATCTGAACGGACTTCCTGCGGGAGCGCCGCCCATGACGCTGCTGGACTTTTTCCCGGATGATTTTCTTATCATCGTGGACGAGTCTCATATGACGATTCCGCAGATCCGCGGCATGTATGCAGGAGACCGTTCGAGAAAACAGACACTGGTAGATTATGGCTTCCGTCTGCCCTCTGCACTGGACAACAGACCCCTGAATTTCGAAGAATTCGAAGCACATATAGACCAGATGATGTTCGTATCTGCGACACCTTCCGATTATGAGAAGGAGCACGAGCTGCTCAGGACAGAGCAGATCATCCGTCCGACAGGACTGCTGGATCCGGAAGTACAGGTACGCCCTGTGGAAGGACAGATCGATGATCTGATCGGAGAAGTAAATAAAGAGATTGAAAAACACCATAAGGTACTGATCACCACGCTGACCAAGCGTATGGCGGAAGACCTGACAGATTATATGAAGGAAGTCGGTATGCGGGTAAAATATCTGCATTCCGATATCGATACGCTGGAGCGTGCCCAGATCATCCGTGATATGCGACTGGATGTATTTGATGTGCTGGTAGGTATTAATCTTCTGAGAGAAGGACTGGACATTCCGGAGATCACACTGGTAGCGATCCTGGATGCGGACAAGGAAGGGTTCCTAAGAAGTGCAACATCCCTGATCCAGACCATCGGCCGTGCCGCACGTAATGCGGAGGGACATGTCATCATGTATGCCGACACGATCACGGATTCCATGCGGGAAGCGCTTGACGAGACCAACAGACGTCGCGAGATCCAGATGAAGTATAACGAAGAACATGGCATTACCCCGCAGACGATCAAAAAGGCGGTGCGGGATCTCATCAGCATCTCCAGGGTGATCGCCAAGGAGGAGGTACGCTTCGAGAAGGATCCGGAATCCATGACGAAGAAGGAACTGGAGAAGCTCATCGGCGAGATCCAGAAGAAGATGCAGAAGGCAGCGGCAGACCTGAACTTCGAGGCGGCGGCAGAACTTAGAGATAAAATGCTTGAATTAAAGAAACAATTAAATGATATGGAATGATATGAAATAAGAAAGGCAAGACAATGGAAGAAGCAAAGAAGATGCGCCCCCGGGAGTACATTAAGATCCGGGGCGCCAATGAACATAATCTGAAAAACATCAATGTGGACATTCCCAGAAATGAACTGGTGGTACTCACCGGGATGTCCGGTTCCGGAAAGTCTTCCCTGGCATTTGATACGATCTATGCCGAGGGACAGAGGCGTTATATGGAATCTCTGTCCTCCTACGCAAGACAGTTCCTGGGGCAGATGGAGAAACCCAACGTAGAAAGCATCGAGGGGCTGTCTCCCGCCATTTCCATCGATCAGAAGTCGACCAACCGTAACCCTCGTTCCACTGTAGGTACGGTAACGGAGATCTATGATTACTTCCGTCTGTTGTATGCGAGGATCGGTATTCCCCACTGTCCGAAGTGCGGCAGGGAGATTTCCAAACAGACCGTAGACCAGATGGTAGACCAGATCATGAACATGGGAGAAGGTACGAAGATCCAGTTGCTGGCACCGGTGGTCAGAGGCCGTAAGGGCGAGCATGCCAAAGTGCTGGAGCGTGCCAAGAGAAGCGGTTATGTCAGGGTACGGATCGACGGCAGCATGTATGAACTGACGGAAGAGATCAAACTGGATAAAAATATCAAGCACAATATCGACATTGTAGTAGACCGTCTGGTGGTAAAGGATGGTATTCAGCGCCGCCTTACAGATTCCATTGAAAACGTACTGGAGCTGGCCGAAGGCCTGTTGGTGGTGGATGTGATCGGTGGCGAGCCGGTGACCTTCAGCCAGAGCTTCTCCTGTCCGGACTGCGGCATCAGTGTCAGCGAAGTGGAGCCGAGAAGCTTCTCCTTCAACAATCCCTTCGGTGCCTGCCCGGTATGTTTTGGACTGGGTTACAAGATGGAGTTTGACGAGGATCTGATGATCCCGGACAAGAGACTCAGCATCAATCAGGGAGCGATCACCGTGATGGGGTGGCAGTCCTGCGCGGACAAGGGCAGTTTTACCAATGCCATATTGCAGGCACTGGCCAAGGAATATCATTTTGACCTGGACACGCCTTTTGAAGAGTACCCGCAGAAAATTCATGATATCCTGATCCATGGAACCAATGGTAAGGAAGTTATGGTACATTATACCGGCCAGCGCGGAAGTGGTGTGTATCCGGTAGCATTCGAAGGACTGATCAAAAATGTGGAGCGTCGTTATCGCGAGACTGCATCCGAAAGCTCCAAACAGGAATACGAAACCTTTATGCGCATTACCCCCTGTAAAGAGTGTAAGGGAATGCGTCTGAAGAAGGAATCCCTGGCAGTTACGGTATGCGATAAAAATATTTACGAGATCACTTCCATGTCCATCCGTGACCTGCAGAAGTTTTTAGATACCATGACACTGACGAAACAGCAGCAGTTCATCGGAGAGAGAGTCCTGAAGGAGATCCGCGCCAGAGTGGGATTCCTGGTGGATGTAGGACTGGAATATCTGTCCCTGGCCAGAGCTACCGCTACCCTGTCCGGTGGTGAGGCACAGCGTATCCGCCTGGCGACCCAGATAGGTTCCGGACTGGTGGGCGTGTGCTATATTCTCGACGAGCCCAGTATCGGACTGCACCAGAGAGACAATGACAAACTGCTGAATACCCTGAAGAATCTTCGGGATCTGGGCAATACCCTGGTAGTGGTGGAACACGATGAGGATACCATGCTGGCAGCGGATTATATCGTAGATATTGGTCCCGGTGCCGGTTCCCACGGTGGCGAGGTTATCGCCTGTGGTACTGCAGAAGAGATCATGCAGATCCCGGAGTCCATTACGGGACAATACCTCAGTGGTAAAAAAAGAATTCCTGTGCCGAAGACCAGGAGAACTCCTGCCGGCTGGATCAAAGTATTGGGAGCACAGGAAAATAACCTGAAAAATGTAGATGTGGAGATCCCATTGGGCGTCATGACATGCGTTACCGGTGTGTCTGGCTCCGGAAAAAGCTCACTGGTGAATGAGATTCTCTACAAACATCTGGCGAGGGAGCTGAACCGTGCACGTTGTATTCCCGGTAAACATAAGGGAATCGAAGGCGTGGAGCAGCTGGATAAAGTCATCAACATCGACCAGTCCCCCATCGGACGTACCCCCAGATCCAATCCGGCTACCTATACCGGAGTGTTTGACCTGATCCGCGATCTGTTCGCCTCTACGGCGGATGCCAAGGCGAAGGGCTACAGCAAGGGTCGCTTCAGCTTCAATGTCAAGGGCGGACGTTGCGAAGCCTGCGGCGGTGATGGCATTATCAAGATCGAGATGCATTTTCTGCCGGACGTCTATGTGCCCTGTGAGGTCTGCGGTGGCAAACGTTACAATCGTGAGACACTGGATGTGAAATACAAGGGCAAGAGCATTTTCGACGTACTGGACATGACCGTAGAGGAAGCATTGCCTTTCTTTGAGAATGTGCCCTATATCCGCAGAAAGATCGAGACCTTATATGATGTGGGACTTTCTTATGTGAAGTTGGGACAGCCCTCTACCACGTTATCCGGCGGTGAGGCACAGCGTATCAAGCTGGCAACCGAGCTTTCCAGAAGAAGTACCGGGAAGACGATCTATATTCTCGATGAGCCTACGACAGGATTACATTTTGAAGATGTGCATAAGCTGGTGGAGATTCTCCACAGACTGGCAGACGGCGGAAATACCGTAGTCGTCATCGAACACAACCTCGATGTGATCAAGACAGCGGACTATATTATCGATATGGGACCGGAAGGCGGAGACCGCGGCGGCACCGTAATCGCGAAGGGGACTCCGGAGGAGATCGTAAAGGTGAAGAAATCCTATACCGGTTACTATGTGAAAAAGATGCTGGAGAAGGACAAGGCACTGCGCCTTTCGGAATAGTTATATAAATTTTAAGAAATACCCTCTATGAAAATGGAAAAAATTCAGTTATAATATGATGTATATGACTAAAATAGCGCGTAGAGTCTAAACTTATATATAGATTGATACCATCGGAAAGGGGTAGAATAGAAAAATGCAGTGCACAGACATCGGAATTGATTTAGGTACCGCCAGCATTCTGGTATACATCAGAGGAAAGGGAGTCGTATTAAAGGAGCCCTCTGTTGTAGCTTTTGATAGAGACACAAATAAGATTAAAGCCATCGGAGAGGATGCGCGACTGATGCTGGGAAGAACTCCCGGTAATATCGTAGCGGTAAGACCCTTACGTCAGGGTGTTATCTCCGATTATACCGTAACCGAGAAAATGATGAAGTATTTTATCCAGAAGGCTCTGGGTAAGAGAACCTTTCGCAAACCTCGTATTGCGGTCTGCGTACCCAGCGGTGTTACGGAAGTAGAGAAGAAAGCCGTAGAAGATGCTACCTATCAGGCAGGTGCCAGAGAGGTATCCATTATTGAGGAACCGATCGCAGCTGCAATCGGTGCCGGAATTGATATTTCCAAACCCTGTGGCAACATGATCGTAGATATCGGCGGTGGTACTTCCGATATCGCTGTCATCTCTCTGGGAGGTACGGTAGTCAGTGCTTCCATCAAAATCGCCGGAGATGATTTCGACGAAGCTATCGTTCGTTATATGCGTAAGAAACACAATCTGCTCATCGGTGAGAGAACCGCAGAGGACCTGAAGATCAAAATCGGCTCCTGCTATAAGAGAGCGGAAGTGGATTATATGGATGTCAGAGGACGTAACCTGGTAACCGGTCTGCCGAAGACGGTAAAGGTATCTTCCGAGGAGACCGAAGAAGCTCTGCGCGAGACCACAGCACAGATCGTGGAGACGATTCACAGTGTACTGGAGAAGACTCCGCCCGAGCTGGCAGCGGATATTGCGGACAGAGGAATTGTGCTGACCGGAGGCGGAAGCCTGCTGCGCGGTCTGGAGGATCTGATCTCTGCCAAGACAGGGATCAATACCATGACAGCTGAGGATCCCATGACAGCAGTAGCCATCGGAACCGGTAAATACGTAGAATTCCTGGCAGGATACAGAGATAATTAATGAAGCAAATGGCAGGATGCCGGACATTTGTCGAAGGATCGATATCGCAAATGGAGGATACAAATGGTTAAAGGATTATACACCGCATACACGGGTATGATAAACGAGCAGAACCGAATGGATATCATGACCAACAATCTGGCCAATGCATCTACCGTCGGCTATAAAAAGGAAGGCTCCACCAGCCAGTCCTTTGATGATGTGCTGACAGTTAAGATCAAGGACCAGTCTGTAGGCATGAGGAATGTCCAGAGACTGGGAGTGAAGAATCCCGGAGTTAAGATCGGAGAGAATTATACCGACTATTCCCAGGGATCTTTCCGCATCACGGGTAATACTTATGATCTGGCTTTGTCGGGAGAAGGCTTTTTTGCCATCGAATTTACGAATAAGGCCGGAGAGACAGATACCAAATATACCCGCGCCGGTCAATTCACGCTGAACAAGGACGGCTATCTGGTGACAGAAGAGGGTGACTATGTCCTGGATACCCAGAACAGACGGATCCGGCTGAATACTCTGATCGATTCTTCCATCACAGATGACGGCACGATCTACCAGAATGGTCAGGCAGTGGCTAAGATTCAGGTGACGGATTTCGAAGATTATGATTATCTGGGAAAATACGGCGAGACCTACTATCAGCCAATCCAGGGAGCCAAAACGATTGCAGCAAAAGCACAGGTGAAATCCGGCTATCTGGAAATGGCAAATGTGCAGATCGTATCGGAAATGGTGAATCTGATCTCTATTACCCGGGCATATGAGTCAAATCAGAAGGTAGTGCAGACGATCGACGATACACTGGACGTAGCGGTGAACCAGATTGGCAGAGTCCAGTAATCTAAAAAGAAAAAGAGCCGATATATATGATGTCGGGGGGCAAAAGCACCCGACCTTGATACACAACTTTCAGGATGGAAAACCGGATCATGGATGATATCAGGGACAGCGTGAGAGGAGACTACATATGGTCAGAAGCTTATGGACAGCAGCGACCGGCATGATCGCACAACAGACAAATGTGGATACCATTGCCAATAACCTGGCAAATGTCAACACCACAGGCTATAAGACACAGGTGAATGAATTTAAGAGCCTGTTATATCAAAACATCCAGACGAAAACAACCTCCGCTAATGGGGATGCGAAACCGAGCAGTGCACAGGTGGGACTGGGCGTACGGAATGCTTCCATCAGTTCCGTGTTTAAGGAAGGAAGCCTGACGGCATCCGACAGCGACACCGCATTTGCAATTGACGGTAAGGGATTTTTCGCAGTTCGCGGTGCGGACGGCAATACCTATTATACGAGAAATGGTAATCTGAAGTTTACCCTGGCTTCGAACGGTGGCAATATGCTGGCAACCTCAGAGGGACTTCCGGTACTGGATACGCAGGGACGTCCCATTGTTCTTAGTAATAACTATGTAATGAGCAAGGTTACTGTCAGCAAGGACGGCAGCCTCTGCTATCCGGATGCACAGAACAATCCGCAACCTATCGGTATTACGATCGGCGTATTCCAGTTCAACAATCCGAACGGCCTGGAGAGACTGGCAGACAGCCTGTATCAGCAGACAGCAGCCAGTGGACAGGCGATCAACGAAGCTACCAATAATAATGTGGAACGAAGCAGTATCATCCAGGGATATCTGGAAAGCTCCAACGTACAGGTAGTGGATGAGATGGTCAATATGATCGTGGCACAGAGAGCTTATGAACTGAACTCCAAAGCCATTACGGCATCCGATGAAATGCTGCAGCAGGCGAACAACCTACGTAGGTAATGAGAAAGGCTAAATTATGGATATTAGCAGTTTGTACGGAAGCTCTGCGCTGGACAGCACCGCTTACACCAATGCAGCGAACCAGACGGCTTTCAAATTACAGGATAAATTAAACAGCTCCGATTATTCGAAGGCAACAGATGATGAACTCATGGATGCCTGCAAACAGTTTGAATCCTATTTTCTGGAGCAGATGTTCAAAGAAATGATGAAGACCATTCCGGAGAGCGAGGATACTTCTTCCTCCAATTCCCAGCTGATGGACTATTATAAGGATGAAATGGTACAGCAGATCGCATCAGATTCCACAGAGCAGAACAGTTTGGGACTGGCACAGATGCTTTATGAGCAAATGAAGCGCAATTATAATCTTGAGTAAGTATTTCGGGCTGCCGTTCCCGGCGGCCCTTTTCTTTATCTTTTACCGCAACCGCGGCATTTTCCGGGCATTTCGCAGAGAACAGCCACAAATACACAGCAGAATGAGGAATAAAAATGGAAAGCATTACAGGATATGTAGATCATATTGTCTTTCAGAACAGTGAAAATGGATATACCGTCATGATACTGATGATGGAAGGGGAAGAAGTGACTTGTGTCGGCATGTGTAAGGGCCTGGGACAGGGAGAAAATATCACTGCCGAAGGGGAGTATATAGAGCATCCGGTGTATGGAAGACAGTTTAAAATACAGAACTACGAGACGGTGACCCCCACGGATCGTGTAGGAATGGAAAGATATCTGGGATCCGGTGCGATCCGCGGAGTGGGAGAGGCACTGGCGGCCCGTATTGTGAAAAAATTCGGCGATGACACGTTCCGGATCATAGAAGAAGAGCCGGAGCGCCTGGCGGAAGTGAAGGGTATCAGCGAACGAAAAGCACAGGAGATCGCCATCCAGATGGAAGAAAAAAAGGATCTTCGGGAAGCACTGGTATATTTGCAGCAATACGGCATCAGTAATACACTGGCGGTAAAAATATATAATACTTATGGCACGGAGATGTATAGCGTCATGCGGGAAAATCCGTATCGTCTGGCGGAGGATGTGAGCGGCGTCGGATTCCGGATCGCGGATGAGATCGCGGGAAGAATCGGAATTCACACGGACTCGGATTATCGTATCCGCAGTGGAATCTTGTATACGCTGTTACAGGCGGTAGGAGAAGGGCACTGTTATCTGCCATTGGAGCAATTGCTCTGCCGTGGAGCGGAACTATTGGGAGTGACAGAGGATAATATCCGTCCGCAGGTGGATAATCTGATCGTGGACCGGAAGCTGGTGGCGAAAGGAGAAGCGGTGTTTGCGGCACCTTATTATTATGCGGAACTGAATTGTGCCAATATGCTGCGGAATCTGAATATTCCCATGGCAGAATCGGAGAATCTGCCGTCACAGGACATGGCAATCCGCAAGAGACTGGAGCGGATGGCGGAAAATCTGTCCATGGAACTGGATGAACTGCAGTTGAAAGCAGTGGAAGAAAGTATCAAAAACGGTCTTTTTATTTTATCCGGCGGTCCGGGAACCGGCAAGACAACTACCATCAATATGATCATCCGTTATTTCGAATCGGAGGGAATGGATATTTTTCTGGCAGCACCCACAGGCCGTGCGGCGAAGAGGATGACGGAAGCAACCGGATTCGAGGCTAAGACGATACACCGGCTGTTGGAACTGAACAGCGCATTATCCGGAGATGACAGCAGAAAGGCAAATTTCGAAAGAAACCAGGAGAATCCGTTGGAAGCTGATGTCGTGATCATTGATGAGATGTCCATGGTAGATATCCAGCTGTTTCAGGCGCTGTTGAAAGCAATCCTTCCGGGGACGAGACTCATTCTTGTGGGAGACGTGGATCAGCTGCCCAGCGTAGGCCCGGGGCAGGTATTAAGAGACCTCATGAACAGCAAGGCGTTCCCCATGGTGACACTGGAGAAAATCTTCCGGCAGGCCGGGCAAAGTGACATTGTTGTCAATGCACACCGCATCAATAAAGGAGAACAGATCGCGTTAGACAATAAATCAAAGGATTTCTTCCTGCTGGAGAGAAGTGACGTAAATGTCATATATAAACATATGATTCAGCTGATCCAGGATAAGCTGCCCCGATATGTCAATGCAACACCGTTTGACATTCAGGTATTGACGCCCATGAGAAAGGGGAGTCTGGGATGTGAAACCTTAAACGGAATTCTGCAGCGGTATCTGAATCCAGCCGATCCCTGTAAAAGAGAGCATGCGTGCGGAAATGCAGTGTTCCGTGAGGGCGACAAGGTCATGCAGATCAAAAATAACTATCAGCTGGAATGGGAGATCGTCGGCAGATATAATATTCCCATAGATAAAGGCCTGGGTGTATTCAATGGAGATATGGGAAGAATACGGGAGATCAATGATACCGCTGCGACACTGACGGTAGAGTTTGATGATGGCAGACGTGTAAATTACCCATTCTCGGGACTGGAAGAACTGGAATTGTCGTATGCGATCACCATACATAAGTCTCAGGGAAGTGAATACCCGGCGGTTATTCTGCCGCTTCTCGGAGGACCGAGAATGCTGTTTAACCGCAATCTTCTGTATACGGGGATCACCAGAGCCAGAAACTGTGTCACGATTCTGGGAAGTAGTGAAACAGTCCGGAATATGATCGACAATGTCAGTGAGAA
Organism: Waltera intestinalis; assembly: GCF_009695995.1. Lineage (GTDB taxonomy): Bacteria > Bacillota > Clostridia > Lachnospirales > Lachnospiraceae > Acetatifactor > Acetatifactor intestinalis. The sequence goes on from NZ_VUMU01000003.1 coordinate 108,016, forward strand.
TCGCAGATACACTGCACTGGAGCAGAGAATCCGGGAGGTTTGTGATCTCCCCGAGATATGCTGCTTGCGGGAGGAAGCATGAAGATACTATGGCAGCTGCTGTTCCCTACGAGATGTCCGGTGTGTGACAGGATCGTAAAACCTTTCGGAGAGAAGATCTGCCTGGAATGTCTTCCGAAGCTTCGCGTGGTAACTCCGCCCTGGTGTATGAAATGTGGCAAAAAGATACAGGAAGACGGAGAATTCTGCAGCGACTGCTGCCAGAAACAGCATATGTTTGATCGCTCCAGAACACTGTATGAATATGCGGCGGCCGCACCTTCCATATACCGTTTTAAATACAAGGGAAGACAGGAATACGCGGAATTCTTCGGAGAAGAAATGGGAAAATATCTGGGAGATTTTATCCGCAGCGTATCGCCGGACGTACTGGTACCGGTACCTCTGCATAAAAAGAAGCTTTCGAAGCGGGGATACAATCAGGCAGCCTGCCTGGCACGGGCCCTGGGGAAAAACATGCAGCTGCCGGTAGATGAAAAGCTGGTGAAAAGAGTGCGGAATACGGCGCCTATGAAGCGGTTAAATCCCGCGGAAAGGCAAAATAATTTGAAAAAGGCTTTTAATATAGGCAGAAATGATGTAAAATTATATGACCGGATTATTCTGGTGGATGATATTTATACGACAGGTACCACGCTGGATGAGATCGCAGCTTTGCTGAAATCCCATGGCGTATCCGAAGTGTATTGCGTTACGCTGGCCTGTGGGGCCGGATTATGATGAGGAAGGTGTGAAGTACAATGAATATAAGAAATTGCAGAATGTGCGGACATATATTTAATTATGTAGCAGGTCCGATCCTGTGTCCTCATTGCAGAGAAAAAATGGAAGCAAAGTTCCAGGAAGTAAAAGAATATATCCGCGCGAATCCCGGAGTGGGAATACAGGATGTGGCAGAGAACTGCGATGTGGAACCCTCACAGATCCAACAGTGGCTCAGAGAAGAGAGACTGGAGCTGACAGAAGGATCCGCAATCTATCTGCAGTGTGAAAAGTGCGGCGCACCGATCCGTAGCGGAAGATTTTGCGAAAAATGTAAGTATGAGATGTCCATGGATCTCCAGAGTGTGTTGCCCAAAAAGTCTGTAGGAACGCAGACCACCAGAATCTCTAGGGACGGAGAACGGATGCGTTATCTGTAGGCATCTGCAGACGGAGGAGTTATGCTGAACGAAGAAAAGATCATATTGATGACCCAAATGGCATCTTATGAAGAAAACGAAGGCAAAAAGAACATGGCGATCGGCCGGTATTTTCGCAGCGACTACATTGCGATACAGGTATTGAAATCCGTATTGTGCGCCACGATCGCCTATGCGGTCTGTTTTGCTCTGTTTATTTTTTACGATTTTGAGACCTTTATGCAGGACATTTATAAAATGGATCTGGTCAGTTTTGCCAAAAATGTTCTGATGTATTATGGAATCACGGTAGTGGTATACGGAATTGCCTCCTACCTGATCTGCTCTTTGCGTTATGCCAGGGCGAAAAAAAGCCTGAAATGCTATTATAATAATCTGAAAAAGCTGAATTCTATATATAATGAGTAGGCAGCAGATTAATTTGGAGGAAATATGACTGCGTTACTGGAATTAAGAGAAAATCTGAAAAAGATATACAGCCGGAATGAAGCGTTTATTACACCGGTGATCAAGTTCCTGCTCAGCTTCATCGTGCTGAGTATCATAAACGGTAAAATGGGTTACATGACAAAACTGGACAATATGGCGATCGTACTGATCGTTTCTCTGCTATGTTCCTTTTTGCCTACCGGATTTATTGTACTATTTGCCATGATGTTCTCTCTGCTGCATATGTATGCGTTGTCTCTGGAGACAGCTGCAGTGGGACTGGTAGTATTCTTACTGCTGTATCTGCTGTTCCTGCGTTTCACGGCGAAGGAAGCAATGGTAGTGGTGCTGACACCGGTGCTGTGTATGCTGAAGCTTCCCTATGTGATGCCGGTGGCTATGGGACTGATCGGCACTCCCGCTTCCTGCGTATCGGTAAGCTGCGGCGTTGTGGTATATTATCTGCTTCAGACAGTGATCACCAATGCACCTACGATCAATTCCATGGGTGCGGAAGAGGCTACGGCGAAGCTGCGCCTGCTGATCGATGGCATTTTGGGAAGCAAAGCTATGCTGGTAACCATCGTGGCATTTACCATTACAGTGATCGTTGTATACCTCATTCGCAGAATGAGTGTGGATCACTCCTGGACCATCGCAATGATCGCCGGAGTCATGATAGAAGTACTGATCCTGCTGGTGGGGGATCTTATGTATGATACCAACCTTTCTATCTTCAGTGCGCTGCTGGGAGCGGTTGTTACTGTGCTGGTATGTAAGGCGATAGAATTTTTCCGGTTCTGCCTGGATTACAGCAGGACGGAAAAGGTGCAGTTTGAAGATGATGAGTATTATTATTATGTAAAAGCGGTACCGAAGATGACCGTTGCGGCACAGACCAATACTGTGAAAAAGATCAACACCCAGCGCCGGCCGGCAAACCAGACGGCCCATCCTGCAGGGCAGGGCAGACCTTCCGGCCAGAGCCGGAGTGGCGGACAGAATGTCAGAAGTGCGGAAGGATCCGCAAGAAGTGTAGTAACAGAGCGTACAGCGCCTGCCAGAAGCAGCGCTCCTTATGGACAGCAAAATCCCTACCGCGGACGGGAAATGACCGGCGGCAGAAGCGTTACCATAAGCAGTGACCATATGGCGCAGGACGACTCGGACGATTACGAAGAATTGTTCTGAAGGGATTAATGAAAAATGCAGTTGTGGGATAAGCTGGCAGAATATGCGAAAAACTTCAGCAGTTACCGTACGACCATGGATTTCGGCGATGTGGCGGAGATCCTGATCATTGCGGTATTACTGTATTATACATTGGTATGGATGAAGACGACCCGGGCATGGATATTGCTTAAGGGTCTGATTGTCATCCTTGTTTTTTTGCTGCTGGCTTATTTTTTCCGGATGACAACGATACTGTGGATGGCGCAGAATGTGCTGGGGTTTGCGGTGACGGCATTGATCGTGGTGCTGCAGCCTGAGCTAAGGAAGGCATTGGAAGAGCTGGGCAAGAAAAACATTATCAGCTCTGTGCTGCCGTTTGACAACAGCCACCGCGTGAATGAAGAATTCTCGGAGAAGACGATCAACGAGATTACCAAAGCCTGTGTGGAGATGGGCAAGGTAAGGACGGGAGCCCTGATCGTGATCGAACAGAAGGTATCTCTGCGTGATTACGAGAGAACCGGTATCGATGTGGACGGTATTGTTACCAGCCAGCTGCTGATCAATATATTTGAACATAATACACCGCTGCATGACGGAGCGGTGATCATACAGGGGAACAGAGTGGTATCCGCCACCTGCTATCTGCCGTTGTCTGACAATCTGGGACTGAGCAAGGAGCTGGGAACCAGACACCGGGCCGGTGTGGGTATCTCAGAGATCACGGATTCCCTGACGATCATTGTGTCCGAGGAGACCGGCAAGATCAGTGTGGCTTATGAAGGTGAGCTGGAACGTAATCTCGATGCGGATTCCCTGCGTGACAGAATGCATAAGATCCTGAACAACCCAGTAGAAGAACATAAGAATCTGCGAATCTGGAAGGGAAGGAGCCGAGACAAAAAATGAAAAAATTATTGACACGTAATCTTGGACTGAAGCTTGCTTCTCTGTTACTTGCCTTTGTACTGTGGTTCCTGGTGGCACAGATTTACGACCCTAAGGATACAGTCACCTTTAACAATATCCAGGTCCGTCTGATCAATACAGAACTCCTGGATGAAGAAGGAAAAGTATATGAGGTCCTGGACAACAGCAATCTGGTCCGTGTGACGGTCACCGGACCGCAGAGCATCGTGAAATCCGAGCTGCGCAGAAGTGATATCGTAGCGGAAGCGGATATGAGCAAGCTGACAGATATCAATACGATCGCGATCACCTATTATTGTGAGAATATCAGTAATGATTCTGTGGAGATCAAGGGGAATCACGATTCCGTGCGGCTGAACGTAGAAGATAAGACCAGCAAATGGATCAAGCTGGAAAGTAATACCATCGGCGATGTGGCCTCCGGTTACATGATCGGGAATGTGACACTGGATCAGACGAATATCGAAGTGACTGGACCGAAATCCGCTATTTCGCAGGTGGATCATGCCGGGGTGGATATCAATGTGACGGATTCTACCACCAGCCTGTCGGCAAACGTGGACATCAAGCTGTATGATGCGGACGATAACGAACTGGTTCTGGAAAGCGTTAAGAAGAATGTCAATTCCGCATATATGACGGTAGAAGTACTGGCAACGAAGGAAGTTCCGGTAGAAATAGAATACATGGGTGTACCCGAGGATGGCTATATGGCTACCGGAGAGGTGGAGAGCAGCGTACCCACAGTCAGGATCGCGGGAACCGTATCCACACTGGTGGGAATTTCAGCGATTACCGTGCCGGAGGACCGTATGAATATTACGGGACAGACTGATAATCTGGTGGACATCATCAACCTGAAGGAATACCTGCCGTCGAATGTCAGACTGGCGGATAAGAGCTTTGATGGCAAGATCACGGCTACAGTCTACATTGAACCGATCGTCAGCAAGGATCTCACGGTAGCAGCAGAAAATATTTCTGTCACAGGAGTACCGGACGGCATGGAAGCAGAGATCACTTCCACGGCAGAGGAATACAATATTACAGTATCCGGCTTGTCCAGGAATGTCAGCATACTGCGCGACAGCAGCGTGACGGGCATTTTGAACCTGACGCAATGGATGGAAGATAACGGTGTGGAAGAACTGACACCGGGCACCTATACCATACCGGTAACCTTTAATCTGGCAGAGGATATTACGGTAACCCCGGATATCAATATCCATATCCGCCTGAAAAATGCAGATACCAATAATTAATAAATAAAAAAGCAATATGTCGTGAAGAGCGACGGAATGAGAGGACTTTTACAATGGCTAGAATGTTTGGAACAGACGGTGTACGTGGTATTGCCAATGAGGAACTGACTCCCCTGCTGGCGATGCAGTTAGGTCAGGCCGGAGCTTATGTGCTCACTAAGGAAAATGAGCATAAACCCACCATCATGGTAGGCTGCGATACTAGAATTTCCGGAGATATGCTGGCAAATGCCCTGATGGCAGGAGCCTGTTCGGTAGGTGCCAACTGCATCTATGTAGGAGTGATTCCGACCCCGGCAGTGGCTTATCTGACGAAAAAATACAAAGTAGATGCGGGAGTTGTGATCTCCGCCTCTCACAATCCGGTGGAATTTAACGGAATCAAGTTCTTCGACGGCAACGGTTATAAGCTTCCGGATGCCATGGAGGATGAGATCGAGGCTCTGATCCGGAACAATATGCCCGGTATCAAGTTCCCGATCGGACCCGGCGTCGGCAAGATCAAATACCGCACGGATGCCAGAGAAGAATACATTAACCATGCGATGAGAGCGGTAAATGTGGATCTGACCGGACTGAAAATCGTAGTGGACTGTGCGGAAGGCGCATCTTTCTACACTTCCGTGGAATGTCTGAAGGAACTGGGCGGCAGCGTGGTAGCCATTCATAACAACCCGGACGGTACCAATATCAATGCCAACTGCGGATCTACCCATATGGAAGAGCTGCAGGCGAGAGTAGTCTATGAGAAGGCAAATGTCGGTCTGGCATTTGACGGTGACGCAGACAGACTGTTAGCTGTAGATGAAAATGGTAAGATCGTAGATGGTGACCAGATCATGGCAATCGTCGGCAACTTTATGAAGAGCAAGGGAACCCTGAAAAAGGACACCATCGTAGCAACCGTAATGAGTAATCTGGGATTCTTCCTGATGGCTGAGAAGAACGGCATCACCATGGAGAAGACCAAGGTAGGCGACCGTTATGTATTGGAACGCATGAAGGAAATTGGTGCAAGTCTCGGCGGAGAACAGTCCGGACACATCATTTTCCTGGATGAGAATACCACCGGTGACGGACTGCTCAGCGCACTGCATCTGTTACAGGTAATGGTGGAGACCGGGAAACCGCTGTCCGAGCTGGCACAGATCATGGAAGTACTGCCCCAGGCACTGGTAAATGCCAAGGTAGCCAACCATAAAAAAGAAAAGTACATGGAATATCCCGAGATTGCAGATGCCATTCAGAAGCTGGAGGAGAAGTTCGCCGGAGAAGGTCGTGTCCTGATCCGTCCTTCCGGAACAGAGCCTCTGGTAAGAGTTATGATCGAAGGAAAAGATCAGCAGGTGATCCAGGAGGAAGCACAGAGACTTGCCAGCCTGATCCAGGATATCATGTTCTAAACAGACAGAATACGAAAGATGTCTTGGAAAAGTTCTTGTGAATGAATTACATTCATGCTATGATAAGAATGTAATTCGTATGTAATGGGTATGTAAATTCATAAGAATGTTAGAGGAAATAATGCATATTAATATAGATATTGGAGGGTTTATGATATGGTAAGTCAGAAAGTTGTAATCAAGAATCCTACGGGCCTGCACTTGCGTCCCGCCGGAATTCTGTGCAAGGAGGCAATGCAGTTCAAGTCTCTGATCACTTTCAAATTCCGTGAGAACACAGCCAACGCCAAGAGTGTACTGAGCGTATTGGGAGCGTGTGTAAAGTGCGGAGATGAGATCGAATTCGTATGCGAAGGCGAGGATGAGGCAGAGGCGCTGAAGACTCTGGTAGAAGCTGTAGAGAATGGTCTTGGGGAATAGACCGCAGCAGAAAAATAAGGGGCTGTGTATCCTTGCGGTGCACAGCTTTTTCTATGACATGAGGGAGAGAAAAGAAAATGGACGAAAAAAGTATGAAGAAGAGTTTTTCCGGTCTGGGACTGAGATTCCTGATCGGAACATTGATCATCTACGCAGTGCAGATAGCAGTCGTGGCTGTTGTGGGACAGGTAAAGCCGGAGTGGCTGGACAATACTACCATCAACCTGATCCTTAGTGTCATGCCGTTGTATCTGATCGGCATGCCGGTATTGATCGCGATGGTAAAACAGATGCCGGGGGAAGAACCTGTGAAAAAAAGCATGAAACCGGGACAGTTTATTCTGGCATTGATTATGTGTTTTGCACTGATGTATTGCGGTAATCTGGTGGGAACGCTGATCACTACGGTAGTCGGCACACTGAAAGGTTCTGCAGTAGATAATGCCCTTATGACCTACGCCACAGAATCCAATATGATCGTAACGTTTATTTACATGGTGATCTGCGCACCGATCCTGGAAGAATATATTTTCCGCAAGCTGATCGTGGATCGCACCGTAAAATACGGTCAGGGAGTGGCGATTGTCCTGTCCGGCCTGATGTTCGGACTGTTCCATGGCAACCTGAACCAGTTCGCTTATGCCTTTCTATTGGGAATGCTTTTGGCATTCCTGTATGTGAAGACCGGTAACCTGAAGATCACCATCGGCTTACACATGTGCATTAATTTTATGGGGGCGGTAGTCAGTGTACTGTTATTGAAGGCAATTCATCTGGACGAATACCAGGAGATCGTCATGAACGGTGGGGATGCGCAGACGGTCATGGATTTCATGATGGCGTATCTGCCGGGCTGGATCGGCTATATGGTCTATGTATTGTTTATTCTGGCAGTTGTAATCACCGGAATTGTATTGTTTATTGTCTTCCGTAAAAGATTTGCATTGGATCCGGGACAGATCCCCAAGGGACAGAGATTTAAAACAGTCATCTGCAATCCCGGAATGCTCTGCTATTGCATTTTCTGGATCGTGATGATTCTTCTGCAGATGTTCCCGGAGATCGTGCAGATGCTGTTGGAAATCTCTCCGCTGTCCCTGTAAACACATTCCGCAAGGGCTGACAGTGGAGAGCAGACAAAGGAGATAAGATACATGTACGCATTTGACAGCAGAATACGTTACAGTGAGACAGACAGCGAAGGGAGACTGACGCTGAATGCCCTGCTGAACTATTTTCAGGATTGTTCCACCTTCCATTCGGAAGATGTGGGGCTTGGAATCGGCTATATGAAGGAGATCGGTCAGGTCTGGGTGCTTTCTGCCTGGCAGATCGTTGTGAACCGTTATCCGCAATTAGGGGAAAAAGTCAGGATCGTGACACTGCCCTATGAATTAAAAGCATTTCTGGGATATCGTAATTTTGCCATGCTGGATGAAAAGGGTGAATATATTGCGAAGGCTAACTCCCTATGGAGCCTTCTGGACGTCACCACGGGCAAACCGGTGATCGTAAATGAAGCGATGCGGAAGGGCTATGTGGCAGATGAAAAGCTGGACATGGATTATGCCCCCCGCAAGATCACCGTACCAGAGGGTGGACAGCTGCTGGAATCTATCGTGGTGAAAAAACATCATCTCGATACCAACCATCACGTGAATAACGGGCAATATGTGAATATTGCCATGGAATATCTGCCGGATGATTTTGTGATCCGTCAGATGCGTGCGGAATATAAAAAACAGGCATTTCTGGAGGATGTGCTGCATCCTTATGTAGTGCAGACAGAGAACGGATATATCATCTGCCTGCAGGATGAGGAAGGCAGACCCTATGTATCTGTAGAATTTCTACAATAACAATAGTAGTGATAATAGCAGAATGAAAAGGAACCGATAACTCAGACAAAAGCTGTGAAACAGTCAGAACAGGAGAAAACGTGGAACTGAAATTAGGCGAAAAACAGACGCTGGTAATTGTGAAAAAAGTAGAATTCGGAGTCTATCTGGCGACGAAGGAAGCACCGGAAGACAAAGTGCTCCTGCCGGCCAAACAGGTCCCTGCCGGAGCAAAGGTGGGAGATGAGGTGGAGGTATTCCTGTATCGGGATTCCAGCGACCGCCTGATCGCCACGATCAGAACTCCCAAATTAATCATGGGACAGGTGGCACTGCTGACGGTAGTGCAGATCGGCAAAGTCGGAGCTTTCCTGGACTGGGGACTGGAGAAGGATCTGTTCCTGCCCTTCAAACAGCAGACACGAAAAGTAAAAGCCGGAGATCAGGTGCTGGCTTCCCTTTATATCGACAAAAGCGGCAGACTCTGCGCGACCATGAATGTCTACGAACAGCTGCGCACAGACAGCCCTTATAAAAAAGATGACATGGTGACAGGAAGAATCTATGAGATCAGCAAAAATTTCGGTGCATTCGTAGCGGTGGATGACTGCTTCTCCGCACTCATCCCGAAAAAAGAACTCTTTGGTGCCACAGAGCCGCCGAAGATCGGAGAACACGTGACCGCCCGCGTTGTAAAGGTATTGGAAGACGGTAAGCTCACACTGAGCATCCGGGAAAAGGCATATCTGCAGATCCAGAAGGATGCGGAGAAGATCGAAAAACTGCTGGACAGCTATGAAGGCTCCCTGCCTTTTAACGATAAGGCAGCACCGGAGGTCATTACCCATGAGACCGGCATGAGCAAGAACGAGTTCAAACGTGCCGTGGGACACCTGCTGAAGAAAGGCAAAATTCAGATTACGGAGAAAAATATCCGCAGAATCTGACGTTGTAATCGTTGACGGAAAGTGATACAATAACATTACCCGGAGGGTGCAGACAAGGAGGTGTTCCAATGGATATCGCAGGATTATCAATGGCAATGGCATCTACCAACTTACAGAATAAAGTGGGAACAGCAATGCTGGGCAAGGCAATGGATACGAACGAAGCTCTGGGCCAGGGACTGGTACAGATGATCGATTCCGCAGCCATGGAGCGCAGCGTGACACCGGAGCTGGGTGCCAATATAGACTTACGACTGTAATATAATAAACGCTAAGACAAAAAGAGCTCGGAATATTAGTTTTCCGAACTCTTTTTTTACGCTTATTTGAAAATAAAATAGCATTTTTACTAAAAAGTGCATAAAAAACTATTGCTTTTTTACTGGATTTTTTGTACATTTGTAATGTATGGGGTACTACGTCAAGAAGAATTTTTGTATGGGGACCGAAGGAGCAGAAGATGATATCAAATCAGATTTTACAGAACACCATTGAAGGACTGAAAGGAATCGCCAGAGTCGAACTGTGCGTCATGGATGTGGATGGCAAGGAAGTAGCGGCCACCATGGATATGGGGAACTGTTCTAAGCCTGCGGTGGAATTCGCAGCATCACCGGCTGATTCTCAGGAGATCCAGGGATACCAGTATTTCAAGATCTATGACGAACAGCAGCTGGAGTATATTCTCGTAGCCGGCGGTACCGGTGAAGATGTCTATATGATCGGCAAAATGGTTGCTTTCCAGATCCAGAATCTGCTGGTAGCTTATAAAGAAAGATTTGATAAGGATAACTTCATTAAGAACCTGCTGTTGGACAATCTGCTGCTGGTGGATATCTACAGCCGTTCCAAGAAGCTGCACATCCAGACAGATGTTCCCAGGGTGGTTATGATCGTGGAATCCGCAGGCGGCAAGGATAATAACGTCCTGGAGATCGCCAGAACCCATTTCGGTTCCAACAGCAAGGATTTCATCACGGCAGTGGACGAGAGCAACGTGATCGTGGTGAAGGAGTTCTCAGAGACCGATACCGGAAAAGAGATCGAGAAGGCAGCCAGCGCGCTGGAGACCACTCTTCTGAAGGAAGGCATCCGGGAGGTCCGTATCGCATACGGAACTATCGTGCATGAGATCAAGGAAGTCAGCCGTTCCTACAAGGAAGCCAAGATGGCGCTGGATGTAGGCAAGATCTTCTTCGATGAGAGAGATATTATCGCGTACAGTGAGCTGGGAATCGGCCGTCTGATCTATCAGCTGCCCATTCCGCTGTGCAAGATGTTCATTCGTGAGATCTTCGGCGGCAAGAGTCCGGATGATTTTGATGAAGAGACACTGACCACGATCTATAAATTTTTCGAGAACAGCCTGAATGTGTCCGAGACCTCCAGACAGCTGTTCATTCACAGAAATACACTGGTATACCGTCTGGATAAGCTCCAGAAGAGTACCGGACTGGATCTGCGCGTATTCGAAGACGCCATCACCTTCAAGATCGCGCTGATGGTTGTAAAATATATGAAATATATGGAAACATACGAGTATTGATTTCTTGCGGAGCCATGAAATAACGGAAAATGAGCGTCGAATGCTGGCATTCGTAAGAACATTTGACGTTATTTCTTTGGCGAGAAAGCCTCAATGAGCAAAAGAAAAGCTCCGTAGGAGCGATTTTGCGAATGAGGCTCTGCAAGAAATCAATATGATGACAAGACAGTAGAAAGGCAAGATAGCAAATGGCAAACAAAGAAGCACAAAGGCTGAAGAGAGAACGGATCATAGAGGAAAATGGCATTATCTTCCTGGACAATGTAAGCAAGTCCTATTCCACCGGCTCTCCGGCACTCAACGGGGTAACGCTGAGCATCGGAAGAGGGGAATTTGTATTTATCGTAGGTGACAGCGGATCCGGTAAATCGACATTGATCAAATTACTGCTGCGGGAGCTTACAGCAACCAGCGGCAGTGTTTATGTTATGGGAAATGATCTGGCGAGATTAAAGCACAGACAGATTCCCCGATTCCGGCGTAACCTGGGCGTGGTGTTCCAGGATTTCCGACTGTTGAATGACCGTAATGTTTATGAAAATGTAGCATTTGCACAGCGCATCGTGGAGACTCCCGTCAGCGAGATACGCAGAAATGTCCCTGCGATCCTGGCTACGGTAGGACTGGCAGGCAAATACAAAGCCAAGACCAAACAGCTCTCCGGCGGTGAGCAGCAGCGTGTGGCACTGGCCCGTGCGCTGGTGAACAATCCGTCCATACTTTTGGCGGATGAGCCCACCGGTAATCTGGATCCCAATAACTCCTGGGAGATCATGAAGCTGTTAGAGGAGATCAATGAAAGCGGCACCACGGTAGTCGTGGTAACCCATAACCGCGAAATCGTCAATGCCATGCAGAAACGAGTGATCACCATGAAAAAAGGCGTGATCATCAGCGACGAAGAGAAGGGTGGGTATATTGATGAAGATTAGTACACTTTTATATACGATCAAGCAGGGATTTGCCAATATATTCCGAAATAAATGGTATTCCCTGGCATCTATTGCGACCATATCGGCCTGCCTGTTTCTGTTTGGCCTGTTCTACTCCATCGTGGCTAACTTCCAGAACATCCTGAAGACAGCGGAGGAAGGCGTGTCTGTGACCGTATTTTTCCATAGTGAATGGGATGGCTGTGAGAGTCATACCGAGGGACAGATTCCTTCCGAACAGCAGATAGAAGAGATCGGACAGGAGATCGCCAAGCGTGCCGAGGTATCCGACGTACAGTTCAAATCCGCAGACGAGGCATGGGCTACTTTCGGACCGGACTATTTCGGTGAGGATTATGCGGAAGGTTTCCCGGAGAATCCACTGGCGGGAGAAGACAGCTATGAGATTTTCCTGAGCGATGTGTCCATGCAGGATGCACTGGTGACCTGGCTGCAGTCCATTCCGCAGGTGCGTAAGGTCAATTATTCCGAGATGACGGCCAATACCCTGAGCGGACTGAATCTGCTGATCGCTTATGTGTCCATGGGTATTATTGTGATCCTGCTGGCTGTCAGCATCTTCCTGATCAGCAATACCGTAGCGATCGGTATCTCTGTGCGGTCGGAAGAGATCAATATCATGAAATATATCGGTGCCACGGACTTTTTCGTGCGTGCACCTTTCGTACTGGAAGGCATGCTCATCGGACTGATCGGAGCTGCCGTTCCGATGGGACTGATCTATTCGCTGTATAATTACGCACTGAATTATATCGTGGAAAGATTCCTGGTACTCAGTGGTTTCCTGAATTTCCTGTCGGTAGATGAAGTGTTCCATTTCCTGATCCCGGTATCTCTGGGAGTCGGTGTGGGCATCGGTTTCCTGGGAAGCATATCCACCGTCAGAAAACATCTGCACGTATAATGAAGTAGTCATTCCCGGGTATCTGCATGGCAGTACCCGGGTTCTAAAATCCCGCAAACAAGTGATACGGATGGGAGTTAAATGAATAAGAATAAAAAAGGAATCCTTCTGGCACTTTGCCTGGTGCTGGCGGTCCCGGTATGCGGCAGCGGTCTTCCCGCGCAGGCTACCAGCATGTCTTCCATTACGTCAGACAGCATCCGGGAGAAACAGGATCAGATCAATCAGGCACAAAAAGAACGCGAAACGATGAAGAGCAATCTGAGCAACCTGGAACAGATCAAGAAAGATCTGGAAACCAAGAAAAGTAATCTGAAAAGTTACGTTGCACAGCTGGATCAGAATCTGAGCGAGATCGAACAGAATATTGCAGACCTAAAGAGCCAGATCACAGCCAAAGAGGAAGAGATCACACAGACACAGGAGGAACTGGATGCGGCGCAGGCCAAAGAGGATGCGCAAAAGGATGCCATGATCCGTCGTATCCGTGTCATGTATGAAAAAGGAGATTCCTACATCCTGGATATGATGTTAAAGGCGGAGAGCTTCAGTGATTTCCTGAACCGGGCGGATTTCATGGATCTGGTCATGGCATATGACCGCCAGCAATGGAAAGAATTCATGGAGAACCGTAAATACATTGCATTGTGTAAGGAAGAACTGGAAGCGGAGAAACAGATCCTGGATGAAGCTAAGGCCGGGGTGGAGCAGGAGCAGGCCAATATGGAGGCCCTGATCGACCAGAAGAGCCGAGATATCACCGCCTATGAGAGCGATATTTCCAACAAAGAACAGGCTATCAAGGAGTATAAACAATCCATCGCCGATCAGGATGCAGAGATCGCAGCACTGGAGGCAGCGATCGCAGCAGAGAAAAAGAGGATCCTGGAGGCCAGCGGTACGGTGCTGACCTATGACGGTGGTGTATTCAAATTCCCACTGGCATCCTATACCAGAATTTCGGATGATTACGGCAATCGTATCCACCCTACCCTGGGAATTGAACAGTTCCATAATGGCGTGGATTTCGCCGCACCGAAAGGAACAGCGATCTATGCAGCCTATGACGGCCAGGTGGTGGCAGCCACCTACAGCAATACCATGGGGAACTACGTCATGATCGACCATGGCGGCGGCCTGTATACGATCTATATGCATGCATCGGCACTGTATGTGTCCAGGGGTGATATCGTAGTCAGAGGGGAGACCATTGCGGCGGTAGGCTCCACCGGACGTTCCACCGGCAACCATCTGCACTTCAGTGTTCGTAAGGATGGGGCATATACTTCACCTTGGAATTACCTGTCGCAATAGTTCTGCAATCGCAGAGCGCGTGACTGCTTGCAGGCAGAGCGCTATGGCGATTAGCAGAACAAACATACATGAGCAAGTAGGGCAATAGCCCGGAATGCGAATGTATGTAGCATTTCGAGAGTGCGAAGCACGGAGAAATGCGTGTTGCGATAAAGACGCGCCGTGTTGCAACGAAAGCTTGGAAAATAAAGGAGAGTATATATGGAAGAAAATAAGGAATTGGAAACGGTGACGGAGTCCCAAAGGAATGCCGGAAAGGGTCTGTTCCTCAGCGGCATTATCGTAGGATTCGCTGCGACTCTTCTCGTGGTGGGGGGCATCTTTATCGCTTTCCAGATCCATCGTATCGTTACCGTGAAGGATGATGTGTCGGCGCAGGTATTCTATGACGAGGATTCTGCTGTCAATGCCCAGACGATCAAAAAGCTGCAACTGCTGGAAGACACGGTAAAAGAGAACTTTTACTTAAGCGAGGTCACCAATGAACAGCTGGAGGACGGTATGTACCGCGGACTGATGGAGGCTCTGGATGATCCGTATTCCGAGTATTACACCGCAGAGGAACTGAACGAACTGACAGAACAGACCCAGGGAATCTATTATGGTATCGGAGCCTATGTCAGCATGGATTCCGATACGAATCTGCCGAAGATCAGCGGAGTCATCGAGGGCGCACCGGCGGCGGATGTGGACCTGCGGGCCAACGATATCATCTATGAAGTGGATGGAGTGTCCACTGCGGGCAAGACGCTGACGGAATCCGTGAGCATGATCCGCGGAGAAGCTGGCACCACGGTAGATCTGACGATTGTCAGACAGGGCGCGGGCGATTATCTGCACGTTACGGTAGAGAGAGCAAAGGTGGAGAGTCCCACCGTCAAATATGAGATGCTGGATGACAGCATGGCATATATCCAGATCGTGGAATTCGATGATGTGACCATAGACCAGTTCACGGATGCATTGGCTACCGTAAAAGGATCCGATATGAAGGGACTGATCCTGGATCTGCGGGGCAACCCCGGCGGAAGCCTGGATGCAGTGGTGCAGATTGCAAGAAAGCTGCTTCCGGAGGGAATGATCGTATATACCGAAGACAAGGCGGGCAAGCGCACAGAATATACCTGCGACGGCAAGACTCCTCTCGAAGTACCGCTGGTAGTGCTGGTGGATATGAACAGTGCCAGCGCTTCCGAGATCCTGGCGGGAGCCATTCAGGACTATGGCATCGGAACCCTGGTAGGTACCACTACCTTTGGCAAGGGAATCGTACAGCAGATCATGCCGTTTACCGACGGTTCCGCCATCAAGATCACCATCAGTGCCTATTATACCCCCAATGGCCGCAATATCCACGGCACCGGTATTGAGCCAGATGTGGAATGCGAGTTTGATGGGGATGCTTACTACAACAGCGATACCCCGGTGGATAACCAGCTGGAGAAAGCAAAAGAAGTGTTAAAAGATTTGATGAAATAAAAGCTTGACAAAGCGCACAAAACTGTTTAAGATATAACCCATAAAACAAAGGCGTTTTTACCAAATCGGTAAAAGCGCCTTTTTCTGTTACATAAGTTCCTGCCCGGAACACAGAATGGAGGAGCAAAATGATCAGACTGGAAAATGTATGTAAGAATTTCGGAGATCTCCAGGTACTGAAAAATGTCAATCTGGAAGTAAAAGAAGGCGAGAAGCTGGTTATCATCGGACCCTCCGGCTCTGGGAAATCCACCACCGTGCGATGCATGAATTTCCTGGAGGAGCCTACCAGTGGTCATGTCTATATCGATGGACAGAAGCTGACGCATGCGAATAAGACCAAGATCATCCGGGAGTCCATCTCCATGGTGTTCCAGCAGTTCAATCTGTATCCGCATATGACGGTGCTTAAGAATCTGACCATAGCTCCCATGAAGCTCCATCACAAGAGCAAAAAGGAAGCGGAGGATCTGGCATATCATTATCTCGATGTAGTAGGTCTGCGGGACAAGGCACATGTATATCCCACCACACTGTCCGGAGGACAGCAGCAGAGGATCGCCATAGCGAGAGCCCTGTGTGCACAGACGAGGATCATACTATTCGATGAACCCACATCCGCACTGGATCCCGAGACGATCCAGGAAGTATTGGATGTCATGATCAAGCTGGCAAAAGAAAACATCACCATGGTAGTGGTCACCCACGAGATGGGATTCGCTAGACAGGTAGCGGACCGCGTGGTATTCATGGCAGATGGACAGATCATAGAAGAGGGAACTCCGGATCACTTTTTCGAGAATCCTTCCAACGAACGCGTAAAGCAGTTCCTGGGCAAGATCATCCGCTGATATCCTGTGAACCATACTCTGGTCAGCACAGCGGCAGATGTATTATCATGTCGGTCTATCCATGAGGCCGCTTTTTACAACGTGCCAGTCAGAAAGGCTTCGTGTTTAGATATTTAGTGAGGAAATAAAAGGAGGAGAAAATTATGAAAAATTTGAGAAAATGGACTGCACTTGCGGCAGCAATGGCAATGACAGCAACACTGCTCACCGGATGCGGAAGCTCTGAAGCACCTGCATCTGAGGCAGCAGCTTCTACCGCTGACAGCAGCACAGCAGTGGCAACGGCACCTGCGGAGACCACAGTAGCAGACGGAGAGCTGGCAGCAGATGTACAGGCGATCGTAGACAGAGGCGTATTGAGAGTCGGTGTTAAGAATGCAGTAGTCGGCTTCGGCTTCCAGGATACCCTGACCGGTGAGTATTCCGGACTGGAGATCAGCCTGGCTGAGAAGATCGCAGAGAGCCTCGGCGTGGACGTAGAATTCACCGCAGTTACCGCAGCTACCAGAACCGAGCTTCTGGATTCCGGCGATATCGACTGCGTACTGGCTACCTTCACCATTACCGATGAGAGAAAGCAGAGCTGGGATTTCTCCACTCCTTATTTTACAGACTATGTAACCGTACTGGTAGAGGATAAGAGCGGCATTACTTCTCTGGCAGACCTGGTAGACAAAAAGGTCGGCGTATCCTCCGGTTCCACTTCTGCAAAAGCACTGGTGAATGCTATGATCGAAGCCGGTCTGATCGATGGCAGCGGATTTGATGCAGATACCTTCGATCCCGCACTGTGGACCACAGGCGTCTCTTTCCAGCAGTATGATGACTATCCTGCCATCTCCACTGCACTGAGTGCCGGTGAAGTAGATGCGTTCTGCGTAGATAAGTCTATCCTGGCAATCTACAAGACCGAGGGACGTTCTTACATCGATGACAAGTTCTCACCTCAGGAATACGGCGTAGCTACCACTAAGGGTTCCGGCCTCTCCGCTTATGTGGATGAGCTGATCCAGGGATGGCTGGCAGACGGTACGATCGACAGCCTGATCACTGAGAACGGATTAGAGTAAAGATAAAATAAGAAGCAGTCTACAGCGCCCGAAGACTAGGGAGTACCCGGAGGGGCGCTGTAGAGATGAAAAGTAACCGGGAGGAAACACTATGTCTGGTATTATTTCAGCGAGAGCCTGGGGCAAGGTCTGGGCATACAGGAGCACATTCCTGTTAGGACTTCTGAATACTGTGGAGACAGCAATTTTCGCCATTCTGTTGGCACTGGTGCTGGGTGTGATCTTCGGACTGATGGCGACAAGCGGGAAAAAGATATTGCAGGTCATCAGCAGAGTCTATGTGGAGATCATGCAGAATACGCCGATCCTGCTCCAGCTGTGTTTCTTCTACTATGCACTGGCATTTTCCGGTCACAGCATCGGAATCCTGCCGACGGGTATCGTTGCACTGGGCGTATACACCGGAGCCTATATGGCTGAGGTGGTACGTGCGGGCATCGAATCCATTCCCAAAGGACAGTTCGAAGCGGCACAGTCCCAGGGATTCACCTATGTGGAGCGGATGTATTATATCATCCTTCCGCAAAGCATCAAGATCATTTTACCACCTATGGTAAACCAGATCGTGAACCTGATCAAAAATACCTCCTGCCTGTACATCATCGGCGGAGCCGATCTGATCTCGCTGACTTACAGCTTTGTCACCGGGGAAAATACCGGTGGTGCTTATGCACCGGCATATCTGGTCAGCGGATTGCTATTTTTCATTATATGTTATCCACTCTCCAAGACAGCCAGTGTCTGGGAGATTCATCTGAAGAAAAGGGATCAGCGGGTGACATTCCAAAAAACAGAAGGGCAGGTGACAGACAATGAGTAATCTGGAAGCAAGCTTTTCCATTTTGGCACAAAAGGGCGTAATGCTCTATATCCTGAGGGGAACGGTATTCACTCTGATCATTGCGCTGATCGCCGTCGTGTTAGGAATTGTCATCGGTTCCGTACTGGCTCTGTGCAGGAATTACTGCACAAGCAAAACTACGAAAATATTTGGTATTATCGCCACCATATACATAGAAGTGTTCCGGAATACACCGTTATTGCTGTGGATCTTCATCTGCCTGGTGTTCTGCCCCTGCCCGGAGCTGTTCAACCGGAAGCTGTTCGGACTGACTACGGTAGAGACGAAGCTGCTGTTTAAGGCAGCAGTTGCTTTGATCCTGTTTACCTCTTCCGTCATTGCCGAGATCATCCGCGGAGGACTGAACTCCATCGCCCACGGGCAGTTTGAAGCCGGTCATGCGCAGGGCTTCAACGTGGTGCAGGTCATGATCTATATCATCCTGCCCCAGGCATACCGGAACGTCATCCCGACCCTCCTCAGCCAGGTGATCACGACCATCAAGGATTCTTCCTATCTGGCCAACGTGGCAACCATTGAACTGATGGCGCGGACCAAACAGCTGCTTTCCGCCGCCAGCCGCTACAATGGCACCGGCAATGTAAACGTATCCGATGTATTTGTGCTGTTTGGAATGGCTGCATTGATCTATTTTATCATCAACTACACCCTGTCCTGCGTGGTGCGCTCCATGCAGAAACGCCGGAAGAAGCCGGTACGCGTTATGGCAGAGTCATTATACCCGTCAAAATGAGATGTAGGAAAAGAGGATTTCTATGGAACAGTATGTGATCACAATTTCAAGACAATTCGGCAGTATGGGCAGATCCATTGCCAAGGAGCTTTCCACAATACTGGGGATCGAGTTTATGGACAGAGATATCGTCGAGGCTACGGCGAAGCGGATGGGACTTCCGGTATCTGTGATCAGCGATGAGGAAGAGAGCATGAAGTCCTATTTTTTCCGCAGACAGTATCCGCTGGGTATGGGACTGTCCAGCTTAAAGGATGAGATCTTCTATACGCAGAAAAATATCATCCGTGATTTTGCTGCAAATGGCTCCTGCATCATCGTGGGACGCTGCGCCGATTATATTCTGGAGGATCTTCCGAATCATCTGAATGTGTACATCTATGCGCCGGATGAAGCCAGACTGAAAAACTGTGTGGAGAATCTGCAGATGGATCCCCAGACAGCGAAAAAGATGATGCGGGATGTGGATGCGGCGAGAAACCGTTATCACAAGGCGTACATCCCCGGCTGGCAGAATGTTTTTGACCACAAAGATCTCATGATCGACAGTAGCCGGTTCGGTATCGACGGCACGGCGAAGATTCTGGCGGATATCGTGAAGAACCAATGGGGAGATTAAAGCCATCAAAACAAGACATCAAAGCAAATACATCACTCCTAAGACAGCTGATTGTGACAATAGATGGACCATTTTGTCGAAATTAGCTGTCTTTTTTATAGAATTTAATGATTTTATCTATCAGAGATAACTGAATTATGATAAAATAGCAATGTCGCAAGGGCAAAAGCCCTCGACGTTGGTGTCTGCCACATACAAATCATCCGGAAAGGGGAAGCGACCGATGATTAAGAGAAAATATGTGCCGCTGCGCATTGTGCAGCCGGGAATGATGATCGATCAGGCGATCATAGACCGTGCGGGTCGTGTACTGATCGCCAGAAGAACCCGACTGGAGGACTTCCATATTGATGCGCTGAAAAAAATGGGGGTCACGGGTATTTATACCTGTGAAGGTACGGAAGATGTGAAACCGGCAGAAGCCGATCAGACGCAGCAACTGCCGGAGCCGCTGCAGAAGAAATATGATCAGGTCAAAGTGAAAGATCCTGCCAAGGTGCAGATCTCCGAGAGTGTACGCAGCCGTGTGGCGCAGGGGGTGCAGTATCTGTATCAGGATACCCAGTCTGCGGACTTCACCAATGCATCCCGCAGTATTACCGATGATCTGCTGAAGGCGATCGAGGATAACGATGCGGTAGCGGTGGATATCGGCGCACTGAAGGTCAGTGATGAGTATACCTTCAAGCACAGCGTGGATGTGGCGACCATGTCCATGATCGTAGCCAGAAAATACGGATTGAATGACCGGCAGGTCTACGAGATTGGCATTGCCGGACTTCTGCATGATATTGGAAAGTCCAAAATACCGAATGAAATATTGAACAAGGCAGCGAGACTTACGGACGAGGAATTCGCCATTATGAAGCAGCATTCTGTATATGGCTACCGGATCCTGCAGCCGAAGGAGGACCTGTCCACGGAGATCAAGCTGGGTGTGCTGCAGCATCATGAGAAGATGAACGGAAAAGGATACCCGATGGGAGTTACGGGAGACAAAATAGACCTGTTTGCAAGTCTGATCTCTGTATCGGATATCTATGATGCCCTAGTGACGGAGCGTCCTTACAAGAAGCCGTTCTCCCCCAGAGATGCCGTGGAGATGATCATGTCCATGACGGAAGAACTGGATATTAACGTTATGCGCTGCTTTTTAGAGAGCGTCATCCTCTATCCTGTCGGCACAGACGTGGCATTGAGCAACGGCGAGACCGCCCGCGTCGTGGAGAATATCCCCAATGCCGTTCTCCGTCCGAAGGTCCTGGGACTTACCACCGGACGAGTGTATGACCTCGCCAATGATGTGAAATGTGCGAATATTATTATTTTGTAAATTGAGAGTTAGTTGAATAGTTGCTTTAAAATCCACGCAGAAAGGACTGCCCGCCCCGGACTCGGATGCTAGCTACAACTGTGGATTTTCTAAAGGAAAGTGGCCAAGTGTTTCTCGTCATGACGGGGCCGCCTTTACGTTGCCATCCATGGCACTTATCGGCTAACGCGAACATCGTGTTCGCGTTGCCCCTGCGGCTCAACCACTTTCCAAGAAAATCTCACAGTCTCCGCCGCATCTATGTCCGGGGGAGCAGTCCTTTTCTGCTGGGTTATGAAAAGCATCCCAATTATTTAGGCAGAGCATTTTACAATACATGCGCAGAAGTTAATAACAAGTTCTGCATTTTCATAAAAACTGTTATAAATGTTGTTTTTATGAAAAATATCCCCATCTTTTATGCTTCAAAACTAATAAATTTCATAAAATTCGAGATATTATAGAATTTATGAAAAAAAGGAATGTATTTTAAGAATTTTTTTCATAAATATAGTAAAATAAGTATCTTTTTATGAAACTAATAGCCCTTGGCAGGGCTACTGGTTTTTGAAAACTTTCCAAAACGCAGAACTCCCGGAGCATGCGGTGCCATGTCGAAGATGTTTGTCGGAGGATGTTGATATTTTCTAGAAAAGTGCTGAAAGACAGGGGGAAAGCGGACACGATGTCCGCGTCAGCCGATTGTCGACATGGATGTCGACTGTAGGCGGCCCCGTCATGACGAGAACTACTCATCACTTTTCGTAGAAAATTCACATCCGGAGACCTTACATCGAGACATGTGTATCGCATGCTCCGGGAGTTCGTGGATTTTGCCAATGTATTCAACTAACTCTCAATTTATCGTCATTATTAAACGAAAGAACTACATCATTTATCCAATGATCATAACGCAGATCCCATTCAGATACTATCCGTTTTCTTTTGCAAAATATTCCTTTGTCATCTTCACTACAACGCCGGACAGCAGGAACACGGCGATCAGGTTGGGAATGACCATGAGTCCGTTGAAAGTCTCGGCGATGCTCCACATGAGTCCCAGGTTCATGGTAGCGCCTACGATAGCTGTAAGGGAATACAGCACCATGAAAGGCATGTTGGAGCGGGAACCGAAGAGGAACTCGATACATCTCGTACCGTACAGTCCCCAGCCAATGATCGTCGAAAATGCGAAACAGCACATCGCCACGGCGGTAAAGATAGATACCCAGCTGCCGTAGACAGCGGTGAATCCACTGATGGTCAGTTCCGCACCGGCAGCTTCACCGTAATTTACGGGTACGCCACTGCACAGGATGACCAGCGCTGTCATGGTACAGATGATGATGGTGTCCACGAATACCTCAAAGATACCGAAGAAGCCCTGCTTTACCGGCTTTTTCGTGTCGGCACAGGCATGAGCGATAGATCCGGTACCAAGACCGGCTTCGTTGGAGAAGATACCGCGGGATACGCCCTTTTTCATACTCATGAAGAAGCTTCCGACCACACCGCCGGTGACAGAGGCGGGATGGAAAGCACCTTCTATAATAGAAGCAAATACAGCAGGTACAGACTTAATATGGAAAAAGATCACACCCAGTGCCAACACGATATACATGATCGCCATGAAAGGAACGAGTTTGGAGGTGACATTGCCGATACGCTTGATGCCGCCGATCAGGATCAGGGCAATGATGATCGACAGAGCCACGCCGATGATCAGGTTGACAAGCTTCACAGCATCTGCAGGCAGTACGTTAAAGCTGCTCAGAGCAGAATCAATGGCAGTAGTGATCGTATTGACCTGTGTGGCATTACCGGTACCAAACACAGCCAGCACACCGAAAGCGGCGAACAAATACGCCAGGAAGTGCCATTTTTTATCCAGTCCGTTCTTAATATAATACATAGGGCCGCCTACCAGATCTCCCTGTGCATTGGTCTCGCGGAAGTGTACAGCAAGCGTTACCTCGGCGAACTTGGTGCACATGCCGAACAGCGCAGATACCCACATCCAGAATACCGCACCGGGACCGCCAATGGCGATAGCACCTGCCACACCTGCCACATTACCGGTACCAACGGTAGCTGCGAGAGCGGTACATACCGCCTGGAAAGGTGTCAGGGCTCCATCGGAGGCTTCTTTTTTCTTCATCATACGTCCCAGTGTCACCTTCATGGCGTAGGGGAACTTGCGGATCTGCAGGAAACGCGTCCGAATACTTAAATACAGACCGACGCCGATGATACAGATCATGGCGGGGACGCCCCAGATGAAATTGTTGACAACACTGTTGACTGCTTCGATTGTGGATAACATAGACGAAATCTCCTATCATTTGTGGATATAAGACAAATACTTTTATAGATTAACATATTTTCACATAT
The DNA here is from genome assembly GCF_009695995.1 of Waltera intestinalis. GTDB lineage: Bacteria > Bacillota > Clostridia > Lachnospirales > Lachnospiraceae > Acetatifactor > Acetatifactor intestinalis. The sequence goes on from NZ_VUMU01000003.1 coordinate 131,654, forward strand.
GCTGCCACTAAAATCTTGATTTCCGGGCAGTGTATCATGGAATCTGTTTTTTCCCAGAAGAGATAAATACTTGTTGCATGGAAGAAAATTCACAATTATTATAATAGAAAAGGGATAAATAAGGAGGAGCAAAATGGAAGCAGATATCAGATGGCTGGACGATCCACAGGTGTTCCGGGTCGGTCAACTGCCAGCCCACAGTGATCATCCGATCTATCAGGATACGGAAGAAGCGGCAGAGGGCAGAAGTTCCCTGGTACAGTCTCTGGACGGGACCTGGGAGTTCGCCTATTCGGTGAACGCGAAAAGCCGTCCGGTGAATTTTTATCGGGAGAATACTGCAAATGTAGAATTCGATACGATCTGTGTGCCGGGACATATTGAACTGGCAGGTTATGACCAAATTCATTATATCAATAATATGTATCCCTGGGAGGGGAAAATCTACCGCCGTCCGGCGTATACGTTGGGGAAAGGTCTGGCAGAAGGCGCTTTCAGTGAGGCGGAGTATAATCCTGTAGGAAGCTATCGCAAGCGTTTTCACCTGGCGGAAGGCCTGCGGGGGAAAAGGGTGATCATCTGTTTCGAAGGCGTGGAACAGGCGATGTATGTCTGGCTGAACGGGCATTTTGTGGGATATGCAGAGGACAGCTTTACCCCCTCCGAATTCGATCTGACACCCTATATTAAGGAAAAGGACAACCTGCTGGCGGTGGAAGTGCATAAGCGCAGTACGGCTGCTTTTCTGGAGGATCAGGATTTCTTCCGCTTTTTCGGAATCTTCCGGAGTGTGGAATTATATGCCAAGCCGCAGTGGCACGTGGAAGACCTTTGGGCGAAGCCTTATTTTTCCGTAGAGGATGGAAAAGGCATGTTAGATGCAGCAATCAAAATATCTGCTGAGGATGAAGGACAGCGTCCGGGCAAAATGCGTGTATGCCTGTCGGATGCCAACGGGAAATGCCTGTTGGAGCAGACACAGATTTTGCAGTCACAGGTGGAACAAACGTTGCACATTCGGGAAACATTGGCAGAAAAAGTAATCCCCTGGAGCCATGAGACCCCGTACTTATATCAGTTGGAGATCACTCTGACAGACAGTGAGGGGGAAGTGACGGAAGTGGTGCCGTATAAAATAGGCTTCCGTGATTTTGTGCTGGATCCGCAGGATAAGGTAATGAAGCTGAATGGTGAGCGACTGGTGATCTGTGGCGTGAACCGTCATGAGTGGAATGCAGCATCCGGCAGATGTATTTCAATGGAAGACATGAAATGGGATATTGCCTGCTTCAAACGCAACAACATCAATGCAGTCAGAACCTGTCATTATCCGGACCGCAAGGAATGGTACGGACTGTGCGATGAAGCCGGAATCTATGTGATGGCGGAGACCAATCTGGAGAGCCACGGTTCCTGGCAGAAGATGGGTGACACAGAGCCCTCCTGGAATGTACCGGGTTCTGTACCGGAATGGAAGGAAGCGGTAGTGGACCGCGCCAGAACAAATTTTGAATGTTATAAGAATCATCCGTCAATCCTGTTCTGGTCCCTTGGCAATGAATCCTATGCCGAGGATGATATCGCTGCGATGCAGCAGTTCTTCAAGGAAAAAGATGACTTGCGTCTGGTGCACTATGAGGGTGTTTTCCATAACAGGGCATATGAGGATGTGATTTCCGATATGGAGAGCCGGATGTATGCATATCCGCAGGAGATTATAGATTATCTGGAAAACGATCCGAAAAAGCCGTATCTGTTGTGCGAATATATGCATGATATGGGAAATTCCCTGGGTGGAATGAATTCCTATATGGACCTGTTGGACCGTTTTGAGATGTACCAGGGTGGATTTATCTGGGACTATATCGACCAGGCACTGTGGGTAAAGGACGAAGTAACGGGACGCAGAGTACTGCGCTACGGAGGAGATTTTGATGACAGACCCAGTGATTATGAATTTTCAGGGAATGGAATCTTATTCGCAGACCGTAGTGAAAAACCGGCAATGCAGGAGGTGAGATATTATTATGGCACTCAGAATCGTAATCGGTGATGTGACTATAGGTATACAGGGACAGGATTTTTCCTATATTTTCTCCGTGGGATGCGGAGGCATGGAGTCTTTATATAAGGATGGCAAAGAGTGGCTGTACAGGACTCCCCGACCGGCTTTCTGGCGAGCGGTCACGGATAATGACAGAGGGTGTGGATTCGCATTCCGCAGTGCAGTATGGTCCGCGGCGGATCGTTTTGTACGCTGCAGCCGGGTAGAGGCCCGGATGGATGGAGAGGAGATTGCCATCCCGCTGGCACCGGCGAATAATAAATACACCGGAAAAGAGACCTGTGACAGATTCGAGATGATCTATACGTATGAGACGCCGACAGTTCCGGCCACGGAGGTGATAGTGACTTATACGGTGGAAACGGATGGCAGAATCCATGTGCAGGCAGAGTATCGCGGACAACAGGGTCTGCCGGAGCTTCCGGTATTCGGAATGAGGTTCCTGATGCCCACCGCAGCGGAGAGGTATACCTATGAAGGACTGTCCGGAGAGACCTATCCGGACCGTATGGCAGGAGGAATCCCCGGTGTGTATGAAGTACAGGGCCTGCCGGTGACACCTTATATGGTACCTCAGGATTGCGGAATGCATATGCAGACCAAATGGCTGGAGATCGTCAGGAAGACTTCCCTGGATAATACAGACCGTGGAGGAAGAAGCAGCCGTTTGAAAATAACCGCGGAAGAGGGAAAAGACTTCGCATTTTCCTGTCTGCCCTATACGGCGCAGGAACTGGAAAATGCCATGCATCACGAGGAACTCCCTCCTGCCCGCAGGACGGTGGTATCCATCTTGGGAGCAGTGAGAGGCGTGGGAGGTATCAACAGCTGGGGTGCTGATGTGGAAGACATTTATCATATCAGCGGAGAGCAGGATATCTCTTACGGATTCTGGATCGAGTGAAATACTTCCCCGATCGGTCCCTGAATCAGGAGATTCGCATTTTTGTCTCTGGGGGTCGCACTTTTGTTGATGACCACCAGCTTATCACCCTGAAAATAATCAATTAACCCGGCTGCGGGATAGACAGCCAGAGAAGTGCCGCCGATGATCAGGACATCTGCTTCGTGGATGTATCTGACGGCGGCATTTATCGTCTTTTCATCCAGTCCTTCCTCGTACAGGACCACATCCGGTTTAATGGTGCCACCGCATTTCTCACAGTGCGGTATGCCGGTGCTGTTTAAGATAGCATTCAGACCGTAGAACTGATGACATTTTTCACAGTAATTGCGAAGTACGGAGCCGTGAAGCTCCAGGACAGTCTTACTTCCAGCGGCCTGATGCAGTCCATCGATATTCTGTGTTATTACAGCACGTACTTTTCCGGCACGTTCCAGCTCCGCCAGCTTTTTATGGGCGGCGTTCGGCTGAGCTTTTGGGAAGAGCATCTTATTCCGGTAAAAACGGAAAAATTCTTCCGGATGGGAACGGTAAAAGCTGTGACTCAATATGGTCTCCGGAGGATAGTCGTATTGCTGATGGTACAGACCGTCCACGCTGCGGAAGTCTGGAATCCCACTTTCGGTGGAGACACCGGCACCGCCGAAAAATACAATGTTATCGTAGGTATCAATGATCTTTTGCAATTTCTGAATCTGTTCCTTCAAATTTTCCATAAGTTATTCCTCCTTTTCCTGATGAGAATTACGAAAATTATGAAAATATTGTTTCAGTACCGGCTGCAGACCGGCGTAAGTCGTACCGATCGCCAGATATTTAAACAGCTGCAGCAGAATATAGACACCGCAGGAATAAAAGCTGTTGATGAATTTCTGCATATCGTCGGTAAACCATCCGGTAAACAGACCGCAGCCAAAACGCAGTAAAACAGCACTAAGCAAGATCCCGCAGCTTAGGATCCACAGTTCCAGATCGGTTCGGTCTCCATGGAAGAGTCCGTGGATCACGCGGACGGTCAGCACAAGGAGAGCAAGCAGAGACAGCAAAAATACGGGCTTTCCCAACACTTGATAGACGGCATTCATTTTATTCAGAAGAGATACCATACCGGAACTATAGACTTCATTGAAATCATATAAGGTCTCGTCGGCAATGGAATCATAATCTGCCGCCTGGAACTGTGACAGTGTAGGATACACTGCCAGGCAGGAGGTAAATGCCTCCATCCGGCGGATATCCGACAGACGCCCGGTGCTTTTGGCAGAGCTGCTTAGGGCACAGTCCGTATAACCGGCGATCTTCCATATATTTTGCAGAGTATCAGACAGGATACGCGGAATTTCCGAAGGTAATATTCCTCTGGATTGGGAGGAAAAATAGAGCGCACCGTCCTGCCTTTTTGTTAAATCACCCCGCTCTACTGCCGCATGGAGCTCAGAGAGAACGCTGCCGTAAAAGGTCTGCGCACTGACGGCATCCGGGGAATAGCCGGAGTCCTGTACCGCATCCCGTAACACCCAGCTGAAGTGGTCACCGGGGATCTCTCCGTTACTCGTAGACCAGTCTTCCACATAGGAATCTAATAGCGGCTGGAGCTGTTGCAGGGTCGGACTGACGGCCTCCGCTCTGGCAATCGTCTCCCTGGAGATCCAGATGTCGGAGCCTGCTTCCGTATTGCCCTGCAGATGATAGAATAGGGACATCAGTTCGGCAAAATTTCCCTCCGTGCGGTCGTTGGTCAGGAATACACCGTAGTGGACCTGATTGATGGCGGAAATCGTCATATTGCCGCCAAACAGAAGCAATATCGGCAGCAGAAGTATGAAGCATTGGAGCAAAAGCTGCCGTCCTGTCCGCTTTTTATGCAGTGCCAGTATCACATAGCCTACATTCCATACTGTCATGACAGCGATAAACGGCAGGATCCAGACGGAATCCTCCCGGATCTGCCAGAAAAAGGCAAGAGCCATGCCGGTCAGAACTGCCCAGGGAAGCTGCTTTTTCAAGGGAAGCTCCTTGCGCAGGGTAAGACCGATCATGCCGGAAAATACAACCAGCACCATTCCGGGAACAATAGCCATACGGTACAGGCGCTGTGTCACCAGCTGCGTCAGACTGATGGGAGAAAATAACAGAAGCAGATACAGGAGCGTCTGTCCATAGGGATTCTTCCATCTGACGGATAATGCGCGGACGAACAGCCAGGCACCCACAGCCTGCAGTAGAGCCAGCAGCACGGAATATGGCAGACATAATTTTTTCGCAAGAACCAGAAACATCGGATATCCGATCCCTTTGGCGAGAGCATAGGCGTCGTAGCTGCCCAGCCATACGCCACTTAACAGATCGCAGGCATTCTCGAACAGCATCCGGTCGTCATAGCGCTGGTCGGCGAGGATCATATAAGGGATCCGCAATCCGGCAAGTATCCGGAGGGTAGTAAAAAACAAAATTATGATAGGAAGACATTTTGTGAAATTTGTTTTTGATGTCGGTCTGCACATAAGAATCCTTCTTCTCTAAAGTATTATACTAATCAATTACATCACATTTTTCCGCAAGGTACAAGTCAGCCGATGCCGGTAAAAGAAAAATTTTTAAAAAATTAAGAAAACCCTAAACTATGTGGTATTGAGCCAGGTGCTGCAGATATGCTACAATAAGCCATAGGGAAAGATTGGAGGATATATGAAGAGGGACCGCTTGATTCCGGTGGAAAAAAGTAAAAAAGTGATCTATCTGGATCCCAGAGGCAGAGGCGTGGATCAGAAGCATTACGGAGCAATGGCACTGTATGTTCTGGCGGTGCTGTGTGCGCTGTATTGTGTGGGAATCGGGCTGTTTGTCGGCTTTGGCAGTTATTTTTTCCTGATCTGGGGCGCGATCGCCGCGTTTTGTGCTGCATGGGGCTGGATACTGACTCATAAATCCGTACAGGAGAGAATCCCGCGCTGGATCCGGATGACGTTCTGCGGGCTGGTGGCAGCGGGAATACTGCTACTCCTTATATTAGAAGGAATGATCTTCGGGCAGTTCGGCGCGAAAGCAGAGGAGGGAGCGGACTACGTCATCATACTGGGAGCTCAGTGGAAGACTACCGGCCCCAGCTATGTACTGCAGAAACGTCTGGATAAAGCCATAGAATACCTGAATGCCAATCCGGAGACGAAAGTCATCGTGTCCGGTGGACAGGGTTATAACGAGCCTGTCAGCGAAGCGGAGGGTATGAAAGGATATCTTGCGGATGCAGGAATCGATCCGGAGAGGATACTTGCGGAGGATGCTTCCACGAATACGACACAGAATCTGATCTACAGCGGAGAACTGTTGAATAAATCGGAGGACAGTGTGGTCGTTGTCACCAATAATTTTCATATGTTCCGAGCTCTTGCCATTGCGAAGAAGCAGGGATATCTGCATGTGGAGGGACTGTCAGCCGGAACTTTTCCTCTTACAGTACCGAATAATCTGCTGAGAGAAGCTTTTGGAATCGTGAAGGATTTTATGGCGAACAACTTATAGGATACCAGGGTCAAAAGGTCTAAGCCCACATGAGCTTGCTCATAAGTGGGTGAAAGACCTTAGGACCCGCCCCGATATGAGCATAAAAGTGGGATGATAATCCCACGATATGCGAATATTGGGTAGGATTGAGGGAGTGCGTAGCACGAAGCAATCCGTAGGTATCAAAGTCGGGGGCCTTTGACCCCGACATCCTTATAATAAGGTTACAGGTACCGGCTGCGAAGTGCCGGCACAGGAGTGGACATACAGACAAGAGAGACGAGGAAGAGCGTTATGGACATTAATGTGGGAGATGTATTGAAACTGAAAAAACAACATCCCTGCGGAAGCAGAGAATGGGAAGTACTCCGCGTGGGAGCGGACTTTCGACTGAAATGTCTGGGCTGCGGTCACCAGATTATGATCGCACGGAAATTACTAGAAAAAAATGTGAAAGAAATCGTTGAAAAAGCTTGAAAAGTGCACAGGAATATGGTAACATGTTCTTTCGTGAGACACTTTATTCCTTGCTCATATGTGAAATATGGGCCAGAGACCAAAAGGAGGTAACTAACATGAACAAGTACGAATTAGCCGTTGTTGTTAGCGCTAAGATCGAGGATGATGAGAGAGCAGCCGTTGTTGACAAGTGCAAGGCACTGGTTGAGAGATTCGGCGGCAACATCACAGAAGTGGACGAGTGGGGCAAGAAGAAGCTTGCTTACGAAGTTCAGAAGATGAAAGAAGCTTTCTACTACTTCATCAGATTCGAAGCTGAGAGCACTGTTCCTGCAGAGATCGAGAGCCGTGTTCGTATCATGGACAACGTGATCAGATACTTATGCGTTAGACAGGACGAGGCATAAACAGAAAGCGAGAAGCGAAATATGAATAAAGTAATTCTTATGGGACGTTTAACAAGGGATCCTGAGGTGAGATATTCTCAGGGAGCTACCGCAACAGCGATCGCTCGTTTTTCCATTGCAGTAGATAGAAGATTTAAGCGTGATGGCGAGCCGGATGCTGATTTTATTAACTGTGTAGCGTTTGGTAAGACTGGTGAGTTTATCGAGAGATATGGCCACAAGGGAACAAAGTTCGTTGTGGAAGGACGTATCCAGACCGGCAGTTATACCAATAAGGATGGACAGCGTGTGTACACTACCGATGTAGTGGCTGAGAACGTAGAGTTCGCAGAGAGCAAGAACGCATCTGCCGGCAATAATGACGGTGGATACCAGAACGCTGGTTTTGGTGGTGGTAATAATGCCCCCGCTCCTTCCGGAGCCGGTGATGGTTTTATGAACATCCCTGACGGCATCGATGAAGAATTACCCTTTAACTAAGTTTCAGTGACAAGCGGAGCTGACACCCGCCTCTGCCCTGACAGATTCCGATAGGAGGTAATAATAATGGCTTTTAATAAGACTGAGAAGACCGATTCTCCGATGAGAAAAAAAGGCGGTATGCGCAGAAGAAAGAAAGTTTGCGTATTCTGCGGTAAAGATAACGTAATCGATTACAAGGATACAGCTAAGCTGAAGAAGTATGTATCTGAGAGAGGTAAGATCCTTCCTCGTCGTATTACCGGTACTTGCGCAAAGCATCAGAGAGCACTGACCGTTGCTATCAAGAGAGCACGTCACGTAGCACTTATGCCTTACGTAGCTGAATAATTCAGACTAAGATAGTAGTAAGAGACCAGCCGCAAAAGTGGCTGGTCTTTTTTCGACGTATGCAAGGAGACGAAGCGGCATGAGAAGAATACCAATCACAGATTTACATACACCGGAACTGGAGATTTACAACGAACGCAGGGAAATACAGCTACTCCGCTATTACGAACCGGCTCCCGGGTTGTTCATTGCGGAGAGTGCAAACGTGATTCTACGGGCGCTGACGGCGGGATACGAACCGTTGTCGCTTCTGATGGAACAGAGAGAAGCGGATTCCGAGAAGGGAAGAGAAGTCCTGGGGCGGATCATGGAGAGATTGGAGGAAATTCCTGTCTATGTGTCATCTAACGAGGTATTATCCCAAATCTCAGGCTTCAAGCTGGCGCGTGGCATGCTCTGTGCCATGCAGCGGAGAGCTTTGCCGAAGATGGAGGAGCTGTGTCGGGATGCCAAACGCATCGCTATCCTGGAAAATGTCGTGAATCCCACGAATGTAGGAGCAATCTTCCGCTCCGCAGCAGCACTGGGGATTGATGCGGTGCTCTTGACTGCAGGCTGCAGCGACCCGTTGTACCGTCGTGCGGCAAGAGTCAGCATGGGGACGGTATTCCAGGTGCCCTGGACATTTTTGGGGACGGAAGACTGGGCGGATCGCACGATGGCACAGCTGCGTGGCATGGGATATCGTACCGCAGCCATGGCGTTAAAGGAAGACAGCCTGTCACCGGATGCCCGGGTATTACATGAAGCGGAAAAGCTTGCAATTATTCTGGGGACGGAAGGGGAAGGTCTGGCAGCGGACACCATCGCAGAATGTGATTACACGGTCTGTATCCCCATGGCAAGAGGTGTGGATTCCCTGAATGTAGCGGCAGCCAGTGCGGTAGCATTCTGGGAATTATGCAGATAAGAGCGATTTTAACCCGAAATGCTGACAAAAAGCACAAATTTGACAGAGGAATATTGTCTATTCGTCAAAATAATATGGTGGCGGAGAGCTTTATTATTTGTTATAATAGAAGTTGTCGAACGCAAACATTGAGAGGTGTTCTTTGATGAAAAAACGAATCAGACTGAAGGGAAGAATCCGTACATATATTCAGTTCACCCTGTATCTGGGACTTCTGCTGCTGGCAATTGATGCCGCGGTATTTATGCTGGATTTTCGTGCCGGACTGCTTACTTTCGGATTTACGATCTTCTATTTTGCAATTACACTGACATTGTATTTCTATAATAAACCGATCATTATGAACGAACTGATCAGTTTTGCCACGGAGTATGGGCAGATCCAGCGGAAACTGTTGCGGGATCTGGACCTGCCGTATGCCCTTTTGGACGATTCCGGCAAGGTGATCTGGACGAACATTGCCTTTGAAAATGTGGTGCACCAGCCAAAGGGATATAACAAATCCATTACTTCCCTGTTCCCTACCATTACCAGGGACAGGCTTCCGGATGATTCCGGTGTGGATGAGGCACAGTACGAGCTGGAGTATGAAGGCTGTGAATACGTAGCAAAGTTCCGTAAGATTTCCCTGAAGGAAATGGCAGAACACAGCGATATGATCGATGCGGAAGGGTATAACGGCTATTTGATCGCGGTCTATCTGTTTGATGAGACCGCGCTGCACATTGCATTGCAGGAAGTGGATGATCAGAGCCTCACGGTGGGGATGATCTACCTGGATAACTATGAGGAAGCGCTGGAGAGCGTAGAGGAAGTCCGCAGGTCACTGCTGATCGCATTGATCGACCGTAAGGTGAACAAATACATTGCTTCTCTGGATGGTATCAGTAAAAAGCTGGAGAAGGACAAATACCTTGTGATCATGCGGAAAAAAGCGGTGGCGCAGCTGCAGGAGAGCCGTTTTGATCTGTTGGAAGAAGTGAAGACCGTTAACATCGGTAACGAAATGGCTGTGACTATCAGTATCGGTATCGGACTGGATGGTCTGACCTATGCACAAAATTATGAGTTTGCCCGTACCGCCATTGATCTGGCATTGGGACGTGGTGGTGACCAGGCGGTCATCAAGACTCCGGAGAGCATTACCTACTACGGCGGCAAGAGTCAGCAGGTAGAGAAAAATACCCGTGTCAAGGCGAGAGTAAAAGCCCACGCCCTGCGGGAGATCATTACCGGCAAGGATCGCGTCATTGTTATGGGTCACCGGATGCCGGATGTGGACAGCTTCGGGTCTGCAGTGGGTATCTACCGGATTGCCCAGACTTTGGGCAGAAAAGCCCATATTGTACTGAACGAGGCGACGACTTCTGTTCAGCCTCTGGTAGAGCTGTTTAAGAATAACCCGGAATATGATGAAGATATGATCATCACCAGCCAGCAGGCAATTGATATGGCAGGCAGCAACACCGTACTGGTAGTCGTGGATGTCAATAAGCCGTCCATTACAGAATGCCCGGATCTGTTGCGCTTCTGTAAATCTGTAGTGGTTCTGGACCATCACAGACAGGGCACAGAGACTATAGAAAATGCCACATTATCCTATGTGGAGCCTTATGCATCCTCGGCCTGTGAGATGGTATCCGAGATCCTGCAGTACACTTATGACAATATCAAGATTCGTACGGAAGAGGCGGATTGTATGTACTCCGGTATCATGATCGATACCAACAACTTTATGACCAAGACCGGTGTCCGCACCTTTGAAGCTGCCGCATTTCTGCGTAGAAATGGCGCAGATGTCACCAGAGTCAGAAAACTGTTCCGTGAGGATGCTGCAGAATATAAGGCAAAGGCAGACGCAGTCAGCCAGGCAGAGATTTACAAGCAGTTTTTTGCCATCTCTCTGTGTACCGCGGAGGATCTGCCCAGTCCTACGATCATTGGGGCACAGGCAGCCAACGAACTGCTGAATATCAAAGGAATCAAGGCAAGTTTCGTACTCACGGATTATCAGGGTAAGATCTATGTCAGTGCCAGATCCATTGATGAGGTTAATGTACAGATCATTATGGAACGTATGGGTGGCGGCGGTCACATGAACACTGCAGCCTGTCAGATGGAGGGTGTAGGATTGGTAGAAGCCATCGGCGTGCTGAAGCATACCATTGACGATATGTTGGAATCCGGAGAGATTTAGAGATAGGAAAGGCAGGTATATAACATGAAAATTATTTTACTTCAGGATGAAAAAAAGCTGGGCAAAAAAGGAGATATCATTGAAGCCAGCGAAGGATATGCAAGGAACTATATTTTACCGAAAAAGATCGGTGTGGAAGCAACTTCCAAAAATATGAATGACCTGAAGCTTCAAAAAGCGAATGAAGAAAAAGTAGCACAGGAGAACCTGGATGCGGCAAAAGCTCTGGCAGCGGAGCTGGAGACTAAGCAGGTCATGGTTAAGATCAAAGCAGGAGAAGGCGGCAAGACCTTTGGCTCCGTATCTTCCAAGGAGATCGCAACTGCCTGCAAGGAACAGCATGGCATTGAAATCGATAAGAAGAAAATTGTACTTCCCGAGAGCCTGAAGAATTTTGGCTCCTATGAGGTGACAGTAAAGCTTCATCCCCAGGTGGCAGCAAAATTGACGGTGAAAGTTACGGAGGCATAGACAGACCCATGCCGGCTATAGATGAAAATGTAATCAAAAGAATAATGCCCCACAGCCTGGAGGCAGAACAGTCGGTGATCGGATCTATGTTCATCGATACGGAGGCAATCGCTGCCGCGACGGAACAGATCTCGGGAGAGGATTTCTACAATCGTCAGTACGGTATTGTATTTGACACGATCGTGGAATTGAACAACGAGGGAAAACCGGTGGATTTTGTTACCCTGCAGGATCGACTGAGATCCAGGGAAGATGTGCCGCCGGAGGTCAGCGGACTGGATTTCCTGACGAACCTGATCGCATCGGTGCCCACCTCCGCTAACATTAAGTACTATGCCGGTATTGTTGCGGAGAAAGCAACCCTCAGACGACTGATTCGTACCAACGAAGAGATTGCCAATACCTGCTACAGCGGGAAAGAAAGTCTGGATACAATCCTGGAGAGTACCGAGAGCAAGATCAATGAGGTGGTACAGAAAAAGAATGTAAAAGAGTTCGTCCCGATCCGTACGGTGGTTATGAATGCTATGGACAAGATCGAGAAGGCATCCAAGCTTCACGGAACGGTTACAGGTATTGCCACCGGATTCATTGATCTGGATTATCGTACTGCCGGTATGCAGCCCTCTGACCTGGTGCTGATCGCCGCCCGTCCTTCCATGGGTAAGACAGCGTTTGTACTGAATATCGCGCAGCATGTGGCTTTTAAGCAGAATCTGCCGGTAGCCATATTCAGTCTGGAAATGAGTAAGGAGCAGTTGATCAACCGTATGTTTTCCCTGGAATCCAGCGTGGATGCACAGAAGCTTCGTACCGGCCAGCTGAATGACCAGGAGTGGGAGCGGCTGATCGAGAGTGCCGGTGTCATCGGTAAATCCAAACTGATGATTGATGACACGCCGGGCATCAGCATTGCAGAGCTCCGCTCCAAATGCAGAAGAATGAAACAGGAAAATGGACTGTCCATGATCATCATCGACTATTTACAGTTGATGTCAGGCAGCGGCGGCAGAAGCAGCGACTCCAGACAGCAGGAGATCTCCGATATTTCCCGTTCCTTAAAGGCGGTAGCCAGAGAGCTGTCCGTGCCGGTACTGGCACTGTCCCAGCTGAGCCGAGCCGTAGAGCAGAGACCGGATCACAGACCTATGTTGTCCGACCTGCGTGAATCCGGAGCTATCGAGCAGGATGCCGACGTGGTAATGTTTATTTACCGTGATGATTATTACAACCATGATTCACCGGACAAGGGTATTTCCGAGATCATCATTGCCAAGCAGAGAAACGGTCCGATCGGAACCGTACAGCTGGCATGGCTGCCGGAGTACACCAAGTTCGCTAACCTGGAAAACGACAGAAAAAAAGATTTTTAAGTATCCTGCGAATACAGAATATAAAACACGAAAGAGAACAAGTAAGGGAAATTCCCCTGTACCTGTTCTCTTTTTTATTTCACATTTTCATAATATGACAATTTAGAAAAGGAGAGATTATGGGAGAGTATTTATTGATTTCGGATGCAGCAAAACAGGTAAAGGTGGAGAGCCACGTGCTCCGCTACTGGGAGGAAGAATTGCACCTGCCCATCAAGCGTAACGAATTGGGGCATCGATATTATACGAAAGAAGATGTAGAACGCTTCAAAGAGATCAAGAGCATGAAAGAAAGGGGATTACAGTTGAAAGCAATCAAAATGATATTAAAGGATGGAAAACTGGATGTACTGCCGGAGGAAAAGACAGAAAAAGAAGCGCCTTCCACACCGCATATGGCGATCGAGATCGTGGATGAGACAGCGAAGAAAACGGCACCGCCACCGGCGCAGGAGACCTCGCTGTCAGGGGAGAACCGGGAAGAGAAAGTCAAGAGACTGCAGTGGATATTACAGCAGATGATCCGCGAGGCAGTGCGGGAAAATAATCAGGAACTGTGCAGAGAACTAAAGGAGAGCATGGTCAAAGAACTGGATTATCAGTTCCGTAATAGGGAAGAACGGGAAGAGGAGAGAGATCGCAGGCTGGAACAGCGCAGTGAAGAATATTATCAGAAAATGGACGAACTGTTACGGAAAAAGACCAAAGGACGGCTGCAAAAACAGCCGAAAGAAGCAATCGGAAATCTGGAAGAAAGTGATAAGAATAATAAAAATAAGGCAAAAAAAAAGAAAAGGCATTTCATTTTCTGAAATGCCTTTCCCGGGTCGTGTTCTAAGTCAGGAATTAATCCTCTGCGATAGCACCAACGGGGCACTGACCTGCGCAGGAACCGCAACTGATGCACTTATCTGCATCGATTTCGAACTTTCCGTCGCCCATGCTGATAGCGCCAACGGGGCACTGTGCCTCACAAGCTCCACATGCTACACAAGCATCACCAATAACAAATGCCATAATCTTTTCCTCCTATTTTGCGTGTATCAAATTATCTTGTTTGATACAAATTTATCAATATAACTATTAGTATTGTAATATAAATAGGGCTTGAATACAAGTCTTATTTAGTCTTATTTAGTATTTTTTATCATTAGTTACAGTTGTTTATTTATATTTATTGAACTCCAGGATCTTCTTCGCATTCTGAATTCTCTCCTCGGTGGGGGGCTCTACACCCTCCAGCTTATAGGGAATTCCCAGCTCTTTCCATTTGTATTCACCTAATGTGTGATAGGGAAGAACCTCTACCTTCATAACGGTATTCAGAGTGTCAATGAATTCTCTTGTTTTCTTCAGATATTCGTCATTGTCAGTGATTCCGGGTACCAGTACATGACGGATCCACATAGGGATACCCTGCTCGGAGAGGTATCTTGCGCAGTCCAGAATGTTCTTGTTGGTATGACCGGTGAGTTTTTTGTGCTCCTCATCATCAATATGCTTGATGTCCAACATGACAAGATCGGTATATTTCAGTAATTCGTTGAATTTGGAGAAGAAGGGCTCTTCTCTGGTAAAAGGCTGTCCGGAAGTATCAAGGTTGGTGTTGATGCCTCTCTCGTGAGCCTTACGGAAGAGATCGATGAGAAAATCGATCTGTAATAAAGCTTCACCGCCGCTGACGGTGATGCCGCCTTCTTTGCCCCAGTAGCTGCGGAAACGCTCTGCCTTATCTAACAGCTCATCTGCTGTCATGAGATTGTCAGTGTCAGGATTCCAGGTATCTACATTGTGGCAATATTGACAACGCATATTGCAGCCCTTGAGGAAGATAAGATAGCGGATTCCGGGTCCGTCTACTGCGCCGAAGGATTCTAATGAGTGAATTCTGCCTTTGATCATTGTAATAATCTCCATTCTCTGCCATGCAGGCAGCTGAGGGGTGAGTGTTACGAATAGTATATCCAAAAAAGGACCGGACATTACTGCCCGGCCCCATATACATCCTATTATCTTAGAAACCTGTAAGGATTACAGACTCTTATGGCAGGTTCTTGCGATAACATCATCCTGCTGCTCCTTGGTCAGGCTGATGAACTTAACAGCATAACCGGATACACGGATGGTGAAGTTAGCGTACTCAGGCTTCTCAGGATGAGCCTGTGCATCTAACAGCTTCTCGGTACCGAATACGTTAACGTTGAGGTGATGAGCACCACGATCAAAGTAACCGTCCATTACACGTACCAGAGTTTCTTTCTGCTCGTTAAGGTCGTGACCAAGAGCGGAAGGAGCCATGGTCTGGGTATTGGAGATACCGTCCAGAGCGTACTCATAAGGCAGCTTAGCAACAGAGTTCAGGGATGCAAGCAGACCGCTCTTCTCAGCACCGTAGGAAGGTGATGCACCGGGAGCGAAAGGCTTGTAAGCTTCTCTTCCGTCAGGCAGAGCACCGGTAGCCTTACCATATACAACGTTAGAAGTAATGGTCAGTACGGAAGTGGTAGGCTCGGAATTTCTGTAGGTCTTGTTCTTCTTGATCTTCTCCATGAAGGTCTTCAGCAGCCATACAGCGAATTCATCAGCTCTGGGATCATCGTTACCGTATTTAGGGAAGTCACCTTCAGTCTTGAAGTCGATAGCACAACCCTGGTCATCACGGATAACCTTAACCTTAGCATACTTAATAGCGGACAGGGAGTCTGCTACGTGGGACAGACCTGCAATACCGGTTGCAAAAGTTCTTCTTACGTCGGTATCGATCAGAGCCATCTCAGCTGCTTCATAGTAGTACTTATCATGCATATAGTGGATCAGGTTCAGGATGTTAACATACAGAGATGCACACCAGTCAAGCATGATGTCATATTTATGCATAACTTCGTCGAAATCAAGGTACTCGGAAGTGATAGGAGCGATTTCAGGACCGCACTGCATATGTTTGCCGTTCTTGTCCAGATGCTTCTCATCCTTACCACCGTTGATAGCGTACAGTAAGCACTTAGCCAGGTTAGCACGAGCACCGAAGAACTGGATCTCCTTACCGGTCTGTGTAGCGGATACGCAGCAGCAGATGCTGTAGTCATCGCCCCAGATAGGCTTCATAACGTCATCGTTCTCATACTGGATGGAAGATGTGGTTACGGAAATCTTAGCTGCATACTTCTTGAAGTTAGCAGGCAGAGCGCTGGAGTACAGAACAGTCAGGTTCGGCTCGGGGCTGGGTCCCATGTTCTCCAGAGTATGAAGGAAACGATAGTCGTTCTTGGTAACCATATGACGACCGTCCATTCCGATACCAGCAACTTCCAGAGTAGCCCATACAGGGTCGCCGGAGAACAGCTGGTTGTAAGAAGGAATACGAGCGAACTTAACCATACGGAACTTCATGGTCAGATGGTCGATCAGCTCCTGAGCTTCTTTCTCGGTCAGGGTGCCTTCCTTTAAGTCTCTTTCAATATAGATATCCAGGAAAGTGGAGATACGTCCTACGGACATAGCTGCACCGTTCTGGGTCTTGATAGCTGCCAGGTAACCGAAGTATAACCACTGGATAGCTTCCTTAGCGTTGGTAGCGGGACCGGAAATATCGTAGCCGTAGATCTTAGCCATTTCCTTCATTCCCTGCAGAGCCTTGATCTGATCAGCGATCTCTTCTCTCAGACGGATGATTTCCTCGGTCATAACGCCGGTACCGCAGTTCTTCTTATCCTTCTGCTTCTGCTCGATCAGGAAATCGATACCGTACAGAGCAACTCTTCTGTAGTCGCCTACGATACGTCCACGACCATAGGTGTCGGGAAGACCGGTAACGATATGGGTATGACGTGCAACCTTCATCTCATCGGTATAAGCATCAAATACTGCCTGGTTGTGAGTCTTGTGATACTCATTGAAGATCTTGTCATATTTTTCATTTACTTCGTAGCCATAGGTGCTTGCAGCCTGCTGAGCCATCTTAATACCACCATAAGGCATGAATGCTCTCTTTAAAGGCTTGTCTGTCTGCAGACCAACGATCTGCTCCAGATCCTTCATAGATTCATCAATATAGCCAGGGCCATAAGCGGTCAGTCCGGATACAACCTCGGTCTCACATTCCAGAACGCCGTTATGCTCACGCTCTTCCTTCTGTAACTCCTGAAGTCTGCCCCAAAGCTTATCAGTTGCTTCGGTAGGTCCCTCCAGGAAGCTCTCATCTCCATCATACGGAGTGTAGTTGGTCTGGATGAAGTTACGTACATTGACGTCTACATCCCAGTGGCCATCTTTTTTAAAGCCTCTCCATGCTTCTGCCATGAAAATTTACCTCCTTCTGGTAAAAACAATTAATATTATCAACTGAGAGTACCAGTTGCGCTGGCATCCCAAGCTGTTTCTTTACGATAAAAGTGTACTACCTGACAAGGGTAAGTGTCAACAGTTTTAGGTAATGTACGCGCTTTTGTACATCAGCTCTGACATGAAAAAGAGATTGCCGTGCGTGGGTGCTTGCACACAAAGCACGAAAATCTCTTTTTTATGAATGCGGTGTGCGGCATAGCTGATCCCGGGGGAGGAACAAATGCTGATGTACAAGAATATTCTTGTAATCTTTTGGGGAAAGTATTATACTAAAAAAGCCTTATACGGCAGAAAGGAGAACGATATGACCGGAGTAACAAAAGACATGACAATCGGCGAGATCTTACGTGCCAACCCCGAAGTGGCTCCCGTACTCCTCGATGCAGGAATGCATTGTCTGGGATGCCCTGCTTCACAGGGAGAGACCCTGGAAGAGGCAGCTATGGTACATGGTATTGATGTAGATGAGCTTATGAAAGTGATTGAGGAGCTGTAATCGTATTTACAGACCGATCATCTTATAAAAACAGGAGAGCCCCGGAAAGGACTCTCCTGTTTTATTTCATAAAATCGAATTCAAATCGAAAATCAGATATTTGCAAGACGCTGTAAAGCATGTTCGGCGATCAGTGTGGAACAATGTTCCTCAAGAAAAGTAAGGCTTGCCGGTGTGGAACGCTTGGGAATACCGTATTCAGAGATGACATTGCAGACACGGTCGAAGACCTCGCGATCTTCTTCGCCCTGCGTCAGGATCAGATAATACCCGTCGGTACCCTCTTCGTGATACAGAGTGCTGAGCCCATGATAATGGCTTCCGGCTATTACTGCCGCATTGATCACCTGTTTCAGAGATTCCATACGGAACAGGCGGGAACGTACACTGTCACTCTCCTCGGGAGCGGACGCGGAAGGAACTTCAGGAGCGCTTGCGGTATTGTCTTCGCTCTGGATACGGCGGAACAGATCCAGAACCTCGTCTGCAGTGCTCTCATCACTGTCCTCATCACTTTCTTCCGTAACGGAAGGAGCAAAACGGGAAAAACGGGTATCCAGTTCATCCGGGTCTTCCACCTTCGTAATGATCAGTACAATACAATCCGCATTCAGCGGGATGGCCTCGATCATCAGAGGGATGTCTTCGGCTTCAAAGCCAAATTCAAAATTGGCCTGCTGCATCATGTCACGGAATAGGGATTTTGCCTTTTCCGTACCGTAGGCAAGCTCACTTATTTTTAATTCGCGGCTGGCGAGATCCTCGCGGGTCAGCGTGCAGCGAATCTGATTTTCATTTACTTTTTCAATCTTCATGCGACAACACTTCCTTTCTGCCTTCGCATTGGTATGGTATATAGCTTATACTTTCCCTATATTTTAGTCAATAGAAGCTTTTCACAGTTTAAAAAATTTTAATAAAAGAGCTTGTCAAACAAGGCATTACAGTATATAATCTCACCTATAGATGCCTCTGATACTTCGGTACGGAGAGGAGGCTGACGGATTTCTTATTTTCTTGTTGATTTACGAGGAACGATTCGTTCCGTTTCATCCCATTTTTATTTATATTCACAAAACGATGGAGAGCATTTATTGTTTTGTAAAATATAGTATGGAGATGTCTTACAGGCGTATACGTGTCTGGTCATAATATTTCAACGAAATTTTTCACAATCATAATTCCAATGTTTTATTTGAACTACCTTAAAGAAGTACCGTCAGAGGCATTTATATTCATACAAGTACCGGAAAACGCAGCAGAGGGATAAGTGTTTCACGAATACTTTTGGTCCAAAGCTGCTGTGGATGGCCCGGAACTGTCATTTAGGAGGTGTCAGCGCCCGTATGGCCGGAACGGTCAGAGGGGAAGGAACATACGCTGCGGGACCGCAAAATGGGATTGCCTCTCTGGCTGTGTCCTGCAGTGTGTGACTGAATGAGTATTGTTCCTTGTATTATATGCGGGAATTGTGATAGAATAAGACTGTTCTGCCGGGAGACGGATGGAACGAAAGAAGAGGCAAGAACAATGCGGGGAATCCCCTGCGGATGGGAGCACATATGAAGAAAAAAGTATTACCGGTGATCGTGGCGATCCTGCTGATCCTTGTGATCGGTGGCTGCGCACTGGGCAAAGTGCTGTTGGATAAATATTCCTACAGCAAGGAAGAAGCCGACTGGAATGAATTCTATCAGGTGTCAGAGAACGACAGGAGTGCCATTATTTTACAGAATGAAATGGTGGAGGAACAGGCACTGATCAAAGACGGTGTGTGCTATTTCGACCTGGCAACTGTTCATAAATATATGAACGAAGTATTTTATGCGGATATGACAGAGAATCTGTTGTTATATGCTACTCCGACAGAAGTGATCCGGACAACATTCGGAGAGACTGCATATACGACAACGGAAGGAACACAGGAAGCCGGTTATGTGATCAGCTTCGCGGACGGAGATAACGTATATGTGGCAGCTGACTATGTAAAACTGTTTACGAATTATTCCTATGAATGTTATGACAGACATGTACAGGTCAATACCGAATGGGGAACCAGACAGGTAGCACAGCTGAAAAAGGATACCGCAGTCCGGCTGAGAGGCGGCGTAAAGAGCCCGATCCTGACACAGGCAGTCAAGGGAGATACCCTTGAGATACTGGAACAGATGGAGACCTGGAGTAAGGTAAAGACAGCGGATGCAGTCATCGGATATGTGGAAAATAAACGCCTGGGTGAGATCACGGAGGAGACGGAAACACCGGTGACAGATTATCAGGCACCGGAGTATACATCCCTTACCGCAGACAGCAAGATCTGCCTCGGCTGGCATTCCATAGGAGGTGTCGCAGGTAATGATACCTTATACTCTATGGTGTCCGGCACGAAAGGAATGAACGTGATCGCACCTACCTGGTTCAGTATGACGGATGAAAACGGAGCGTTCCGAAGCTTTGCAACAGCGGGTTATGTAACGACCGCCCATCAGATGGGACTGCAGGTGTGGGGTGTGCTGGATAATTTTAATTATGCGAATGAAAACGGCATATCTATCAGTACATTGAATATGCTGTCATCCACCACGGCCAGACAGAACCTGGTGAAAAATGTGACGGATACGGCAGTGGGACTGGGACTTGACGGGATTAACGTGGATTTCGAACAGCTGAGCAGTGACTGCGGACCGCATTATGTGGAGTTCTTAAGAGAACTGTCCATAGAGTGCCGCAATAAGGGACTGGTACTGTCAATCGATAATTATGTCCCTTTTAATTTCAATGACTACTATCGCCTGGATATTCAGGGAGAAGTTGCGGATTATGTGATCATCATGGGATATGATGAGCACTGGCACGGAAGCAAGGATCCCGGAAGTGTTGCAAGCATCAGCTATGTATCGGACGGACTGGATAGAACGCTTCAGGAAGTACCGGCGAATAAAGTAGTGAATGCACTTCCCTTCTATACGATCCTGTGGAAGACGGAAGGAACGGATGTGACAGACGAATATATCACAATGCGCAATGAAGCAGACTTCATGAGTAAAGCAGGCGTGAGTGCAGAATGGGATGAAGTGACCTGCCAGAATTATGCGGAATGGACTTCCGGTAGCGTAAATTATCAGATCTGGCTGGAGGATGCGGAATCCATCGCTGTGAAGCTGAATATGATGACTACCAAGAATATCGGTGGTGTGGCAGTATGGAGACTCGGCTACGGAACACAGGCAGCCTGGGAACTGATCAACGCCTACCTGCAATAATAAGCAATATAAAATGCCTGACCGTTTTGGCCAGGCATTTTTGTGCTCTTATAATGTAATTATGCGTTTTTCTTACGAAGTGCATATCCGGATACAACACAGAAAACTGCGGCAATCATCAGATAAATAGAAAGAGCGCTTTCACCGGTCTTGGGCACATCATCGTATGCGGAAGAGGAAGCGGCGGGCTGAGCAGTTGCAGCGGGCTGAGCGGCTGCAGCAGGCTGTGCAGCTTCGGTGGCGGCAGCGGGAGCGGTCTTGCTGTAATATTGTGCATCGGTTCTTAAGGCGCCATCTTCGGTGAACAGCTTATTGGCTGCAAAATTGTAGTAGTCATAATAAGTCTCCATGGTCTGACCGTCTTTGGCAGACAGATGATTTACCGTACCGACAACAGTGATATAGGCATGCAGATTGTTGTATTCACTGCCGTAGCCGTACATTTCCAAAGTGTCAACGTTATTATTGAAATTAACGCGTGCACCGCCGTATACATAGGCATGAGATACATCACCGTTAATTGCCGCGGTAGTACCGTCCAGAACATAGACATTGTCATAACCTTTTGCGGTGATGACAGGAGTCTTGACACTGTTCTTGATCGTCAGGTTGCCCAGACGTACGGGAACATTCAGGTTCAGAGGGTTACAGTCAACATCATTCTGGACTACGATGTAGTCACCGTCTTTGATTTCCTGCATCATATAGTAAAGCTCGCGGTCCTGAACTTCTTCGGACCATGAGGATGCAGGTTTGAAGCGCCATTCACCTTTGGAGGTGGAAAAGTTCAGAACATAGGTGTTGGGTTCTGCTGCTTTGGCTGTGATCTTGCTGAATGCGGGAGCAGTCAGGCACACAGCTGCAAGCGTAAGCAGTGTAACGATTTTTTTCAGTTTTTTCATAAGAAAATCCTCCTGATAGATTGTTGGTTATTCCTGTATGGGAAGGTAGTGATCGCCGGGTTCTGTTTCCTTGGCAACGACTACAAACCGGCCCTGCTCTACGTGATACACGCAGGTAGACAGTGTCAGAAAATGATCCCCGAACTGTGCGGTAACACCGGTATCATACTGGGATAACTGCTTGATATTGTTATAAAAGTCATCAAATTCTTCCTGGGTATCCGCCTGGAAAAATTTGTAGAACTTAAATACATGATCGGTCTTCCGGTAGACCTGGGAACGAAAGACAGCAATGACTTCGTAATTGCGCTGACATTCTTCGGTGTACAGGATAATATTTTTGTGATTTTCGTAAAAATCCGGATCCTCATAATCCGTGAGATTGCCAAACATGGCACCGGATTTCATGTTGTGACCGTGAATGATGAGATTCGTGGAAAGGGGATCCAGGCAGCTGTCCGTATCTAATATGAGGCAGCCGTTCTTATTCTCACTGCCGTCGAAAGCACGATACAGATAATAGGACTCATCTCTCGGAGTCCACATCACCGGATAATCGATCCCGGTGCCGGGAATCTGCAGCCATGCGCCCATGTCTTCGTTGGCAAGAAAGCTGTCGGCGTAAGGATTGGGAACCCTGGTGACCTCTTCCGGAGCGGAAACAGATTCTTCCACGGCGGATTCCGTCGTAGCAGCTGCAATGGTCTCAGGTTCCGAAGAAGGAACGGTCTCTGCCGGAGACTCAGTGGGTCTTAAAGCATCCAGGGATTCTTCCATGTGCCGGTCCTCCATGTGACCCCTCACGAAGAGAATAATTGCTGCCAGGATACAAATTCCGGCCAATATAAATAAGATTACGGAAAGTGTTTTTCTATTCGATTTCATGTGTTTATTATACGCTGAACAGGCAACAGGATGCAATAGGTTAAAACAAAAGGATTTCTTAATTTTGGAAGATTTTGCATCGGGAAGATATTTCCTGCGGAAAATGCATATAAAATCATATAGAATACAATAAGGCGGCGAAAAAATGGAACAGAAGGCATTGAAACTGATCATGGCAGGGCTCTTAATTCTGTCGATGGCGCTGACCGGCAGGAAAGCGGCAGAATATGTTGGTGCGATGCATGCGGTAAATGCTTTGCGGGAGACGGGAATGGGGGCAGATGACTCCGGGAGACTCTGTGTGGTCGTCGATGCCGGACACGGAGGAGACGATCCGGGGAAGATCGGCATCAATGGGGCACCGGAAAAGGATATCAACCTTCAGATTGCTCAAAAACTGAAAAAATATCTGGAAGCGGAAGATGTGGAAGTGGTGCTGACCCGGGAGACGGAGGACGGATTGTATGATGCACATGCTTCCAATAAAAAGGTACAGGATATGAAACGCAGAATAGAAATCATAGAAAAAACCGATCCTGTTTTGACGGTAAGTATTCACCAGAACAGTTATCCGGAGGAATACGTACATGGGGCGCAGGTGTTTTATTATACCGGAAGTATGGGAGGCGAGACACTGGCTTCCGGCATTCAGGATCAGCTGGTACGGGGACTGGACCCGGAGAATCATCGCAAAGTCAAGGCCAACGACAGTTATTATCTTCTGAAGAAAACCAAAGGAACCATCGTGATCGTGGAGTGTGGCTTTTTGTCAAATCAAGCGGAGGCGGAAAAACTATGCGATGAAGAATATCAGGATCGTATTGCATGGCTGATCCATAAGGGAATTCTGCGGTACCTGAAACAGTATCTTTCCATTTTATCGTATCTATGATATACTATTCCCAAATGCATTAGAACACAGAAGGTAAAAAATATGAATACAGAGATTATCAAGATTCAACCCGGAGACGGTCCGGTCAGTGAG
This sequence comes from Waltera intestinalis, assembly GCF_009695995.1. Classification (GTDB taxonomy): domain Bacteria; phylum Bacillota; class Clostridia; order Lachnospirales; family Lachnospiraceae; genus Acetatifactor; species Acetatifactor intestinalis. The sequence goes on from NZ_VUMU01000003.1 coordinate 155,629, forward strand.
GAAGACGATGCTAAACTGAAAGCTGCCGGAGAGATTTTACGGCGGGGAGGTCTGGTGGCATTTCCTACGGAGACAGTATACGGTCTGGGCGGAGATGCATTGAACCCGACATCCTCAAAGCGGATCTATGCAGCGAAAGGCAGACCCTCGGATAATCCACTGATCGTGCATATTTACCGGTTTGAAGATATTTACAAAATAACAGGGGATGTGCCGGAAGAAGCACGCAGGATCGCCGATGCTTTCTGGCCGGGGCCCCTTACCATGATCCTGCCGAAGTCAGATGCAGTGCCTTACGAGACCACCGGAGGACTGGATACGGTAGCCATCCGTATGCCATCACATCCGGCGGCACAGAAGCTGATCGAGTACAGCGGCGGATATATTGCGGCACCCAGTGCCAATACTTCCGGGAAACCGAGTCCTACCGTGGCCAAATATGTCGTGGAAGATATGATGGGCCGGATCGATGCCATTATCGACGGTGGAGAAGTGGGAATCGGACTGGAGTCCACGATCATTGATCTGACAGTGAGTCCGCCGCAGATTCTCCGCCCCGGATATATCACCCGGGAAAAGCTCAGTGCGGTGTTGGGAACGGTGGACACAGATGCCACGATCCTGCGGGCAGACAGTGGACAGGCCCCCAAGGCGCCCGGTATGAAATACAGACATTATGCCCCCAGGGGAGAACTCACCATTGTGGAAGGTACGCCGGAACAGGTGAGAGAATATATCAACCGGGAAGCCGCAGCGGATCATGTGGCGGGAGAGAAGACCGGTATTATCGGAACGGAAGAAATGCTTTCCGGGTATACGGCAGATGTGGTAAAAAGTGTCGGCAGCCGCAGGGATGAAGACAGCATTGCCAGACATCTGTATACGATCCTGAGAGAATTCGATGATGAAGGTGTCACCAAAATCTATTCTGAGGGATTTTCCACGGATGGTTTCGGACAGGCTATTATGAACCGGCTGCTGAAGGCAGCGGGGCATAAGGTTGTAAAGCTTTAAATTTCATTTTAAATATAAGGAGAATAAAAATGATAGCAATCGCAAGTGATCATGGTGGATATGATCTGAAAGAAAGAGTTAAAAAATATTTAGAGGAGAATAATATTCCTTTTCAGGATTTTGGATGCGACAGCAAGGCAAGTTGTGATTATCCGGTATTCGGGCATGCGGCAGCAAAGGCTGTGGCAGCCGGTACCTGCGAAAAGGGCATTGTGATCTGCACTACTGGTATTGGTATCAGTATTTCAGCTAATAAAGTAAAAGGTATCCGTTGTGCATTGTGTTCGGAGCCGCTCTCTGCAAAAATGACCAGGCTGCACAATGATGCCAATATGCTGGCAATGGGAGCAGGTATCGTAGGAGAGAATCTGGCACTGGAGATCGTTGAGACCTTTTTGAACACACCCTTTTCCGGAGAAGAGAGACACAGCCGCAGAATCAGCCTGATCGAAGAGATCTGAGCTGGGGCGCAAAATACAACCAACAACACTAAAACACAGGAGGACAATCATATGTCAAAAGTAGTAGTTATGGACCATCCCTTAATTGAGCAGAAGATCGGAATCATCCGCAGAAAGGAAACAGGAACCAAGGATTTCAGACAGAACATCAGCGAGATCGCCATGCTGATCGGCTATGAAGCTACCAAGGATCTGAAGCTGGAAGAAGTAGAGATCGAGACTCCCATCTGCAAGACTACCGTAAAACAGTTAAAGGGTAAAAAACTGGCACTGGTACCCATCCTGCGCGCAGGCCTTGGTATGGTAGACGGAATGCTGTCCCTGATCCCGGCTGCAAAGGTAGGACATATCGGACTGTACCGTGATCCGGAGACCTTAAAGCCCGTAGAATATTACTGCAAGCTGCCTGCTGACTGTGCAGAGCGTGAAGTATTCGTCGTAGATCCCATGCTGGCCACCGGCGGTTCTTCCATCGCAGCTATCCAGCTGCTGAAGGACAAGGGATGCAAGAGCATCCGTCTGCTGTGCATCATCGCAGCACCCGAAGGCGTGAAGGCAATGCAGGAAGCACATCCCGATGTGGATATCTATATCGGAGCAATGGATCAGAAGCTCAATGATCACGGATATATTGTTCCCGGACTGGGAGATGCTGGAGACCGTATTTTCGGTACCAAATAAAGGAGACACCAATGAGTGCCAAGCGCAGTGACTATATCAGTTGGGATGAATATTTCATGGGGGTAGCCCACCTGTCGGGGATGCGGTCCAAGGATCCGAATACCCAGGTGGGAGCCTGCATTGTCAGCCCGGACAATAAGATTCTGTCTATGGGATACAATGGGTTCCCCAAGGGTTGTTCCGATGATGAGTTTCCCTGGGAGAGGGAGAATGACAAGGATAGTAATCTGACAAAATATCCCTTTGTGACACATAGTGAACTGAATGCAATTTTGAATTACCGCGGAGGATCTTTAGAGGGCACAAAACTGTATGTGTCCCTTTTCCCCTGCAATGAGTGTGCGAAAGCCATCATTCAGGCAGGGATCCATACCGTAGTATATGACAGCGACAAATATCGGGGAACACCCTCCAACCGGGCAGCCAGGCGGATGTTTGATGCGGCGGGAGTGGAGTGCGTTCCATACAGCAGGACAGGACGTACGATACATATCGGGGTCTGAACGACAGATTAAAGGAGTATGAACGGTTGAAGCGCCTACAGAAGACAGCTGTACTGCTTGCAGCGGTGATCCTTGCAGGAGCATTTTCTTCAGAAGACATCAAAGTAGAAGCTACCAGCAGTACCTGGCAGCAGATTCAGAAGGAACAGCAGGAGAAAAATGAACTGCAGAACCAGTTGAATCAGGAAAATGATAATCTGGAGAACCTGAAGGGAGAGCAGAATTCCCTCAAGGGACAACTGAATAATCTGAACGGTCAATTGACGGAGGTCAGCAATAATCTGGCGGATCTGGAACAGCAGATCGCGGATAAGGAGCAGGAGATCGCAGATACCCAGGACAGCCTGGAGAAAGCAAAGGCTACCGAAGAGTGGCAGTATGAGTGCATGGTGATCCGGGTCCGGGATATGTATGAACGGAACGAGACCAGCTATATCAATGCGATCCTGAGTGCCCAAAGTTTCGATAAACTGTTGAATGCTGCGGATTTTTTTGAACGGATCGCTGCCTATGACCAGAAAAAACTCAAAGAATTCGAGGAAAATCGCCAGCTGATCGAAGAGGAAGAGGCAAGGCTTCAGACAGAGAAGGCAGAGCTGGATGATCTGAAATTAGAAGCGGAAGCTGAAAAAAGCAAGGTATCCGGTCTGATCAGTCAGACATCCAACAATATCGCCAAATATGCCGGAGACATCTCCGAAGCGGAACAGAGAGCCCTGGCATACGAAGCGGAGATCAAGAAAAAAGAGGATAATCTGGAAACCCTCAGGAAAAAGCTTGCCGAAGAGATCGCTATGTCCCAGAAAGCGGCAAATGCCACCTGGCGGGATATTTCCGATATCTCTTTCGAAGAGGGAGACAGGTATCTGTTAGCAAATCTGATCTACTGTGAAGCGGGAGGCGAACCCTATGACGGTCAACTGGCGGTAGCCAGCGTTGTGATCAATCGTGTCAGAAGTTCAGTCTACCCCAACACGGTGGTGGGTGTGATCTATCAGAACAAACAGTTCTCACCGGTAGCCAGTGGACGGTTGGAACTGGCTCTGGCTGCGAATAAGGCCACGAGCCGTTGTTATCAGGCGGCGGATGAGGCAATGTCCGGAGTGACGAATGTAGGAAATTGCGTGTATTTCCGTACCCCGGTGGAAGGACTGACCGGCATCAGTATCGGTGGACATATATTTTATTAAGGTGAAAGTGATAATCCATGAAAATCAACATCGTAGAACGAGAAGGGTATTCCAACAGAATTATGAATTGGAAGATCTATGTGAGGAAGGATCTGACAGTAGCCAAGGCATCGGAATATTACTATGAATTTATCGAGGAAAATTCCTTTCGTCCGGTGAGTGAACTGGTGCTGCCGGAGGATGGTGAATTGTTGAAAGAGGCTGTTGCGGCGGAATTGCTCACTCCACTGGAATTAATGACAGTTCTCAGCAATCTCAAAGATAGTACCCGGAATGTGTATCTGCGTATGGAACAGAGTGAACAGACAGAGGACGGAGTTCCTTTGTATCAGATCACACTATCGGATCTGCATGATCTGGAGAATAGAACAGTACAGCTGGAACAGAGCATTTTAAAATATCGTCATTTTATGACATTGGAAGATGTTTATTACTTTGAATATCTGATCGACAGTGATCATATCACAGTGTATAAATATGTCAATGAACGGTCAATGAATCAGTTTGAGGGATCGTTGAAGGATCTGATCCGGATGGTGGAGAACGCACATACAGACAGTAACATTGCCGAAATGGAAGAACATCTGCGGGCGTTTTGTGCCCATTTGCGTAATGGCGAAGATTCCTTTGAAATGAAATTCAACGGTCAGGATGAAGACGAGAGAATGTGGACGGTGAGAGCCTCCCGGATTCCGAAAAACCGGAACATGCTGGCCGGTATCATAGATTCTGACAAAAACCGTCAGCAGGAAGCCTACTATCTGACTCCGGCAGCCAGGGATGCCGGAACAGGTCTGCTGAATAAGCGGGCATGGACGGAATATACCATCGAACAGCTGAATCGAAAGGATGGCCGGGTCCGCTGGCTGGTGATCATTGATATTGACGAGTTCAAGTATATTAACGACACCTATGGACATATCTTCGGAGATCAGGTGATCCGTAGAGTGGCAGAGATCATGCAGGAGCTGGTAGGACAGAGAGGTGTCATCGGCAGATTCGGTGGAGACGAGTATGTGATTCTGTTAGAGAAGGTTGAGACCAGGGAACAGTTGAAGACCCTGCTTAAGACCATTGCGAAGGAACTCAGGCTGGCATTCGATCCGAAGATCCATGTGACGGCTTCTATCGGTGTGTCGGAATATCCGGTGGATGGAACGGAGTATGAGTATCTGATGCGCAAGGCGGATAAAGCTCTGTATCTTGCCAAGGAAAAAGGCAAGAACCGACATATTATATATGAAGAGCGGCTGCATGGAAAGCTGGAGACCGACGATATGCAGAACATGGCTATGGCCTATGCAGTATCCAAGGAGAAAAAACGGGAAGCTATCACAGAGATGATCACGGAATTATGTGTATCGGGCGTGAACGCTATTGTGAAAAGTGAAGAGCGCCTGCAACAGATCCGCAGTCTGTTTGATCTGGATGGTATTACCGTTTTCTCAGACAGAGGAAACAGACTTGTCTGCAGAAACGGCAACTATATGGCAGAAGCTCCGGACGGTCGTCCCGGGTTTGAAGATGAAGGGTATCTTTCGCTGTTTGGTGATGATGATATTTTTGTAGAATCCAACATGATAAAACTTCGCTCCCAGAACCCGGCAGCCTATGCTGTGGCACAGGAGCAGGAGATTGGGGCTGCCCTTCAATGCCTGTCCAGAAAAGAAGGGATTCCTTATACAATGGTTAATTTTGAGGTGCTCAATCGTAACCGTAAATGGTCCGATGAAGACGTTACCCTGTTGACCTTGCTGGGACATTGCATCGGAGATTTGCTGAATTATTCAGAGTAAAGTAAATGAGAGCAGAAGCTCGTCGAACACTTGTGTTCGTAAGAGCCTATGCTCTCGTTTATTTTACGAAGTAAACACATGAGCAAAAAGTAAGCATTGCAAGTGCGGTTTTGCGAATGCGTTACTCTGAATAGTTCAGTAATTACAGCCCACTTTTCTCCAGGGGGCTTTGCAGTCTGTCGAATTTGTCACGATAGATGATCGTGATCAGGTTATTTAACTGGCGCAGGCAGGCACTCATCTGCGCCTGTGTGATCAGACCTTTTTCCAGTGCCTCTGCCAGCTCGTCCAGGTCAACGACATGCATTCTTCCGTCGGGATATAGGATAATGTCAGCCAGCAGATCGGTAACGATCAGGGCATTTTCCTCCGGACGGCGGGTGTATTCTACAATGTCGCAGTACCAGTACAGCAGAGACCCGTCATGACGGTAGAACTTGCTGATCTTGAACCCTTCCTTCAGATAATAGCAGGAACAGCCATGGGAAAAAGTAGTCTTGGGATTCAGTGTTTTCCATTTTGTCAGAATATAATCATCGTTCTGTTCTACGATAATATCATCTTTTAACAAAATACATTCTTCCGGGATCAGCCGTTTCCGGTAGATCTGAAGTTCGTTATTCATAACATTTCTCCTTTGTATCAATTTGATAGTGTTCAAAGTTCCGGGAAAGGAATAAAAGGTAGTGGCGGCACGGTGTGAGGACATAATGTCTTCTCCATCCAGATCATGTCATGCCATTCCCCCTGCTTGAAGCCGGAAGCATGAAAATGAGCAACGGTCTTATAACCGTGCTTCTCATGAAAAGCAATACTGGGCGGATTCGGATAAGTAATGCAGGCACATACATTGCAGATGTGTTGTGCTGTCAGATATTCCTCCAACTTCTGATAAAGAAGGCTGCCAACACCACTGCTTCGAACATCCTGACTGATATAAATGGAGGTTTCCACAGACCAGTTGTAGGCAGCACGTCCCTTGAAGGCGGAAGCGTAAGCATAACCTATGGGAATACCGCTTTTCTCGGCCACCAGATAAGGGTAACGGGCGAGGGTATGCCGGATGCGTTCGGCGAATTCCTCCACGGAAGGAACCGTGTATTCAAAAGTGATCGAGGTGTTCTCCACATAGGGAGCGTAAATGGCAGCCAGAGCTTCGGCATCTTCCGGTGTGGCGGTCCGGATCTTAATTTCATCATTGGCAGTGGCCTGCATTGCGGCAATCCCTCTTTCTGTGATCATTCATAATTTCTGTAAAATAGTTACTCAAATAGTACTTCCGAGAAAGTATCCAAGTCAATCTTTTTTTAGGTGGAATTTATATTTTTTTTACGATTTCAGCAAGGGGATTTTACTGGACAGAGTGTTCAGATTTCGTTATAATGACTATAGGTTTGTCTTGTGAGGACAAAATATACTTAAAAATGTACAAAAATATATGCTTAGAGCAGAAATCAACACGGAGAGAAAGAAGTGTCAAGAAAAAAGAAACCCTATGACAGAACCGTATTCCGTTCGATTGCGCTGATCATGCAATTCGGTATCAACATGCTGGTGCCAATCTGCCTGATGTCGGCGGTGGGTGTCTGGATGGACAAACATTTCGGAACGAACTTCTGGATGATCCTGCTTTTCTGTATGGGAGCAGTGGCCGGAGGGCAGAATGTATACCGTATGGCCAGGACAATTTATGATGACAGCGATGAGAAACACACTAAAAAAGATAAATAGAACCGTTTTGGAGATGGACTTAGGGATCCTGTTTCTGGGAGTGCTGGCACAGATCATCGGAGCATTTATCGCGAAGGATAAAATGATGTATGCAGGGAGTCTGTGGCTCGGTGTCTTGCTTGCGCTTGCAGCAACATATCATATGTACCGTTCCCTGGACCTGGCGCTGGATCAGCCGGAGAAGACCGCACAGAAGATGATCTTCCGCGGATATATCCTGCGTTATGTGATACTGATTTTTATATTGCTGGTGCTTATGAAGACAGAGGTGATGAATCCGCTGATCTTCTTTTTCTCCTATGTGATATGTATGAAAGTAACGGCATTTCTACAGCCGCTTACCCATAAATTATGTAATAAAATGTTTCATGAAACGGATCCGATTCCCCAAGCGATGCCGGAGGAGACTGCCGGAGGCGAAAATGCCCCGGAGAACCCGGAAGGAGCCGAAAAGAACGGAGAAGTGACAGAACAACAGAATAAATAATAAGGAGGTGAAACGATGGAACATGGAATTTTGTTATCCGGTGCCGATAATATCGATTTTATGATACATGGCGTGTTTAAGTATTCCTTTTTCGGTCATGAGGTATGGATAACGACTACACATGTGTGTGTGTTGATCGTCATGTTGATCATCATTGGTTTTGCTATTGCCGCCAACCGCTGTATGGCCAAAGCCAGAGAAGTGCCGGAAGGCTTTCAGAATGTGGTGGAGCTGATCGTGGAGAAGCTGGACGCCATGGTGGATACTCCCATGGGCAAGGCGGCACCGAAGTTCTATAACTACATTGGAACGATCTTCATCTTCATTCTGGTGAGTAATATTTCCGGTCTGCTGGGACTTCGTCCCCCCACAGCGGATTATGGTGTGACACTGCCCCTCGGCGTACTGACTTTTATATTGATTCATTATAACCAGTTCAAGTACCAGAAGCCGAAGGAGATCTGGGAAGGCATGTGTTCCCCGCTGCCGCCCTGGCTGCCGATCTGGCTGCCCATCAACCTGATCAGTGAGATCGCTGTACCGATTTCGTTGTCTTTACGTCTGTTCGCAAACGTATTGTCCGGAACGGTAATGATGGCATTGATCTACGGATTGTTAGGTGTGATCGCTACGGCGTGGCCCGCAGCGTTGCATGTGTATTTTGACCTGTTCTCCGGAGCCATCCAGACATACGTATTCTGTATGCTGACGATGACTTATATCGCAAATGCAAGAGGAGACGCGTAAACTTAAAATGCTAGAAAGATTCTGAAAGAATCTCAATAATAGGAGGATTTACTATGGATTTTAATGAAAACTTTATCTTAGGTTGTTCCGCAATCGGTGCAGGTCTGGCAGTTATCGCCGGTATCGGACCCGGTGTAGGACAGGGTATCGCAGCAGGACATGCTGCCGCAGCAGTAGGACGTAATCCCGGTGCTAAGTCCGAGATCACTTCCACCATGTTATTAGGACAGGCAGTTGCCGAGACCACCGGTCTGTACGGTCTGCTGATCGCTATGCTGCTGTTGTTCGTAAAGCCCTTACTTCCCTGATTAAACGAAAGGAATGCGGATGAAAATGATACTATTAACAGAAGGCGAGACCATGTCAAGACTGTTTGACCTGGACTGGCAGCTGCTGGCAGATTCCTGCCTGATGATCATTGCCATCTTCGTATTGTTCCTGGCGCTCAGCTATTTCCTGTTCAATCCGGCGAGAAAGTTCTTAAATGATCGTAAAGAGAAGATCAGAGGAGAACTGGAAGAAGCGAAGACCAGTCAGGAAAAAGCCGCAGAACTGAAGGAACAGTATGAGGCGAAGCTGAAAGACATCGACAAAGAGGCAGAGGACATCTTAAGTGATGCCAGAAGACGGGCACTTCAGAACGAGGAGCGCATCGTCGCACAGGCGAAGGAAGAAGCAGGCAGAATCCTGGCGAGAGCACAGGAAGAAGCCAGACTGGAAAAACAGAAAATGTCCGACGAGATCAAACAGGAGATCGTATCCGTGGCATCTGTCATGGCAGGTAAGCTTGTGGGTGCGTCCATAGACACCGCCAGACAGAACAGTCTGATCGAAGAGACGCTGAAGGAAATGGGTGAGGACACATGGCAAAATTAGTTTCCAAAGTCTATGGAGAAGCCCTTTTCGAAGTGGCGGTCGACCATGGAAATGCGATCCGTCTGATGAATGAGACCGCAGAACTTCAGAAGATCCTGGAAGACAATCCCGATTTTGACAAGCTGATGAAGCATCCCGGGATTCCCAAGCAGGAGAAACTCTCCATGGTGGAGAAGGTTTTCCGGGGCAGGGTAAGCGACGATCTGACAGAATTTTTGAAGATCGTGGTTACCAAGGAACGCTACGGTTCATTAAAGGCAATTTTTGCTTATTTTACCGAACTGGTCAGAGAATCGGAAGGAATGGGAACCGCATATGTAAGTACCGCAGTGGAGCTGACGAAGGAACAGAAACAGGCAGTGAGAGAAAAGCTGCTTCAAACGACTTCTTATCAGTCCTTTGATGTGTATTACCATGTGGATCCGACACTGATCGGCGGAATGGTGATCCGGGTAGGTGACCGGGTAGTGGACAGCAGTATCCGGACCAAACTCGAAGATATGAAGAAACAATTATTAAATATTCAGCTGGGATGACCGGCTGAAAGAAAGGTGCGACAGATCCATGAATTTAAGACCAGAAGAAATAAGTTCCGTCATTAAGGAACAGATCGAAAGATATTCTTCCCAGCTGGATGTCTCCGATGTCGGAACCGTCATCCAGGTAGCGGATGGTATCGCTCGTGTACATGGACTGGAAAATGCCATGCAGGGTGAGCTGTTACAGTTCCCTGGCGATGTGTATGGCATGGTGCTGAATCTGGAAGAAGATAATGTCGGTGTCGTATTGCTTGGCAGTGCCAGCAATATCGAAGAGGGCGATATCGTCAAGACCACCGGACGTGTGGTAGAGGTGCCCGTAGGTGATGCATTGCTTGGACGAGTAGTGAACTCCTTAGGACAGCCCATCGATGGCAAGGGCCCCATACAGACCGATAAATTCCGCAAGATTGAGCGTGTGGCAAGTGGTGTTATCACTCGTAAGAGCGTAGACACGCCGCTCCAGACAGGTATCAAGGCAATCGACTCCATGGTTCCCATCGGAAGAGGTCAGCGTGAGCTGATCATCGGTGACCGTCAGACCGGTAAGACCGCTATTGCGATCGATACGATCATCAACCAGAAGGGTCAGAACGTAAAATGTATCTATGTAGCCATCGGTCAGAAAGCATCTACCGTGGCAAATATCGTAAAGACACTGGAGGAGTTCGGTGCCATGGCATATACCACCGTTGTGGTATCCACGGCAAGTGACCTGGCTCCCTTACAGTACATCGCTCCTTATTCCGGCTGTGCGATCGGTGAGGAGTGGATGGAGAACGGAGAAGACGTACTGGTAGTGTATGATGACTTAAGTAAACATGCTACCGCATACCGTACACTCTCCCTGCTCCTTCGTCGTCCACCTGGACGTGAGGCATATCCCGGTGACGTATTCTATCTGCATTCCAGACTGTTAGAGCGTGCGGTCCGCATGAGTGACGAATACGGCGGAGGTTCCCTGACGGCACTTCCCATCATCGAGACCCAGGCAGGTGATGTATCCGCATACATTCCTACCAACGTAATTTCCATTACCGACGGACAGATTTATCTGGAGACAGAAATGTTCAATTCCGGTTTCCGTCCTGCGGTAAATGCAGGTCTGTCAGTATCCCGTGTAGGTGGTGCGGCACAGATCAAGGCAATGAAGAAGATCGCGGCGCCGATCCGTACCGAGCTTGCTCAGTACAGAGAACTGGCTTCCTTCGCACAGTTCGGATCTGAACTGGATGCAGACACCAAGGAGAAGCTGGCGCAGGGCGAACGTATCAAGGAAGTGCTGAAGCAGCCTCAGTACCAGCCTATGCCGGTACAGTATCAGGTTATCATCATCTATGCGGTGACTAAGAGATTCCTGCTGGATGTGCCGGTAGAGGACATCACCAGATTTGAGAAGGAATTCTTCGATTATCTGGATACTAAGCATCCCGAGATTCCTGCAGCCATCGCTGAGGAAAAGGTGATCTCCGATGCTACGGAAGAAAAGCTTGTGAAGGCACTGAATGATTTCAAGGCAGAGTTTCTGAAATAAGTGTGTCAGCCGTGATATACGGCAGAATGAGAGGTAACTATGGCATCAATGCGTGATATCAAGCGCCGTAAGACCAGCATTCAGGGCACACAGCAGATCACCAAGGCGATGAAGCTGGTATCTACGGTAAAGCTTCAGAGAGCCAGAGCAGGTGCAGAACGTTCTCAGACGTATTTTGACTGTATGTATGATACCGTAAATAATATTCTGTCCAGGGTAGGTCATCTGGAACATAAGTATCTTGTCCCGGGGGCTTGTCCGAAAAAGGCGGTCATTGTCATTACCTCCAATCGAGGTCTGGCAGGCGGTTACAATTCCAACGTAGCCAAACTGATCACCGGACAGGAGGACTGGAAGACAGAAGACGTGGTAGTCTATGCCATCGGTAATAAGGGCCGGGAGATCCTGGAGAGAAAAGGATATACCGTGAAGGAATCCTATCCGGAGGTCATTGAGAAACCGGCTTATGCGGAAGCAATGCTTCTGTCACAGAAGCTGTTGACATCATTTGCAGCCGGAGAGATCGGAGAGATCTATCTGGCATATACACATTTTAAAAACACGGTGAGCCATGAGCCGAAGCTGTTGAAGCTTCTGCCTGTGGAATATGATGCAGACGCGAAAGCCCCCGCAGAGGGTGCTGACGCACTGATGAATTTTGAACCGGAGGATGTGGAAGCACTGGATATGATCATACCGAAATATATTTCCAGTCTGATCTATGGTGCACTGATGGAAGCGGCAGCCAGCGAGAACGGTGCCCGTATGCAGGCAATGGATAATGCCACCAGCAATGCGGAGGATATGATCAGTGATCTGTCACTGAAGTACAACCGCGCAAGACAGGGAAGCATTACCCAGGAGCTTACAGAGATCATTGCAGGCGCAGAGGCGCTTTAATTATTGGAACATGCCCATCAGTGGGCAGGAAAGAGGTAGAAATGGCAGGAGAGAATAAAGGAAGGATCACCCAGGTCATCGGTGCCGTACTGGATGTACGCTTCGATGAGGGCAAACTTCCCGAGATCAATGACGCGATCCGCATCCCTACCAGAGATGGAGGAGAACTGGTAGTAGAAGTCTCCCAGCATTTGGGTGATGATACTGTCAGATGTATCGCCATGGGTACTACCGACGGACTGGTAAGAGGAATGGAGGCAATCGCCACCGGAGCCCCGATTTCCGTACCGGTAGGAGAAAATACCCTGGGCAGAATATTTAATGTACTGGGTCAGCCGATTGATAACAAGCCGGTACCGGAGGGGGTATCTTACGAGCCTATCCACCGTGCTGCACCGACCTTCGCAGAGCAGTCTACGGACACAGAACTGCTGGAGACCGGTATTAAGGTCGTTGACCTGCTCTGCCCTTATCAGAAGGGTGGTAAGATCGGTCTGTTCGGCGGTGCCGGAGTAGGGAAGACCGTACTGATCCAGGAGCTGATCCGTAATATCGCTACCGAGCACGGCGGATATTCCGTATTCACCGGTGTAGGTGAGCGTACCCGTGAGGGTAACGACCTGTATCACGAGATGAAGGAGTCCGGCGTACTGGACAAGACCACCATGGTATTCGGACAGATGAATGAGCCCCCCGGAGCGAGAATGAGAGTCGGTCTGACCGGACTGACCATGGCAGAGTACTTCCGTGACAAGGGTGGTAAGGATGTGCTGCTGTTCATCGACAACATTTTCCGTTTCACCCAGGCAGGAAGTGAGGTATCCGCACTGTTAGGCCGTATGCCTTCCGCAGTAGGATACCAGCCTACTTTACAGACAGAGATGGGTGCGCTGCAGGAGCGTATCACATCCACCAAAAACGGATCCATTACTTCCGTACAGGCAGTTTATGTGCCTGCGGATGACCTGACAGACCCGGCACCTGCGACCACATTCGCACATCTGGATGCCACCACGGTTCTGTCCCGTTCTATCGTAGAACTGGGAATCTATCCCGCAGTAGATCCTCTGGAGTCCACATCCCGTATCCTGGATCCCAGAATCGTAGGTAAGGAGCATTATGAGACCGCCCGCGGTGTACAGGAGATCCTGCAGAGATATAAGGAATTACAGGATATTATCGCCATCCTCGGCATGGACGAATTGTCCGAGGAAGACAAGCTGGTCGTATCCAGAGCCCGTAAGATCCAGAGATTCCTGTCCCAGCCCTTCTTCGTGGCAGGACAGTTCACCGGTCTGGAAGGAAAATATGTACCGATCAGCGAGACCATCCGCGGATTCCGTGAGATCCTGGATGGCAAGCATGATGATATTCCGGAGAGCTACTTCCTGAATGCCGGAAGCATTGATGATGTACTGGCAAAGGTTCATGCATAGCATGAGAGGGGAGTTCAGATATGGCAGATAAAGATTTTCAACTTCGTATCATAACCCCGGAAAGAGTATTCTATGAGGGAACTGTGGATATGGTAGAATTCAACACCACGGAAGGACAGATCGGTGTCCTTCCGGGACACATTCCCCTGACGGTGATCGTGAAGCCGGGTATCCTGCATATTACGGAGAAGGACGGAGAGAAGGAGGCAGCACTGCATTCCGGATTCGCCGAGATCCTTCCCGAGGGAGTTATCATTCTGGCAGAGATCATCGAATGGCCCAATGAGATCGATGAGAACCGTGCGGAGGCAGCACTGCACCGTGCGGAAGAGAGACTGCGCAGCAAGACGCCGGAGACGGATATTGCCAGAGCAGAGACGGCATTGCAGAGAGCAATGGCGAGAATTCAGGTGTTGCGATGATTTTCGCAGCACCTGTTTTTCACTTTATAGAGAGAAAATGCATATGCTATAAAAAAGCATGAGGCATTTTAAAATGGTAGCAAGACCGTTTTTTATGACATTGCCCGGATATCCCGGAAGAATGGATGAAAAAGAAATATTAAATGACTTGGAATATCTGCAGCAGACCTATCCCGGAGAAGTCAGACGCTGTCAGCGCAGGATTGCGGAAATATTGGACAAATACGATTACGAAGGAAGTATGATCTATGACGAATATCCGGACCGTTTCAGCCTCTACCGGATCGCTGATACCATTGGTAAGATCCTGGAGCGGGAATCGGGAAAAGTCTCCGGAGATCTGATCCAGGTACTGGTGTGTGATGAAATCTACAAGAGAAGACACGGCGGAAAACGCGGAATGATTGCATTTTTATAGCAAAGAGGAAGCATTTATGTTACAATGAACACTGTGAATTCATCAGGCATGAAGCGTATGGAAGCAGGATAAACTATGGAAGAATTGAGAATACTTTTACAGAAAATTTTGAATAAAGATCTTCAACAGATCATTCTAAGCAACAGTCGTAATCCGGAACAGATACAGAAAGTAAAGATCCGACCGGTATTGATCCGGGACGAATTATTGTTTCAGGAGACGAGATACAAAGGAACGCAGGTATTTCATGAGAATTATACAGCGGCGCAGATGACGGACGGAATCTGTGCCGCATTGCAGGAACAGTTCCGGCAGGGAGAATTTACGGCAAAAAGCTTACAGGCTACGGCGTTAGTCAGTAAAAAAGGAAAGCTGACTCTGAGGGTGAAAAATAACAGTGCATCAAAAGCGGGGAAAAGTACCGCTCCCAAACAGGAGGATCTGCAGGCACTTTCGCATAACCGTACCAAGCATTATATCCTAGAGGAAGGAAAGCCTGTGGATTTTCTGGTGGGACTGGGTGTGCAGACGCCGGACGGTCGTGTGACGAAGGCGAGATTCGATAAGTTCCGCCAGATCAACCGCTATCTGGAATTCATCGAGGATGTGATCAATGAACTGCCGACAGACCGGACGATCCGGATCATTGATTTCGGCTGCGGCAAATCTTATCTTACTTTTGCCATGTATTACTATCTGCACGAATTACAGCATAGAGATATTCAGGTGACTGGACTGGATCTGAAGACTGATGTGATCAAACATTGCAATGAACTGGCGGAGAAGCTGGGCTATGACAGATTAAAATTTGAACGGGGAGACATCAGCACCTATGAGGGAACGGATGTGGCGGATATGGTGGTGACACTGCATGCCTGTGACCTGGCAACGGATTATGCCCTGGACAAAGCGGTAAAATGGGGAGCCAGAGTTATCCTGGCGGTACCCTGCTGTCAGCACGAACTGAACAGACAGATTAAGTGTGATTCTCTGAAGCCGGTATTGAAATATGGGATCATCAAGGAACGTATCGCGGCACTGCTTACAGATGCCCTCAGAGCGAATCTCCTGGAACAGCAGGGGTACGAGACACAGATACTGGAATTCATCGACATGGAACATACTCCGAAGAATCTGTTGATCCGTGCGGTGAAAAAGGGCAGCATTTCCTCCACAGTACGGATATCCGTACTGTGGAGGAAATGCTGCATGTGGCGCCGACACTGGACAAACTGCTGAATAATAAATGAGTGAAGAAGCAAGAATGAAGAAAACGATTATTAAAATTGCCGTGTGCGTTGTGGTGTTTATAGCATCAGCGTTTATCATCGGCGGCATTATGAATCAGGGACATAATAACATGACCATGGAAATGGCTCCGGCGACACTTCCCGTGATCACTATGGAGAGCGGCGGTGTGGCATGCAACGAGCTGCATGGCAACACAGTGGAAATGGATGTCGCATACCAGAAAGATACCGTGACTATGCTAGGTGTGGGCAGACAGGCAAATTTTACCGTGGATACCTATGGCCGAGAAATCACGGGAATTTCCATGGAAGTTCGCAGCATTGACGGTTCCCGACTTATAGAGAACGGAGAAGTCACCGGATGGAAGGCAAGAGGTAAAAGCTTTCCGGTCACGCTGACTTTAAAAGACCTGATCGATACCAATACACAGTACAGCCTGACCCTGATCCTGGAATTGGAAGGGGAACAGAAGGTCTACTATTATACGACGATTCTGTGGAACGACGACCTGCATATCGCAGAGATCCTGGAGTTCGCATCGGATTTCCATGGGAAACTGTATGACAAAGAAGCGGCAAAGGAACTGACTAAATACCTGGAACCGAATTCGAAACTGACGGATAACGGTACTTTTCACAAAGTGAACATCCACAGCAATTTCCAACAGATTACCTGGGGGAACCTGGAGCCTGCCCAGGAGGGAGCAGCTTCCCTGCGCCTGGTACAGGTGAATGGGAACATTGCTTCCCTGCTGATGGATTTTGTAGTGTCTACCGGTGAGGGGAAAAATAAGATATATTATAGCGTGGAAGAATACTATCGCGTCAGATATACCTCGGAGAGAATGTATCTGCTGGATTATGAGCGGACCATGACGCAGATCCCGGATACCGGGCGGATGTATGCCAATGATAAGATTCTCCTGGGGATCACGGATGAAAATGTGGACATGATGGAGAGCACCGATGGAAATACCGTGGTATTTTCCGATAGGGGACAGCTGCTTTGCTATAACGCGGTGACCAATGGGCTCACGGTGATCTTCTCTTTCTATGACAAGGACAATGCGGACTGTCGTACGCTGTATGACCATCACGGTATCAAGATCCTCGATGTGGACGAGGGCGGCAATGTAAAATTTGCCGTATACGGCTACATGAACCGCGGAAGACATGAGGGCGAGACCGGCATTCAGATCTTAAGTTACGACAATTCGCTGAACACCATCGAGGAAGAGGTCTATATTCCGTATTCCAAGAGTTATGCAGTGCTGAAAGACGAGATGGGCCAACTTTTGTACCGGAACAGGCAGCAGCATCTGTACTTTTTCCTCGAAAACGGTGTCTATGATGTGGATCTGGAGAACCGAAGCGCAGAGCAGCTGGTAAGCATCCGGCAGGATGACAGTCTTCAGGTATCGGAGAATCATGAGATCATCGTATGGCAGGAAGGGGACGATATCAATCACAGTAATCAGCTGAATGTGCGGAACCTGAATACCGGAGAACAGACCGTGATCTGGGCTGAGGATGGGGATGCCATCCGTCCTCTTGGCTTTATGGGAGAGGACATCATCTACGGAGTGGCAAGGGAGAGCGATATCCGCACGGAGAATTCCGGACAGATCTTCTATCCTATGTATAAGGTATGTATCAGTAATTCTTCCGGTGCCAGCCTGAAAGAATACGGGCAGGAAGGAATCTATGTCGTGGGATGTACGATCGAGAGCAACCAGATCACACTGTCTCGCCTGCAGCGGACAGAGAACGGCAGCTACCAGGAGATCCTGGATGACCAGATCATGAACAATGTGGAAGAAGAAGCCGGACAGAATAAAGTGGTCACGGCAAATATCGATATTTATGAGCGCTATGTGCAGATTCAGACGAAATCTTCCATTGATGCGAAGACCATCAAGGTGCTGAACCCTAAGGAGGTTGTATTCGAGGGCGGCAGAGAGCTGGAACTGGATGCGGTCAGTGAAGTGCCTCGGTATTATGTTTGCAATGCGTATGGCGTATGCGGTATCTACAGTGCTCCGGGCACGGCGGTGAAGGAAGCCTATGACACGTCCGGCATTGTGACCAATGACCGCGGAGTTACGGTATGGCTCAAAGGAAACCGTGTCAGCAGGAATCAGATCATGGCCATCAAGGAAGAGAGCGTCACGGAGCAGAAGAACAGCTTGGCCGTATGCCTGGATAGCATTCTCAGACATGCCGGAATTACCCGTAACACCGAGTACGATCTGGCGCAGGGCAAGACTGCTACTACGATCCTGTCGGAAAATATGACGGGAGTACAGGTGCTGGATTTAAGCGGCTGTACGCTGGATGCGGTGCTGTATTATGTGAATCAGGATATCCCGGTACTGGCGATTCTGGAGGACGGGGAAGCAGTGCTGGTGACAGGATTTAATGAATTCAATGTGGTCATTATGGAACCTGCCACCGGCAAGCTGTATAAGAAGGGAATGAACGATGCCACAGCGTGGTTCGCTGAGAATGGCAATCGTTTCATCACATACATGAGAACAGAGAATTAAATTGCTTATTTCTGTACGTCAAAAATGTATTTGCGATATTTCTGCAACACGGAACGAAGCAGCATACCCAGGATGCCGCAGGAGATCACTTCCCCGATGCCTACGGTCAGCATGAAATAGGGAATGCCACCCTCTAAATGATACACATAAGCCAGCACGAAAGGAACGATGATAGTGTTGGCGATGATGGGAGGCAGAGGAGCCAGCCATTTGTTCTTATCACGCAGCAGATAAGTGCCAAATGCACCGATCAGCGTTGCCAGGCTGCCGAAGATAATGTCAAGCAGCATGCAGCCGGTCATGGTATTGCTGATGATACATCCCAGGAAAAGTCCCGGTATGGCAGCAGGGGTAAATACGGGAAGAATCGTCAGGGCTTCCGAGAAGCGGACCTGAATGGCATAATTAGCCAGTCCCAGAGCGTTGGCTAACATGGTCAGCACAACATAGAGAGCAGCGATCACCGCTCCGTGTACGAGGTACATTACTTTTTTGTTCATTTGTTTTCTCCTTTAGTTTTGTTTTACGAGTGGAAGGTCACGAACACTCGATTCATTTTACGCCGGGAATCGGCGAGCCCTGTAAGACCTTGTTTTTATGGGCTGTACAACTGTTTCAGTATAACAATAATCTGGGAAAAGTCAAGCCCTGTGTCAAAATATCCAATAGTTGCATTTTCTGCGTAAAAATGCGAAAATATAAGATAACGCATTGATTGCAAGAAAGTAAGGAGAAGTATATGTATATTATCGCAGGGCTGGGGAATCCCGGCAAAGAATATGAAAATACGAGACATAATATCGGTTTTGATGTCATAGACAGATTAGCAGAGGAAGAAAATATTGCTGTCATGGAGAGCAAACACAAGGCGTTGATCGGCAAAGGCTACGTGGCAGGGCAGAAGGTGATCCTGGCGAAGCCCCAGACCTTCATGAACTTAAGCGGAGAGAGCATCCGTGAGATCGTGGATTATTATAAGGTGGACGATACCTCGGAGCTGATCGTGATCTCCGATGATATCAGCCTGGATGTGGGACAGATCCGCATCCGCAAAAAAGGCAGCGCCGGCGGACATAATGGACTCAAGAATATCATCAAGATGTTAGGGCATGATACTTTTATCCGTGTCCGCATGGGAGTAGGCGAGAAGCCGAAGAATTATGACCTGGCGGACTACGTGCTGGGACATTTCCCGGTGGAAGAACGTAAGGTTATGGATGATGCTACGAAGACCGCCGTAGAAGCAATTCGCATGATCCTCACGGAGAGCGCAGACGCAGCCATGAACCATTTTAACAGTAAGAAAGCGTGAAAAAATGCAGGCACTACTTGCACCATTGAAAGAACTGGCGGAATATGATGAGGTCCGTAAGATCGTCAGACAGGGAAAGGGAACGGTTGCCCTGTCCGGATGCGTGGACTCACAAAAACTTCACATGATCTACGGACTCAGCGATGGCCTGAAATACAAGGTCATCGTTACTTATAATGACTTAAAAGCCAAGGAGATCTACGAGGAATACCGCTTTTATGACAGAAATGTCATGCTATATCCAGCGAAGGACCTGATCTTTTTCCAGGCAGATATTCACGGTAATCAGCTGGTGCAGGAGAGGATCAAGACCTTGCGCAGAGTCGTGGAGGGCAAGCCTGTCACCATCGTCACCACCTATGCGGCACTGATGACACCCCAGGTGCTGTGGGAGGAGAAGGACATCATCCACACCGAGCGGGGCGGTAGTCTGGACGAGAGTAAACTGGCATCCCGGCTGGTAGCTATGGGATACGAGAAAGCCTATCAGGTGGAAAGCCCAGGGCAATTCTCCGTGCGTGGCGGTATTGTGGATATTTTTGACCTGACGGAGGAGAATCCCTACCGTATCGAACTGTGGGGGGATGAAGTGGAATCCATCCGCAGCTTCGATATCTTAAGCCAGCGTTCCATTGAGAAGCTGGAGAGTATCACGGTCTACCCGGCGACGGAGTTCGTGTTGTCTGAGGAGCAGATTCGCAAGGGAATCGCCAGTCTGGAGAAGGAAGCCGCCAAACAGGAGAAAATTTTCCGGGATGCCCACCAGCCGGAGGAAGCCCACAGGATTGCCACCCAGGTAAGCGAGTTGAAGGAACAACTGTTGGAATTCCAAAGCAAAGCGAACCTGGAAGGATATATCCGATATTTTTATGAAAATACCGTGACCA
Organism: Waltera intestinalis; assembly: GCF_009695995.1. Lineage (GTDB taxonomy): Bacteria > Bacillota > Clostridia > Lachnospirales > Lachnospiraceae > Acetatifactor > Acetatifactor intestinalis. The sequence continues at coordinate 176,359 of NZ_VUMU01000003.1, forward strand.
TGCCGGAGCTGCTGGCGGATATGGCGGGACGATCTCTGGTCTTCTATATTGATGAACCGGCGCGGGTGAAAGAGCAGGCGGACGCCATTGAACTGGAATTCCGGGAGAGCATGGAGCAGCGTGCGAGAAAAGGCTATGTGCTACCGGGACAGATGAATATTCTCTACAGCGGAGAGCAGGTGGCGGCCACATTGGAGAAAAATGCCGTGGTGACACTGGCTACCATGGAGACCAAGTACGGCTATTTCAGGACGGAAAAACATGTGGATATTGCAGCCCGCAACATTGCCCCCTATAACAACAGCTTTGAATCCCTGGTAAAAGACCTGAAAAAATATAAAAAAAGCGGATATCGGGTGCTGTTACTGTCCGGCTCCCGTACCCGCGCAAGACGTCTGGCAGAGGATCTGCGGAATGCGGAAGATGGCGATGCGGGACTCACGGCAGTATATACGGAAGACCCCATGCGGGAAGTACAACCCGGAGAGATCCTGACCTATTATGGGCATGTAAATAAAGGATTCGAATACCCATGGCTGAAATTTGTAGTGCTGTCCGAGAGTGATATTTTCGGATCGGAGAAACGTAAGAAGAAAAAGAAAAAACTCTACCAGGGGCAGAAGATCAACGATTTCAATGACCTGAAGATCGGTGATTACGTAGTGCATGAGACCCACGGATTGGGGATATACAAAGGCATCGAAAAGGTAGAGGTAGAAAACATTGTCAAGGATTACCTGAAGATCGAGTACCGGGACGGTGGCAATCTGTACATTCTCGCTACCGGACTGGATGTAATCCAGAAATACGCCTCCGCCGATGCGGCGAAGAAGCCGAAGCTTAATAAGCTGGGTGGCAAGGAATGGGAACATACCAAGACCAAGGTCCGCAGTGCGGTCAGTGCCGTGGCAAAGGATCTCGTGGAGCTGTATGCGGTGCGCCAGCAGAGTGAGGGCTATGCCTTTGGAAAAGACACGGTATGGCAGCGGGAGTTTGAGGAAATGTTTCCCTTCGAGGAGACGGAGGATCAGCTGAGTGCTATCGCGGACACCAAGGCCGACATGGAAAGCCATCGGATCATGGATCGTCTGATCTGTGGAGATGTGGGATATGGTAAGACAGAGATCGCGATCCGCGCTGCCTTCAAAGCAGTACAGGAGGGCAAACAGGTGGTGTACCTGGTGCCTACCACCATTTTAGCACAGCAGCATTACAACACTTTTGTGCAGCGAATGAAGGATTTCCCGGTCAATATTGCCCTGATGAGCCGTTTTCGCACATCTTCGGAGATCAAAAAGACAGTAAAAGATCTGGAAAAGGGAATGGTGGATATCGTCATCGGCACTCACAGAGTATTGTCGGCGGATGTGAAGTTCAAGGATCTGGGTCTGTTGATCATTGATGAGGAGCAGCGTTTTGGCGTGGCTCATAAGGAGAAGATCAAGAAACTAAAAGAGAACGTGGATGTGCTGACCCTGACGGCAACACCGATTCCCCGTACCCTGCACATGAGCCTCATCGGTATCCGGGATATGAGCGTGCTGGAGGAGGCTCCCAACGACAGGCTGCCGATCCAGACTTTTGTCTGCGAATACAACGATGAACTGGTCAGAGAGGCTATTGTCCGGGAGATGGCCCGGGGCGGACAGGTCTACTATGTCTATAACCGTGTGAATAACATTGCGGATATTGCGGCACAGATCGCGAAACTGGTGCCGGAAGCAAATGTGGCCTATGCCCATGGACAGATGAAGGAGCATGAACTGGAACGGATCATGTTTGATTTCATCAACGGAGAGATCGACGTGCTGGTGTCCACTACTATTATAGAGACCGGGCTGGATATCTCTAACGTAAACACCATGATCATTCATGACTCGGATAATCTGGGTCTGTCCCAGTTGTACCAGCTCAGAGGCCGCGTGGGACGCTCCAACCGGAATGCCTATGCTTTTCTGATGTATAAGCGGGACAAAATGTTAAAGGAAGTGGCGGAGAAACGTCTGGCGGCGATCAAGGAATTCACAGATCTGGGCAGCGGTTTCAAAATTGCCATGCGGGACCTGGAGATCCGTGGAGCCGGGAATCTGCTGGGGATGAGCCAGCATGGCCACATGGAAGCCGTAGGATACGACCTCTACTGCAAAATGTTGAATGAGGCGGTGCAGAATCTGAAGGGAATCCATACGACGGTGGATTTCACCACGGTGATCGACCTGGATGTGGATGCATATATTCCGGCGGAATATATTGTGAATGAAACACAGAAACTGGATATCTATAAGCGCATTGCCGGCATTGAGACGCTGAAAGAGCGGGATGAGATGAAGGATGAGCTGTTAGACCGTTTTGGCAATATCCCCAAGGCAGTGGACAATCTGCTGCGGATCGCACTGATCCGCATGGCGGCACACGCACTGGATATGACGGAGATCAAGGGCAAAAACGGCCGGATCACCTTTAATTTCCGACCGGATGCAGCCATAGACCCGCTGAAGATCCCCGCGTTTCTGAAAAAACATGGAGAGAAAATGAGCTTCACCGCATACGGCAATCCGTTTTTTACCTATAAATACAAAAAAACGGGACTGGTAGAGACTGATGCGGAACTCCTGATGGAGAAAACAGAGGAATTACTGGAAGAAATGAAAGAACTGGTGCTGGAAAAATTGCCGGCTCAGGAAAATTAAGAGAATTTTATGGGACATTAAAAAGGATACCTTCTTATCAGAACAGCAAACAAAAGCAAACAAAAGGCTTCTGATAAGGAGGTATTTTACGATGAAGGGATATGTAACAGCCAGCGGATACATGGGATATGTGGAGAACGAATATATCTTATTTGCCAGCGAAAATGATTATTTTGATTACATGGAGGCTATTTAGGAACAGCAACATACCAGTCATAAAAAGGTGTCAGGGTGAAGCTGTCTTTGAACAGATTGGCCTCTGTGTAGTAAATAATATAAATACTGTCAGTGGATATGGTATCGTAATTGATGCGCGTATTGACCCGGATTCCGTCAGCGGTGGTAAAGGCGGCCGGAGCCGGGGCAACATCATAGGTAACGGTAGCCAGGTACTGGGAAGGCAATGTTTGTGTATACAGAAGCAATCTGGGCCATTGCGTTGCCTTCTCCGCGCTGATCGTAGTCAGACCGAGCGCCTTGCACTGTTCCAGCGAATACGCAACACAGTCTTCCACACCTTTGGAAAAATAAGCGTTTGTAGTTTCCGCATACTTGGTGTAATAGTCCTTTTGAAACAGAACCAGACAGATGAGGAAGAATGCAGTGGTGCAGCCTGTAAAAATCCTGCCGAGAGATTGAGACTTCCCCTTCAGGAGGCAGGAACATTCCCAGATACCGTATGCCTCGCATAAGACAAGCGGGATGTAGAGATCATTGATCTGATGCAGTCTGGCGGTGACCAGCAGCGAGGTGATTCCACCTCCCACCAGCTGGGCAAACAGGAAGAATTCCCAGCAAAACACATGCTGCCGCACAGAACGAATCAGCCGGTACAGCATACAGCCGATTCCGATCAGGATAAAGACACGGCCGATATCGTAAAATAATCCCCAGGGCAGTAGAAAGTCATAGGGACTTCCGGTATCCTGCAATAACAATAAATGCGCCGTGTTTTTGAAATTCGCATAAACAGAACTTAGGGAAAAAGCAATCTCCCCGCCGCGATACCCCTGTGTTTTGGGAATGGTGATCCAAGGTAAGGCAATCTCCGGCAACAGTCCCTGATTGACCAGGACAAATAAAAGCAATGGTAATGCCAGGACAAACAGGAGCAGAACAGACAGAACGCTGTAACGGTTGCAATGGATTTTATGATAGCGGATCCCGTAACAAACCTGCAGAGCTAGCAGGATGGGAAGCATCGGCCAGATCACTGCGTAGCAATAGAGGGAGAGACCGTAAAAAAGTGCCGAGAGCAACAGATAACGGTTGTCGTTCATGCCGCGTACGAAGAAGTACAGACCAAACATGAGAAAACCGGGAGCCATATTGGCATCCAATGCCCAACGACAGGCCATGATGTGCCAGGGACAGACGCTTAAGGCGAATAAGGCCCAGAGACCCGCAGTGCGGCCGAACATTTCTTTTACCAGACAATAGACGCACCAAAGCGTTAGAATACCTGCCATTGCCTGAGGAAGCCTTCCGAGAAAAGTAGTGGGAATTCCCTTATTCAACAGTAGGAGAGGAGTGAGAAGCCAGGAGTACATGGCACTCTGCCCATCTCCCCAGCTGGACATATAGATGGGGAATGCATAGCCTGCGGAATCCCTGCCTTCGTGTAAAAGATCATAGGAGTTCAGCAGAACAAAAGCCTCATCCTGATGGAGGCCACCGGGCACTCGGGACAGGTATAACAGACGCAGAAATGCTCCCAGTAACAGAATCAGAACCGGACAATAACGTCTGTAAAAAGTGTTACTATCGGAAAGGAATTTTGAATGCATAAAAACACCTCAATTCTTAGAATGATAATACAGATTGATTATAGCAGATATTGACGGCAAATTCAGTATTTTCGTTAAATTTTTAATTTATGTCTGGCACCTTTACCGACGCCATATATTTGTGTTATAGTACAAATGTAAAGAGAAAATGTAAGGGGTTTCAATGGCGCACTGTGAGGAACACCGGAGAGATTCCGATACAGCATTTGGCAAAAATGCAGATGGGAGTTTATATTATGGAACTGACTGAGAAAAAGGAATTTGACCTGCTCTCCCTGGGAGAGATCATGCTGAGATTATCACCGCCCGATAACGAACGTATCACCAGAGGCGACAGCTTCAGCAAGCAGGCCGGAGGTGCGGAGTTGAATGCCATCACCGGTGCGGCAATGCTGGGATTGCGCTGCGGTATCATCTCCAAGCTACCGGCCAATGACCTGGGTGTATATATTAAGAACCGTGTACGTCTCTGCGGTGTCAGCGATGACTATCTGGTATATGACGATGATAAGGATGCGAGACTGGGTGTGTACTATTATGAGAATGGTGCTTATCCGAGAAAGCCCCGTATTGTCTATGACCGTAAGAATACTTCTATCAATAAACTGAGTGTTGCGGACTATGATGACAGCCTGTATAGTGATACCCGTTGCTTCCATACCAGTGGCATTACACTGGCGCTGAGCCCCGAGCTGAGAGCAACCGCCATTGAGATGATCAAGCGTTTCAAGGCGCAGGGAGCCATCATCTCCTTCGATGTAAACTTCCGCGGCAATCTGTGGACCGGTGCTGAGGCGAAGGAATGCATCGAATCCATTCTGCCTTATGTAGATATCTTCTTCTGCTCCGAGGACACCGCACGCCTGACTTTCCTGAAGGAAGGCGATGCCAAGAGCATTATGAAGAGCTTCACGGAGGAGTATCCGATCTCCATCGTGGCATCCACACAGCGTATCGTACATAGCCCGAAGCGCCATACCTTCGGTTCTATCATTTACAGTGCCAAGGACGATACTTATTATGAAGAAGCGCCTTACACCGATATCGAAGTCGTAGATCGTATTGGAAGCGGTGATGCCTATATCTCCGGTGTCCTGTACGGACTGCTGGCACATCCCGGCGAATACCAGCGGGCACTGGAATACGGTAATGCCATCAGTGCACTTAAGAACACTATCCCCGGTGACCTGCTGTGCACTGACCTGAAGGAGATTCAGGGAATCATCAAGGAGCATAAGTCCACCGGACGCATTGCGGAGATGGATCGCTAAAGCATTTACCCTTCTTATCTGATCGAACAAATAGAAAAGACAAAGCTCTGTCATGTTAATTTAAGTGCATGACAGGGCTTTTCTGTTTATTTTTAACAAAATTAAACCTAAAATGTATTAAAAAGTCTGCTATACAAGATTAAATTAGTTTGATATACTAAAGACTGATATAGTACTAAAAGCAGGATGTTATCAGATGGAAGATTCGAGAAACGGAAGGGAGACAGCAATTTGGAAAAGGAAGACCGTATCCGGCAGAAAGAACAATGGAAACAACTGTCTCCTTCTGAAAAATGGCAGTATTTTATAGACTATTATCTGTGGGTTACCATAGGCGTGACAACGGGAATCGTCATTCTGATCTTCCTGATCGCGCATTTTGCCACCAAGACAAGCTTCGTCATGGGAGTCATGGCAGTGAATACGGACGGAGAGCACATCGAAGCCACCGGTCCGGATTATTTTACGGATTTCCTGCGGGAACACGGTGTGATGTCCAAACGGGATGTGGTAAACCTGAATTATACGATCTGGATCGATCCGAACTCGGATTCCGACGTGGATTCCACGAATCTCAGCACGATCCAGGTATTGTTCATGACCCGGTCGGTGGATGTGTTTTTTTCTGACGAAGAGTTTTTGAAGCTCATGGGCGGCACGGATTATCTGGTGGATTTAAGGGATTATCTGCCTAAGGAGCTATTGGACAGATATGAAGATCAGCAGATCAAAGTGCTAAATACCATGACGGGAGAGACGATCGTGGCAGGGATCTGGCTGGAAGATAATGCCTGGGTGCAAAAGACCGGCTGGTATGAGCACACGGCAGCGGTAGGAATGGCGGATGGCATGAAAAACCCGGAACTGGCGGTGGCGCTGTTGGAGGAAATATTGAATGCGGAATAAGGATGAAAAACATTACCGGGGCATAGAAAAGCTGACGGACAATCCGTTTTTAAATCTGTATCATATCGATGCACTGGGGCGGGACGGCATGCCGTTTCACTATTATTTTGCTTCCCGCAATGGTGAGGATAATATCAAACATAAGACTCATAGCCTGCGCCCCGAAGGTATGGCGGTCTATGCGGTAACGGAGGATGGACAACGTCTGGTACTGGTGCGGCAGTACCGTTACCCCATGGACGATTATCTCTATGAACTGCCAGCAGGATTGATCGAGCCGGGAGAGACGGCTTCGGAGGCTGCCTGCCGGGAGATGATCGAGGAGACCGGTTGGGAACTGAAGGTATATGAAGGCGGGGAGCCGGCATTCCGCAGAGGCTTTTTTCTGGCGCAGGGGCTGACGGACGAGAGCGGTAGTATGATCTTCGGCACGGTGACGGAGCAGGTGGGACAGCAGATGGAGAACACTGAGGATATTCAGGTGATCCTGGCGGACAGACAGGAGGTACTCCGGATCCTGAGACAAGAGCGGGTATCCATGCGCTGCGGACTGATGCTGATGCAGTTTTTGAAGGCAGAAACGGAAGCACCATTTGATTTTTTACATTTGTGACAGATATATCAACAGAAAGCATAAAAGACAGGGGAGCACTTGCCGCTCGGAGAAGTTTGGAAATGACGATTTTTGGAAAGCGGATGCTGATTTTTAGAAAGATTTTTATTCCGGAAAGAAAGAGGTAAAAGTATGGCAATCAGATACATAGAACAGGACAGAACCTTCTGGCTGGATACAGAACACACCAGCTACATCATGGCTGTTGTGGATGAGGAGAATTTTGTGGGGCATGTATACTACGGGCAGAAATTGCAGTATACCGAAGGCACACCGGCACCGGTATATCTGATGCGCACCGGAGAAGCACCTTTTGTTCCTTCCAAAAATAACAGAGAACGGGTCTCTTTTTTGGATTCCTTCCCTATGGAGTATCCGGGGAACGGGTTAGGAGACTACAGAGAGAGTGCTGTCTCCATCCGGACCGTGGGAGGACATGTGGGAGTGCAGCTAAATTACGTCTCCCATGAGATCGTAAAGGAGAAGCCCGCGCTTCCCGGGCTGCCTTCTACTTTTCCGGGAGAGGAGGATTGCGACACCCTGATCCTGCACCTGGAGGACCAGACGACCGGTTTGACGGCAGAACTGATCTATACTACATTTGAAAAAGTAGATGTGATCACCCGCAGTGTAATCCTGAAAAATACAGCAGAACAGCCGATTTATCTGACAAAAGTTATGTCTGCCTGCCTGGATCTGGATTGCACGGATGAAAAGTATGACATCCTTACCTTGCACGGTTCCTGGGGGAGAGAACGTCAGATGGAGAGGAGAAGCCTGATGCATGGTAAGCAGAGCGTTGGGTCTGTCAGAGGAGAATCCTCCCACCAGGAGCATCCGTTTATCGCATTGCTGTCAGAAAATGCGACGCAGGATACCGGTGAAGTCTACGGCATGCATTTTGTATATTCCGGTAATTTCCTGGCACAGGCAGAGCTGTCACAGTTCGACTCCATCCGTATGACTATGGGGATCCATCCGGAGAATTTTGTATGGAAACTGGAGCAGGGAGAAAGCTTTGCTGCGCCCGAAGTAGTAATGACTTATTCTTCAGAGGGGCTTAGTGGTATGACACATCATTATCATGATATGTACCGCGAGCATCTGATCCGTGGAGAATACCGGGATAAAAAGCGTCCGATCCTGATCAATAACTGGGAAGCTACGTACTTTGATTTTAACACCGATAAATTATTAAAGATTGCAAAGCAGGCATCAAAGCTTGGGATTGAAATGTTGGTCATGGACGATGGTTGGTTCGGACACCGTAATGATGACAGCACGAGCCTGGGTGACTGGAAGGTCAATGAGCAGAAGCTGCCGGGAGGTCTGAAACTTTTGGTGGATCAGGTAAATGCCATGGGACTTAAGTTCGGTATCTGGTTCGAACCGGAGATGATCTCGCCGGATTCGGATCTGTACAGAGAGCATCCCGACTGGGCAATCTCCATTCCGGGTCGTGTAGGAAGCCTGTGCCGGAATCAGTATGTACTGGATCTGTCCCGGAAGGAAGTCAGAGACCATGCTTTTGAAAGCGTGGCGGCAGTGCTGCACAGCGCCAATATCGAATATGTGAAATGGGACATGAACCGTCAGCTGTCGGATCTCGGAAGCATGGATCTCCCTGCAGACCGACAGGGAGAATTGTATCACAGATATGTGCTGGGCTTATATGAGATGCAGGAGAGACTGCTTGCGGAATTCCCTCATCTGCTCTTAGAAAATTGCTCCGGGGGTGGAGCGAGATTCGATCCTGGCATGCTGTATTACAGCCCGCAGATCTGGTGCTCCGATGATATGGATGCAATTGAGAGACTGAAGATTCAGGAAGGAACGATGCTGCTGTATCCATTATCCACCATTGGAGCACATGTGTCGGATTGTCCGAATCACACGGTGGGCAGAAGCACACCCTTCGAGACGAGAGGTCATGTGGCATTGGCGGGTACCTTCGGCTACGAGCTTGATATCACGAAGATTCCTGAGGAGGACAGGCAGCAGATCCCTGCACAGACCGCTATGTATCACAAATACAACGATCTGATCCGCAGGGGAGATTACTGGCGGATCGCGTCATATTTAGAAAACGGCAGCTACGACTGCTACATGGTAGCTTCCAAGGATAAAAAGGAAGCGCTGATAACTTATGTGCAGGTATTATCAAGACCGAATTTTCACAGCAGAAGAGTGCGTCTGAAAGGATTGTTACCGGAAAACCGCTACCGCATAGAGGAGACCGGAGAAGTAATCGGCGGTGATGTGCTGATGCAGGCCGGCATGTTAATAGCACCTTTGTGGGGTGACTACCGCAGCAGGCTGATCCATTTGACTGAGGCGTAAAACTGGGCAGGAGCATGCTTTGACATAAGATTTTCAGATTACTAAGATTTAAGTAGGGTTGATGATTTGACGGAGATGACAATGAAAATAGCGATAAGGAGTACACGAATATGGCAAAAGCGGTAAAATTATCAGACATCGCAGAACGGGTAGGAGTCAGCACGGTAACAGTGTCAAAAGCACTGTCCGGACAAAAAGGCGTCAGTGAGGAAGTAAGGGAAAAAATCCACAGTATTGCGGAAGAACTGGGTTATCAGCAGCCGTCAGCGGCAAGAAAAAGTCAGAACCAGAAGAGCTACAATATCGGCATTTTGATCTCTGAGAGATTTTTGGATAAATATGAGTCCTTTTACTGGCAGATGTATCAGTCGGTAGCTACCAGAGCCACAGCAAAGGAATGCTTTACCATGCTGGAGGTCATCGGAATGGCAGAGGAAGAGAATGGCAGATTGCCGAAGCTGGTACAGGAACGCAAGGTGGATGGCATTATCGTCATTGGTAAAATGATGGATGATTACCTGCAGCATTTGAATACAGAAGCTGGGATCCCTGTGATCTATCTGGATTATTATAACGGAAGGGAAGCCAGTGATTCCGTGATCTCCAACAGCTACTACGGAACCTATGAACTGACCTATTATCTGTACCGGATGGGACACCGTAAGATCGCTTATGTAGGAACCCTGCTGGCCACCGAGAGCATTACGGACCGATATTTCGGTTATCAAAAGGCTCTTTTAGAGCTGGGACTGGAACAGAAGAAGGAATGGGTGCTGGATGACCGTCATATTGAGACCGGCAAGATCGATACGGTGAATATGTTACAGCTTCCGAAGGATATGCCTACCGCGTTCGTATGCAACTGCGATCTGACCGCGAGCCTTCTCATTAAGAAGCTGAAAGAGAACGGATATCGTGTACCGGAGGATATCTCAGTGGTTGGCTTTGATAACTATCTGTATCCGGGCCTCAGTGACGTCCGTATCACGACGTATGAAGTAGATATGGGAGAGATGGCGAGAAGAGCCATTCATAATATGATCAAGAAAATCACCAGTGATAATTTCAAAGGGGGAGTCACCGTGGTGGAAGGCCGCCTGGTGCTGAAGGACAGTGTGTCTCACGTATAGACTGCGGCGCGTTCTGCCGGTAGACAAAGGGTGTGACACCAGTGTGCTTTTTGAACAGGTGGATGAAATGATTGGTATTGTCGATGCCTACCATAGACCCCACCTCATGAATCGGATCATCCGTAGATAGGAGCAGCGATTTAGCTGCTTCTATTTTTTTCTCTTGCAGATATTGCAGCGGAGAAGTATGGAAGGCGGCGGAGAATTCCCGGCACAGGCGGTAGCGGCTGATCCCCAGTGTCTGCTCAAAATATTCCAGAGAGTGATTTTCCACATAGTTTTCCTCGAAATCCGCTTTCATGGACAGCAGATAGGTAGGAACAGGTCTGGCATCCCGGGAGACGGACAGGGCAGACAATGCCAGCTCCGTGAACATGCCGGTCAGTTCCCTGTGAATCTGTAGCTGCTCTACGGGGGTCGGAGTAAAGGGAAATTTTGTTAGTTGCTGCATACGCTGTGAGACACAGGAACCGATGGGAATCGGATAACAACAGGTAAAATTAGCTTCAAATATGTTATAATAAGAAGAAAGTTCCCTTCCACTTAAGAAAAACATCTGAAAGCGCCACTTTCCCTGCAACAGTCGGAGGGAGAAGCCCTGACTGCAATCTAAGAACAACAGATGCTCGCGATCCAGGACCACCTCACTGCCCTGAGTGGCAAGGAGAGCACTACCCTCTAAGGTGTAGAGCAACAGATAAGAAGGAAATGGGTTCCATTCATAATAAAAGGGATCCAAGAGGCGGAATTCTCCACCTGCCAGAGGCAGTAAAAAGCCTTTGTCTTCCAGGGATACTTTGTAGATCTGTCCCAGGAGGATCTCTGGGGAACGTTGTCCCTCCACATCAGAGGAAGTGTGCTTTAATGCGTTAAGAAAAGTGGTGGAAATGTTCATAAAAAAGCCCTCTTAAACCTATTTATTACAAAAATTAATTTAGCCTGAACCCATTATATACGATTTGTTAACTTCTTTCAATGTAAAATAGTACACAAAAAGCAAAATTAACTTAAATTACTAGTTAAATTAAGCAAAAACAATAACTAAAGTAGTGCAAAATATACAAAATACATATTATAATCTTGTGAAAATAGAAGATAATAACGAAAAAAACAAGAATGTGAGATTAAAAACAAGAATAATTGATGATTAATTAATACAATCAAGTATAATTAAATTAAGTTACAAAACAACAAACATCATCAAATGTAACAAAAATTATTAAGGAGGATTTCATTATGAAGATGAAAAAGTTTTTAGCTCTTTCCACAGCATCTGTCATGGCATTGTCCATGGTCGCATGTGGAAGCACCGACAACGGCGCAGCTGAGAGCACCGCAAGCAACACACCTGCAACAGCAGAGGCTTCCACCGTGGCTGCTACGGAAGCAGACGAGACAACCGGTCTGAATTACGCAGAGCTTACTTTGGGTGAGGATTACACCGACATTACCACGACCATTAAGGTCCTGACTAACCGTACCGACCTGTTAGAGGACGGCGCAGCAGTTCCTTTCCAGACTTACATTGATGCATTCAACGAGATGTATCCCAACATCACTGTTGATATTGAAGGTATCACCGACTATGCAAGTGATACGCTGCTTCGTCTGCAGGGTGGTGACTGGGGCGATGTTATGTTTATCCCCGCAGTTGACAAGGCTGACTTAAGCACATACTTCCTTCCTCTCGGAACTACTACCGAGATGGACGGACAGCTGAACTACTACAACCAGATGTACGAAGGCACTGTATACGGTGTTCCTTACACCGCAGGTGTTAGCGGTGGTATCGTATATAACAAGGCAGTATTCGAAGCAGCAGGAATCACTGAGATGCCTAAGACTCCCGAAGATTTCATCGCAGCATTAAAGCAGATCAAAGAGTATGACAGCTCCATCATTCCTCTGTACACCAACTACGCAGCTGGCTGGGCAATGGGCGGCCAGTGGGATCCCGCTATCAGCGGCAGTGCTACCGGAGACAGCACTTATATGAACCAGAAGTTACTGCACACAGCCAATCCTTTTGCTGATCCCGGCGACGGAACAGGCGCTTACAACGTATACAAAGTAATGTACGATGCAGTTGCTGAAGGCCTTACCGAGGAAGACTACTCCACCACGGACTGGGAAGGTTGTAAGGGTATGATCAACAATGGTCAGATCGCTTGCATGGTTCTTGGCTCCTGGGCAGTTCCTCAGATGAAGGAAGCCGGCGATCATGGCGATGATATCGCTTATATGCCGTTCCCCATTACCCTGACCAGTGGTAAGCAGGCAGCATCTGTAGGCCCTGACTACAGCTTTGGTATCAATGCTAATACCACCGAAGATAATCAGGCAGCAGCTCTGTGCTTCGTTAAGTTCATGGCAGAAGAATCCGGATTCTCCTATGACTGTGGCGGACTTCCCGTTGCTATCAAGGATACCAGATTACCGGATTTCTATGCAGCATTCAAGGGTATCGACTTCGTAGTGGATGAGCCTGCGATCGAAGGCGAAGAGGATCTGTTAAACGAGCTGAACGCTGAAAGTGGTCTTAACATCAACAACAACGGTGAGACCAAGATGCAGGAGCTGGTAGAGTGTGCAGCAGATGGTTCCAAGACCTATGATGAGATCATCGACGAGTGGAACGAAGAGTGGACTTCCGCACAGGAGAGCTGTGGTGTAGAGATCCAGTAATTAATAGGTAACTAACTTAATCTTCTGAAGTGAGAGGGAACCATTTATCCGGTTCCCTCTTATCTAAGAGAGAAGGGTATGGAGGTATTTCGATGAGTGCAGAGACAATGAAGAAAACAAAAAAACCCTTCAGCATGAAAAAATGGGTAAAGAGCAGGAACGGACAACAGACCATCGTCATCCTGTCCTTCATGATCATTCCCCTGCTTTTGCTGTTCGTGTTCACCTATCTTCCCTTTGGAGAGATGGTAAAATTCAGTTTTTATAAAATGAAATATGCTACCCCGGTAGACAAAAGACAGTTTGTAGGATTCCGGAATTACATTGATGTATTTAAGAAAGATGAATGCTTCAGTGCTTTGAAGCTGAGCCTTTATTACATGGCAGGCGCAATGGTGCAGCTGGTACTTGCGCTGTACCTGGCAACGATCCTTAGCTTTAAGACCAAGTTTGGCAATATGTTCAAGGGATTCATGTTCTTCCCTTATCTGATCAGTGGTATTGCCATTGGATTTATTTTCAAATTCTTCTACACCAGAGGATTTGTATTCGATACGGTATTACAGTGGTGTGGATTTAACTTAGAAAGTCTTCCGTTCTGGCTGAAGGACAAGAGTGTTAACAATATCTCTCTGGTGGCTTCCTCGGTATGGCGTTATTACGGCAACAACATGGTACTCTTCATCGGTGCCATCATGTCCGTGGACTCCGAGATGTACGAGGCAGCAGAGCTGGACGGTGCCAATAAATTCCAACAATTTATACATATTATCTTACCCAGCATCAAGACCATCGTTACACTGAATGTGATCCTGTCTATCACAGGTTCCCTGAGTGCTTTCGATCCTCCCTACGTTATCACCAAGGGTGGCGGCGGAACCGCAACCTACTTCGTATTGATGGACAAGATCGCACATACTAATCAGCAGGTAGGTCTGGCGTCTGCTATGGCGGTGGTACTGTTACTGATCATTTTTGCAGCAACAATTTTACAAAAGCTTTTCTTCAAACTGGTATTTAGAAGCTCCGATGCGGATAATGAAGAATATACCAGAAGAAAACGGCTCAGAAGAGAGAGAAGATGGAAGAAGGAGGCAGTGTAAAATGGCAAAGATGAAAACTAACCACAAACATTACAGCGCAGGCGCTGTCATCTGGATCGTTATTAAGTATTTCAGCCTGGTATTCTTCTCCTTCGTGGCACTTTTGCCCATCGTATCCTGCGTCATCACGGCGTTCAAGACCGATGCAGAGTACCAGAGCACCAATGTAATGACCCTGCCGGAAAGCTGGCTGAACTTCCAAAACTTTATTGACGCTTTTAACCGCGCCAACATGGGCAGAGCATATCTGAATTCAGCGATCATCCTGGTATTTGTACTGTTAGGTTCCGTCCTGGTGGGAACACAGCTCTCTTATGTACTGAACCGGTTCAAGTTTCCTGGTAACGGACTGATCCGCAGCCTGTTCCTGTTCGCAACCCTCCTTCCCGGAATTGCCATGCAGGTATCTGTGTACCAGATCATGAGTAACCTTGGATTTATCAATCATCTGTATGGTTATATCATTATGAGTATGGGTACGGATGTTATCTCCATCTACATCTTCATCCAGTTCATGGAAAACATTTCGGTATCGTTGGATGAATCTGCATTTATCGACGGAGCCTCCTATTTTACCATTTACTGGAAGATCATTCTTCCGCTTCTGAAACCCGCTATCGTAACTTCGATGGTGCTTAAGGGAGTAGGCGTATATAACGAGTATTATTGCGCCAGTCTGTATCTGCAGGACAAGAGGACTCTCGGTGTGGTAGCAACCTCCCTATATACCTTCACCGGACCTCTTGGAAGCAAATACAATCTGATCTGTGCAGGTGTACTGATGTCTCTGCTGCCCGCTCTGATCGTATTCCTGCTCTGTCAGAAACAGATCTACAGTGGAATCACCTCCGGCGCTGTCAAAGGTTAATACAAAGGAGAGCGCGTAACATGATGAACACAGAAATAATGAAAATGCGGGAAGAAATTAAAAACCACCTGACAGAAGGGATCATTCCCTTCTGGAAAGGTATGAGAGATGACGAATTCGGTGGCTATTACGGCTACCTGGATTATGATCTGAAGTTGGATAAAAAAGCAGAAAAGGGCTGTATCCTGAACAGCAGGATCACCTGGTTCTTCTCCAATGCATATACACTGTTAAAAGACGAAAGTCTGCTTGATGAGGCAAAACACGGATACGCTTTCCTGAAAGACTATTGTCTGGACAAAGAATACGGCGGAATCTACTGGTCCTTAAATTACGACGGAACACCGAAGGATACTACAAAGCATACGTACAATCAGGCATTCTGCATTTATGCACTGTCCTCTTATTATGAGGCAAGCGGTGACGCAGAAGCCCTGGAGCTGGCGAAAAAGCTGTTTACTCTGATTGAGACTACGTGTATGGATGAGGTGGGATATCTGGAAGCATTCACCAGAGACTTTAAACCGGAATCCAATGAGAAATTGTCGGAGAACGGTGTCCTGGCAGACAAGACCATGAACACCCTGCTTCATGTATTTGAAGCTTACACGGAGCTGTACCGGGTATCCGGTGATCTGAAGGTGAAAAGACGTCTTTTGTGGATCATGGATCTCTTCGGGGAGAAGATTTATAATCCGGAGCTTCACAGACAGGAAGTATTTTTTGACAAGCATTATAATAGTATTCTGGATCTGCATTCCTATGGTCACGACATCGAGACCGCCTGGCTGATCGACAGAGGCTGCAAGGTACTGGATGATCCGGAACTGACGCAGAAGATGTATGTCATCACCAAAGACCTGACCGCGCAGATCTATGAGGTGGCATTTGACGGACACTCTCTCGCAAACGAATGTGACAGAGGTGTCGTGAATGTACACAGAATCTGGTGGGTACAGGCAGAGACTGTGATCGGTTTCTTAAACGGCTACGAAAAAGAACCGGAGAAGATGGAGTATCTGGAAGCTGCTGAGAAGGAATGGGCATTTATCCGGGATCATGTGATCGATAAGAGAGCTGGTTCCGAATGGTTCTGGGAAGTGGATCCGGAAGGCAATCCGTACCCCGGCCGTCCTATCGTGGAGCCTTGGAAGTGCCCCTACCATAACGGCAGAATGTGCATGGAGGTTATGAAGAGATGTTAGAGCGTTATTACATAGAGAAAGAGAAGCAGGAGAAATTGCTTTCCCGTAAAAACATAAAGTCCGATTTCTACAACGGTATTTATGACCGTTATGAATATCCGGTTCTGACCAGAGAACATATTCCCCTGACCTGGAGATATGATCTCAACCCCGAGACCAACCCTTATTTCATGGAGCGTCTGGGGATCAATGCGGTCATGAATTCCGGAGCCATTGAATTAAACGGCAAATATTATCTGGTAGCCCGTATCGAAGGTAACGACAGAAAGTCTTTCTTTGGTGTGGCAGAGAGTGACAACGGTGTCGATGGATTCCGTTTCTGGGATTATCCCATTCTGTTAGATGATACCTGTCCGGAAGAGACCAATGTCTATGACATGCGTCTCACCAAACATGAAGATGGTTACATCTACGGTGTGTTCTGTTCCGAGAGCAAGGATACCTCCGTAAATGATCTGTCCGCAGCAGTAGCGGCTGCAGGCATTGTAAGAACTAAAGACTTAAAACACTGGGAGAGACTGGAGAATTTAAAGACCCTTCGTTCTCCCCAACAGAGAAATGTAGTGCTGCATCCGGAATTCGTGGATGGCAAATATGCATTCTACACCAGACCGATGGATGATTTCATCGAGACCGGAAGCGGCGGAGGAATCGGTTTCGGACTGTGCGACGACATTACCCATGCAGTCATCGACGAAGAGCGGATGACCAGTCTGCGGAAATATCACACCATTACCGAAGCAAAAAATGGTGCGGGAGCTACCCCCATCAAAACAGACAGAGGTTGGATACATATCGCACATGGAGTACGTAATACCGCAGCCGGTTTACGTTACGTTATTTATGCTTTTGCCACGGACTTAAAAGACCCGGCAAAAGTGATTGCAGAGCCTTCGGGTCTGCTGATCGGTCCCAGAGGGGAAGAGAGAGTGGGAGATGTTTCAAACGTAGTATTTACCAATGGCGCAATCGCAAATGAGAAGGGGGAAGTCTTTATCTACTATGCATCCAGCGATACCCGCATGCATGTGGCAACGACTACCATAGATAAGCTTGTGGATTATGTATTCCACACCCCTTCCGATCCCGGAAGAAGCGTGGAGTGTGTGGCACAGAGATGTGAACTCATCCGCAGAAATGAAGAGTTCTTAAAACAGGAAGCAAGATAAATAACGCAGAAATGAGGTAACTCGAATGAGCAAAGTTAAGATGATCAGCCCTGCAGTACCTAATGTACCCTGGCAGGATAAACCCGAAGGCCATACCGGAGCACCGGTATGGAGATATAGTGAAAATCCTATCATTGGCAGAAATCCCGTAGAAGGAGTAGCCAGAATCTTCAACAGTGCGGTAATGCCCTATGGCGATGAATTTATTGGCGTGTTCCGCGGTGAACAGGTCAACGGTATTCCCTATATTTATTTAGGACGCAGCAAGGATGCTATCCACTGGGATTTTGATAAGAATAAGATTCAGTTCGTAGATGAAGAAGGCAAGCCTTTCATGCCGATTTACGCATATGATCCCAGACTGGTAAAGGTAGAAGATACCTACTATATCATCTGGTGTCAGGATTTCTATGGCGCAGCCATCGGTATTGCGAAAACCACGGATTTCAAGACATTCACCAGAATCGAGAATCCGTTCCTTCCCTTTAACCGTAACGCCGTACTGTTCCCCAGAAAAGTACATGGCAATTTCATGATGCTGTCCCGCCCTTCCGACAGTGGACATACGCCTTTCGGTGACATCTTTGTCAGTGAGAGCCCCGATATGGTATTCTGGGGCAAACATAGACACGTGATGGCAAAATCTTCCGAATGGTGGGAATCTCTGAAGATCGGTGGCGGAGCGGCACCTATTGAGACCTCCGAAGGATGGCTGTTATTCTACCATGGTGTCAGCGGAACCTGTAACGGTTATGTCTATTCCATAGGTGGAGCAATCTTAGATATTGACAACCCGTCCATCGTAAAATATCGTTGCGAGAATTTCCTTCTGACTCCCGAAGAATGGTATGAAGAGAGAGGATTCGTGCCGAATGTATGCTTCCCCTGCGCTACCATCCATGATTCCGAGAGTGGCAGGATCGCCATTTACTATGGCGCAGCAGACAGTTATGTAGGACTGGCATTCACGACCATTGACGAAGTGGTTGACTATATTAAAGAACACAGCGTGGTCAGCACAAGTGATACGGAAGAAGGCAGAAGATAGAATCAAAGGGCCCGCGGAGAGCGGGTCCTTTGCGGTTTTGGAGACAGCGTATGATGGAAAAAGAGGAATTATATGCCAGAATCGAAGAACTGGAAAGAGAACTGGCAGAAGAACGTATCAGGAGGAAGATTACCGAGGACAATTCCGACTGTGCGCTGTGGGAGTATGAAATTGCAACAAAAAGATATGTGCTTTCGAGAAAACTCGGGGGAAAATGGAGCACAACAAATATGGTCATCGAAAATTATCAGGAGCAGATGCACAAATGGGGATTTGTACATCCGGATGACTGGTCTGCTTTTGATGCCTTTTGTGAGGCAATGGACCGCGGCGATGAGCATATTTCCTATGAAGTCAGACAAGTCAGTGATGAATCGGTATTTGTCTGGTTCCGTTATGTAGGGATTCCGGTCTATGATAAGGATCATAAGCCATATAAGATCATGGGGAAGACGCTTGATATTACAGGAGAAAAAAAGAACCAGGAGCTGCTGGAACAGAAGGCAGAGAGGGATTCCCTGACAGATCTGTACAATAAGGCGAAAATGCGTAAGCTGGTGGAAAAGCATATCCAGCAGGCCGATGACACAGAAGGAGCTTTTCTCATCATTGATATTGATGACTTTAAAACGATCAATGACACTTGCGGACATTTATACGGTGATGAAGTATTGATCAAAATTGCCAATACGATTTTGATCAGTGCAGGCATGGAGGATTATGCAGGCCGCATCGGTGGAGATGAGTTTTGTGTATTCTGCCGTGGGAAAAATGTGGGACAGCATGCTGTGGAGACAGCAGAGAGAATATCCCGTATGGCGGATCAGATCCAGCTGTCAGGCAGACGAGTGACTTTAAGTATGGGAATTTCCCGATATCCGGAGGATGCTTCCTCTTATGAGGAACTGTATCAAAAAGCGGATCAGGCGCTGTACCGGGTAAAACGAAGCGGCAAAAATGCATTCAGCGTGTACGACAAGAACTATAATTATGTCGATTATACCTTAGAACGGAAAGGAACAGACCGGGAGACCGGTCTCTGGCAGGAGCTGGAGAAATATTATAAAGGACGTCAGTGGACGGAAACGGAAAGTGAAATTCTGTCTACTATGACGCGGATGATGGAAAGCTATCTGAACCATGAAGAATATGCAGGGAATGTCAGAGAGCGGGAAAAGGATACAGAAAAGGATACAGAAAAGCCGGAACCGTACATTGCCGGAATGGAGACAACGGAAAGTTTTTCGATAAAACTGGAACAGATCCTGCCCTGGCAGGACGGTCAGTATGCAGAGGTATTTCTGGGCATCCGGGATTACGATGAGATTTCCGCGAAGATGAGTGAGGAAGTGAAAAACAGCCTTCTGTACCATCTGGGGACACATATTCAAAAGCACCTGAAAGGACAGGAAATGGTGTGTCATTTGAAAAAGGATGAGTTCCTATTGCTATTGGATAATCATGTGGAAGCAGCACCGGAGAAGATCGGTCACATTATGATCATGTTTGAAGCCATGATCGGGGATAAATATCCGGATGTTCCCATCAAGCTTTACGGTGGAATTTATTATCTGGAATCCAGGGGATACCGTCCGGAAGAGATTTTCCGGATCAGCAAGACATTGAAAAACAAGGCAAAGCGTTATTGCACCGTGGAAAACAGTATTTATGAAAACCGAAAAAGTGCGGGAAATGTTATTGATAAAGAGGCCGGTATACTGAACAGGGGGAATCTGACGCGGCTGAAGAGCTTCCTGAACCGTGCAGCCAAAGGGGAGAGACTGACGGTGGGATTCATCGGCGGATCCATCACGCAGGGATTCGCAGCGACGGAGCCGGATCAATGCTATGCTGCAAGAACTGTTGCATGGCTTCGGAAAGTGTTCCCCAATACGGAATTCGATTACGTGAATGCGGGAATCGGAGCTACCAATTCCCAGTTCGGTGCGGCGAGAGTGCAGGAGGACCTGCTGCGCAGACTGCCGGATCTGGTCATGGTGGAGTTCTCTGTGAATGATCATTGCACACCCCATGATATGGAGACGTATGAAGGACTCATACGGCAGATTTACGGCAGCAGAAGCTGTCCTGCAATGGTATTGTTGCACAGTGTTTATTATGATACCGGTAAAAGTGCGGCATACTATCATGCGCAGATCGGGAGACATTATGATCTGCCCTGCATCAGCATGCAGAACAGCATCTATCCCGCTGTGGCGGCCGGAAGACTGCCGGCAGAGAAGATTACGGCAGATTTCCTTCATCCCAATGATCTTGGGCATGAATTCATGGCATCTGTGATCACGAATTTCCTGGAAAAGGTAATCCATGATAAGACGGTAGAGCAGCGGGAGATTTTCCCGGTCCCGCTGACAGAGAATGCCTATGAGCATTGCGTGAGACTACAATATTTTAATTCCACACCGGAGAAGAGCGGTTTTGAAGAAGATATGACACCGCAGAGAGACATCACGGATATTTTCCGTAACGGATGGAGCGCCGGTGAAAAAGGAGCTTATCTGGAGTTCGCTTTTCGGGGAACCGGTGTCGCCGTGCAATACCGCCGAGTGAAGGACGGACCTGCACCCATTGCCACGGCAGTGGTGGATGAGAACCCTGAGACGGCGTGCGTGTTGGACGGAACCTTCGATGAGACCTGGGGAGACAAAATGCAGCTGACAACGGTGGCAGAGCACCTGCCTTATGGGGAACACCAGGTACGTGTGGAGATCACGGAGACCCATGCGGAAGACAAGGCAGAGTTCTATCTGGTGTCGGTGATCGTGTCCGGGGTGAGGGAAGAAGGTAACACGAAATGATTGACAGCACCGTAATGTTGAGCTATTAGTATAAATAAAAATGTATCACGGACAGATTCAAGGAAAGCAGGAACAGGAGCATGAATAAAGATATTATATTTTTAAATCCGGTGTGTACTCACAACATCTGGGGCGGCACCCGGCTGAACAGAGAATTCGGTTACCCCATTGAGGGAGATGACATCGGGGAGTGCTGGGGCATCAGCGCTCATCCGAGTGGAGATGGTACCGTGAGAAACGGAGCCTTCCAGGGAATGAAGCTGTCAGAACTGTGGGAGAAGCACCCCGAGCTGTTCGGAGACGCGGGAATGGATCGTTTTCCGCTGCTGGTCAAGATCATTGATGCGAAGGACGACCTCAGCATTCAGGTACATCCGGATGATGCGTATGCGAAGGTTCATGAGAACGGATCCCTGGGTAAGACCGAGTGCTGGTTCATCCTGGATTGCAAGGAGAATGCTACGCTGGTAGCCGGACACAATGCGAAGACGAAGGAAGAACTGGAGCAGATGATCCATGAGGGCAGATGGAAGGAATTTATCCGTGAGATCCCCATTAAGCCCGGGGATTTCATCCAGATCGATCCCGGTACCGTGCATGCCATCAAGGGAGGAACTCTTCTCTTAGAGACCCAGCAGAGCAGTGATATCACTTACCGCGTGTATGATTACGACAGATTGAGCAACGGCAAGTCCCGACAGTTACACATCGCACAGAGTATTGATGTGATCACGGTTCCCGCAAAATCCGTGGACAACAGTGTGGTGCATACCGAGAAGAAGGATGATGCCATTCAGCAGCTGATCCGGTGCCCTTACTACACCGTATATCGTATTGATGTGGAGCATCGCGTGGAGACCTGGCAGGATAAGCCTTTCATCCTCATGAGCGTGGTAGAAGGCGAAGGCACCCTGAATGGTACTCATTTAAAAAAGGGCGATCACCTGATCCTGCCCGATGGCTATGGAAAGGTAGAGTTACAAGGCAGGATGCAGATTATTGCATCCACTATTTGATCTATACTTTAATCAATCTACGCAACAGACAGTCCCTTTGCATTTCGGAGCAGGGGGGCTGTTTTTTGTTATACTTGACTAAAAAATATGGTTGTGGCAGTAACTATTGTAAGATATAATACATTTTGGGAGAGAATTTCTGAGAAGGTCTTATAGAAAGGAATAGGACCTTATGCATAATACACTGAAAAAGAGCTGTAGATAGAAGGAATAAAAATGGATACCATCAGAGGTAAATTTTTGAAGCAACATTTACTCTCAGACGAGTTTTTGGATCTGATCGAGAAGAATAAGCGCCCCATGGACGAGCTGATGTCTTATTATCAGTGTGCCATCATGGAGGTAGAGACGAAATTTAAAGTATTGAATCAGGAATATTCTCTGGAATATGACCGTAATCCCATTGAGGGCATCAAGACCAGAGTGAAGTCCTACGACAGTATCCTTAGGAAGATCCGCCGGAAAAATATTCCCATGACGTTGGAAGGCATTGAGGAGAATATCCGTGACATCGCCGGTGTCCGGGTCATCTGTTCGTTTCCGGATGATATTTATGAATTGGCGGAGAGCTTTTTACGTCAGGATGACATTACCCTGATCGAGCGCAAGGATTATATAAAGAATCCTAAGGAGAGCGGTTACCGCAGCCTCCATCTGATCGTGCAGGTGCCGATCTTTTTACAGAATACGAAGAAACTGGTCTATGTGGAAGTGCAGTTCCGTACGATAGCCATGGATTTCTGGGCGAGCCTGGAGCACAAGCTGCAGTATAAGAAAAACATTCCGGAAAGTCAGTCGAAGTTTTTAAAGGATGAGCTGTATGACTGTGCACAGCAGAGCGCAGCGCTGGATAAGCGGATGCAGAATATCCGGAATGTCATTGCGGCGAGTGAGACCGCAGAAGAGGAGAAACAGGATTTTCTGCCGATCTTTTTGCGGGAAAACAAAGGGTAATTACGTAGCCTGAAGGTATGTAGATGATGGAAAGGCGAGAAGAATTGTATGAAGATCAGAGATATTTTGAATAAAGATACAGCAACGATCTCTTTTGAGGTATTTCCTCCGAAGAAGAGTACGGATTTCGGAAATGTGGAGGCAGCAGCACTGGGGATCGCGGCATTGCAGCCTGCTTATATGAGCGTGACTTATGGCGCCGGCGGCAGTACCAAGGGACATACCATTGCTTTGGCAAGAGCGATTCAGAAGCAGTACAATGTGCCTACTGTGGCGCATCTGACCTGTGTCTGCGCTGACAGGAGCAGTATCGGCGCAGCTCTTACAGAAATGCAGGCAGCAGGGATCGAGAATATTTTAGCTCTGAGAGGAGATATTCCAAAGGATTTCGACGGAGAAGTATTTACAGATTTTACGCACGCCTCCGATCTGGTGCGTTTTATTAAGGAAAACGGAGATTTCTGCGTAGGAGGTGCCTGCTACCCGGAGGTGCATCCCGATTCTGCTAACAAAAATGCGGATATTCAGGGGCTGAAGGCGAAGGTGGATGCCGGTTGCGAATACCTGACGACCCAGATGTTCTTCGACAACAATATCTTCTTCAACTTTATGTACCGTGTGCGGGAAGCTGGGATTATCGTGCCCATCGTTCCCGGCATCATGCCCATCACCCGCGGCGTGCAGGTGAAGAATGCCGTAAAACTGTCCGGCTGTAATGTGCCGGAGCGCTTCAAAAATATCGTAGACCGTTTCGGTGATAACCCGGAAGCCATGAAACAGGCAGGTATCGCCTATGCCACCGATCAGATCATCGATCTGCTGGCCAACGGCGTAAAACATATCCATGTCTATTCCATGAATAAACCGGATGTGGCAGCCGGGATCCAGAGGAATCTGTCGGAGATTCTGAAGGCCTGAGATAATGAACGCAGGTGAGCCAATACATTGACAGATGAAAAAGATGTACTATTATCTAAAGCAGAGGATAGTACATCTTTTTATGTAGTGCTGAGGAAAGAAGCAGAATTGATGGGTGACGTGAGAAGGACAGGATTTGTCAATGCGGAAAAATGCGTGGAAGAAGGAGCAGGAGAGGATGAAACAGATATCTGAGGCAGTGAAAAAAGATCAGATCCTGTATTATTTCAAAACCCAGTGGCCGGTGCTGCTGGCAGTCACGTTCTCCGGCCTGATCTATAACCTCGGACTTCTGGCAGGACCGTGGTTCGAGGGTCGGATGACGGGATGCCTGGTAGACATTCTGGGTGGGAAAGCAGGATACCAAGATATGCTGGTGCTGGTGACCGCATATGTGATGTCTATTGCCATCGTGCAGATCTCCCGTTATATCAAACGTTTTTATGTCAGACGATTTGCTAATAATGTAAATCGTGACATGAAAGAGATCCTGTACCGCAGCCTGGTGCACAGAAGCCGTGCCGAACTGGAAGAAGAGGGTGTCGGAAATGTGATGACCAAGGCAATCCTGGATGTGGACGACTGCGCGGAGGGTATGCGGAAATTTACCACAGAGATTTATGATACCGGTGTGGCACTGGCAGCATATGTGGGAATGCTGCTATTTTATGACTGGCGGCTGGCAATCTTAGGTATGCTGTTTTTACCGGTATCTTATGTGCTGGCGGAGAAGATGAAGCGTAACGTGCAGCGTACCGGAGCGGCATATAAGGAACAGTCCGGAGATTTAAGTGCCGCAACACTGGACAGAGACACTAACGCTATCACTTACCGTGTCTATGGCAGAGAGGAAGAGCGCAGGCAGGCTTATGAAGCGAACCTTACCGATTATGAAACATCTGCTGTGAAGACCAATATCTGGAGTACTGCGTTCCCCCCGCTGTACCGGATCATCTCCATGACAGGAGTATTGTTTATCTTGTATTTCGGCAGCAAAAATGTGCTTGGAACCGGCTGGAAAATATGGGATGTGGCAGCCTTTACCACTTTTTTATCCTGTTTTTTGAAGTTAGCCGTGAAATCTTCTCATGCCGCGAAGCTATTCAATGCAGTACATAAAGCCCAGGTCTCCTGGAAGCGCATCAAGCCACTGATGAAGGAAACCACTTATGAGGACGACAGCCTGGTACAGGAGCCGGGAACGCTGGAAGTATCGGATGTAAGCTTCGCTTATCCCGGCGGCGAGAAGATCTATGAGGACTTCAATCTGTCAGCCACTCCGGGACAGATCATTGGTGTCACCGGCGCAGTGGCGTGTGGTAAATCCACATTGGGAAAGACCTTCCTCTGTGAATACCCTTACGAAGGAAGGATCTGTTTTCACGGCAAAGAATTATCCGCGATGACCAAGGCAGAGCAAAACGGCATGGTGGGATATTTAGGACACGATCCGGAGCTGTTCAATGATAGTGTCCGTAACAATATACTACTGGGCGATGATGACGATCCGGAGAAGTATCTGAAGGCAGTCTGTTTCGACGGTGAGGTGGCAGAGATGGAAGAGGGTATGGACACCATTGTGGGAAATGGTGGCGTCCGACTCTCCGGTGGACAGGCACAGCGGCTGGCATTGGCGAGAACCCTGTGCCATAAGCGTCCGGTCCTGATCCTGGACGATCCTTTTTCCGCACTGGATCGCAAGACGGAGGAAGAGGTTTTTGCCAATCTACGGAAGCTGGTAGCAGACAGTATCGTGATCCTATTGTCCCATAGGCTGTATCTGTTCCCTGAAATGGATCAGGTGCTGTGGATGGAGGGTGGAAAAGTGACCGCAGGAACCCACGAACAGATCCTTGAAAAGTTCCCGGAGTATGCGAGACTGTATGAAGCACAGGCGGATGGCGCTGATGCACACAGTACGCAGGAGGGAGGTCCGGATCATGCAGAAAAATAAGAGACAGAATGTGAAAAATGTCCGCAGCGTGATCCGGCAGACTGTGACAGGCTATGCAGGGTTGTCACTGGGAATCGTGCTGGCAGTCGCAGGTGCCATTGTAACCGCGCTTTTGCCGCCCTGGATCCTGGGAAATATCGTGGATACGATCACCGCAGGAAACGCAGTTCCGGTTGCATTGGTGATACTGTATTTTACTTTTACGGTGCTCACCGGGCTGACCGAAAGCCTTCGGGAAGGTCTGCTGACGGTCTTCGGTCAGAAGATCACCCACGCACTGCGGAGCAGCATGATGGAGAAATACACGAACCTGACGGCAGGGGAACTGACGAAACAGGAGCCCGGTACGATCGTATCCCGGTTCGTAGGAGATGTGGATACGGTGGAGAACCTGTTTACCTCCGGAATCATCAGCATGTTCGCCGATGCCTGTAAGATTATAAGTATCCTGGTGGTGATCTGGTTAAAAAACAGAGGACTGGCGATCGTACTTTTGATCCTGCTGCCATTTCTGTATTGGTTCACCAGGACGGTGCAGAAAAACATGCTGAAAGCCCAGATCGAGAACCGTCGTGCTGTGGGCAGAGCCTCCGGACATGTGCCGGAGACGCTGCACAATATCCGCACCATTCATACGCTGGGAAAAGAGCACTATATGGAGGAACGGTATGATGAATATATTGCGGAGAGTTATCGCGCGGTAGATCGCACGAATTTCTATGATGCTATTTATTCCCCGGTGATCCTGATCCTGAATGCTATCGTGGTGGCGGTTGTGATGCTGTTTTCTGCCTCCGGTAATGCGAAGGTGCTGACACTGTTCGGCATGTCTGCAGGTACAGCGGTAGCGTTAATTAACTATATCTCCCAGATCTTTACCCCTGTGGAGAGTCTGGGAATGGAGATCCAGACCATACAGTCCGCCGTTGCGGGCGTGCACCGGATCAATGAATTCTATGCGTTAGAGGAAGTGCCGGAGAAATATTCCGGGCAAAAAACGGCAGAACCACAGAATAGACTGGAAAATCCTTTTGTGGAATTGCAAAACGTGACCTTTGCTTATGAGGATGACAGCCGTAAAATCCTGCATCACTTAAGCTTCCAAGTGTATCCCGGAGAACAGGTGACGCTGTCCGGAAGAACCGGGGCAGGGAAGAGTACGGTCTTCAAACTGTTGCTGGGACTCTATCAGCCGGGAGAGGGTAAAGTGCTGATTCAGGGAAGAGATGCTTTTCAGATTCCGGAAAATGAAAAGCGCAGCCTGTACGGCTATGTGGAGCAGACTTTTCACAGGGTACCCGGTACCGTGAAGGATCAGATCACGCTGTATGACGATTCTTTTACTATGGAAGAGGTACGGGAGGCTGCAAGAATTGCGGGACTGGATGCAACGATAGAACAGCTGGAAAAAGGCTATGACACGCTCTGTACTTCGGAGATCTTCTCGCAGGGGCAATGGCAGCTGTTATCCATTGCCAGAGCCGCCGTGGCGAAGCCGAAGCTCCTTCTGCTGGATGAGATTACGGCAAATCTGGATGCCCAGACCGAAGAAGAGGTGCTGCAGGCACTGAAGAGGGCTTCCGAAGGACGTACCGTAATCTCGATTTCGCATAGAGTGAACGCGGAGACAGGACGGATCATTGACATATAATAAGAACAACCCCACACTGTGTTCACACAAGCGTGGGGTTTTGTTTATGACTCTGGGATCTTACATGGAAATAAGTCCAAATGCATTTGCTACAGAACTTAATAAAATAATCGCAGCAAATACCGGGCAGAGATACTTGATCATGAAGTTGAATATCTTTTTGCGGCGGAAAGCGGCTTCTCCGTTCATGACTTCTTCTTCCACAGCCTTTACTCCGATGACGCGGGATACCAGCAGACAGATGGTGATGGCAGCGATAGGCATCATCACGGAGTTGGTCAGGAAATCGAAGAAATCAAGGAACTGCATGCCGATGATCTTCACAGCACCGAGCGGTCCGTAACCCAGTGAGGATAACGTTCCCAGTGCCAGCATGATCACACCCATGATCAAGGTAGATTTTTTACGACCCCAGCCAAGCTCGTCCTCGAAAGTAGACACAGCACTTTCGGTAAGCGCAATGGAGCTGGTCATGGCTGCGAACAGTACCAGTACGAAGAACAGAATACCTACGAAGGTGCCCATTCCCATGCTATCGAAGACTTTGGGGAGTGTGATGAACATCAGGGAAGGACCTGCCTGTAAGGTATCGGGATCTCCACCGGAGAATGCGAACACGGCGGGAATGATCATGAGACCTGCCATGATAGCGATGGCAGTATCAAAGATCTCCACATTTTTCGTGGAACCTTCAATGGAGACATCTTTTTTCATATAAGAGCCGAAGGTGATGAGAATACCCATGGCAATGGACAGAGAGTAGAACATCTGACCCATGGCAGCTACGACGGTCATCCAGGAAAAATTCGAAGGATTCGGGATCAGGAAATATTTCACACCGCTCAGTGCTCCCGGCCTGGTAACAGAATAGACGGTGATGACCACGGACAGCACTACCAGGATCGGCATCATAATGCGGGATACACGCTCGATACCGTTGCGGACACCGGCGTAGATGATGCCCAGAGTACACAGAGTGAATACGATAAAGCACAGCTCAGTAGAGACACCATTGGAAATAAACGTGGAAAAATAACCGTCCGTTGCCAGATCATGTCCGTGACCCTTGGCATATTCCACCAGATATTTGATCACCCATCCGCCGATGACGGAATAATAAGGAACGATCAGAATAGGAATAATAGCGTTGATCCATCCGCCGAAGGACAGCCATTTGGACTTCCCGAAGGTATGAAAGGCCCCCACGGGACTTTTACCTGTCATGCGTCCCAGTGAAGTCTCCGCCACGATCATGGTATAACCGAAGGTAAGCGCCAGAATAATATAGATCAACAGGAAGATTCCGCCGCCGTATTTGGCTGCCAGATATGGGAAACGCCAGATATTGCCTAAGCCTACGGATGCTCCGGCAGCCGACAGGACGAAGCCGATCCTGCCTGAAAATGAACTTCTGTTATTATTTTTGTGATTCATAGTTTAAACACCCCACACTTTATTTTTTGTCGCAAGTAGATTAAGTGTAACACAGAAATATAGGAAATACAAAGAAAAAAACGTTTTGGTAAATGTCACATAATTCTGTCATGATTTCCACATACTACCCACACAGCACAATTATGGAAAATAAACAGGAAAGCAGGAGGTTTTTGGATATGAAAGCAACTGGAATTGTAAGAAGAATAGATGATCTGGGACGCATCGTGATCCCGAAGGAGATCCGCCGTACGTTACACATCAGGGAAAGCGACCCTCTGGAAATATTTACTGACAGGGAGGGACAGATTATTCTGAAAAAATATTCTCCCATCGGAGAGATGACCACGTTCGCAAAACAGTATGCGGAAAGTCTTGCGCAGGTGTCCGGACATACGGCACTGATCGCAGACAGGGATCAGTTTATTGCGGTTGCAGGTGGCTGTAAGCAGCTGCTCAATAAGGCAGTAAGCCGTCAGCTGGAAGAGAAAGTCAATAACAGAGAGACTGTGATCGCCGCAAAAGGAGACCGCAACTACGTCAACATTGCGGAAGACATTGCCGTGGACTATGCATGGCAGCTGATCACCCCGATCCTCTGCGAGGGAGACATCATCGGCAGCGTGATCCTGCTGGAAAATGACGGGAAGAGCAAAATGGGAGAAGTGGAACAGAAGCTGGCGCAGTCCGCAGCAGGCTTCCTGGGCAGACAGATGGAGCAATAAAAAACGGTCGTAACCGGGTTAAGATACCACCTGGTTACGACCGTTTGTCTTACCGATATATAATTTCTCATCAGCTTCTTTTAATAATGTATGAACATCTTTGTCAGATTCACAGACCAGTCCGAAGGTCATATTTACCTTCACGTGTTGACCTTCATAGAGCGTATCCAGTTCGTGGATTTTGTCCATGAGAAGCTCCAGCTGTTTCCGTGCTTCTGCAAGATCTACATTTTCAAATACCAGTAGAAATTCCTCACCACCCCAACGCGCGGCAAAGCCACGGCGCCACATATGCTGCTTCAGCATGGCAGAAACATTTTTCAGTACGGCATCCCCACATTCGTGACCGTAAGTATCGTTAACCTTTTTGAAAAAGTCAATATCTCCGATGGCGAGCGCAAAAGAATGGCGGGAGGATCGGGCTTCCTCGAAGATCTGGCGCAGCTTTTTTTCCCCGCTGCGTCGGTTGTACAGCTCGGTCAGGGCATCCTGCTCGATCATGGTACGAAGAGAGCGCTGCATGGACAGGGCACAGCGACCGATATCACCTAATTCATCACTGCGTTTTGTTACGGAATGATCCAGTGTGGTATTCAGATTCCCGGAGGCTACCTCCGACAGGAAGCTGTGAATATGGAGTAATACAGCCACGAATCTTCTGGTGTAAAAATAGATGCAGACAGCCACGAGAGCCACAAAACCGATGATCAGCCATGTCAGCGGATAGACATAACGTTGAATGGATTGAGATACGGTGGCACTGGATTTTCCTATAAAAAGCATGCCAACTATGCTGCCGTCCTGATTGCGGACAGGACTATAATAGGAAAAATAAGACTTTCCATTGATCAGAGTGTTGATATAAAAATGATCTTCACCGGTATTCAGGACATCACGGATCACCACATCCGGAGCACCGGAGCCGACAATGCGGTCACCCTGGGCGTTATACAGAGTCGTCAGAACGCGGGTATCCTGATAGAACAGGGTGATGTCCAGTCCGGTATCCTCTTTGAATTGATCAAATAGAGAATATTCACGGGTGATATCTACATCGCCCTTATACAGAAGGTAGGCAACATCACCTTCCAGCCGGTAATCGCCGGGATAGGCAGCGTTCAGAAGTGTAGTGGCACTTTTTGTGGCATCATACAATTCACGTTCCACTTCCTGATACATAGTTTTTGTGAACCATTGGGAAGTGAAAAATAACATGACGATCCCCAGCGCCAGCAGGGGAATCAGGCCGATCGCCTGCAGAGTATATGATATTTTACCGCCGCTTCTTTTCGGCGTATTTTGCGTATTTTCCATAGAATTCCCTGCCCCTTCCGGTAAGATCGGTACACATATCAGTCTTAAAATAATTATATGAAATAAATGTCGGAAAAGCAAGAAAGAAAAGCTTTCTAAGCAAATCATAACATCCGGCTTGACAACGCAAAAAAATGAGATATATAATAGCGGTATATCAAAAATGCATTGACGAAGAGAGTAACTTTTCCGCAGAAAGGCAAAGCGAGCCGGTGATGGTGAGAGACCGGTGCGAGTAAGGGAATCGTGAAAATCACTTCTGAGCTGTCAGAACAAAAGCCCAGGTCAGTAGTTCTGAACGGAATCCCGCCGTTACCGGGAAGCATATCACTCCTGTGAGATTACACATGTGGAATCGTATGGGAAGTATGTTGTAAGAGGTGGTTAACGAATGCATGAGCTTCGTCCTGTTACGGGACGGAGCTATTTTTGATACTATTCAGAGCCATGAAATATTGACAGAGGATCGTTGAATGCTTGCATTCATAAGAACCTCTGAAAATATTTCTTTGGCGAGCTAGCCTCAATGAACAAAAGGAAAGCATCGAAGATGCGATTTTGTGAATGAGGCGCTGAATAGTATGATGCTGTAATAAGAAAAGAAAGGAAGCGCACTATGTACAAGCAGGTACCCACAAGCCTGAATTTCGTAGACCGTGAGAAAGCTGTCGAGAAATTCTGGGAGGACAACAACATTTTCAAAAAAAGTATGGAACACCGTAAGGAAGGCGAGACCTATACCTTCTACGACGGACCGCCTACCGCCAACGGTAAGCCCCACATCGGTCATGTAGAGACCCGTACCATCAAGGATATGATCCCCAGATACCGTACCATGAAGGGATATATGGTTCCCCGTAAGGCGGGCTGGGATACTCACGGACTTCCCGTAGAGCTGGAAGTTGAGAAGCTGCTGGGTCTGGATGGTAAGGAGCAGATCGAGGAATACGGTCTGGCACCTTTCATCGACAAATGTAAAGAGAGCGTCTGGAAATACAAGGGAATGTGGGAAGATTTCTCCCGTACTGTTGGTTTCTGGGCTGACATGGATAACCCTTATGTTACCTACGATGACAACTTCATCGAGTCCGAATGGTGGGCACTGAAGACCATTTGGGATAAGGGACTTCTGTACAAAGGCTTCAAGATCGTTCCTTACTGCCCTCGTTGCGGAACCCCGCTGTCCAGCCACGAAGTGGCACAGGGCTATAAGGCAGTCAAAGAGCGTTCCGCTATCGTACGTTTCAAGGTAAAGGGCGAGGATGCATATTTCCTGGCATGGACCACCACCCCCTGGACTCTTCCTTCCAACGTGGCACTGTGCGTGAACCCGGAGGAGACCTACCTGAAGGTGAAGGCTGCCGACGGTTATACCTATTATATTGCAAAGGCACTGGCAGACAAGGTACTGGGCCGCCTGGCAGAAGAGGGCAAGGATGCTTACGAAGTACTGGAGACTTATGTTGGTAAGGATCTGGAGTACAAGGAGTACGAGCCTCTGTACAAGTGTGCGGGAGATGCCGCTGAAAAGCAGAAGAAAAAGGCACATTTCGTAACCTGCGACGGTTATGTAACCATGACCGACGGTACCGGTATCGTTCATATTGCACCGGCTTTCGGTGAAGACGACAGCCGTATTGGACGTAATTACGAGCTGCCCTTCGTACAGTTCGTAGACGGCAAGGGCGATCTGACCGCAGAGACCCCTTATGCCGGAAAATTCGTAAAAGATGCAGATCCTCTGGTACTTAAGGATCTGGATGCAGAGGGCAAGCTGTTCGATGCACCGAAGTTCGAGCATGATTATCCCTTCTGCTGGAGATGTGATACTCCGCTGATCTATTATGCAAGAGAGTCCTGGTTCATCAAGATGACCGCTGTGAAGGATGACCTGGTACGTAATAATAAGACCATCAACTGGATCCCCGCTTCCATCGGTGAGGGACGTTTCGGCAACTGGCTGGAGAATATTCAGGACTGGGGTGTATCCCGTAACCGTTACTGGGGTACTCCGTTAAATATCTGGGAGTGCGAATGCGGACACCAGCATTCCATCGGTAGCCGTGAAGAGCTGTACAAGATGAGCGGCAATGAGAAGGCGAAGACCGTAGAATTCCATCGTCCTTACATCGACGAGATCACCATCACCTGCCCCGAGTGTGGCAAGCAGATGAAGCGTGTTCCCGAGGTGATCGACTGCTGGTTCGACTCCGGAGCAATGCCTTTTGCACAGCATCATTATCCGTTTGAAAACAAGGATCTGTTCGAGCAGCAGTTCCCTGCTGACTTTATCTCCGAGGCAGTGGACCAGACCCGTGGATGGTTCTACTCTCTGCTGGCAGAATCTACTCTGCTCTTCAATAAGGCTCCTTACAAGAACGTTATCGTTATGGGCCATGTACAGGATGAGAACGGTCAGAAGATGAGTAAGAGTAAGGGCAATGCGGTAGATCCTTTCAACGCACTGGAGACCTACGGTGCAGATGCCATCCGCTGGTATTTCTACACCAGTTCCGCACCCTGGCTGCCGAAGAGATTCTCCGGCAAAGCCGTACAGGAAGGACAGCGTAAGTTCATGGGTACCCTGTGGAATACCTACGCATTCTTCGTGCTGTATGCAAACATTGATAATTTTGATGCTTCCAAATATACACTGGAATATGACAAACTGCCCGTAATGGATAAGTGGCTGCTGTCCAAACTGAACTCTACCGTTGCAGAAGTAGACAGCAATCTGGATCAGTACCGTATCCCCGAGGCTGCTAAGGCTCTGCAGGACTTCGTCGATGAGATGAGTAACTGGTATGTAAGACGCAGCCGTGAGCGTTTCTGGGCAAAGGGTATGGAGCAGGATAAGATCAATGCCTATATGACGCTGTACACCGCACTGGTGACCATCTGTAAGGCAGCAGCACCCATGATCCCCTTCATGACAGAGGATATTTACCAGAACCTGGTAAGAAGCAACGATGCAAATGCTCCCGAGAGTATCCATCTGTGTGACTTCCCGGTAGTGAACAAGGATCACATCGACAAGAAGCTGGAAGAGGATATGGAAGATGTGCTGGATGCTGTAGTTATGGGTCGTGCATGCCGTAACGAGGCTGCCATCAAGAATCGTCAGCCGATCAGCAGAATGTATATCAAGTCAGACTTCACCTTAAGTGAGTTCTATCAGGAGATCATCGAGGATGAGTTGAACGTCAAGGAAGTCGTATTTACCGATGACGTACGTGACTTTACCTCTTACACCTTCAAACCCCAGCTGCGTACCGTAGGACCCAAGTACGGCAAACAGTTGGGCGGCATTCAGAAGCACCTCGCAGCACTGGATGGCAATGCAGCAATGGATGAACTGAATGCAGACGGCGCATTAAAGTTCGATGTAGACGGTGTGGCTGTGGAACTGACCAAGGACGATCTGCTGATCGACATGGCACAGAAGGAAGGCTATGTATCTCAGGAGGACAATCGGATGACCGTCGTCCTGGATACCAACCTGACACCGGAACTGGTAGAGGAAGGCTTCGTATACGAGATCATCAGCAAGATCCAGACCATGCGTAAGGAGAGCGGCTTCGAAGTGACCGATCACATCCGCGTATCCATCAATGGCAACGATAAGCTGTCCGAGATCGCACAGAAGAATAAAGAAGCCATCAGCGGCAAGGTTCTGGCTGATGAACTGACAAGCGGTGCGGAATACGGCGTATCGAAGGAATGGAATATCAACGGCGAGAACGCAGTGATCGCTGTGGAGAGAGTATAAAGATAAAGATTCTGTGGTTTTTCCGGAAGGGGGGACCGCAGAATCTTTTCTGTTTCGGAAAAACATTTACGAAACTTACGAAAACCGGCGAAAACAGTTGGAATGCGCATGGAAGTTTGTTATAATATTACCTGTATTTGGTTAAGAATATGGATGAAATCATAACGCTATCCGGTGCGGAATATCTTGAGAAGAGTACAGTACCGGAGAGGTAATGGAGAGGAGAACATAGGTGAAAAAATCAGTAGTAGCCAGCGAGAAGCCGGTAAAGGCAAAAGAGTTCGATAAGGAGCTCTTCAAGAGAAGTGTGGAATATAATGTGCGCACCCTGTATCGTAAGAATCTGGAAGAGGCAGATGCACAGCAGATCTTCCAGGCAGTATCTTATGCGATCAAGGACCGTATCGTAGAGAACTGGATGGAGACCCAGAAGGCATATGAGAAGGAAGACCCCAAGATGGTCTACTACATGTCCATGGAGTTTTTGATGGGAAGAGCACTGGGTAATAACCTGATCAACTTAAAGGCATATAAGCCCGTAGCGGAAGCTCTGGAAGAACTGGGACTGGATCTGAACCTGATCGAGGATCAGGAGCCGGATGCAGCACTGGGTAACGGAGGACTGGGACGTCTGGCAGCATGTTTCCTGGATTCCCTGGCAACCCTGGGATATCCCGCATACGGCTGCGGTATCCGTTATCGTTACGGTATGTTCAAGCAGGAGATCCGCGACGGTTATCAGGTAGAGGTTCCCGATAACTGGCTGATGAACGGCAATCCTTTCGAACTGCGCAGACCCGAGTATGCGAAGATCGTTAAATTCGGCGGCTATGTAAGCGTTCATACCGATGAGAACGGCAGAAACGTATTTACCCAGGAAGGCTATCAGTCCGTTAAGGCGGTTCCGTTTGATTTCCCCATCGTGGGTTATGGCAACGGCATTGTAAATACCCTGCGTATCTGGGATGCGGAGCCCGTAGAGTGCTTCCAGCTGGATTCTTTTGACAAGGGTGATTATCAGAAGGCGGTAGAGCAGGAGAACCTGGCACGCAATATCGTAGAGGTTCTGTACCCCAACGACAATCACTATGCAGGTAAGGAGCTGCGTCTGAAGCAGCAGTACTTCTTCATCTCCGCATCCGTACAGGAAGCTGTAGAGAAGTACATGAGAAAGCATGACGATATCCATAAGTTCTATGAGAAGGTTACATTCCAACTGAACGATACCCATCCTACCGTAGCTATCGCAGAGCTGATGCGTGTGCTGATGGATGATTATTATCTGACCTGGGAGGAAGCGTGGGAGATCACCACCAAGACCTGTGCCTACACCAACCATACCATCATGGCGGAAGCATTGGAGAAATGGCCCATCGAACTGTTCTCCAGACTGCTTCCCAGAATCTATCAGATCGTGGAAGAGATCAACCGCAGATTCATCCTTGATATCCAGCAGAAGTACAGCAATGTACCCGGTGTGGATGTACAGGAGAAGATCCGTAAGATGGCAATCATCTACGACGGACAGGTGAAGATGGCGCATATGGCAATTGTGGCCGGCTATTCCGTCAACGGTGTGGCCAGACTGCATACCGAGATCCTGAAGACTCAGGAACTGAAGGATTTCTATGAGATGTTCCCGGAGCGTTTCAATAATAAGACCAACGGTATTACCCAGAGACGTTTCCTGCTGCATGCGAACCCTCTGCTGGCAGACTGGGTTACCGCTCATGTGGGTGACGACTGGATCACCGAT
Source organism: Waltera intestinalis (assembly GCF_009695995.1). GTDB lineage: Bacteria > Bacillota > Clostridia > Lachnospirales > Lachnospiraceae > Acetatifactor > Acetatifactor intestinalis. Next base: position 213,484 of record NZ_VUMU01000003.1, read on the forward strand.
CTGCCTCAGATCTCCCGGCTGAAAGTATATGCGGATGACAAAAAGGCACAGCAGGAATTCATGAACATCAAGTACCAAAACAAAGTACGTCTGGCAAAATACATTTTAGAGCACAACGGTATCGAAGTAGATCCCAGATCCATCTTCGATGTACAGGTAAAGCGTCTGCATGAGTATAAGAGACAGCTGTTAAACATTCTCCATGTAATGTATCTGTACAACGAACTGAAGGAGCATCCGGAACTGGACTTCTATCCCAGAACCTTTATCTTCGGAGCCAAGGCAGCAGCCGGCTATCGTAATGCGAAGCTGACCATCAAGCTGATCAACTCCGTAGCGGATGTGGTCAACAACGATCCCGCCATCAACGGCAAGATCAAGGTCGTATTTATCGAGAACTATAACGTATCTAACGCAGAGATCATTTTTGCGGCAGCAGATGTCTCCGAGCAGATCTCTACCGCAAGTAAGGAAGCATCCGGTACCGGTAACATGAAGTTCATGCTGAACGGTGCCCTGACCCTGGGAACCATGGACGGTGCCAACGTAGAGATCGTAGAAGAAGTGGGCGAAGAGAATGCCTTCATCTTCGGCCTGTCCGCACAGGAGGTTATCAACTATGAGAACCATGGCGGATATGACCCCATGGAGATCTTCAACAATGATCAGGACGTCCGCAAGGTACTGATGCAGCTGATCAACGGAACCTATGCACCGGGAGATCCCGAGCTGTTCCGCCCGCTGTACAATTCCCTGCTGAACACCCAGTGCACTGCGAAGGCAGATACCTACTTCATCCTCAAGGACTTCAAGTCTTATGCGGAAGCACAGAAGAAAGTAGAGGCTGCTTACCGTGACGAGGACAACTGGGCGAAGAGCGCTATCCTGAATGTGGCATGCTCCGGCAAGTTTACCTCTGACAGAACCATCCAGCAGTATGTGGATGAGATCTGGCATCTGGATAAGGTAGTACTGAAATAATTAAGAACTTAAGAAAGAAGTCATACCGCCTAGAGAGACTGTTGCGCTCTATAGGCGGTATTTTTTTGCGTACGCTCAAGTGCAAAAACATCCTATAAGATCATTGCATCTGAGAAAACAATCCAGTATAATGAAAGGAGTGCACACAAGATGCACTCTATCTATGCATAAGAAGTGGAATAACAGGAGGACGAGCATGATTCAGTTAACACAGGGCGGCGCTTACCTGGTAAACGGTACAGATATTGTAGCGGATACCCCGGAAGCAGCCAGTCAGATACAGGCGAAGACCGGCATTACGATCTCCAAAGAAGAAGCAACGAAAAACACCATGGCATATGGTATCCTGCGGGAACATAATACTTCCGGCAATATGGATAAGCTGAAAATCCGTTTTGATAAGCTTACCAGCCATGATATTACCTTTGTAGGTATCATTCAGACCGCAAGAGCATCCGGACTGCAGAAGTTCCCCATGCCCTATGTACTGACCAACTGTCATAACTCTCTGTGTGCCGTAGGCGGCACCATCAATGAGGATGACCACATGTTTGGTCTGACCTGTGCGAAAAAGTACGGTGGTGTCTATGTACCCCCTCATCAGGCAGTTATTCATCAGTTCGCCAGAGAGATGTTGGCCGGCGGCGGCAAAATGATCTTAGGCTCCGATTCCCATACCCGTTACGGTGCCCTGGGTACCATGGCTATGGGCGAGGGCGGTCCCGAGCTGGTGAAGCAGTTACTGAACCAGACCTATGATATCAACATGCCCGGCGTGGTAGCCGTATACTTAAAGGGTGCCCCCGTGAAAGGGGTAGGTCCTCAGGACGTGGCACTGGCGATCATCGGTGCCGTATTCAAAAACGGTTATGTGAAAAATAAAGTCATGGAATTCGTAGGTCCCGGTGTGGCTTCCCTGAGTGCGGATTTCCGTATCGGCATTGATGTCATGACCACAGAGACCACCTGTCTGTCCTCCATCTGGAAGACCGACGACCAGATCCGTGAGTTCTACGAGATCCACGGACGTACCGAAGATTATAAGGAACTGAACCCCGGTCAGGTAACTTACTATGACGGCCTCATCGAGGTGGATCTGGACAAGATCCGTCCCATGATCGCCATGCCGTTCCATCCCAGCAATACTTACACCATCGAGGAGCTGAATGCGAACCTGATGGATATTCTGGATGAGACCGAGAAGCGTGCCAAGGTAAGCTTAGACGGTGCTGTGGACTTCACTCTGAAGAATAAAGTAAAGAACGGCAAATTCATCGTAGATCAGGGTATTATTGCAGGCTGTGCCGGCGGCGGATTCGAGAATATCTGTGCAGCAGCCGATATCCTGAAGGGCAGATACATTGGTGCGGATGAATTTACTTTAAGCGTATATCCCGCATCTATGCCCGTATACATGGAGCTGATCCGTAACGGTTGTGCTGCGACCATCTTAGAGACCGGTGCAGTCATGAAGACAGCCTTCTGCGGTCCCTGCTTCGGTGCCGGAGATACCCCTGCCAATAACGCATTCAGTATCCGTCACTCTACCAGAAACTTCCCGAACCGTGAAGGCTCCAAGCTGCAGAACGGCCAGATCGCTTCCGTAGCTCTGATGGATGCAAGATCTATCGCAGCTACCGCAGCCAACAAGGGCGTGCTGACTCCCGCAACAGAGTTCGACGGCGACTTTGGAAAATATAAATATCATTTCGACAGCAATATTTACAAGAACCGTGTATTCGATTCCCACGGTGTGGCAGACGAGAGCGTAGAGATCCAGTTCGGCCCCAATATCAAGGACTGGCCCGCTATGGGTGCCCTGCCTGAAAATCTGGTATTACAGGTAGTATCCGAGATCCACGATCCTGTAACCACCACCGATGAGCTGATTCCTTCCGGTGAGACCTCTTCCTATCGTTCCAATCCTCTGGGACTGGCAGAGTTCACCTTGAGCCGTAAGGATCCGCAGTATGTAGGACGTGCCAAAGAGATCCAGAAGGCAGAGAAAGAGCGTATGAACGGCGGACATCCCTGCCAGGCGGTTCCCGTACTGAAGGATGTCATGGGCGAAGTGAAGAAACAGTATCCTGAGGCTGACCGTAAGAACACCGGATTCGGTTCCACAATCTTCGCAGTAAAGCCCGGAGACGGTTCTGCCCGTGAGCAGGCTGCTTCCTGTCAGAAGGTACTGGGCGGCTGGGCGAATATCGCCAACGAATATGCTACCAAGCGTTATCGTTCCAACCTGATCAACTGGGGTATGCTTCCCTTCCTCATCCAGCCCGGGGATCTGCCTTTTAAGAATCTGGATTATCTGTTTGTTCCCGGCATCAAGAAAGCCGTGGAAGACAAGGCAGAAGAGATCAAAGCTTATGTGGTAACACCCGGAGAGGGCATGAAGGAATTCTCCCTGAAGTTAGGCGAACTGACCGATGAAGAACGCCAGATCATCCTGAAGGGCTGCTTAATCAACTATAACCGTGTATGAGGAGCAAAAATATGGAATTTAACAAACCGGTATCCAACCCCATGATGGTAGGATCTATTGAATTATTAAAAGCAGAAGACACACCGGAACACAGACAGATGTTCATGGAGGAGCTTCAGAAAGCAAAGTTCCTGGCTCCGGTAGTGATCGATCCTGCGCCCCAGCCGGATGAAAAGGGACAGGTGAGAATTCCCCGTGATGCAAAAGTCCAGTTCCCCATGTTATCTACAGAGGACGGACGGAAATTCTTCATGGCTTTCACAGACTGGATGGAATTAAAAAAGTGGAAGGACGAAGAGAACCAGCAGACGTTCGCCATGAATTTTGACGACTATGCGGGAATGCTGCTGCGCAAGGATGCACAGGGTAATAGCAGTCCGGCCCTGGGATTTGTCATCAATCCCTTCGGCGGCAATATCGTGGTTACCAGAGAGATGGTAGCCGGCATGATCGCTGCGAAGCTGAAAGCAGCCGGGAAACCGGTACCTCCAGCACCCGGTGCACCTGTTGCACCCACACAGCAATAAATTCAGACTAAACAAAACGCCCCATATGGACGATATAAGTAGCAGAGAGGTGACAAGGCCGGTCACTTCCTGCTACTTATTTTTTATATAGTTTTATAACGACACCACGGATGGTAATCGGATAGAATAATATTAAAATATTCTGTTCTGTTACCATTTTTTTGACTTAACCGTTCAGCCATGCAATATCGCATGTGGTGGTGAACGATTAAGCTTTACAGGAAGCGCGCCCTGTATGGTGAGGTCGGGGAAAGGAGAAAATTACAGATTTGAGAATTGATTCCGCAAGCATAGGAATGGATTCCGCCAGAAGCTACCATGCTTCTAAGACAAGCGTCAGACGATTTGAGATAACGGATTATCAGGCAGGTCTGACAGATATATCAACGAAGGGACAGAAGACACCGAACGGAGAGGATACGGCACAGAACACCGGGGAACAGGAGAATACCGCAGAGAATACTGCAATGACCGCAAAAGACTGGCAAAGCCGTTTTCTGGTATCTTCTGCCAGATGGGATATGCGAAGCAGTGCCGGAGAACAGACACTGTCCACTATCCGGGAATATACGGTACGCTATATATTTGATTTGTTGTTCCCGTCCAGAAACAGCACTCTGCATGACTGGATGCAGGAAAATGGCTGGAGCGGCAGCAACCAGACCGGGAATGCACAGACAAGTACTGAAAATGTGCAGAAAACGGCCACGGCAACACCTGCATCAGAAGTGTTCAATCTGGTGACATCCCGCGTGAAAGTATTGAACTATGTGGGTGAGACCTGGAGCATGGAACAGGAAGATACAAGTTTTTCCACCGTGGGAACCGTGCGTACCAAGGATGGCCGAGAGATCAATTTTAATGTTAATGTAAATATGAGCCGCAGATGTGAGGAATACTACAGAGAGGAACTCAACGTAGCGGAATTCACCCTTCATGATCCGCTGGTGATCAATCTGGATACCGATGCGACAGAACTGTCAGATCAGACCTTTTATTTTGATCTGGATGCCGACGGCAAGGAAGAAGAAATTTCTATGTTAAAGGGCAGTGGTTATCTGGCGCTGGATAAAAACGGTGATGGCGTCATCAACGACGGCAGTGAACTGTTCGGGACCGGGAACGGTGACGGATTTGCGGATCTGGCACGGTATGATGAGGACGGCAACGGCTGGATCGATGAGAATGATTCCATCTGGTCAAAATTAAAAATCTGGTGCAAAGATGAAAAGGGCAATGACGTATTGTACAAACTTTCCGACAAGGGTGTCGGTGCAATCTGTCTGCAAAATGTTTCCACAGATTTTACCTTACAGGGAGACAGAACGGCCCAGGACGGTGCGACAGAAGCCAATGCAACGAACGGAGTGATTCGTAAGACAGGTATTTTCTTATATGAAAACGGAAATATGGGTACTGTGCAGCACGTAGATATGGCAGCCTATGCCGCCAAAGCGTAAAAAGAAACGTAATATCGCATTCTGAATAAAACACCTGAATCGGGCAAGACTATAGGATAAACCAGGGAAAGTGGTTGAAACGATTGTATAGCAGAAAGTTGGTTCAGGGAACAGGAAGGATGCGGATATGAGAAGAAATAAAAAAAGCGGTATTCATAAAGAGCGTATTATAATGTTGGCCTCTTCGGCCTTTGTACTGGCAGCGTTGACCATGACGGGGGTCTATATGAAGGGGCAGAATGTGGAGTCCAAGGATGATGGCTATACCTTGGACTTCACTGCACTTGAAAACAATGCGGATGACAAAATGCAGGAAATATCCGAATATAATGAGGAGCATTTGCTGAAGGAGGAAGAGAATATTCCGGAACTGACCGCGAATAACACAGCCGGAAATGAGATCGCGGCAGCACCGGTCACGGAGGATGATCTGGATTATCTTCCCCAGGAGGTGGGCTCCGCCCATGTGGAGATCCCGGGACTGACAGATCAGGAGACCTTACAGGAGGCTGCGGAGGCAGAGCAGCAGATGCCGGAGCTGACAGTAGAGAAAACCCTGCATTTTACGGAAAGCGATGGAATGCAGAAACCGGTACAGAGTGATATTCTGATGCATTACTCTATGGACAAGAGCATTTACTTTACCACACTGGATCAGTACAAGTACAATCCGGCTACGATCTTTTCCGCGGAAGAAGGCATGACGGTAACCGCCTGTGCGCAGGGAAAAGTAACTTCGATTTTTGAAAATGAGGAGATCGGTAAGGCGGTGACGCTGGATCTGGGAGACGGCTATGAGGCCACTTACGGACAACTGGCGGAGATTACCGTCAAGGAAAATGCTTATGTGAATCCGGGTGAAACTATCGGCAGTGTAGCAGCGCCTACAAAATATTACAGTGCTGAGGGGAGCAATGTGTATTTTGCCCTGACGCATAATGGGGATCCGGTAAACGGGGAGGCATTGTTCCACTGATGTATATACAGAATACCTATGGAAATTTTCATGTGGACCGTTTATACTATTATCAATGGAAAAATCGTGTACTGTAATCTCCCGGGAGATTGAGCGGAGGACCAATTTGAAATACAACAGAAAATATGCAGCAATATTGTCGCTGCTGTTCATCGTGAATATCATAGGGAATACCGCCTGTGGCAATACCTCTGCCGAGACGGGACATGTCAGTATTGCGGATATGGCAATGGAAAATACCCCGATAATCAATTATACCATTCCGACACTTACTCCTAATGTACTGGTGGATCAGCAGGGGTATGCAGGAGACGGAGAAAAGCAGGCAATCGTCAAAAGCCGGGAACCGGTGGAAAGTTTCCGGCTGATCGATAAAGAGTCCGGAGAGATCGTATATCGGGGGAAGGTAAAGCAGCCGGAGTACAACGAGGATCTGCAATTATACATCGGAACAGTGGATTTTACGGAATATACCAGCGAGGGAAGCTTTTATCTGGAATGCGACCGGGTGGGGCAGTCACTCTCTTTTTCCATAAAGGAGAGGTATTATGAGGAATTGTTTAAAGCATTGTGCGAAAGGGTGCATGAAAGCTGCCGGGAGCGCAGCATTACAGAGGATGAGATCCTGACACTGCTGGAGGCATGCGAATGGTATTCGGAAGTTTTTACGGACGATAATCGGAATGAGATTCCGGATATGCTGGAATATATTGCGGATTGGCTGGAAAAAACTGTTAATGGAACAGCGGATAAGGAGCCGGATACCATGACGTATGTGGCTGTCCTGGCAAAATTCAGTTATCTGTATCAGAAATATGATGTGCAATATGCAACGCAATGTCTTCAGCACGCATCCGCAATCTACACAAAGCTGGCAGCAGCATCCGGCAGAGATGCGGAGAAATTCATGGCTTTGACGGAACTGTACCGGGCTGCGGGACTTCCTTCCTATCGTTCGCAGATTTTGGAGTATAAGGAATTTTTTGAAGATAATACAAGCTATCTGGAGGAAACTGCATATCTCTACGGTTCCATGACATATCTGGCTACCAGACAGTCGGTGGATATTGATCTGTGCACAGCATTCATGGAAGGTATCAGAGATCAGGGAGAGGAACTGGCAAAACGTTCCGGTAAAATGACCGACGCCGTGACTTCCGTCAACAACGGTACGGAAGATCTGCTGAAGCGGGCGGAGGAACTGGCCTGTGCCAATTATATCTTATACAGTTATCAGTATACGGAGATATTGGAAGATTTTTTACATTATCTGATGGGCAGAAACAGAGATTCCGTGTGCTATTATCCGGAAGAGGGAAAAACGTCGGATTATCTTCTTCTGATCGCCCAACAGGTCTCCCTCATCGGAAAACATTAGATATTAGATCAGTTCTTTGTTTTTGAAATAGGTCTCGGAGATAATATTCTGTACATAGGTGCCCATGCTCTTGCGGGTCTCCTTGTCCAGATCCTTCATATAAATGGGCTTACCGTATTCAATGACTACGGTGGCCTTTTTTATTTTGGGAAAATGGTCTTCAAAAATAGCGGCAGAGTTCACAATGGTCATGGGAATGATGGGAACATTGCCTTTTTCGGCAATCTTGAAGCTGCCTTCATGGAAAGGGAGGAAAGTATCCTTGGTCTTATTCCGGGTACCTTCGGGGAAAATACAGATAGAAATACCGTTTTTCACCTTATCAATGGCAGCCAGGATCGTTTTCAGCCCGGCCTTGATATCCTGGCGGTCCAGGAAGAGACAGTGCAGATCCTTCATCCAGATATTTAACAGGGGCCATTTCAGCATTTCTTTTTTCGCAACGTAGCCGGTAGGTCTGGGAACGCGGACGTAGGTCAGGACCACATCGAAAAAGCTGCGGTGATTGCCCACATACAGTACTGCAGTATCGGTGGGAATATTTTCTTCACCGAAGGCGATCACTTTGGTACCCGCCAGGCGGATCACCTGACGGAATGCCCAGTTGACAATGGCCAGGGAACTTTTGTCCTTCAGCCCCGGATTGAACTTGCCAATGATCCATTCCACCAGCATAAGCGGAGTGGACAGGATCAGGAATAATACAACAAATAATACAACGAATATAAAACGGATCATAAATACCTCTTTCTAATTCATTTGCTCTAACAATATCATTTCTCGATAAATAGAACGCCCAGTGTACCGGGTCCGCAGTGGCTGGATATGACACCGCCGGCTCTGGTCTCCAGTATTTCGTTGAAAATACCGAGGCTCTCCAGATAGGAACGAACCGACTCTACAATTTCACGATCACAGCCGGAGTGCGTGATGAAGACTCTGTCGGGAACCGCATTTTTCAGGTCATCTTCCATATCTTTTGTGTAGGACAGGATGACAGAACTCAGCTTACCACGATATTTTTTGGAGGCATTCATGGCGCCGTCTTCGACTACGATCCTGGGATGAAGCTTTAACATGGTGCCTGCCAGAGCTGCGACAGCATTACATCTTCCTCCACGGTAGAGGTAGGTCAGAGTATCTACGGTGAAGCTGGCACGTACTCTGGGGCGGATCTCTTCGATGGCAGCAGTGATCTGGGCTCTGGTTTTCCCCTCTGCGGATAAAAGGGCAGCCTGTATTACCTGTAGCCCGATGCCGGTAGACAGGTTGGCGGAATTGATCACAGTTACTTTATCAGAAGCTTCCAGTTCTTCCGCAGCCAGACGCATGACATTGCCGGAGGTGGACATGCTGTCGGAAATAGAGAAACAGATGATCTCACGGCCTTCATCCAGAAATGGCTTCATCACTTCCATGGCCTCGGTCATGGAAGGTGCAGAGGTCTTCGGTGTGGTCTTATTTTCATCGGACCATCGGAAGATCTCTTCCGGGGTAATGTCCACACCATCACGATACTCTGTCTCCCCTAACAGGATGTGCAGGGGCAGGATGGAAATGTCATATTTTTCCAATAAATCTTTTGACAGATCGCAGGTACTGTCAGAGATGATCTTAACTGTCTGTGCCATAGAATATACCTTCCTTTTTTAGCGTTTCATCTTGTATTATTATTCATTGCCTTTGACGATCTGTCTGGCAACATAGACGCCGCTGGCAGATGCATGGGACAGGGAATGGGTCACGCCGCTGCCGTCACCGATGATATATAATCCCTTATGACAGCTTTCCAGGTGCTCGTCCAGTTCTACTTCCATGTTATAGAATTTCACCTCCACACCGTAGAGCAGAGTGTCGTCATTGGCGGTACCGGGTGCGATCTTGTCCAAAGCGTAGATCATTTCAATGATGCCGTCTAAGATACGCTTGGGCAGTACCAGACTTAAATCGCCGGGGGTAGCGGACAGGGTCGGTTCTACCATGCCTTCGGCAATACGTTTTGCGTTACTGCGGCGTCCTCTTACCAGATCACCGAAGCGCTGCACGATGACACCACCGCCCAGCATATTGGAGAGACGGGCGATGCTTTCGCCGTAGCCGTTACTGTCCTTGAAGGGTTCGGAGAAATGCTTGGCGACTAACAGTGCAAAGTTGGTGTTCTCGGTCTGTTTGTCGGCACCCTCGTAGCTGTGGCCGTTGACGGTGACGATGCCGTTGGTATTCTCATTTACTACGATACCGTGCGGATTCATACAGAAGGTACGCACGGCATCTTCGAATTTCTCGGTTCGGTATACGATCTTGCTCTCATACAGTTCATCGGTCAGATGAGAGAAGATGACAGCGGGAAGCTCCACACGGACACCGATATCCACACGGTTGGACTTGGTGTTGATATCCAGATCCTTACAGATCTGTTCCATCCATTTGCTGCCACTGCGGCCTACGGAGATGATGCATTGGTCACACTCGTAGGAGGCGTCCTCGCAGCTGATGCGATATCCCGGATCCAGTGCTTCCACAGTTTTTACCGGAGTATCGAAATAGAAAGTCACTTTATCTTTGAGTTCTGCGTACAGATTCTCCAGCACGATAAAGTTGATATCGGTACCTAAGTGACGGACGGAAGCATCTAAGAGGGTCAGCTTGTTCTGCATGCAGAGCTTTTTAAAAGAGGTACCTGCGGTGGAATACAGTTTGGTGCCCTCTCCACCGAATTTCATATTGATGTCATCCACGTATTTCATGAGATCGATGGCTTGATTTTTGCCGATGTATTCATACAACGTACCGCCGAAAGCGTTGGTGATGTTGTATTTTCCATCGGAAAAAGCACCTGCACCGCCGAAACCGCTCATAATTGAACAGCTCTTGCAGTTAATGCAGCTCTTGATCTTATCTCCATCGATGGGACAATGGCGCTTCTCCAGAGGATGACCGGCTTCGAAGACGGCGATCTTCAGGTCGGGATTCTGCTGTACCAGCTCGTAAGCGGAGAAGATACCGCCGGGGCCGGCACCGATAATAATGATGTCATATTTCATAGGGAATGGTTCCTTTCATAGTGTTCTTTTTTCACTTCTGTAAATTCCAAAAACATCTAAAATATAGTATACCATATTTTTAGTAAAAAAGGGGAATGGAAATATAGCAAAATATGTGATAGAATCATAAGTCATAGGCTTGCCCGGAAATGGATGGAAAGGTATCTGAAATGGAAGCAGTACAGAAGAAAAATAAATATGAGATAGATATGTGCAACGGCACGATCATGGATAAATTAATATCCTTTGCCCTGCCGCTGATGGTGTCGAGTATTTTACAGCTGCTGTTTAATGCAGTGGATATTATTGTGGTCGGAAGATTCACCGGAAGTCAGGCACTGGCGGCGGTGGGATCGACCACGGCACTGATCAATATGTTTGTGAATCTGTTCATCGGGGTCTCGCTGGGTGCCAACGTATTGTCTGCCAGATTCTATGCGGCAGGCAAAGAGCGGGAGATGAGCGAGACGGTACATACGGCGATGACTTTTGCACTGATCAGCGGTATCGTCATGGTATTTGTGGGACTGTTCTGTGCCCGTGGGGCACTGGAACTGATGGATACTCCGACAGACGTGATCGACCAGGCAGCTCTATATATGAAAATCTATTTTTGCGGAATGCCTTTTTTTATGCTGTACAATTACGGAGCAGCTATTCTGCGGGCAGTGGGCGATACGAAGAGACCTCTTCTGTTCCTGATCATTTCGGGAGCTGTTAACGCTGCACTAAATCTGTTCCTGGTCATTGTCTTTTCCATGGGAGTGGCAGGTGTGGCCATCGCTACGGTGTTCTCGCAGATCATCTCCTGTGTGCTGGTGCTGGGATGTCTGTTTGGCACGGACAGCTGTTACCGCCTGCAGATCACAAAGCTGGGAATCAAATGGGAGTATCTGGTGCAGATCTTCCAGGTGGGAGTGCCTGCCGGAATTCAGAGCGTGGTGATCAATTTTTCTAACGTATTGCTGCAGTCTTCGGTGAATTCCTTCGGATCCATTGCCATGGCGGGATACACGGCGGCGAACAACATCTTCGGATTCCTGTTCGTATCGATCAATTCCATCACGCAGGCGTGCATGAGCTTCACCAGCCAGAACTACGGAGCCGGGAAGAAAAAGCGTATGGACCGGGTACTTGTCGACTGCATGATCCTGTCAGTGATCGTGGCGGTGACTCTGGGTGGCGGTGCCAATCTCTTTGGCCCCCAGCTGCTTCATATCTATACTACGGAGGCGGATGTGATCGCCTGCGGTACGGAAATCTTATTGTATACGACACTGACATATTTTTTATGCGGAATCATGGATCTGATCCCGGGAGCCCTGCGTGGAATGGGGCATTCGGCGGTTCCTATGATCTTATCTATTATCGGAACGGTAGGTACGAGGATTTTCTGGATCTATGGGGTGTTCCCCATGCACCGGTCACTGATGGTACTGTTTTTATCCTATCCGGCATCCTGGACCGTGACGATATTGCTACAGGCAGTGTGCTTCTATTTTGTGAGGAAAAAAGTACACAGTACCATACCACAGGAAGAAACATAAGTACATAAGACAGGCGGCTGCAGAGTGTGGAAGACTCGTGACCGCAAGGCACAGACAGTGAAAGAATTGAGGGATAGTATGTTAACTAAATTCAAGAAAAAATATATCGGAAACTGGGAGTTCTACCGCAGATATCTGCTGCTTGCAATTCCCATGATCCTGCAGAACGCCATTACCAATCTGGTAAGCTTTTTAGATAATATTATGGTAGGACAGCTGGGAACGGAGCAGATGTCCGGTGTCGCTATCGTGAACCAGCTGATCTTTGTATACAATCTGGCGATCTTCGGAGCCGTATCCGCAGCCAGCATCTTCGGTGCCCAGTATTTTGGCAAGGGCAATCATAAGGGACATATGTATTCGTTCCGTTTTAAATTATATGCGACCCTGCTGGTGACCGGAGGAGCGATATTATTGTTTTTGACCAAAGGTTCCGCACTGATCTCCCTGTATCTGACGGATACGGTGGGGAACGGAGCTACGGATGTGGCATTGAAATACGGTCAGGAGTATCTGGCGATCATGATGGTAGGCATGATCCCTTTTGCGGTGAACCAGTCTTATGCTACGAATATCAAAGAGACCGGGCAGACTTTTATTCCCATGTTAGCCAGCTTCGTAGCGGTGGGAACCAACGCACTGTTAGATTATCTGATGATCTTCGGCATTGGACCTTTTCCCAAGATGGGTGTGCAGGGAGCGGCCCTGGCTACGGTGATCGCCCGTTACATTGAGGCATTGATCGTGATCAGCTGGGCACACATGCACAGGGCGAAGAACCGCTATCTGGAAGGAGCCTATACCGGCTTCGGTATTCCTTTTGCGGAACTGAAAGCAATTCTCGTCAAGGGCTTCCCCCTGATGATGAATGAAGTAATGTGGGCAGCGGGTATGACCACCGTGACCCAGTGTTATTCCGTCAGAGGACTGGATGTGGTGGCGGGACTGAATATCGCATCCACCATTACGAATCTGTTCAATATTGTATATCTGCAGTTAGGCTCCTGTATCAGCATTGTGGTAGGACAGTATCTGGGCGCCGGTAAGCTGAAAGAGGCGAAGGATGCGGACAATAAGATGATCGTATTCAGTGTCTTCTGTTGTGTGATCATGGCAGCATTGATGTTCGTGGTGGGAGGATTTTTCCCCGGTATTTATAATACTTCGGAAGAGATCAAGGGACTGGCTACGCAGTTCATCGCAGTCTCCGCGATCATCATGCCGTTCTGTGCATTCAGCCATGCCTCCTATTTTACCCTGCGTTCCGGCGGCAAGACGGTGGTAACGTTTTTGTTTGATTCCGTATTTACCTGGGTGATCGTGGTACCTGCGGCTTATCTGCTGGCACACTTTACCGGGCTGGGGATCGTAAGCATCTATTTCCTGGTGCAGGGTACGGAGATGATCAAGGTCATCATCGGCTACTACATGGTGAAGAGTAATGTGTGGGTAGTACAGATTGTATAGAGCGGAATCACGGAACAGATGTGGAAGAAAGGCATGGCATTTCGGGAAATGAGGGTGTTTCCGCTGGTGAGAGCAGAGCATCCTGCGTCCCAGGAGTTCCAAAATCTGTGTATTGGAGCCGGATGGTCTCAAAGATACGGTTGAAATCCGATTCCAGAGTATACCAGTCTGCTAACGGAAGTGTGGATTCCAGCTGCAGGGTATTTCCCTGCAAAGGGATGTCGGGATCGGACAGGGTAATGTAAATCCAGTACTTTTGCTCGGTCCGGTAGATCTCGGTGTGTTTCCAGCCATTGAGGCCGCTGTCTGGCAGAGTAATCTTCTCACTGGTGACACCGGTACCGCAGATCCCCGGTACGGGAGCATAGACCAGAGTAAAGGTATCCTCCGGATATGCGATGTTCCAGAAGACGATGGCATCGGTAGTCATCTCACTGGTAGTTACGTTGCGGATTTCATAGTCCCAGGTCTCCGGAAGAGACAGGGAGAACCGCACCGATCCCAGGTCGCAGAGAGCTTCACTCCCTATGGCTATCGCCAGATCATCCTCAGCCCCGGATTCCGGGCACTCCATCGGAGCGAGAGATTCTGCAATCATCGGAGCGATCGGGCCTGTGGCTTCTGTGGGATTCTGTGAATCTCCGGAAGCTCCGCAGCCGGTGAACGACAGCACAAGTAAAGTGCAAAGCGATAACAGCAAAATATTTTTCTTCATATAAATACCCTCCCAAAGTCGTGAATAAGTAACATGATCTATACTATAGAACGACTTCCGGGAGGGAAAGTTTCAGAGGATTGAAAGTTACGAGCCATGCAAAAATAGAACGGAATACCTCGGTGGGAGCTTGCTCACACAAGAGGTTATTTCGTTCTATTTTTATACGGCGACAGCCGTCAATGAAATAAATGTGGAGCGTCCTTTGCGACACATTTATGAATTGAGTGCATGGCTCGTAACGTAGGGCTGTCGTAAACCGGACGAACGCCCACGGCGAACGGAATGTCCTTCCTCGATGCGAGGTCTCCCGGTGGGAATTTTCTAACGAAAAGTGAGTAGCGGTTCTAATCCGTACGGGCACGGCTCCAGTTGCCATCCATGGCAACATCCGCCTGTCGCGAACGTCCTGTTCGCTCCACCCTGTTTTTCAACACTTTTCGAGAAAATATCACCACCTCCCGACAAACATCTTCGGAAGGACATTCCATCCGCCGTGGGGGTTCTGTTTACTGATTCCGCTAAAATCCATTGAATAACAGAAAATAGTGGAATTAATGTTTTGTGAGCAAATAATTTCCTCCATAATTGCAGAAAAGATCTAGAACAGAGGAATTGCTTCTTCTATAGAACTTTTTTCTATTCAATTTCCACCATTTTCATTAGTTTAAGGCTTTTTTAGAGGAAACCCGTAGCCCCAATGCGGGCTACGGGGATTCGATAGCATTTCTTAATTAACTCTCAATTTACTCTGCAATTTTGTACAGTGTCACATCATCCAGTGTTCCCCAGCTGTTTTTATTGCATTTGTATCTCACACCGATGGTCAGGGATCCGTCAGTTACCTTGATCTCAGGAATGACGGGATTCTGCCAGTCCGCATAAGTAGTAAGCCTGAAGGGAGCAGTTAACTCCCTGCCGTCTACCAGCGCATACAATTCCATGGAAGCATCATCGGACAGATCACCGCCCTGGGAGAACGCGGATAATTCATAAGTGCCGGGTTCCAGATCCGTGAAGCTCTGCTCGATGGAGAAATCCATATCCGCACTTCCGGACCAAAAATGGAAAGCAACCTCGCCGCTGTGGGCATCTGCAGCCTTCACCTGATAATCGGTAGGATCCGTCTCTCCGGAAGAGTTGACCGTCCACATGGAAGAATCGGCATCCTCAAAGCTTGGGTTCTGCACATAATTGATGCGTTCTACCGTGACAGTAGCGGTGACTTCCGTACCGTCCTCCAGTGTACCCGACACTGTAAAATTGCCGCCGTTTTCCGTATCGATCGCAGCAACATCGTCGGTATTCCAGATGACCGGAACCTGTGCTTCGGACCGATCATTATAAATAACACTTACCGTATCGGGCAATTCAGGATCCGTACCGATATTGCATGCTACCGTAACCGCGGGAATACTATCCACAGCCAGGGGAGCGGTAGCACCGTATTTCAGATATTTGAATACATTCAGAGAGGCCAGGGGATGCCCGGTGAAGTCAAACATTGCCTGATTGTCCCAGGAACATCCGCCGTAGTACTGACCGGCATCCTTCGGATCATAACCGGATGCATAGCTGCTGGCCCAGCCGCTGCCGTATTTTTCCCAAAGGTCGGAATTGTCAGCATCTGCGGGACCGACCGGGATCCAGGTGCCTTCCCAGTAGAAGATACCTTCGGCACCGGACTCACTGGCTGCCGCACAGACATCCCGCACTTCATTGGCCTGTCCCTGTACGCTGGCGGAATAACCTTCTGCCAGATCATCGGTTCCTTCCACACTGTTGGCGGAGCCATCGCCGTCTTCTGCGGTATAGCAATAAGCATTTTCAGCGACATATACTTTCTTGCCATAAGTATCCCGGATATGGATAATGGCATTTTTCAGATCTTCTATTGTGCCGTGCCAGTAGGGATAGAAGGAGAGGCCCACAATATCATAATCAATTTCTTTTACCTGTAATCCGGTCAGCAGTGTATCCAGTTTCTTCATATCATCAATATTCGTGTAATGTACAGCAACGAGAATTTCTTTGCCGGAATTCGCTGCCGCTTCCCGGACGGCCTTGCTGCCTGCGGTCAGAAGTTTTCTGACATTTGCCACATCGGTCTCACCGGACATACCGTTATTGATCTCGTTACCGATCTGTACCATACCCACATCCACACCGGCATCCAGAAGCTGTGTCAGGCTTTCCAGAGTGAAGTTATAGAGAGCATCGGACTTTTCTTCAATATCCATGCCTTCCCATGCCTTGGGAACGAACTGCTTCTTGGGGTCGGCCCAGAAATCGGAATAATGAAAATCAATGCAGACTTTCATGCCATATTTCGTGGCACGTTGTCCCAGAGCGATGGCGGTCGCCACGTCATTATTGCCGCCGCCGTAACCGTTGCCGTTCTCGTCATAGGGATCATTCCAGACCCGGAGACGGATATAGTTCACACCGGCCTGTGCCAGTGTCATAAAAACATCCTGTTCTTCCCCATCAAAATTATAATATTTCACGCCGCTGTTCTCCAGAGCCAGCACGGCAGAAGCGTCCATACCACGGTAAAAGTCATCGGAAATGCCGTCCACCGGCTCGACAAAAATGGTAGACTCCTCCGGACCCTCCGGCAGGGGAAAAGCAGTGTTATCTGTGGTGCCCACAGTAGCGGAAACATCGGGTTCTGCTATAGTATCTGTTGCTGCACTGCCCTGACTGCCGCAGCCGGACAGACTGCCCATGATCAGGACGGTGCTGAGACACAGAGCCAACAGATGCTTGTGTGAAAGTCTTGTAAAATGATGCATAAGTAATCCTCCCGTAAAACATAATTGCGCAATCGGTTGCACGCATATATTATAGCATATTATCAGAGATAAGAGGCAAAAAAGTAACAAAAAATGCGCAACAAAATAAATAGAGTGTTGCGCATCATGAATAAAACTATTTCAGAGACTTTTTAATTTCATTTCACAAACAATTCGATTACAAATACCAGCACGCAACAGATCACGGATACCGGGAACAGTCCGGCACCGAGCCATGCGGCGATGATTCCGGCAATGAGTGCCACCAGTCCGGAAATAGGCGTCTGGGTAGCGTGGATGATGGCCGGGAAGGTCATGACAGCCAGTGTCACATAAGGTACATAGTACAAAAAGGACTGAATGAACTGATTCTTGATCGGTTTCCGGATCAGTGTCAGAGGTAAGACACGGATCGTATAGGAGACGGCTGCCATAACGGCTATGTAGATATAATTATTCATTTACGTTGTCTCCTTTCTGTACAGAATCATTGGCTTTCACGGGAGCAGCTTCCTCCGCATCCTGTTTTACCGGGAACAGGATCGCTGCCGCACCGGAGATGATCACGGTCAATAAAATAGTCCTGGTACCTTCCGACAGAGAAGAAACGCCGGGAAGATAGTTGCAGACAAAGCTCAGGGCAAAGCTGATGGCCACCAGCGCTGCCACAATCTTGCTTTTCCGGGCAGGAGGAATAATGATGGCTAAAAACATGCCGTATAAAGCAACGCTCAGTGCGCTGACAGCACGCAGGGGCAATGCATTTCCGGCAATGATACCGCAGGCGGTTCCTCCGGCCCATGCAGGAGCGGCTAACAGGATCGCACCGTAGGTATAATACGGATTCAGGATACCCGGTCTTGCGATCGTGATACCGAACAGCTCGTCGGTGACGTCATAGGCGATGATCAGCCTGTGAAAAAAGGGAGTGCCGGGAGAGAACTTCTGTGCCAGGGCACAGCTCATGAGCAGGTACCGTGCATTGGCGATCAGTGTAATGATCGCCACTTCCAGATAAGTCGCCTGTGCCGCTACCAGGGTAAATGCTGCATATTCTCCGGCGGAAGCATTGTTTAACAGGCTGGCCAGGAATCCCTGCATGGGGGTGAAACCGGCGTGCCTTGCGGCGATTCCCAGAGAAAAGGATACGGCGAAATATCCCAGAGCAATGGGGAAGCCGTCCCGCATACCATCGCAGAATATTTTTCTGCTGAATTTATCATTCATAGTTGTAAAACCTCATCTTTCTGTAAGGCGTCTTTTGGCGCACATGTCCTATTATAACGCACATTCCAACAGGAGAAAAGGAGCAAAATTAACGTATATCACTGCATTTTCCGAATAAATATAGGATAAATAAATGTCCGTGGTGGATAATGTATGAAGAATAAACGGAAACGGTGGAAAAACGGTGTGATCCTGATTCCGGTACTGTGTGTACTGTTGTTAACGGGATGCGGTCTGTTTCAGGAGAAAAAAATCAAGCTGCGGGATCTGGATTTTACAGTACTCAGCGATGAAAAAATTCCGGAGGAGTTGAAGACGGTGATTGTCGAAAAAGGTACCGAACCTTTTCAGCTGACCTACAGTGATGATCAGAATCTCTATATCAGTATCGGGTATGGGCAGCAGAAGACCGGTGGGTACAGTATTGCTGTGGATGAACTGTATCTGACGGAGGATGCCATCTATGTCGGCACCACACTTTTGGGCCCTGAGATCACCGGGCAAAAGAAAGGCGCAGAGAAACCCTCCACGCCTTACATTGTGATAAAAACAGAGTTCTTGGACAAAACAGTAATTTACGAATGATCAGAAGATATAAAAAAGTATCATCCAGATTCTACACAAGGACTGGAAAATGTGATAAAATGCAAAAAACCATACTGTAATCAGGAGATGCCTGTAGGGAGGTGGATTTTTATGCAACGTAAAATACATGGACAGATGTCAGAGTCTTTTCTGATCGCCGGGATCCTGTCAATCTCCGGTGGTCTGCAGGATGCTTATACCTATATGTACCGGGGAAAAGTGTTTGCCAATGCACAGACCGGCAATATCGTGCTGCTGGCACAGAATCTGGTAGACAGGAACTGGCAGGCGGTACTTCGCTATTTTTCTCCATTACTGTCCTTCGCATTGGGAGTGGCAATGGCAGAATGCATCCGCATGAAATACCAGAAGGCACAGAAGATCCACTGGAGACAGCTGGTACTTGCGACCGAAATACTTTTGTTGTTTGCAGTCGGTTTTTTACCGAATGCGATAGATCTGCTGGCCAATGCCATGGTATCTTTCGCCTGCGCTATGCAGGTACAGGCGTTCCGCAAGGTGAACGGTTATGCTTTCGCCAGTACCATGTGTATCGGCAACCTGCGCAGTGGTATGGAAGCCTTATGTGCTTATGGAAAAACGAAAGATAAAAAGATATTGCGAAAATCCGGTTATTATTTCGGAATCATCTTCCTGTTTGCTGTCGGCGCGGCATTGGGTGGACATATGATCGGATACATCGGAGCGAAAACGATCTGGATTTCCTGTACGATTCTGCTGATCAGCTTTTTATGCATGTTCATCAAGGAAGAAAAAGAGGAACATCCCGAGATCATGGAAGAAGAACAGGAGATCCGGGATAATCTGAAAAACATCCGCAAAGAAGCCAGGGATGTGGAACACATCCTGGAGGATGACATCCGTTCCCAGATCGAGAAAAAATAACGTAAAGACTGGCGAAAAAAGACAGAAATCCTACAGAAAACCTGGGCATCCTGTTAAAATACAATCCCGTCTCCAAGGTGGCTATCTTCGGATTTACGAACCCGGTATTCGGGGTGCTTTTATCCGCATGGTGGCTGGGAGAGGGCTCCGCAGAACCGGGATGGAATGCACTGATCGCTTTGGTTCTGGTGTGCATTGGTATCTGTATTGTCAATGTCAAAATAAATACCGGAAATAAAACGGCATAGTTAAAGCCTTAAAGCTTCATCCCGTATTTTACCAGATCAACCCGGTTATTGATCACCGCAATGCCATCTGCCCGCAAGCGGTTGGCCTGTTCATCGGCGCCGCCGAAGGCAAAGGCACCGGAGAGCTCTCCCTTGGAATTGACGACGCGGTAGCAGGGGATGTGTTCAGGATCGGGATTCTTATGCAGGGCATTTCCCACGGCGCGTGCCATTTTGGGCTCTCCCGCCATGGCAGCCACCTGCCCATAGGTGGCGACACAGCCCTTCGGAATCCGTTTCACTGCTTCATAGATCCGTTTCGTGGGACTGTCGGTGACCAGGTCATAACTCTCCGCAATCATCCGGCGGATATCTTGGTCGGGAATCGAGCCGTCTAAGATAATCGTGTTCCAGTGTTCTTTATTCTGATGGTATGCGGGAATGACGGAAGAAAAGGTGCTGCGCCAGAAGTCCCGCCAGGCAGGATCGGTTTTCACATTCAGATGCAGCACACCGTCTTTTTCATAAGTCCATAGAAATGCTTTTTTACTGCCCTTCACCCGTACCAGCTGCCAGTTGGGATCGTGGAAGGGCATTTCTGTATACGTATCCGGAAAAGATAATCCGTATTCCAGCGCTTCTTCTCGTGTTTTCATGTCTTCGGTCCTCCGTTTTTTCTATTATAACACTCTTTTCTTTTCTATGAAAACATGGTAAACTTTTTCGAGAAACAGGTCATGGAGACGGGCTGCAAAAGCCCGGGAACGGAGACGATATGATACTGATACAGGATGGTTATATGATCGATCCCAAGTCAGGAAAAGAAGGTAACTTCGATATCCTGATCGATGGAGACAAGATCGTCAAGATCGCAGAAAAAATCGAACCGAAGGGTAAGGTGACAAGGATCAATGCGGAAGGGCTGTTAGTCGCTCCGGGACTGGTGGATGTGCATGTGCATTTCAGAGATCCCGGTTTTACAGCGAAGGAAGATATCAACACCGGAGCTGCGGCAGCGGCGAAGGGTGGTGTGACCACCGTAGTGCTGATGGCGAACACGAAGCCCACTGTGGACAGCGAGGAGACCCTGAAGTATATCCTGGACAAGGGAGCGAAGACGGGGATCCATGTGACTACCTGTGCTAACGTGACCATGGGCATGCAGGGAAAACAGCTGACGGATATGAAGAAGCTGGCAGCGGCGGGTGCTGTGGGATTCACGGATGACGGTGTGCCCCTGCTGGATGCGGAACTGGTGCGACGAGCCATGGAGATCTCCGCAGAGCTGGATATGCCCATCAGTTTCCATGAAGAAGACCCGAAATATATCGAGAACAATGGTGTGAACCGGGGAAAAGCCAGCGAATATTACGGAATCGGCGGTTCCTCCAGAGAGGCGGAGATCGCACTGGTAGAACGGGATCTGAAGCTGGCGGAAGAGACCGGAGCCTGCATCGATATCCAGCACATCAGCAGTAAGGAAGCGGTAGAACTGGTGCGTCAGGCGAAAAAGAGATGTTCTAATATTCATGCGGAAGCCACACCACATCATTTTACCCTGACAGAAGATGCCGTGATCAAATACGGCACGCTGGCGAAGATGAATCCTCCTTTGAGAGAAGAAGAGGATCGTCAGGCAGTGATCAGAGGACTGGTGGATGGCACCATCGATATGATCGCTACGGATCATGCGCCCCATACCGCAGAGGAGAAGGCAAAACCCATCACGGAAGCCCCCAGTGGTATCACAGGACTGGAGACTTCTCTGGCACTGGGCATTACAGAACTGGTAGATGCAGGATATCTCACCATGAAGCAGCTGCTTCGCCTCATGAGTACGAATCCGGCTGCCATGTATCATCTCGATGCCGGATATCTGGCGGAGGGAGGCCCTGCGGATGTGATCCTGATCGATACTGCGGCAGAGTTCATCCCGGAGCAGTATGTATCCAAGGCAACGAACACTCCTTTTACCGGATGGAAATTAAAAGGTGAAGTGAAGAAGACCATCTGCGGTGGTAAAATGGTATACGAAGCATAGCGTGCGCGTTAGAGAGCGCATATAAGCAGATAACGCTTGTCACTTATATATAGAATAGAAAAGGATAACAAAATGAAAAAGAAAATCACAGCAACCGTGCTTTCTCAGAAAGAGATCGCACCCAGAATTTTTGATATGTGGATCGCTACGGAGCTGGCGGCATACGCAAAAGCCGGTCAGTTCATCGGCGTCTATCCTAAGGACCGCAGCACTCTGCTGCCCCGTCCCATCAGTATCTGCCAGGTAAATGACAAAAAAGATGCTCTGCGCATCGTGTACCGTATCGCAGGACAGGGTACTGCGGAGTTTTCTTCTTATCAGGAAGGAGACAGCGTAGAGATCCTGGGAACCTTAGGTAACGGATTCCCCACAGAGGCCGCGGAGGGTAAAAAGGTATTCCTCATGGGTGGAGGTATCGGTATTCCTCCCATGCTGGAATTGGCCAGAGAGCTTCCGGCATCTGCAGAACAGCAGATCATCGTGGGTTATCGTGATGACCAGCTGTTCTTAAAAGAGGACCTGGAGAAAAACGGAACCGTATATATTGCTACGGAAGACGGCAGTGTCGGTACGAAGGGCAATGTCATGAACGCCATTGAGGAGAATCATCTGCAGGCAGACGTGATCTTCGCTTGCGGACCGATGCCCATGCTTCGTGCCATTAAAAAGTACGCGGAAGAAAAGAAGATCAAGGCATACATCTCCCTGGAAGAGCATATGGCCTGCGGCGTGGGTGCCTGCCTGGGCTGTGTTGTGAAGACAAAGGAAGTGGATCATCATTCGCATGTGCATAATGCAAGAATCTGCACCGACGGTCCCGTATTTGATGCTGAGGAGGTAGAGATCTGATGAATACACAGACAACGATCGCAGGAGTGACCTTTAAAAATCCCGTCATGACAGCTTCCGGGACCTTTGGATCCGGTATGGAATATGAAGAATTTGTAGATCTGAACCGCCTGGGTGCGGTGGTGACCAAGGGTGTGGCAAATGTACCCTGGCCCGGGAATCCGACGCCCCGTGTGGCGGAGGTGTACGGTGGCATGCTCAATGCCATCGGATTACAGAATCCCGGCATTGATGTGTTCATGGAGAGAGACATTCCTTTCCTGAAAAAATATGACACGAAGATCATCGTAAATGTCTGCGGCAAGTCCGTGGAGGATTACGTGGACGTGGTGGAACGTCTGGGAGACGAGCCGGCAGTCAGCATGCTGGAGATCAATGTATCCTGCCCGAATGTCAAGGAAGGAGCCATTGCCTTCGGACAGAAAGCGGATGCCCTGTATAACATTACTTCCGAACTGAAAAAACATGCAAAACAGCCCATCATCATGAAGCTGAGCCCCAATGTGACAGACATTACGGAAATGGCGAAAGCGGCAGAGGCAGCAGGTGCGGATGCACTGTCCCTGATCAACACCATCACCGGCATGAAGATCGACATTCACCGCAGGAAGTTCGCCATTGCCAACAAGACCGGTGGCATGAGCGGTCCTGCCATCAAACCCATTGCGGTTCGTATGGTATACCAGGTGGCACAGGCAGTCAAGATTCCCATCATCGGCATGGGCGGCATCGCTACGGCGGAAGATGCCATCGAATTCATTCTGGCGGGAGCCAGTGCAGTCAGTGTGGGCGCCATGAACTTCGTGGATCCCTATACGACGGTAAAAGTCGTGGAGGGCATTGAAGATTACATGCGCACCTATCACGTAGAGAACCTGACAGATCTCATCGGCGCGGTGGAATAAACGGACAGAGAACAGAATACGGTATAAAACAGCACAGACCTTCATATATATAGACATATCTGTATATATGGAGGTCTGTTATTGTGGAACTGATCAAGAGAAATATACATATGGACCGGGTAAAACGGTCCACCGTCATGCAGTTTACCATGGAAGAAGATCTGAATCTTCCGGAGGATAAGCCGGATATCAGTACCCTGAATCTGGAAAAAGGAGAGGTTGTCATCGAAGAGATCTGTCCGGGTACGGATGAAGTAACCGTCCGGGGAAAACTGGGGTATGCGATTTTGTATCACACGCGGGAGTCCGGAAGCAGTCTGGTACTGTTGGGCGGCGCTCTGCCTTTTGAGGAGAGGATCCGCATGGAAGGAGTATTACCCTCGGATACGGTGACCGTGGAAGGAACGGTGGAAGATTTCACGGTAAATATGATCAATTCCCGCAAACTGAGTTTACAGACGCTGATCCTTCTCTCCGCCCGTATCGAAGAAATCTATGATGAAGAGCTTCCCGTGGGGATTCAGGGAGAAGATACGGAAGCCGGCGTGGAATATCGGATCGCGCCGATGGAAGTGACACAGCTTGCCATCTGTAAAAATGATATTTTCCGTAAAAAAGAAGAAATTCCGCTGCCTTCCAGCTATCCCAACATCTATCAGATCCTTTGGAGCAATATTTCACTGCGGGACGTAGAATTCAAACCACAGGAGGAAAAACTGGCAATCCAGGGAGATATTCAGATTTTCGTGCTCTACGAAGCGGAGGGGGAGGACAGGGCGATCCGTTCTTATGAGACGACACTTCCATTAAACGGAAGCCTGGAATGCCAGGGATGCCGGGAGGATCTGCTGCCGGATATCCGGTATACGTTGCTGCGGCAGGAACCCGGACAGCAGACATTGACCATTCAGCCTGATCTGGATGGGGAGGAGAGGATCCTGGGAATGGAGTGCGCACTGGAGTTGCATATCCGGCTCTATGAAGAGGAACAGATCGATATTTTGAGGGATATCTATGGAGTGAAGAATGAAGTGATCCCGGATACCAGGCAGACCAGTGTGCGTCAGCTGCTGACACGGATCACCGGCAAGACCAAGATAACGGATCATGCAGGGACAAATATTGACGGTCCGATCCTGCAGATATTGCACAGCGAGGGAACAGCTTCCATCGATCACCGGGATATTACGGAGGACGGAATACGGCTGCAGGGAAGTATTGATCTCACGGTATTGTGCATTACGGAAAAGGATGAGACACCTTATGTAAGCACCCGGATACAGATTCCTTATGAATATCTGCTGAGTGTGCCGGGAATCGGGGATACTGACCAGGCAGAGGTACACTGTGAAATGGAACAATTACAGGTAAATCTGATCGATGAGGAAGAAGTGGATGTAAAAGCGGTGCTGTCTTTTTCGACGACAGTTATGAAAAGCACAGAGTTCATGGCAATTGAAGAAGTGACGGAACAGGAGATCGACAGTGCCGTACTGGCAGAACTTCCCAGCGCGGTGATCTATATTACCGCGCCGGGAGATGATCTGTGGAGTATCGGCCGT
Organism: Waltera intestinalis; assembly: GCF_009695995.1. Lineage (GTDB taxonomy): Bacteria > Bacillota > Clostridia > Lachnospirales > Lachnospiraceae > Acetatifactor > Acetatifactor intestinalis. The sequence goes on from NZ_VUMU01000003.1 coordinate 239,164, forward strand.
AAATATCATATGCCGGTAAAAGCGGTCCGGGAACTGAATGCGCTGGAAAGCGATGAATTAAAACCCGGCCGGAAACTTCTGCTGGTAAAAGGTCTTTAGGCTTCGGTGGTCAGACCGGCGTCAGCAGCCAGTTTATCGAACTTTTCCATAACGGCATCGTAAGTCTTCTGGGAGATCTCGGGGAGAGAACCGCCCCAGGTCTTTTCCGCCTGTGCGTAGCCCTTCTTGAATGCCTCACGCATGGATTCGATCTTGTCGGGATCTCCGCCGGTCAGAGCAGTGGCAAACTGTATGATACGGTCGGAGGTCTGGTTCACACCCCAATAGCCGTCTTCTGCAATGTCTGCCTGTGCCTGTGCTTTGGTGGCGGGATCTACGGTATAATTACCGGAACGTAAGAAGGACCAGATGTCATTGGCATTGCCGTAGGTGTCAGCCTGCTTGCCCATTATCTGTTCTACCAGGGAACGAAGCTGGCTGGTACGTGCATCTTCATCCGCTTTTAATTTGTTGATCAAAGCGGTGTCCGGTTTATAGGTTTTCTTCGTGGAAGAGGTCTTGGTGTCGGTATTGTGTTCATAGATGACACCGGTATCCTCTGCGGTCCTTGTACTTTTTACTTCCTCGGCGGAAGTTTTTTCTTTTGCTGCACTTGTGCTGCTGTAGCTGTAGGCTGCAACGGCCTGTGTTGATGTAATTCCGTTTACACTCATAATTTCCTCTTTTCCGGTACGGTTTTTGCCTGTACCTTTTGTCATCCTTGACTGTTAGTGATACTTACTACATCCATTATATCGGAGAAAAACGGCAAATACTTTAGGGAACCATTGACAAAGAGAAATGGATTGTATAAAATTAAGTACAATCATTGTATACAAAACGGAGCAGAGCAAAATGAACGAATATCGGATAAAAGCATATGCCAAAATTAATCTGGGCCTGGATGTGGTCAGAAGACTGGAAAATGGCTATCACGAAGTGAAGATGGTCATGCAGACCGTTGGTATTTATGATGTACTGGATTTTCAGCGGACAGCCGGCGGCATCGTCATCACTACGGATTCCGGGGAACTTCCCACGAATGAGGATAACCTGATCTATAAAGCGGCAAAACTTATGATAGAGAAATATCATATTACCGAGGGAGTGAAGATCCACCTGGAGAAGCATATTCCGATCGCAGCCGGTATGGCGGGAGGAAGTACGGATGCTGCAGCCACCCTGAAGGGAATGAACCGCCTGTTTGATCTGGGATGTACGTTGAAGGACCTGATGGAGCTGGGTGTGAATATCGGTGCAGATGTTCCGTATTGTGTCATGGGAGGAACGGCTCTGGCCGAAGGGATCGGTGAGAAGCTGACTCCGCTGGCTCCGGCACCGGATTGTTATGTATTGGTGGCAAAGCCGGATATTAACGTATCTACGAAATATGTGTATGAACATCTGGATGCGCAGGAGATCCGGAAACATCCGGATATTGACGGCATGGTGGAGGCAATTGCCGAGGAGAGTTTACAGGGAATTCTGGACCGGATGGAAAATGTGCTGGAGACAGTGACTGTCAGTGCATATCCCATCATTCAGAAGATCAAAGACCGGATGAAGGAACTGGGAGCCATCAACAGCCTGATGAGCGGAAGCGGTCCAACGGTATTCGGCATTTTTGTAGAAAAAGACATGGCCCGCAGGGCATATGATAAATTGGAGGAGGAACAGCTGGCTAAGCAGATATTCCTGACGGAATTCTGTGAGTAACGGCAAAAAAGGTTATGCAGGATAATTTACAGGTGACAATGGATGAATTTCTGCCGCTTCGGGATGTGGTATTCAACACTTTGCGACAGGCCATTCTTACGGGAGAACTGAAACCGGGAGAACGACTCATGGAGATCCACCTTGCTAATAAGCTGGGAGTCAGTCGTACACCGATCCGGGAAGCGATCCGTAAGCTGGAGCTGGAAGGTCTGGTGACCATGATCCCCAGAAGAGGAGCGGAAGTAGCGCAGATCACGGAGAAAAGCATGAACGATGTGCTGGAAGTGCGTCGTGCACTGGATGCTCTCTGCGTGGAACTGGCATGTGACCGTATCTCACAGGAAGAATTGCAGCATTTGAAAAAGGCATGTGATACCTTTGAAGAGGCGGTGAAGACCAAAGATGTGAAACAGATCGCACAGGCGGATGTGGCACTGCATGATATCATTGTGGAAGCTACGGGGAACCAGCGCCTGATCCAGCTGGTGAATAATCTGTCTGAGCAGATGTACCGTTACCGGTTTGAGTACATCAAAGACAGCAGTAAGCATGAACGCCTCGTGGAGGAACATAAGGTGATCTACGAAAGCATTGTCAAAAAGGATAAGGAAACGGCATCACATATGGCCAAGGTGCATATCGACAACCAGAAAAAGGCCATCATCCGCCAGATCCGACTGGAGCGGGAGAAAAATAAATAACTTCGGAATCGTATAATCTATCCGGAAAGTGGAAATTCTTTCCATAAACCATAAAAGGAAAGAGGTTCACTGATGGATAGATTATGTGTTTTTTATGAAAAATTGCGAAGAGTGGTATGGCAGGGGATCCGGGTGTCGGCGGTCTGCACAGCCTGCTACGGCTGGTGGGGAGTGATCTACCCGGAACTGGCCATGCTGCCGTCCACTTATGAGATCGTATGCGAGGAGCAGGCAGAGGAGACCAAGACTGTACAGAAAGATGCGGAAGTGGTAGAATGGAATTCCGACAGTCAGATCTACTGGAAGATCCTGGAGGCGGATCCGGAACAGATCCACTTCAAGAGCAGACTGCTTACGATGTTAAAAAGATAGAAGGAGAAATCCCATGTATCAGGAGAATATAACTGCACTGAAAAAAGATGCCCCAATCGGGGTATTTGATTCCGGCATCGGCGGACTGACTGTAGCCCGGGAGATCATGCGGCAGATTCCCAATGAGAAGATCATATATTTCGGAGATACGGCGAGAATGCCTTACGGCAGCAAGTCCAAGGAAACGGTCACCGGCTTCTCCAAACAGATTGTGCGTTTCCTGGAAACTTTTCAGGTGAAGACCATCGTGGTGGCATGCAATACGGCAAGCGCCTATGCACTGGATGAACTGGAGAAGGAACTGGATATTCCCATCATTGGTGTGATCAAGCCGGGAGCGAAGACCGCAGCGGAAGTGACCCGCAACGGCCGTATCGGCGTTATTGCCACCGAGGCCACCATCGGCAGCCAGATGTATAATAAATACATACAGGAACTGAACAAAAATGTCACCATCTACGGGAAAGCCTGTCCCCTGTTTGTGCCGCTGGTGGAAGAGGGGCTGTGGGAGGATCCCGTGACGGACGAGATTGCAAGACGGTATCTCACAGAACTGATTGACATAGATATTGATACTCTGATTTTAGGATGCACGCATTATCCGCTGATCCGCTCTACGGTAGGACGGATCATGGGGGATCAGGTGACACTGGTGAACCCGGCATATGAGACCGCCAGAGAACTGAAAGAACTGTTGCAGCAGTATAATATTCTCAATGAGGAGGAACCTCATCTGGGAGAAAATAAATATCAGTTCTATGTCAGCGACGGTGCGGAGAAGTTCAAACGTTTTGCCAACTCTATTATTAAATATGGTATTTTATCAGCGAAGACGATCAAGATCGATGAGTATTAAAAGGACGGATGAAGATGAATCGGGAAGTAGAACTCGTCCTGTCCGGTCTGCATGATACCGAGGGCACTTCGGATAAGAATGCAGTGGAGACCGCACAGACAGCACAATATTTTAAGAGAAACGACAGCCATTATCTTCTCTATGAGGAGGATATAGAGGGATTCGACGGAACCTGTAAGAGCCGGATCAAGTTCCGGGATAACATGCTGGAGCTGACCAGGCAGGGAGCCGTGGAGATGCATATGATCTTCGAGGAAAATAAGCGACATGTAGTGCCCTACAATACGCCCTACGGACAGCTGTTGCTGGGGATCGAGACCCGCAGGGTGCAGGTAGAAGAACAGAAAGATCGGATCTGTGTGACGGTGGAATATATCCTGGATCAGGAGGGAGAACCTTTCAGTGAGAGTTGTTTAAAGCTATATATCAGGGAGAAACAGTAACGATTCGGAATTCTATGCAAAAAAATAGCAGATGCTCATATCTGCTATTTTTTAATGGCTTTGAATCGTTATTTTTACTTGACAGGCTTTGCTCCTGCCTTTTCCTGTGCGGAAGCGATCATGCGCTTGAAGAAGCCTTTCTTTTTCTCCGGAGCGGCTTCGGTCTTGCCGTGCAGTCCTTTGACATCCAGTACATAGATACCGCTGACAACGGCCTTTACTTCCTTTTTCACGGGAACACTTTCGAAAATCTTCTCATCACAGATCAGGGATACGATCTGCGGGCCAACCTTTGCCTTGATGATGGGAAGCTTGGAACCACGCATCATCTTCGGTGTCTGATCGATCACCATTTGGGGAAGACCGGCATCTTTCATTTTCATGCGTTTCTTATCGATGATCAGCATAGATACGGTCTGCTTGTTGGCATCTAACAGCTCCTGCTGTTCTGCCTGCTTTTTCTGTGCTTTCTTGCCTAAGAAATATAATACTGCAATGATGATAGCCAGAACTATCACGATAACTAATAATGTAATTGCAACCGGACTCATTTTCAGTCCCTCCTTCAGTTAATAGGAACAAATTCCTAAAAAACATTGTAACATAGATGTGATGAAATACGCAACCATACATTTATGATTTCTGTCTTGTTTCCGGTTCTTGTGTGGCAGATGGATTTTTAGGTTGGACGTTATTGCACAATTTTATGATTTTAATATTTTTTTGGGAAAGTAAGGGGCGAAACTTTTCGTAATCTTAAAAAAATGCTATGATGTAATTATTGAGAAGCGGAAAAATACCGCAGTGAATGTCAGATGTTATGGGTGGTTGGTTATGATAAAAGTATTGATCGTGGATGATGAATATATCATGCGCCAGGGATTGAAATATATGATCAACTGGGAGCAGGAGGGCTTTGAGATTGTGGGGGAAGCGACGAACGGAGCCGAAGCTCTGCAGTGTATCGAAGCGCTGGCTCCGCAGATCATTATCTGTGATATTGTAATGCCGCAGTTAGACGGCGTGGATTTCTCAGAGGCGGTACACCGTATGTATCCGAGGATCCAGACGATCATATTGAGCGGCTATGATAAATACGAATATGTAAGACATACATTGATCAATGGCGTGGTGGATTATATTCTGAAGCCGACATTGAATCCGGAGGAATTACGGAGAGCTCTGCAGAAGGCAGTGGACCGGATCCCCGGAGCCAGAATGGGAAGCACATCCGGAGAGATGCATTATGAACATCTGCTGGAGCGTTATCTGCTGGGACACGACAGTGAGTGGAACCGGGAGCTTGATACGAAATGCTTTCCGGCCTCTTATCTCAGGATTTTTGCAGTGACTGCAGACAGGGAAACGGATAATGACCGTAATATCAATGAAGTATTGTATCAAAAGCTTCAGAGAGAAGTAGCGGGAGAACCGCTGGATTCCCTGCAGAAAATGTGGCTGTCCCTGAAGGATGGAATGTTCTGCATCCTATGGAACTACGAATTGTCTGAAGAAAAAGGAATGCTGGAAGCGCTGGAAAAAACAATGGCACAGCTGCAATTATTGTGCCCCGGGGTCTTCGGGATCCTAAGCAGACGCATGGATCGTGCGGAGGAACTGAGAAACGCATATCGGCAGGATATATTAAAAAACTCGGAAAAAGCCTTTTATTACCGTGGAAGAAGTTTTCTGATCAGTACAGGACAGGAAGAGGATGAAACCGTACAGATCGAGAAGTTTGATTTTTTCAAATATAATCACATGCTGAATAACAGGCAGTATAAGGAGGCAGCTACACTGCTGGGAGCATATAACAGAAGGGCTGTGGAAGGACAGATGGATGTCTACCGCCTGAAGAATCAGATTAAAAATATGATCTATCATTTTCTGGATTTCCTGCAGCTGGGAGATGAAAAACAGGAAGAATACCGGAAAAAGTATTTCCGGTCTGTGAACCGGGCATTGTATGCGGAAGAATATGCAGAGTGTGTGGATGACATATTACAGGAATTGGAAAAATTATCCGGGCAGGGAGGTCAGCAGACAGATGAGCGTATTGACAGAATGTTGGCCTACATAGAAAAAAATTATAAAGAAGATCTGAAGCTGGAAGATCTGGCAAGTGAATTCAGCTTTAATTATCATTACCTGTCGGCTTATTTCAGCCAGCAGATGCAGGAAGGGTTCAGTGATTATCTGAATCGTGTCCGCATTAATAAGGCATGTAAACTGCTGCAGGAGAGCAGCCTTCCAATCTCGCAGATCAGCAGTGAAGTGGGATATGGTGAGCACAGCTATTTCTGCCGTGTATTTAAGAAGATCACAGGAGAGACACCTTCGGTATGGAGACGCAACGCGTAAAAGAAGACAGAAAAAGAGAGTGGTGGAACAGCTTCTCCGTGAAGATCCTGGGAATGGTGCTGTCAGGCATACTTCTGATCGCCATCACGGTGAGCTGCATGGTGCTGGGAATGTCTAAGAACGTATTCACCGAGACTTACGGCAGATCGCAGGAGAAGGTATTTTTGCAGGTGGAGGAGGAATGGAATGCATTTCATGAGAATCTGCAGAATATTACCAATGCCATTGATTCGAGCTGGGCATTCCGGCTGTATCTGACGGAAGGTGACCGGTTTGACAATGTCAGGACATTCCAGAATATTTACCAGATGGAAAAGGATCTGGAGCAGAGCAAGGCCTCCGATCTGGAACGACTGAATATTCTGGTCATGGGGATAGGAGGAAAACATTATCTGTCCAGAACGGAAACGATTACGGCAACGGACCAGGAGATCTGGAACAGCAGACCGGTGCTTCTGGCCGTTCAGGAGCCGGAGGTCCTGCATTACACTTATTCTCACGGAGCTTATACAGCCACCGGCAGAGACACGGATGTGATCATTGTATCTAAGGCACTCTATTATCATGAAAGTAAGGAAATCTATGGTGTAGTGCTGATCACTCTGACCATGGACGAACTGAAGAGATATTATGACTACTTTATTACGGATAATACCAATATGTATCTCGTGGACGAAGAGAACCGGATCATCTGTTCCGGGGACGCTTCCAAAATAGGAACGATCGCAGATAGTGCATGGTATATCCGTGCCGGTGAAACGGACCGGGAATTGTTCCGTATGCGGGAAAACGGAGTCTCACTGACGGTGATGCAGAGAGAACTACAATATCTGGGCTGCAGACTATACGGTGTCATAGACAATGATATGGCATTGGGAAGATTGTATAATATGCCATTGCTGATCTTATTATGTGCTGCGCTGGGAGCGATGATCCTGCTTCTGTGTCTGATCTATACCAGAAAAACACTCAGACCTCTCTCGGAGCTGGTGCAGAGGATGGGCAGGCTTCGTCAGGGCGATTTTGACCAGTACATGCCGGTGGAGGGGACGACGGAGGTACAGGAGCTGGCATCCACTTATAACTATATGCTGGATGATCTGCAAAGCTATATCAATGAACTGTTGGAGACCCAGAAAGCCCGGAGAAGATCAGAGATCAAAGCTCTGCAGATGCAGATCAATCCACATTACATATATAATACTCTGGCCAGTATCAAGTGGCTGGTCTATCAGAACGACAGAGATCGTACCGTGCAGACTATTGACGCTTTCATCAGTCTTCTGAGGAATACCATCAGCAACACGGATGAATTTATTACCATAGACCAGGAAGTACAGAATCTGGAGAATTATATTCTGATCAATCATACCCGCTATGGGGATGCGGTACAGGTGGAGTTTTATGTGTCGCAGAATTGCAGGGACTGTCTGCTTCCGAAGATGATCTTACAGCCCTTTGTGGAGAATGCCTTTTTCCATGCCTTTCCTTCCGGACGCAGCGGCAATATCGAGATTTACATGAAACAGCGCGAGGGCGAACTGGAGATCCGTATCGTGGATGATGGTATCGGCATGGAGCAGAATCGTGCGGAAGAAGCGGTGAAACAGGCGGGAAATAGAGAACATTTTTCAGGGATCGGCATCCATAATGTACAGGAGAGGCTGGAGTTATTATATGGGAAACAGTACGGTGTGTCCATTAACAGCAGTCCGAAGGAGGGCACAGAGGTGCTGATCCGTCTGCCGGTCAATCACAGGGAAGAGGGGGAAGACCATGAAGAATAGCAGGAACAGATTTTCCCGAAAAATCGCAGCGGTGTTCCTGGCAGGGCTGCTCCTGACAGGTACCGGATGTGGAAGGCAGACAGTCACAGGACCGGAAAATTATCAGGAAAATGAGATCATCATCTGGACCTGGGATGAGACCTTCAATGTGAAGGCGGCCAAAATGGCAGCGGAAATCTATGAGGAGGAACATCCGGAAGTGTCGATCCAGGTGATCACGAAGGAGAGAGAAGAGATCCAGACGGATGTCAAGAATCTCCTGTCCGCAGAATTGTATGATAACCTTCCGGATATCATCATGCTGGAGGATTACGATGTGCAGGAAATGCTGGCGCAGTTTGATGATGAATTCGTGGATCTGACAGATCGGCTGAATTATGATAAATTTGTGGATTATAAGAGAAAATTGTGCTCCAGAGGCGGTAGAATGTACGGGATCCCATTCGACAGCGGTACAGCGGCACTTTTCTACCGCATAGATCTGCTGGAACAGGCAGGATATACGGAAGCAGATATGCAGGATCTGACCTGGGAGCGCTATGTCGAGATCGGAGAGGATGTATATCGGAAGACCGGTATTCCTATGCTGACCCTGGATCCTACGGATTTTCCGTTAGTGAGAGTTATCATGCAGAGCTGTGGCAGCTGGTATGTACGGGAGGACGGTGTTACGGTAGATATTGCAGACAATGAGGCTCTGTATCAGGCTATGGAGATCTACAGACAGCTTCTGGAGAGTAATGTAGGACGCAGTGTAAATGGGTGGAATGAATTCATCTCTGCTTTCCAGCAGGGAGAAGTGGCATCCGTGATCAGCGGAGGCTGGATCATTTCCAGCATCAAGGCAAGACCGGAACAGAAAGGGCTGTGGCGGATCGCTCCGATACCTGTCGTAACGGAGAATGACAATGCCGTGGCAGCATCCAACGTGGGCGGAAGCGGCTGGTATGTATTGAAAAATTCAGCACATTCGGAAGCGGCAGCACAATTTGCTGTCTCCATGTTTGGGGAAAATGATGCCCTGCTGGACCAATTGATCAACAGGATCGGTATTGTCCCGGCAGTGAAGGAGCCTTCGGTACTGACCAATTATGACACACCGGACCCCTTCTTCGGCGGACAGCAGGTGACAAGGCTTCTGACAGGGCTGGAGACCCGTATTCCCGTTGTGAATTACGGTAGTAAGACTTATGAGATCGAAGATATTCTGGAAACAGAATTTCAGAATGTACTGGTAGATGATGATTTGGAGACCTGTCTGCACAGGGTGCAGGAGAAGGCAGAGGCAGTTGCCAGGGAATGATCCCTGCAACTGCTTTTTTTATCCGTATTTCTCAAAATAATGTTATTTTTCTAAAATAGTTCAAGTACTTTTCACGACATCCCAATTAAATGAAAATCTAACCAAACATAGTGTTATCAGGGAAGACCTCCCGGATGGTAAGCTCATATTGTAAAAAAAATACAACCGCAAACGGTTGAAACGATGATTTGGGAGGTTACTATGAAGAAAAAAGTATTATCGATTCTGATGACAGCTATGATGGCTCTGTCCCTTGCGGCATGCGGCAGCACTGACAACAGTACGGCACCTGCAGCCGGCACTGACAGCCAGCCGGCAACAGCCGAGAGCGTTAAGACAGAGGCAGAGACACCTGCCGGAGAGCAGATCCTGAAAGTATGGTGCTGGGATTCCTTTAACGTAGATGCTATGAAGACCGCAGGTGCTATGTATGAAGCAGAGCATCCCGGAGTATCCATTGTAGTGGAAGAGACATTATCCAAGGATATCCAGACGATCGTACAGACCTGTGCCATGAGTGGACAGCTGGATTCCCTGCCGGATGTATTCCTGATGGATGACCAGGTATTCACCAAGTACCTGCAGAATTATCCGGAGGTATTTGCAGATCTGACGGATTCCGGAATTGCTTTTTCCGATTTCGCAGCATCTAAAGTAGCCAATTCCGTAAGTGGCGGCAAAAATTTCGGCGTGCCTTATGACAGTAATACCGTTATTGCATGCTATCGTACCGATTATCTGGAGCAGGCAGGCTACACCGTAGCGGATCTGACCGACATCACCTGGGATCAGTTTATTGAGATCGGTAAAGTAGTAAAAGAAAAGACCGGCATGCCGATGCTGACCAACGTACAGGGTGAGCCCGATCTGTTAAACATGATCTTACAGTCTGCGGGAATCTCTGTATTCGATGAGGATGGTAAGATTGATCTGGTAGACAATGAAGGTCTGAAGGAGGCTATGGAGGTCTACATGACCCTGGTAAAAGAGGGCATTCTGCAGGAGCAGGTAGACTGGTCAGGATATCAGGGATCCATCAATAACGGTACCGTAGTAGGTACGATTAACGGTTCCTGGATCTGTGCAACCATCATGTCCACCGACCAGGCGGAGCAGGAAGGCAACTGGGCAGTGACCAACATGCCGAAGCTGAACGATTATGCCGGTGCTACCAATTATTCCGCACAGGGCGGTTCTACCTGGGCAGTATGCTCCGCATCCAAGAACTACGATCTGGCAGTAGATTTCTTCAAATCTACCTGGGCAGGCAGCACAGAATTCTATGACAGCATTCTGACTGACCTCGGTGCCATTGCTACCTATCTGCCCGCAGCAGAGAGTGAAGCTTATAACCAGAAGTCCGCATATTTCAATGATGAAGCTATTTATTCCAAGATCGTATCCTACGGCGGCAAGATCCCTACCGTGAATAAGGGAATCTACTGGACCGAAGAAAAAGAAGCACTGGGTATTGCACTTTCCAAAGTGATCAACGGTAAATCTGACTTGGATGCAGCGATCGCAGAAGCACAGTCTACTGTAGAATTCAATATGGGTCAATAGAGGTGACCAAATAATAGAAAGGATTGTTCAGCTATGAGAACTTCCGGGAGAACATCAAAACGACTTACCATTAATCAGAAATATAGCCTGACCGGCTGGGGCTTTTTAGCCCCGGCCGCAATCCTGATCTGTGTGATGAATTTTTATCCTATGATTCAGGCACTTGTTTTATCCTTCCAGACGGGTATCGGCAACAACCTGCAGTTCGGAGGCTTGAGTAATTACGCAAGACTACTGAAGGATCCGGTATTCAGAACGGCTCTGGTGAATAACTTCGTGTATCTGATCATTCAGGTGCCCATCATGCTGATCCTGGCGCTGATCCTGGCATCGGTATTAAATATTAAGGATCTGAAAGGAAAAGGAATCTTCCGTACGGCGATCTTCCTTCCCTGCTGTACCTCCCTCGTATCCTACGCCATCATTTTCAAAACACTGTTCTCTTATGACGGTTATGTAAATACGGTGTTGATGAACCTGGGACTGATCAGTGAGAGAGTCAACTGGCTCAGCCAGGAGGGCAGCGCCAAGGTGATCATTATTCTGGCACTGATCTGGAGATGGACCGGCTATAACATGGTATTTTATCTGGCAGGATTGCAGAATATTGATGATTCTCTCTATGAGGCAGCGAAGATCGACGGCGCTAATGCCATACAGTCTTTTTTCAAGATCACGGTTCCCATGCTGAAGCCTACGATCCTGCTGACTACCATTATGTCTACCAACGGTACCTTACAGCTGTTCGATGAATCTGTGAATCTGACCGGTGGCGGACCTGCCAATTCAACACTGACGATGTCACATTACATATACAAGGCATCCTTTGAGTATAATCCACAGTTTGGTTATGCGGCAGCCATGTCTTATGTAATATTTATACTGGTGGCGATTTTAGCCTTTGTCCAGATGAAAGTGGGGGATAAGAGATGAAACGAGTAAAAAAAATAGCAGCTTATCTGTTTTTGACAGTGGCATCTGTAATCTCTGTGTTCCCTCTGTACTGGATGATCTCGGCAGCCACCAATAACAGTACGGATGTACTGGGAGGAAGACTTCTCCCGGGACTTCATCTGATCGAGAATTACAAGGAGCTGATCCTGCAGCAGAATGTCGGACGTTCCTTTGGCAATTCTATGTTTTATTCCTGCACACTGAGCCTGTTGTCTCTGCTCGTCTGCTCCATCGCCGGTTACGGCTTCGAAGTGTACCATGACAAGCGGAAGGATACTGTAATGTCCATCCTCCTTCTGGCTATGATGGTGCCCTTTGCGGCAACTTTAATCCCCCTGTTTAAATTATTTACCGGACTGGGGCTGCAGAGTACCTGGATCGCCTATATTCTGCCGACGATCTCTACGCCTTTCCTGATCATGCTGTTCAGACAGAGTACCAGAACCTTCCCACGGGAGATCATAGAAGCAGCCAGGATTGACGGGCTCAGTGAAATTAAAATTTTTGCAAAGTTGTATTTCCCTACCATGAAATCCACCTATGCGGCAGCCATGACGGTAACCTTTATGAATGCCTGGAATAATTATCTATGGCCCAAGGTCATCATGATGTCTGCGGATTCCCAGACCATGCCCATGATGGTAGCTAATCTGTCGGCAGGTTACAGCATTGATTACGGCGTATTGATGTTAGGCGTTTTGATCTGTTCCCTGCCTACCGGAATCCTGTTCCTGATCTTACAGAGAAGCTTTACCAATGGTATCCTGGGAGCTGTGAAGGGGTAACCTTTAAATTAAGTGATCAAATTTAAGTACGCAAGAGACTGAAGATAAAGAATGAGTTTATCTTCAGTCTTTTTCTGTTTACCGTGGTATGTTATACTATATCCGGAGGGTATTTATGGACGAAGCATTTGAGATCGTAAAGACAGGAATAGATTTTTTCTGCAGCCACCTGGTATTTTTTAATATGTTATTTGCCATCGTGATCGTGTTTTTCCAGAGACGGGATCCGAAGAGTGTGTGGGCATGGCTGCTCTTATTGTATTTTATACCGGTACTGGGTTTCGTGTTCTATCTGTTCCTGGGACAGGATATGCACAAGCGGAAAATGTTCCGGATCAAAGAGATGGAGGATCACATCAGTAAAGATATAAGACAGCAGGAGTACCGGCTGAGATCCCGGGATGTCCAGGAGCTGGATGAAAATATCCGGGGGTATGAGGATCTGGTCATGTATAATCTGGAGGCCGGAGAAGCCATGCTGACGAAGGACAACGATGTGGATATCTTCATCGACGGCAATGAGAAGTTCCGGGCACTGATGGAAGATCTGCGGAATGCGGAGCATTTTATCCATATCCAATACTACATTATTAAAAACGACGTATTATTCAATCAGATCAAGGATATTCTGATCGAGAAGGCGGCACAGGGCGTGGAGGTCCGGGTGCTGTTCGATGCCATGGGCTGTCGGTCTGTGCGGCACAGCTACTGGAAATGGCTGAACGAAAAGGGCGTGCAGACCGCGGAATTTTTCCCGGCGATCCTGCGGAGGCTTCAGCTTCGTATCAATTATCGCAACCACAGGAAAATTGTGGTCATTGACAATAAAGTGGCTTACGTGGGCGGATTTAATGTCGGAAAGGAATATATTGATCTGGATGAAAAGTTCGGACACTGGAGAGATACCCACCTGCGGATTTGCGGCAGTGCGGTACTGGGACTCCAGGTGCGATTTATTTTAGACTGGAATTATGCGGCAGGAGAGAACCTGTTTTTGCGCCCGGAACTGTTCCGGGGGACCGAAGCCGGTACGAGGGATTTCTGTGATATGCAGATCATCAGCAGTGGACCGGATAAGACGACACAGCAGATCCATGACAATTATCTGCGCCTGATCAATAAGGCACAAAAAAGTATCTATATCCAGACACCGTATTTTATCCCGGATGAGGCGATCCTGAATGCGCTGATGATCGCAGTGAAATCCGGAATTGAAGTAAATATCATGATCCCGTGTATGCCGGATCACCCGTTTGTGTACTGGGCGACCTATTCCTATATCGGCGATATGGTCATGGCGGGAGCGAACTGCTATACTTACAATAACGGCTTTCTCCACAGCAAGGGCATGATCGTGGATGGAAAGGTGCTCTGCTATGGGACGGCGAACATGGATATCCGCAGCTTTGCGTTGAATTTTGAAGTAAATGCGGTGATCTACGATGAGAAAAAAGCACAGGAAATGGTGGATATCTTTCAAAAAGACCTGGAAGTCTGCCGTCAGATCACCCGGGATTATTATGTGTCCAGAAGGTTGAAAATCCGTATCAAAGAGCAGATCTGCCGGTTATTGTCACCCTTGTTATAGCCCGGAGGATGTGTTATAATGGGCGGTGCTATGATGCATTTATGCACAAATGGCAGTAATAGAAAGGTATAGGAAGTAACACAATGAAGAAAAAGACATTAGGACTTCTGGCAGCAATTTTAAGTGTATGTATGCTGGCAGGCTGCGGAGCAAAGGATACAGGAAACGGCTCAGAGACCGGAACTGCAACGGACAGTACCGCATTGAAGGATATGGATGTGGACAAATATGTGACCTTGGGCGAGTACAAGGGACTGGCAGCATCCGTAGACACTGTGGAAGTAGATGAGGATGAGTGGGACACTCTGGTCAACAATGTATATTATGAAAATATTACCGCGGAGAACGGAGGTATCATGGATCGTGCCGTGGAGACCGGAGACACCGTAAACATTGATTACGAAGGCAAAAAGGATGATGTGGCATTTGACGGCGGTACCGCACAGGGATACGATCTGACCATCGGTTCCGGAAGCTTTATTGCCGGATTCGAAGATGGACTGATCGGCGTGATGCCCGGCGAGACAGTGGATCTGGATCTTACATTCCCGGAGAACTATGGAAATTCTGATCTGGCAGGACAGGCTGTGGTATTTACGGTGACGGTAAATTATATTCAGCCCGCACAGGATGGGGAATTCAGTGATGAAGTCATCAGCAATTTCGGTATCGATGGTGTGACGAACGAGGAAGAACTCCGTCAGTACGCTTATGATTATCTGAATGAGAATGCACAGCAGAATTATGAGACCAATGTACAGCAGGCAGTGATGGATGCGTTTATGGCAAACAACACTTTTACCTCCGTACCGGAAGCACTGGTACAGAAATATTCCGATGCCGCAGAGAGCAGCATCACCTCCATGGCGTCTGCTTACGGCGTGGACGCAGACACATTTACCCAGTATTATTATGGACAGGATCTGGCAACCTTCCTGTCTACCTATGCTGAGCAGACTGCAAAGCAGGATATTGCCCTGCAGGCAGTGGCGAACAAAGAGAATCTGAACATTAGTGACGAAGAACTGGATCAGATGCTTCAGGACCGCGCAACAGCAGCCGGTTATGACACTATTGAGGAGTATATCGGAGAGACCTCCAGGGAAGATTACAGAGAGTACTTCCTCTACGACAAGGTGTTGGATTATCTGGTAGAAAATGCACAGATCACCAACAACTAAATTTTATTGATACGAACAGTATGCGACCGGCGAATAGGATGCGGGCCGGTTCAGATAGAGCACGTCGCAGCGTGCGGATAGGAAAGATTATGGAATTAACAGACATCAGAGAACTTCATCGGGAAAAAGACGTCTATATCGGCAAGGAGATCACCGTAGGCGGCTGGGTAAGGAACAATCGTGACTCCAAGAACTTCGGTTTCCTGGTGATCAACGACGGAACTTTTTTTGAGCCGTTACAGGTAGTATACGGCGACGGACTGGAAAATTTCCAGGAGATCTGCAAGATTAATGTCGGTGCAGCTGTTGTGATCCGTGGTACCATCGTGGCTACCCCCGAGGCAAAGCAGGCATTTGAGATGCAGGCAGCAGAAGTGATCGTGGAAGGACCTTCTACTGCAGATTATCCTTTACAGAAAAAGAGACACTCCTTCGAGTATCTGCGTACCATTTCTCACTTAAGAGCACGTACCAATACTTTCCAGGCAGTGTTCCGTGTCAGATCCCTGATCGCTTATGCGATCCATACCTTCTTCATGGAGAGAGGCTTTGTCTATGTGCATACCCCTCTGATCACCAGTAGTGACTGTGAGGGTGCCGGTGAGATGTTCCAGGTAACGACTCTGGACATGAACAATGTGCCTAAGACCGAGGACGGAAAAGTAGATTACACACAGGATTTCTTCGGCAAACCGGTAAACCTTACCGTAAGCGGACAGCTGGATGTAGAGACTTATGCTTTTGCATTCAAGAACGTATATACTTTCGGTCCCACCTTCCGTGCGGAGAATTCCAACACCACCCGTCATGCGGCTGAGTTCTGGATGATCGAGCCGGAGATCTGTTTTGCGGATCTGAAGGATGATATGATCCTGGCAGAGAGCATGTTAAAGTATGTCATTCGTTACGTATTGGAAAATGCTCCCGAAGAGATGGCATTTTTCAACCAGTTTGTAGATAAGGGACTGATCGAGAGATTACAGCATGTGGTAAATTCTGATTTCGGTCATGTAACCTACACTGAGGCGATCAAGATCCTGGAGAAGCACAACGATGAATTCGATTACAAGGTATTCTGGGGATGTGATCTGCAGACCGAGCATGAGAGATACCTGACGGAGAAAGAATTCAAGAGACCGGTATTCGTAACCGATTATCCGAAGGAGATCAAGGCGTTCTATATGAAGTTGAACGAAGACGGCAAGACCGTAGCAGCTATGGACTGCCTCGTACCCGGTATCGGCGAGATCATCGGCGGCAGCCAGCGTGAGGACAACCTGGAGATCCTGGAGAAGCGTATGGAAGAGCTGGGACTGAACAAGGAAGATTATCAGTTCTATCTGGATCTACGCCGTTACGGCTCTGCACGCCATGCAGGCTTTGGACTGGGCTTCGAACGTTGCGTAATGTATATCACCGGAATGGGCAACATCAGAGATGTTATTCCCTTCCCTCGTACTGTAAATAACTGCGATCTGTAGTATATCCGGAGTAACGTATCATTTTGAAAGATATGCGTTGGATGCTTGCATACATAAGCATATCTGACAAAATGTATGTTACGAAGTAACCACATGAGCAAAAGGAAAGCATCGCAGATGCGATTTTGCGAATGGGGTACTCCGGATATAGGGAAAATGGAGTATTAGATATTTATGAAAAAAACAACCGCCGGCAGAAAAGTGAATAACGTGAAGAGAAGACTTGTGAGTGCTCTTCTTTTGGCAGCGGTAACGCTGACTGCCACCGGCTCTGTCTGGGAATCCCCTGCGGAGACGGTGCAGGCGGCACCTTCTATGAACGAACTGCAGAACAGCATCAACAATCATCAGAACCAGCTGAATAACATCAACAGCCAGATCAATTCCTTACAGGATGAGCAGGATCTGGTGCAGGAGAAGATCGACGACCTGAATGCGGAGATCATCAACACCATGACCAGTATCGGTATGAAGGAGGATGAGATCGCTGAAAAGGAGACGGAGCTTTCCGACAAGCAGGTACAGATCGATCAGACCCAGGAAGAGTACAATATTGCCAAGGCACAGGAAGAGAAACAACATGACGATATGATCACACGCATGCGCATGATGTATGAAAATGATTCTTCCGAAAATTATGTAAACCTGTTATTTCAGGGCGGCGGCTTAAGCGGAATGCTGAACCGCATGGATTTCGTGGAGAGTGTCTACGAATACGACCGTCAGAAGCTTCAGGAGTACGAAGAGACTAAGGAGCAGGTGTTGGCACTGTGGAATCAGTTAGAGGAAGAGAAGACTCAATTGCAGGCTGATAAGGACCAGCTGGAGGCGGATAAGGCAGATCTGGAAAGCCAAAAGTCAGAGTTGGATGTCATGCTGGCGAAGAAGAAACAGGAATCTGCCAACTACGATGCTGAGATCAAGAAAGCAAAGCAGGAAGCTTCTGTGGCAAAAGCATTACTGCAGCAGGAGCAGAAACAGTTAAAACAGCTGCAGGCACAGGCACAGCGCGGCAACACCGCAGCAGCCACCGGAAGCTATACGACCACGAATTATACTTCTGTGATCGAAAATGCATCCGGCAGCGATATGGGAAAACGCCTGGCAAAATATGCCTGCCAGTACATAGGCAACCCTTATGTAGCAGGAGGAACCAGCCTGACCAATGGTGCAGACTGCTCCGGATTTACCTTCCGGATATACAGTGACTTCGGTTACAGTATTCCCCGTACTTCCTATGAGCAGAGAAGCTGCGGTACCGGTGTGGATTATAGCAGTGCACAGCCGGGAGATCTGATCTGTTATGATGGACATGTGGCAATGTATATCGGCGGAGGATTGATCGTACATGCCAGCACCCAGCGTACCGGAATCAAAGTGAGCAATGCAAATTATCGTCCGATCCTGGCAGTAAGACGAGTAGTATAAAAATAAATTTTTGACAATCGGGAATCCCTTGTTTCTGCGGAAAACAAGGGATTTTTTTGTGTGAATGAAAGTTCTTTTGTGAAAAATGCCGTATTTTATTCTTAGTAAAAAGGCATATAGACGTAGCATGGATAGCTATGGTAAGTTGAAAGCAATACAGAATATTCTATCTGAAACAGGCCGTTCGGCCGACATTTCCAATATTTATAAACAGAATGAATCATAGAACGGAGACAGATGACATACGAAAATTTTAAAAAGGAATTATATTGTGATGTGCAGGAAACGGAGGCAGCGCAAGGTAGGACCGTCCGCCTGCTGGAACAGCATATGGTGAGTTCGGATCCTGTTACGGTGCATATGATCAACATGATAAATCGGAGAATTTATGGGAGCGATATCATACCGGTTCGGGAAGATATGCTATGCATTTTATGGACCGTGGAAAAAGAGGAATATTTTCGTCATTGGCCGGTTCGGGTGTTGTATGAAAAATATCGCGGGGAGGGATGGCAGGGCGTATTGCCACAGATCCGGACAGCGTTTTCCGATATCGGAGAAGAGGAGCGCTTATGGCCGGGAGAGAATCTCAGATATACTGTCTGCAGGAAGCGTATGATCGTTCGCCCCATGAATTATGACCGGCACAGATGGGAGTTGGATAGTGCAGTGTATCGTAAGATAGGAGATGTCGCACTGGTGTTACATCTGACGACCGGTGAAAAACAGTCGGAGCAGCTTTCGGTACCGTTGACCCGCAATATAATATTTCCGTGGAAGATCACAGGGGATAAGCTGATTAAGGAAGCTATGGAAAACACTAGACGTAAAATGCCCCCGAGACTTTTTCTTGGCAGTGACAGACGCACATTTTTTCCATACGATCAGGGAGTACTTCTGCCGGAGGAGGAAGGGCAACAGACGCAGATCACACCGCGGGATCGCAGAGAGGGCAGGAACGGTTATCTGCTTACCACCACAGCCAGGGTGAACGGAGCAATTGCTTTTTTCTATCCCGGAGTGAGAGAAATTCTGGCACAAAAGCTGGACGGTGACTACTATGTGGTCTTTCCCAGTGTGCATGAGGCGGTCATTCATCCGGTGAACTGCATTCATGTTCGGGAGATCCGGGCATCCATACAACATATCAATGCAATCTATGGGGAAAGCGGAATGTTGTCGGACAGAGTTTTCTGCTATCACAAGAACAGGAGATTGCTGCAACTATTGTAAAACCACTTGTAAGCAAAGAATAAAATCGCTATACTGGAAACAAACAGTAGAAAGGCGGTGGAGAGGATGGAACCAATGACAGATAATGAATTAAAGAGTATTTTGATTGAGCAGTATACTAATTTGCAGCGTATCAAAAAGGCAAATGGTACAAAAGAGAATGAAGAGTTGGAGTATCAAATTAAAACAACGACCGCAAAATTATCAGCGATGAGCGTAAATGTGGAAGACTTGGCGTTGTAAGGTTAGTATTATAAATGAAATACAGATAAATAAATGAGGACATTCTGCTGACGCAGGGTGCCCTCATTTTATTATACGCATTCTTAAATTTAATAATATACAGCGGCACTTGCTGCTGCAGCACCGCCGATGACCGCTATTATGATCACTAAAATCACAACTACGATCAGAAAGCAGAAATAAGACCTTGCGAAGTTACGAAGATTTACGTTTTTTGTGCCACCGAAAGAAAATACCAACAACAGAATAAATCCGACAATGGGAATAGAGAATAAAATCTCATATCCGAAGTATCCCCACATGCTGATGGGACGGTATTCGTCCGGAAGATTATTGTAATCATTTGCCATAATAAGTACCACCTTTCCTCATAAGTGTGCGACAGACATAGGCTGTCCGGTTGCTTTTACATAAGCATTATACCACCGATTCGCGAAAAAAACATGCCCTTTCGTGGAAGACGGAAGAAAACCGGTACTTCCAAATAAAGTCTTTGACTGCACATTGCGTGCAGCTTTAGGCTGGAAAGGGAAGGTAAAAAATGGCATGACATTACGGGAAATCTGTGAAACACTCGGTGTATCCAGAAGAGCACTTCAAGGTTATGAAAAAGCGGGATTGGTGACGGCATCAGGTCGGAATAAGTATGGACATTTACTGTATGACAAAGATGCTGAAATGAGAATTGCGCAAATCAAGTTTTATCAGCAACTGGGTTTTACAATTAAGGAAATTACAAGGATCATTGATGCCCCGGAAGCTGAATTAAGATCAGCGCTGGAACAACGAGTGCAGAAGCTAAGAGAAGAAAAGACAGAAATGGACGAGCTGATTGAAAGAGCAAATCAGATAATTGCCAGACTGTCGGAGAAAACTGCTAGTAAAAAAAGTTATTTTGAAAGCGGAGGATAAGGAGATGGCTTTTTGTACCAACTGTGGAAAAGAACTGAGTTCTTTTACCGTGGTATGTCCGGCATGTGGGTGTGAAGTACAGGGCAGACAGGCGGCGGATTCGGTGAGAAAATTTTATGTGGATATTACCCATGCACAGACAACGAAGGAAAAAGCAGATCTGATCAAAAATTATCCCATACCAAACACCAAAGAGGATATTTTTGAATTCATGATGGCTGCTTCCTCAAATGTTCTAAGGGAAGAAGAAAAAGAGATATATGAGGCATGGCTTATAAAACTTGAGCAGACTTATCAGAAGGCGGAAATATTGTTTTCCGGAGACGGTGATTTCAAAAAGATACAACAGATTTACAACAACTGTGTTGAAAATATTGAAGCAGAAAATCAAAGAAAAATCAATATATTTGTATTTGAGACTGCGCTGCGGAACGGTATTTTTGGCGTTGGTATTGTTATTCTGGTTGCAGCAGTGATCGTAGACCGGACGGGAGGAAACGCTTCCCTTATGGAATTGGCAGGTGGGATCGTTTTGATTGCATCTGCAGCAGGACTTGTCAGAAGACAGTCGGCATCCATCGACTACCTGGTAAGTGCAGTGATCGGTCTGCTGATGCTCTGGCTGGCTTCCATGTTCTATAACGGGGCGTTGGTACAGCTTTGTGCAGGTATTGAATTGATTGTTACCGCAGTTAATTATTTTAAAAGCAGAAAACATTCTACGAAATGAAAAAAATAAGGCGGAGTGGAAAACTTCGAATGACAGGAGGAAAAAGGCATGAAATGTAAACATTGTGGTTCGGAATTTGAGGGAAAATTTTGCCCGGAATGCGGCACCAAAGCAGAGGCTGAGGCAACAACGGCATCACAGCCCATGCAGCAACAGCCGGGTGTGTCACAGCAGCCAAAGAAACCAATCTATAAAAGAGCGTGGTTTCTTTGCATCGTTATCATTTTGGTGTTGGGTGTAGTGGCTTCGGTTACTGCCAATAAAAAAGAAAAAACAGATTGGTCTGCAGTTATATTGAAAGAAGCAATACCGCAATTTCCTTCAAATCATGGAAGTATTCTCATAAACTCGGAGGAAGAATTGTGTGTAAGTCTGGAAAAGGTTACGGATGAGCAGTATAACAAATATTTGAATCAGTGCATGGAACAGGGATTTATTGTGGATACAAAAAAGTCCACATACTCCTATGATGCGTTTGATTCGGAAGGTTATTCTTTGAATCTGACCCATATTGATGACAATCTGACAATTACGGTTAAAGCACCTATGAAATTAGGAACCATCACCTGGCCCACCGGAACAGCGGGTGATCTTCTTCCGGAGCCATCTTCCACGACGGGGAAATTCAATTACGAGCATGATACGAACTTTTCTGTGTATGTAGGAGATACCAGTAAGGAAGAGTATGATGAATATGTAGCGGATTGCTCAGATTATGGCTTTGATGTTGATTATGATAAGGGAGAAAATTATTATAGGGCTTATAATGAAGAAGGTTACTATTTATCCCTGAGTTATGAAGGCAATAACATCATGTTGATTCGTATTGATGAGCCGGAGAAAGATGCCGGGGCGGTAGCTGACACTGAGAATACAGAACAAGAGACTGAGAAACCGGAGATGGGAAAGCCGGAAGAAAAAGAACCTATTACAGAGTCTAAGCCGGAAGAAGCCGCTGCAGAATCAAAAGCCGAAGAACAGAAGCAGGTCGTTGATTCTGGTAATGCTACTGTTGGTGAGGATGGACTTCGCAAAGACTTCAAAGAAGCGATGGACAGCTATGAGGCATTTATGAACGAATATTGTGACTTCATGGAGAAATATAGTAAGAATCCCACAGATCCCGGTCTTATCGCTGATTATATGAGCTACATGTCAAAGTATGATGATTTCACTAAGAAATTCGATCAGTGGGGCAGTGAGGATTTGAATGATGCGGAACTTGAGTACTACATAGAGGTTCAGACAAGAGTGTACGAAAGACTTGCGGAAGCGGAATATTAATTGATGTTAATGGTGAGCATTCTATCCCCTGAAATAAGATAACGACATAGGTATCCCTCAGACACTGTAAGAGCGTTCTGAGGGATATTTGCGTAATGATCAACATGCAAATTATAGATGTTGCGGAGACAATTGCAAAATGATATGCCATATTGAAAGGACTAAAATGCACCGGAAATTTGACGGTTTTAAGTGAAACAAAAAATGAAGCTAGAAGATATTTGGAGTATGAAATCGATTTTTAATAAATAACAAAGCACTCTGGGGTAGCAGCCCCAGAGTGCTTTGTTATCATTGTATATTATTTATAAGTGAATCTATTGCACATCGGGATTTTTCATCAGGAAATTCATGAATTTTCCCTCATCAGAACTGTCTGAGCAGAATAACTCAAGTTCATCACCATGCTGACCAAGCAAAGCAGCAATGGCAATATATTGGGAAAGTTTGCTCTTCAGATTAAAAATATCACCGTCTACGGATCTTAAAGTAACATCCCCTTTACAACTGTCAACAATAGCAAGAAACTCGTTTACCTGTTCGATTTTTGTTAATTTCATAAGAACCCTCCTTTTCGTATGTACGTGTAATATTTGTTAAAAACAAGGCTGTTATAAATATTATACTTTTTAGAGAAGATAATGCAAGTGATTATTTCGGAGTGAGACCATTATGGTGTGATTTCCACACCGGTGAAGTACATCGTGTCTACATCTCCTTCCTTGTAATCAAAGATGGCATCCCTCTGTTTGCCATCCAGAAGTCGTGTGTAGGCTTCCGGATAATCAGATTGGGAAATGGGAGCAGAGGAAAGTAAACCGGCGGAACGCAGCCGGAGCTTTGACTCTTTCACAAAAAAGTCCTCCCGTATGTTCAAAATTAATACTTGTAAAGTACAACTATTATATTTTGAAACAAAATATTTGTCAAATAACGGCTTAATTGTCAGGATGCATAACCCTCAGATACTTTTATACACTGTAAAAAAGTATCCTGAGGTGATGGACAACTGCGTTCACATTGATCCTGCTTCCGCGGTAGACATTTTAAATACGATCATACCCAATATAAAAAACAACGAAATCGCTCCCACTCCGATATTTACTTGTCCGGTTAATTGTGAAACAAGGCTGATCACGATCGTACCAAGGAAGGAAGCGCCTTTCCCACATATGTCCATAAGTCCAAAATATTCTCCTGTTTTCTCGGCAGGTATGATCTTGGTAAAATAAGATCTGGAAAGTGCCTGGATTCCGCCCTGGAACATTCCCACCAGAATTGCCAGAAACCAAAACTGCCACTGTTCTTTCAGAAACATCGCAAACACTGCAATCCCAAAATATGCTGTAATCCACCAGACCGCAAAAAATGGGAATAACACTATTCCATCTCTCATATGAGGATTTCAGCGTCAATGGATTAAGACAGAGTAATTGTGTAGACTTGTATAGAGTTGAAAATGGTGCAATGTGCGCCCCCCCGAGGAGCGCCTTAATGCAGCGCTTTGGTGGGGCAGGCTTTTGTGCATTCGTAACAGAGAATGCACTCAGTTCCGTTTTTTCGTTTACGAGATTCTTGGTTGACTTCGACATTCATAGGACAAACCTGCAGGCACTTGCCACAATGGACGCATTTATTTTCGTCACAATGGATGCGCAGAAGCGAAAAGTAGCTCATCGGCTTAAGAAATACCGTAACCGGACACAGATACTTGCAGAATGCGCGGTTATCTTTCAATACAAAGGCCAGCACAATACCGGCAATATAGTAAACTGCATTCCCTGCAAGAAACATCCGGAACATGATCTCCTCCAGATGAGCGATTTTCATCAAAAACAGACAGGAAACCACTGTCAGGGATAGCGCAAACATCACATAACGCAGAATGCCTAACTTTTCTTTTCGAGCCTTTTTCGGCTGCTTGTAAGGCAGAAAATCCAGCACCATAGCTGTCCAGCAGGCATAGCCGCACCATCCCCGCCCGAAGACCAGCGGGCCAAAAATCTTTGCCACCGAATAATGAATCGTTGCCGCCTCAAAAACGCCCAGAAACAGATAGTACCAAAAGCCTTCAATCTGCATATTTTCGCGGGAGATTATGCCGAGGTACAGCAACATATAGCTCCCTACTGCCAGTTGTACAAAATGTCGGGCATAGCATTTTCCGGCAGTAAAAAGAACTGTCCCTAATGCAAGACAGCCTCCGATGTAGCTGAAATTCAACAGATAAAACATGTTATCCTTTGCGATCCATAGTGCGACTGCCACTGCCTCAAATAACAAAAATAGCAGAACTGACGGCACATATTTGCGAAGCATTTTATTTTTTCTCATCATTATCCCATGCTCCTCCGGTTTCATTTTTTAAAATAATATTACCTTGCTTCATAAAATCCTACAATACATCATAAACGAATAGCATAAAATATACGACTGCATTTTGTAAGATCATTGTAAAAATTTACTGCAAGATACAATAATTGAAGATTTGTTAGGAATTTTTGGAGTAGTGCCAATCCCTATCATAACCCCTCAGATACTTTCATACACTGTAAAAAAGTATCCTGAGGGGTTTTCCTTTGAAAGACTATATTGAAGAACGAGCTATTGGGATAGCCAACTATATCATCGACCACAACGCCACAGTGCGGCAGACAGCGAAGGCGTTCGGCATCTCGAAAAGCACAGTACATAAGGACGTGACGGAGCGGCTGGTGCAGGTGAATCCGTCGTTGGCGAAGCAGGCAAGAAAGGTTCTGGATATCAACAAGTCTGAACGACATATCCGGGGCGGACTGGCTACCAGAGAAAAATATCTCCATCAGCACTAGATGTTCGGGCAGGCAATAGCTTCTGTACGGGAAAATATCTTGAAATGGCTGATGACACCTTATATAATGAATGCATATCACGTATTACATTTGTGAGGGGAGAATACGATGGCAACAGATTTTTTGAATGATGTACGGAGAGAGATCGAAGGACGGACAGTGAGGAAGGCAGATTTGCTTCCGCGAAGACCTATGCCTGCGGAGACAGCGAGGCAGTAAAAGAAGCTTATTACGAAGCCCTTTTAGAGAGTGGATTTATCGAGCTACAGCAGTATCTGGAAGGATTTGCTGTATATAAGATCGAGGATCCTTCAGAATATACCGTGGATGAAGAAGAGGAGATGTTCTATCTGGTGATCTGTGCAGAAAATGCACCGGAGGGAATTACAGTAACTGCGACCTTGGTGGATGAAAATTGGGACCCGGTGCAGGAGTAAAACAGAATACGTGAATACGACAAGGGACCCGGGCGAAAGCTTCCGGGTCCTTTTTAGAGGGAAAGTGTTTGTGGTTAGCTTATTGGGTGAGAGGAATTCTGTGGACCACCCTGCGATAGAGCTTCCACAGGAGCACAGCAGGGAAACTGATTGCCAGATATGCTGTGGATAAAAGTCCGGTAGCACCGCCTACGATTGCAATAATTAAAATTCCGATATTCATGATGGATTCCTCGCTTTTTTGTCAGTCTGTAAAGTGCTTGCTGATTCCTTCGAAAACTTTACATACCGTATTATAGTAAACAGATCTCCCCGGGTGAATAGTTTTGCCAGACCCTTAACACTATTTTTTCGGGTTATTTACAGAATCTTTGCAACACATTTACAGAATCTTAACGGGTGGAAACGATCCCGGGAGTTAGGTTTGCAATAGTAGGGAATATCAAGTATAATAGAAAAAAATGACTGTTGCTGACAAATGACAGTTTAAGAAAATGGGAGGTAGAATATGAGTATGACACTGGAACAGGCTAAGGAGAAGCTTGCAAAGTATGGTCAGGAACATGTTCTGAAGTATTACGGGGAACTTACCGAAGAAGAGAAGCGGGGGATTCTGGATCAGATCGAGGCTACAGATATGAGCATTTTGGAAGCTTGTAAGCACAAGGAGGATCTGGCGAAAAAAGGAGTGATCACTCCGCTTGCTGCAATGCAGTTAGATGAGATCGAGGCAAACAGAGAGAATTTTACGGCAACCGGTATCGAGACGATCCGTCAGGGGAAGGTAGCAGCGGTTCTGTTAGCAGGCGGCATGGGTACCAGATTAGGCTCTGACAATCCCAAGGGAATGTACAATGTGGGACTGACCCATGAGCTGTATATTTTTGAGTGTCTGATCAATAATCTGCTGGAAGTCGTACATCAGGCAGATGCATGGATCCATCTGTTTGTGATGACCAGTGATAAGAATAATGATGCCACCATCGCCTTTTTACAGGAACATGACTATTTCGGATACAAGGCGGAGTATGTGCACTTTTTCAAGCAGGAGATGGCGGCGGCTACCGATTACGAGGGTAAGATTTATCTGGAGGAGAAGGGCAAGCTGTCCACCTCTCCCAACGGCAACGGCGGATGGTTCATTTCCATGAAAAATAACGGCATGCTGGATATCGTACATAACGAGGGAATTGAATGGCTGAATGTATTTGCCGTGGACAACGTCCTGCAGCGTATCGCGGATCCCTGCTTTATCGGTGCTACGATCCAGAGAGGCTGTGTCGTAGGCTCCAAGGTGGTCCGCAAGAATGCGCCGGATGAAAAAGTAGGCGTTATGTGCTTAGAGGACGGCAGACCTTCCATCGTGGAGTACTATGAGCTGACCGATGAACTGATGAATGCGAAGGATGAGAAGGGCGAACCCGCGTATAACTACGGAGTTATCCTGAATTATCTCTTCAAAGTACAGGACCTGGAGAAGATCATGGAAGAAAAAATGCCCCTGCACATTGTAGAGAAAAAGATCCCGTATCTGGATGAGAACGGAGAACCGGTGAAGCCGGAGACTCCCAACGGCTACAAATTCGAGAGCCTGGTACTGGATATGATCCACCAGATGGACAGCTGTCTGCCCTTCGAGGTAGTCAGAAGAAAAGAATTCGCCCCCATCAAGAATAAAACCGGTGTGGATTCGGTGGAGAGTGCAAGAGAACTGCTCGTTGAGAATGGCGTTGTGCTGTAAACATTTCGACAGCTTTTCACAACATAAGGTTATTGAGGAAACAACAGAATTACAGTAATCTGATACTGTAAGAAACGAAGAAATAATCTCATCCGGATCTGACAGATGAGAGATCGTGCGGTCGCAGCAGTGAACAAATGGTATTGTCCGGTATGCGGCGGATAGGAGAGAGTATGAGAATTTTGGTAACAGGTGGTGCCGGATTCATCGGCAGTCATACCGTGGTGGAATTACAGCAGGCAGGCTATGATGTTGTTGTATTGGATAATCTCTGCAATGCAAGTGAGAAAGTGATCCCCAGAGTAGAAGCCATCACCGGCAAAAAGGTTCCTTTTTATAAGGCAGACATTCTGGATCGTGAAGCGCTGGAGGAGATCTTTAGCAAGGAGCAGATCGATGCAGTCATCCATTTTGCAGGACTGAAGGCAGTCGGCGAGTCCGTACAGAAGCCCTGGGAATATTACGAGAACAATATTGCAGGTACATTGACTCTGGTAGATGTTATGAGAAAACACGGTGTGAAGAGCATCATCTTCTCTTCCAGCGCTACCGTATATGGTAATCCCGCATTTGTCCCCATCACAGAGGAATGCCCCAAGGGACAGTGCACCAACCCTTACGGCTGGACCAAATCCATGCTTGAGCAGATCCTGACCGATATCCAGAAGGCAGATCCCGAATGGAACGTGATCCTGCTTCGTTACTTCAACCCGATCGGAGCACACAAGAGCGGCACCATCGGTGAGAACCCCAATGGTATCCCCAACAACCTGATGCCTTACATCACACAGGTGGCAGTTGGCAAGCTGAAAGAGCTGGGTGTCTTCGGTGATGATTATGATACCCCCGACGGAACCGGCGTGCGTGATTACATTCACGTAGTAGACCTGGCAAAGGGTCATGTGAAGGCTCTGAAGAAGATCGAGGAGAATGCAGGACTGAAGATCTACAACCTGGGAACCGGCGTAGGCTACAGCGTTCTGGATATTGTGAAGAACTTTGAAGCAGCTACCGGTGTGAAGATTCCCTATGTGATCAAGCCCCGTCGTGCAGGCGATATCGCTACCTGTTATTCCGATGCTTCTCTGGCAGAGAAGGAGCTTGGTTGGAAAGCGGAGAACGGCATCAAGGAAATGTGTGAAGATTCCTGGAGATGGCAGAAGAACAATCCCAACGGATACGAAGAATAAATAAAACTTAGAAGACCGTATGGTAAAATACCACACGGTCTTCTTTTTGTATAGCGGTCACATTACTGAGATCATGCGACATACAGATACATGAAGATAAAGTGGCAGATACTTCCGCCCATGACAAATAAATGGAATACTTCGTGGGAGCCGAAGAACTTATGCTTTGCATTGAAGATCGGCAGCTTCAGGGCATAGATGACACCGCCAACGGTGTAGATGATGCCGCCCGCCAGCAGCCACAGAAACGCAGGCGCTGACAGGGTCTTAAGCAAAGGTCCGAATACCAGAACGCATACCCAGCCCATGGCAATATAGATCACGGAAGAAAACCATTTGGGACAGGTGATCCAGCAGGCTTTTACCAGCATGCCGACAGCGGCGATACCCCACACCAGGGCAAGCAGGGTATAACCTAATTTTCCACCAAGCACGATCAGACATACCGGAGTATAGGATCCGGCGATCAGTACGAAGATCATCATGTGGTCCAGTTTACGAAAGACACGCAGACTTCTTCCGGTGAGGTCTACGGAATGATAGGTGGCACTGGCGCCGTACAACAGGATCATACTTCCCATAAAGATCGCCATCGCCAGGAAATTTTCCCATCCGGATTGGATTCCGGCCTTGACTAACAGCGGAACAGTTGCGAAAACAGCCATCATCATGGCAATAAAATGTGTAATGGCACTTCCGGGTTCTCTGATTGTGATCTGCATAATATACTCCTCCTTTTTAGAACATTCTATCCGCAAAACAGATGCATTATTCATTAGAATAACAACACATGCTTTTGTAAACTTCTACACGTAGTATTAAATACTACATCTAACAAAGCAAATACTACCGCAGAAAAAAGGAAAAGTCAATAGCAATTATCAGTCTTCTTCGATTACCTGTATTTCCAGATAGTCGAAATCAATAGATTCCACAAAACTGTCCTGGGTAAAACGGGTCTTGTTATGCCGTTTGAAATCAGAAATGTTCAGATCCAGCCAGATGGGCGTACCAAGATCAAACTGATGGCAGACTTCGTCGAGAGAGTGAAAAACTTTATGGGTACGGGTATCATCGCTGCCGTCCTCGATACAAATATCTTTCAGCATATGATTATTTTGAAATATTTTAGCCCACAGACGAAACATGGAAAATCTCCTTATAAACTTATCATTAAGAAATGGTGGTACAAAGGATTCTTTGCTTATAGATTATAATCGCAAGAAGAATTACCTGCAAGTAAAAAGCAATAAAACTGCCCAATCAATCTTAAAAAATGATAAAGGTTTTGTTAAAATTATACATTTTTAAAAGGAGGTATGCTATAATTATCATAAGTACATTTACGAATACGGAATTTTCGTGACGAAAAAGCGTCTATAGAAGTAAGAAATATGACAAAATGGTCGCAGAGCCTTCTGTGACAGAAGAGATTGAGAGGGAATATGGAATTTAAGGTTGAAAATGGGGATGGAATCGATAGCTGGAAGGAGGTTACGCTGGTATACAGTGCGGCGCTGCGTCAGATGGAGACGAAGATGCAGATCCTGAATGATGAATTCCAGCATGTACATCAGTACAATCCGATCGAACATATTAAGGCACGGATCAAGACACCCGAAAGTATTGTCAAGAAATTGAAACGTTACGGACAGGAATCTACGATAGATAATATGGTAAAGTACATAAATGACATTGCGGGAATCCGCATTATTTGTTCTTTTACGTCCGATATCTACCGGATCGCGGACATGATCCGGGATCAGAGAGATATTAAGGTGATCGCTGTGAAAGATTACATTACTTATCCCAAGGCCAGCGGTTACAAAAGCTATCACATGATCGTAAGCATACCTGTATATTTGTCGGATCGTACAGTGGATACGAAGGTAGAAGTACAGATCCGTACAGTAGCCATGGATTTCTGGGCCAGCCTGGAGCATAAGATTCATTACAAATTCGAAGGAGATGCACCGGAGAATATCAAAAACGAACTGGTGGAATGTGCGCGCATGGTATCGGATCTGGATGCAAGGATGCTGTCTCTGAACGAAGAGATCCTGGCAATCAGCAAAAAGAGAGAAGAGGAAAAACAATTAAATAGCGGAACATCCAAATAATGCAAAAGCTTCTGCTGGTGACATGCAAAACCCCCATAAAATGAGGAGTGCCCAGACACCTTTCGGCGCCTGGGCTATTATGAAAAAATTTATCTTATATGCTTTGTTATTCGGAATTCTTATCTCTTCCTTGACTGTAACTAAAGTATACCAATCGATTATGAACAAATTATGAACACGATGTGAAAACTTGGTGAATTTTACGAAAAAGCACAGAAACAGAAAAACAAATTGTACAAATTGCATAAAAACGAACATGCTTTGAAAACGCAGTATTCCTGGGGTTTTGGTTGTAACCGTGGGAGAAACATGGTAAAATAGGAGCAGTTGAAACGGAAAAAGGTTCACATGAGGGACGAATATGTTTGGAGGAAAATGGATGGATACTTTTATGGATAAACTTGCGCAAAAGCTGAATGCCCAGGAGATGATCAAGGCCAACTCCGCAGCGGATGCAGAGGAAATGGATCAGCTGAAGAATCAGCTGCGGGAATATGACGAATGCCTGGCGCAGATGCAGCAGGTCAATAAGGAACTGAGAGCAGTCAATCATGCGATGGAGACACTGATGTCCGAGACGATTGCTCCGGAGGTGACAAAGCTTTCCGAGGAAAGCGTAGCTGCCATTCGCAAGATGCAGCAGGAGAATACGGAAAAGCTGCAGGAGCTGCAGCAGGAATATACCACAAAGCTGGAGGAGATCCGACAGAACACGGAAGAACTGGAGGAATTGCGCAAACATCTGGATGAGAAACTGGACGGAAGTGATGAGAACGTCCATAAGGAGTGTGTAAAGGTATACCGCAATGTGCAGGCGGCTGTGGTGGAGGAAAATGAGAAGCAGACCGAAGCGATCGCAGGCAAGATCAAAGAAAGCCTGAACGGTAAATTAAACGGTGTGTTGGGAGTATCGATCGCTGCACTGTTGGTAGCTGCGGCAGATATTGTACTGCATGTATTGAATATTCTTCATATCTTCTAGAAAATACGGAAAACGAGGTTAACTATGGGTAAAGAACTTTGGAAGCCGGGCAATATGTTATATCCGCTGCCGGCGGTCATGGTAAGTCTGGCGGATCAGGAGGGGCATCCCAACATTATCACCCTGGCCTGGGTGGGAACAGTATGTACCAATCCGCCCATGGTATCGATCTCCGTGCGTCCGGAGCGATATTCCTATCCGATTCTGAAGGAGACCGGAGAGTTTGTGATCAATCTGACTACGAAGGAACTGGTCTACGCCACGGACTACTGCGGCGTCAGAAGTGGACGGGATGTGGATAAATTTAAAGAGATGAAGCTTACGGCAGTCCCTGCATCCGTGGTGAAAGCGCCGATGATCGGCGAGAGCCCCGTGAACATCGAATGCAAGGTACGCCAGATCATGCCGTTGGGATCCCACGATATGTTTCTGGCGGATGTGGTAGCTGTTCATGCTGACGAAAAATATATGGACGAGAACCACAAGTTCCATCTGGAACAGGCGGAACCGATCATGTATTCCCATGGATCCTACTTTGGCTGCGGAGAATTATTGGGCACATTCGGGTACAGTGTCCGGAAAAAAAGAACTTGACGTTTGGCACCAAGTCGGATATCATAAACGTAAATATTTATTTACTACGAAGAAGTAGCATCAGACAGGCGTCTGGTGCTTTTTTTATGCGGAAAGTCTGGGTGAGTGTATGACACAGTTGGATAAAAACATAGCATTGAATCTCAAAAGAATTCGTAAGTCCAAAAATATGAGTCTGGATATGCTGGCAGAACGCACCGGAGTGAGTAAAAGCATGCTGGGACAGATCGAACGGGGAGAATCCAATCCCACGGTGTCCACTATAGGAAAAATCGTGGAGGGTTTGAAGGTGCCTTTCGAGCAGCTGATCTATGACAGAAAAGAGATCATGGTCATGCCCTCTCCGGAGGAGGCACCGGTCTTCAAGGAAAAGGAAGGCCAGTACCGGATCTATGTGATGCTTCCGTTTGATGCCGGCAGGAATTTTGAAATCTATCAGGGAGAACTGGACGGAAAAGCACAGATGGAAAGTGAATCCTACGGAGAACAGACATGGGAGTATCTGACGGTAGTATCCGGTGAGATCGAGCTTATACTGGACGATCAGAGTTTTCATGTAAAAAGGGGAAGCTCACTTTATTTTGCATGTGACAGAAAACATGTATACCGAAATGCCGGTGAAGAAAAAGCGGTATGCAATATGATCATCACCACACAGCATTAAACAAAACTTCCACGTTTTACAGCATCCTTTCCGTATTTTGCACGGATATCATCCAGAGCAGCATCCAGCTTCTGCTGTTTCTCAGAGCGTGGTGTGGTGTAATCAAACAGACTGAGCTGGATCGGTTCATCCTCGGGTACCAGCTTAGAGGTGCGTACGCCCAACAGCCGGATGGGAGTTCCGTCCCACAGTTCGCCAAATAGGGAAACAGCACTTTCCAACAACAGATCCGGAGAGGCGGTAGGGACGGCCAGGGGCATCTGGTGAGAAACATTGCGAAAATCGCTGTAGCGGATCTCGGTACATACCTGGCCTGCCAGCTGATGGGAGGAGCGCAGGCGCTGCCCCACGGATTCACAGAGGGACAGTAATACCTTACGTGCGTCCTCTTCCGTCAGAGCATCACTGCTTAACGTGGTGGAATTGCCGATCCCTTTTGCTTTGGAAGGAACGAGTGCCACAACGGAATCGTCTATGCCATTGGCATATTTCCACAGACTACGGCCGTGGCTCTTGAGATGCGATTCCAAAATGACAGGGTCTGTCTTCGCCAGGTCACCTATGGTGAGGATCCCCAGTTTCCGAAGTGTTTCCGCACTGGAGTGTCCGCAGGTGAACAGGGTAGAGACGGGAAGCGGCCACATCTTTTCCGGGATCTCTTCCTGATATAAGGTATGTGTCTTATCCGGTTTTTGAAAATCCGAAGCCATCTTGGCCAGGACCTTTCGGTCCGAAATCCCAACATTTACAGTAAAATGAAATTTTTCCCGCACAGAATCACGAATGTAAGCAGCGGCAGCTTCCGGAGAGGAATACTGCGCCGCGATCGGGGAATAATCCATATAACATTCATCAATGCTGACCTGTTCAATGTCCGGGCAGATACCCGACAGATGTTCCATGAGCAGCCGGCTTTTTTCGCGGTACATGGAATGATCCGGAGAGGCCATGACCAGATGAGGACATTTCCGCAGGGCGTTGACCACAGGCTCCCCCGTAGTGATACCGAAGGCCTTGGCGGGGATGGATTTGGCCAGTACGACGCCATGTCTGGTGGAAGTATCGCCCCCCACAATGGCGGGAATGGTGCGCAGATCCACGGAATCTCCCTGCGCCAGACGCTCCAGTGCCGTCCAGCTTAAAAAGGCGGAATTAACATCAATATGAAAAATAAGACGATCGCGGTCCGGCATAGGCAGCTCCTCTCTGCAAAACTTTTTCCGATATAGTTAGTATAGCATAGAATACGTCGGCGGAAAACATATAAATCGAACAGATATTCTTGCTTTACAAGGCATATAAATGCTGATAGAATCTATATGTTACAAAGTTATTACAACAGATCGGCATAAAAAAGTCCTATGTGGACATACTGATATAGATACAATAGATTGAGAAGGAATCCATGAAGAAACTGACATCTTACTCGAAGAGAGTAAAATATACATATGTGAAAACCACGCTGGTAACTATTTTTGTGAGTCTTTTTTTCCTAAAAGGATATACAGTGTTTGAGAAGACCGGAGAAAATTACTTTCATGTATTTTTGAACGGAACGGAGATCGGAACCGTAGGCGAAGCGGACAGAGCCGAACAGCTTTTACAGGAAGCCAGAAGAAATATCGCTTCCCAGAGCGAGGATATGATTTTTATAGACGCAGATCTGAAGCTTGTGGGCGAAGAAGCTTTGTGGGGCACACTGACAGGGGAAGATACCATGCTGGCAGCCATGGAGCGTGAGCTGGAGAGCAGTATCCGTGAGACATCCCACAGATCTTATACTATGAAGGTAAATGAATACATGGTTAACCTGTCCAGTGTGGATGAGGTGAAATCTCTGCTGCAGGCAGCAGTGGACAAATATGATTCGGAAGAAAAATTCAGTGTGGAACTGACGCATGATGCACAGAAGGAATTCAATGTGCTTACCACAGAAGTGGTGAATCGTCAGGAACTGACCGCACAGGAAGAGCAGAAGGAAGAAGCCATCTATGCAGGTGGTGTACAGACAGCCTTGGATCAGGCCGGCGCCCAGGCAGATCAACAGGAAGAAAAGGATTTCGAGGACTACGAGCTGGGTCTGATGACTATGGATTTTGCGGAGAAGGTAGAGATCGTGGAAACCTATCTTCCGGAGAATATGCTGACGCCGTTGGATCAGGCGATCGAGGATGTGATCAAGGATCAGGAGACTCCCGGTGAATATGAGGTGGTCAGTGGAGATACCCTGTCCGAGATCTCCATCAAAGTCAACATTCCCATTGATCAGATCATTGCCATGAACAGTGAGACACTGACAGATGAAAATTCTACGATCCGTGTGGGAGACAAGCTGATCATCACCGTTCCCGAGCCGGAATTGTCCGTAGAACGTATGGAACAGAATTATTATGAAGAAGTCTACGATGCGGATGTGATTTATGTGGACAACGATTCCTGGTATACGACGCAGACCAAGGTGCTGCAGCAGCCTTCCGCCGGATTCCGTCGCGTGGTGGCAGACGTATCCTATCTGAATGACAGAGAGGTGACCAGGGATATCCTGAAAGAAGAAGTAGTCATGGAGGCGGTTCCCAAGATCGTAGAACGGGGAACCAAGATTCCTCCCACCTATATCAAACCGATCTCCGGCGGACGTCAGTCGTCCGGATTTGGACGGAGAAAGTCACCTACCAAGGGTGCCAGCAGCTATCATAAGGGCGTTGACTGGTCAGTTCCTACCGGAACTGCAGTGTTTGCTTCCTGCGGCGGAACCGTTGTGAAAGCCGGATGGGGAAGCGGATACGGTTATTGTGTCTACATTAACCATGAGGACGGCAGACAGACCAGATACGGTCATTTGAGCAAGGTACTGGTCAAGGCCGGACAGACAGTAAAGCAGGGAGAACGTATCGCACTCAGCGGAAATACCGGTATCAGTACGGGACCTCATCTTCATTTTGAGATTCTGATTAACGGCAGCCAGGTGAACCCGCTCAAGTACCTGAATTAGGGTGTTGTATTTACAAATCTCCCAAAATGTGGTATAAGTGCTTAAGAAGGTTTTTCTGATCTGAGAATAACAGAGGTAAGAAACAATGGAACAATACGCAATTAAAGGCGGTAATCCATTAGTCGGAGAAGTAGAAATAGGAGGTGCTAAGAATGCGGCACTTCCTATTCTTGCTGCTTCCGTAATGACGGATGAGACTGTTTATATAGAAAATATGCCGGATGTAAGAGACACGAACGTACTTTTGTGCGCTATGGAGAACATTGGTGTGATCGTAAAGCGCACCGATCGCCATAAGGTGACTCTCAACGCATCCAATATCAGTGAACTGGTAGTAGAAGATGAAAATATCAAGAAGATCAGAGCTTCCTATTATCTGATCGGTGCTCTTTTGGGAAAATATAAGCATGCGGAGGTGGCACTTCCCGGCGGCTGTGATATCGGCTGTCGTGCCATTGACCAGCACATCAAGGGATTCCGTGCCCTGGGTGCGGAGGTGAAGATCGAGCATGGACTGATCAAGACCCATGCGGAGCATCTTCGCGGCAGTCATATTTATATGGATGTGGTCAGCGTTGGTGCTACCATCAATATCATGATGGCCGCTGTAATGGCAGAAGGCACCACCATTATCGAGAATTCAGCCAAGGAGCCCCATGTGGTAGACCTGGCGAACTTTCTGAACAGTATGGGAGCCAACATCAAGGGCGCCGGTACGGATGTGATCCGTATCAAGGGTGTATCCCATCTGCATGGTACTGAGTATGCCGTGATCCCCGACCAGATCGAGGCGGGCACATTTATGTTCGCGGCAGCGGTGACCAAGGGCGATGTAACGGTGAAAAATGTGATCCCCAAGCATCTGGAGTCTATTACGGCGAAGCTGCTGGAGATCGGCTGTGAAGTAGAGGAAGCGGATGACTGTATCCGCGTGGTGGCATCCAAGCCTCTGCAGCATACGCAGGTGAAGACTCTGCCTTATCCCGGATTCCCTACCGATATGCAGCCGCAGATCACTGTGGCACTGGGACTGTCCAAAGGGACCAGCATCGTGACCGAGAGTATTTTCGAGAACCGGTTCAAATATGTAGATGAACTGACCCGTATGGGAGCCAATATCAAAGTAGAGGGCAATACCGCCATCATTGACGGTGTATCCAGATATACCGGAGCAAATATTTCCGCACCGGATCTGCGGGCAGGCGCTGCACTGGTGTTGGCAGCAATGTCTGCGGAAGGCTTTTCCACCGTGGATGACATCCGATATATCGAGAGAGGCTACGAAGACTTCCATCTGAAATTACAGGGACTGGGAGCGCAGATCGAGTTGATCGAAACCGAGAGAGATTTACGGAAGTTCAAATTAAAGATCGGTTGATCCTGTCGGGATTACTGATGCTACAACTGAGTGCGTGCTACAACTGAGAAAAAATGTCTGTTGACAAACAGGGCATCTCATAGTAAGCTAGCCTATGTAGAAAAGTTCATATAGACTTTCCCTTATTCAGAGTGGTGGAGATACATAGGATCGAGGAAGCCACGGCAACCCCGCATACGAGATGCGGAAGGTGCCCACCTGAGCGAGCAATTGTCGAACAATAAGAGGATTTGATCAATCGTTAAATCAGTCCGCTTAACAAAGCGGACTTTTTTGTATCATTCAGAACGACTGGCATTGAAGATGCGATTTTGCGTATATGGCGTTGGATGATAGGACTTTAAGTAACTTATACACCACTAGACCCTCTTCCCATAGGGAAGCAGAATGGAGGACAAATGGAAAAACGTTTATTTACATCGGAGTCCGTAACCGAAGGACATCCCGATAAAATCTGTGATGCTGTATCTGATGCGGTGCTGGATGCACTGATGGAGCAGGATCCGTTCAGCCGTGTAGCATGTGAGACCTGCACCAACACCGGTTTCGTACTGGTAATGGGTGAGATCACCACCAAGGCTAACATTGATATTCCCGCTATCGTTCGTAAGACCGTGACCGAGATCGGTTATGACTCTTCCGAGAAAGGCTTCGATGGCAATACCTGTGCCGTTATGGTGTCTCTGGACAAGCAGTCTGCCGATATCGCTATGGGCGTAGACAAGGCACTGGAAGCAAGAGAGAGTCATATGACTGACGAGCAGCTGGATGCGATCGGTGCAGGAGACCAGGGCATGATGTTCGGTTTCGCTACCGATGAGACTCCGGAATATATGCCGTATCCTATCTCCCTGGCACACAAGCTGACCAGACAGCTGACCAAGGTACGTAAGGACGGAACATTATCTTATTTAAGACCCGATGGTAAGAGCCAGGTATCCGTAGAGTATGATGAGAATGGCAAGCCTGTCCGTCTGGAAGCTGTCGTTCTGTCTACCCAGCATGACGAGCATGTATCTCAGGAGCAGATTCATGAGGACATTAAAAAATACGTATTCGATCCGATCCTGCCCACAGACATGATCGACGCAGATACCAAATTTTTCATTAATCCTACCGGACGTTTCGTGATCGGCGGACCCAACGGTGACAGCGGACTGACCGGTCGTAAGATCATCGTAGACACCTACGGCGGATATGCCCGTCACGGCGGCGGAGCTTTCTCCGGCAAGGACTGCACCAAGGTGGACAGAAGTGCCGCTTATGCCGCTCGTTACGTTGCTAAAAATATCGTAGCAGCAGGACTGGCTGAGAAGTGTGAAATTCAGCTGTCTTACGCTATCGGCGTAGCACAGCCTACCTCCATCATGGTAGATACCTTCGGCACCGGCAAACTGCACGATGGCAAGCTGGTAGAGATCATCCGTGAGAATTTTGACTTAAGACCTGCAGGAATCATCAAGATGCTGGATCTGCGCAGACCTATCTATAAGCAGACCTCTTCCTATGGTCACTTCGGACGCACCGATGTGGATCTGCCCTGGGAGAAACTGGACAAGGTAGATCTGTTAAAAAAATATTTGTAAGTGGAACGACAATTAAGAAGTATATTACTGCCTGAGCAGTAATATACTTCTTTTACTAAATTGAAAGTTAGTGAAATACCACCCGGATGACTTTGTTGTCTTCCTGGGTGGTATTTTGGTTTTGCTGTTCCAATCTTTACCGCCTGAAATCTATTTTGTGCTGTATAAGCAGTAAGTTTGAAGTGATTTTCTTTTATAGTGACTGATACTTACTGCCGGAATGGAAGCATCCTATGCCGAAGCGGTAATTGTCAGAACGTTTTCATGAATTCTTCAATAAAAATACTGCTTGGATTTCTAAAAGCACTTTCAGGGCAGTAATATGCTTGCCCTACTAAGCAGGGAGTTAGCGAAACAGCCCCGTAGCCCTCTTTCTATTGCTTTGGTGAAAATCGCATGAAAATAGCAAAATCCGTACAAAAAAACTTCTAAATCAGGAATTTTTGTACGGAATTTCTTCATTTTGCACGCTCAGCGAAAATAACAGCTTTTTACATGGCAAAATCTCATGTTTTTGTATTTTTTTAGCAGAAAATGGTGTTTTTAATACAAACAGATCTCCCCGGGTGGCAGATGGCATCCGCAATGAGCCACGCTATTCATAAGATTGGCAGCAAAAGGCGCTGCCAATCTTATTTCATATCGCGGCGTTCGCCGCATCACGCCAAAAGTAAAAACCGTGATTTGTGAGCAAGCTCCCAATCACGGTTCTTATTTTGCCTATGCGCGGCTCATTGCTCGCGTAAACTCTCAAGTTAGCAAAATCAAAAATACCACCCGGAAAGGAGTATATCACAAAACTCTCCGGGCGGTATTCAAGGAATGATCAATGATTGCTGCAGTGGGTTATTTCGTCTCGTCAGCGGCTTCGGCTTCGGTTTCGTCAGTCTCTTCCTGTCCGTATGCACCGATATGGAACAGCTGCTGTTCACCGGAAGTTGTGACATGGACGCCCTTCTCCTCCAGCTTCAGGTCTTTTACATACATGGTCTTGGTTGTCTGGGGAAGTGTTGCAAGATCGATCTCAATGGGCTCCAACAGATGTGCGGGATCAGCCTTGTAATGTACTTCGGACAACTCTGCTTCAAAGATACCCTGTACCTTGTCTTCATTCAGATATACAATAGGAACGGTAGCAGATACGACTTCACCGGCTACCAGAGCCTGGAAGTCCAGAGCCATATATTTCTTCGTCAGAGGATCAAAATCAATATTCTTCACCAGAACATCTACATTTTTTCCGTCCAGTTCCAGATAAGCCTGCGTGCCTTCTTTCGCGTTTTTAATGAAAGCAGCTGCATCCTTCTCTGTGAATTTCAAGGATACGTTTTCCTTCATTTCTTTGCCGTACAGGACACCGGTGATAAAACCGTCTCTTCTTAATTTCTTTGCCTTTTCCTCAGGATTTCTTTTCTCAGCTTTTAATGTCAACATAACAATTGCCTCCTCTATCTCTACGTTGGTTTGGTGTAGATGAGAGCTTGTCGGAAGTTCTTTTCACACTATGGTTATTATAGCACATATAGAACAAAGTAAACAGTAAAAATGTCACAAAAATAAGGAAGAAAAAGTAAAAATTACAAGCAAATTTCAAAAAATGCTCAGAGAATGTCATCTTCACCATTGCATCATAAGAACATACTACAACATATACAACACGTTACAACAAGAAAGTAAATGGTTGCACGAAGCAGTAAAATAGGGTATACTTTTCGCAAATACATTTGAATTTACTGGGAGGACACAAGGATGGATATGAATATTGTATGCCTGGATCTGGAAGGAGTACTGGTACCGGAGATCTGGATCGCATTTGCGGAGGCCAGTGGGATCCCGGAGCTGAAGAGAACCACCAGAGACGAGCCGGATTACGATAAATTAATGAAATGGAGAATTGGGATACTGAAGGAGCATGGTCTGGGACTGAAGGAAATTCAGGATACAATCGCGAAGATCGACCCGATCCCGGGCGCGAAGGAATTCTTAGACGAGCTGCGCTCTATTACCCAGGTCATCATTATCAGCGATACCTTTTCACAGTTTGCCGGTCCTCTGATGAAAAAATTAGGTTATCCGACCATTTTCTGTAATTCTCTGGAAGTAGCTGAGAACGGAGAGATCACCGGATTTAAGATGCGTGTGGAGAATTCCAAATATACTACGGTCAAGGCACTGCAGTCCATCGGCTTCCAGACCATCGCCAGCGGCGACAGCCATAACGATCTGGGTATGATCCAGGCCAGCAAGGCAGGCTTCCTGTTCAAGAGTACTGAGCAGATCAAAAAGGATCATCCGGAGCTGCCGGCATATGAGACTTATGATGAATTGATGGCAGCGATCAAGAGCGCACTATAATAAAAGACATCATTTAAAATAAAAGACATCTTTAATTAAGAGAAAAGGAAGCAAAAAAGGAAGCGTGGGTATCGAGCAGGATGCCTGCGCTTTTGACGCCCACATTATACTAATTTGGAATGAGGTAATCATGGGAATGGAGCAGGAACAGACACCCCATAAGCGCCGTGTGCGGTATAAGGGAAAATATCCGAAAAAATACGAGGAAAAATATAAAGAATTACAGCCGGAAAAATACGGAGATACCATTGCCCATGTCATCAGCAAGGGCAATACGCCCGCAGGTATGCATAGATCCATTATGGTACAGGAGATCCTGGATTTTCTGAAGATCCAGCCGGGAGAGACCGGATTTGACGCGACGCTGGGGTACGGTGGACATACAAAAGCTATGCTGGAACAGTTACAGGGCCGTGGCCATATCTATGCCACAGATGTAGATCCGGAAGAGTCTGCCAAGACGAGGAAACGTCTGGCGGATGCCGGGTATGGAGAGGATATCCTGACAATTAAATTGCAGAATTTCTGTACCATAGATGAGATCGCAAAAGAGGCCGGTGGATTTGATTTTATCCTGGCGGATCTGGGAGTATCTTCTATGCAGATCGATAATCCGGAGAGAGGATTTTCTTTTAAGGTGGACGGACCCCTAGACCTGCGACTGAATCAGACACAGGGTATCAGTGCGGCCGAGCGCTTAGATACGATCAGCAGGGAAGAACTGGCGGGAATGCTCTATGAGAATTCCGACGAGCCCTACTGCGAGGAACTGGCGAAGGCCATCACCGATGAGATCCGCAAGGGACACCGGATCGATACCACGACGAAATTAAGAGAAGTGATCGAGAAGACCCTGGTTTTTCTCCCGGAAAAGGAGAAAAAAGATACGATCAAGAAGACCTGTCAGAGAACGTTCCAGGCTCTGCGTATTGATGTGAACCGTGAATTTGAAGTATTGTATGAGTTCATGGAAAAGTTGCCGGGAGCATTGAAACCCGGAGGAAGAGTCGCGATTCTCACGTTCCATTCCGGTGAAGACAAACTGGTAAAACGAGCACTGAAAGAAGGCTGCCGGGACGGAATTTATGCAGACTATTCCAAAGATGTAGTGCGACCCTCGGCAGAAGAATGCGCGCAGAACGGCAGAGCCCGTTCCACGAAAATGCGCTGGGCGATCCGGGCGGAAGAATAACAGACTGACAGATAGAACAAAGGAGGTGTGGGAATGACTGTCATGGAATATATGAATGCACATAGGGAAGATATGGAGCCCTGCGAGTGCGTGATCCTGCCGGACGGCAGTGTAGAGGAACCGCAGCCTTCCCATATCAAGAAACTGGAAGAGATCTCCGGCGAAGATAAACTGACACTGAACAGCCGTATGGAGAAAAATATGGAGCCCATATTTTTCATGGTGGAGTATACCGGCTGTATGTTAGTATGGAGCACCCGTGTAGTGGTGCCTTCCCATCCCACAGCGGCACAGGAAGAGACACTGGAGAACCTGTATTTTGCGGCGATGCTTGCTCCGGACTATCACAGAGAACAGGTAGGACCGACCTATGAGGAATGCGTGAAAAAAGCAAAAGAACTGCACTAGAAAGGGAACAGCAAAATGGCGTTTACCCATCTTCATGTCCATACAGAATATTCTCTGCTGGACGGATCCAATAAGATTAAAGAATATGTAGCCAGAGTCAAGGAATTGGGCATGAACAGCGCAGCGATCACTGATCACGGTGTTATGTACGGTGTGATCGATTTTTATCGTGCGGCAAGGGAAGCAGGAATTAAGCCGATCCTGGGCTGTGAGGTGTACGTGGCTCCCAACTCCCGGTTTGACAAGGAACTGACCGGTGGAGAGGACCGTTATCACCATCTGGTTCTGTTAGCGGAGAACAATACCGGTTATGCGAACCTGATGAAGATCGTCAGCCGTGGATTCACGGAAGGCTACTATTATAAACCCCGTGTGGACATGGAAGTACTGCAGCAGTTTCACGAGGGTATCATTGCGCTGTCTGCGTGTCTGGCAGGTGAAGTGCCTCGATTTATTTTAAAGGGCATGAAGGAAGAGGCGAGAATGGCGGCCCGCAAATACGAGGCATGCTTCGGTAAGGGTAATTATTTCCTGGAATTACAGGATCACGGCATTCCGGAACAGCGAACCGTGAATATGGAACTGGTCCAGATGAGCAGGGAGCTGGA
Organism: Waltera intestinalis; assembly: GCF_009695995.1. Classification (GTDB taxonomy): domain Bacteria; phylum Bacillota; class Clostridia; order Lachnospirales; family Lachnospiraceae; genus Acetatifactor; species Acetatifactor intestinalis. The sequence goes on from NZ_VUMU01000003.1 coordinate 283,202, forward strand.
CATTCCCCTGGTGACCACCAACGATGTGCACTATACCTATGCGGAGGATGCGATCCCTCATGACATTCTGCTGTGCCTGCAGACAGGCAAAAAGCTGGCGGACGAGGATCGTATGCGCTACGAGGGCGGACAGTATTATGTCAAGAGCGAAGAGGAAATGAAGGGACTGTTCCCCTATGCCTGGGAGGCAGTGGAGAATACCCAGAGGATCGCAGACCGATGTAATGTGGAGATTGAATTCGGCGTGACGAAGCTGCCGAAATACGATGTGCCGGAGGGGTACGATTCCTGGAGCTACTTAAATAAGCTCTGCGATGACGGACTGGCAGAACGCTACGGCGACGGTGATCAGCCCGCCGGAGAGACCGGACAGACGCTCAGGGAGCGCCTGGATTATGAACTTGGCGTTATTCAGAGAATGGGATATGTGGACTACTTCCTGATCGTGTGGGATTTCATCAATTATGCGAAGGAGCACGGGATCCCCGTGGGACCGGGACGAGGCTCCGCGGCGGGAAGTATCGTGGCATATTGTCTGAAGATCACCAACATCGATCCGATTCATTACAATCTGCTGTTTGAACGATTCCTGAATCCGGAACGTGTCTCTATGCCTGATATTGACGTGGATTTCTGCTTTGAACGGAGACAGGAGGTCATCGATTATGTGGGCAGAAAATACGGCAATGACAAGGTGGTACAGATCGTCACCTTCGGTACTCTGGCGGCGAAAGGTGTCATCCGCGATGTGGGCCGTGTCATGGACCTGCCCTATGCGTTCGTGGATTCTATTGCCAAAATGGTGCCGAACGAACTGAACATTACACTGAGCAGAGCACTGGAGATGAATCCGGAATTCCGCAAGCTCTATCAGGAGGACGAACAGGTCCACCACCTGATCGATATGTGTAAGCGACTGGAGGGACTGCCCAGACATACCTCTATGCATGCGGCCGGTGTCGTGATCTGTCAGAAATCTGCAGACGAATTCGTGCCGCTGTCCAGAGGCTCTGACGGTTCCATCGTTACCCAGTTCACCATGACGACGCTGGAAGAACTGGGCCTGTTGAAAATGGACTTTCTGGGACTGCGTACCCTGACCGTGATCCATGATGCTGTAAAATTCATAGAGAATACCACCGGCAGACACATTGATGTGGATGCCATAGATTATAATGACCCGAAAGTACTGGCTTCCATCGGCACCGGCAGAACGGAAGGTGTGTTCCAGCTGGAAAGTGCCGGAATGAAGAGCTTCATGAAGGAACTGCGCCCCCAGAATCTGGAGGATGTAGTGGCCGGTATTTCTCTGTATCGTCCGGGCCCTATGGATTTTATCCCGAAGTACATCCAGGGGAAAAACCATCCGGAGGATGTGACCTATGCCTGTCCTCAGCTGGAGCCGATCCTGAAACCCACCTACGGCTGTATCGTATACCAGGAGCAGGTAATGCAGATCGTCCGTGACCTGGCGGGATATACTCTGGGCCGAAGCGACCTGGTGCGCCGTGCCATGAGTAAAAAGAAGCAGGCCGTCATGGAAAAAGAGCGGGCGAACTTCATCTATGGCAATCCGGAGGAGAATGTCCCCGGCTGTATCGCCAACGGCATTGATGAACAGACCGCAGGACAGATCTACGATACCATGATGGACTTCGCCAAGTATGCGTTTAACAAGTCCCATGCGGCATGTTATGCGGTGGTGGCTTATCAGACGGCGTATTTAAAATACTATTATCCCGTAGAATTCATGGCGGCACTGATGACCTCCGTCATCGATAACCCGAAAAAAGTATCGGAGTATATTTTGAACTGCCGGAACATGAATATCGCCATTCTGCCGCCGGATGTAAATGCGGGAGAAGTCGGATTCTCTGTGACAGACGGCAAGATCCGCTATGCCCTGACGGCCATCAAAGGTGTGGGACGTCCGGTCATCGACAGCCTGGTGCAGGAGCGTAAGGAGAGAGGCCCCTTCACAAACCTGAAGGACTTCATCACCCGCATGTCCGACAAAAAAGAGATGAATAAGCGGGCCATTGAGAACCTGATCAAAGCAGGAGCCATGGACGGACTGGGCGGCACCAGAAAACAGTTCATGAGCGTTTATGTGCAGATCGCGGATCACATCGCCCATGACAAGAAAAACAACCTGGCAGGACAGATTTCCCTGTTTGATATCGCCGGCGAAGAAGATAAGGAAGAATTCGATATCCGGATGCCGAATGTAGGTGAATACAGCAAGGAAATGCTGCTTGGCTTTGAAAAGGAGGTCCTGGGTGTCTATGTCAGCGGTCATCCTTTGGAGGAATACCAGGAGCTGTGGCAGAACTGCATCAGCAATACCGCCGGAGACTTTGCGTTGGATGAAGAGTCCGGAGAGGTGGAACTGGTCAAGGATCAGGCGAATGCAGTCATCGGTGGACTGATCGCGGACAAAAACGTAAAATACACCAAGAACGACAAGATCATGGCATTTTTAAATGTGGAGGATCTGATCGGCAACGTGGAAGTCGTGGTATTTCCCCAGGTATACGAGCGCTACAACACTTTGCTTACAGAGGATGCCAAAGTGTTCATCCGGGGCAGAGTGTCCCTGGAAGAGGACAAGGACGGCAAGCTGATCTGCGACCAGATCATCAGCTTCGAGGATGCACAGGCAGCCAGAGCGGCGAACCAGCCTCTGTTCCCAAGGAATTACGGAGGCCGGGGAGATAGCCGCGGCGGATCCTATGGAAATGGGAACGGCAGTGGGCAGCAGCCGGTCGGTGCCATGTCAGGCGGACAGACAGGCCGAACAGTGGAACAGACACAACCGGGTCAGCGGCCGCAGAACGCCGGAACCGGGCAGAAAAAAGGCATGCCCGCGGGGGCCTGGATCCAGTTTCCCAATATGGAAGCCTATAAGGCCAGAGAACAGGAATTGCTACAGGCCATCGCTGACTCCGACGGCAATGACGATGTAGTAATCTATCTGAGGGATATTAAAAACATCAAGATCCTGCCTGCAAATCTCAGGGTAAAAGCCGATGAGACATTAATGGAAAAGCTTGCATCGCAGTTTGGAAAAGAAAATGTTAAATTTATAACGAAACCTATTGAAAACCGCTCAAAAATAGATTAAAATAAAGAATCGAGAAGAGAAAATTATTCGTTCGTTTACTTAGGAGGTAACAGTCATGGCAAAAGAGATTAAGACGATCGGTGTACTGACCAGCGGCGGTGATGCACCGGGAATGAACGCTGCTATCCGTGCAGTTGTTCGTACAGCCATTGCAAGAGGACTGAAGGTTAAGGGTATTAAAAAAGGTTATCAGGGTCTTTTGAATGAAGAGATCGTAGATATGGAAGCCAAGGATGTATCCGATATCATCCAACGCGGTGGTACCATCTTAGGAACCGCACGTTGTCTGGAGTTCAAGGAAGCGGAAGGACAGAAGAAGGGCGCTGAGATCTGTAAAAAGCACGGTATCGACGGTATCGTTGTCATCGGTGGTGACGGTTCCTATCGTGGTGCACAGGCTCTGTCCAGACTGGGCATCAACACCATCGGCCTTCCCGGAACCATCGACCTGGATATCGCATGTACTGAGTACACCATCGGCTTCGATACCGCAGTGAACACTGCAATGCAGGCTATTGATAAGGTTAAGGATACCTCTTCCTCTCACGAGAGATGCAGTATCATCGAGGTAATGGGCAGAAATGCCGGATACATTGCTCTGTGGTGCGGTATTGCCAACGGCGCCGAGGATATCCTGCTTCCCGAGAAGTACGATTACAACGAACAGAATATTATCAATAATATCATTACCAACCGTAAGCATGGCAAGACCCATCACATCATCATCAATGCCGAGGGAATCGGACATTCCACTTCCATGGCACGCCGTATCGAGGCAGCTACCGGTATTGAGACCCGTGCTACGATCTTAGGTTACATGCAGCGTGGAGGAAGCCCTACTGCGAAGGATCGTTACTATGCATCTATCATGGGTGCTTACGCAGTAGACATCATGCTGGAAGGCAAGACCAATCGTGTCGTTGGTTACCAGCACGGTGAATTCATCGATTTCGATATTGAGGATGCACTGCAGATGGAGAAAGGTATCAACGATTATCAGTTCGAGGTATCTCATTTACTTTCCATCTAATTTAACAGTTCAGACATCATGAATAGAAAATATGCGTGGGTGCTTGCACACTACGCATATTTTTCTACTCATGATGAGCGGAGCGCACTCTTATGAAATAAAAGATGAGCCGCTGGCGGCGTTGACTGCGAAGCAGGCACTTTTATGAATAAGAGTATCTGAACGGATACGAAGACAAAGGCGTTTCCCATTGCGTGGAAGCGCCTTTTTGACTATAATAAACTCATCCATAGAATGCATCACGTCTGCTTGCAGACAGGGGATGCATTCTATGAGAGGAGTAAACAGACATGAGTATGAAGGACGATAGTCCGGAATACGAATGGATGTTGCGATTTTGAGAGTGCGTAGCACGAAAAATCGCATTATTATGTATTATTATGGATATATAGCAGGGAGCAGACAGATATGATCACAAGCAGCAACAATGCAAAAGTAAAACAGGTCGTGCAGTGGCAGACGAAGGCGAAGGAACGGCGTAAAGATCACGTATTCCTGGCGGAGGGCGTCAGGATGTGTGAGGAAGCGCCGGTAAAAAGCGTAAGAGAGGTCTATCTCACAGAAGAACTGGAGCAGAAGCTCCGCCGGAACGCACAGAACGGCGATACTGCATTTTGGGATAAGCTTCAGCAGACCGGCTATGAGACCGTATCCCCGGAGGTATTTGCAAAAATGGCAGATACCCAGACTCCCCAGGGGATCCTCACCGTGTTGGAGCAGCCTTCTTATGATCTGACACAGCTTCTGGAACAGCCGGAGCCTTTATTTTTGATCCTGGAGAATTTACAGGATCCCGGGAACCTGGGAACCATGATACGTACCGGGGAAGGAGCAGGAATAACGGGCGTTATTATGAACCAACAGACTGTGGATATCTTCAATCCCAAGACCATCCGTGCCACCATGGGATCCATATTCCGGGTACCGTTTGTCTATGTGCCGGAGCTATCCCCGGTGCTGACGCAGATGCATGAAAAAGGAATCCATACCTACGCGGCACACCTGAAGGGACAGAAATATTACGATAGCTTTTCTTTCCGGGAGCCCACCGCATTTCTCATCGGCAATGAAGGAAACGGACTGACCAAAGAAATCTCCGACCAGGCTGGGCAATACCTCAAAATCCCCATGGAGGGTAAGGTGGAATCCCTGAATGCCTCGATCGCAGCGGCTCTTTTGATGTATGAGGCGCACAGACAGCGAAATCTGTAGGCATAGTAGCGGTTCGGGGCTATATGATATTTAGGTAGAAAACAGAGCAGGAGGACAGATATTATGAAGATTGGATTTATCGGATTGGGAAATATGGCAGCGGCAATGATCGGCGGCATGCTGCAGAAGGGCATTGCAAAGCCGGAGGACATCATCGGTTCCTCTAAGACAGAAACAACTGCAGAAAAAGTTAAAACAAAATTTAATATTAACACAACAACAGACAATACTGCCGTGGCTGAGCAGGCAGATATCCTGTTCTTAGCCGTAAAGCCTATCTTTTTCACGGAAGTGATCGCCGAGATCAAGGATGCAGTGAAGACTGATACCCTGATCGTCAGTATCGCAGCAGGCAGGAATCTACAGTATCTGAAGGATGCATTTGGCAGACCGGAGCTTAAGCTGATCCGCTGCATGCCCAATACGCCGGCCCTGGTACTGGAGGGCTGTACCGGCGTATGCATCGGAGAAAATGTCACGGAGGATGAGACAGAGCAGGTGCTTTCCCTACTCCGTTCCTTTGGCATCGCAAGTGTCGTACCGGAGCGTCTGATGGACGTGGTCGTGGGAGTCAGCGGAAGCTCTCCAGCATATGTATTTATGTTTATTGAGGCCATGGCGGATGAAGCTGTGGCAGCCGGAATGCCCAGAAAACAGGCCTATGAATTCGCAGCACAGTCCGTACTCGGCAGTGCCAAAATGGTGCTGGAGACCGGAAAACATCCCGGGGAGCTGAAAGATATGGTATGTTCTCCCGGAGGTACCACCATCCAGGCAGTCAAAGTACTGGAAGAGAAGGGCATGCGTGCCGCTGTGATGGATGCCATGGACGCCTGCATCGAGAAGTCAAAATGTATGTAGTGACAGCTCGACCATGAACAGAGTCGAGAGCAAAAATCATGTTAACATGATTTTGTGAACGAATATGTTCATGAGTTGAGCGCCGGTTCATGAGCAAAGGTAGTCACGCAGTGACGAAAAGCGTGATAACGCGACTTTGCGAATGGCGCAAGCCGAGCTGTCATGGCTAAATAGCGCCCAACCCCCCCATAACTTGACAAAAATTTTGTCATCTGCTATGATATTCCGCGTAACAAATTTAACATTTTTGTAACAAACTGGTGAAAATATTAAGAAATACATCATATACTATTCACTGGGAGATCTGCAGGTATACTACCCCGTCCGGGGAATTTCCCTGTGGGAAAGGCGTGTATCAAGATGACAAAAAGCAGAAGAATGCTGGTTGTATGTGCAGGACTGCTCTGTTCTATCTTCCTGAGCATGCAAATGAGCATGACCGCACAGGCAAGCAATACTAAAAACTATGTTAATGATCTGAACGGTGGTGTCGCATCGATCTTAGACCCCGGTTCCAAAAACAGTACTGAGGTCATCAATGCAACGGTGAAGGAATTGAATCTGACATTCCCCTCTGAGGAAGAGATCAGTTCCGGGCTGGTCATGGCAAACGTAAGAGATGCCGTGAATGTACGAAGCGATGCCAGTGAGGATGCTTCCAAGGTCGGTAAGTTATACAAGGACTGTGGAGGTACAATCTTAGAGCAGAAGGACGGATGGACTAAGATCCAGTCCGGTACGCTGATCGGCTGGGCCAAAGACGAATATCTCCTGTTTGGGGATGATGCGAAGGCACTGGCCAACGATGTCGGAAGAATGATCGCACAGATCAACACGGAGACTCTTCGTGTGAGAACCGAGGCGGATCAGGAGGCCGGAGTTCTGGGACTTCTTCCCAAGGGCGATATAGTGGATGTGGTAGATAACAGTAATCCCAAATGGGTCTGCATCGACTACGAAGGAGCAGACGGATATGTGTCTGCGGAGTATGTAACAGTGGATTTCCAGATCGACTCCGGTGAGACTTTAGAGGAGATCAAAGCAAGAGAAGCCGCAGAGCGTGAAGCAAAACGTCATGTGAACTACGGCGAATACACCACCGATGCGGATACCACGCAGCTGTTGGCAGCACTGATCCAGTGCGAAGCAGGATGTGAAAGCTACGAAGGACAGCTGGCAGTAGGTGCAGTCGTTATGAACCGTGTACGAAGCGGCGCTTACCCGAGTAGCATTCATGGTGTGATCTATGCGTCCGGACAGTTCACTCCGGCATTGAACGGTAAGGTAAATACCGTATACGAATCCGGCAAGATCAACGCAAGCTGCATCAAGGCAGCGGAAGAAGCCATCTCCGGCGTATCCAATGTGGGAGATCTGACACACTTCAGACGTAACAACGGCCGTGACGGAATCGTGATCGGTAATCATGTATTCTATTAAAATGATGTCGGGGTCAAAAGCCCCCGACTTTGATGCCTACGGATTGTTCCGTGCTATGCACTCCCACAATCCTTCCCCTCTATTCGCATATCGTGGGATTATCATCCCACTTTTATGCTCATATCGGGGCGGGTCATAAGGTCTTTCACCCACTTATGAGCAAGCTCATGTGGGCTTAGACCTTTTGACCCTGGCATCATTAAAATTACAAAAGAGGCGGTGTCCCAGAGGGGATGCCGTCTTTTTGACTACAAAGACATCCTAAGATAGCACAATAACCATAAGTATCGTGCGAAGGTAGCAGTTGCCACACACATACATTTGTAGTACACTGGATACAACTACAAAACCAAAGGAGTGATTATATGAGCGAAATGATAACCTTGTGGCTAGTGGTATTGATCGTATCGATCGGGGTGGAGGTCGCTACTCTGGGACTGACGAGCATATGGTTCGCCGGAGGCGCGGCTGTGGCAGTGATCGTTGCCGCATTTCATGGACCGGTCTGGTTACAGATCCTGTTATTTTTTGCAGTATCTCTGCTGCTGTTATTTTTCACCAGACCTGTCGCTGTCCGGTATTTCAACAAGGACCGCGTAAGGACGAACGTGGAAAGCATGATCGGCAGGCAGGCCATCGTGACCAGCGAGATCGACAATCTGCAGGGCATAGGACAGGTAACGGTAGGTGGACAGGAATGGAGTGCCAGAACGGAAGAAGACGGACTGAATTTACAGCCCGGGACCGTGGTGGACATTGTGGCAGTCAACGGGGTCAAGCTGATCGTTAAAGTGGATCCCCAGATGGCAAAAGTGACGGAAAACCTATCAGAGCCGCAGTCGTAAGAATCGTGTAGAACCAATCCATGAGGGAAAAGTGCGTACAAGGGGTACGCAGCGTACACAGACGTACGCAGAAGGAGGAAAAATGTTAGCATTGATCATTATTGCCGTTTTAGTATTATGTATCTTCGTATCCTGTATTAAGGTAGTTCCCCAGGCAAAGGCTTACGTCACCGAGCGTCTGGGTGCTTACCAGGCAACCTGGAATGTAGGACTTCACTTAAAGATCCCGTTTATCGACAAGGTTGCCAGAAAAGTTAACTTAAAGGAGCAGGTAGCGGATTTTCCGCCCCAGCCCGTAATTACCAAAGATAACGTAACCATGCGGATCGATACCGTAGTCTTCTATCAGATCACCGATCCTAAGCTGTTCACCTATGGCGTAGAGAACCCTATGATGGCGATCGAGAATCTGACTGCCACCACCCTGCGTAACATCATCGGTGACCTGGAGCTGGATCAGACCCTGACCTCCCGTGAGACCATTAATACCAAGATGCGTGCGGCACTGGATATTGCCACCGATCCCTGGGGTATCAAGGTGAACCGTGTAGAGCTGAAGAACATTATCCCTCCCGCAGAGATCCAGAACGCCATGGAGAAGCAGATGAAGGCAGAGCGTGAGAGACGTGAAGCCGTAACCCGTGCCGAAGGTGAGAAAAAGGCTAAGATCCTGGAGGCAGAAGGTGCTAAGGAATCCGCCATCCTTCGCGCAGAGGCAGATAAGCAGGCAGCCATCCTCCGTGCAGAGGCAGAGAAGGAGAAGATGATCCGCGAGGCAGAAGGTGAAGCCGAAGCCATCCTCAAGGTGCAGCAGGCGAATGCCGACGGTATCAAGATGCTGAAGGAAGCGGGTGCAGATGCCGCAGTCCTGAAGTTAAAGAGCCTGGAAGCATTCGAGAAAGTAGCGGACGGTCAGGCCACCACCATCCTGCTCCCCGCAGAGCTGCAGGGCATTGCCAGCATAGCAGAGACCTTCAAGGCAGCAGCCGGCAAAAAAGCAGAATAAAAGTCATACCGAATAGAATCAGACAGATCAAAGAGGATCTCTTCCGGAATGCCGGTAGGGATCCTTTTTTGCTCCAAGGATCAGAAAACGTGGCATAAAGTGCATGCTGCGAGGGGTTGAAAAACACCGGATAATGAAGTATATTGATTACATATAGCTAAAAATAATACAGAGGCCGAAGCCTCGGAAAAGAGGAGTATTATGGATTTAAAGGGACGCGATTTTTTGAAATTATTGGATTTCACACCGGAAGAGATCGAATATCTGCTGGACCTGGCGGCAGACCTGAAAGATAAAAAGAAAAAAGGAATCCCCGTAGATACCCTCCGAGGCAAGAATGTGGCTCTGATCTTTGAGAAGACCAGTACCCGTACCAGATGTGCTTTTGAAGTGGCAGCGCATGACCTGGGAATGGGTACCACTTATCTGGATCCTACCGGATCCCAGATCGGTAAAAAAGAAAGCATCGCCGATACCGCCAGAGTACTGGCAGGCATGTTCGAGGGTATCGAATACCGTGGCTTTGGACAGGATATCGTAGAGGAACTGGCGAAATACTCCAAGGTTCCCGTATGGAACGGACTGACCAATGAATTCCATCCCACCCAGATGCTGGCAGATCTTCTGACTATCCGTGAGCATTTCGGACACCTGAAGGGGATCCGCATGACTTATATGGGAGATGCCCGTTACAACATGGGAAACTCTCTGATGGTAGCCTGTGCGAAGATGGGTATGCATTTTACCGCATGCACCACAGCAAAATATTTCCCGGCAAAAGAGCTGGTGGCAGAGTGTGAAGCAATTGCGGCACAGACCGGCGGCAGCATCACCCTGACCGAAGATGTGAAGGCAGGTACCAAGGATGTGGATGTCATTTATACGGATGTCTGGGTATCCATGGGTGAGCCGGACGAAGTATGGACCGAGCGTATCAAGGAATTGTCCCCTTATCAGGTGAATAAAGCGGTGATGGATAATGCCGGTGAGCAGGCAATCTTTATGCATTGTCTCCCCGCATTCCATGATCTGAAGACCAAGATCGGTGCCCAGATGGGTGAGCGTTTCGGCATCACCGAGATGGAAGTCACCGACGAAGTATTTGAATCCGGACAGTCTCTGGTATTTGAAGAGGCAGAAAATCGTATGCACACAATCAAGGCAGTGATGGCGGCAACTTTATGAGTATGAAAGCAAAGATATTGGAGCTCCTGCGGGAAAAGGGGACTTACGTCTCCGGACAGGAACTCTGTGAGCAGTTCGGAGTATCACGGACTGCCGTATGGAAAGCAATCGGACAACTGAAGAAAGAAGGCTATGTCATCGAGGCGGTACAGAACAAGGGGTACCACCTGGTGGATCAGGCGGAGGAGGTCTATAACCAGGCCGATATCCAAAGCAGATTGAAGACAAAGTGGGTGGGACATCCCTTACTGTTTTTCAACAGCATTGATTCCACCAATATCCGTGCCAAGCTGGAAGCGGAACAGGGAGCAGAGAGCGGATTGTTGGTCGTAGCGGATCAGCAGACTGCCGGACGGGGCCGCAGAGGCCGCGGCTGGGAGAGCCCTTCGGGAAGCAATATTTACTATACGTTAATGCTCAAACCGGATTTCAATGCGGACTGTGCACCGATGTTAACGTTAGTCATGGCACTGGCGGTGGCTAAGGGTATTCGGCAGACTCTCGGACGCGGCAGTGAAGAAGGTGCGGCAAAGGTAGGCATCAAGTGGCCCAATGATATTGTGGTGGATGGGAAAAAAGTCTGTGGTATCCTCACGGAGATGAGCATGGAACGGGCTTATATCCATCACATTGTCATCGGCGTGGGCATCAATGTGCGCAGGCAGGAATTCCCGGAGGAGATCCGGGACCGGGCAGCAGCCATCGAGGAACAGTGTGGATTCCGGATCTCCCGCAGCCAGCTGATCGCGGACATCATGGAAGCTTTTGAGGAGGATTATGAGATCTTCTTACAGACCCATGATCTGAAAGGGCTCAGAGACTCCTATGCGAAGCTCCTGGTGAACCGGGACAGAGAAGTCTGCGTGCTGGATCCCAAGGGAGAATTCCGCGGTACCGCCCGTGGGATCAACGACCAGGGCGAGCTTCTCGTAGAGAGACAGGACGGCAGCATAGAGGAAGTCTATGCCGGCGAGGTGTCTGTGCGTGGGGTATACGGCTACGTGTAGCATCTGAGGCAGCGGAGCGTGATGCACCATGAACCAGAAGCAGATTTAGAATAAAAATAACAGGATAGAAAATTATGGACGAGAACAAAATTGTACTCTGCGGCGCGAATGCCTATGAGAAAAAATATTACTTTAACGAAGAACAATTCAAAATGATTCCCGAATCCATCAAGGAAGAATTGCACATCATCTGCGTGCTGTTCACTGAGGAAGTGGGAGGCGTGTTTACCATCGCCTTTGAAGAGGACGGCAACGTGGTCATGGAGACTAACGCGGATGACGATGACATCTATTACGATGAGGTCTCATCCGGACTGCTGATCGCTGAGATCCGTCGGAGCAGACAGGAGCTTTTCGAATCCTTAAGTCTGTACTACCGTGTATTTATCAAAAAAGAAGATGTTTCGGAACTGTTGGATGAGGAGGACGGCGAATGATATTTGTCATAGACGTAGGTAATACCAATATGACCATGGGTGTCTTCCGTGGGGAAAAACTGGCAGCCACCTTCCGGATCATGACAAAGACTCCCAGAACTTCAGATGAATACGGGATCATGATCACACAGCTGTTGAAAAGTAACGGAATTAAGACCTCGGATATCGAAGGAGCCATCATCGCCAGCGTCGTGCCGGATGTGATGCATTCCCTGACCAGTGCAATTATCAGATATCTGAAAACAAAACCGCTGATCGTGGGACCCGGTGTGAAGAGTGGGATTAAAGTCGCAACAGAGGATCCCAGAGGAATCGGTGCGGACCGTATCGTCGATGCGGTGGCAGCCTATGTGAAATACGGCGGACCGGTGCTGGTATTGGATTTCGGTACTGCCACCACGTATGACCTGATCACGGAGGACGGAAGATTTACCGCAGGTATCACAGCTCCCGGCATCCGCATCAGTTCCGAGGCCTTATGGAAAGAGACGGCGAAGCTGCCGAATATCGAGATCCGCAAGCCGAAGACTATTCTGGCACAGGAGACCATTACCAGTATGCAGGCCGGTCTGATGTATGGTCAGATCGGACAGACGGAATACATCATTCGCAAGGTAAAGGAAGAGAGCGGTCTTGCCAATCTGAAGGTGGTAGCCACCGGGGGATTGGGACGTGCCATCGCAGACGAGACCGACAGCATTGATATCTATGACAGCTCTCTGACGCTGGATGGACTGCGGATCATCTACGACAAGAACCGAAAGTAGTATCCGGGAAATAAATTAGGATACCGGACCACGGAGAGATTATGAAGAAATTACAGATTGGCAATGTGACCCTGGATAATCCCATCATCCTGGCACCTATGGCAGGCGTATCCGACCTGCCATTTCGTCTGCTCTGCCGAGAAATGGGAGCAGCACTGGTGTGCATGGAGATGGTGAGTGCCAAGGCAATCTATTATAACAATAAAAATACTGACAGCCTTATGGAGATCCATCCCGACGAGGTGCCTGCTTCCTTGCAGCTGTTCGGTTCTGATCCGCAGATTCTTGCGGAGATGGCAAAACGCATCGAGGAGCGTCCTTTTTCCATTCTGGACCTGAACATGGGATGCCCGGTACCAAAGGTAGTGAATAACGGCGAGGGCTCCGCACTGATGAAGGATCCGAAGCTGGTGGAGCAGATCCTGACGGCGTTAGTCAGAGCCATCGACAAGCCGGTGACCGTGAAGATCCGGAAGGGGTTTGATGATGACCATGTCAATGCCGTGGAGATCGCGAAGATCGCGGAAGCCTGCGGTGTGGCAGCGGTAGCGGTGCATGGACGGACCAGATCCCAGTATTACAGCGGACAGGCAGACTGGGACATCATCGCACAGGTGAAGGATGCGGTGAAGATTCCCGTCATCGGTAACGGCGATGTGGACAGCCCCGAGAAAGCGAAAGCCATTCTGGAGCAGACCGGCTGTGACGGCGTCATGATCGGCCGGGCGGCAGAGGGCAATCCCTGGATCTTCCGGGAAGTGGTATCCTACCTTACAGACGGCACGATCCCCGCGAGACCCACGAACAGGGAGAAGCGGGAACTGATCCTGCGCCATGCGGCATTGCAGCTGGAATACAAGGGCGAATATACCGGCGTCCGGGAGATGCGCAAGCATCTGTCCTGGTATACCGTAGGAATGCCCCATTCCGCCCATTTCCGCCAGACCATCAACACCATGGAGAAAATGGACGAGCTCATCCGGGGCGTGCATGACATATTCCCGGATGAAGAGTAGTGCCGGGAGCCCGGTGTACAGCAGTGTCTGCGGAAGGCTGTATAGAATATGGCTTTGTATGATGCAGCACTGTGCATATAATCGGGCTGGCTGCATACACTGTAGCATGGACACTATTTTGTATCTCTATCCGGTGAGACAAACCGTGGAACAGAGGGCACAGGCAGCGGTATGTAAGTCACAGCCTGTGCAGAAGGGAAACGCTCCCCGGGGAAAACTTTTTAAAATATTCCATGCACTGTGGAAAACTGCAAAAACGCAGAAAACTACGGAGGCGGTGACTGTTCGCCGGACGGAATATCTATTCCGGGATTACCGTCTGGTCAGGGCGGCAGTGACGGGAGCGTATGGCACAGAACAGAAACAGACGGAGCAAATACTCCGGGAACAATTGCGGGAACTGACAGAGGATCCGGACCACACATACATTGTGTGCCGAGAACCCCTGTCTTTTTATTACGGAAGGGAATTCCGGGAATACCGGCAGCAGAACTGGGTGGAACATCTGCTGCGGTACGGAGAGGATGCGGTGGGACATCCGCTGTGTCCGGATGTGATCGTGCTGGGGAAGAATCCCTTTCTGCCCTACGTGTTGCTGCGGTATGTGGCGGCACTGCGCAGCGTGAAATGGTACCTCACGGACAGAGAATATCGGGAGGAGGAAGAAGAACTGACCTGGGAACTGGAAGACGAATACGGACTGATCCCGGAGATCCGTCTGCTACCGGAAGCGGCAGATTACGACAGGGTGCGGCTGGAGGCGACGGCGCCCTGCGTGGTGCTGGATTTTAGCGACAGTGATAAAGTCTACGGTGGCGGGCTGGCAGCGGGCAGCGTCTGGCTGGATTTTCCGGCATCGGAGGAAAAGGAACGCCGTGTCGCGTCCGGATGTCCGCAGATCCGTTATTTTTCCATGAAAAAAGAGTGGAAAGACCCGCGAAAAGCCTTGGAATACCTTGACACCATCAGTAAAAATGGGTATAATAACTCGGTTGATTAGGCAGTTATGTTGCCGGGAGTGTCGGTAGCGCAAAATATAGAAAACAGGAAGGTGCGGTATCATGCAGGAAAAGAAAAACATTTTGACCTACGAAGGCCTCAGAAAATATGAGGATGAGTTACATGATCTGAAAGTGGTAAAACGTCAGGAAGTTGCTCAGAAGATTAAGGAAGCAAGAGAGCAGGGAGACCTGTCCGAGAACGCTGAGTACGATGCAGCGAAGGATGAGCAGAGAGACATCGAAGCCCGTATCGAAGAGCTGGAGAAGATCCTGAAGAACGCAGAAGTCGTAGTCGAGGATGAAGTAGATCTGGATAAGATCAACATCGGCTGCCAGGTCAAGATCCTGGATATCGAATACAGCGAAGAGCTGGATTACAAGATCGTAGGTTCCACCGAGGCGAACAGCTTAAAGGGCAAGATCTCCAACGAGAGCCCCGTAGGTAAGGCACTGATCGGTCATAAGGTCGGCGATACCGTAGAAGTAGAGACACCCGCAGGTGTATTCGCATATAAGATTCTGGAGATCCAGAGAAGTAACGTTGAATAAGTAAGACAGAGTAAGGAGTGGAAAAAAGTGGCAGATACACAGAACACAAATGTACAGGAGCAGGATATTCACCAGCTGCTTAAGGTAAAGCGTGAGAAGCTGGCTAACCTGCAGCAGGCAGGCAAGGATCCTTTTCAGATCACCAAATATGATGTGACCCATCACAGCACTGATATCAAGAATAATTTCGAAGAACTGGAAGGCAAGACCGTCCGTATCGCCGGACGTGTAATGTCCAAACGTGTCATGGGTAAGGCATCCTTCTGTAATGTACAGGATCTGCCCGGCAATATCCAGGTATATGTGGCAAGAGACAGCATCGGAGAAGAGTCCTATGCGGATTTCAAAAAGTATGATGTGGGCGATATCGTAGGTATCGAGGGCGAAGTCTTCAAGACCAAGACCGGCGAGATCTCCGTACATGCGTCCCAGGTAATACTGCTGTCCAAGAGCTTACAGATCCTGCCTGAGAAGTTCCATGGCCTGACCAATACCGATATCCGTTATCGTCAGCGTTATACCGACCTGATCATGAATCAGGATGTTAAGGATACTTTCGTAAAGCGTTCTAAGATCATCAGCGCCATCCGTCGTTATCTGGACGGACAGGGCTTCCTGGAAGTAGAGACCCCCATGCTGGTATCCAATGCCGGCGGTGCGGCAGCAAGACCTTTCGAGACCCATTACAATGCGCTGGATGAGGACGTGAAGCTGCGTATCTCCCTGGAGCTGTACCTGAAGAGACTGATCGTCGGCGGCATGGAGCGTGTCTTCGAGATCGGCCGTGTATTCCGTAACGAAGGTCTGGACACCAGACACAATCCGGAATTCACACTGATGGAGCTGTACCAGGCATACACCGACTATTACGGAATGATGGATCTGACTGAGAACATGTTCCGCTATGTGGCACAGGAAGTATGCGGTACTACCGTGATCCCTTATGCAGAAGAGACCATCGACCTGGGCAAGCCTTTCGAGAGACTGACCATGGTAGATGCTGTCAAGAAATATGCAGGCGTTGACTTCGACCAGATTCCCGATACCACTGCTGCGAAGAAGCTGGCAGACGAGAAGGGTGTACACTACGAAGAGCGTCATGCCAAGGGCGATATCCTGAACCTGTTCTTCGAGGAGTTCGTAGAAGAGCATCTGATCCAGCCCGTATTCATCATGGATCATCCGGTAGAGATCTCTCCTCTGACCAAGAGAAAGCCGGACAAGCCTGATTATGTAGAGCGTTTCGAGCTGTTCATCTACGGACGTGAGATGTGTAATGCTTATTCCGAGTTAAATGACCCCATCGACCAGAGAGAGCGTTTCAAGGCGCAGGAAGCTGCACTGGCAGCAGGCGATGAGGAAGCCAATACGACCGATGAAGATTTCATGAACGCACTGGAGATCGGTATGCCTCCTACCGGCGGTATCGGTTACGGTATCGACCGTCTGGTAATGCTGCTGACCAACTCTCCTGCGATCCGTGATGTTCTGCTCTTCCCGACGATGAAGTCATTGGACAAATAAAGCCAGTAAAATCAAGGGGTTCAGCGATTACAAGTTGTGATTTACTACAAATTTACTACAAATTTGCTACGCATAATACGGAATAATACTTAATAATACGTTTTGTGCGACATTCAATTTTATATTTTGTACTTCAAGGACACTTTCCAAGTGAAAATTTGGGAGTGTCCTTTTTGCGTGTTGCAATGAGCCAAGTGCCATGCTTGCATGAGCATTTGGCGAATGCCGCGACAACGAGCAGCTATGCTGCGAGTGTGGTTATGGTCAAAAATAAAGAATTGGAGGAATAAAGCATGAATAGTACAGCGTTAGGAGCAGAAAACACAAAGAAAGAGAGCGTTATTTTTATCAGTGAAGCACATGAGAAATTCTACTACGAGAAATTAGAAGAAGTAAGGTATCAGGATGTGTACCACAAGGCACTTTGCTATTGCCTCGGCATTAACGATGATACCAGAAGGAATGCGAATCGCATTTATGATTTTAAGACAGGCTGTGTAAAAACAGAATGTTTGCATGAAGGCTGGCAGACCAGCGGAAGCGTGAAAGTAGTCAGAATGGCAT
>NZ_VUMU01000029.1 GCF_009695995.1 Waltera intestinalis
GGAAGATTCCCTTTTGTCTGCAATGGAGCGAGCCGGAAACGAGGACATGAGTGACGATGTGGAGCGTAAGGGACTTGGTACACCTGCCACCAGAGCAGACATTATAGAGAAGTTAGTTAAGGACGGTTTCGTGAAGCGTGAGAAAAAGCAGATGATCCCAACAGAGGACGGAATAAAGCTGATTACGGTGCTTCCGGATGTGGTGAAGTCTCCGAAACTTACTGCTGATTGGGAAAATGCCCTTACCCTTGTTGCAAAGGGCGAGTATTCCATGCAGGAATTTATGGATGGCATTGCGGATATGGTAAAGAACCTTGTGCAGACCTATCACAGCATTAGTGACGAGCAGAAATCCATGTTTGGAGGAAATCAGAGCGCACAGGAAGCCCTTGGAAAATGTCCGAAATGTGGCGGTGATGTAGTAAAGGGAAAATATGGAGCCTACTGCAAAAATAAGTGTGGTATGAATGTTGGCAAGGCTATGGGGACTGTACTTTCTGATACGCAGATTAAGAGTATGCTGGAGGGGAAAAAGACTTTCGTTAAAGGTTTAAAGGGAAAGAAAGGCACTTACGATGCTTACCTGATTCCGGAAGGAATTGAGGATTATTCCTATACCAAGGATGGCAAGAAAATCAAAGGCTCACAGTATAAGGTCAAGCTGGAGTTTGCAAAAAGAAGTAAGTAACAGCATAGAAAAATGGAGGATACGAACATGAATGAAGTAAATGAAAATGTAACTGTAAACGGAGTCGGAACACAGGATGAGGAGCCTGCGGCAAAGAATAATGAAACCAAAGCGGAGAAGTTCATCCGCCTTGGTGAATACCGCATGAACAAAGCGATTGATGCGATTGGAAGATTGGAACACCTTGCCAATAAGTCAGCTTATGAATATACAGCGGAGCAGGTAGAGGCTATGTTTGGAGCCTTGGAAAATAAGGTAGCAGATGTAAAAGCTAAATTCAGTACAAAGAAACAGGATAATACATCTTTTTCTTTTGGAACACATGCAGAGTAAGGAGGAAACCAGGAATGAAACAGTTAGAAAAAGAAATCACGGAAACAAACAAGCAGAGCATGATGAAACGTTATCAGCTATATGGAACGAAAGCATCAAAGCTGGCAGACAAATCACAGAAGAATACCGGGAAGGGAGAGAGAAAGTAATGGAATATAAGGATTTTGTAGAACAGGTAAAAGAGCAGATACAGGATTTTTTACCGGAGAAATTTGCAGATGCAACGGTTTCTGTTCATCAGGTAGTAAAGAATAATGACTGTGTTTTGGATGGTCTGACAATCCGGACGGAAGAAAGCAATATTTCTCCAACCGTATATCTGAATCCGTATTTTGAACAGATACAGGACGGAGCTGAGATGGATGATGTGCTTGGGCAGATTGCAGCCACATATCAGGCACATTATATTGACCATGATATGGATGTATCTGCGGTTACTGATTTTGATAACGTAAAAGACAAGATTGTGTGCAAGCTCATCAATGAGGAAGCCAACAGGCAGTTCCTTGAGGATAAACCATACACCAAGGTGGAAGATCTGGCGGTTGTGTATCAGATTTTAATGGACAAAAATGCGGAAGGTACTGCAACCATAACGATTACAGATAATCTGATGGAAAGGTATGGGATTACCCTTGAGGATTTACATGAACAGGCTCTTTTGAACATGGATGATTTACAGCCATACAGCTTCAAGGGAATGAGCGAGACTATTATAGAAATGATGGCTGGGGATATTGCAAGGGACAATGATATGGATATATCAGAGGCAAGGGAAATGGCGTCCCGGATGATACCGGATGTTCCTGACACAATGTTTGTGCTTACAAATGATGCAAAGCTAAATGGAGCTGCCGCCATATTAAACGATGATATTAGACAGGAAATTGCAGACAAAGTCGGTGACTTTTATGTACTGCCTTCTTCTATACATGAAACGCTGATTATCCCGAAAGATGCCGGAATGGAGTTAAGAGACCTTGAACAGATGGTGCAGGAAGTGAACCAGACACAGGTAGCACCAGAGGAACGACTTTCAGATCATGTGTATGAATATGATGCAAAAGAACATGAGCTGTTTCGCAGTGACCGTGCAGAGGAACGTGCAAAACAGAAAGCGGAAAAGCGTGATGAGAAAAAAGAACGTCCTTCACTAAAAGAGAGACTTGCAGAAAAGAAAAATGATGTGATGAAGATGGATGCTGACAGGAAGCAACCGACAGCAGATAAAAAGAAAGAAGCGGTGATTTAGCCACTTCATACATAATAAACAGGAAGGCAGCCACTTTGGGCTGCTTTTCTGTTACTATGAGAAATTGAATCGAAAGGAGTATCTATGGCAGGAAAATATCATTATATATCTGCACTGGCAGAAATGACAGCAGGAGATATTGTTAAAAACGAAAATGAATGGACCAGATTTCTGACCACGGCTGCAAGACTGTATAAATATCCCTTTAACGAGCAGATGTTAATATACGCCCAAAGACCAGATGCTACAGCCTGTGCTTCACTTGAAACGTGGAATGAAAAGATGAATTGCTGGGTCAACCGTGGAGCGAAAGGAATTGCCCTGATTGATACGGACAGCGAACGTCCGAGATTAAAATATGTCTTTGATGTATCAGATGTGCATAAGGCAAGAAGAATCGGGCGTGACCCAAATCTGTGGGAACTTAAGGAGGAACATAAGGCTCCTGTGCTTGCACAGCTTGAAAAGACTTATGGTGGAACCGATGTAAATATGCCTTTTGAAGAGAGGATTATGGAGATAGCTGACAGGATTGCCCAGGATTATTATGAGGAACTTTTACCGGAGCTAAACTATGTGAAAGAGGGCAGTTTCCTTGATGATCTGGATGAACTGAATCTTGGAATTAGGTTGAGGGAAACGCTGGCTTCCAGTATCTCCTTTACCCTGCTATCCCGATGCGGTGCCGATATGGATTTGTGGAAAGATGACATGAATTTTGAATATATCCACGAATTTAATAATACAAAGTCATTAGCTGTCATTGGAAATGCAACTACGGAAATGTGTAAGCCCCTGCTTATGGAAATTGGAAGGACAATAGGGGCATACGAGCGTCAGATTGCCCGAAATAAGGCAAGAGAAAAAGCGGCTGGGGAGCATATTGGAAGCCATGAAGAAAATGTTGAAAAAGGACTTGCAAATGCACCAAAAGCAGACTATAATGCTTTAAAGCGTGAAAGTGAAACGACAATAGAAAAACCAAAGGAAACTGAAAATCATACAGAAATGGAGGGCATTGCCAATGAAACTGACATACGAAAAGAACGGGGATTATCTGATTCCGAACCTGACAGCGAACGAGGAGCCGGAGAAGGCACTGACCAAGTACGGACTGATGAGGAAGAACTTTCTGAAGGAGCACAGGAGAGGGATTTATCAGGGAATGATTCTGACAGGGGAGCTGAAAGCACATTGTCTGCAGATACAGGAGCAGGCAGAGCAGAGAATGGAACTTCTGACCGGACAGATGGCGAAGTCGGAGGGAGTGAACGAGGAACTGAAAGCAGCCGATCAGATGCGCTGGGTAGCGAAGATGAACAACATCAGACACTCAGCGGAGGAAATCGTGCTGACAGAACTGATCTACATTTAAGCAGTGAGGAACAATCTAATAATACCATGAGGGAGCCGGATAGTGACAGCAACTCATTATCCGGTTCTTTTTCGGATAAAACCGAAGATTTCACAGAGCTTCAAAAGGGAATTTTATGTTTTGATAATTATCTTATCCATAAAAGACCGGAGATTGCAGGATATTTCCAGTCAGAGCAGGATGCGGTTTTGCAGACGGAGTATCTGAAAAATTCTTTCCGTATGGAGGAATTTACAGAGCTGTATATTGGGGATGTAAGAGCCGGGTATCGAGCTGATGAGGA
>NZ_VUMU01000030.1 GCF_009695995.1 Waltera intestinalis
CTGTGCTTACACCTCATTCCTATCTACCTCGTAGTCTTCAAGGGGTCTTACTCATTTCTGAGGGATATCTCATCTTGAGGGGGGCTTCACGCTTAGATGCCTTCAGCGTTTATCCCTGCCGGACTTGGCTACTCTGCCATGGCTCTGATAGCCAACAGATACACCAGTGGTCCGTCCATCCCGGTCCTCTCGTACTAAGGACAGCTCCTCTCAAATATCCTCCGCCTGCGCCGGATAGGGACCGAACTGTCTCACGACGTTCTGAACCCAGCTCGCGTACCGCTTTAATGGGCGAACAGCCCAACCCTTGGGACCTGCTACAGCCCCAGGATGCGATGAGCCGACATCGAGGTGCCAAACCACTCCGTCGATGTGAACTCTTGGGAGTGATAAGCCTGTTATCCCCAGGGTAGCTTTTATCCGTTGAGCGATGGCAATCCCACTTTATACCACCGGATCACTAAGTCCTACTTTCGTACCTGTTCCACCCGTCGGTGTCACAGTCAAGCTCCCTTCTGCCTTTGCACTCTTCGAATGGTTTCCAACCATTCTGAGGGAACCTTTGAGCGCCTCCGATACCCTTTCGGAGGCGACCGCCCCAGTCAAACTCCCCGCCAGACATTGTCCCCCACCCAGGTCATGGGTGCAGGTTAGAAATCCAATACTGCAAGGGTGGTATCCCAACAGCGACTCACATAAAACTGGCGTTCTATGTTCAACGTCTCCCACCTATCCTGTACATACAGTATCGAATCCCAGTATCAAGCTGGAGTAAAGCTCCATGGGGTCTTTCCGTCCTGGCGCAGGTAACCAGCATCTTCACTGGTACTTCAATTTCACCGGATGCATTGTCGAGACAGTGCTCAAATCATTACGCCTTTCGTGCGGGTCGGAACTTACCCGACAAGGAATTTCGCTACCTTAGGACCGTTATAGTTACGGCCGCCGTTTACTGGGGCTTAAATTCGAAGCTTCGTTGCCTGACTTCTCCTCTTAACCTTCCAGCACCGGGCAGGCGTCAGCCCATATACCTCACCTTTCGGTTTCGCATAGACCTGTGTTTTTGCTAAACAGTTGCTTGAGCCTATTCTCTGCGGCCCTGCTTTCACAGGGCACCCCTTCTCCCGAAGTTACGGGGTCATTTTGCCGAGTTCCTTAACAATGCTTCTTCCGTCGGCCTTAGGATTCTCTCCTCATCCACCTGTGTCGGTTTACGGTACGGGTATGTGTATCACAATAGCGGCTTTTCTTGGCACATGGCTCACACGCTTCCCTACTTTGGTTCGGTCCACATCACGTCTTCGGATTGTAAGGAAGATTTGCTGTCCTTACTCCTACCCCGCTTGTACCGGTTTTCTCTTTCCCGGCTCATGCTCTCCACATGCGTCCCCACAGTTCTGGGTACACATAGTACAGGAATCTCCACCTGTTATCCATCGACTACGTCTTTCGACCTCGCCTTAGGCCCCGACTTACCCAGAGCAGATCAGCTTTACTCTGGAAACCTTGGATATTCGGCCGGAAGGATTCTCACCTTCCTCTCGCTACTCATTCCGGCATTCTCTCTTCTTAGCACTCCACTGCTCCTTATCGGTACAGCTTCGCTGCGCTAACAATGCTCCTCTACCAATGTATATAGAACCAAAGGTTCATCTACATTCCTAAGCTTCGGTGTCGTGTTTTAGCCCCGGACATTTTCGGCGCAGGACCTCTCGACTAGTGAGCTATTACGCACTCTTTGAATGTATGGCTGCTTCTGAGCCAACATCCTAGTTGTCTTCGAAATCCCACATCCTTTTCCACTTAACACGCACTTTGGGACCTTAGCTGTAGGTCTGGGCTCTTTCCCTTTTGACCACCCAACTTATCTCGTGCAGTCTGACTCCCGTGCATCACCTTTATGGCATTCGGAGTTTGATAATCTTCGGTAGACTTTGACGCCCCCTAGGATATTCAGTGCTCTACCTCCACAAGGTTAACACGAGGCTAGCCCTAAAGCTATTTCGAGGAGAACCAGCTATCTCCGGGTTCGATTGGAATTTCTCCCCTACCCACACCTCATCGCCACCCTTTTCAACGGATGTGCGTTCGGCCCTCCATTGCCTTTTACGGCAACTTCAGCCTGGACATGGGTAGATCACCCGGTTTCGGGTCTACGTACACTGACTTTACGCCCTGTTAAGACTTGGTATCCCTTCGGCTCCGCACCTTAAGTGCTTAACCTCGCCAGTAAACGTAACTCGCCGGACCGTTCTACAAAAAGTACGCGGTTGTACTCGTATGGTACTTCCACAGTTTGTAAACACAGGGTTTCAGGTTCTCTTTCACTCCCCTCCCGGGGTCCTTTTCACCTTTCCTTCACAGTACTCTGCTCTATCGGTCACTAAGGAGTATTTAGCCTTACGGGGTGGTCCCCGCTTATTCCCACAAGGTTTCTCGTGTCTCGTGGTACTCTGGATCCTGCTCTGCTTCTTTCCGTTTCGCCTACGGGGCTCTCACCCTCTCTGGCCGGTCTTTCCAGAACCGTTCCGCTACAGTCAGAAGTCATAAATGCAGTCCGAACCCCGGAGTGCACGCACTCCGGTTTGGGCTCTTTCCATTTCGCTCGCCGCTACTTTGAAAATCGAGTTTTCTTTCTCTTCCTCCGGCTACTTAGATGTTTCAGTTCACCGGGTTCCCTCCGTACACCTATGGATTCAGTGCACGGTGACTGAGGTATGCTCAGCCGGGTTTCCCCATTCAGAAATCTACGGATCAATGGATATGTGCTCCTCCCCGTAGCTTATCGCAGCTTATCACGTCTTTCATCGGCTCTTAGTGCCAAGGCATCCACCCTGCGCTCTTTTTAGCTTGACCTAATTGCTTATTCAAAAGCTTTTCACATCTAGCGTGATGTTACTTTAGGTTTTGTTTCGTTTTGCTTGTTTGATCTTACATCTCTGCAAGATCCCTCGGATGTCTTGTTATATCGTTTTGCAAACTTGATATAATAGATTTAATATTTCAATATTCGGTTTTCAAGGAACAAAC
>NZ_VUMU01000031.1 GCF_009695995.1 Waltera intestinalis
TGTTCATGAGAGTCCTCCTTAAGTAATCGCTCGAATTGCGCGAATCGCGCAATCGACACGAAAATATTTGGAGCAATTATCTCATGAATGTGGTAGTATTATAAGGTACGAGTGGTTGAAGATTTACTTACGGTTGGCACTGCTTCAGGATTCACTTCTGATAGACTGTTGCCGGAAGAAAGAGATTCTATCAGCGTACAGATTGTTCACAATGATGCCGACATTTGCAAAAATATGATGAATGCAGTAATCTCCTATGTAGAGACAAAGGAGACAGAATTACAGTCCGTTATTGGTGAACATGTGATTACGATTGTAGCGCAGTCTCAAGGATTTTGAAGCTTCGTTATCATAACAGTCGTCAATTTACGACAGAGGAGGCAATTACTCTGGCTTCCACTGCGGTGAAAATGGCGGCGAAGAAACGTACATTGAAGGAAGTTTACCTCCTAGGATGTAATGTGACGGGAGATACCCTGCAGAAATGTGAACAAATCAGCAAGAATTTGCATGAGGAAAGTATTTGCGTACAGATTCTGAGCAATGTGCTCTATGATGCAGAAGCAATGGAAAAGCTTGAGAATGCCAAAGGCATCGTGCTGGTGGAAACAGCAGGCTCTACGATGTATGAAGAAGTTGTAAAAGAGCTTCAGTTAATGAGCAGACAGAACATTTGTGTATTGGGCGGAATTCTGGTGGAATAAGCTGAATCAAGCAATACATGATTATTGAAATTAAGACATTGAGCTGGTCAGAAGCGAAGCCGAGATTCAGAAAGTAGTTGTGACCGGTGTGCAAGATTATGCGCATTAGAGATTCATTTGATTGTGACATTTTCAGGTAGATTAAAATGCTGGGAGCAGTAGTAGTGGGGGAAACCGTGTATGATAGAGAAGTGCAGGCAAATAGGTAAAAATAGTTGGAATAGATGGCTCTATATCATTTGTGTTTTGATGCTGGGCTTAATGGATCAGAGACGTGGCAGTGCCACCGGTGACGTACAGATGATGTTCGGAAACTTGTTGGGCTTGGTCTTGGCAGCGATGCTAATCCCCTCTCTGGATAGAAAGAGATTTCTTTGTAAGTTGTATGCCTTGACGATACCGGTTGACCTTGCTTTCACTGTGATACTTTGCGTGCTTGGTAGATATTTTTTTTATTTTCAGAATGTTTGGATATCTGGGGTGCTGAATTTTACCGTATGGATGATGTTGTGGGTTTATATAATCAGCAATCGAGCAGAACTACGGATAAAAGATAAACTGAAGGAGCCCTTTGCGCTGGCACTGATGGTGTTGCTTGTGCTGATGCAGCTCTCAAAGAATGGAAGAGTATTGCCGGCATGGTTTTTGATGATATTTGTCGGATTCTATTTGCTGTTAGACAGAGACGAGATTCCAGAGATACTTAACAGCATGATGAATGGAATCATCCTGTGGTTCTGTCTCCAACAGATTATTGCATTTGGCTTCAGACCCTATGACTATGCAAGGTATCGGGGCATGTATTCCGGGGTAACCCAGAACGGAATGCATTATATGTATGTTTTTACAGCGTTATGTCTGAAATACGTGATGCTGCTGAAGAAGGAGTGCAATAAGCTTTCAAAGACACTCTGTTTTGTTATGATAGCCGCACTATTTTCTTTTACGTTGTTTTCAGGAACCAAATCCGCACTGTTGGGGGAATTGGTGGTGCTAATGGTGGTTGCAATCAATATGCTGGTCATAAAAATTGATATATGGTACAGGTTGGCAGTAAAAGCTGTTATGTTTACAATATGTTTTGTGGTAATGGTTCCTGCTGTGTATGTGACTGTTCGTTATCTGCCAACCATCCTTCACCATCCGGTGTGGTTTGAGGGTGAGTACGAGGAAGGGAGAAGTGTATGCTCCTTCGATAATTGGGACAGTCCAAAATATATTACATTTCAGCAAGCAACAGAGTTTAACATTGGAAGAATAACTACTCTGTTTGGATTGAATTACAAAGAAATTTCCAATTGGGTAGAGACTCACTTTGGCGCAATCCGGGCAGAGGCGGCAGAACTGGGCGAGCCGGGGAGTAGCCCGGAAAATCCCTATGCGCTGACCTCAGAGGAATATTCAGGCCCGGACATTGCCAGGATGACCATATGGAAGTGGTATGCCGTTCGATTAAATCTTTATGGACACGCGGGGGGAGGATTCTGGTACGACAAGGGGACATATTTTGAGCAGGCTCATAATATGCTCCTGCAGATGGCATACGATTATGGCATACCGGCAGGGATTCTTTTTTTGCTTATATGTGTGTATAGCCTCTTGTCTATACTCAGATATCATGAGTGGGAAGATATCATGATGCGTGTTTTCCTTCTCCCGGTGTTTGTGTTTGGAATGTTTGATATGGTACTGGTGTACGGGGAGATGTCTGTTTCGATTATGGGGATTATGTTCTGTTTCATTGCGATGAGAAATAGAACAAAACTCCTATAGCGGGTCTCCAAAGTTTAGTAGGGTTTCCCGAAGCTTTTTAGGGTCAATTAGTGGGGACAGACGCTAAAAATGGTTGAGTTTTTTAGGGTCATTCCGTAGGGGCAAGCTAAAATTGAACCAAAGAGATATTATCAGGCCGGTCTTTTGACCTGCCTGATCTGTTGTGCAACGGTAAGTACGTAATCATCTGCAATTTGCGCCGGCCGCCGGTCGGTGATGCGTTGACCAGCGGTCGCCTGGCGCTATGAACAGTCAATTATTTATCAGTTTTTTTGGTATTAATTACCACTGTATAAGTAAACGCTCCATAGCGAATACCTTGACAACTATAAGCCGCTTTTGCGGCCTGCTGTAAATTCTATTTTCGAATGTTTTCCGGAAGCGCTGGTGACCAGGGGAGCAACTCTTCCAAAAAGCTGCGAT
>NZ_VUMU01000032.1 GCF_009695995.1 Waltera intestinalis
GTATCAGGCAAATAACTCGCCTGCCCGAAAAAGTATCGCCACCTGATAGAGGTGGCGAATCTTGATTATCTCTTCAGCTGTTTACAGCAATCGGGAAGTGTTTCTGACCAAGGCATTAGTTCTGCCAGTTTATCTTCAGGAACATTGTTTCTTGGGTATTCCTTAAGCTGATCCATCAGATACTGGAAATATTCAAACGGATTTAGTCCGTTTGCTTTTGCCGTTTCTGCAATGGAATACATCATTGCACTTGCTTTTGCACCGTTTTTAGATTCTATGATGTGCCAGCTGTGTTTGCCCACGCAGAATTTCTTGATACTTCGCTCGGCATCGTTATTGTCCAACGGAACCTCCGGTTCTGTTAGAAAGGTTCTCAAATACTGTTCCTGATTAAGGGAATAGTTGAGGGCTGCCTTTATAGCTGAACTCTGATCCAAGCCCGGATTGGCTAACGTTTCTTTAAGCCACGCAAAATAAGCATCTACCAGAGGCTTTACCGACTGCTGTCTGTTATCCAAAATCTCCTTTGGTGATGTTCCTTTATACATGTTGTCTGTATGATAAATCGCTGCAATCCGCTTGACTGCTTCGTCAGCGACCTTCTGCCCGGCTGTCATAGAGCTTTTATTGCCCGTAGCCTTGAGGATATCCGCATACTTTCTCCGGGCGTGAGCCCAACAGCCGGCCACTTTGATTTCATCAGCCCTGTCTTTCTGCAGGGTGTGATAGCTCTGATAGCCATCTGTGACAAGGATCCCAGTGTATCCTTTCAGATAGTCTCCGATAACATATCCTGCTCTGGAGCCGTTATCGTATTCATACAGGTAAACCGGGTGGCAGTCTCCTTTTCCGGGAGAATGGTATACCCACATATAATCCTTGGATTTTGGGTCTCCCTCCTCCTTTTCTCCGGTCATCTTGAAGGGAGATTCATCGCAGTGGATGATACCAGACCGGAACAGCTCTGACTTCATCATCCGATGCACCGGCTCCAGATAATATTGATAGAGCTTTATCATCCATCCGGCCATGACCTGACGGGAAATATGGATACCGTCATAACCATAACCTTCTGAGATCCGGTTTAATGGGACTGCATTGACATACTTGGCAGTAAACACAGAAGCTGCCAGAGATGGTGTCAGAATGCTGTGATTCAGCAGGCGCTTAGGTGCTTCTCCACGGATGATTTTACTGTTATCTCCATTTCCGGCATATACACCGATATGATGCTCCACAACCTCATAGCTGGCAGGAATTCGTTTTAATTCCTTGTACACTTCATCTTCTAACTGATGCCATCCCTTGGGGAATCGTTCCCTCAGGGTATTTTCTTCCAGATAGTGTGATTCTACCGTGGTTTTGATTCCGGAAAGATCCACTGCACGTTTTCCCTTTGGGCGCGGTTTTCTCACCGGAACAGTATCTTCCAGTGACGGTTCCTCTGCAAACCCATTCTCTGTCAGGATTTCTGCTTCATTGAAAACATTCGGATGATCCAGATCAAAAGAGAGCTGTCCCTGAATGGGCAGGTTCTTTTCAGAACTTCGTCCGAAGCGCTGCTGGGTCAAAATGGCGACCTGCTCCTTCAGATCTTCTATCTGCTTCATAAGCTGCTCATTCTGCTTCTGGATAACAGCGGACTGTTCGGAAAGAAGCCTGAAATTTTCACCCTGCTGAAGGAGCAGCATGATAATGGTTTCCTTTGGAAGAGTATTCAGTTTTTCTTCTGTTAATAACTGATTTTTCATACCATAAGTATACCACAATAAGTCGCTGAAAGCAGCATATTTACTGGATTTTTTCAAATTTTTGATAACGTATTTAACTGTCAAGGTGCGTATGAAAACAGCCTCTAGTAAAGGTCTGGTTTTAATAGTGAAATCGATTTTTTCTGTTCAATGGAAAGACCTTCCATGAGCCAGCGGAACTGCTGTGGAGATAATTGTTTCGCTTCCTGTTCGCTTCTCGGCCATTGAAAATGCCCATCACCGGTTAACCTTTTGTAACACAGAAGCCATCCGTCTCCTTCAAAAAGCAGGGCCTTGATGCGGTCGGTTTTTCGGCCACAGAAAAGAAAGATGCTTCCTTCCTCTGTCGGATCCAGTCCGAAAGTTCCGTTTACGATGGCAATAAGTCCATCAATCCCATTCCTGAGATCGGTATATCCGGTGCACAGATATATATGGGAGAAACCAGTTGCGTCATTGAGCATTCTTTATCACCCCAATCGTTCTGGCAAGCAGTGCCGGCGATGTATCTTCTGTGACCTGTATTGTGATTCCGCACACCGATAAAGTCAACTGTGATGGTTCTGGTTTTGCCATTGGAACAGCTGTAATCTGATGAGACCCGGAGTCCGTTTCTGCCGGCAGGCTCAACTCGACAAAACCGGATTCAGCTGATTGTTCCAGTGCTTCCTCACGGATGATTCGAAGCCAGTAAAAATAAGAATTACGGCTGAGGCCATTCTGTTTGCAATATTCATCCACTGTCAGGTTCGTATTGTTCCGGTCTTGAATGATGGCTTTCCATTGCTGAATGCTGTAATTTCGTTTTGCCAAACGTGTATCCATATGGAATATCCTCCTCGGTTTAAAAAGTGTAAAAAGTTGTGAACTTTTTCAGCTTTTTCAATTATCTCAACCGAGAGGTGTTTACTCAAGATGCGAGTTATTTACCTGATAC
>NZ_VUMU01000033.1 GCF_009695995.1 Waltera intestinalis
ACCGTCCTTAACTAACTTCTCTATAATGTCTGCTCTGGTGGCAGGTGTACCAAGTCCCTTACGCTCCACATCGTCACTCATGTCCTCGTTTCCGGCTCGCTCCATTGCAGACAAAAGGGAATCTTCCGTAAAGTGTTTTGGGGGATTTGTGTAATGCTCACTGATCTTTGTCTGTACCCCGTCAAAGGT
Organism: Waltera intestinalis; assembly: GCF_009695995.1. Classification (GTDB taxonomy): domain Bacteria; phylum Bacillota; class Clostridia; order Lachnospirales; family Lachnospiraceae; genus Acetatifactor; species Acetatifactor intestinalis. Next base: position 190 of record NZ_VUMU01000033.1, read on the forward strand.
CTGCCCCTTTGAAAGCTCCGGCAGTTTCTTCTCCTCCTGCTCTTTATCTTCCGTTGTCTTAAAAGAACGCTTAAAAGCATCTTCAAAATCTTTCCATCCGTTTTTTAAGACCGACTTGCCGGAAGCAGCAAAGGTGTAACCGCCACAGGAAAGTTCTGCCTTAACCGTTTCATAAAGATGTTTCTCCCCCGTAGCACACAGCAGTCTGTTGGCCACAAGGGATAAAATCTTTCGCTCCGTTTCCGGCAGGGCTGCAAGGTCAGCTTTTGCAATCTCCATGGTAGGGATAATTGCATGGTGGTCTGTGACCTTTTTACTGTTTAAAACACGCTTAATATCCGGATTAAACATCATATTTTCCTCAAACAGAATGGAACTGAAAATCGCTTTGATTACGTTTCCGGCAGTCTGCTCCATATCGTCAGACAGATACTGGCTGTCCGTTCTCGGATAGGTACACAGCTTCTTTTCATAAAGACTCTGGGTGTACTCCAAAGTCTGTTTTGCAGTAAACCCGAATAAGCGGTTGGCATCCCTCTGAAGCGTGGTAAGGTCATAGAGCTTCGGCGGTGCCACCGTCTTTTCTTCCTTTGTCACAGACGTAACAAGAGCCTGTCCGTTCAGACAAGCTCCTGCAACATTTTCTGCTTCTGTTTTACTGTCAATCCTCTCTGTGACCGCATCCACTCCGCCGCAGAGGATATGAGCCATAAAATACTGCTCTTTCTTGAAATTCATAATCTTTGCTTCACGCTCTACAAGCATTGCAAGGGTAGGTGTCTGTACCCTGCCCACCTTTAACACCTTGCCGCCATATAAAACGGTAAAAAGCCTTGTACCATTGATACCCACAAGCCAGTCCGCTTCCTGTCTGCAAAGTGCGGAATGGTATAAGTGATCGTAGTCACTTCCCGGCTTTAAGTTCTCAAAGCCTTCCCTTATGGCACTTTCCTCCATAGATGAAATCCATAAGCGTTTCATCGGTTTGCTACATCCCGCCTGTTCATACACCAAACGGAAGATAAGCTCTCCTTCCCGTCCTGCATCTGTTGCACATACCACGCTGTCTACTCTTGTATCATGCATCAGCTCCTTTAACACCCTGAACTGTGCAACCGTGTCTTTCTTGACCTCATGCTGCCAATGCTCCGGTATCATAGGCAGGCTGTCGTAAGTCCACTTTTTCCATGCATCAGAATAGGCATCCGGCTGTGCCAACTCAACCAGATGCCCCACGCACCATGAAACGATAGAACTGTTTCCCTCCATGTATCCGTCTTTTCTTTCATCTGCACCAAGCACCTTGGCAATTGACTGTGCCACACTTGGCTTTTCCGCTATCACTAACTGCATTATTCTTCCTCCTGTTCCTCAAAGAAATCCTCATCCGAACTTCCCTCTGATTCCTCATCTTCGTTCTCATATTCTTCGTTATCTTCCTCGTCCTCATCTTCGTCCTCGATGAAGTCCTCTTTCTTTTTGCGTACTACCTTGAAATAATACGCACCTCCGATTACTGCCACTGCAAGACCTCCCATCAGGATATAGGAAATCATAGGATTTGCCTGCTCTTTAACCTCTGTTTCTTCCGATTCCTCGGTGCTTTCTGTATCTTCTTCTGTTCCCTCTGTATCTTCCGTAGCTTCCTCCTGCTTATTTTCCTGTTCTGCATTATTATTCGGCAATGCACTTTCAGAAGTCGGGATTGCAGACTCTAATGCGGCAGAGTTTTTCGGTAAGGTCTCGCTGTTATCAGATGTGGTATTCAGCAAGTCATTTTCCGTAATCTCTGTCAGGAAATAGACCA
>NZ_VUMU01000034.1 GCF_009695995.1 Waltera intestinalis
ACCGTCCTTAACTAACTTCTCTATAATGTCTGCTCTGGTGGCAGGTGTACCAAGTCCCTTACGCTCCACATCGTCACTCATGTCCTCGTTTCCGGCTCGCTCCATTGCAGACAAAAGGGAATCTTCCATAAAGTGCTTCGGTGGTGTGGTGTAATGCTCACTGATCTTTGTCTGTACCCCGTCAAAGGTCTGCCCCTCGGAAAGCTCTGGCAGCTTCTTATCCTCCTGCTCTTTCTCTTCCGTTGTCTTAAAAGAACGCTTAAAGGCATCTTCAAAATCTTTCCACCCGTTTTTTAAGACCGACTTGCCGGAAGTGGCAAAGGTGTAACCGCCACAGGAAAACTCTGCCTTGACTGTTTCATAAAGATGTTTCTCCCCCGTAGCACACAGCAGTCTGTTGGCCACAAGGGATAAAATCTTTCGCTCCGTTTCCGGCAGGGCTGCAAGGTCAGCTTTGGCAATCTCCATTGTGGGGATAATCGCATGGTGGTCTGTGACCTTTTTGCTGTTTAACACACGCTTAATATCCGGATTGAACATCCTATTTTCCTCAAACAATATGGAACCAAAAATTGCTTCAATCACATTTCCGGCTGTCTGCCCCATATCATCAGACAAATACTGGCTGTCCGTTCTCGGATAGGTACACATCTTTTTTTCATAAAGGCTCTGGGTGTACTCCAAAGTCTGCTTTGCAGTAAAACCGAATAGGCGGTTGGCATCCCTCTGGAGCGTGGTAAGGTCATAGAGCTTCGGCGGTGCTACTGCTTTTTCTTCCTTTACCACAGACGTAACAAGAGCCTGTCCGTTCAGACAAGCTCCTGCAACATTTTCTGCTTCTGTTTTACTGTTAATCCTCTCTGTGGCTGCATCCACGCCGCCACAGAGGATATGAGCCATAAAATACTGCTCTTTCTTGAAATTCATAATCTTTGCTTCACGCTCCACAAGCATGGCAAGGGTAGGTGTCTGTACCCTGCCCACCTTTAACACCTTGCCACCATATAAAACGGTAAAAAGCCTTGTACCGTTGATACCCACAAGCCAGTCCGCTTCCTGTCTGCACAGTGCAGAATGGTATAAATGATCGTAGTCACTTCCCGGCTTTAAGTTCTCAAATCCTTCTCTTATGGCACTCTCCTCCATGGAAGAAATCCATAAGCGTTTCATCGGTTTACTGCATCCCGCCTGTTCATACACTAGACGAAAGATAAGTTCTCCTTCTCGACCTGCATCTGTGGCACATACCACGCTGTCTACTCTTGGATCATGCATCAGTTCCTTTAATACCCTGAACTGTGCAACCGTGTCTTTCTTGACCTCATGCTGCCAATGCTCCGGTATCATAGGTAGGCTGTCGTAAGTCCACTTTTTCCATGCATCAGAATAGGCATCCGGCTGTGCCAACTCAACCAGATGCCCCACGCACCATGAAACGATAGAACCGTTTCCCTCCATGTATCCGTCTTTTCTTTCATCTGCACCAAGCACATTGGCAATTGACTGTGCCACACTTGGCTTTTCCGCTATCACTAACTGCATTATTCTTCCTCCTGTTCCTCAAAGAAATCATCATCCGAACTGCCCTCTGATTCCTCATCTTCGTTCTCATATTCTTCGTTATCTTCCTCGTCCTCATCTTCATCCTCGATGAAATCCTCTTTCTTTTTGCGTACCACTTTGAAATAATACGCACCTCCGATTACTGCCACTGCCAGACCTCCCATAAGGATATAGGAAATCATAGGATTTGCCTGCTCTTTAACCTCCGTTTCTTCCGGTTCCTCGGTGCTTTCTGTATCTTCTTCGGTTCCCTCTTTATCTTCCGCAGCTTCCTCCTGCTTATTTTCCTGTTCTGCATTATTATTTGGCAATGCACTTTCAGAAGTCGGGATTGCAGACTCTAATGCGGCAGAGTTTTTCGGTAAGGTCTCGCTGTTATCAGATGTGGTATTCAGCAAGTCATTTTCCGTAATCTCTGTCAGGAAATAGACCA
>NZ_VUMU01000035.1 GCF_009695995.1 Waltera intestinalis
GTAAGCCCTCAATCATGAGTACTACCAAGCATAAAACCCCGCATTGCTGCAGGGCTTGAGATGGTTTTTTATATATTTAAACTGCACTTTGAAAATTTATTTCTTTTTATACCGGCTGGGACATTCCTTTTGCACCCGGGGAGACCAGGGGAGCAGTTCATCCAGGAATTTCAGGTTGTCATCATCCATGTGCATTGGAATCTCTGTAAGAAGTAGTTCCAGATACTGATAGGTGTTAACCTCATTGGCCTTGGCTGTTTCTACAAGGCTGTAAAGCATGGCGCTGGCTTTAGCACCATTATCGGATTCCATGAGAACGAAGTTCTTTCTGCCGATGGTAAATGGGCGGATAGCCTGTTCCGCATAGTTATTGTCGGGAGGAATCATTCCGTCAGTTAAGAAAACACGAAGGTATTTTTCCTGGTTGATGCTGTAAGCGAGGGCTTTTCCGATGGTACTGTTATGGGTGACCTGATTGTACTTTTGTTTTACCCATTCGAAATAAGCGTCAACCTTCTCCTGAAGTTTAGCCTGACGCTGCTTTTTCCTGTCGGTGTTAGACAGATCATCGAATTCGTTATCAGTGTGAAGGATGTCGGTAATCATGTCGTAGGCTTCCTGAGCCACAGTGCCTTTGGCAGTTTTTAGCCCGACGGACTTGATAAAATCTGCAAAAGGACGCCTTGCATGAATCCAACAGCCGGCAACCTTGAGATCCTCCCTTTCATCAGCGAGTTTGTGATAGACCTGATAACCGTCAGTAACAACGGTACCGGAGAAGTCTTTCAGGAATTCCCTTGGATGGTCGGATTTTCTGGAAGCCTGCCAATCGAAAAGAACGATAGGGTGTGTGGTGTGCATGGGACGATTGCGGTAAACCCACATATAGGTTTTCTTGCCACCCTTTATCTTAGCATTTTCAATGCGCATTACCTTGGCCGGTGACTCGTCTGCATGAATTACCTTGTTTTCATAGATAAGTTCGTGCAAGCGATCATAGATAAGGGAAAGATAACGTTCCGTGCTATTTACGACCCAGTTAGACATAGTGTTGGTGGAAAGGTTAATGCCGTTGCACTTGTAAGCTCTGGATTGCCTTTCCAACGGAAGAGCATTCACGTATTTACCGTTGATGATGGATGCGACCAGTGCAGGGGTGGCGATACTATTTCGGAATAAATCTACGGGGCGCTTAGCCCTGATGATAGTGCCGTCATTACTTTTGGAAGCATAAACATGAACGTGATGCTCATCAACAATAAAGGTTTCCGGAATGATATGCAGACGCTTGTGGATTTCCACCGGAAGTTCCTTGTAGCCATCAGGAAATTTTTCGGCGAGTTCTTCATCAGAAAGTTTGTGTTCAAAGATTCTGGCGGGCAAACCGTCCAGATCCGCTTCGCGTTTTCCTTTTGCTTTAGAACGGCGGTAGGAAGATATGGTAACCTCTTCTATGGTGGGCTCCGGCAAATCTTTCTTTTGAAAACCTTCGACTTCATTAAAGGAGTCAAAAAGTGTAAGCTGTCCTTCCATGTCAGAGAGACCGGATTCGGCTTTCTTACCAAAATGCCTTTGATTCATGATACGAATCTGTTCGGTAAGGAGCTCAATCTGGCGGTTGTTATCATCCAGTCTTGCATTGGCATTTTCCAGTTGCTGTGCCATGGAACGGAGCTGATCTTGCAGGGAAGAGGCAATGATAACAAGAGCATCCTTGTTAAGATTGTTTAATTGTTCTTCGGATAATTCAAGCATGCGATAAACCTCCTTCCCATGAGAGTATTGTAGCATAAATGAAGGAAACAAGCGAATTTTCGGGG
>NZ_VUMU01000036.1 GCF_009695995.1 Waltera intestinalis
CAGGATATTTCCAGTCAGAGCAGGATGCGGTTTTGCAGACGGAGTATCTGAAAAATTCTTTCCGTATGGAGGAATTTACAGAGCTGTATATTGGGGATGTAAGAGCCGGGTATCGAGCTGATGAGGATGGTCTTACCATGTGGAAAGGCAATTATCTGTCCCGTGAAGCAGAGAGCAGACTGTCATGGGAAGATGCAAGATACTGGGTCAATTCTTATATTGAGGATGGTGTCTATTTACTTCCGGGGGAAGTGGCAGAGCAGATTGATACAGACGGAATGTTCAAACAGCTTGACCTTTTTACCATGTTTTCGGAGCAGGTCGGCAACATTGCCATGAAGCAGGCAGAAGAAAAAAGTGTTATGCCGACAGGCTTTGTACTGCCGGAGAAACAGATTGATGATATTTTAAGAAGCGGCGGAGGCAGGGATGACAGCCGCAAGCGTATTTATGCCAAGTACCAACAGAGAAAGACGGCGGAAGAAATGACTGCCTTTCTGAAAAAAGAGTATGGAACCACCGGAAAAGGCTTTGAGTTTGACGGAAAGCAGATAGCCGTATGGTTTGATGAAGGTGGCATGAGTGTTGGATACGGTACATCAGCAACGGAGCAACCCATACTTACGATGGAATGGAAAGATATTGAGCAGAATATCCGCAGGCAGGTAGAGAATGGCACATATATGGGTGCCAATGAAGCTTATCTTGTGGATGAGGTGGAGCGTAGCAGGATTGCAAACCATTTATTTTTCTTTTTCCGTGACGGTATGGGAGAAATGCCGGAAGAATTGGAATTAAAGGCGGGCAATTACCCGGATGCCCATGCAAGACTGGTGGAACTTCTTTCTACACCGGAAGAGGTGGAGAGGATAGCTGTCCACATGGATCATGCTCTGCATCAGTTGGAAACCGGAGAAAAAAGCCTGCGTTTCCGTTCTGTTATGCCAAAAGAGGAGCTTCGTGCCGAACTCGACAACCTTCTGGTAGACAGGCTGACATTTCCAGCTGCTGAGCATGTGGAAATTAAACACGAGGATTTTATCACGCAGGATGAGATTGACCACAGGCTTGGCAGGGGAAGTGGTTTTTCAAATGGGTCTTTTCGTATTTATGATTATTTTAAGGAAGGGCATGACAGCAAAGAAGCAGCTAATTTCTTAAAGAATGAGTATGGAACAGGCGGCAGTAGCCATGCACTTGCCGGAGCTGACCACAGCTATGAGGATCATGATGCAAAAGGAATAAAGCTGAAAAAGGGAAATATCGGAAAACCATACGCAGAAGTGCTGTTGTCCTGGAAGGTTGTGGAGAAACGTATCCGAAAGCTCATTGAAGAAGATAAGTATTTATCTACGGAAGGAAAAGAAGCCTATGTACAGTACAGAGTGGAGCAGGAGCAGAAGGCTTTGGAGCAGGCACAGGCAAAGATGGAGCATGAAACCAAGGTAGCCTGTAAGAATGCCATTGAAAAGGCAATCGCTGAGAAGTTTGACGGGTATCGTCTGCCAAAGGATACAGCGGAGGGAGTCATTCAGGAATATGGCTCTGAACGAGTAAGTTATGTGCTTGCCAATTCTGTCATGCACAAAAGGCAGGATGGACGGTTTTCTCCGGAGAATAAGGAGTGGGCAAAAGCTATTGAGCCTTATGCC
>NZ_VUMU01000037.1 GCF_009695995.1 Waltera intestinalis
CAGGATATTTCCAGTCAGAGCAGGATGCGGTTTTGCAGACGGAGTATCTGAAAAATTCTTTCCGTATGGAGGAATTTACAGAGCTGTATATTGGGGATGTAAGAGCCGGGTATCGAGCTGATGAGGACGGGCTTACCATGTGGAAAGGCAATTATCTGACCCGTGAAGCAGAGAGCAGGTTGTCATGGGAAGATGCAAGATACTGGGTCAATTCTTATATCGAGGATGGTGTCTATTTACTTCCGGGGGAAGTGGCAGAGCAGATTGATACAGACGGTATGTTCAAACAGCTTGACCTTTTTACCATGTTTTCGGAGCAGGTCGGCAACATTGCCATGAAGCAGGCAGAAGAAAAAAGTGTTATGCCGGCAGGTTTTGTACTGCCGGAGCAACAGATTGATGATATTTTAAGAAGCGGCGGGGGCAGGGATGACAGCCGCAAGCGTATTTATGCCAAGTACCAACAGAGAAAGACACCGGAGGAAATGACTGCCTTTCTGAAAAAAGAGTATGGAACCACCGGAAAAGGCTTTGAGTTTGACGGAAAGCAGATAGCCGTATGGTTTGATGAAGGCGGTATGCGTGTTGGATACGGTACATCAGCAACGGAGCACCCCATACTTACGATGGAATGGAAAGATATTGAGCAGAATATCCGCAGGCAGGTAGAGAATGGCACCTATATGGGTGCAAATGAAGCTTATCTTGTGGATGAGGTGGAGCGTGGCAGGATTGCAAACCATTTATTTTTCTTTTTCCGTGATGGTATGGGAGAAATGCCGGAAGAATTGGAATTAAAGGCGGGCAATTACCCGGATGCCCATGCAAGACTGGTGGAACTTCTTTCTACACCGGAAGAGGTAGAGAGGATAGCTGCCCACATGGATCATGCCCTGCATCAGCTTGAGACCGGAGAAAAAAGACTGCGTTTCCGTTCTGTTATGCCCAAAGAGGAGCTTCGTGCCGAACTCGACAACCTTCTGGTAGACAAGCTGACATTTCCGGCTGCTGAACATGTGGAAATTAAGCACGAGGATTTTATCACGCAGGATGAGATTGACCACAGGCTTGGCAAGGGGAGCGGTTTTTCTCAGGGGCCTTTCCGCATATATGATTATTTCAAGGAAGGGCATGACAGCAAAGAAGCAGCTAATTTCTTAAAGAATGAATATGGAACAGGCGGCAGTAGCCATGCACTTGCCGGAGCTGACCATAGCTATGAGGATCATGATGCAAAAGGAATAAAGCTGAAAAAGGGAAATATCGGAAAACCATACGCAGAAGTGCTGTTGTCCTGGAAGGTTGTGGAAAAGCGTATCCGTAAGCTCATTGAAGAAGATAAGTATTTATCTACGGAAGGAAAAGAAGCCTATGCACAGTACAGAGTGGAGCAGGAGCAGAAGGCTTTGGAGCAGGCACAGGCAAAGATGGAGCATGAAACCAAGGTAGCCTGCAAGAATGCCATTGAAAAAGCAATCGCTGAAAAGTTTGACGGGTATCGTCTGCCAAAGGATACAGCGGAAGCAGTCATTCAGGAATATGGCTCTGAACGAGTAAGTTATGTGCTTGCCAATTCTGTCATGCACAAAAGGCAGGATGGACGGTTTTCTCCGGAGAATAAGGAGTGGGCAAAAGCTATTGAGCCTTATGCC
>NZ_VUMU01000038.1 GCF_009695995.1 Waltera intestinalis
GAACAAGCAGATCGATCGAAAGATCGAGAAGCTACCCGAATTAACAGTAAACAATGCCAGATAAAACTGGCAGGACACAAACACCATTTTAACATGAGAGTTTGATCCTGGCTCAGGATGAACGCTGGCGGCGTGCCTAACACATGCAAGTCGAACGGACTTACATTGAAGCCTAGCGATATGTAAGTTAGTGGCGGACGGGTGAGTAACGCGTGGGTAACCTGCCTTGTACTGGGGGACAACAGTTGGAAACGACTGCTAATACCGCATAAGCGCACAGCTTCGCATGAAGCAGTGTGAAAAACTCCGGTGGTACAAGATGGACCCGCGTCTGATTAGCTGGTTGGTGAGGTAACGGCCCACCAAGGCGACGATCAGTAGCCGGCCTGAGAGGGTGAACGGCCACATTGGGACTGAGACACGGCCCAAACTCCTACGGGAGGCAGCAGTGGGGAATATTGCACAATGGGGGAAACCCTGATGCAGCAACGCCGCGTGAGTGAAGAAGTATTTCGGTATGTAAAGCTCTATCAGCAGGAAAGAAAATGACGGTACCTGACTAAGAAGCCCCGGCTAACTACGTGCCAGCAGCCGCGGTAATACGTAGGGGGCAAGCGTTATCCGGATTTACTGGGTGTAAAGGGAGCGTAGACGGTTTTGCAAGTCTGAAGTGAAAGCCCGGGGCTTAACCCCGGGACTGCTTTGGAAACTGTAGGACTAGAGTGCAGGAGAGGTAAGTGGAATTCCTAGTGTAGCGGTGAAATGCGTAGATATTAGGAGGAACACCAGTGGCGAAGGCGGCTTACTGGACTGTAACTGACGTTGAGGCTCGAAAGCGTGGGGAGCAAACAGGATTAGATACCCTGGTAGTCCACGCCGTAAACGATGATTACTAGGTGTTGGTGGGTATGACCCATCGGTGCCGCAGCAAACGCAATAAGTAATCCACCTGGGGAGTACGTTCGCAAGAATGAAACTCAAAGGAATTGACGGGGACCCGCACAAGCGGTGGAGCATGTGGTTTAATTCGAAGCAACGCGAAGAACCTTACCTGGTCTTGACATCCCTATGAATAACGGGCAATGCCGTTAGTACTTCGGTACATAGGAGACAGGTGGTGCATGGTTGTCGTCAGCTCGTGTCGTGAGATGTTGGGTTAAGTCCCGCAACGAGCGCAACCCTTATCTTTAGTAGCCAGCAGTAAGATGGGCACTCTAGAGAGACTGCCGGGGATAACCCGGAGGAAGGTGGGGATGACGTCAAATCATCATGCCCCTTATGACCAGGGCTACACACGTGCTACAATGGCGTAAACAAAGAGAAGCGAAGTCGTGAGGCAGAGCGAATCTCAAAAATAACGTCTCAGTTCGGATTGTAGTCTGCAACTCGACTACATGAAGCTGGAATCGCTAGTAATCGCAGATCAGAATGCTGCGGTGAATACGTTCCCGGGTCTTGTACACACCGCCCGTCACACCATGGGAGTCGGAAATGCCCGAAGTCGGTGACCTAACCGAAAGGAAGGAGCCGCCGAAGGCAGGTCTGATAACTGGGGTGAAGTCGTAACAAGGTAGCCGTATCGGAAGGTGCGGCTGGATCACCTCCTTTCTAAGGAAA
>NZ_VUMU01000004.1 GCF_009695995.1 Waltera intestinalis
CGGGTATCTTTTTACACAAACTTTCTATCTCCTCCATAACGGAATCGAGCTGTGCTTTTTTGTATTCGTAATCCTCGAGCAACAGTTTCATTTCATACTTGGCTGCTGAAGAGCCTTTCTTTAAGCCGATGCTGCGTTTTGCTGTCTCACACAGGCTCGTTGCCCTTTTCATACCGACAGCCCTTAGCTTTGCATCACGCCAGATTTGATTGATTTTCTCAGCTCCAAGTTCCACGATTGCTTCCGGAGTACAAGCTTTCTTTAGAAGCAGCATACTGCTCTGTGCTTCATAGTCCCCAAATACATCTTTATATTCAGGGAAATATATGGCGAACCATCTGGCAAATCTGTTTTTGATCTGGGTAAGTTCCCTGATGAGTCTCTTACGATTGGCCACCATAATTCTTAAGTCTGCATACACACCATCCGGTGTATACGGTGCAGAATAACGGCCTTCGGTAACCAGCTTTGCGATTACCTTCGGATCCTTTCTGTCATTCTTGCTTTGGCTGTTGTCATCCAGTTCCTTGGTCTGCTTTACCGCATAAGGGTTAACCATAACCAGGAGAATGCCCTCATCCTCAAGATAAGCGCCAAGGTCAAACCAGTAATGACCTGTTGGCTCGATACCGACTATCACATCTGACTTCTTGTACTTGTCCTGTAAACGCTGCATCCATGCTTTGAAGGATTCAAAGCCTTCTCTGCTGTTGCTGAATGGAAAGACTTTCCCGAGTTCGATGCCCCTCCAGTCAAACGCTCTCGCATACTGTGTGGTACTTCCGATATCGATTCCTACTACCAAAGTTGATTCTTTTACTTGATTGATTTTCTCATTCTGCTTATAATTCATTTGTGGGTGTCTCCTCTGAACAATGATTTTTATTAACCGCCAAGTTAACAATCATTATTCTATGGTAGGCACTCATTTTTTGCAAACCGGTTATTTGTTACTTAACAGGAATGCTCCTTATGTTGCGTTAATTCGCTAAACTTATGGTTTAGTATAGCATAGAACTTTTTAATTGCAAAGACAGAAAATGAACAATGTTGGCAGAAGCCCCTGAGTGTGTTAGAATAAACTTTAGTTACATTCTTACGAAAGATGAGGTATCCTCATGTATCATATTATTATCAATCCAGCCTCCCGCTCCGGCAGAGGTGCGAAGATCTGGTCTGAGCAGGTGGAACCGGCTCTTAAGGCTGCCAACACGGAATATCAGACTTATTTTTCTGGAAAGGCCGGAGAAGTCAGACATCTGGCAGAACAGATCACCGCAGAGCATGCGGAAGAACCCGATTTAAAACTGATCATCTTAGGCGGCGACGGAACCGTGAACGAAGCCCTGCAGGGCATCGCAGATCCCTCCAAAGTCATCCTGGGCTATATTCCCACCGGCTCCAGCAATGACCTGGCAAGGGACCTCGGTATTCCCAAAGACCCGAAAGCAGCCCTTCATCTGATCCTTAAGGATACTGCTCCCAGAGCCATGGACTTAGGAAGGCTTACTTATCTCGACGAAGATCAGCCGGAAGAATCCCGACTGTTCGCCGTCAGCTGCGGCATCGGCTTTGATGCTGCCGTCTGTGCGGAAGCCATGCATTCCCCCATCAAGGATACCATGAACCGGATCGGTCTTGGCAAGCTGACTTATTTAGGAATCGCCTTAAAGCAGCTGATCACCGCACGCAAGGTCTCCTGTACGCTGACGATGGAAGATACCGTGCATAACCGTCAGGAATCCTTAGAGCTTCCCCGCTTTCTGTTTGTGACCTGTATGAGTCATCGCTACGAGGGCGGCGGCTTCATGTTCTGCCCGCCCGCTGCAGATAACGATGGCGTACTGGATCTGTGTTCCGTCGGCAATATCTCCAAAGGGCTGGTACTGCTGGCACTGCCCACCGCCTTTTTTGGCAAGCACTATTTTGTTAAGGGTATTAATGCACATACCGCGACCCGGATGTCCATTACCACATCCTCTCCGCTGTGGGTACATACCGACGGAGAAGTGACCAGAAAAAGCTGTGGTTTCCGGGTAGAATGCCTCCCCGGCGCCATCCGGATGATCACTCCCGAAGTGAAATAAACACACTCTAAAGATTTTCTTAAGAATGCTTAAGTATTCCAAAAAAGCCTTGATTTTTTTATATCTTTGACTATACTAAAATTGATTTTGGAGCATAGGTTTTGTAGAGAAATGAGGTTTTTATGGAAAGATTTAAGACATTCTATTTGAAATACAAACATGCCATTCCTCTTATTATATATGGTATTATTTATATGACCTGGTTCGTATGGTTAGAGAAAAATACCACCGGGCATTATCGGATCATACATATGGCGGCGGATGATTACATTCCCTTCTGTGAAGTATTCGTCATTCCTTACTTTTTATGGTTTGCATATGTGTCGGCAGTGGTCGTCTACTTTTTCTTCAAAAATAAAGAGGACTACTACCGCACTTGTATTTTCCTCTTCACCGGCATGACGATCTTCCTGATCGTATCCACTCTGTGGCCCAACGGACAGCACCTTCGCCCGGCGGTGATGCCCAGAGACAACATCTTCACCCGCATGGTAGCTGCTCTGTACCGGACGGACACGCCTACCAACCTGTGGCCCAGCATTCACGTATATAATTCCCTGGGCGCACACTTTGCGATTATCCGCAGCAAGTGCTTCGAGAAGAAAAAAGGAATCCGGATCGGATCTCTGATTCTTGCTTCTTCTATCATCATGGCGACCATGTTCATCAAACAGCACTCCGTATTCGATGTGCTCACCGCTTTTGTCATGGCAGCCGTAATGTATACACTGGTGTATCGCTATGACCTGCTGATCGCAGTCAGAGAGTTCCGCAACAAGAGAAAAGCAAAACCGCAGATCGGTTAATGAATTCAATTTCTTGAAATAAAAATGCAACGGTGATATTTACCGTTGCATTTTTTATGAGTCACACCAGGTATGCTCACCACCGTGGTCTGAATGATCACAGTACTTCTTCACTTTTTTGTAATGCTGAAGCAATCACCGCATCCATGTCATAATAGCGGTATTCCGCCAGTCTTCCTCCGAAGATCACATTCTGCTCGGCATCCGCCAGCTTCTTATACTCGGCATACAGTGCTCCGTTCTTCTCATCGTTCACCGGATAGTAAGGCTCATCTCCCGGTTTCCACTCGGAGCTGTACTCTCTGCTGATGACCGTCTTCGGTAATTCCTGTCCCTGTTCGTCCTTGCCGAACTCGAACCATTTATGTTCAATGATCCGGGTCCAGGGAGTCTCACGATCCGTGTAGTTCACTGCCACATTGCCCTGGAAATTCGGAATATCCAGCACCTCTGTCTCGAACCTGACGGAACGGTATTCCAGTGCTCCCAGCGAATATCCGAAATACGCATCGATAGGACCGGTATAGACAATTTGTTCCGCCAGTTTATCCAGTTCTGCCTTCTGCTCCAGATAATCCGTGTTCAGACGCACCTCAATGCCTTCCAACAAATGCTCCACCAGCTTCGTGTAACCGCCAATGGGAATGCCTTGATACAGGGCGTTGAAGTAATTATTATCAAAGGTCAGTCGCACCGGCAGACGCTTGATAATGAATGCCGGAAGATCCTTGCAGTCACGTCCCCACTGCTTCTCGGTATATCCCTTGATCAGCTTTTCAAAAATATCTCTGCCTACCAGCGAGATTGCCTGTTCCTCCAGATTCTTCGGTTCTGTGATACCGGCTTCTTTTTTCTGCTCTTCAATCTTCGCCGCAGCCTCTTCGGGAGTCACCACACCCCACATTTTATTGAAGGTATACATGTTAAAAGGCAGGGAATACAGTTCTCCGCGGTAATTTGCCACCGGGGAATTGGTGAACCGGTTGAACTCTGCGAATCTCGTAATATACTTCCATACCTTCGTATCATTGGTATGAAAAATATGGGCACCGTATTTGTGGACATGGATTCCTTCCACTTTTTCTGTGTAAATATTGCCCGCCACATTGGGGCGCTTGTCGATCACCAGGACCTTTTTTCCTCTGTCGGCGGCTTCTCTTGCGAACACCGCACCATAGAGACCGGAACCGACGACCAGATAATCGTACTTCATGAATCTGAATATTTCCTTTCTATTTCTGTGCGCTCTGTGCGACAGCCTTTTCTCCGAAGATACGCTTCAGTACAAACAGTGTCACCAGTGTCAGCAGAATACCGATCACCAGACAGATTACCACATTCTGTACAAATCCGGCAATTACATAACTTACAAAAGAGATTGCCGCCACAGTCAGTACGTAAGGTACCTGGGTGGATACATGGTTGATGTGGTTACACTGTGCTCCTGCGGAAGCCATGATCGTGGTATCGGAGATGGGGGAACAATGGTCACCCATAACAGCACCTGCCAGACATGCGGATACACCGATGATGATCAGATGCTCGGCTCCGGGTACGATAGCTCCGGTGGTGGGATTGGTAAATACGCCGGTTACGATGGGGATCAGAATACCGAAGGTTCCCCAGCTGGTACCGGAAGCGAAAGCTAAGAAGCATGCTACCAGGAAGATAATTGCGGGAAGCATGTTGGTCAGTCCTGTGGATGCGCCCTGCATCAGACCTGCCACATAGACATCCGCACCTAACAGACCGGTCATGGTCTTCAGCGTTACAGCAAAAGTTAAAATCAGCATGGCGGGTACCATGGCGATAAAGCCCTGGGTCAGGCAGTTCATGGCTTCCTTAAAGGATACCAGTCTTCTGCACATATAATATACAATGGCAAACAGCAGCGCGATCAGCGATCCCCAGGGAAGTCCCACAGAAGCATCTGTTGCACTGAAAGCATCGATGAAATCCACGCCTTCGAAGAATCCGCCGACATAGATCATTCCTACGACGCAGCAGACGATCAGTACAATTACAGGAATCAGCAGATCATATACTTTTCCTCTCTCAGATCCCTTGGGTGCATTGTCTGCATTGGTCACACGCTCACCTTCGGTGAACAGGTCACCCTTTTCTCTGGCATTACGCTCGTGCTTAGCCATGGGACCGTAATCGAATCCCATCAGCGCCATACCGATGACAAATACAATGGTTAATAAGGAATAATAGTTATAGGGGATCGCTCTTACGAACAGTTCGATACCGGAATACACACCCTCGTCCACCATGCCTGATACTGCTGCTGCCCAGGAAGAGATCGGTGCGATCATACAGATGGGTGCTGCCGTGGCATCAATGATATATGCAAGCTTTGCACGGGAGATCTTGTGTCCATCTGTGACCGGCATCATAACGGATCCTACGGTCAGACAGTTGAAATAGTCATCCACGAAGATCAAAACACCTAATAAAAAGGTGGCAAGCAGTGCTCCCGCTCTAGTCTTTACATGCTTTTTCGCCCATTCACCGAAGGCCGCAGAGCCTCCTGCCTTATTCATCAATGCCACCATGGTTCCCAGCAGGATCAAGAACATGAAGATACCGATGTTCCATGCATCCGCAACGGAATTGATGAATCCTTCGTTGATCACTGTGTCCAGCGTCGCGATGGGTGAAAATCCAGTATAGATCAGCGCTCCCGTGACGATACCGATAAACAGTGATGAATATACTTCCTTTGTGATCAGTGCCAGTACAATTGCTACCACCGGCGGTAGTAATGCCCAAATTGTTCCGTACATAATTTTGCCCTCTCTCGTAGTTTTTTCGCAGTTTCTGCAGTTATTTCACTATCTCTAACTTTATGGCAAACCTTTTGTCCTGTCAATAAATTTTTGCAAATTAACGCATTAACACGATAGCTTATTTATCATTTTTACTCTTTTTCGCTTTAAATCGTTAAATTATCTTGCATCTGCGGGGATTCTGTTCTATAATAGGCAAAGAAATTTAGCAGAAAGGACGTGCCCCGCGCACGATGGAATACTATGAGTTTCGAATTCATCAAAAAACTTCCCACTCCTGCGGAAATACGTAAGGAGCTGCCTCTTCCGGCAGAATTAGTCAAGATCAAAGAAGAAAGAGACGCCGAGATCCGAGATGTCCTCACCGGTAAGAGTAATAAATTTCTGGTGATCATCGGACCCTGCTCTGCTGACAATGAGGATTCCGTTTGCGATTATGTAAACCGCCTTGCAAGAGTTAACGAACAGGTGAAGGATAAGCTGATCCTGATCCCCAGAATCTACACCAACAAACCCCGCACTACCGGTGAAGGCTACAAAGGTATCACTAGCCAGCCCGATCCCGAGAAGAAGCCTGATTTTCTGGCAGGACTGATGGCCATGCGTAAAATGCACATCCGTGCGATCCAGGAGACAGGGCTGACTGCGGCAGATGAAATGTTATACCCTGAGAACTGGGGTTATGTATCCGACATCCTCTCCTATGTGGCAATCGGCGCCCGTTCCGTAGAGGATCAGCAGCACCGTCTGACCGTCAGCGGTTTTGATGTAGCGGCAGGTATGAAGAATCCAACCAGCGGAGATTTCTCCGTAATGCTGAATTCCGTATATGCAGCACAGCATCCCCATTCCTTTATTTATACCGGTTGGGAAGTAAATACCCATGGAAATGATCTGGCTCACACCGTGTTGCGTGGTGCTACCAACAAGCATGGTGCCAACATTCCCAACTACCACTATGAAGATCTGATCCGTCTGTGGGATATGTATGAAAAAATGGATCTGAAGAATCCTGCCTGCGTGATCGATGCGAACCATTCCAACTCCAACAAGCAGTTCAAAGAACAGATCCGAATCACCAAAGAAGTCATGCACAGCCGCAAGCTGAGTTCCGATCTCCATCAGCTGGTCAAGGGCGTTATGATCGAGAGTTATATCGAAGAAGGTAACCAGAAGGTGGGTGCCGGCTGTTACGGTAAGTCCATCACAGATCCCTGCCTGGGTTGGGACGATACAGAGCGTCTGATCTATGATATCGCAGAGTACGAATAAGACGAACCCTTTTTTAAAAAAATTGCAGGAAGCCTTTGAATAACACAGGATTCACAAACGCTTCCAATACACATCCGAGAACCAGTACTCCCAAAATGAGCACCGGTTTTCCCAGTTTACCGGGCAGGGACTTTTTTCCCTGCCCGGTTATGTTATGATAAAAATAAATACTTCTGTAAATATCCTCGCACCACTGAAGCAGCATCACCATTGCAGGTACATAGCACAGATAGTGAGGAAAAATTCCAACAATACATAATAAAATCCCCTTGATTCCATAACGGCAGGTCGCAGTACCTAAGAATAATCCAAGGGAAAAGCCATATTTTACTGTCATCCCGCCGCAGAATAACAATCCCAGGTACGTCGTGGCCATGAGAACCAGTGCAATGAAATCTTTGCCTCTTTTACACAGGACGTACCAGAAGAGCACCTTGTTGTCCACGGCCATGTATTTCATATGATACAAAGTATCCTCATCCAGCATTCCCATATTCTTTAGGAAAGTGCCTTTTCCCCAATATACGATCAGAAACCCCACTGTGAATCCGATCACAAACAGAAAACGAAGCGGCAGCTTTCCCACCGGTACGATAGACTTATCCCATTTCATGAAAATTCCCATCTCTACGCCACACAATGTTATGTTAATATATGCGGACAACACAGGGAATCATTCCTGAACCGTAACAACTAAAAAGCAACCCGCCACACAGATTCTATCCATGGAGCGGGTTGCCTACCTCAACGTACTGACTATTTACTTAAGTATTTCGATGCATATGTCAGAATGCCGCAAATCGTCTTGGCATCCTGAATCTTACAGTCATAGATCATTTGTTTTAATTCCTCTACGGAATATGCCTCTACATTGATAAATTCATCTTCATCCAGATGCTGGCTTCCTCTGTCTTTCAGGTCTAACGCCAGATAGATGTCGATTTTCTCATTGCAGAAAGCTACTGTGGTATAGATGGAAGTCAGCAGTTCCACATGATCGGTATGATAGCCGGTCTCTTCCTGCAATTCCCGCATGGCTGCCTGATCCGTAGGTTCTTCTCTGCCATTCAGTCCGCCGGCCGGAATCTCCAGAGTCTCCCGCTCCAGCGCATTACGATACTGCCGCACCATGAGAAGTTTACCGTCTTCTCTTACTGCAACCACGGCTGCTGCGCCTTTATGATCGATCAGATCCCATTTTGCAATGTTACCGTTGGGAATCTGCATGGTGTCCTGATAATAATCAATGATCGCACCTTTTGCCACCAGTTCCCGTTTGATACGCCTGAATTCTTCCATGACCCGTTATTCCTTCTTTTATTTATCCTCGAATCTGTTATTTGTTCTCCAGTAATTTGTCCACACTTACCATCTTGACACACAGTACGAACAGATCCGTTGCCATTGCCATCTCTTCCGGTGTCGGGAAGGAAGGTGCGATACGGATATTGGAATCTTTGGGATCCTTCTTATAAGGGAAAGTAGCGCCTGCCCCCGTCAGAGTCACACCTGCTTCCTTACATTTTGCCACAATAGCCTTGGCACAACCATCCATCGCATCAAAGGAGATAAAATATCCACCGTTGGGTTTTGTCCAACTGCCGATACCAAGTCCACCCAGTTCCTCATCCAAAACCTTCAATACTGCCTCAAATTTTGGACGCATGATTGCCGCATGCTTCTTCATATGTTCACGAATACCGTTAATATCCTTAAAATAGCGTACATGACGTAACTGATTGATCTTATCGTATCCAATCGTCTGAATTGTCATGGACTTTTTCATATCATCCAGATTGGCCTTAGAAGATGCGATAGCCGCAATACCGGAACCTGCAAAGCTTACCTTAGAGGTAGAGCAGAACTCGAATACCATATCCGGATGTCCTGCCTTCTCACATTCGGAGAGAATCTCTAACAGCTGATCCTGTCTGTCATCATATAAATGATGAATTGCATAAGCATTATCCCAAAAAATACGGAAATCCGGTGCCGCCGGCGTAAGCGCTGCGAAGCGTCTTACGGTCTCATCGGAATAAGAATATCCCTGAGGATTGGAGTACTTCGGTACGCACCAAATGCCTTTGATGGCGGGATCTTCGCTGACCAGCTTCTCTACCAGATCCATATCCGGTCCTTCGGGAGTCATGGGTACATTGATCATTTCAATTCCGAAATGCTCTGTGATTCCAAAATGTCTGTCATATCCGGGAACAGGACACAAAAACTTTACATGATCCAGTTTACACCAGGGGGTATTTCCCAAAATGCCATGGGTCATGGCACGGGATACCGTATCATACATGATGGTCAGACTGGCATTACCACATACGATCACGTTCTCTGGTTTCACCTCCAGAATATCCGCCATCAGCTTCTTTGCCTCAGGGATGCCATCCAAACCTCCGTAGTTTCTCACATCCATTCCATCCTCAGCCTTCATAGCGCTCTGAGAATTCACAGCATCCAGAAAATCCATTGCCATATCCAGCTGATTGACTGCAGGTTTTCCTCTGGACATATCCAGTTTCAGGCCTTTGCCTTTTGCATCTTCATATGCAGCATTAAGCTCTGCCTTCAGTGTTAAAAGTTCTTCCTTGGTTAATTCCTGATATGCTTTCATTTCTTACCATACCTTTCTCGTCTTTCCTCGTTGGGAATACGCCTTCTTCTGTGGATGTTGGATAATCGTATACAATCATACACTTCGAATATCATACTATAAGATAACATATAACACAATAGGTAACTTTCACTTTTTTACACCCGTTTATCCATAAATTTTCATTAAAACAGCCGTTGTATGTCTCCATACAACGGCTACCTCTTACATCTTATGAAATTGTCATTTCTGACTGGTCAGTTATTTGGCGTAATCAATTACGCGGCTCTCACGGATCACATTCACCTTGATCTGTCCGGGATATTCCAATTCAGCTTCAATCTGCTTGGAAATATCTCTTGCCAACAGTACCATATCGGCATCTGAAATCTGTTCGGGCACTACCATAACACGAACTTCACGACCTGCCTGAATAGCAAAAGATTTATCTACACCTTTGAAATTGTTTGTGATATCTTCTAACTGTCTTAATCTGCTAGTATAGGTTTCCAGTGTTTCCCTTCTAGCTCCCGGTCTTGCAGCGGATATTGTATCAGCAGCTTGTACAATACATGCAATCAGGGAAGTAGGCTCTACATCGCCATGGTGAGATTCCACTGCGTTGATAACAGTAGCATTCTCTTTGTATTTCCGACACAATTCAGCACCCAGCTGAATATGAGAACCTTCCATTTCGTGGTCGACTGCTTTACCGATATCATGCAGCAGTCCAGCTCTCTTGGCAAGTCTCACATCCAATCCCAGTTCTGCAGCCAGCAGTCCGGACAGCTGTGCTACTTCAATAGAATGCTTTAATGCATTCTGACCATAGCTGGTACGGAATTTCATCTTACCGAGTAATCTTACCAGTTCGGGATGAATGCCATGTACGCCAACCTCGAGAGTTGCGGCTTCTCCCTCTTCCTTGATCATTACTTCGACTTCTTTCTGCGCCTTCTCTACCATCTCTTCGATTCTGGCCGGATGAATACGTCCGTCCACAATCAGCTTCTCCAGCGCGATTCTCGCTACCTCACGACGAATCGGATCAAATCCGGACAAAATTACTGCTTCCGGTGTATCATCAATGATCAGGTCTACACCTGTCATGGTCTCAAGTGTGCGGATATTACGTCCCTCACGTCCGATGATACGTCCCTTCATCTCATCATTCGGTAACTGTACAACGGAAATTGTAGTCTCAGAGACATGATCTGCTGCGCATCTCTGTATTGCGTTAACCACATATTCCTTTGCTTTCTTGTCTGCTTCTTCTTTGGCCCGACTCTCCATTTCCTTGATCATCACGGCCGATTCATGCTTCACTTCATCTTCAACAATTTTCAATAAGTAGTCTTTTGCTTGTTCAGAGGTTAATCCGGAAATTCGTTCCAGTTCCTGCACACGCTGCTCATTCAGCTTGGAGACTTCTTCCTTCATTCTGACTAGGGTTTCTTCTCTGGCTGCCAAACTTGCCTCGCGCTTCTCGATGGCATCTGCTTTCTTATCGATGTTCTCTTCCTTCTGCTGAACTCTGCGCTCATACCGCTGAGCTTCCGCTCTGCGCTCCTTGATCTCTTTGTCCAGTTCATTCTTGGTACGAATGGACTCTTCTTTGACTTCCAGGAGTGATTCACGCTTTTTGTTCTCTGCAGTCTTCAGGGCTTCATCAATAATCTCTCTTGCCTTCTCCTCTGCGTTGCCGATGGTTCCCTCCGCATTCTTCTTCAGACGGGTGGTGGTAACCTTTGCTGTGATCAGCACTGCAGCTATAATGGCAATAACAGAAACCACTAATACTATTACAATATTAGTGTCCACTACAGGAGCACCTCCTTATGAAATTTTCATTGTACATTTTGCTCTGATAATACAAATTATCGTTCAAAATAGAATGCAATTTATGTACATTCTAACAAGCAATTCACAACAGTATTAGTGTAAACTGAAAATACTCCTCTGTCAAGTACAAGTCGCAATTACTCCAAAAATAGTTCCTATATTAATACAATCTTTGTGCATTATTTCTTGCTTTTGCTGCACTATACAGTATCCTAAAAATCGTCACTGTGCATGCCTCCGATTGCCTTGCGAATGGCTTCCTGTGAGAATCCCTTTCTTGCCAGAAATGCGTATATTTTCTGTCGTTCTTTCCAGTCTGTTTCTTCCGCTGCATCATAATGTTTCTTACGAAGCAATTCCCGGATCATACTCTGTTCATCCTGTTCCCCGCCATTCTCCCTCCAGTTCTGCCAGGCTTCTTCTATCGTGGCAGAGGAAATCCCCTTGCCCTGGAGATCCTGTTCAATGCGTCTTCTGCTGCGGCTGTTCTCATGATAGGTGATATAATCCACCGCATAACGAAGATCATCTATATAATGAAATCCTGCCACATATTCTATTGCCTGCTCTATGATCTCCGGCGGATAATATCCCTGCTGTAATTTTGTCCGTAATTGTGAGGTCGTATATTCCCGCCCCTGAAGCAGATTCATAGCCCTCAGTTTTGCACGTTTAGGCAGTACCTCCTGCATAATGGTCCGGTAATCCTCCGTTCGGAGTTCTTCACCCTCTTTTATATGGTAGAGACGCAATTCGCCTTTGTATAAAACAAAGGCGAATTCCTGATCAATATACACTTTACTTCTTGATTTAGTAACTTCCGTAACCTGTGTTACCAGCATGGATCTACTCTTCCTTCTCCGCTGTAGCAGATACATCTGCCTTCAGTCCGTAATGCTCTCTGACCTTCTCTGCAATCTCATCACAGACAGCCGGATTATCTTTCAAATACTGTTTTGCATTCTCTCTTCCCTGTCCGATCTTATTGCCCTCGTAGGCATACCATGCACCGGACTTGGCAACTACATCACAGTTGGCCGCCAGATCCAGGATATCTCCTACCATAGAAATACCTTCTCCGAACATAATATCAAACTCTGCTTCCTTAAAAGGAGGCGCAATCTTATTTTTCACTACTTTGACACGGGTACGGTTACCGATGACCTCACCGCCCTGCTTCAATGCCTCAATTCTCCTGACATCCAGTCGTACAGAAGAATAGAACTTCAGTGCCCGTCCACCGGTGGTGGTCTCAGGGTTACCGAACATGACACCTACCTTCTCACGAAGCTGGTTGATAAAAATAACAGTACAGTTGGATTTGCTGATCACAGCAGTCAGCTTACGTAGTGCCTGGGACATCAGTCGTGCCTGCAGACCCACATGGCTGTCTCCCATATCCCCATCGATCTCCGCCTTCGGTACCAGTGCAGCTACGGAGTCCACTACAATGATATCAATAGCTCCGGAACGCACCATGGTCTCGGTGATCTCCAGTGCCTGCTCTCCGTTATCCGGCTGGGAAATGTACAGATTATCAATGTCCACTCCGATATTCTTCGCATAGACGGGATCCAGGGCATGCTCTGCATCGATAAATCCGGCAATGCCTCCCCTCTTCTGTACTTCAGCGATCATATGTAAAGTAACGGTCGTCTTACCACTGGATTCCGGTCCATAGATTTCAATGATTCTTCCCTTAGGAATACCACCCAATCCCAATGCTATATCCAAACTTAAAGAACCGGTAGGAATGGTCTCCACGTTCATCTGTGCCGTGGGATCTCCCAGCTTCATTACCGCGCCCTTTCCATACTGCTTCTCGATCTGGCTCAGTGCCGCATCCAATGCTTTAAGCTTATCATCTTTTTCCATGTTTATCTCCTTTTTGTTCAAGGAACAAATGTTCTGCTTTTTATTTAGAATAAAACATTTGTTCGTGTTTGTCAATGTCTATTTTTATTATATCTATTTTATGTCCAATAAAACTCCCTTTAAGAGCACCCCCTATTTGCTAATTTGTCCCGATAATCGTCTGAAATTTTGGCGAATGCCTGAATTGCCGATAATCTGAGATAGAAAGACATGTCAGCGAATTGTTCCGCAGCAAGATACAAAAAGAATGTACCACACTTCCCCGCTTCTTGCAAGGATGCATGATACATTTTTTATGTTTTCAGCACTATTTACAATTTTACGCCCTTACGTTTTGAGGGTATCTCACAAATTATTATTTTGTTACTTTTTACCAAATGTCACTTTACTGAAGTATTTCAAAATGCAGCTGCGCATGAGGATCAATGCTGCAGAGGTAGTCGCTTCTCTGATCTGGCTGCGGGTTCCGGAGAAATGATATTCTTTTACCGTAAGTTCTCCCTTAACACAGCATCCGATATACACCAGTCCTACCGGCTTCTCTTCGGTTCCTCCGTCCGGTCCGGCGATTCCCGTCACTGCCACTGCCACATCCGCTTTTAGCAAAAGAGCCGCCCCTTTCGCCATCTCTCCTGCTGTTTTGCTGCTGACAGCACCGTATTTATCCAGCGTGCTCTTACGCACTCCCAGGAATTTTCGCTTAGCCTTATTGGAATAAGTTACCAATCCCGCTTTATAACATTCCGACACACCGGGCACATTGATAATTCTCGCCGCGATCATGCCTCCGGTACAGGACTCTGCAGTAGTCACGGTCAGATCATTGGCAAGCAACAGATCTGCCACTGCCATCTCCAGGGTAGTCTCCTCTCTGGTACTGTAGATATCCCCTCCGAAACGGGATTTTAATTCTTTTACTATGGGTTTGATCGTCTTTCCGGCTGCCTTGGCATTTTCTCCGGAAGCAGTCACCCGGATATGTACTTCTCCGGTCTTAGCGTAGGTGGCTATAGTAGGATTGGTCTGTCCGTCGATCAAATCCTTCAGCGTATCCTCCACCTGGCTCTCCGACACACCACACAGCTTTACCATCCGGGAACAGATCACCCCTGGAGTCAATGCGTCCAGATAAGAAATTACCTGCTGCTCAAACATGGGGATCAACTCCGCAGGAGGTCCCGGCAGCAATACGATCCGGTTCTTCTCCGTTTCCAAAATGATCCCCGGTGCCGTTCCGTTATCATTGTCCAGTACTTTTGCACCTTCGGGCACCATGGCCTGTTTCCAGTTATTCTCCGTAGGCTGAATATCTCTCACTGCGAAAAATTCTGCGATCCGTTCCATGCTGTGGTCATCCACTGACAGTTTTTTCCCACAGACTTTTGCCACGGTTTCCTTAGTCAGATCATCCTCCGTGGGTCCCAGTCCGCCGGATAGCAGAATTACATCCGAACGCTCCATGGCACATTTTAACACGCCCGCAAGTCTCTCCGCATTATCTCCCACCACCGTCTGGTAATAGCAGTCCAGTCCGGAAGCAGCAAGCTTTTCCGCCAGATATGCTGCATTCGTATTCACAATATTGCCCAGTAAAATTTCGGTTCCTACACAGATGATCTCTGCTGTCATTGCTTTACCGCCTTTCGCTAACATTATCCTTGTCATAGAGTTATCCACAGACAGTATACTACACTTCGGAAGCGGAGAAAAGGAAATATTTTACTCTGTGGCTTCTTCCACACCTATTTGTTCTTTCGTATCTTTTGTACTAAATTGAGAGTTAGTGAAATACCACCCGGATGACTTTGTTGTCTTCCTGGGTGGTATTTTGGTTTTGCTGTTCCAATCTTTACCGCCTGAAATCTATTTTGTGCTGTATAAGCAGTAAGTTTGAAGTGATTTTCTTTTATAGTGACTGATACTTACTGCCGGAATGGAAGCATCCTATGCCGAAGCGGTAATTGTCAGAACGTTTTCATGAATTCTTCAATAAAAATACTGCTTGGATTTCTAAAAGCACTTTCAGGGCAGTAATATGCTTGCCCTACTAAGCAGGGAGTTAGCGAAACAGCCCCGTAGCCCTCTTTCTATTGCTTTGGTGAAAATCGCATGAAAATAGCAAAATCCGTACAAAAAAACTTCTAAATCAGGAATTTTTGTACGGAATTTCTTCATTTTGCACGCTCAGCGAAAATAACAGCTTTTTACATGGCAAAATCTCATGTTTTTGTATTTTTTTAGCAGAAAATGGTGTTTTTAATACAAACAGATCTCCCCGGGGGGCAGATGGCATCCGCAATGAGCCACGCTATTCATAAGATTGGCAGCAAAAGGCGCTGCCAATCTTATTTCATATCGCGGCGTTCGCCGCATCACGCCAAAAGTAAAAACCGTGATTTGTGAGCAAGCTCCCAGATCGCTGTTTCTGTTTTGACTTTGCATGGCTCGTAACTTTCAATTTAAAAAACTACTTTTATCGTCGTTCCTTTTCCCGGTTCACTCTCCAGCTCCAGATTTGCATGGCTTTTAGCGATGATATGCTTCACAATTGCAAGCCCCAGTCCGGTGCCACCGGTGGATTTGGAACGGCTCTTGTCCACGCGGTAAAAACGCTCGAAGATCCTCTCCTGGTGTTCCTTGGAAATGCCGATTCCGGTGTCTTTTACTATCAGGTAAGTATGGTCCTCTCTGGCATAGGTCTGTACATCCACGCTTCCTCCCGGGTTGTTATACCGGATGGCATTATCGCACAGATTGTATAGCAATTCCTCCATCATCTGCCGGTTCGCCGTTACGTAGCACTCCGTACCGGAGAGGGCAATAGTCACATTATGTTTCTCGGCACTCATGGAGAGCATTTCCACACAATTCTGTGCCATCTCATGAAGATTCAAAAGCTCCGTATCCGCTTCCCCTTCCGTGCCATCCAGCTCTGACAAGCGGATAATATCATTGATCAGTGTAAGCAGACGATTCGCGCTGTTATGAATCCCGTGAGCAAAACGCACCGTATCCTGTTCGGAAGCCATTCCGGTCTCAATCAGCTCCGCATATCCTGAAATAGATGTCAGCGGAGTCTTCAGTTCGTGAGATACATTTGCACTGAATTCCTGACGCATTCTGGCATTTTTCATAATGTCCTCATGCTGTTTGCGGATCATGACCATGAACGGTGTCAGCTCCTCATAGGTCTGCATTTCCGTACACTCACCTATGTTCTCTGCCAGTTTTTCAATGGGGGCGATCAGCTTCGCGGTCAGCACTTTGGCCGCCACCATGCACAAGATCACCAGCACTATGAAAATACCAACCATCATAGGCAGCGCCTGGCTGAAAATGCTGTAAATACTCCTGGCATCTTTGGACAGACGTAAGATACTGCCATCTGCAAGCCGGATGGCATAATAAAAAGTGGACCGGGATAACGTCTCGGAATTACGGACCGCCTCGCCCTCTCCGTCCTGCATGGCTTCCCGGATCTCGGGTCTGGAAGAGTGGTTTCCCATGGCCACGGAATCTGCTTCATTATCATACAATACCCGGCCGTCACTGCCAATGATGGTCAGTCGAAGATCCGATTCCACCGGCACACCGCTTTGCTCAATTTCCTCTACGGAAGAGCAGTTGCTCAGCAACAATCCGTAGCTTTTCAGATCCTCCAGTACCTGTCTGCGAAACAGATCATAATAGACCACTGTGATCAATACCATCGTCAGCAGAATCGTCACCGTGGCAATGAGGATCATCATTTTGTTAATCTTTTTCTTCATATTCTGTTACGCTTTCTCACCGTTCATAATGTATCCCACATTACGTACCGTCTTGATCAGGCTGCCTTCTTCCTTCAGCTTCTGACGCAGAGTCTTGATATGCATATCCAGCGTTCTGGACTCTCCCTCGAAATCAATCCCCCACACCCGGTCTAAGATCAGTTCCCTGGTAGTCACGATACCGGCATTGGTCATCAGAAGCTTTAACAGTTCATATTCCTTGTAAGTCAGTTCCACCGGCTCCTTACCTACCATCACGGAATGTTTCTCTCTATCCAGCACAATATTGCCAAGCTTCAAAATCTTATCTTTGTCCTGAGTCTTCTGACTTCTCCGAAGCATTGCTTTGACCCTGGAGATCAGTTCCATGACACCGAAAGGTTTCGTAATATAATCATCCGCTCCCAGATCCAGGCCTTTCACTTTATCGATCTCCGTGGTCTTGGCCGTCACCATGATCACCGGCACCAGTACTGTATCCTGTCTGGTACGAAGCTTTTTCACGATACTCAGTCCATCCTCATCCGGCAGCATAATATCTAACAGGATCAGATCCGGTGCTGTCTCGTTCAATGCTACATAGAAATCTGTGGCGGAGTCAAATCCTTTTACCTCATACCCTACATTGGCCAACGCAAAGGTCTCAATCTCCTGAATGTTTTTATCATCTTCTACTACATAGATCAATGCCATCTCACAGCACTCCTCTCTGACCGTGCTTTCTCTTCTTAACTATACCTCTGTAAATCCTTACTCCGCAAGTAATTTTGCATTCTTTTCCATAACACGATCCTGCTTTGTGGGAGGTAACTGGTATTTTTCACGACATGCCATCACTTTACCCTGAAAATCCAGATTATCCTCCTGGCGCAGTTCATCCAGATAAGCATGCGTATCGAATTCATCTTCATTCACCTGTACCAGGCAGACCGCAATATTGGAGCAGTGATCACTGACACGTTCAAAGTTCGTGATCACATCGGATAAAATAAATCCCAGTTCAATGGTACATTTTCCCTTACGGAGTCTGCGCACATGACGCTGTTTCACATCCAGGCTCAATCCGTCAATAACCTCTTCCATGGGTTCTACCTGTCTTGCCAGGTTCAGGTCACCCTTTATAAAGCTGTTCATGGTAATATCCAGAATGTCATGTACCGCTCTTTCGAATACCTTCAGTTCTTCCTGTGCTTTATCGGAAAAATCCAGCTTTTTGTCATACATTTCCTGCGCAGCTTCTTTCACATTGCGGGCATGGTCGGAAATCCTCTCAAAATCACCGATGCAATGTAAAATAGTGTTCAGTGTCTCGCTGTCTTTACCGGACAGCTGTCTGGAGCTGAGCTTCACCAGATAAGTGCCAAGCTCATCCTCAAAGCGGTCCACATCTGTCTCCATCTGTGCTACCTGCTCTGCTTTTGCCTCGTCATACCCCTGCAGTAATTCCATGGCGAGGTCCATTGCCTTGCGGGATTTGTCTGCCATAACAGACGCTACCTGTCTGCTCTGTTCTACTGCATAGGCAGGTGTATCCAGGAATCGGGGATCCAAAAGGCTCAGTGTCTTGTCTGTCTCAGACATTTCCTTCGCATCTTCATGCGTAGGCAGTGTCAGGCAGGCAAGCTTTACCAGTCCATTGGAAAATGGCAGCAATACCAGTGTGGCAGCAACATTAAAGCAGCTGTGGACCACTGCAATGCCGAAGGGGGTTGCCACTTCTCCTAAAAAAGCAAAGGGATGAATGGCATTTGCAGTATAAAAGATTCCAAGGAACAATATCGTTCCGATAATATTGAAATACAAGTGGATCAGTGCCGCACGCTTTGCGTTGCGGGAAGCACCGATACCGGAGATCATAGCGGTAACACAGGTACCGATATTCTGTCCCATGATAATGGGAACTGCTGCGCCGAAGCTTACCGCTCCGGTCATGCAAAGTGCCTGCAAAATACCTACAGATGCGGAAGAAGACTGGATCACCGCTGTGAGAATGAGTCCTGCCAGCACACCAAATACGGGATTTTGGAACTTGATCAGCAGATTGGTAAACTCCGGTACCTCTGCCAGAGGTGAAACTGCTGCACTCATGGAATCCATGCCAAACATCAGAATTGCAAAGCCCACCAGGATGGTTGCCGCATTTTTTAATTTATCTTTATGGGAAAACAGTAAAATACCCACACCCACGATTGCCAGAATCGGCGAAAAAGAACTGGGTTTGAACATACGGATCCAGAAGGCATCGCTCTCAATGCCTGCAAGGCTTAAGATCCAGGAGGTCACCGTGGTACCGATATTGGCACCCATGATGATGCCCACTGCCTGTTTCAGGCTCATAATGCCGGAATTGACAAATCCGACTACCATTACAGTGGTAGCGGAGGAGGACTGGATCACGCCGGTGACCACCGCACCCATCAAGACTGCCTTGATCGGGTTGCTGGTCAGTTTCTCCAGGATACTCTCCAGACGTCCGCCGGATGCCTGGGACAATCCATCACCCAACAGATTCATTCCGTATAAAAACAGTGCAAGTCCTCCTACCATCTTCAACAAATCAAAAAAGTCCATACTCTAATCCTCTCATTTTACATAACATACTTTACATTTTCGGTTTCTATCTTCACTTTATCTTGCTTATGTAAAATGCAATATCTTCGAATGTAAAATTTATGTAAAATTGCAACGATGCAGAGCCATGAACTATTGCTCTATGCTCGTCAGATGCTGGCATCTGTAAGAGCATATGACAATAGTTCTTTGGCGAGCACGCCTCAATGAGCAAAAGTAAAGCCTCGCAGAGGCGATTTTGCGAATTGAGGCTCTGCATTGTTGCTGGCCTTCGTAAGAGCATATGACAATAGTTCTTTTGCGAATTGGGGTCTGCATCGTTGCCAGGCTTCTAGTATAATTTTACCCCTTCCATATCTCCGGTCATACGGAAGATCGCCCACTGGGCAATATTTACTGCATGGTCGCCTACCTTTTCCAGGTACTTTGCCATCATCAGATAATCCACCACACGGTCGGCATCCAGATTCTGTTCCCGGATAGCCTGCATCATCTCTTTCTTCATATCGTTAAAGAGGTCGTCCACCACATCGTCATGCTCCACAACTTTTTGGGCATTCGCTTCATCTCCCTCCACGAAAGCCTCCACAGAATTATGGATCATATCCTTTGCCTCTTCCATCATTTTCAGAAGCAGTTTTTCCTGTTTTCCCTCAGAATTCATATTCCCCATCCGCAGATACAGCTCCACCATATCTGCCACATGATCACCGATCCGCTCAATGTCTGTTACAACCTTCAGTGCTGCACTCACCAGCCGCATATCTCTCGCCACCGGCTGTTGTCTGGTCAGCAGACTTAAGCACATAGCTTCAATGCTTCTCTGCATATCCACCATGGTATGATCTGTATCCAACAGTGTCTTCAGAATGTCTTCTTTGTTCTCACGAATTCCATACACCATACGGTCATAACTGATCTCCGCATGCTCTCCCATCTCAGATACTTTATTTTTCAAAGTCTCAAGATCCTGTTCAAATAATACTCTGGGTGACATCTCCCATTCCTCCTATCTTCTCATCCAAAATCATCCAAACCGTCCGGTGATGTAGTCTTCTGTCCGCTTGTCCTGAGGTCTTGCAAAGATCTCGGAGGTTGCATTTTTCTCTATCACTTCCCCTACCAGAAAAAATGCGGTATCATCCGACACACGGGCAGCCTGCTGCATATTGTGGGTTACGATGACCACGGTATATTTTTTCTTCAAGGACTCCATCAGTTCCTCAATCTTTAATGTAGAAATGGGATCCAGTGCAGAAGTAGGCTCATCCATCAGAAGCACCTCCGGGGATACTGCCAGTGCTCTGGCAATACACAGTCTCTGCTGCTGTCCGCCGGACAGGCCCAGTGCGGATTTGTGCAGACGGTCCTTTACCTCTTCAAAGATGGCGGCACCCAGCAGGGAACGCTCCACGATCTCATCCAGTTCTTTTTTATTCTTGATGCCATGCAGTCTTGGACCATAGGCAATATTGTCATAGATAGACATGGGAAAAGGATTGGGCTGTTGGAATACCATACCCACCTTTTTACGAAGCAATGTGGTATCCACCCGCTTATCGTAAATGTCCTCTCCGTCCAGGATCACTTTTCCTTCGACTCTGCAGCCATCCACCAGATCATTCATCCGGTTCAGGCAGCGCAGGAAAGTGGATTTTCCGCAGCCACTGGGACCGATAAATGCGGTGATGGCATGATCTGCGATCTCCATATTTACATTTTTCAGTGCGTGGTTCTCTCCGTAATGGAGATTTAAGCTTTCCACGGTTATTTTACTGTTAGCCATAAGGGTATCTCCTTTTTGTGATTTCTCTTACTCTCGTCTCAATTTATTTGCTGCCAGTTTGGTCAGCAGATTCAGGATCAATACAATAACAATGAGAACACATCCGATTCCAAATGCGTTGTCATATTGTCCCTTCTGCATCTGCAGATACAGTTCGATCGTCAGGGTTCCGCCAGACTCCATTGCCTTGTGGGCCAGCTTCGCCAGATTGTCCCCGAAAGCTCCTGTGAACTTCGGCAGCTTGTAATCGCTTCCTGCAGTAAATAAAAGTGCTGCGGATTCTCCTACAATTCGTCCCAGTGCCAGAATGATACCGGTCACGATACCCGGCATGGAGGACGGCAGAAGGATGGTACGGATCATATGCCATTTTGTGGATCCCATTCCCAGAGCACCGGTACGATAGCTGTCCGGTACGGTTCGCAGAGCTTCCTGCGTATTTCTGGTGATCAGCGGCAGCACCATCAGGGTCAAGGTAAAAGAACCGGTGAGCAGCGAGTAACCGAATCCCAAAGTCTCTCCGAAGAAGATCATACCGAATAGGCCGAAAATAATAGAAGGAATACCGGACAGGGTCTCGGTGGTAAATTCAATGAGGGAGACCAGCTTGCCGGGTTTGGCATATTCGTTCAGGTAAATAGCACTTCCCACACCAATGGGGGTTGCGATCAGCAGAGTGATCACGATGATGTACAGAGTATTTAACAGGTTGCCGGCAATACCCGTGGTCTGTTTCCTGGCACTGGTCACAGTCGTTAAAAATGCCCAGTTCACGGTGTGAATGCCTTTCACAAAGACATACAGGATAATTCCCAGCAAAAGTGCCACCGCCAGTGTGGCGGAAATGTAAATAGCTGCCAATAGCAGCATGTCAGTGGGGCGTTTTCTTTTTACATATAAGGTGTCTTTATTCATTGTCGTCCGCCCCCTTTTTCAGTATTTTATTCAACACTACATTAATGATCATAATGAATACAAACAACACCAGTCCGATGGTAAACAACACCTGTCTGTGCAGTCCGGAAGAATATCCCATCTCGCTGACAATGGCTGTGGTCAGGAATCGCACGGAGTTAAAGGGCAGGGGCACATTCACGCTGCTGCCGGATACCAGTGTGATAGCCATAGCCTCTCCGATAGCTCGTCCTACTCCCAGAACGATAGCGGTCACAATTCCGGATTTGGCTGCCGGAAGGATGGACCGGAAAATGGTCTGCACATGGGAAGCACCCAGTGCCAGGGAGGACGATTTTATTCCGGCTGGAACGGCGCGTATGGAAGTCTCGCTGATATTGATCACCGTGGGCAGGATCATGATCGCCAGTACGATCACGGCAGACAACAGGTTCGCACCTCCGGTGAACTGGTGTGTCGTGGATCCCTGGAAGATCAGTCTTTCTAATTGATACATGAGAGGATTCAATAAGTAGATTCCCAACAATCCGTAGATAACGGAAGGGATGCCTGCTAACAGCTCTACCGCAGGCTTTACAATGGCAGCTAAGGGTCTGGGTGCCACCTCTGCCAGAAATACCGCTGTCAGTACGCCGATGGGTACACCCAGTAAAATTGCCAGTGTTGTACCAACGATAGAAGTCAGGATAACCCACAGAATACCGAATTTCGGCTCTGCCGCCGTCGGCATCCATTCTGTACTGAACAGAATCTCTTTTAATCCCACTTTTAAAATTGCCGGAGTGCCACTGATGATCATATATAAGGTAATGGAAACTACCGCCAGTACAGCGAAGAAGGCACAAATCGTAAAGACTATTTGTGCCACAGTTTCCACTACCGCTTTGTTTTTTCTGTTTCCCATTACGGAAGCGTGTGTTTGACTATTCATCGCTTTTTCCTTTTCTCGATTCCGAAACTTACTTTACAGTGATCAGACCAACTTCGGAAGCGATCTGCTGTCCTTCGTCACCCAGTACAAAGTCGAACCATGCCTGTACCAGATCGTTCTGCTCGGAGATCTCACCTTTGGTAGCCATTACGAAGGGTCTGCTTAAGAAGTAGTTACCAGCCTTGATGTTCTCTGCGGTAGCCTCTACGCCTTCCAGGGAAAGTGCCTTAACACTATCATCCAGTGCATCCAGGGAAGCGTATCCGATAGCTCCGGGAGTGGATGCTACTTTAGCGATCACAGCACCGGTGCTGTCCAGTTCGTTTGCATATTTGCAGGCATCCTTCAGGTCAACCAGCTCTTCAAAAGCACCTCTGGTACCGGAACCTGCCTCACGACCGATCACGATGATAGGCTCATCTGCGCCGCCGACTTCTTTCCAGTTGGTAACTGTGCCATTGTAGATGTTCGTCAGCTGCTCTTTGGTCAGATCTGCTACTTCGTTAGCAGGATCTACACATACAGCAATACCGTCAATTGCTACTATGTTCTCTGCAACGCCTGCTGCCTTTTCCTCATCCTTTAAGCTTCTGGAAGAGTTGCCGATATCGGCAGTTCCGTTGGTAACAGCTTCGATACCTGCACCGGATCCTACGAACTCAGCAGTTACGGTTACATCAGGATATTCTTCCATGAAAGCTTCGCTCAATGCATTGGCTAACTTCTCCATAGAAGTACTTCCTACCATGGAAATGCTGCCAGACAGACCTGCGGTGGTTTCAGTAGAAGCTACTTCACTGCTTGCTGCTACAGTGCTTTCTGCTGCGCTGCTTGCCTCTGCGGATGATGCTGTGTTTGCAGTTGCATCACCGTTACCGCATGCAACCAATGTAATTACTGCTAATATTCCTGCTCCGATCAGAGCTAATAATTTGCTGTGTCTTACTCTCATAATAATGTCCTCCATGTTTTGTTTTTTCTTTCTCTTGATTACGCAATCATACTAACATGGAGGAAATTCACATAATATCACAGTGTGGTAAGATGTTTGTAAGAAATAAGTAAAATCACAAAAGCAATATGAGCTGAACGTAAATCACACGCTTTCTAAGATTCCGTCGGCGATGGCCCGGGCGATCTCGTCAAAACGGCTGTCAAAGAGTTCGTTGTCCGCATCCGTATTGATAAATCCCACTTCTACCAGCACTGCCGGTATATTTGTGCTGTTCAGCACCACCAGATTCGGTCTTTCATTCACTCCCAGATTCACGAATCCCACCTGCTCCAGTCCGGCATTGATGTTGTACGCCATCCTGGCTGCCGCCCCATAGCGGTTGTAGACCAGACTCTCCACTCCGCTGTACTGGTTCGGATAAGGACTGGAATTGCGATGGATCGAGACAAAATAATCTCCTCCCACCTCATTTCCCTCCTGCGCCTTCTGATAAGGAGACTCGTAGATATCTGTGGTCCTGGTGTAATACACATCCACTCCGTTTTCTTCTAAGATGCTTCCCACCGCCAGTGTCAGCGCCAGCGCATCTTCACTTTCTTTTCTTCCCTTATACGTGGCCCCGGGGTTTGCACCACCGTGCCCCGCATCCAATACGATCAATGGCATAAAAAAGCTCCCGCATATCCTTTTGTTTCATGATATGCGGGAGTTTCCCCATTTAGATATTTATTTTAAAAGTGCTGCCGTCACTTCCTGAGGGATTACAAATTCCGGTGCTCCCATAGAGCCGGGAGCCACTTCATATTCATCAAATGCTATGACCAGTTCTCCCCTTTCATTGAAATAAAAATTCGTCTGTTCCGTGATCCCCTGAAAATTGAATTCCGGCATATCGTCATTATCCAGGAAATAGATCACGCCTTCGTCCGCCGCCATCTGCTCCTTCATCTGGGTCTTAATGTTCTCGCTGATCGCGGAAATATAGTCGCTCCCTTCTGCAAACAGATCTTCCAGTGTCACCACATTTCCCGTCTGTTTAGCAATCGTGTAAAATTGATTATGTTCATAGCCGCTGGCCTCCGTCTCCAGGACACTCAGCTTCACTGTATAATACAGTGCATTATCTGTAACAACCTCCTGTGTTACATGCAGTCCATGATACCCTTCCTCGGATAAGGTATCCTCGAACTGACGGATCAGTTCCTCTACCGTAGCCTCCATATCCTGATTGATCTCCTTCACACCGTCTTCCGACAGCTTCGCCTCCGCATCCTCCTGTCCGGCTCCTTCCACACTTCCGACAACTGTACCCTCCGGAGCAGCTGCCCCGACTGCCACTTCGCCAACAGGAGCACCTTCTCCCGCATCTTCTCCATAAGAGATCTGTGCAAGTTCTACTTCGGCATCATGGTTCTCATCGCTGTAATTGTACTGCCGCACCGTCACCAGTCTAAAAAAGCCTCCCAGCACCGGAATATTTTCCATGGCATGGGCGATCTGCATATTGGTATTTGGCAGTGCGATCAACATGATCACAGCTGCCGCTGCCGCAGTCCATGCGGAACGTCTTCGGACACGCTCCGCTCTTTTTTTCTCTATACGGGCTCTGTCGATACCTGCCTGCAGCCGTTCCCGTCCCGCTTCGGGTATTGTCATATTCTCATACTCCTCTTTTAATTGTTTTAATTGTTCCTGTTCATTCATATCTATTCTCCATCTGTCCGGTCTATTCGGATCGTTCATGTTATCTCTTCTTATATCTTCCTATATCTCTTTGCCTGTATCTGTCTTATGTCCCGCATATATATGATGTCGTGGTCAAAATCTCCCGACTTTGCTGCCTACGGATTGCTCAGCCTGTGCTGCCCTCGAGGTTCAGCCGCAGCTTTTTCATCACCCGGTACAGTCTGCTCTTTACCGTGTTCAGGTTCTCATCCAGTATCTTCGCGATCTCCTCCAGCTGCCTGTCCTCAAAGAATCTCAGAACCACAATGGCACGATCCTTCGGGTCAAGATTTTCTATAGCACGTTTTAAATCAATATTTTCATAGATATCTTCACTTGCCGCCTGGATCTCCTCCACATCCGCGCTCTCCTTCCGGTTGCGCAGGAAGCTGCATGCCTCGTTGACCACGATCCGGTATACCCAGGTCTCCACGTATTGCGGCTCCTTCAGGCTGTCACTTTTTAAAATGGCTTTATAGGCTGCTTCCTGTACAATATCCAGCGCGTCCGCTTCATTATGTACATAACTATAAGCAAGACGGTAATACTTCTCATACCCCTCCGTCAGGGCACGCTCCACCGCCTGTTCTTTTTTTCTGTCTGACATATGTCCTTTCCTCACTTTTATGAAAACTGCATGCAATCATTTTCTCTGATATTCATTTTAACACATATTCTTCTTAAGCTGTCTATTATTTTGACGCTGTATTCCTACAAAAAGTTTCACCGGCAAATCAGGAAAATATTCCCAACAGCTTCGGCTACACAAAAGATCCCGGGCTGCTCACCCGGGATCCTTTGAAAAGAGATGTATGAAACTATGCGTTGCATTTGTTCCTGTCGATCCGGAATGTAAGCTCTTACATTCCGAACCATGATTATTTTACCATTATTTCGACTATTTGGCAAACAAATTTCCATCAGTTACGACTTTTTCGCACTTTTAGCCAAAATCACACCTTCTTTTTTGTCTAATCCTCATATTTGAAGTAGTCAAAATCCGCTGCTTTGCGGCTTCCACAGCCTCCGTTGTTGGCATAGATGCCTACCAGCGTACCGGTATGTCGCTTGGGATCGTCGGGAACACCCTCGTCGCAGAGGTAAATGCAGTTTTCCAGGACACCTACCTGTTCCCAGTTCTCCCCATCATAGCTGTAATAGAAAGTTCTGGTCAGTT
The DNA here is from genome assembly GCF_009695995.1 of Waltera intestinalis. Lineage (GTDB taxonomy): Bacteria > Bacillota > Clostridia > Lachnospirales > Lachnospiraceae > Acetatifactor > Acetatifactor intestinalis. Next base: position 27,107 of record NZ_VUMU01000004.1, read on the forward strand.
TCTCCACCACTACTTTCAGATACACAGGACCTTCCTTCACCTTGTCCACTTCCGCCACCAGCTCCTCGCCGTGATTGCGGTTGATAACCAGCTGAATCTTCCGTCCACGCTCATAGCACAGAGCGCATCTGGCATAAGTGGCTGTACTGTAGTAGCAGGTCAGTCCGGCCTGTTCTCCGTCCTTATCAGGGTAGAACTCCAACTTCGTCTCCGCCACATAGGACAGCTCCTGTTCTCTGCGTAATAACGTATTTTTCGCACGGATCTCATTCAGTTGTCCGTCTCTGGTCCAGATCCGGAAATATCCGGGACGTTCCGTCAATGACCAGGAACCGTTATCCGGGTTGCGCACGAACTCCCATTCCAGATTCAGCCTGGTATCGTTAAAATCATCAAACAGATTTCTCTCATAAATGAACTCCGGCAGATCCGGTGCAATCTGTGTCAGGCTGGGACCTTTTCCCTCGTTGACGGTAAACCATCCATCCTCCGTCCACTGTACGGGATCCAGTGCCGACTCCCTGCCTACAGTCGTGTAATTCCCCTGATTGGGTCTTCCACAGAGATAATAGCACCACCACTGACCGTTCTGATCCTGTACCAGCTTGCCGTGACCGGCTCTCTGGATGGGTGCAGCGGGATCCTTCTGACGCATAACCGGATTATAAGGAGAACACTCATAAGGGCCGTAGAAATTTTTACTTCTTCCCACATTGATCCCATGGCCGTAACCGGTGCCGCCCTCAGCCACAATGGCGTAATAATAGCCGTCCTTTTTCATGATATGGGGACCTTCGGAACAACGCTCGCCGGTGCCTTCCCATGCAGTCTTCGCAAGACCCGCCACTGCCAGTCCGTCCGCCGTCAGGGGAACTGCCTGTGCTGCCTTGGCAATGATCATATATCTGCTGCCGTCATCATCCACGAACAGGGACGGGTCAATATCGTCCACTTCCAGGCATACCGGCTTACTATAAGGGCCCTCCGGCTTATCAGACACCATCACCAGCTGTCTGCGCATTACGTTGTTATCACGCTTGCCGTCCGCATTCAGACGCAAAGTTACATAAACATAGTATTTTCCGTCCACATATTCGATATCCGGTGCCCAGATGCCGTGGGAATCCCTGATGTCGCTGAGATCCAGCCATTCCGAATTCGTGATGGCATGTCCGATGATATGCCAGTGTACCATATCCCGGGAATGGGAAATGGGGATCGCCGGAAAATACTGGAAGCTCGAATTCACCATGTAATAATCGTCACCGACACGGATCACGGAGGGATCCGGGAAAAAGCCTCGCTGTACAGGATTGTGATAGGTTCTCTGTTCGCTCATAGGGGTCTCCTTTTATCACTCATAATTATACTGTAAGTGTAGCTTTTTCCCGGACTTCTGTCGTGCCAGTTTTCTTTTTATTTTATGACAAATATTGCATTAAATACCGATTGATCCTCCGGAATTATTCCATGATGGAGTACTGCATCCACTCGTACAACAGCTTCGTTCCCTCCATGATCTCGGGTGGGAGCAGCGCACGCGCTACCAGCTTTAATTCATCGGATTCGATGTCTGTTCTGCGAAGATGGGCGTAATCGCCGTCAATGCTTTCTACGATGTATTCAAAACGATTCATAGGGATACCTCTTTCTTTGATGTGTTTGAGATAAGTTTAAGAGGTTTTTGTGGAAGAGTCAAGGGAATCCACTTTATCTTCGAAAATCGCTCTGCTTCGCAGAGCACGTGCTTCGCACTTATGCTTCGACGCAGCAGCGGCTTATCGCATAAATTGCTTCGCAATTCATGCGATATCCGCTGGACTTCGTCATATCCGTGGCATAAAAAGTACCCGACCTCTCAAGCAAGCTTGGAGATCGGGTATTTTTATGTCACGGCTGCGTCGAAGCGGTCCTGACGCTTACATCATTCCGCCCATGCCGGCTCCACCGGCAGGCATTGCAGGAGTCTCTTCCTTGATGTTAGCTACAACGCTTTCGGTAGTAAGCAGTGTGCTTGCTACGCTGGTAGCGTTCTGCAGGGCACTTCTGGTAACCTTTGCGGGATCCAGGATGCCGGCACTTACCATATCTACATATTCCTCTTTCAGAGCATCGAAGCCGACACCGACCTCAGACTCACGTACCTTATTTATGATAACGCTGCCTTCCAGTCCCGCGTTTGCTGCGATGTGATACAGAGGAGCTTCCAATGCTTTCAGGACAATGCCTGCACCGGTCTTCTCATCACCTTCCAATGTAGCTGCCAGTTTAGCAACTTCCTTGGATGCATGAATGTATGCGGAACCACCGCCACAGATGATGCCTTCCTCTACGGCTGCTCTGGTAGCTGCCAACGCATCTTCCAGGCGAAGCTTAGCTTCCTTCATCTCAGTCTCGGTAGCAGCACCTACACGGATGACTGCCACGCCACCGGACAGCTTAGCCAGTCTCTCCTGCAACTTCTCTCTGTCGAAATCAGAAGTGGTCTCTTCGATCTGCTTCTTGATCTGTGCGATTCTGGACTGCAATGCTTCCTTATCGCCTTCACCGTCTACGATCACGGTGTTCTCTTTCTGAACCTTAACGGATTTTGCACGACCCAGCATATCCATTGTGGTATCCTTCAGCTCATAACCAAGTTCGGAACTGATCACGGTACCGCCGGTCAGAATTGCGATATCCTCCAGCATAGCTTTTCTTCTGTCACCATAGCCGGGAGCCTTAACAGCTACTACATTGAAAGTACCACGCAGCTTATTGACGATCAGGGTGGTCAGTGCCTCACCCTCTACATCCTCAGCGATGATCAACAGCTTAGCGCCGGACTGAACGATCTGCTCTAACAGGGGCAGGATCTCCTGAATGTTGGAGATCTTCTTATCAGTGATCAGGATATAAGGATTATCCAGAACTGCTTCCATCTTATCCATATCGGTTGCCATGTAAGCGGAGATATAACCTCTGTCAAACTGCATACCTTCTACCAGATCCAGTTCGGTCTGCATGGTCTTGGACTCTTCAATGGTGATAACACCGTTGTTGCTTACCTTCTCCATAGCATCTGCAACCAGCTGTCCTACTGCTTCATCTCCTGCGGAGATTGCTGCTACTCTTGCGATGTGCTCCTTACCGTTTACCTTCTGGCTCATCTTACCGATGGTTTCTACTGCACATGCAGTTGCTTTCTTCATACCTTTTCTCAGGATGATGGGGTTCGCACCTGCTGCCAGGTTCTTCATACCTGCATTTACCATAGCTTGTGCCAGAACGGTTGCTGTGGTAGTACCATCACCGGCTACATCGTTGGTCTTGGTAGCTACTTCCTTTACCAGCTGTGCACCCATGTTCTCGAATGCATCTTCCAGCTCAATCTCTTTTGCAATGGTAACACCATCGTTGGTGATCAGGGGTGCACCGAAGGACTTATCCAGTACTACGTTTCTTCCTTTGGGTCCTAAAGTTACTCTTACGGTATCTGCCAGCTGGTTGACACCAGCCTCTAATGCTGCACGGGCTTCTGCGCCGTATTTAATCTCTTTTGCCATAATAATCAGCCTCCAATTTATTTGCTCTTAGTCTTAATTTCTTTTTAGGTTTTGCTTTTACTGAATAATTGCAAGGATGTCGCTCTGCTTTACGATAATATACTCTTCGTCATCCAGCTTTACTTCGGTTCCGGAATATTTGGAATAGATGACCTGATCGCCAACCTTAACTTCCATCTTGACTTCCTTGCCGTCTACAACACCGCCGGGGCCTACTGCTACGACTTCTGCCTGCTGGGGTTTCTCCTTATTCTGACCGGGGAGTACGATACCGGACTTGGTAGTCTCCTCTGCAACTAACTGCTTTAATACGACTCTGTCACCTAACGGTTTCAAATTCATGATAACTGCCTCCTTAATAACTATTAAAAAATATTATTACTAGTTTTCATTTGTTAGCACTCATTTTTATCGAGTGCTAATTGCTATAGCTTATATTAGTTTTATATGCCCAGTTTTTCAAACGTATTCACAACTATTTAAAATCTCTATTCTCATTTTTTCTCTCATTTTCTCATTTTATCTTTCGTTTTTATATAGCATGAGTGAAAATACGATTTAATATTTCGTTTATAATTATAAAAAAGAATCTCGCTTATTTCCTATGAATTAAAAAAACAGCCCGATGCTATCACCGGACTGTTTCCCATACTTACCTATAAAATTGATTTACTTTATGCTGTTTTGGCATCGTCATGGTATTTCTGCCACTTCTTCTTATAAATAAAGTAGCATGGAATTCCTACGAATACCATTCCACCTAAAATATTACCGATGGTAACAGGAATAAAGTTGTTCAGACTGTGAAGTATCGTCAGTCCCTGAATCTGCTCTGCCGTCAATCCGTATGCTTCCTGTGCTTTCGCCACGTAAACAGGATTCTGCGCAGCCATCATGCCAACGGGAATGTAGAACATATTTGCAACGCAGTGTTCGAAGCCGCCGACCACAAACGCCATGATCGGGAAGAAGATCGCCCAGACCTTACCTACGATATCCGTAGCTGCCACTGCCATCAGGATAGCAATACATACCAAAATATTGCACAGAATGCCTGAGGTGATTCCCTTCAGGGGAGAAATGCCCACTTTGCCGACTGCCACCTTGATGGCATAGGCACCCAGCAGCCCACCGGTGTAATCCAGATTACCGGAAAAGTAGATCAGGATATCAATGATCAGGGCGCCGATCAGATTGCTGAAGTACACCACGATCAGGTTGCGGATACATTCGAACCACGTTACCTTTTTGCCAACCACATCCATGACGATCAGGCAGTTACCGGTGAAAAGCTCTCCACCTACAAATACAATGATCATCAGTCCCACGGGGAAGATAATACCTGCCACAAATCGTGCCAGCCCTACATTGTCAATGGCATGTGCCGCGGTGCTGCTGGTGGCTCCGCCCAGCGCGATAAATGCACCCGCCATAATACCTAACAGGATCATCTTGCCTAAAGGAAGATGGGCTTTACCTTCTCCGGCTTTCATGTTGGTATCAATGACTTCTGACGGCGTATTAAAATGCTGTTCCATATAACCCTCATTTCTGCACAGCCCTTATCTGCTGTGCTCTCTTAACTCATCTATATCCTATATTACACTACTTTCATAATAGTAAGCAAGATTTTCACTCCATGTATCTGATTATATACATTTCTGCTTTCAAAGTGGAATCTCGTTTACAAAATGGAAATCTCGTATGACTATTGAGCAGCGTCTGATTTTGTCGGCAAGAGTCTTTTTTTGTAATTTTTTTGCCTTTTTTTGCAAAAAAATGCTAGACAAAAGACATAATGTGTACTATACTAAACTCGTTCGGTGAGAGCCGAACCGCTTATATAAGTAGATTTCCGGAAGAATTCCCCTTTTACACAATTAAAGTGGCTGCAGGTTTCCCGCCTGCGGCTGCTTTAATTGTGTTATAAGGCAGTTTTTAAGCTTTCCTTTAAAATTGCAAAAGTTTTTGCAAAAATTTAAAATTTTCACTTGCTAAGTGATAAGTATCTATGCTATAATAGCTTTCGTCAGTGATTCAGCTGATACAATTTCATAGGGGAATAGTACAGCGGTAGTGCGGCGGTCTCCAAAACCGTTAACGGGGGTTCGATCCCCTCTTCCCCTGCTTTAAAAAGTCGATTTTATCGGCTTTTTTTATTTTCCATTTTACTTACTCTGTTATTAGTTGTCTTTGCGACTTTATCATACATTGACAGACATGGTGACGATAATAACAAAAAGAAATAAGCATCCTCAACTGTCCAAAGTCTAGGATGCTTATCTCCTATTAGTTTTTCAAAACTGATGGTAAATCGGAATTTTCACCTCTGACGCACTTTCTAAGCAAATTATATACCAAGAGGGATTGAGAAATCAATCCCTCTTTTTTCATCTGTCAGATCTCCTCTTTCTCCGAATCCGGTGCGATCACAGATCCGATGGCGGTCGCGTAATCAGAGTATTCCGGAATGCTGATCTTCACATCCCACAGGCTCTTGAAATCCTCGATGATCTGGCGGCACTCGAAGAATTTAGTCAGTCCGCCGATCAGGATATACTCTTTGATGCCGGTGCTCATAGATGCCAGGATTCCTGCCTGGCAGATATTCTCGATCACCATATGTACAATACCTGCCGCGATATCCTCCGGTTTGGACTGGGCATCTGCCTTACCAAAATTAGAAGCCGTCACATCCAGATTCAGGCCCGGCAACTTTTCTTTGGCCAGATCTGCGATCCGCAGGTCGATCTTCGCCACATCACCCTTACGGGACAACGGCACAATTTCATGAATGTCGCCGGTATTCAGCATGATCGAAGACAGTCCGCAGATCGTTCCGCCTCCTAATCCGACACCACCCAGGTGCTTCATCTCCTTCTCCGTAACTTTGACGAAGAAGCTTCCGGTACCCATACTGATGACAATGACTTCCTTTTTATCCGTAAGATAATATCCTCCGGTACCTGTAGCAACGAATTCATCCACTTTATAGGTAGGACAGCCGTATACCGCTTTCTCCACATATTTGCTTCCCACACCGGTGATATAGACTCCCTCCACATCAACCAGTTCCAGATTATTCTCATACAGATATCTTCCGAATGCACCGTAGAGAGATGCCACCTGGCTATCCGCCTTAACCGCCATGGGCGGAAGCATATGCTCTCCTTCAAAAGCTACGATTTTTGTCGTACTGCTACCGATATCGATTCCTATTTTGACAGGCATGTTTTCAACCTCCTCATATCCCTTAACTGTTCATAGTCTCATTTCCAGATACATTTCCACAGTTCGAGACCGTCAGCCAAACACTTTATCCACAGCATCCTGTACAGAACTGACGCCAATGACCCGGATCTTACTTCCTTTTTTACACTCTTCCAACGAGACAAGCGGCACCACACATTCTTCGAAGCCCAGCTTCTCTGCCTCTGCCACGCGTTGTTTTGCCATGCTGACTGCCCGGACCTCGCCGCTTAATCCCACTTCACCGAAAGCGACCAGTTTCGGATTCAGTGCCTTATTCCGGAAGCTGGACAGAATCGCCAGCACGATTCCCAGATCGATCGCCGGTTCCTGGATCTTGATACCACCGGTGATATTCACGTAGGCATCACAGGAAGATAATTGCACTCCGGAACGTTTCTCCAGCACTGCCATCAGGATATTTACACGGTTGAAATCCGTACCGGTGGTCTGTCTTCTGGGAATTCCGAAATTGCTGTGGCACACCAGCGCCTGCAGTTCGATCAGAAGCGGCCTGGTGCCCTCCATAGTACATGCCACCACAGAGCCACTGGCATTCTCCGGCCGTCCGTTCAACATATATTCCGAAGGGTTCTTCACCTCCGCGAGTCCCGTCTCCCGCATCTCGAAAACACCGATCTCGTTCGTGGACCCGAAACGGTTCTTCACCCCACGCAGGATACGGTAGGAAGCATGTCTGTCCCCTTCAAAATAAAGTACCGTGTCCACCATATGTTCCAACACTCTGGGTCCCGCTACGGTTCCTTCTTTTGTTACATGTCCCACAATAAAAATAGAAATCCCCAATCCTTTTGCCAGTTGCAACAGGATGCCTGTGGATTCCCGCACCTGTGATACGCTTCCCGGTGCTGCAGATACATTTTCATTATACATGGTCTGAATGGAATCTATGATCACGACCTCCGGCTTGCTCCTGCGGATCACTTCGCCGATGATGTCCAGATTCGTCTCACACAGCAGGAGCATATGTTCCGAAAATGTGCCGAGCCTGTCCGCCCGCATCTTGATCTGTACCTTGGATTCCTCTCCGGAGATATACAATACCTTATGTCCGGCCTCTGACAGATTGTGACACACCTGAAGCAGCAGGGTAGATTTACCGATCCCCGGATCGCCTCCTACCAGAGTCAGGGAACCCTGTACGATTCCGCCACCGAGCACCCGGTCCAGTTCTTTGATCCCGGTGAGTGTCTTGTTCTCCTCACGGATCGCGATTTCAGATAATACACAGGGTTCGGAAGCCTCTCTGCGCTCTCTTCTGCTCCCGGTGCCGGTGTTTTTCAATACCGTTTTGTCTATCGTCTCTTCCACGAAAGTGTTCCACTCTCTGCAGCCGGGGCATTGTCCCAGCCATTTCGTGGATTCATAGCCACAGTTCTGACAGAAAAAAACGGTGGCTGTCTTACCTTTTGCCATGCTCTCTCCTCAATCGTTATAAAAAAGAGCCCAGACACGAAGTACTACAATATCCTCCGTGTCTGGACTCCTTTGCAGTGCGCCTTTACGCCTCTACGATCTTCACAGGTACTTCCCCTGCTGCTTCCAGTTCTACACTCAGGCTCAGCTTGCCGCCAAGTCCGGTCTTCATGGTTCCTACGTTCTTACCGTCAATAAATACTTCGTACTCGGTGTCATCCTTTAATCCTACTGTGATCTGAGAATCTTCATCACCTTCTACGATGAATTCTACACTGTTATCGGACTCTTTGAACTCCAACACACTGGTTCCGGGAACAGATTCATATAAAAACATACCGTTCTTCTCCAGCTTTGTCATCTCATTGTAGGTCTTAACCTTCAGCAGATCCCCTGCATGCTCATAATCTTCTACCTTTGCCTTCTTGGCCAACTTATGATTACCAAAGCTGATAGATCCGTCTGCTTCACTGCGAAGTATTTCTTCCACTACTGCCATCTGTCTGTCCTCCTGAAAGTAACTGCATCCGCAACACTTCTTTATCTTTCGTCCTTTGCGAATGGGGTTTGAATAGTTACAGTATAATATATCTCACCCTGTTTTTCTACAAAAAAATTTATTAATTTTGTAACTATTCAGAGTCATTTAAATATCATTGAATATTCGTCGAATGCTTGCATTCGTAAGAATATTTCATGATATTTATAAGACGAAGTAACCTCAATGAGCAAAAGGAAAGCTCTGCAAGAGCGATTTTGCGAATTGAGTGACTGAATAGTTACAAATGCTTAATTCTTAACCGTAAATACGACTTTACCATTCTTAAATCCTGCAGAAACCTTATCTCCCGGCACCACCTTTTTCAGCAGTATCTCTTCTGCCAGAGCATCCTCTACCACTGACTGGATCGCACGCTTTAAGGGTCTTGCACCCATCTTATTGTCAGCATATTTTTTCACCAAATGCTCCTTCAGTGCTGCAGTGATCGTCAGCTGGATTCCCAACTGATTTTCACATCTTTTGTAAAGATTCGACGCCAATAAATTGACGATTTCCTTCATATTCTCGTTGTTGAGCTGATGGAACACGATAATATCGTCAATACGATTGATAAATTCGGGTTTAAAACTGTGCTTTACCTCCTCCATGACGCTCGCTTTCATCTTCTCGTAATCCTTTGTCTCACTCTTCTCCGTGGCAAATCCCAGATTCTTGGGATCCACGATTCTCTGTGCTCCGGCATTGGAGGTCATGATCAATACAGTATTTTTAAAACTGACTTTCCGCCCCTTGGAATCCGTAATGTGACCATCATCCAAGACCTGCAGCAGAATATTGAACACATCGGGATGTGCCTTTTCGATCTCATCAAATAACACCACGGAATAAGGATTCCTGCGCACCTTCTCGCTCAGCTGGCCACCCTCTTCAAATCCCACATATCCGGGCGGTGAACCGATCATTTTGGAGACCGAATGTCCTTCCATATACTCTGACATATCTACGCGGATCATGGCATCTTCTGAGCCAAACATCGCCTCAGCTAATGCTTTGGACAGTTCCGTCTTGCCCACACCTGTAGGTCCCAGGAACAGGAACGAACCAATCGGACGATTGGGGTCCTTCAGTCCCACACGGCCTCTGCGCATTGCTTTGGCTACGGCAGTGACTGCTTCTTCCTGACCGATGACACGTTTGTGCAGTGTCTTCTCCAACTTCAACAGTCTCTCACTTTCTTTTTCTGCAAGCTTCTGCACCGGGATCTTGGTCCACTGGGCTACCACCTCGGCGATCTCATTTTCACCGATACTTAAGGTGTTTTCCTCTTCGTGTTTTGCTCTCTTCTTCAACAGACGCTCCTTTTTCTTCATCAAAGCATCCTGCTGCATTTTGATCTCTGCCATCTGCGCAAAAGCTTCCATCCGGATCGCTCTTTCCATCTCCTGATCCATCTCCAGGATCTTATCAGAGATTTCCCGGATCTTATCCGGCACATCCAGAGCATGCAGTCTGGCGCTTGCCGCTGCCTCGTCCATAAGGTCAATGGCTTTGTCCGGAAGATTTCTGTCGTTGATATAGCGGCTGGACAATCTCACCGCTGCCTCGATGGCTTCCGATGTAATCTTTACATGATGATGTTCTTCGTATTTTCCCTTGATGCCTTCGAGGATACGGACAGTCTCCTCCTCTGTAGGTTCCTCTACGGTAACCGGCTGGAATCTGCGTTCCAGTGCCTCATCTTTTTCAATATATTTCCGATATTCTGCAATAGTCGTCGCACCGATCAGCTGGAGTTCCCCCCTGGCCAGGGAAGGCTTCATAATATTGGATGCATCAATGGCACCCTCCGCGCCTCCGGCACCGATGATCGTATGCAGTTCATCCAAAAACAGGATGATATTTCCATCATCCGTGACTTCTTTTATTACCTTTTTGATCCGTTCCTCGAATTCGCCACGATACTTACTGCCAGCTACCATCCCCGACAGATCAAGCGTCAACAATCTCTTGTTCTGCACCGTAAAAGGTACATCTCCCGCCACGATCCGGGCTGCCAGTCCTTCCACCACGGCGGTCTTGCCAACACCGGGTTCCCCGACCAGGCAGGGATTATTCTTCGTCCGTCGGCTCAGGATCTGGATCACTCTGCGGATTTCTTCATCTCTTCCGACTACCGGATCCAGCTTTCCTTCCCTGGCCAGCGCCGTCAGATCCCGGCTGTACTGCTCCAACGTAGACTGTTTCGCCTTACGGTCTCCCTTTTTTCCAAGGTCTTCTTTGTACAGATTGCCGTCCTGTCCGATAGCGATCAAGGTATCCACATAAATTTTCTGTACATTGGCTCCCAATGTGTTCAACAGGCGTACCGCTACATTTTCCCCCTCTTTGATCAGGGCCAGCAACAAATGCTCCGTTCCGGTCTGCTTCTGTCCGAAACGTGCGGCCTGACTGTGTGCTTCTTCCAGGATCCGTGCGGCTCTGGGAGAATATCCCTCTCTGTCCTTCACTGCGACACCGTTCTCAAACGCGATCAGATCCCGGATCATATCCATAACCTGCTCGGTCTCCACACCGTTATCAGCCAATACCTTGGCCGCCACACCGGTGTCTTCCTTTAATAATCCTACCAGAATGTGTTCCGTTCCGATGTAACCCTGCTTCAGGCTCCTTGCACATCTGGAAGCCTGCGCCAGCGCATTTTGCGCCTTATCCGTAAACTGTGACTGCATCAATTCAGTCCTCCATACTCTTCATATATTTCATCAATCAGCTCATGAACTTCCTGCCTGGAAATATTCTTGCAGCTGCTCTTAGCCAGTATTACCTGCAATTCCTTCCGCAATTCATCTACCGCACGCATGCGATCCACATCGAGTGCAATTACCGCGCCTTTTCGCCTGTCTACCTTAACATAACCTTCCTGCTTCAGAACCGTATATGCCTTATTTACTGTATGCATATTGATCCCGATCGTATCCGCCAGCTGGCGCACGCTGGGCAGAGAATCTCCTTCATGAAATTGTGACGTGGCAATTCCCATGATGATCTGATTGCGTAATTGCATATAGAGTGCTTCATCACTGTTGAAATCTATCTCTATTATCATCAAACTCGCTCCCTTCCCATGTCACTGATTGTTATATTCCTATTATAACAGTGAACGCGGTACTGTCAACTGTAACCAGGGAAAGTTTATCGTTTTTTAATCAAAAACGGCATCTCACTTGTGCAAGATGCCGTTTGCATTTTATTGATCTTCGTCTCCGTCCCAATTCAGGAATTCAAATTCAAATTCATCATCATCTGACATGAAGTTTTTGGACTTCCAGCCGGGATTCTGATTGCCTTCACTCTGCGGTACAGGCTTTGTGGGTCTTGCCACCGGTCTGCCGGCCTGCGGCGCGGGTCTTTCGCTCTGCGGTGCCGTGGGTCTGCCTCCCTGAGGTGCAGGTCTTCCCTGTCCGGGTGTCACCGGTCTGCCTCCCTGAGGTGCAGGTCTTCTCTCCTGCGGTGCCGCAGGTCTTACGGTCTGTCCAATGGGTCTCTCTCCCTGAGGTGCGGGTCTGCCATCTGGACGTGTTCCCTGGCCTGTCGGTCTGGATGCAGGTCTTCTCTCGGCTCCCACTTCATGCATTACTTTCTGGCTGCCTTGCGGTCTGCCTCCCTGCGGTCTGCCTCCCTGAGGTGCGGGTCTTCCGTTTTGGGGTCTGCCTCCCTGGGGTCTGTCCACTCTTCTTCTGCGGGCCGTTTCCTCTTCCACGTCGGAGAAATAGGATGCGTCATTCATATCTTTGATTTTGAAGATCAACAGTGTCACCGTTGCTACCGCCGCTGCAAGCAGAATCACCAAAATAATGATGACTGCTTTCTGGCTGCTGATCCTTTTCTGATTGGTCTCATACTGTGCATTGATCTCTGTGATCTGGTTCAGGGAATTGAACAGATCATCAATCTTATATTGCTTCTGCCCTGCCATGTCCAACAGATACCATGCATCTCCCTGCATCTGAGTATCCCAGTCTTTGGATGTGGTCTGGGTATCTTCCGCAGGCTGCTCGTCTGTGGGTTGTTCCTCTACCGGCTGTTCTTCTACCGGTGCCTGCAGCTCTCCGGATAATGCAACATAATCCGAACGAATGAAGCCTGTCACCTCGACACTGTTGGAAATAAAGCTTATCTGATACCATGTCTTTCCATCGGTTCCTGTTGCCTGTCCGGTCACAGTCAGTGCCATTCCATTCTCCGCAGTAGTCACGATCTGGCTGGTGGTAGACGCATTGCTGCGCACACGAACAGACTGACCTCCGGTCACGGTCGCACTCAGGGGTTCCACTGCAGTAACCTCCACAGGAGTCTCATTCACAACAGGCGCCGGTGTTGCTGTGGTCGTAGTCGTTGTAGTAGTTGTTGTACCTGAAGAAGACGGCGGGGTAGATCCGTCGGTAATGCTTACCAGATCGGAACGAATATATCCCAGCGTATTCGCATCCACATATACTTCATACCAGGTATAACCGTCTGCTCCCTTGGTCTGACTTTTGATGGAGATCGCCTTATCCTTGGCTGCGCTGCCGATCACTTCACTGGAAGAATCCGCAGTTTTACGGATCTTAGCACTGGATGCTGTTACCTTGGCTGCACTTTCCGCATGGCTGACAATTGCCAGATTCTCACTAAAAAGTCCTGCTCCCAACACAAATACCAGTGCCAGCATTCCCCAGAAAACCTTACATTTACTTATTCTCTGTACTGTCTTTTTCATCTGCAACTCCTTTTGTATCCTGACCTTGTCTTACGCTTCATCGATTGCTTTGCCAATGTCATGACGCATGTATTTATTCTCGAAAGAGATCCATTCCGTTGCCGCATAAGCCTTGGCACGGGCTTCTTTCAGATCTGCTCCCTTCGCCGTCACCCCCAGGACACGACCACCGTTTGTAACGATTCCCTTGTCCGTAAGCTTCGTTCCGGCATGGAAGCAATAATAACCGTCTTTTCCGTCGAAGTTCTCCAGACCGTTTATTACAAATCCCTTCTCATAGGATACGGGATAGCCGTCGCTTGCCAGGACCACACATACCGCAGCATTGTCCTCAAATTGCAGGTCGATCTGATCCAGTGTGCCGTCCACACAGGCTTCCATCACTTCGATAATATCATTCTTCATACGCGGCAGTACCACCTGCGCCTCCGGATCACCGAATCTGGCATTGTATTCTAATACCTTGGGACCGTTCGGAGTCAGCATCAGTCCGAAGAAAATGACTCCCTTGAAAGGTCTGCCTTCCGCTGCCATGGCATCCACGGTAGCCTGGTAGATGTATTTCTTACAGAATGCATCTACTTCCTCTGTATAGAAGGGGCTGGGAGAAAAGGTTCCCATACCACCGGTGTTCAGCCCCTGATCGCCGTCCTTTGCTCTCTTATGATCCTGCGCAGAAGTCATGATGCGGATGGTCTTGCCGTCCACAAAAGAAAGTACACTGACTTCTCTGCCTGTCATAAACTCTTCGATGACCATGCGGTTGCCGGCTGCACCGAACTTTTTATCCAGCATGATCTCATCCACGCCTGCCAGCGCTTCTTCTAAAGTATTGCAGATCAATACGCCCTTGCCCAATGCAAGACCGTCCGCCTTCAGCACGATGGGGAAGCTTGCCTGCTCCTTCAAGTACTTAATAGCCTCCTCCGCGTTATCAAAATTCTCATAAGCTGCGGTGGGAATGTTGTATTTCTTCATGAGATCCTTGGAAAAGGCCTTGCTACCTTCCAGGATCGCTGCATTTTTACGGGGTCCAAAAGCCCGCAGGCCCTCTGCCTCCAGTGCATCCACCAGTCCGCCGACCAGGGGATCATCCATGCCTACGATGGTCAGGTCAATGGCCTGTTCCTTCGCAAATGCCACGATCTTATCAAATTCCATGGCTCCGATGGGAACACATTCTGCGATCTGACCGATCCCGGCATTGCCCGGAGCACAATAGATCTTATCTACTTTAGGACTTTTTGCCACACAGGTTGCAATGGCGTGCTCTCTGCCGCCACCGCCTACGATCAATACTTTCATACCCATATCTTCTGCCTTCCTTAATTTTCGCTGTTTGTATGCTTTACTTTTCCGTTCACGACACAGATCCGTCCGTTGGCAATGTCATCCACTGCCTTCGGAAGAAGCAGCCACTCTGCCTGTTCCATCACACGTCTCTGCAACGTCTCCGGAGTGTCGTCGTCCTCCACTGCCACTGCCTTCTGTGCAATGATAGGACCCTCGTCCATGCCTTCATTCACAAAATGTACCGTAGCTCCTGTCACTTTCACACCGCGCTCCAGTGCCTTTTCATGCACATGTAGTCCGTAGTATCCCACACCGCAGAAAGAAGGGATCAGGGACGGGTGGATATTGATGATCCGGTTGCTGTATTCATGTACCATTGCCTCCGGGATCTTCACCAGGAATCCTGCCAGTACGATTAAGTCCGGAGCAAACTCCTTCACCTTTGCAAGCAGTGCCTCATTAAATACTTCTCTGCTCTCATAATCCTTCGGAGACACACAGACTGCGGGAATCCCAGCATTCTGTGCTCTCTCTAAGCTCTTCACCGTCTTGTTATTACTGATCACGCCCACGATCTGTGCATTTTTAACCTTACCTGCTGCAATAGCATCAATGATGGCCTGTAAATTCGTGCCGCCGCCGGATACCAGTACGACTACTCTTAACATATGGTCACACCCTTTTCACCGATCTCACAGGTACCTACCACATAAGCAGTCTCGCCTGCTGCCTTCAGAGCTTCCATAGTCTTATCCACATCTGCGGGATCCAGTGCCAGTACCATGCCCAGACCCATGTTGTAAGTATTATACATCATCTCGTCTGTGATATTGCCTTTCTTCTGCATCAGGCGGAAAATAGCAGGCACTTCGTAGCTGTCTTTCTTCACGACTGCACGGATGCCGTCGGGAAGCATTCTGGGGATGTTCTCATAGAAACCACCACCGGTGATATGGCTGCAGCCCTTTACCTTAACACCTGCGTTCTTCACAGACTTCATAGCCTTCACGTAGATTCTGGTAGGAGCAAGCAGTGCCTCACCAAGAGTCTTGCCCAGCTCGTCATAATAGGTATCCAGGCTCTCTTTTGTCATATCGAATACTTTTCTCACCAGAGAAAAACCATTGGAATGTACACCGGAGGAAGCGATGCCCACCAGTACATCACCGGGCTTGATATTCTCACCGGTGATCAGGTCTTTACGTTCTACCACGCCTACGGCAAATCCTGCCAGATCATACTCATCCTCGGGCATCAGTCCGGGATGTTCTGCGGTCTCACCGCCTACCAGTGCTGCGTCAGACTGCTTACAGCCCTCTGCCACGCCCTTTACGATAGTAGCGATCTTCTCGGGAATATTGCGTCCGCATGCGATATAATCCAGGAAAAATAGAGGTTCGCCGCCTGCACATGCCACATCGTTTACACACATGGCCACACAGTCGATACCGATGGTATCATGCTTGTCCATTAAAAATGCCAGCTTCAGCTTGGTACCTACACCATCGGTTCCGGACAGGAGCACGGGATCCTCCATATCTTTGATGGCACTTAAGGAAAATGCTCCGGAGAAACCACCGATGCCGCCCATTACTTCGGGACGCATGGTCTCCTTCACGTACTTCTTCATCAGTTCTACAGACTTGTAGCCTGCTTCGATGTCTACTCCAGCTTTCTTGTAATCCATTTTCTCCTCATTTCCGCCGCAGGGGCTCTTTCGTTTTATTAGTGGGGCAGCCTCTTAAGAGGTCCCTGATTCTCTGTATTATCTTCTTATTTTTTCATGCCTTCCAGGTATGCTTTATAGCCGATCTCCTGCAGTTTTGCATCTTTGGCTTCTACCTGTTCTTTTAATTTTGTGCTGTATGCTTTCAGTTTTCCGAGAAGTTCTGTGTCGGAGGTTGCCAGGATCTTGGCAGCCAGAAGTCCTGCATTGGCGCCGCCGTTAATGGCTACTGTGGCAACAGGAATGCCTGAGGGCATCTGTACGATGGAATACAGAGAATCTCTGCCTCCCAGGGAAGTAGTGTGCATGGGAATACCAATGACAGGCATCGGGAAAATAGCGGCGCACATACCGGGCAGATGTGCTGCCATACCGGCACCGGCAATGATCACCTTGAAGCCTTTTTCCTCCGCACTTTTTGCATATTCAAAAAATACATCCGGCTCTCTGTGAGCGCTGATCACGGTCATCTCATAAGGGATGCCCAATTCTTCCAAAATGTCTGCTGCCTTCGCCATCACAGGCATATCGGAATCACTACCCATTACAATGCCAACCTTAGGGCAATTCTCTGTATTTTCCATAATGTCCTCCTCATGTGTCGGTTTTCACCGATTTTTCCATATATCTATAAGTGTACTAAAATCTTGTCGATGATGCAATGGTTTTATGAAAGTTCCTGCAACGGTTCGTTCAGTTCTTCCGTTCCCGGCAGGACGAATCTGCCGTTTTGAATGATAGTGATCCGGTCTCCGTCCTTTTTCACCGCGGTCAGCTCTGCCAGCTCATCATAAGGAATGGTAATGTCCGTATGACAGTTAAAATATGCCTTGGACGGATTCACACTGCGGAGCGCCGCCACCTCGTTGTCTCTTGCCACGATCTCCTTGCCGTCGGGATTGTATACTTTTACTTCTTCCGCATGGGAATAACAGGTATCTCCCACTGCAAAATGCGGTCCCATCTTCTCTGCGATCAGAATGGGCATTTTGGACTCCACACCCAGCTTTTTTGCTGCCACATAGGCTGTGGTATTCGTGCCGATGGCAAATTCTCCTAAGGGCAGTGTCTTGTGGCGGAACAGGATATTCTCCTTAATAAATGCCTTATTTTCTTCCTCTGCGGCAAAATTGGCGCAATTATAATTTTGGATCTTACCGTTTTCAAAAGTGATCTCCAGATCCTTATATTCCAGACCGTTTAAAAATACCCGGGTCACATGCAGCACGCCGTTCGTACCTTCCAGTACCGGAGAGGTAAATACCTCACCCACAGGGATGTTCACATCTGCCACGCAGTTTTCAAAAATAGTCTCTTTCGCAGGGTTCTTCAGTTTCCATAAGTTTACTTTCAGATCGGTATGATTGCCGTTACAACCCTTAATTTCACAATGATCTGCCTGATCCAGAGCATCAATGATGGTCTGCTGGATCCGCTGATATTTTTTATAATCCAGCGTATTGATCTGTATCGTCTCCCGAAACAGTTCCTCGAAGCAGTCACCCACCTCCGGAATCGGGAACGCAATGATCGTGAAGCTGCGCTCTTCTTCTATAATATACTGTCTCTGCAGCTGTCCCATCTGGGTACGGTTCTCTACCAGTAAAGCACTCTGCTCATCCGTCATTTTCAGGCTTTCCGGCTTGTTCACCGGCTCGAATTCCTTCTCTCCGAAGGTCTCCACTACCGCCGGGCCCGCATAACCTCTCGCCTCTTTTTTGTATTTTTCAAATGCGGTATGCATCACTTCCAGTTTCCGGCTGCAATACATTTTGTCTAAGAACAGTGCCTTGTCATCCTTATGGTCGAACTCGTATTGTCTGTTGGGGCTGACGCTATAGAAGCCATTCTTGTAAATGGACGGATTGTACAAAATGCTGGAGGCTGCGCGGTAGATCACCGGCTGCAATCCCATTTTCTCAAAATTCTCCAGGGCTCTCCGCATCATACGCTCAAAGCCCAGCTGATAGCGGACATCCACCGTAGATTTTCTCGACAGATCCTTGCCGGTTACTTCAAAGCCGATACGATACCCTTCGGTGTAAGTGTCTGCCATGGTATGGATAGTCTCCTCCGGCAGAGAATTCATAAATTCCGCCATTTTCAACTCATTATCGCCTACATACTCACCGTAAGCATACAGATAACGCAGATCCGTAAAGTCTGCAGTTCGAAGAATTGCCGCTGCAAAATTATTCTCCGGGCATACCATTTCACGTACCCGCTCTTCCGCCGCTACATCCGCATAATCACTGACGAACCAGTAGAGGATCTCACGAATAGCTGCATACGTGGGAAGCTTATGGTTTTCCTGCTGTTCATATACAAATGCCACATATACCTCAGAAAACAGCTCCATCCGGATCACCAGCTCATCCAAACGTCCTTCGTAGGTAAAGCCGATCAGGCTCCGCATCTCTGTGTATAAAAAGGACGCAAGCGCACCGAATTCTTCTCCCAGCATCTTCACAGCATAAGCCGGATTGGCAAAACTGTTCTCATAATTTTCCGGCAAAATATCTTCATACAGAGCACGGTTGCGCTGCTGTAATTCTTCCAGTGTGGCTGTGGCCTGTTTCCCCTGCTCCAGGAACTGTCTGGTATCCTCGATCAGCAGTAAAAACTTCGCTACTGTTGTAAAATATTCTTTCCAGGGTAGTAACTCCGCTCCCTGGAAATCTTCACCGGGAATCTCCCGGATCCGGAGAAGCGCCAGTTCCAGACGTTCCTGTAAAATTTCTCTTTCTTCCATAATACCTGTTAACTCCTTATTTCCAAATGACTGTCGTGTGTTCCCATACTCCTGCCCTCCGGATGTCATATCTTACAGCCGGCTCCCCAGATACAGTAAAAAGCTGATGCCACCGAGGGAAATTACATTCAATATTGTCCCCAGCACAGGAAAGAACCGGTAAATATCCTTGTCCCGCAGTGTCAGAACGCCAAGAATCAGTCCGATCAGAGAATAGACCGTTGCCAGCACACCGGTGACTCCGTATCCTCCGTGCATCACGCCCCCCTGACTGTAGGACAAATACGTCACAATGCCAAGAGACACCAGGCTGATGACACCCAGAATCGTAGACATGATCGCTTTGTCCGAATGTTTTTTATTCGTAAAAATGTAGTTCTTTTTCCGCATAATATATCTCCTATGGAACCCGAAAAGGGCACTTCCTATGTGGAAATGCCCAATCTGCGCGCCCAAGCGGCGCCTTTCTTCTCTTTTGTCCTCAGAACAGGATACGGGATTTGCCGGAGATAAGCTTGCCGCCGCTGATGATCAGCAGTACTCCTGCCGCAATTCCGACTACCAGGGAGATCACTCCCAATACAATATTCAGAGCACCCGCTCCGCGCATGATCTTATAGATTTTCTCTTCCATGGAATCCTCCTGTCTTCTATCCAAAACTTTTCGAAGCCGCCTGCTTAAGCACCGTATACGGCGTAATATTCATCAATTGCCTTCTTCAGGGTGTCGTCGATGTATACTTCTCCCTTGTAAGGTCTGTTGTACAGATGATCGATAACATCCTGCATGGTCACGATGGCATGTGCATCGAAGCCGTACTTTTCCTTGATCTCTTCCAGTGCGCTGACTTTACCGCCCAGTCCCTTCTCCATACGGTTCAGGGATACCATCAGACCAACGATCTCTACGTTGGCAGCTCCTCTTACCTTGGGAACCGTCTCTTCCATAGACTTACCGGAAGTGGTAACGTCCTCGATCATGATAACTCTGTCGCCGTCTTTTAAGGAACTTCCCAGGAAGCTTCCCTTATCTGCGCCGTGATCCTTCTCTTCCTTACGGTCGGAACAGTAACGAACCTCTTTGCCGTATAATTTGCTGTAAGCCACTGCGGTTACCACACTGATGGGAATACCCTTATATGCCGGTCCGAACAGTACATCGAAATCATCACCATACGTATCATGAATTGCTTTGGCATAGCTCTCCCCCAGCTTCATCAGCTGCGAGCCGGTGACATATGCACCCGCATTCATAAAGAAAGGAGACTTTCTACCGCTCTTTAAGGTAAACTCTCCGAATTTCAATGCCTTACAATCCACCATGAACTCAATAAATTCCTGCTTGTACTGTTCCATTCTATGCAAAACCTCCGTAATTTTCATATCTTTTGTTCTGCCCTTTATCATACCATATTTTTTTTTAACATTCAATGAATTTCCTTGCAAAGAAAAAGGCAGTCAGCCGACTGCCTAATAGGTATCTCCCTGCAACGGGCGGATATTCACTTCCTCTAACACTGCCTGGGGTGACTTAATATCTTCCGAGGATCGTATCCTTGACATCCCATCTTTGAGGCGGATAAGGGGTCTGATCACCGTATCCTACATCCACATAGGTCACCAGCCGGATATAATCCGGCAGATTGAATTTCTTCCGCAGTCTGTCGCAGAATTCCTCTCCGGGGAAGGTCAGCCAGACACCTTCCAATCCCACAGCATGGGCTGCCAACACAATATTCTGTCCAGCGGCTCCAGCATCCAGCAACTGGTTACGCACCGGCGTAAAGGAGTTGGCTCTGTAGCATCTCATATCCTGTAAAATCACCAGATGCACCGGACCTCCCGGCACATCACTGCTGCGGAACAGTCCCGGTTCATTTTTCTCGCGAACCACCACATAACGGATGGACTGGACGTTGCAGCCATGTGCTGCCCAGAGTCCTGCTTCCAGAATCTTGTCAATAAGCTCATCCGGTACTTCCTGATCGGTGAATTCCCGGACGCTTCTGCGCTCCTTTACGATAGTAAAGAAGTCTTTCTCCATCTGTTCCGTAACCGGTGTCGGCTTGTAGGGGGTTAGATCTACATCTTCTCCCTTTACCAGCTTATCCGCTGCATCGATCAGGAAAGAAGCATACCGGTACTCGGGCAGATCCTTGCCCAGTCCTCTTTTCTCCCACAGCTCCAGCAGATGCTTCGTATAATCTGCCTGGTTGGGTTTCAGTTTCTGATGGCGGTATGCGGTAGCATACACCTGAATCTCCAGGGTATGATGGGAACGTTCTCTCACTCTGGCCCGGAATTCGGTTTCGTCCATATTTAATAGCTGCTCGTCTGTCAGACTCATATTATTATTCCAGATCTCAAGTACTTCTTCTCTGGGTAAATAGTCCATACTGGTATCACGAAACATACTACTGCCTCCTTCTGTGGTCTACAGGTTGCCCCAATAGTTGTTGGGAATATCCTGTCCGCCGCTGTTGATGTCTTTTGCGATTTCTGCTGCAATTTTTAGAAGCAGAGGATCATTACGCCCTCTCTTCTGCTCCAGAGGGATCTCGTAGATTTTCTGAATGGTACTGGGTCTTGGACTTAACAGCACCACTCTGTCTGCCAGGAACACCGCCTCATTTATATCGTGAGTGACGAATAATACGGTCTTGTTCTCTGCCTGACGGATATTGATCAGTTCCTCCTGCAGGGTGCACTTGGTCAGATGATCCACGGCACTGAACGGCTCATCCATGAGGATGACCTTGGGATTCATGGCAAGAGTTCTGGCGATGCCGGCTCTCTGTCTCATACCTCCGGACAGCTGTGCGGGGTATTTGTTCTCAAAACCATTCAGACTGACCATGGAAATGTATCGTTTCAGTCGTTCTTCTCTCCCTTCCTTGGGGACGCCTGCGATCTCCAGACCGAATGCCACATTTTTCCGTACGGTTCTCCAGGGGAACAGGGAGGCGTCCTGGAATACCACACCAATATCTCTGCTGGTACCGCGTACCGGCTGACCGTCCAGCATTACTTCTCCGCCGGTAGCATCCAGCAGACCTGCCACAATCTCAAGCAATGTACTTTTTCCGCATCCGCTGGGTCCTACGATGCAGACGAACTCTCCTTCTGCCACATCCAGATTGATGTCATGCAGTGCCTGGACTTCGTTGCCGTCCTGATCAATATAGGTTTTGTTGATATTTTTAATGGATATTGCGGGCATTTCCATTACCTCCGTTTTCTTATTATTTTGCTTCCGGATCTGTCATTCCCAGAGTATCTGCAGCTACCTGGGCGAACTCATTGGTATAGGTTCCTTCATAGCTGACATCGGGATCTACCCAACCGTACTCTTTCAGATATTCAAAAGTAGTAGCCAGACGATCTTCGGGGATTACCGGGTAATCCAGCCATACGTCAATTTCGGATTCGATAGCCTGTCTCATTACATCCTCGGAGGTGTTCATCTCTTTGGCTGCCCAGACAACGAACTCATCAAAATAGTCGTTTTTCACTTCTTCATGTACCTGATAGTATGCAGTCAGGAATCTCTGCAGTTTCTCAGGCTCATTTTCAATAAAGCTGTTGCTTGCGATGATCGTTCCGGTATAGTAGTCGGGAATGTAATCCCATGCTCTGCCCAGGATATGTCCGGTACCGTCTGCCTCAGCCAGTGCCGCATACGGGTTGTGGATAATGGTGGCATCCACCTCACCGGAAGTCAGGGAAGCATATGCTGTCTGATATACACCGTTGGCGATCAGATCTACATTGTCTGTGCTGACGCCGTTTTTCTCTAACATTTTCAATACGGAAAGTCTCATTCCTCCGGAAGCACCTGCGGTACCTACCTTTTTGCCTTCCAGATCAGAGAAGTCCTTAATATCGTTATTTGCAACCAGCCAGTAACATCCGGAATATCTCCACATATTTCCTACCAGCTTGGCAGGTACCCCATTGTAGATGCCGGGAATGTAAGAACTGGGATCTCCGTCAGCTACATCGATCTCGCCTCTGGTGATCAGAGACATTACGGTAGAATTGGTATCCGCGCTGGCCTCCACATTTTCAAACTCAATACCCAGCTCCTTATACAGTCCTTTTTCGATTGCAAAGCGGTTCACCGCACCGGTCATTCCGGTTGCAAAGCAGGAACGGATCACGATGGTATCATCACCGGTCTCTCCTGCGGTGCTTCCGCTCTGTGTGGCAGTGGTAGCTGCACTGCTTCCGCATCCTGCCAGTACTCCGGTTGCCAATACGACGGTAAGTAATACGCTTAATACTTTCTTTTTCATAATATTTTCCTCCTCGTTTATTCAAAATCTACTTACACATGTCTCCATCGATAGCTGATGGCATATTCGATGGCGTCGATCAGTTTCACTGCGCCTACGGATAATAAGGTGATCAGGATGATCAGGAAGAACATCCTGGGGGTGTTCAACAGGTTCTGGGATTCTGTCAGCAGATATCCGAGTCCTGCTCTCGCCGACTGCATTTCCGAGAACAATACACCGGTCAGTGCCGTTGCCGCTGCCAGCTTCAATCCGTTGAAGATCGACGGCAGTGCTGCCGGAATAATGACCAAAAATACGGTTTGGAAACGATTGGCTTTAAATACTTTTGCGACCTTCAGATACTCCTTTTTACACTCCTTGGTTCCGGTCACTGTGTTATACAGAATTGTAAATACCGAGAACAAAAATACCAGAAACGCCTTGGACTGAAAACCGATGCCGAACCACAGGATCAACAGCGGCAGGATTGCTACTTTCGGAACTGCCATGATCGACGAACAGAATACATTCATGTACTTCTCCGATACCGGAAACAGGGTCCATATCAGTCCCACTGCAATACCTGCCACCACAGCAGACAGATAACCTGCCAGTGCCTCCTGTATCGTCAGCAATAAATGAGGCCACAGAGTTCCGTCCGTTATGATCTCGATCCCTTCTTCCACAATGGAAGTCGGAGAAGCCACGAAGATTGTCAACACTCTTCCGGAATCCACTGCCCATTGCATCCATAAAAGAAATGCCGCCACCGTAAGCAGCTGTGCCAGATTCACCCAGGTAAATTTTTTCTTGTTTTTAGATTTCTTCTTTTTTTCCATAAGTGTATTCTCCTCGCTTCACCTTATCGCTTTCAAAGTACTCTCTCGTACAACAGGTACCTTCCAGGATGACATTCTGTGTAATTCTGTGGGAGAGACACCTGGAAAAATTCTCAATGGTGGTGGTATCGATCACATCACAGTAAAACGGTGCGATCTCTCGGAACCAGGGATACTTGTCAAAATAAGTTCTCCACACTTCTGCGTAAGGACAATGGTCTTCTCCCCATTCCGGGATCCATCCGGTGAAAGGAAGATCAATGACACTCATAAAATCCTCTACGGAATCTGCCTTCAATCCCTGCGCCAGTGCTTTCTCCCGCAACTGATCCGACCGGTCCACCGCCAGCTCGAATACGGTCTGTCTCACGATATCTTTCGTCTTCTCCAGTCCGAACTGATCATATAATACTTTGCTGAAATGGAAGAACTGCATTGCGAACTGTCTTGCGGCCTTTCGTACTTCACTTACCAACAGTTCTCTGGGAACTGTGCCTTCTATTTTATAATCTGCTTTACTCAATGTCCGTTTCCTCCACCTTATTAAAGCTGTCCATAAATGCTATGTATTCCTGTTTATCTGCGAATCTCGGATGATATTCCTGCTTCGTCCGTTTTGCGACTGCCGCACCATCCTTTAACATTCGGTATGCACTCAGTGCAAACATTTTTGCGGTCAACACGTAAGCTTCTTCCTCATCCACAATATCGAAATCCACCTGATGTAAACCACCGACGGCACCACCGGTATTGAAAGTGATCACAGGGAGCAGATGCTGTACATCTCCCACATCTGTGGATCCACCGCTGTGTTCCTCCGGTCTGACCTCGTATACCGTTTTTTCTCCTGCCAGTGCTTTCACCGCATCGGCCATCTCTTCCGGTACCGGCTGCCAGAGAGAAGGAAGATATCCCGGCATGGTCTCGATACGATATCCTGCTCCCATGGCCAGTGCTCCTGCCTTGAAGGAACGATCTGTCTTGACGGATGCATCTGCGAAAGCTTCCAGGGTCTTGCCTCTTACCAGTGTCTCCAACACCGCTTCGTTGGGAACTACATTGACCAGATCTCCGCCCTTGGTCAGGATCGGATGGACTCTCACACAATCCTCATCCCGGAATGTTTCCCGGTTCATGGCCAGTGCCTGTAACCCCAGGCTTGCTGCCGATAAGGCGTTGACACCTTTTTCCGGACATCCCGCCGCATGGGCTGCTTTTCCTTTGATACGGATCACCTTGGATACAAAACCATTGCCGCTGTTGCTTCCCAGCCGGATTCCCTCTAAGGAAATATGATGCGCCAATGCCACATCCACATCATCAAAAGCACCGATGCGGATCAGTTCGCATTTTCCGCCTCCATAAGCGATCCTGCCGTCGGCGATCAGACCGTTCTTGAACTCGATCTCACCGTACTCCTCTGCCGGTGTGGCGAAGAAGATCACCTGACCATCCAGCTTTTGTGCCACCTCAGCATCCGTCAGTGCCAGTGCCGCTCCGATGACTCCCGCCAGTTGCGCGTGATGTCCACAACAGTGTGCGGCCTGTGTCGCCGGATTGGCATGTGCATGTGTGGGGATCCGAAGAGCGTCCAGTTCCCCGATCAGGGCCAGAGAAGCATTTTCTGCTTTCTCCGGATTCAGATATGCTTTCGCTCCGGTGATCGCAAGCTCTGTCTGCACCGGCAGTTGTAAGTTTTTCATGAAGTCTGTAAATTTCCCGGAAGTACGGAATTCCTTATATCCAAGTTCCGCATGATCGTAGATGTCTCTTGCGAAATCTACGATGGTCTCCCGGTTGTCATCTATGATCTTAAGGATTCTCTGTTCTGTCGTATCAAATGCCGCTGCCATGATCGTCCTCCTTTTCATTTCCTACTATTCCTAGTAATCTGATATGTTTTGTATGTTTTTTACATAATACTACCGCATGATTTTGTTGTCAATACATGAATTCTATTTTTCTCTATTTTCTTTTTTCAACTTTTAATAAAAGTCTATGTGCAAAAAAAGAGTAGCCTCATGCGGCTACTCTCTGTTCTTTAATACCTCCGCAGGTACCAGCTTATTCAATCTGCCTACAAGCAGGAAATTGATCACCAGATAATTTACCACTGCTGCCGTCACAGGTGGGTTCGTCGCACAACAGAAGACCGGGATTTTTGATCAGTGCTCTGGCAATGGCACAGCGCTGCTGTTGTCCACCGGACAGTTGTGCGGGGAACTTGTTCTGATGTTCCGTGAGACCAAGTACCTGCAATAATTCCTCCAGATCCAAGGGATTCTTCGTCAGATACTGACAGACCTGAATGTTTTCTTTCACCGTCAGATTTGGCACCAGATTATAGAACTGAAAAATGAACCCCAGCTTATTTCTCCGGTAATCGGACAATGCTTTGCTTCCAAGTCCTGCCACTTCCATTCCGTCTACGACAATGGATCCGGAATCTACGGTGTCTAAGCCTCCGATACAATTGAGCAATGTCGATTTACCGGAACCACTGGTACCCTGAATGACACACATTTCACTTTTTTCCACTCCTGCAGTGATCCCTTTCAATACCTGCACATAACCGCCGCCCTCGCCGTAACTTTTCTTCAGGTCTTTTACTTCCAGATACATATCCTTCCTCCTCGTGCTTATTGATAATGATTTTCATTAACATAACACTGTTATGTTAATATCCTGAAACAGCACCCCTGCAAAGTCCGAACTTTTTCGGGGTGCATATATCTTAGCTTTCCGTCATCATACCCATCCAGCCCCGGGCCAAATACCTGGTCAGGGCATCCACATGCTTCAGTGCCATACTTTCCTCCGATTCATGCAGAAACAGATGCATGAAAGTATCTACCATAATGTGCGCCATCCAATGTGTCATATAATCATCGATCCGCGGTCTCCCGGTAGCGCCGGTCACCATATCGCATAATCTGCGGTACTGCTGTTCCGAAATATCCACGATCTCGTCCAGACAATTTTCGAAGCGGGATCCCTGAGACTTTGTCAACAACAATAGAAAGGCATCCCGATTCGCATACATTTGCCTTATGATCTCTCTCGAGGTCTCCAGGTCATCATCATTCTGTTCCAGTCTGACCACCTGCGTTTCACTTCGCATCTCCGCAGCATAATGTTCCTCCATTGTCAGATAGAGTTGTTTGAGCGGTTTCTCCACCAATGCAGCAAAAAGATCTTCCTTATCTTTGAAGAAAAAATACAATGCTCCCGTGGTCACCCCGGCTTCTTTGCAGATGTTCCGCAGGGAAGCCTTCATATATCCCTTTTCCAGGAACTCTCTCCCCGCACATTCCAAAAGATGCTTTCTGGTCTCTTTATTCTCCTTTGCTGCTTCTTTTTTTATGTCATTTCCCTCCCTATTGTGTTTACATCTGTTCACTTGTTCACATAACGGTGTTATGTCTGAATTATAAATAAAAACAGGATTGCTGTCAACCCTGTTTTTATTCGTATTTCTATCTTCTGTTTTATTTTGTTTTCAACTGATCGATTTTCTCCTGCAGATCTGCAATGGCACGCTGACTATTCTTAATGGCTTCACACTGCTTCTCAAAAGGAGGCTCAGGCATATCACTGTACTGCTCAAAATAAATCTTGCCGATCTCCAGATAATTTTTCTTCATCACTTCTTCGCAGGTAGAAATCTGGCTCTTCAGATTTGCAATAGCCGCCAGTTCTTTTGCCTTATCTGCAGCCACTTTTCCTTTTTCTGTAATGGTATCGCCAATCTTCTCTATAATATCCATGGTATGATCTCCTTTCCAGTACTATTATTTTACTCTTGCACGCTTTCCACGTCAATAGCAGACCCTTGTGTTCAGTTTATGTTTATAGTAAGATAGAAATATATTATTTTTATCTTACGCTACAAAGGAGTGTTCATTTTCATGTCCAGATCAACCAAAAAAGAAAATCTTCTGTTCTGCATTGTTTCAACTTTAATCTCAACATTTGGGATTCTGTTGATTCTGAAATCCAACGGCTTTTATCCTTTTAAGGAAGTAACTCTTTTTACCTTTGATATGAAAGAACAGTATCTGCCGTTTTTCTCCTCTTTGCATTATCTGATCGGTGGAGATGATTCCATTTTTTTTCATTGGTCTAAATCCCTCGGCGGCAATTATATTGGTCTGTATGCCTACTATCTTGCAAGCCCTTTTTCCTGGCTGACAACACTGTTTTCCATTGAAAAACTGCCTCTTGCTATTTTTCTCATGACCGTCAGCAAAATTTCGCTCTCCGGATTAACGTTTTCGGTTTATGTTAATTTCCTGTGGAATAAATATAATTTATTACCCGCACAGACCTCTTCTTATCGAAGATTACTCGCTCATTTAACGTTGCTTCCACTGCCCATTGCATACGCGCTGATGTCATATAATCTGCAATTTGCACTATCCATCATGTGGTTGGATGGTGTCATTTTATTGCCTTTACTCCTGCTTGGAGTGGAAAAGCTGCTGGACAAGCAACGTAATCTTTGGTTCATTCTGCCATTAACAGCAATTTTCTATTTCAACTATTATATCTCTTATATGGCAGGAATCTTTTGTGCCCTTTATCTTCTTTTCAGACTTCTTACCACTTACTCTCACTCCCGGCACGACTTGTGGAGAATTCTGAAAAATTTCGCTCTTTCTACATTAATATCCCTGGGACTGGCAGCTCCTTTGCTGATCCCTACTTTTTCCGATATGTTTATCGGAAAACTGTCGGATCCTCTGACCAGTGTTGTTTATGATCCTCGATTGATCAACCAGCCGCTATCCGATATATTGGGACAACTTCGCAATGGCACCGTCAACTACCTTGGGGTCACCGGGCTTCCCAATATTTATTGTGGATATCTCGCTATTCTTTTGTCCATTCTTTTCCTATTTTGCAAACGGATCTCTCTCCGGGAAAGGATTGGCGCCTTTTTACTGACAAGCTTCCTGCTTCTTAGTTTTTATCTTTGGCCGTTGAATATCTTTTGGCACGGCTTTATAACACCTAATTCCTTCAACTACAGATACTCCTTTTTATTCAGCTTCTGCCTGTTGTATATGAGTTGCCGCTTTCTATGTGTTCTTTCGTATCAATTACCATGTTTTTTAGAGAAGACGCATCGTTTCCCGGCATTGGAGCTTGTGGTTGGACTGCTTTTGCTAATTACCTCAGCCGATCTCGGTATCAATGGCAGAGCCATTTTCCGCAATATTGATTACGCAACTCCTTATATGCGTATGGATGAATACGTATCTTATCTGAATGACAACAAACCACTGATTGATGACATTAAAGCCTCGGACTCCGGAATGTACCGTATCTGTCAGAATTACCAGCTTACTTCCAATGATCCAATGCTTTTGGGATTTAAGGGAATGTTTCATTATTCTTCCACTTATACCCAAAGTGTCAACGCTCTGACATCTAAGCTCGGAATCGGTCAGGCATGGTTATGGAATACCGGCTATGGTACCACCCCTGTGACAGACAGTCTGTTGGGCGTGAAATATCTTTTGTCAGACACTGTAGAGCCTTCCGGATATTACTCCTTAAAAACGACGGATAATTCGGTATCCGTTTACGAGAATCCTTCTGCTATGGAATTTATCTACAGTGCACCTTTGGCTTCGGCGGATATCTCATTTACTTCTGATCCTTTTGAAAATCAGAGCCGTTATCTGAATAGCTTATGCGGATCGAGTACTTTATTCTATCAGAAATACGATATAGAGCTCGCCAATCCTGCTGGCAGTCTGCCTGCTGATCTGGAATATGACCCTGTTTCCTCCTGGAGCTATTCTTTCATCGCCGAGAATACGGATCCGGTATATATGTATATGCCCCTGACTCCATTTGTCTCTGCAGATATTTATGTCAATGATGCTTTGGCAGGATCTTTTGAGTACGGTAAAAGTATTTATAATCTCTGTCTTGGATGTTTCCACGCCGGGGAAGCCGTTACGGTAACCGTTGTCTCAGCCTCAGCGACAGCGCCCGGTGATACTTATATTGAGTCTTTGGATACTTTAGCGTTGCAGGATGCTTTGACCTCTCTACAGACCGGTGAAATTACTCTTACCTCCCACAGCTCAGGAAGACTTTCCGGTAATATTTCGGTACATAAAGGTGATACCATTGTTACCTCCATTCCTTATGATGTCGGCTGGCATATTCATCTGGATGGTCATAAAGTACATGCCTCTGATATCGGAACCTATGCAGATACTTTTCTCACGATACAGGCCCCTGAGGGAGAACATCATTTAGAAATGTATTATCTGTCACCCGGCATCGTCCCGGGACTTCTGATCCTTTTGATCACTTTAATGCTTCTTCTGGTCGTAAACTTTTTACAAACGCATAAGAAAAAGCAACGGTAATACATTGCGCCGCACGGAACACTTGTGCTATAATCGCTTTGTAAATCCAATGGAGGTGACAGCATGCAGCCGCTATACACTACTTTGAAAGTCAATAACGAAATTGAATTATGTGAAGTTTCTGATCCTGATTGTAAGCAGCTTATTGAGCGGGCTCTTTTAAAAAATCGGATTTCCTATTATATTCGTTGGCCGAAATCCTCTTTTTTTAACAGGAAAAAGGATTCCTGTATTATCTGTATCAACGATAATGTCCGGGACACAGCTGAAGAGATCGTACGTGGGATCTGTGACGAGTCCGGATATAATGTCCGCTTTATTTTAAAACGCTCCTCTAATACATATTTATAAAAATACATTTTATTAATTTTTGTATATTAATTGACATTTTTCCCTTTATAGCGCATAATGATTTATTATAAAAACAAAGGAGGGGACTTTTATATGGAGAAACGAATTAATAAGCATGTATTTGCCTGGGTTTTCTGCTTTTTACTTGGTGAGTTGGGTGTTGATAGATTCGTCAGAGGTCAGGTTGGTCTCGGAATTTTGAAGCTTCTCACTGCCGGTGGCTGCGGAGTATGGAGCCTGATTGACTGGATCATTGCTCTTACCAAAGCATATGGTGCTGCTTATGCCGGTTCCGAAGAGGTTGTATTTGTAGACGGAAAATATACTGCATAATCACATGATCAAAAAAGCTTTTGTCTTTTCAGGCAGAAGCTTTTTTCGTTTGATCATAGTAAACGATAAATGTGATATAAAAAATATATTATGAAGAAAAATACAAAACATATATTATTTTTTATTTTATTTATTCTACTGCTCCTGTTATTCCTGTTGCTGGCAGACTATCAATGTCCACTGCGTTTCTTTTTGGGCATTCCCTGTCCTTTTTGCGGAATGACCCGGGCGTTTTTATGTGTCTTAGATGGTGATCTTGCAAAATCCTTTTATTTTCATCCTCTGTGGCCTATCGTATTAGGAATTTTTATTATTTTTCCTCTTTGGAAATTTCGGCTTCTTCACTTATCGGACAAATGGATCGATCATGGGGCTTTTGCGATTGGAATTCTGTTCTTACTCTGCTTTATCATAAGGCATGTGACACATTCTCCCATTGTACAGATTGATTTTACAAAAGGTATTTTTTATTTCTTTTCCTATATGAAAAAGGAGCTGTAATACAGCTCCTTTTTTCAATGCTCTTATGCAATCGCTTTATCCGTTTTTTCAATCAAAATCGAATTTGGTGTAACGCTCATACATAGCGCCATAACGGAATCTTGCCATTTCATTCTTCTGAAGGACATCTTCTTCGGAGCCTCTGTACTGACAACGCAGACAGTAATATTCCTTCTTATCCTTATCGTAGAACATATCCATATCGATATCTCTCATGAAGCAAGAGGGACATCTGTAGTTTAATTTGCCTTTTCCAGCTTGAGCCATGTTGCAACGACCTCCTTATCCTTGATCTTGGAATTGTAACCCAGTGTAAACATCGGGGAGAATGCGTATCCTTCCTTCACGTATCCGACAGCGCCTTCTGCGTTGGTGCTCATGGATACTGCGGTCTCGATCTGAGGGATCACCGCTCTTACTTCGTCAGCGTCTGCCTTCTCCATCTCACGGCACTTGTACTCGTAATCCAGAGTCTCTACCTCGTCACCCTTCTTGGTGCTTAAGGTGATACCCAGCATATCCTCGGAATACTCTGTGGTACCATAGCAGGCTACGATATACTCGTTCAGTTCTACTTCAGCGTTCGGATCGCTCATCTCCAGGATCTTACGCTCGATCTTGATCGCAGAGCTGCCTTCCTCGAAGGAAACGATGGTCTGTAATTTTACGGTCAGATCGTAGAATTCGATGTCTACGGGATCCAGTGTCAGGATTCTGGTGTTGCCTTCCTGAGAGAAATGAGCCTTGGTACGGCACAGGCACAGATCCACTTCTTCACCATTGTGTTTTAACTTGGCACTTCTTACGGTACCTTCTCCTGCATAGTGGGTGAAGTAACCTGCACGGTACTTCTCCTGGATCAGGAAAGGATAGGATGCATCGGTCACATGCTTGGTACCGATACCTACCGGCCACTCCAGCTTAGCAGCGTAAGGACGCAGGTCAACGATAGCACCGCCCTGATCCATATTTACGCAGGCACGCATGAAAGGATCACAATACCAGAACAACTGCTTATCGGAGCCATACAGGATATCTCTCCACAGAGCACACTCGGGCTCGGTGTAGGTCTTCTTCTGACGATAATAATCAGCGAACTCCGCCATGGTCATATCGGTAAGCTTGCCTTCCTTTTTCAGGTCGCCATAGTACTTCATACCGTCTTCATAGCTCTTCTTCAGCAGTTCGTAAGGTTGCTCCCAACGACCCATTTTGTTCAGCCAGCCGGGGCCTACGAACATCATGTTGTATGCGTATCCGTTGTTGTATTTCTCCAGGGAACGATACTGGTCGATCAGGTTGTACAGGTAAGGATACTCCCATGTCTTGGTGTCATAGATCATGCCACGCAGTACGTTCTGGGGATGGGTTCCGAAATTGGAGCCGTTACCGTCATAGCATGCCAGCAGGTCTCTGGACAGATGGGGGATCGCTACGATACCGCTGTCCTCTGCCTCATTGGCTGCTGGTGCATGGGTGTTCTGCTTGGAAGGGATCCAGGGTGCCCAGGGGCCGCCATCCATGAAGGTATACCAGGAGTTGTTGCAGGTATGGTATGCCTTGGGACCTTCTTCCCAACAGGTTGCTACCGCACATTTTACGGTAGGATAGGTTGCTTTGATATAATTGGTCAGATCTGCATCCATGTAGTAAGAACCGGTGGATTCGGGATAAAATCCGAACTTCTCATGGAACTTGCCGAATACATCATCCACGATAGACTTTTTATCTTCCATGGAGAACATCCAGATACAGAAATCCTTGGTCTTGTACTTTTCACGGAACTCTGTGCAGGGCAGTCCCAACAGAGACAGTGCGATCTCATCGCCGTACTTCTCGTGATCTGCCTTAGCCAGTGCTACCGCTTCGTCATTGAACAGGGAAGCATAGGTCATCTGAATGGTGGTCTTCAAACCATTCTTGTGCGCAGTTTCCTGCTGAAACTTGAAAATATCCAGAGACTCTGTCAACAGTGCTTTTCTGCCCAGATCCTCTTCTTTGCCGTGTCCGGTTACTTTTTCCGCATACTCGGGAACCATCTCCGGACGGTGAATGATATTCACAATAAACTTATCCATCTTTTCCTCCATCTCGCCGTTAGGCAACTTATTTCGTGAGCATAGCTCACTCAATGCATTTCGCAAAATCACACTTGCAAGCAAGTGATTTTGCTTCATTATATAATCATCCCCGCATTACGGGAACAATTTCATATTACTTTTGAAAGTCTCTGATCACTTTCAATGCGGGTAGTGCATTTCCATCATAATCGAACAGTGCCTGATTTGCCCATTCGTTTCCCCCGGGACCGGGATCCTGAATATACTTCAGGGACTCCTCGTTGGCCCAGCCACAGCCGGGCACCGGGATCCATGCCGGCTCCCAGTAATAGAAGCCTTTTCCTCTGCCATCCGGAACCTGCGCAATGCGTTCCATGACCTTCTGCATGAATGCAGCCTGTCCTTCCGGTGTCATAGGATACTCTACCGCCTCCGCAAGGTTGGGCTTGGTCGCCATGCCCTTGCGCTCTTTTGGTGCGAGCTTCTCTCTGTCCGCATAGTCTTCCATGGTAAATCCCATGGAAACCTCCGCTACGATGACATCCTTCTGATATCTCTGTGAGAGATCATTCATATTATTGGTCAGGTCATCAATGGTTCCGTGCCAGAAGGGATAATAGGACAGTCCGATGACATCGAAGTCCTCTCCTCTCTGTACATAGGCATCAAACCATTCTCTGCAGCGGGCATTGTTACCGCCACAGTCCAGATGAAGCATCACTCTGCTGTCCGGGGATACTTCTCTCACCGCACGGATGCCCGCGCTGATGAATCTTGCAATATTGTCAACGTTGTCCCATTTTCCGTGGGGCCACATCAGACCATTGGTAATCTCATTTCCCACCTGTACCATCTCCGGAAGCAGATCGAGACGCTTTAACTTCAAAAGCACATCCTTTGTGTAGTCATACACATGCTTCTCCAGTGCATCTGCATCGGCATACGCCCACTCCTTAGGAGGGAACTGTTTGCCGGGATCTGCCCAGAAATCACTGTAATGCAGATCCAGCAGATAGCTGTAACCCAGCTTTTTACCGGCCGAAGCCAGTGCTACCAGCTTGGTGAAATCACTGGTACCGGCACTGTAAGGCTTGCCGTCCTCACTGTAAGGATCATTCCAGAGACGGATGCGCAGAGAGTTGGCACCGTATTTTTTCAGGATCTCCAGTGCGTCCCCCTCTTTGCCTTCGTCATAAAGCCTTGCACCGAGAGCCGTCTCCTCCGGCAGACTCGATACATCCATACCTTTGATAAATTTATCCATAAATTAACTCTTTGTCTCCATGTCATACGTTTATCCTGAAGAATCCATTCCATGGATTCTCCCAGGTTAAACTGCCGAAGCAGTTTACCCTTTCACGGCACCACCGGTAATACCTTCCACATAGAACTTCTGCATGATGACAAACAATACAGAGATAGGAATGGATACCAGTACACCGCCTGCACAGAACTGACCAAAGTAAGTGTTGATCAGGCTCTTATCCAGCATGTTGTACAGACCGATGGCAACGGTCCACTGCGAAGAAATACCGGAATTTAACAACAGCTTTGCATATACGAAATCCATCCAGGGGGACAGGAAGGAGCTGATAACGGTATATACAATGATGGGACGGCTCATGGGGATAACAACCTTCCAGAAGATTGTAGCCTCACTGGCTCCATCCAGATAAGCGGCCTCGCGCAGGGAATTCGGGATCGTATCGAAGAAGCCCTTTGCGATCAGGTAACCCAGACCGGAACCGGCAGAATATACCAGGATCAGTCCGAGGTGCGTGTTGGTCAGGTTCAGGGTCTTCAGGATAAAATATACTGCGATCATGGACAATACACCGGGGAACAGATTCACAATAACTGCTGCGTTCATCAGCGGCTTACGTGCCGGGAAACGCATACAGGAGGTCGCATAGGCCACCATCAGTACAAAAGCGGTGGAGATCACACATACCACACATGCAATGATGAAGGTGTTCTTGAACCAGTTCGGGAACTGTGCCACACTGTCTGCGGAAAACAACAGGTTCTTATAATTGACCAGGCTCCATTCCTTCGGGAAAAAGGTGCTGGTGTTCATGCCGGTATATGCGCTGAAGGATGTGACCACCAGCCAGACGATAGGCACCAGCCAGATAAATGCCAAAAATGCCAGTAACAGGTTATGCAATAATGTTTTAATAAATCTCTTCATTAACGGAACGCCTCCTCTCTGTCACCCCTCAGGAATCTGCTGAAGGCAATGAGGGTAAATACCGCACAAAGGATAAACACGATAATACCGATGGTGGATGCCATCTTGTAGTTATAATAGCTCTGTGTCAGGTTAAACAGCCATGTGATCAACAGGTCCACTTCCTTCGCCTGGGAATTCGCCATAGCCTGATTGGTGGTGGTATATACCCCCTGGGTCAACAGATAGATTACGTTGAAGTTATTAATATTCTTGACAAAATCCGTTACCAGAGAAGGGCCGGTAACAAACAGCATATATGGCATGGTGATATGAATAAAGCTCTGCAGCGGAGTAGCTCCGTCGATCTTCGCACTCTCCAGCTGATCAGAAGGAATATTCATCAGCACGCCGGTAGCGATCAGCATCTGGTAAGGAACACCGATCCAGATATTGATCAGGATGATCATTACATGTGCCCATCCGGGAGCGGACAGGAACGGAATGTAGCTGGTACTGATCGCACCGATATCTCTCAGCCACTGGGTAATACCCGCATTGGCACAGATTGTGTTCATGATACCGTTATTAGCGAAAAAGTTACGTACCAGAAGCAGGGAAACAAACTGGGGAACCGCGATCGTTACAATGAACAGAGTTCTCCACAGCTTCGGCAGCTTGGTTCTCTTGTTATTGATCAGTAAGGACAACAGGATACCGCCAAGGTAAGTGGTAAAGGTTGCGAACAGTGCCCATACCAGTGTCCAGATCAAAATCTTACGGAAGGCATAACCGAAGGTAATGGTCATTCCACCGCTGGAGAACAGATTCTTGAAGTTGGTAAATCCCACCCATGTAAACAGTGCGGACGGAGGCATATGTCCCTGATCATAGTTCGTAAACGCAACAGCGATCAGGATCAGCAGAGGAACGATTGTGAAAATAACAACGCCCATGACAGGAAGTGCCAGCAGTGTGATATAGAATTTGTCATTCTTGAACTGCTGCAAGTCTTCTACAAACGTATTGATATGTTCTCCTGCCTGTGCTTTTTTCTGAAGTCGGTAAACAGTCACTTCATTCTTAAGCCAGATCACCAGGAACGTGAACCAGATAACAAATGAAACTACGGAGAATAACAGGATCATAAACGAGTTGTCATAATCGTTGAATTCATTCTGCATGGTTACAATGTTGAAAACCGTCTCCTGCTGAACAGTTCCCAACGTTCCAAAATCACGTACATACTCTGTGGCAAAGCCAAATGTAAATACAATGACTGCCACTTCGAGCAGAGTCATTAAAATACCTTTGATAATTTGTTTTCTGCGGATATATCCTGCTCCCATCCAGACCAGGGATAATTTTACGAACAGATCTCCTTTTACGACTGCTTCACCGAACTCCTTGAAGAATCCGCCGATTCCGCTCTTTTTCTTCTTCATTCTCTGCCCTCTCCTTTCTTCATATTAATATAAATTTTTAGTAACTGTTCCGAACACCTTCCCGCGTTCATCTGACCAGTTACATAATCCGGCAGGCAGGAGTCGAACCCGCTTACCGGAAACGTTTCCTGTAAAAAAGGCATCCATCCACTACGTATTATTGTTCATAGCTTCAGGACGCCTTTCTATTCTCTGTATTCGTTCTGCACCAGAACGTTTTCATCATTCATTTGTAACAGAACCGGAACAGATCATCTTCCCAAACTTATTCAGCGGGTACGGAAACACCTTCTACCAGCTCATCCAGTGCTGCCTGGATACCTGCTTCATCATCAGCCTTCAGCTGACCCTGAGCTACTTTCTCACCGAAGGTAGCGGTAGGATCCCAGTACTTGCCACCGACGATCTGAACTACACCATAAGCGGACTGCTCAGACAGAGCTGCAATAGCGGTATTGGAAGAAACCTCCTCGGAACCAGCAATTTTGATATTGGAAGGTCCGATCTCTCTCTCTGCGAAACGTACTGCCTGGTTGTCTTCGTTGGTGATCCAGTCAGCCAGCAGAGTTGCCCAGCCTGCATTTGCAGAATACTTGTTAACGCCTACCAGCTTGAAGCCTGCTACGGAACCCTGCTGGATCTGCTTGTCGCCGCAGGTATAGGTAGGAAGCTTGGTAGCTGCGTAGCCATCACCGAAAGCGGTCTGAGCTGCGGTTGCATCCCAGGTGCCGGAAACTACTGCACACAGGTCGCCGGAAGCGATCTGGTTAGATACGTCACCATCAGCGATCGGAAGGAATGCGCTGTTGCCGGTGATGTTCAGCATAGCCTGTACTACCTGTACACCGGTAACACCATCAGCGCTGGTACCGTTCCAGTCCAAAGCAGTGCTGCCGTCGTCGTTCAGTGCGGTAGTGAAGCCTGCACCATAGAAGAAGGAAGCATTGTACCAACCGGAAGCAAGAGTCATACCAACCTTCTTGCCAGCCTTCTCAGCTGCTGCAAGTAAGGTATCCCAGGTCTGTGCATCTTCGGGAGTTACTAACTCGGAATTGTAATATAAGAAGTAACCGTTATCAGCACTCATAGGGAATGCATACAGTGTACCGTCCTTGGTTGCTGCGTCTACAGAACCAGGAGCATTTGCACTCTTAACATCAGCTACGCTCTTGCCTGCGTAAGCTTCCAGAGCTGCATCCATCTCATCAACAGACTGCAGGGCACCTGCATTTACCAGGTCAATCAGCTGATCAGATGCGAAAGAATACACATCAGCAGCAGCCTCGATGTCGGCTAAAACAGTATCCTTAGCTGTGGACTCGGACTCGGTACCAAGCTGGATATCAAAGTTTGCATAATCTGCATAATGCTCCTTGAAGGAATCGATCATGCCCTGTAACATGGTCTGATCTTCCTCAGCACCCCAGATTCTCAGGGAAACGTCCTGCTTCTCAGCGGGAGCGGTCTGTGCAGCCTCGGTAGAAGCTGCGGTGGTAGCAGCGGCATCTGTGCTGGTGTTGGAAGTATCAGAGCTTCCACAAGCTACCAGAGAGAATGCCATAGTCAGTGACATTGCTAAAGCGACTAACTTTTTCATTTTGTTATCCTCCTGTTTTGTTTTGCAAGTTTGTGCGTATTGCGCAACCGCTTGTCTACGATAATAGTGTAGCAACATTTCCTTATGTTGTCAATTTATAATAATGACTGATATTGCAGGCGAAAATTGTGCATTTTGCACAACCGCCTTTTGAAGCCATTGATTTTACTGGGTTTTTAGCACATCCTATTATTTGAAAAAAATGCTTTTTTTATGATTTTTCTGAGTAAAATATAGGAAAACGTTTTTCCAAATTATGATTTTCACACTCTCATTTAACCTTTTGTAGACTCCTTCAGGATGATCTCATAGTCCAAAAGTGTTTTGTCAGGTACTGTTTTGCCATGGATCATATCCAACAACACCTGGCAGGATCTTCTGCCCAGCTCTGTGATATTGAATTTCAAAGATGTGATCGTAACAGGATAATTTTCCAGAATGCGGCTGTAATGGCAGGATGCCACTTTCATCTGATCCGGGATTCTCACACCCATGCGGGCAAGCTTTCTGACCACTTCATCACAGATGTAGTCATCCTGGCACAGAATGCACTCCACACCGCTGTTTTTCAGCTCTTCCACCGCTTTTTCCACCATAGCCCTGCTGCTTAGATCCTTGTAGACCAGGTCCTGGTTCAGCTTCCGTTTTCCCTTGCGGTAGGCTTCCTCATATCCCTGATACCTGCAGCGGTTTACCATCTGGTCCATATTGCTTCCCAGATAGGCAATGTTCTGGATTCCTTTGGCGAACAGAACCGTCACCAGTTCCTTACAGGCTCCCACATTATCATGGTCTACCTGTACCACATCATCATCCGGGAATTTTCCAACTGCCACGAAGGGAATCTGCTTTTGTTTCAGAAATTTCACATATTTATCGTTCTCATAAGTCCTGGTAAGGATCATTCCGTCCACTTTACGGTTTTTGATCAATCTCTCCAGTGGTTTGGTATCGTTTCCGTTCGTTGTTACCACAATAATGTCATAATCATTAGCCTGTGCCACCTCTTCCACTCCATACATACAAGTGTGGAAGAAAGGCATATCCACCAGAGTATTCACTTCCGGAAGGATGATCGCGATATTATTGGTCCTGGACTGTGCCAGGCTCTGTGCCGCCGCATTCGGATAAAAGCCGTGTTCTTCGATATAAGCAAGGATCCGGTCCCTCGTAGCCGCTCCGATACGCCCTTTCCCTGAGATGGCTCTGGATACGGTGCTGGCAGATACCCCCAGTTCTCTTGCCACATCATGGATCGTCATCGTCTTGTCGTTGCCGGAATTGTTGTTCATCTCATTCACCCCATTCTCTGCGCAATTTATCTTTTTCACTTCTTCGAGATGCAGATCATAAAGCGCAAGCGATTGTTCATACTCATAGTATCATTTTCATGGAAGGCATTCAATGCGCCTTTTTACACAAATTGACCATTCATTTCTATACAATAGTAACAAAACAGTAGGATTATTGATGTTATTTCATCTGTTTTCCTTCATTCCGGTTCCGGAACTGTTTCCAATACGCAACTAATACCGTTCATTCTGTTGTTCCTGTCTGCGGCAGGCTGTCTGCCACACACAGCCTGCCATACCCCACCCGGTCGTTGGGATATTCCTTCTCTCCCCTTAAGGGTCTGGCACCTTTTCTGAGATATGCCTTGATTTTTTCGCCGTAGAGGAAGGGGTCATTTCCCTGCACGATCCCCCATTCCATCAGAAGCGCCGCGGCACCGCTGACAATCGGTGTGGCGAAAGAAGTTCCCGTAACAGGGAGAAAACTGCCATAAACATCCGGAGCCTGGATATTTACACCGGGAGCCACAAGATCCGGCTTGGTCAGTCCTGCTGCCGTCACACCGATGGTACGGGTGCTGTCGGCATAACCCCTGCCGGAGAAATCCGCATAGGTATCATAGACCGGATCGTAAGCCCCCACTGTGATCACCTTCGCTGCCGTGGAGGGAACCGTCAGTGTCATCTGCGGAGTGGAACGGTAAAAGCCAGTGCTGTCTCCCCTGCCGTTTCCCACCGGAAGATACAGATAATATTGTCCCGTTACGGTCATTACCGGCTCCAGCCGGATCGTCCATATCCCTGCGTCGATATAACCGCCTGTAACCGGGATCATCTCCAGATAGATCTCCTGCGCCACCGCATAGGGCAGGGGTTCTCCCAGATAGACCAGAATCCTTGTCTGCTCCAACCTAAGCGTATATTTCCCGCCCTGAATATTCGTGGTTAGCTCTGCCTCCTCACCTCCCGGAGATTGCAACCTTATCCGAAACACATCGCTGTAATTTTTCCACAGCTGGATATTCAGGCTTTTTTCATAATTTCCAACAGCCAGTTCTATACGGCTGTCCTTCGCTATATTCCCGGCGAAATGCCCTCTTGCCGCCCCTTCATTACCACTGCCCACACAGATCACGGTTTTGCCGATCTCGGAAGCATTGTCCAGAAAACGCTCCAGCAGAGAGCTTCCGTCATGGGATCCATAGCTGTTGCCAAAGCTTAGATTGATGACAAGTGGCATATTTAACTGCTGTGCTTTCCGCAGTGCATAGGTCACTCCACGCAGGATTTCGGTTGTTCGGGGGAATCCTTCTTCTGCGCCCACACTATTCCCCGGCAATCCCAGCTTCACCACAATCAGTTCCGCCTCGGGGGCCGCCCCGGTATAGAGACCACTTGCACTTTTCCCGGCGGCGATCCCTGCCACCGCGGTTCCATGTCCGGACAGGTCTCTGCTGGGAATCCGGCGGTAACGATCCAATGCAGGCATCTGTAATGCCGCATTTATTTCCTCCGCGGTATATTCCGTCCCAAAGGCAAATCCATCCGGCTTTTTTCCATATCCCACATTACCTGTTTTCTCCGGCACTGTCCGATCCTGTGGCAGCGTCCGATCCCTGAGGACTGTCTGGTCCCATAGATACCGTATCCTCGTACTGCCATCTGCCTTCCGGAACACCTCCTGATCCCAGGTGATCCCGGAATCCAGTACAGCCAAAAGAACGCCCCTTCCATTCAGAAAAGGCGTTCTCATAGTGACCGGTGGAAAACAGGATGTCCCCGCAGGATCCGTCTGTCCATAATAAAACCGCTTGGGTTTTTCCACATACTCGATCTCCGGGATATCCGATACCGTATCCACCAGTGCCTCCGGCACCGTAAGGATCGCATATCCGGCGATCAGTTCCTCCACCACAATATTCTGTTCCCGCAGTCTGTCCAGACTGCCGTGATATTTTACGATCAGCTCCCAGCTACGGGTCTCTGCGCTGTAGCCGACATTCAGACTCTCCGTCTGTTCCCGTTCTTCCTCCGGGGTCTCTAATGCAAGGTTCAGGATGTTTTCCAGCTTCTGGTCCATCAGAATTTCCGTCCTTGGTCCTGTATTTCCTACATCGTATGCAGGCGATACAAAACTATTCACGAAAGCCCGGAGTAATCTTCCACTCTTCTACGCTTCCTTCGGGATCTGTCCGTCCACATGCAGGATATGGTTGATCAGCCAGTCCGTCAGGTAATTCAGAATATCCATGATCTGTTCATCCTGTTCCGCCCGATCACCTTCATCCTTCTCATGCTGATCTATAAACTCATCCAGTTTGTTAATAAATTCCTGATGCTGAATCTTCTGGGTAAAAATCTTTTTGTACTGGATGGATTCCATATACGCTTCTTCATCTGTAAAATGTTTTACGGTATAATCACGCAGTTTTTCCAGAATTGCATCGATCTTGTCATACTTATCCGGTGTAAACTCCTCCTGCAGCAGCTCGTAAGCCTCATTGGCATAGTCAAACAGCTGCTTATGCTCCTGATCGATCATATCAATTCCAATATAGTATTCCGGTTTCATTTCAAACATAACTTCAACCTTCTTTCGGATCCTTTTTGGATCATTTCTTGATTCTTTCTTTGAATCTTTTTTGCATTCTAACTATGCACTTTTCAGCCAAAGTTTTCAATGCTTTTTATACTTTTTTAATGATTTCCCGGGATAATTCATCATTCGCCCCAGAATTCCTTCAGCGCCCGCACTGCATATTCTGTATCCATCATGCCCGCAGTCTCCACCGCGGAATGCATGGCCAGCTGGGGCAGTCCGATGTCCACACTGGACACCGATACATGAGCCGTGGAAATATTACCGAGAGTGGAACCACCTGCGATATCCGAACGGTTGGCATAGGTCTGGTAAGGCACCTTTGCCCGTTCACAGTAATCCTTCATTTTTGCAGCTGAGATACCATCTGTAGTATATTTCTGGCTTCCGTGGAATTTGATAACAATTCCACCGTTTAAGTAAGGTCTGTTCGTAGGATCCGCCTTCTCCGGATGGTTGGGATGTACCGCATGGGCATTGTCCGCAGAGATCAGGAAGCTATCCGCGATCCAGCGCAGATACGTGCTGTGATCTGCCAAAAGCCCCTCCGTAATTCTGTCCAACGTATCCGCAAGGAACGTGGAATCTGCACCCTGTCTGGTACCGCTTCCCACCTCTTCATTATCAAATACCGCGCAGATATTGATATATTCCGCAGGTGTACTCTCCGTAAAAGCTTTGGTCAGCGCAAAGGCGCTCTGCAGATCATCCAGTCTCGGAGCCAGGACAAATTCACCCTTTGCTCCTAAGAAT
Source organism: Waltera intestinalis (assembly GCF_009695995.1). Taxonomy (GTDB): domain Bacteria; phylum Bacillota; class Clostridia; order Lachnospirales; family Lachnospiraceae; genus Acetatifactor; species Acetatifactor intestinalis. The sequence continues at coordinate 70,979 of NZ_VUMU01000004.1, forward strand.
CTTCCTTCCTGTCTGGTATACAGGAACAGGTCTTCCCCGAGAATCGCTTCCGCATCCACCCCTGCGGCCTCTGCTGCCAGTCCAAGCAGCGCAGGCTTCTCCAGTGATCCGTCAGCGGTCTCAGATGCCCCTGCGGCATCGGTATCAAATGCTACATCCGCAAACAGTGGGAGCATATCTACCTGAGGATTGTACTCCACACCTTTGTTCATCTCCCGGTTCATATGGATCGCCACATTTGGGATCACGCAGAGATCCCGGTCAATATTGACCAGTCTGCTCTGGATGCCATCCGTTCCACGCACCGCTAGTCTGCCTGCTACGGAGAGCGGTCTGTCCATCCAGGTGGAAAGGATCATGCCGCCGTATTTCTCGGTATTCAGGCGCATATAGTGATCTTCTACCGTAAGTTCCGGTTTTTCCTTGACCTTAAAGCATGGGGAATCGCTATGTGCCGCTGCCATATGAAACCCTTTCACAGTTCCCGTAGGAACAGCAAAAGCGATCACAGAAGAATCATTGCGCTCCGTGTAATATTTTCCACCCTTCACAAGCTTCCATTCCTCGTTTTCCCGCAGTCTGACATATCCTGCCTCTTCCAGCATTGCTCCGATATTCGCAACCGCATGAAAACAGGTGGGGCTTTTCTCTATAAAATCCAGCATTTCTTTCGCTGTCTTCTGAAAATCATTCATGTTAATCGTCCAGTCCTTCCGCTGCCCACTACCGGCAGACACCTTTCCCTAGCGTTCCGCGCGCATGGGATTATTGAGGAAATCCTCATAGGTCAGGCGGATACCGTCTTCCAGCTCCGTCGTATAATGATAGCCGAGACTCTCCAGCTTGCTGACATCTAAAAGTTTTCTGGGGGTTCCGTCCGGCTTGCTGGGATCCCATTTGATCTCGCCGGTATAGCCTACGACCTTTGCCACCAGCTCTGTCAGCTCCCGAATGGTCAGTTCCTTGCCAGTTCCAAGATTCACGGTCTCATTGCCGCTGTAAGTATTCATCAGATAAACGCAGGCATCCGCCAGATCATCCACATAGAGGAACTCACGCAGGGGAGTTCCGGTACCCCAGCAGACCACTTCCTTCGCGCCGGACACCTTCGCCTCATGGAAACGGCGGATCAATGCCGGGAGCACATGGCTGTGAGTCGGATGATAGTTGTCGTTGGGTCCGTACAGGTTCGTCGGCATAACACTGATATAGTCGGTTCCGTACTGTCTGTTCAGAAACTCACAGTACTTCAGACCGGATATTTTCGCCAGTGCATAAGCCTCGTTGGTCTTCTCCAGTTCAGAAGTCAGCAGGCAGCTCTCCTTCATAGGTTGCGGTGCCATACGGGGATAGATGCAGCTGCTGCCCAGAAACATCAGCTTCTTGCAGCCGCTCTGCCACGCGGCATGGATCACATTCATCTCAAGGATCATGTTTTCATACATGAAATCCGCCAGTGCTTCGCTGTTCGCCATGATGCCGCCTACCTTCGCTGCTGCCAGGAATACATAATCCGGCTTTTCCTTTGCGAAAAATTCCTCTACCGCATCCTGTCTGCACAGATCCAGCTCCTTATGGGTGCGGGTGATGATGTTCGTATATCCGTTTCTCTCCAGTGCTCTGCAGATGGCACTTCCCACCATTCCTCTGTGTCCTGCTACGTATATTTTTGCGTCTTTTTCCATGATGTTGCTCTGCTTCCTCTCTGATCTATCCTATTATTTCTCAGTCTCCTGTAGCATGATCGCTTCCGCCTTAGCCAGCTTCAGATCGTGTTCTGCCATCAGACGGCACAGTTCCTCATAGCTTGTCTTCTGGGGATTCCATCCCAGCACCGTACGTGCCTTCTGCGGATCTCCCCACAGATCTACCACATCGGTAGGACGGTAAAAGGCTTCACTTACCTCCACGACCACCTTGCCATTGGCTTTGTTGATCCCTTTTTCATGAATGCCGCTTCCCTGCCATTCCAGTTCGATCCCGGCATAATGGAATGCCAGCGTGGTAAACTCTCTCACCGTATGCTGCACACCGGTTGCGATAACGAAATCCTCCGGCTTGTCATGCTGTAGCATCAGCCACATGCACTCCACATAATCCTTCGCATAGCCCCAGTCCCTCTTAGAATCCAGATTACCCAGGTAAAGCTTGTCCTGAATACCACAGGCGATCCTTCCGGCTGCCAGTGTGATCTTACGGGTCACAAAGTTCTCTCCGCGGCGCTCAGATTCATGGTTAAACAGGATACCATTCACTGCGAACATATTGTATGCATCCCGGTATTCCTTCACGATCCAGAAGCCGTACTGTTTTGCCACCGCATAGGGGCTGTAGGGATGGAACGGTGTATTCTCGTTCTGCGGCACTTCTTCCACTCTTCCGTACAGTTCGGAAGTAGATGCCTGATAGATGCGGCAGGTCTCGGTCAGTCCTACGATACGTACCGCCTCTAAGATACGCAGCACGCCCAGCGCATCCACATCACCCGCATATTCCGGTGCTTCGAAGCTCACCTGCACATGGCTCTGTGCTCCCAGATTATAGATCTCATCCGGACGCACTTCTCCGATGATCCGCACCAAACTGGAGGAATCCGACAGATCCCCCCCGTGAAGAACAATTTTATTCTCCCGGATCAGATGATCGATACGTCCTGTGTTGCTGATGGAGGATCTGCGGATCAGTCCGTGCACCTCATAGCCTTTTTCCAAAAGGAACTCTGCCAGATAGGAGCCGTCCTGTCCGGTAATTCCCGTAATTAACGCTTTTTTCATTCTCTGTCCTCGTCTTTCTCACGCCTGTTTACGGCTGATATACAATGCCGTGTGCGCAGGCATCTGCCTTATTCTGTCCGCAGAACACGCCTGCGATCGCCAGTCCGAAAGGAATGGAGGTTCCCATACCTCTGGAAGTGATCACATTCCCGTCAATCTCTACCGGTCCCGCAGTCACTGCCGCGCCTTCCAGATGGTCTTCAAAGCAGGGATAGGAGCAGGCTCTTTTTCCCTGTAAGATGCCTCTGTGCCCGAATATGCTCGGTGCCGCACAGATTGCCGCGATGTATTTTCCTGCTGCGTAAAAAGCATCGACCTGCTGCATCAGTACTTCACATGCCTCCAGATTCTTCGTACCCTGTCCGCCACCGGGAAGCACCAGACAATCATATTCCTCAAAATCCACCTGCGACAGTGTCATATCCGCTGTCACCGGGATCTTATGTGATCCCATCACTTGTTTTTCTTCCGTAATGGACACCATATCAATGGTCAGGCCGCATCTGCGGCAGATATCCACTACCGTCAGACCTTCTATTTCTTCAAACCCATTTGCCAGAAAAATTGCTATCTTACTCATGGTTTTCCCTCGCTTTCCGTTTTGTTTCCTGTCTCATCTGCAAGTCATACACTCTGACTTTGCACAGTTATGATTAGTATACACAATTTGGAGGCGTAATTCAATTCCCATGGGCAGATATTTGTAGATTTCACTGTATTTTCAAGGGAAATCATGTTATACTAAAGAAGTATTTTTAAGTCTTAATTACAGAAGCGAGGCATTAATACTATGGAAATCGAGCGAAAGTTTACCCTGAAATCCTTACCTGATAATCTGGAAAGCTATCCTTCTCATCATATCGAGCAGGTATATCTGAATTATAATCCTGTGGTCAGAGCCAGAAAACAGGATGATGAGTATTATCTTACCTACAAAGGCAGCGGCATGATGGCCAGAGACGAGAGCAATCTTCCGCTGAACGAAGTATCTTATTATCATTTACGGGAAAAAGCTGACGGCAGCGTGATCTCCAAGAGACGCTATCTGATTCCTCTACAGCATCCCGGATTCAAAGAAGGCTTTCCCACTCCTCCCGCAGATTATTCCCTGACCATCGAGCTGGATGTTTTTGACGCCCCCTTCGCCCCTCTGATCATGGCAGAAGTGGAGTTCGGAAGTAAAGAAGCAGCAGAGGCATTTGTCCCTCCCGCATGGTTTGACAAAGATGTGACTTACTGCAAGGAATACCACAATTCCTATCTGGCACTGGAGCTGCATCACGCACCGGAAGCATAGCATCCCAAAAAAGCAATACGGAAGGCTTAACGCCTTCCGTATTTTTATAATCGTGCATATAATTTTGCCATTTTATAAATCTTCTTCGCAAGCTTCAGATCCAACGCATCCTTGTCCATACGCCATTTCCAGTTGCATCCCAACGTGGAGGGAATATTGATCCTGGCACTGCTGTCCAGCTCCAGATAATCCTGCATGGGAATGATGGCGGTATCCGCGCAGCTGGACAATGCCGCCCGGACGATCTCAAAGCAGAGCTTTTTATCATTCTTATGTCCCAGATACTTCTTCGCGAACTTCTTATCCTTCTCCGGCATGTTCTGCAGAAATCCTACCGTAGTATCGTTGTCATGGGTTCCTGTATAGACCACACAGTTTTTATCATAGTTGTGAGGCAGATATTCACTGTCATTTCCCGCATCAAAAGCAAACTGCAGGATCTTCATTCCCGGGTAACCTGTCTTCTTCACCAGACGGATCACGCTGGGGGTCAGGAATCCGAGATCCTCCGCGATGACCTTCTTTTTGCCCAGTTTCTTCTTCATCACAGCAAACAATTCATAGCCCGGTCCCTTCTCCCAGTGACCGTTCTGTGCCGTAGGATCTCCGTAAGGCACGAACCAGTACTCGTCGAATCCCCGGAAATGGTCGATACGGAGCACATCGTATAACTGATAGCAATATGCAATACGCTGCATCCACCATTCATAACCGGTCTTCTTATGATATTTCCAATCATAGAGCGGATTGCCCCACAACTGTCCGGTCTCCGAGAAGCAGTCCGGCGGGCAGCCTGCCACACCGGTGGGACGACCTTCCCTGTCTAACTGGAACAGCTTCGGATTCGCCCAGGTATCGGCACTGTCAAAAGCTACATAGATAGGAATATCTCCTACGATCTCTATGCCCTTTTTATTCGCATAAGTCTTCAGTTCTTTCCACTGTTTTGCAAACAGGTACTGTTGGAAGCAGTAAAATGCGATCTCATCCGAGAGCTTTTTGCGGTACTTGCGTAGCGCTGCCGCTTTTCTGAGACGGATATCCTCGTCCCATTCCATAAAGCAGACGCCGCCGAATGCATTTTTTACTGCCATATACAGGGCATAATCATCCAGCCAATAGGCATTGTCCGTGATGAACTTCTGATATTCCGGTGCTTCCATAAGTCCCTGTTTTTTCGCATTCTCAAATGCGATCTTCAGGACTTTGAACCGGGACAGATAGATCTTCTCATAGTCCACGTAATGTTCATTGTCTCCGAAGTCATAACCGTCACAGATCTCCTTCGTCAAAAGCCCTTCTTCGATCAGAAGCTCCAGATCGATATAGTAAGGGTTCCCCGCAAAAGTGGAAAGCGACTGATAAGGAGAGTCTCCGTATCCGGTAGGTCCGAGCGGCAGGATCTGCCACAACCTGTTGCCGGACTTCTCCAGAAAATCCACAAAACGATAGCTTTCCCTGCCAAAGGTTCCGATCCCATATGCGGAAGGGATACTGGATACCGGCAGTAAAATTCCCTGTTTTCTTACGTTTTCTTTCATTGCTTTTGTATTCCTTTGATTTGATTAAAAAAATAACTATCCAGTACTTTGCCGTCGCTCTGAATAGTTACTAAAAAATGGAAGCAAGGGGGCTCGAACCCCTGACCTTTCGCGTGTGAGGCGAACGCTCATCCCGGCTGAGCTATGCTTCCGGGTACTGCAGCAATCTTCTGCCATCCTTATTATAGCACCGGCATTCGGAATTGCAAGTACTAACAAATGCGGTTAGTGGGATTTGAACCCACACGGGTAACCACTGGCACCTAAAACCAGCGCGTCTGCCAATTCCGCCATAACCGCTTACATGTCCACAAAAGAACACGCCTAATTATACTCTGCCACCCTTAAACTTGTCAAGCATCCTGCACGACTGGCTCTCCGATATGACAGATGACTTTCCGGTAGATTCTTACCAAGAAATACGATGTTAACAGCACACTGGCTAACTCCGCAATGGGAAATGCCCACCAGATCAACGTTACTTCGCCACTCATGGACAACAGCTTTGCCACCGGGAGCAGCACACACATCTGTCTGGCCACAGATACGATCATACTGTAGACACCATTCCCCAATGCCTGGAATACACTTCCCGCCACAATACAGAACCCGGCGAACACAAAGCTCAACGAAATGGTCTCCAGGGCAGGCGTTCCGATGGCGATCAGACTCTCCTCCGCATCAAACATGCGCATAAGCTGAGCCGGGAAAATATGCATCGCAAGTAATCCCACGAACATAATACCCACGCCATATGCCACACTGTGCTTGATCGTCTTAATTACACGGTCTTTATGACCGGCACCGTAATTATAGGCAATGATAGGCACCATTCCGTTATTCAGGCCAAATACCGGCATAAATACAAAACTCTGAAGTTTAAAATAAATACCAAATACCGTCTGCGCGGAACCGAATGCCGCCAGGATGAGATTCATACCGTAAGTCATCAGAGAACCGATGGCCTGTACAACTATGGAAGGCGCTCCCACCTTATAGATCTGTACAATCAGATGTCCGTTCGGTCGAAATCCTTTCATGGAAATATTCAGTTCCCGATTACATTTCAGATTAAATACCAGAGCAAGAATTGCAGCTATGATCTGCCCGATAACGGTAGCCACCGCCGCACCGGCGATCCCCATCCGGGGCATTCCGAAATAGCCGAAGATCAGGATCGGATCCAGAATAATATTAATTACCGCCCCGGTTCCCTGCGTGATCATGGTATAGAAAGTCTTACCGGTAGCCTGTAACAATCTCTCAAAGGTCGTCTGGAGAAAAATACCCATTCCCGCCACACAACAGATCGTCAGATACGTCACTCCGTACTCTCGTACTTCTAAGACTTCCGTCTGGCTGGCAAAAAAGGGGCGGCTCACCAGCAGACCGATCACCGCAAAAGCCACGTAGCTTGCAATCGCAAGAAAAATACCGTTTCTGGCAATGATATCAGCTTTCTCAAAATCCTTCTCTCCAAGAGTCTTGGACAGAAACGCATTGATACCCACTGCCGTTCCCACTGCTACGGCGATCATCAGGCTCTGGATCGGGAATGCCAGGGATACCGCACGAAGTGCGTATTCATTGATCCTGGAGACGAAGATGCTGTCCACGATATTGTACAGTGCCTGCACCAGCATGGAGATCATCATAGGCAGGGACATAGAGATCAGTAATTTGTCAATGGGCATGACACCCATTTTGTTTTCTTTGGTCTGCATAAATGTGCTCCTTTCGCATAAAAAAAAGCCCCAAGCGGGGTTTTTGAGAATTGGAAAATGTTGTATGTTGTCAGGATATCGTAACATCAAGTGAGGCATGGGGGATTCGAACCCCCGACAACTTGATTAAAAGTCAAGTGCTCTACCGACTGAGCTAATACCCCATAATAAAAACAGGGCTAGCTGGATTCGAACCAGCGAATGCAGCAGTCAAAGTGCTGTGCCTTACCGCTTGGCGATAGCCCTATAAATATGACACCAAGCGTGCCATTACGACACTTCACTAATGAAAAAGGGTGGATAAAGGGATTCGAACCCTTGGCCTCCAGAGCCACAATCTGGCGCGCTAACCAACTGCGCTATACCCACCATGCGAGACAGTGATGGTCAATTAAGTCCTTCCTTATCTCAAATGTGCTCGAAGGGATTCGAACCCCCGACCCACGGCTTAGAAGGCCGTTGCTCTATCCAGCTGAGCTACGAACACATATCTGTCAGTCATCTGCATTAGCAAACCGACGAAGCATATTGTAACTTATCCGACATCATTTGTCAACAGTTTTGTACTAATTTTTTGAAAAATAAACACAAAACTCAAGTTACGCATCGGGGTGACAGGATTCGAACCTGCGACCCCCTGGTCCCAAACCAGGTGCTCTAGCCAAACTGAGCCACACCCCGAGGCTGCGTCACATCGGAACCTCCGACAACGCAGGTGTAATTATAACCTAGTTTTTTTCTATCTGTCAAGAGAAAAGTTGCAGAACTCCTACGTCTGTACTACGTGTTTTACACCGGAACCATTATCGCAGATATGCAATGGTAAAATGTACTTTTTCCTCTCTATCGATCTCCATAATGGCATAAGACGGCTGACGTCCTTCCTGTCTTGGATAAGACAGGCTTCCGGGATTCACCGCAATGATATCGTCATCGATATCGATCACCGGGCGGTGTGTATGTCCATACAATACAATATCCACACCACGATCAATGGCTTCTTTTTTGATCGTCTCATTCCCCATGGAGACATAATAATTATGTCCATGAGTCACCCATACCTTATAGGGTCCAATATTCAGAGTGATCTCTCTGGGCAGATCCGAAAAAAAATCGTTATTCCCCAGCACAATATATACCGGGCATTTTGCAGCAGCAGACAGGGCATACTCACTCCCCTCCGCATCACCGCAGTGGATCACCATATCCGGATGATGCATTTCCAACACTTTGAAATAATTCTCGTTCTTTTTATGGGTGTCACTTACGATCAATATTTTCATATTTCTTAAGTTCCTCTTTCATCAGCTGCAGCGCTTTTCCTCTGTGGCTGACCTGATTCTTCTCTTCTTCTGTAAGTTCCGCGGTTGTCTTTCCGAACTCCGGTACATAGAAAATGGGGTCATATCCGAATCCGTTCTTCCCTTTTTCACCATATCCGATCCTGCCCTCAATCGCAGCGCGGGTCGTCAGTTCTCTTCCGTCCGGTAATACAGCGGCAATGGCACATACGAATCTGGCTGTCCGTTGTTCCTCCGGCACCCCTTCCAGTCTCTGGATCAGATTTGCGTTTTTCACAGAATAAGGAGTATCCTCTCCCAGATATCTTGCAGAGTATATCCCCGGTTCCTTATTCAGATAGTCAATCTCCAGTCCGGAGTCATCCGCCATGACGATGTCATTCGTAAACGCCGCCACCGCTCTGGCCTTGATCAAAGCATTTTCCTCGTAGGTTTTTCCGTTCTCGTCAATATCTGCCATAATCCCCGCATCTTTCATGGATACCACCTCCATTCCGGTGTCCTCCATGATCATTCGGATCTCTTTGATCTTACCGGCATTACCGGTTGCAAATACGATTCTTCCCTGCATATTCCACTCCTCACCGCATATGATCCATCATTGCGTATTAGTATAAACCTCGTTAATAGCTTCCGCAATACCTTGTGCAAGCTTTTTTTGATAGTCTTCCTGTATCAGCAGTTGTCTCTCAGCAGTGTTCGTCACATACCCCAGAGAGATTCTGGCTGACGGGATTGCGATCTCCCACAGGACATCTTCCTCTGTTGCCGGGAAAAGTCCCACTGCCCGATTGCTGGCCGCCACCGTAACCTGCCTTGTAACGCAATCGGCCCACTGAAGGTTGCCGAACTCCGGAATATAATATTCATCATTATATTCTCCGCTGATCCCATAGGCCGACGTATTCTCCGGATCTGACGACAATCCGATCTCCAGATACAGATCTGCTCCAACCCAGTCGGCGAACTGCCTTCTTGCCTCTTTCGTAACATCGATATCCTCTGTACGGGTAAGATATACCTTCACCTGCCGGTCTTCCATCAGCTGGGCTGTCTGTCTGGCAACACTGAGTGCCACTTCTTTTTCCTGACAGCCGGAAGCCGTCACACCGAGATCTCTGCCGCCTCCCACAGGATCCAATACCACGATCCTGTCATAGAGTTCCTTGGGGCTGACATAATCGACCCATAAGTATCCTTCTTCCAGAGTACTGTGATATTCCAGCACTTCCCGCATCGAAAGTCTCAGCAGCACACCTTCGTTCTGTGCTTCGCAGATTCCTTTTTCCACGGGATTCAGATCTCCTGTGATCCTCTGTTCCTTATAGAATGCTTTTCTTCCGTTTTCTATATAGATCCAGAGTTCCTTCTCCATGTAATGGTTCTCCACCATTACATTCTCCGCCTTCGTCCCCGATTCCAGTGGTATACAGATCTGTCTGTCGGCTTTTTGATCCGTCTGCATGGGCAGCTGCATCTCTCCGGTCTGTTCCGTCCGGTATTCCGGGACCAGTTCTCCCTGCTCCTGGCTTCGTGCGGAAATCACCACCGTCTTGTGCGCCGCTGTCCATAGCATTGCTACCATGGAAAATGTTCCCAACAGGAGCCAGAGGACCAATGTCACCTTCCTATTTTGTTTTTGGTCTCTGATTTGCAATCGTTTTTTCATGAAAGGTTATATTTCTCTTCTCTTCGGCGGCTTCGGTCCCAAAAACTGGTAATAATAGGTTTTCATCATTCCGTTATATATCTTCCTGTTCTTGTCTGCTTTCCGTCCGATATCTTTCTCTGCCTGCTCGTAAGCAGTGATCAGATACATGCTCCAGGAGTCCAGTTCACGAAAACGTTCCCCTATGGTACGGTAAAGTGCCGGCATCTGGCTCTTATCCTGCAATCGTTCTCCGTAGGGCGGATTAGTTATAATGAATCCATACTTTTTCGGATGATGAAGATCTTCCACGCCTCTTCTCTGAAAATGGATCAGCTTATCCACACCGGCCATACGCGCATTTTCCCGGGCTATTTTTACCATATCCTCATCAATATCATATCCCTGGATATCCGTCTCCACTGACAGGTCTACCATCTCTTCCGCTTCATCGCAGGTATCATACCATATTTTCTTTCCTACAATATGTGGCCATTCTTCTGCCGTAAAGCTCCGGTTCCTGCCGGGGGCCATATTGGCCGCCATCATGGCTGCTTCTATCGGAAACGTACCGCTTCCACAAAAAGGATCCACCAGGATCCTTCCTCCGTTCCAGGGAGTCAGCATGATCAGCGATGCTGCCAGGTTCTCCGCAATGGGCGCTTTTGCCGTCAGCTTCCGGTATCCTCTCTTATGCAGGGATTCTCCGGTACTGTCCAGTCCCACCGTTACTTCGTCTTTCATAAGGAACACTCTGACCGGAAAGCTTGCACCATCCTCCGGGAACCAGGAGATTTCATATTGTGATTTCAACCGGTCCACCATGGCTTTTTTCATAATAGACTGGATATCCGAAGGACTGAATAATTTGGACTTTACGCTGGCCGCTTTTGCTACCCAGAACTTACCGTCCTTAGGAATGTAATCTTCCCAGGGCAGACTTTTCGTTCCCTGAAACAGTTCCTCAAATGTCTCTGCGTGAAAGTTTCCGATCTTGATCAGAATTCTCTCCGCTGTGCGCAGAAAAATATTAGCTCTGCATAAAGCTTCTTCATCACCGAAAAAAGTCACACGGCCATCTGCCACATCCGTAATATCATATCCGAGATCTGTAATCTCTCTCTTAAGCACCGATTCCATGCCGAAATGGCAGGGAGCGATCAATTCAAAACGTCTCATTCGTTCCTCCGTATCTCAATCAAACATAGGAACATTATATATGCATTCCAAAAATATGTAAATAGGGGCGTTCCTGCGAACGCCCCTGACTTCTTATGCACAAAAACTAGCAGTTCTTATTCTGCTCCTTATTCTCGCTCTGATCCCTATTCTGGTTCTTACTCTGATTCTTGTTCTGATTCTTACTGCTCTGCTTATTCTGAGAGTTCTGGTTCTCGCCATAAGAGTTACTATACTTGTTCTCGTTGTTCTGATCGTAATTATTAGACATATCTGTGACCTCCTAACAGGATTTTTAGTTACAGGAGTAGTATGTCTATTTTTCACAAAAATATGCTTTTTAATTTATGGTACTTTAGAACCAATTTTTATCTTGCATTTTTGTGACATTAGTACTATAATCATAAATGTGAATAGAAGAACCCTTCATGATTCTATTTGCACCCTTATGTATTATTTATACTCCCCTCAAAAGAGCCATCAGCTTCCCCCTGATGGCTCTTTTATTATCGTTATTTATCAGTTCAGCCAGTCTCGAAACAGTTTTACCAAAAACAGTACTACCAGAATCGGGATCAATACCGGTGCCAGGAAGGATAGTACTGAAAATACCGCGCTGATCACCAATACCACCACAAGGATCCCCAGAATAATCCAGACCCAGTCCGGCAGCTTCGCTAATACATCTGCCATTTTACTCCGATGGGTGCCATATTCGCCATTACCGTCTCCGTTATAACTGTGATGTACCGTCGATCCTGCCGCTTCTCTGTATTCTCCGTTTCCATAGACGGTATTACGATAGCCGGACCGATTATCACCACCATTGGTCTGAATGATCGTACGCGCAATCAGTCTCGGATCTCCCAGGCTCTCCAGTACTTCCTCTTCCGTACGGCCCTTCCGGATCTCCGTATTAATATAGTCTTCGTAATAATTGACATTATCCATAACCAAGCCGGGGGACACACGTCCGTTCAGTGCCATCCGCAGCCGGTCTATAAAATCCTGTTTGTTCATACTAATACAGCTTCCTCCATTTACCTCATTATTTTAGCATGACATAAGTACTGCGTAAATATACGGAGCGGGAAGTAATTCTAAAACTTTTCTAAAATAAAACACAAAAGCCCCGGAGACATCATCTCCGGGGCCTTAGATGTACGTGACAGGATTCGAACCCACGACCTTCTGGTCCGTAGCCAGACGCTCTATCCAGCTGAGCTACACGTACATTCACAGGTTTTCGCCTGCAACAGTATGTATTTTAACTGCTGCAGGTGAAAATGTCAATAGAATTTTTTAATTTTTTCAAACAATTTTATTTTCAGCAGATTTTTCCGATGCCGGTACAACTTTCGCATCATACTTTTCCAGAATAGCCTGCTTGAACTCTTCGTAATTATCCTCATCATCGTAGCAGGCGTATTCAATCTCCAGCGGTTCCTCCGTCTTCATCAGAAGCATTCCCAAAAGAGACTTCGCATCCATTGCGGTCTTCTGAATACGGATATCGATCGCATCATCGAATTCATTGCAGGTATCCACAAAATGTCTGATTTCATCCTCCGAATGGAAGGTAATATATAGTTTTTCTCTCATCCTTCGTTCTCCCATCTGTCCGCTTGCGGACACCCCATACCTTTGTATATTATGCCATCAAACGCATAAGCCTATCCCCACGCGCCGGTCAAACGTGGAGATGCGCGTCTTTAGCGTGCTGCCAGTGCCTGTGCGATATCCTCACGCATATCCAGCACGGCCGCGCGGGAAGCATCTGCATAATTTTGCTCACCGAACTGTGCATACTTCTCCTGCTGGTATGCAGCAATGATGCCACGGGAGGAGTTGATGATGGCACCCAGTCCGTCTTCATTGAAGAAGTGTACCAGATCTGCGCCCTTGCCGCCCTGTGCACCGTAACCGGGCACCAGGATAAATGCCTTGGGCATTACCTTACGAAGTACCTTTCCCTGCTCAGGATAGGTTGCACCTACCACAGCACCTACATAGCTGTAGGAATCGCCCATGCAATCAGCTCCCCAGGCTGCAACCTTTTCTCCTACCAGCTCATACAGCGGTCTGCCATTAATTAACTGATCCTGAAATTCGCCGCTACTGGGATTGGAAGTCTTCACCAGTACAAAAATGCCCTTTTTCTCTTCCTTACAGATCTTCACAAAAGGGTTCACACCGTCGGATCCCAGATAAGGGTTCACGGTCACGAAATCCTCATCAAAACCGTAATAGCTCCTGCTACCTACCTGTACTTTTCCCAGATGTCCTACTGCATATGCTTCGGAAGTGGATCCGATATCACCACGTTTGATATCGCCGATGACGATCAGACCTTTTCCTTTACAATAATCCACGGTCTTTTTAAATGCCACCATACCGGGAATGCCGAACTGCTCATACATTGCTACCTGAGGCTTCACAGCGGGTACCAGATCATAAATTGCATCCACAATACCCTTGTTATACTGCCAGATTGCTTCTGCAGCACCTTCCAGGGTCTCACCATACTCAGCGAAAACCGCCTTTTTAATATATTCCGGCACAAATTTCATCATAGGATCCAGTCCTACCACGATCGGTGCGTTGGTTTCTTTGATTCGAGTGATCAGTTTGTTGATCATATTTCCTCCGTTCTGCAATCATTTTCATTGCATTTTATTTTCTCAATTGTGTAAATTCCCTCTGCGGTGTATCTGTAATGACCGTAGAAAAGGCACCGCCTTCGGGCGATGCCTCCTGACCTGTTTCTATTCTACCCCAACTAATGTCAGTTGGTCAACGTACTTCTTGATATTTGAAGCATTTACATATTTTTTATGGCTGTCGCCGTTTACTACCACCAGTGTCGGTGCCTGCATTACGCCGTAACGTCTTGCCAACTCCATGTTCTCCTCCGCATCGATGGTCACGTAGGGCACATTTTTCAGATATTCCTTCACCAGCTTGCAGTTCGGGCAGGTCTTGGTCGTGAACAGATACTTGATATCCTGCGGCTGCTCCACCTTCACTTCCACGTCCTCCGCAAAATTGGACAGCGTTACCACACTTCTGGTGGGACGCTTTAAGGAAGAATGGTCAATGTCATACTCCGTTCTGTTGGCATATTCCTGTAACTTACCATCATTCCAGTTCTGCACCGGACGATAGTAACCGGTGATTCGGCTGTACACCTCGGTCTTCGCCCCACAATGAGGACATACCTTCACCTCTCCAGCCAGATAACCGTGTTCCTTACAGATGGAATAGGTCGGCGACAGCGTATAATATGGCAGCTTGTAATTGGAAGCGATTGTCCGCACCAGGGAAGCCGCTGCTTTCCAGTCGGGAAGCTTCTCTCCCAGGAACGCATGGAACACCGTGCCTGAAGTATACAGGGTCTGCAATTCATCCTGAATATCCAGTGCATCGAAAATATCCACAGTATAGTCCACCGGCAGATGGGAAGAGTTCGTATAGTAAGGAGTATCTCCGGGCTTTCCTGCCGTCTTGATACCGGGCCAGCGCTTTCTGTCGTGCTTGGCCAGACGGTATGTGGTACTCTCCGCAGGAGTCGCTTCCAGATTGTAAAGGTCTCCGTACTGCTCCTGATAATCCGACAGGCGCTCTCTCATATGATTCAGTACTTCCTTGGTAAACTCCTGAGTTCTCGGATCGCTCATATCCGCTCTCAGCCAGTTGGCATTTAAGCCCACCTCGTTCATGCCGATCAGACCAATGGTGGAAAAATGATTCTCAAAGGTGCCCAGATACCGCTTAGTATAAGGATACAGTCCCTCATTTAACAGCTTTGTAATGACACCGCGCTTGATCTTCAGGGATCTTGCAGCAATATCCATCATATGATTCAGTCTTGCGTAGAATTCGTCCTTATTGGCAGACAGATATGCGATCCTGGGCATATTGATGGTGACAACACCCACGCTTCCGGTGCTCTCGCCGGAACCGAAGAAGCCTCCGGTCTTCTTACGCAGTTCCCGTAGATCCAGACGCAGTCTGCAGCACATACTGCGGACATCGCTGGGCTGCATGTCGGAATTGATATAATTGGAAAAATACGGTGTACCGTATTTTGCGGTCATCTCGAATAACAGTCTGTTGTTCTCGGTGTCGGACCAGTCAAAATCCTTCGTGATGGAATACGTCGGAATCGGATACTGGAAACCGCGGCCGTTGGAGTCGCCCTCGATCATGGTCTCGATGAATGCCTTGTTGACCATATCCATTTCCTTTTTACAATCCTTGTATTTGAAATCCATCTCCACGCCGCCTACCAGTGCCGGCAGTTCTGCCAGGTCATCGGGTACCGTCCAGTCCAGTGTAATATTGGAAAAAGGGGCCTGGGTACCCCAGCGGCTGGGCGTATTCACACCGTAGATAAATGCTTCGATGCATTTTTTCACTTCAGGATAGCTTAAATGATCTACTTTCACAAAGGGGGCAAGGTAGGTATCAAAGGAGGAAAAAGCCTGTGCTCCCGCCCATTCGTTCTGCATGATCCCCAAAAAGTTCACCATCTGATTACACAGTACGGATAAGTGTCTCGCCGGTGCAGAAGTGATCTTGCCGGTGATGCCGCCCAGTCCTTCCTTGATCAGTTGCTTTAAGGACCATCCCGCGCAGTAACCGGTCAGCATGGACAGATCATGGATATGGATATCCGCATTGCGGTGTGCCTCGGCGATCTCTTCGTCGTAGATTTCGGACAGCCAGTAGTTCGCCGTTACCGCACCGGAATTGCTTAAGATCAGACCACCTACGGAATAAGTCACCGTGGAGTTCTCCTTCACTCGCCAGTCCTCGACTTTGACATAGCTGTTGACCACATCCTTGTAGTCCAGGATCGTGGATTTCATGGTACGCATCTTCTCGCGCTGCTTGCGATACAGAATATACGCCTTCGCCACTTCCTCATAGCCGGCCTGTCCCAGTACACGCTCCACACTGTCCTGGATATCTTCTACATGGATCTCATCATTTTCCACCTTTTTCTGGAAATCTGCGGTCACACGTAACGCAAGAAGATCAATAATGTCATTATTATAGCTCATCTGCGTCGCAGTAAAAGCCTTCATAATGGCATCATTGATCTTCGTCAGTGTAAAGTCTGCTTTGGAACCATCTCGTTTGATCACCTGAAACATCTTATGTACCCCCTTAATCTCATGTCCCCATGGCTTGTGCCCATAAAACCTATTACAGTCTATTCTACAACACTTTGTGGTGGAAGTCAATCTTAGGATACAAGATATTGTGTATACATCAGTTCACCCGTCGATTTGTGCGGAGACGGCTTTACGCTCGCGTAAGGAGCCGGCTCTGTGCAAATCGACGAGGGAGCGCCATCTCATGAGCAAAAGCAGCTGCGAAGCAGCGAAAAGCCTCGAAGAGGCGTTTTTGCGAATGGCGCGGGGTGAACGGCCGCAAGCGCGAATGGCGCGGAGTGAACGGCCGCTTTACGCTCTCTTCCACACCTTCCGGTACAGCACATACGCCACCATCGCGGTCACGCTCTCCGTGCAGACAAACGCCCACCATACACCGGTGACACCGATGAGGCGGCTTAAGACAAATGCCGCAGGAATGATCACCGCCACATACCGCATCACAGAGATCACCAGGGAAGCCATACCCTGTCCAAGTGCCTCCAGGGCTCCGGAGCTGGTCACCGACACAGCGGACAGAATAAAGCCCAGACTGATGATATGCAGTGCCATGATACCGATGGTGATGGTCTCCGGATTCTCAGTAAACAGTCCGATCAGCCCTCCGGGGATCAGCCAACACAGTGCCGTACCGGCAGCCATGATCCCGGCCGTCAGTTCCAATGTCAGACGGTAGATCTGCTCCACACGCTTTCTCTCTCCGGCACCATAATTGTAGCCGATCAAGGGGCGGATGCCCTGAATGATACCATTGGAAGGCAGGTAAATAAAGGTCTGTAACTTATAATAAACCCCTAGCACCAGCACATACCCCTGGGAATATGCTGCCAGAATGCTGTTCAACGCGGAGATCAACAGAGAAGGCAGGGCCATATTCAGGGTCGCCGGGATGCCGATACCATAAGTCTTGCCGCAGATCTCCCCTTCCGGGCGCAGATATTTTTTATGAAGCTTCACCGGCAAAGGATCCGCCACATAATAGATGAGATATACCAGTAACGTGATCACCTGTCCGATGCCGGTGGCAAGCGCCGCTCCGGCGATCTCCATCCGGGGAAAAGGTCCGATGCCAAAGATCAACAGCGGATCCAGTACAATATTCGTTACAAATCCGGCGATCATGCTGACCATGGTAGCCCGCATCCGGCCTACCGCCTGGAATATTTTCTCCAGTGTGATGCCTCCGGTCACAATGGCAGAAAACAGGAACACGACATTGGAATATTCCATGCCCAGTGCCCGCACCGTATCACTCTTCGTAAACATTCCCAAAAATAAGTTCATTCCGCAGAGGAACAGGACCATGAGCAGCACACCGTGCAATACGCCCAGCACCATGCCCTGAGTTGCCGTCTTATCCGCTTTTTCCTGATTCTGTGCTCCCAGATAGAAGGAAATCATGGCATTAACACCCACGCCGAAGCCCACCGCCACAGCAGTCAGCAGGTTCTGTGCCGGATAGACCAGGGAAAGTGCTGTCATGGCATCCTCACTGAGTTTCGCCACGAAATAGCTGTCCACAATGTTATAGAGGGAATTGAATGCCATGGAAAGCATCATGGGAAGTGCCATGGACATCACAAGGGGAAATATTTTCTTTTCTTTCATATAAGTCTGGTTCATTTTCTGCTCCTTATACAACAAACGCCACACAACATTTCTGCTGTGTGGCGAAAATAAGATCAAAATCTTGAAAAATCCACTGCCCTTACGGGTTTTGTAATCGAGATTTACTTTGTTCCAGTGCGTATTATAGGGAAAAAATCTCTGTCTGTCAAGCCAACACACCTAAAATTTCAGCAAACCCTTCACAACAGCTTGCTCTTCGCATTGGCACTCTTGCTATCCGTATATTCCAGCATGGACAGTTTTCCATTTGTACAGTCGAAAATCGCAGTAGCACAGTTGCCCATATGCACCCGCCAGAAATCATCGACAGGAATATTCAGAACAGGATTCAGAATACTGCGGTTCACTCCTCCGTGAGCCACCACCAACACAGTCTCATATGTACCTTCTAATGGCAGCAATACCTGATCTACGAATTCGCCGCTTCTTTTATACAGTTGTGCAAAACTTTCCGCTCCCGCGGGGGGAATGTAGCTGCCCGGGTTGGTAAAAGGCTGGCTGGCAGCATCCTTGATGGTCCGGATATCCACGCCTTCCCAGGGTCCGAAATTCAGTTCTCTGAGTCTTTCGTCTGTGGTTAGGGTGATCTTCCGGTCGCCTATGATGATCTCTGCCGTGCGCTTCGCCCGGATCAATGGTGAACAAAATGCAATTTCAAACGGAACCTCCTTTAACCGCTCCGCCGCGTCGTGGGCCTGCTCCAATCCCTGGGCATTAAGCGCAATATCCGTCTGCCCCTGCAAAAGTCCTGCCTGATTCCAGTCCGTCTCACCGTGTCTTACCAAATAGATCTTCATGTATTTGTATCCTCACAACTTCCGATAGTATTTCTGTTACAAAATACTACTGTTTTCTCTGCTTTGTCAATCGTATCGTCTTAAGTGTCGAAAAAAGAAAGCCACGCAAAGCATTATACTTTGCATGGTTCTCATCTTACAGCTCATTCTTGTTTTTAATTGGTCTTGCCTTCGTCCATTTCGTCTTCGGTAGTAATGGCAAATGCAATGTTGGTCGCATGGTCTGCAACTCTCTCCAGACCGGATACAATATCCGAGAAGATCATACCGGCTTCGGGAGAACATTCTCCCTTGGTAAGACGCTCTACATGCTTCTTCTGCAGTTCGCGTTCCTTTTCATCTACCTGATCCTCTAAAGTGATGATCTCCTGCATATGGGTCTCATCGCTCTTGGCAAACATTTCTACGGCATAACGGATGATCTTATTGACCATCTCCAGCATGTCTCCCAGTTCCTTTTGGGCTTCCTTGCTGATAGATACTCCTTCTTCCTTACGCTGTCTTGCGGCATCCGCTACATTCTCCGCATGGTCACCGATACGCTCGATATCATTCACCACATGGAACAGAGCACCCAGACTGTTCAGGTCTTCGATGGGCAGTGTCGTCTGGTTAATCTTCACCAGATAATCCGTAATGGCATGGTTCAGGAAGTTGATATTTTTCTCTACCTCGTAGACTTCCTCAATGTCTTCTTCATCCAATGTGATCAGGGCATTCATGGCACGGTTTAAGTTCTCCTCCGCCAGAGAAGCCATACGCTCCAGCTCCTTGACAACCTCTACTACT
Organism: Waltera intestinalis; assembly: GCF_009695995.1. Classification (GTDB taxonomy): domain Bacteria; phylum Bacillota; class Clostridia; order Lachnospirales; family Lachnospiraceae; genus Acetatifactor; species Acetatifactor intestinalis. The sequence continues at coordinate 90,838 of NZ_VUMU01000004.1, forward strand.
GCGGTAGCGGGGTTGAACACCACTTTGTCGCCGATGTATTTTAACTGATAGCTCTCTCTGTAACCAACCTTCTGATCTTCGCCGGGTACGATCAGGTAGGTCATCTTTACCAGCCAGCCGGTGAACGGGAACAGCATAATTACCTGTGCGATCTTGATCAGCGTATGCGCATTTGCCACGAACCGGCCGTTGTCCGCGGAGATAGACTTGATCAGTTCCACGATCTGATCACCTGCCACGAACAGAGCAATATAGATAATAACCGTACCAATGATATTGAACAGCAGATGGATCAGTGCAGCTCTCTTCGCATCCTTTTTACCGGTCATAGAAGCTAACATTGCGGTAGCACAGGCACCGATATTACATCCTAAGATAATGTAAAGTGTGATCGGTAACGGCAGCAGATCCTGATTGGCGAGCAGCAGTACGATACTGACCGTTACGGATGAGCTCTGAATAATCGCAGTCAGGGCAAATCCCATCAAGGTGGCTAAGAACGGATTCTTCAGAGACATCAGCAGATTTACTACCTGCGGCTCATTTTTCATGTTGGCCATTGCCTGGGACATGGTGCTCAGTCCCACGAACAGAATACCGAAGCCTACGACCACTTCCGCTACTTTACGGACTTTTTCTTTCTTCGTAAACATCATCACGACCACACCGACTAACAGAATTAACGGTGCTATCTTGGACAAATTAAATGATACCAGCTGTGAGGTAATGGTGGTACCGATATTGGCACCGAGGATGACTCCCGCTGCCTGATACAGATTCATCAGACCGGAGTTAACAAAGCTGACGACCATAACCGTACATGCGGAGGAAGACTGGATGATACCGGTGAAAATAATACCTACGATCATCCCCATGAAACGGTTCGTGGTAAAAATCTCCAGAATACGACGAAGTCTGGCTCCTGCTACCTTCTCAATGGAATCACTCATCAGTTCCATTCCGAATAAAAATAGTCCCAGACCTCCAGCCATTGTCAATATTGTTCCAAAGCTCATTTTTAATCCCTCAATCTCTCTTGATTCTCTTACGAAAAACCAAAATAATTATTTTCAAATTTAATCTAACTATAAACAATCCAAAATATATTTTACGAGATAGAATAAAAACTTGCAATGGATATTTTACTTTTCTTTTACGTTTCTTTACATTTTTTTACTCAATTTACGCGTTTCGCCCATCCGCAATATCCAGGTCCAGCTGTTTCTTAAGCTCTTCCAAAGATCCGAATCTGCGTTCAGGGCGCCGGAAGCTTTTCAATGCCACTTCAATCTCCTGACCGTAAATATCCTGAGCGAAATCATATAGATAAGATTCCACTCCCATCATTTTTTCGGAAGAAACCGTCGGCTTGGTCCCTACATTGCTGATGGCTTTGTAGGCCCTCCCATTATAACGGACTACCGCATAATAGACACCGTTGGGCGGCAGGAGCTTACCTGCGGGCGGCAGAAGATTTACTGTGGGAAAGCCCAGGGTATGACCGATATGGTTGCCATGTTCCACGCATCCCACGAGAGTATAGGGCATCCCCAGCATCTTTTCCGCTTCGTCCATCCGGCCCTCTTCCACCAGCTTGCGGATGTAAGTAGAGCTGACCTCGATGCCATCCACTTCGATCTTCTCTATGGTCCGGACACAAAAACCTAACTGCGGAGCCATTTTCTCTAAAAGTTCTGCATTGCCTGCTCCATTTTTTCCAAAAGACAGATCTTCACCTGCTGCCACAAAACGGGTATTCATCTGCTTCGCCAGAATCTCTGTCACGAAACGCTCCGGTTCTGTGGCTGCAGTCTCTTTTGTCAACGGGAACTCGATCAGGATGTCGATCCCCAGATGTTCGAAGAGACGCCTTTTCTCTTCTCTTGTCGTCAGTTCTTTTCCATCCGACAGTCCGAACAGCACCGCCGGTGTGGGATCAAAAGTGAAAACACAGGCTGCCAGTCCGTTCTTTTTCTTATTCAGGATTTCCTCTAAAAGTCTTCTGTGCCCCAAATGCACACCGTCAAATTTGCCGATAGCTACCGCAGTATCTTTTTCCAGATAAAAATCTGTTGTTCCTGCAATGATTTCCAAGTCTATTTCCTGCTTTCTGTGTTACTTGGGAAGATTTTCATGGGCTTGTACCATTCTTTTACCCTGTCATACGCATAAATGCCCACAAAGCTGTCATCCTCTCTGTAGACACGCACCCACTCTCCCGCAGGGTAAGTAGTCTGCTCCATGGTCTGTCCCGGATAAAAAGCGTTCCCGTTATCGATCAATTTCCGCCATTTTTCCTCTACATGTACTGCATTTAAATCCGCAAAAATACGGTCCGTGGGAAGCAGTGCCTCCTCTAATCTGTCCGTATCCCGGAGTTCCTGCAGCTGTGCAAGTGTCAGGGCATCCGCAAGCCGGAATTCTCCGACCCTGGTGCGGACGAGACTCTTCATGGTGCCACCGCAGCCAAGCTTCCCGCCGATATCGGCACAGAGACTGCGGATGTAAGTTCCCTTGGAGCATTCCACACGGAACTTCACCACCGGAAGTCTTATTTCCAGGATCTCGATCGCCGGCAGATCCACATGTCTTGCCTGCCGTTCCACTTCTTTACCTGCCCTGGCAAGCTCATAGAGTTTTTTTCCGTTGACCTTCAGTGCGGAATACATAGGCGGAATCTGGTCATAACCGCCGACAAAGCTTTCGATCACTTCACGTACCTGTGCCTCATCCACCGCTACTTCCCGTTCTTCCAAAACGGTTCCCGTGGTATCCTGGGTATCTGTGATCTGACCCAGTAAAAGTTCTGCCACATATTCCTTGGTCCTGTCCGTCAGCATTTCGCATGCTCTGGTAGCACTCCCCAGACATACAGGGAGCACACCGGTAGCCTGTGGATCCAGTGTACCTGTGTGCCCTATCTTTTTCTGCCGGCAGATCCCGCGAAGCTTGGCTACCATATCATGAGAGGTAAAACCTGCTTCCTTATATACATTGATGATGCCGTCCATTAATCCTGTTCTCCCCGCAATTGCTTATCGATGTGCAGTGACAAATTATTGATACAGTCATGAAAAGTCCCCTTCATGGTGCAGCCTGCGGCACGTACATGTCCGCCGCCTCCAAAGAAGGATGCCACCTTCGCCACATCAACCTTCTCATTGGAACGCATGCTGACCTTGTACTCCAGTACACCGGTCTCATACATGAAGATCGCACAGTCGATTCCTTTAATATTGCGCAGCTGGTTCACTATGCCGTCCAGATCTCCCGGTACTGCATTGTAGAAATCCATGGTCTTACGGTCCACCATGCTCACGATGCAGCGGCCGTCCATGAAGCGTATGCTCTCCATCAGGGCTCTGCCCATGATCTGTGTCTGCAGATACGTCTTCTGATAAAAGCTCTCCTCAATGATTTTAGAAAAATTAAATCCAAAAGAGATCAGAAATGCTGCTGCCTGCAATGTCTCCGGTGTCGTATTGGAATACTGGAATACGCCGGTATCGTGAATGATGCCGGTGTACAATGCTTCCGCAATATCTCTGTCAATGAGTTCGGCATCCATGATGTGATACAGCACCTCACAGGCACTGCCCATCTCGGGCCGGACGAGATTTACATCACCGCAGCCGGAATTGCTGATATGATGATCGATGTTGATCTTCTTTTTCGCATTCTGGAAATATTTCTCTGCGTCTCCCAGTCTGTCTGAGCTGCAATCCAGCGCAAAATATACATCAAAAGGATCCTGCTCCAGACATTCGGTCTGAATCTCATCGTATCCCTTCAGATAGGAAAACTCTTCGGAAGGCTTCTGTAAATATACGGTAACTTCTGCTTCGGGAAGGAGTTTACGCAGGTACATCTGTAAGGACAGACATACACCCACGCAGTCTCCGTCGGGACGAATATGTCCGCTGATGCCAATCTTTTTTGCGCCACGACATTCTTCACGCAAATCCATTATTCGTCACCTTCCTCTGTCTCTTCCGTATCTTCCACAACTTCATGATCCGGCTTCTGTGCCTCATCCGCTGCAATGACTTCATCGATCTTGTGGGACATGTTGACACCATACTCGATGGACTGGTCCATCACAAAAGTGATATCCGGAGTGTTGCGCAGATTGATGGTACGCGCCAGTTCTCTGCGGATAAAGCCCTCGGCGCTCTTTAAGCCCTGCAGGGTAGACTTTCTGACTTCCTCGTCTCCCAGCACACTGATCCATGCCTTACAGCTTTTTAAATCCGGTGCCACTTCCACAGCGACCACACTGGTCCAGGGACTGATCCGGGGGTCCTTAAGACCGCCCCGGATGATCTCTGCCAGAACGCGCTGTACTTCCCCGTTGACACGGGTATTTTTCACACTATTCTTTCTCATTCTTATTCCTTCTTAAAATAACTCCCTACCGTGGTACCTCCACCATGATGTAGGCTTCTACGATATCCAGCTCCTGCATCTTGTCAAAGCCTTCAAATACGAGACCACACTCATATCCTGCCTTAACTTCCTTCACATCATCCTTGAATCTCTTCAGGGAAGCCAGGTTGCCCTCGAAGATCTGCTCGCCCTCACGGGTGATACGAACTTTACAGCCTCTCTGGAAGACACCGTCTAAGACATAGGAACCGGCAATGTTACCGATAGCGGATGCCTTGAAGATCTGACGAACCTCTGCATGACCGATCACCTTCTCCTCATAGACAGGATCCAGCATACCCTTCATGGCAGCTTCGATATCTTCGATGGCCTGGTAGATGACCTTGTACAGACGTACATCCACGCCCTCTCTCTCTGCGGTTGCCTTGGCAGTCGCATCGGGACGGACGTTAAATCCAATGATGATCGCATTGGACGCGCTTGCCAGAGATACGTCGGACTCATTGATGGCACCTACACCGCCGTGGATACATTTTACTACTACTTCTTCATTGGACAGCTTCATCAGGGACTGCTTTACTGCCTCTACGCTACCCTGTACATCAGCCTTGACGATCAGGTTCAGTTCCTTCAGATTACCCTCCTGGATCTGGCTGAACAGATCATCCAGGGACATTCTGCCCTTGGTCTCTTCCAGCATCTTTTCCTTATTCTGCGCCAGATAGGTCTCTGCATAAGATTTTGCTGTCTTATCATTATCATGTGCCAGGAATACTTCACCGGCACTGGGAACATCAGACAGACCCAGGATCTCTACGGGAGTAGAAGGTCCTGCTTCCTTGACTCTGCGTCCCTTGTCATCAATCATGGCTCTTACCTTACCATGAGCCACACCTGCAGAGATAAAGTCTCCCACATGCAGGGTACCCTTCTGTACCAGTACGGTAGCCACAGGACCGCGTCCCTTATCCAGCTCTGCCTCGATGACCAGACCTCTTGCCTTTCTCTTGGGGTTCGCCTTCAGCTCCATGATGTCTGCGGTCAGCAGGATCATGTCAAGCAGCTGGTCAATACCCTCGCCGCTTTTTGCGGATACGGGTGCAAATACGGTGCTTCCGCCCCAATCCTCGGGGATCAGCTCATACTCTGCCAGCTCCTGCTTTACGCGGTCAATATTTGCAGAGGGCTTATCGATCTTGTTCACTGCTACGATGATCTCCACACCCGCTGCCTTTGCATGGTTGATCGCCTCTACGGTCTGGGGCATTACGCCGTCGTCCGCTGCTACTACCAGGATAGCGATATCGGTCGCATTGGCACCACGCATACGCATGGCGGTAAATGCTTCGTGTCCGGGAGTATCTAAGAAGGTGATCTTACGGTCTCCCACATTTACAGTATAAGCACCGATGTGCTGGGTGATACCACCTGCCTCACGCTCGGTTACGTTGGTCTTACGGATAGCGTCTAACAGGGAAGTCTTACCATGGTCAACGTGACCCATAACACAGATTACGGGAGGTCTCTCCACCAGATCTGCCTCGTCCTCTTCGTCTTCCTTCAACAGTTCTTCGATAACATCTACCTTGACCTCTTTTTCACAGAGAATGTCATATTCCATGGCAATGTTCTCTGCATCTTCATAGGAGATCTCCTGGTTCACGGTTACAATCTTACCTTCCAGGAACAGCTTCTTGATGATGGCTGCGGGCTGTAACTTCATCTTCTCAGCCAGTTCTTTGATGGTAATGGATTCCGGCAGCACGATCACCTTGATCTGCTCTTCCTGTACCGCTTCCTTTTTCTTTTCCGGCTTGATGAAACGTCCGGGCTTGTTCTTCAGTGCGTCCTCGTCCTCATAGATATGGTCCTTCTTGGAACGCTTGTTGTCCTTCTCCTGGCTGAAACGTCTCTTTTCATCTTCGCGCTTCTTCTCAATATCTTTACCTGCAGGTTCCGGAGCGAAGCCCTTATTCTGTCTGTTATCTCCGAATCGATTACCCGATCCGCCATTGCCTCTTTGGTCGCGGCCGTTATTGCCGTAACCGCGCTCACCGTTGCCGTTATTCCTGCGATCACCCTGGCCGCCTTCCATACCCGGACGACCCTGTCTGTTAAATCCGCCTCCCTGAGGTCTGCCATTGCCCATACCTCCTCTGTTTGCGTTCTGTCCGCCCTGTCGGCTGCCCTGACCACGATCGTTCTGACCACGATTATCACGGTTCTGTCCGTAATTATTCTGACCGTAACCACTCTGACGGTTGTCGCGGTTATTGTTCTGCGGTCTCTCCGCAGGTCTGTCCGCAGGTCTTGCCTGTGCAGCTGCGGTATTGGTATTCTGCGCTGCCTGCTCTTTTACGGGAGCCTGTGCAGCTGCGGTATTATTTACAGGCTTTTTCGCAGGCTGCTGTCCCTTATTGCCGGGTACCATTGCCACACTGGGTGTGGGTGAAGGCGGGGTCAGCGGCTTGATGGGACGTACGGGAGTCTGTGCCTGCACACGGTTATTGTAAGAATTGTTCTGATAGCCGTTGTTCTGATATCTGTTATTCTGTCCCTGGTTCGGACGCTGTCCGCCGGCATTTCTCTGTCCCTGTCCGTTCTGTCCGCCCTGACGCTGTCCGGGCATCTTGGAATTCTGCGGGTTACTTACGAAAATAATCTTTTTCTTCTTTTTCGTTTCCTCGGGAGATTTTGTTTCCTCCTGCGCCTTTTCCTCAACAGGCTTTGTATTTTCAGCCTTTGCCGGAGCTTCTTTTTCCACAGCGGGTGCTGCTGCAGCCTTCTTCTGTCCTAAGCTGTTACGTACCAGCGCTGCTGCATCCTCTTCCAACGAACTCTGTGCTGCCTTTGCCTCAATTCCTTTTTCCTGTAAAAAATTCAATATATCCTTACTCTGTAGTTCTAATTCTTTTGCGAGTTCATGTACTTTGATTTTCGCCATGCTTTCCTCCATTCTGCCTAACCGGGCAAATTCGCTTCCAATTGCTTGATGAGTGCATCTGCCAGTCCCGCATCACACACACCTACCGAAGATCTTAAGTTCCGGCCGATCGCCCAGCCGAGCTCTTCTTTTGTGCCATATTCGTATACCGGGACTTCATAATAGGAACATTTGTCGTGAAACAACTTTTTCGTATTGGCGGATGCATCTTCTGCAACGATCACCAACATGGCAGAACCTTTTTTCACAGCGTCCTCCGTCTGGAATTCACCGCTTACCAGGTTACGCCCCCTCATCGCAAGTCCCAAAAGGGAATAAATCTTATTCTGTTTCAAGCTGATCAAACTCCTTTTCCAGCATATCATAACTTTCCGGAGAAATACTCATCTTGAAAGAACGCTCTAAGCCTTTATTCTTCCGGGCCTTCTGCAGACATTCCTTCTGTCTGCATATATATGCACCGCGTCCGTTCTTTTTGCCCGTTGTATCTAAACAGATCTCTCCTTCCGGAGTCTTCAGAACACGCAGCATTTCTTTTTTGCCTTTCATTTCTCCGCAGCCTACGCACTGCCTCAGTGGAATCTTTTTTGCCATTGATTATTCCTGCTCTCCATCAAAATCGTCTTCGGTTTCATCCTCGTAATCATCCACATAATCCTCATAACGGAAGCCGGGAGCATCCTTGGCCTGTGTCTCGGATTTGATGTCGATCTTGTAACCGGTCAGCCTTGCTGCCAGTCTTGCGTTCTGACCTTCCTTACCGATCGCCAGAGACAGCTGATAATCGGGAACGACTACCTTTGCGGTCTTCTCATCGGGATCCGCAAATACTGCTACGATCTTGGCAGGAGAAAGTGCATTCTGGATCAGGTTACCGGGGTTCTCATCCCAGTTCACGATATCGATCTTCTCACCGCGCAGCTCTTCTACGATAGCATTGACACGGGCACCGTTCATACCTACGCAGGCACCGACCGCATCCACGTTAGGGTTGTTGCTCCATACAGCGATCTTGGTACGGCTGCCAGCCTCTCTGGCAATGCTCTTGATCTCTACGGTACCATCCTTGATCTCGGTAACTTCAGACTCAAACAGTCGCTTTACCAGTTCCGGATGGGTACGGCTGACATTGATACGGGGTCCCTTCGGGGTATTCTTCACTTCTACGATGTAGACCTTGATACGCTCGGTGGGTTTGAAGACTTCACCCTTCACCTGCTCATTCTCGGTCAGCATGGCATCTGCCTTACCCAGGTTGATGCTGATGTTTTTGCCGACATAACGCTGTACCACACCGGTGACAACATCCTTTTCCTTCTCATAATACTGATTGTAGATCACGCTTCTCTCTTCTTCACGGATCTTCTGTAAGATCACGTTCTTGGCATTCTGGGTAGCGATACGTCCGAATTCCTTGGACTTGATCTCTACATGGAGCATGTCGCCGACCTGTGCCTTTTTGGAGATCTCCTGTGCATCCTCCAGAGCAATCTGTAAGCAGTCATCCTCTACATCGTCCTTCGTGGGTACGACTTCCTTCTCAGCATATACCAGAAAATCGCAGGTCTCTCTATTGATCTCCACATGGACATTGTCAGCCTTTCCAAAATGGTTCTTGCAGGCTGTCATCAGGGAATTCTCGATGGCTTCAAACAAGGTCTCCTTGCTGATCTCCTTCTCCTTCTCCAGAATGTCCAGTGCCTCCATTAATTCCTTATTCATCATTTCCTCCATTCCGGCTTTCGCCTTTTCTTAGTGTATGGTTTCTTCTTATTATCAAAAATCCAGTGCCAGGCGGATCAGTGCGATGTCTGCTCTGGCAAAAGTTCTCGGGGTTCCCTCTTCTGTGATCGTAACCGTATCTGCATCAAAGCTTTCCAGAATGCCGGAAAATTCCTTGCATTTGTCGATGGGTTTAAACAGTTTGATCTCCACCTCTTCGCCGATGCTCTTCTGTAAATGCTTATCCTTTTTCAGAGTTCTGCCCAGTCCCGGGCTGCTGACCTCCAGAATGTATGCATCTGGAATGAAATCCGCCTTGTCGAGAGCTTCGGATAATGCTCTGCTGACATTTTCACAATCCAGAATATTCACACCCTCCGGCTTGTCGATGTAGGCTCTCAGATAGTAGTCACTGCCTTCCTTCACATACTCCACATCGTAGATCTCCACCTGGTTTACTTCTGCGATGGGCGCAAGCAGTTCTTCGGTTCTGCTTTCGTAGTCCTCTCGTTTGGACATGTATGCCCTCCTTTACTGATATGAACTGTCGTCACAACAACAAGAAAGAGTGGCACGTGTCCACTCTTACTCTAGTAATCATCTTTAAACTATACACAGTATAGACCCTGTGTAAAAAAAAGTCAAGTCTTAATAATCGGTTTTATTCTTTAGTATATCACGTTCTCCCCAGCCTTGCCTTAAAATCCTTATATCCAAAATGCACCAGTTCTTCACAGGTTCCATCTTCCCGGTACACCCAGATCGCCGGAAGGGGCATTCCGTTAAAGGTATTGTTCTTACAGGTGGTGTAGATCGCCTGTCTCTCAAAATCGATTTATTTTAACATTACTATAATTGTTTTGTCAATTACTTTTGATCTGTTTCTCATTTTTCTTGTTTTTTGCCATTTTCCCGACAACAAACCCAAAGACATTCCGCACTCCGGGGCCTGCGAAAAAGATCTGCCAGCACAGCGCCATGGGGAAGTTCTGCTCCCTTTTCCAGTGCGATGTTGTAACAGACCATGGCGTACACCATAACGAACGCCATGATCAGGGTGAGAATAATGTTCTGTAATTTTGTTTTCGGCATAATTGGATGCCCTCCTTTTCTAAAAATGAGCGCAAAAAGACACATGTGTGTTGTTCGTTAATCAGTGAGCAGTGCGCACATGTGTCGTTTCCAATTCTTACCTAAAGTCTTTATGCTGTTTTACTATTTTTGCAACGGTGAGATTTTATCACATAGATTCCGGAAAAGTCAATATGAAATAATGCATTTTTTCTTCCATTTTTTCTTCCACGGCTTCCTTCTGCTGTTCCCGGATACAGCCGGTAAGTATCATTTCCTATTTCTGATCGCCATCCATATCCACAAGCATAAAATCATAAATTGTAAATGATGTTGTCAAAGTCCCGTCATGCCAGTAATACTCATCCCAATAAAATTCCTGACAGCCTTCATTTGCACTGACAAACCGCAAACGGGACTGTCCTTTCGAACAGTCCCTGAAGAGAAAAAGAGTCCCCAAAAGGATTTTCCATGTATATCCCTTTGTTTTTAGGTAAGATTAATTTTAGACTTTCTTTTATACATTTTTCATCTATTTCTAAAATGTCATTCCTTTAAAACTAAAATATAGTAAAATAGACTTCATCAAATCTTAAAAGAAAACATTTAAATAGTGCTGCATCTGCGGCAGAATGAGAGGCAATATGAGGAGTTTCGGTGAGATCCTTACATCCCTGCGGGAAGAACGGGGCATCTATCAGAAGGAACTGGCTGCCATATTAAAAGTATCCGTTGGCACCGTCTCTAATTACGAGAACAATATTCACTTCCCGGATCAGGAAGCATTACTGCAGCTGGCTGATTATTTCGGAGTGACCGTTGATTATCTGTTGGGGCGTACTTCCTATCGTTATAGTCTGGATACCTTAAATGAAGAATATGCTCCCGGCATGACCGTGGCTGAGCTGGTGGACATCATACAGCATTTCAGTCCCCAGAACACGGCATCCTTTTTGGATTATATCGAACTTCTGCAATTACGACAAAAGGCAGAGGATTGCTCCTCTACCTCGTAGATAAAAACTGCTGCTCCCGGATGGCCGTCTGGTCGTCCGGGTAATTTTGTAAGTAGGCTTTTAACAGCACTGCCGCTTTCTGATAATCCTGCAGATATTCATATGCTACGATCTCGTTGAAGGACAAGGTCTGCATCAGGCTGTTCCCTTCGATCTGTTTTCCTGCCTGAAATGCTTCCAATGCCTTCTGGTAGTCTTTTTTCGCCATCTCACATAATCCCAGCTGATTATAGATCTCCGCATCCGGTCCCTGCTTGGACAGGTAATTGCTGTACACACTGGAGGCATAATTATAATCTCCGGTGGCAGCATAAGCTTTCCCCAGGTACAGATAGCTGTCCACTCCACCCTTACCCTTGGCTTCTTCCAGTGCCAGGTAGGCTTTCTGATAATCTCCCAGGTAATAATAAATACGACCGCTGTCATAGGCATCCAGCTTTTTGTCGGTATTCAGTACATTTTGCAGATACTCCTGCCCGACTTCCCGGTATCCGTAGTCTGCCAGAGCTTCGTAGATCTCGATCAGCCGGTCATAATTTTTCGGATCCATAGAGATCGCCTTGTCGAAATCTGCCTTGGCACTCTCGTAATCTCCCAGTTCCAGTTCCGCCGATCCCCGCAGGAAATAGGCGTCCTTCTCCTCCGGCTTCAGTTCCAGAATGGCATCATATACCTTTTTTGCCTCCGCAGGCTGTCCGTTCTTCCGGTAGGCGGCTGCGAGATAATAGTTCATATCGTAGTCTACATTCTGCACCCAGCCGTCACTAAGCTCCAACGCCTCTGTAAAATACTGCACTGCCTGATCATATTCTGTCAGCCCCATGCTGGCAATCCCCCGGCCTCTTGCAATAAGACGGCTGTTCTCCTTCTGTGCTTCCGCTTCGTCAAAGGCTGTCAATGCACCCTGATAATCCAGTGTTTCCACCAGCTGCATCCCCTCGGTGATTTTCGTAGTATCATTTCCGCAGCCTGTCAGCATGCTTATCATCAGACAACAGATTCCTGCCATCACTATTTTCTTATGTGTTTTACCCATGCTTTCCTCCACGGTATTGTCAAGGTGTCTTACTGCTCGTCCAGTTTAGAAGTACAATGAGGACATCTCGTAGCATCAATAGCGATCTCGCTCTTACAGAATGGGCATTTCTTCGTCGTAGGTGCAGCCGGAGTCTCCTCTTTGTGGTGCAGGGTGTCTCCCAGCTTGTTAATGAATTTTACCAGGCAAAAGATCACAAATGCTGTGATCAGGAAATTGATGACCGCTGTGATAAAATTACCGTACATCAACACCGGTGCGGTGTCACCGCTTCCCAGCTTCACATATAAATTAGAAAAATCCGTGCCTCCGAAGATTGCCAGAACCGGAGTAAGGATGTCCTGATTCAGAGAAGTAACGATAGCGGTAAATGCGCCGCCGACGATCACGCCGACTGCCATATCCATTACATTTCCCCTCAGAATAAACTTTTTAAATTCCTGCATGAATCCGCTTTTCTTGCTCATTTTTTTCTTCCTTCCTCTTATGGTATACTGTTCGGCCCGCGCCATTCGCAAAGTCGCGCTGCCGCGCTTTCCGTCACTTCGTGACTACCTTTGCTCATGAATTGGCGCTTGACTCATGGACATATTCGTTCACGCAATCATGCAAGCATGATTGTGTCTCTCGTATATGTCCATGGTCGAACTGTTTTGTTTCATAATAGCATACACCCCTTGAAACCTCAATAGGAAATGGGGTATACTCTTTTCAGAAAATACAGTAAGAAATAGAAGGAATACTATTTATGCAGCGGATCAATGAAGACATCAAAACCGGCAATTTCAAACAGATCTACCTTCTCTACGGAGAGGAACGTTATCTGAAGAACCAGTACACGACCCGTCTGCGCAAGGCTCTGTGTCAGGACGGCGACGAGATGAATACCCATTTCTATCAGGGGAAGGATTTCTCCTTGGGACAAGTCATTGATCTGGCAGAGACGCTGCCTTTTCTGGCAGAGCGCCGTGTCATGTTTTTTAAAGATACCGGACTCTTCAAAGCCGGTGGGGAAAAGCTGGCGGAATACCTGGCAAACCCCAACGACACCACCTTTTTCGTGTTCACGGAAAGTGAAGTGGATAAGCGCAGCAAGCTCTACAAAGCCGTGCAGTCCAAGGGATATGTGGCAGAGTTCACAGTACAGGATGAAAATACACTGAAACGCTGGATTGCCGGTATTCTGGGCAAAGAAGGGAAAAAGATCTCCGAGAACACCGCACAGCTCCTGCTCTCCAAGACCGGCACCGATATGGAAAATATCCAGATGGAGCTGGAGAAGCTGATCTGCTATTGTCTGGACCGGGATGTGGTCACCGCGGAGGATGTAGAGGCTGTCTGCACCACCCGTATCACCAACCATATCTTCGATATGGTCAATGCCATTGCAGAAAAACAGCCGCAGAAAGCCTTACAGCTCTATTATGATCTGCTGGCATTAAAAGAGCCGCCCATGCGCGTACTGTTCCTGATCGCCAGACAGTGTAACCTGCTGCTCCAGACCAAGGAATTGAAAAACAGAGGCCACGACAATAAGACCATTGCCTCCAAGATTGGTGTACCGCCCTTTGCCGCCGGAAAATATGTGGCACAGGCATCCCATTTCAAGACTTCCGTGCTGAAAAATGCGGTAAAGCAGTGCGTGGAGACTGAAGAGGCCGTGAAATCCGGACGGATGAATGATATGATGAGTGTGGAGATACTGATTTTGTCGGTATTGCCCTCGTAAGCTTGCGAAATGCATTGAGTGAGTTCTGCTCACGATATAGAAAAGTCCATGGACAGTTTTCCTGCTCATGGACTTTTTATTTGCATTACTTTTATTACCATGTTACATATTCAGATTCAAAGTAATGGTCTTCTGCAATGATACCTGTGACGCCTTGAACTTTTTTGGATATACATCTTTGTATCTGTAAATACTCAGAATGATTCCCGCCAATGCGTAAGACAGTAAAATATTATCTCTGCCAACAGATAAGAACGGCAGGAATGTTGTCGTCAGCGGGATCCATCCAAAAATTCCGGCAGACCTTCGAGCACATCATTTCCACTATTTCCCCAAAACGAAATGTTCTCATTAAATTTATGAAGCATGGACGTCATATAATAGGCATCTCCGGAAGCGGTGAAATAGGAGCGGATCCTTGCTTCCTGATATACTGCCAGCATATGAAATGCGTACATTGCAGCCAGTAACAGGACCGGTAATCCCGCAAGAAACAACCCCAAGACAATAATCGTCTTTTTGACGGGCAATTGAAACCACCCCTTCCAAATAGCCACCGTAAGTTCCATCAGCATACTGATCATCATGATGACAGCCACACCGAGGCTTGGAATCCGGAATGTAATAAATACCGGAAGGATCAGCCACAGGAGTGCTTTGCACAGTGCCATAAACCCACCGTCCCTGTATTTGTATAAGATAGCTCCATAGATGGGCACATAGAACATCATCAGGGAAGTAATCGACACCCGGAACATTCCAAATCCAACCCAGTCGCCGACTCCGTTAATATCCACACCGAAAAAGCTGGTCAGCCGCAATCCTCCCAAAATAAGTATAAGGACTCCAATGAACCTGGAGTACTTTGCAATTAATGTATAATCCAGAAAGTAGATCACACACATGAGAAGGACACAATACATGAGACAAACCCCTCCGTAGTATAGCGGTACACTTCCTGTCTCCATGTTTCCAGCTCCTGATAACCGGGTTGTCTGAGAATGGATTGCTGTATCAGAATGCCCAGCAGGCTTAAAATTCCTACGATCACAAGTAACCTCCATGCAATCTTAGGCTTGTGGATTCTGTCCAGTGAGATACCGACTTCCACCGGATCTCCCATGTCCGCAACCGCATTTTTCTCTGCTTCCTCAGAGGTCATCCCTTCGGAAAGATTGTCTGCGATCTGGCATTCTATATGGTCTCTTATCTCCTCAGCGATATAAGGTCTTGCTTTTTTGCAGCGAATCTGTGACAGCAGTTTTTCCAAATATGTCTCCATCCCTATACCCCCATTGCCAGAACGCTGGTGACCGCGGATTGATATTCCATCCACTCCGCTTTTTTTGTTTCCAGTAATTTTCTGCCCTCTTTCGTAATACTGTAATACTTCCTCGTCTTGCCTGCATATTCCTGCTCATATACCGTAAGCAGGCCCTTCGCTTCCAGCCCATGCAACAGCGGATACAGCGTACCTGCTTTTAACTCGAACACGTTACAGGATTTTTTCCGCAGTGTATCGATCATCTCGTATCCGTACATATCCTTCTCCGCCAGTAATCTGAGCAGAAGCATCGTCATACTTCCCGACATCAGTGATTTGTCCACAGCCATTTTTGTCCTCCTTATATAGATAGCCGATATATATCGTTGTCTATAATATATATCGGCTATCTATATATGTCAATATTTATTTTTCAAATCGATCACTAATACAGTTCGACTTCATCTACTATTTCATATTTGTTATCCTTGTTTTCCACTTTCCTTATGACGAATATCATATCAGAGACTGTCTCGCTTTGGTCTTTAGAGGTCACCACATATCGGTTGTCTCCCTGTTGCTTCCATATTTTGATGGAGTCTTCATCAATGCCCCAGGCGAAACCATCCGCTTCCGCACGGTACAATTTGTCATCCACTTCGGCGTATAGATTTCCCAGGTAAGTAGTGTCTGCTGATAATATCATTATACAATTGAACAGTCGGAAACGCAATTGAGCGAATGGCAACTTCAAAATTATTCCCACATTCCCGTTACAAAGCACATCAGTGCCGCCCAGGTATATAAGGGATAGAAAAGCTCCTGATCATCCACGCCGTCTTTTAGGATTTTCTGTGCTTCTTCTTGGGACACCAATAAAAAGCCGTCAAAGCATTCCGTACCTACGGCACCTTCCTGGCTTACCTTCGGCATTTCTTCCCTGTTCAGAGTGATCTGCACCAGTGCATTGCTCTCGTCCGTCATGCCCGGGGTGCTGAATACCAGGGGATTCACCAGACGGATGCTGTCACTTTCCTCCAGTGTAATGCCGGTCTCTTCCCGCAATTCCCGGATGGCTGCATGAAACACCGGATTTTCCTGTGCCGCATCCTCCGGGTCCAACAGTCCTGCCGGAACGCTTAACAGGAACTGTCCTGCAGGATAGCGATACTCACGGCTCAAGCAGAGTCTCGGCTCCTGTCCGCTGATTTTTAGGATTACGACACAGCTCACCGCATCCGGCAGCATCTGTTTAAATTCTTCGTCATTTTTTACTGCCGCCAGATTCTCAATGCTTCTTCTGGTGGCATCAAAATAATGTTTTCCGGGCTCATATTGCAGGTCAAATACTTTGATGAATCTGCTGTCATAGACGGTCTCTACCTGTTCTTTTTTTATGATCGGTCTGTTCTCCATTTTCATTTCCTCTTTCCAGTCTGCAGAGGACCTGTTCATAACGTCTCTCCGCCTTTTTCCAGTGGATCAGCTTATGCCACCCCACCACATAATCCGGTCTGCGGTTCCGGTACTGTAAATAATAGGCATGTTCCCACACATCTATCAGAAATATGGGAGTATACAATCTCAGATCCGGCACATCCTGGTTTGCTGTGGTCAGGATCATAAGCGTTCCATCCTGATCACTTACAAGCCATACCCAGCCGGAGCCAAAGACTCCCGTGGCTGCCTGGGTCATCTGCTCTTTCCATTGTCTCACCGATCCGTAATCCCGGATCAGGGCCTCTTCCAATGTTCCGCAGGGTTCCTGCCCCACAGGGCTTCGCATACTGTCAAAATACAGCTGGTGGTTGTATACGCCGCCACCGTTATTGTGAATACTTTCCCGGGCTTCCTCCTGCAAGGATGCAAGTTTATTATCCTCCGA
Organism: Waltera intestinalis; assembly: GCF_009695995.1. Lineage (GTDB taxonomy): Bacteria > Bacillota > Clostridia > Lachnospirales > Lachnospiraceae > Acetatifactor > Acetatifactor intestinalis. The sequence goes on from NZ_VUMU01000004.1 coordinate 107,891, forward strand.
AGTGAGCAGTTCCGTCAAGGTCATTTGCTGTAACTGAGGATAATCCGCAAGAATTGCATTCAGCTTGTCTACATAGGTCTGATAATGCTTATCATGGTGAAAATGCAGTGTCTCCTCATCCAGTACCGGAAACAGGGCATCATATTCATAGGGCAGAGGCTGTGCGACAAAAGGATAATGTTCTTCTAACATAAGGCTCCAATCCGCCTGCGGGATACAGGCTTGCGATCATACAATATTTACCATACGCCTATTATATGCCGCACTTACGGATTTTATTTTCGGATTTGCACTTTTGCAGTCAGCGTTCTTCTCTTTTTGACATAAATCAAGCAGGAGAGAAAATTTATTAAATATTCCCTCCTGCTCAATTCCATTTTTTATATTTTTACAGCTGTGCAATATCCACCAGTGTCAGTTCCTTGCAATCGTTCATATGCTCCATGCTGGTCACGAGAGCATTGGCGGTGTCCATTGCGGTGATGCAGTAGATACCGGTCTCGATAGCGGTACGACGGATCAGGAAGCCGTCTCTGGTCTTGTCGCGGCCCTGAGTAGGGGTATCGATGACAAGGTCGATCTTGTGTCCCAGGATCAGGTCCATAACGGTCGGGGATTCCTGAGAGATCTTGTTGACCTTTCTCGCCTTCACACCTGCCTCATTCAGAGCTGCTGCGGTACTTCTGGTAGCGTAGATGGTGTATCCCAGCTTCTCGAAGCGTCTTCCGATCTCGATTGCTTCTCCCTTATCCGCATCCTTTACGGTAATGATCATGTTCTTATACTTGGGCAGTTCCACACCTGCCCCCAGGAATGCCTTGTACAGTGCCTCGTTGAAGCTCTTGGCAATACCCAGGCACTCACCGGTGGACTTCATCTCCGGTCCTAAGCTGATCTCGGCACCGCGGATCTTCTCGAAGGAGAACACAGGCATCTTGATGGCAAAATACTCTGCCTCAGGCTGTAAGCCGGGCTCGTAGCCAAGCTCACGGATGGTCTTGCCGATGATCACTTCGGTAGCCAGATCCACGATAGGAATACCGGTTACCTTACTGATATAAGGTACGGTACGGGAAGAGCGGGGGTTAACCTCAATGACATATACTTCGTCACCGATGGCAATGAACTGGATATTGATCAGTCCCTTGACATGCAGTGCCTTTGCCAGTCTTCTGGTGTACTCTGCGATCTTCTCTTTTACTACTTTATCAATGGTCGGAGCCGGATATACGGAGATACTATCTCCGGAGTGGATACCGGTTCTCTCGATATGCTCCATGATACCGGGGATCAGGATATCGGTACCGTCGCATACAGCATCGACCTCGATCTCCTTACCCTGTAAATACTTATCTACCAGGATCGGGTGATCCTGTGCGATACGATTGATGATCTCCATGAACTCTTCGATCTCTTCATCGGAGATAGCGATCTGCATGCCCTGTCCGCCCAATACATAGGAAGGACGTACCAGTACGGGATAGCCCAGTCTGTTGGCAACCGCCTTAGCTTCCTCTGCGGTGTATACGGTACCGCCGGCTGCACGGGGGATCTCGGTCTCTTCCAGAATCTTGTCGAACAGCTCTCTGTCCTCAGCGGCATCTACATCCTCCGCCTTGGTGCCCAGGATGGGCACGCCCATCTTCATCAGGCTCTCGGTCAGCTTGATAGCGGTCTGTCCGCCGAACTGTACCACAGCACCATCAGGATGCTCGATATTTACGATAGATTCCACATCTTCCGGAGTCAAGGGCTCGAAATACAGCTTGTCCGCAATATCGAAGTCGGTACTTACGGTCTCCGGGTTGTTGTTGATGATAATGGTCTCATAGCCTGCCTTGGAAAATGCCCAGGTAGCATGTACGGAACAATAGTCGAACTCGATACCCTGTCCGATACGGATAGGACCGGAACCCAGTACCAGGACTTTCTTGCGCCCGGTGGTCTCCTTGGCTTCGCACTCGCCGCCAAATACGGAGTAATAATAAGGAGTGGAAGCTGCGAACTCTGCGGCACAGGTGTCTACCATCTTGTAAACAGCCTTAATGCCGTTGTCATAACGCATCTTCTTGATCTCTTCCTCGGTCTTGCCGGTCAGTCTTGCGATGACGTTATCCGGGAACTCGATTCTCTTGGCTTCCTTCAGCAGATCCACTGTCAGGGGCTGTGTCTCCAGTGCATGCTCCATCTCGGTCAGAATGGCGATCTTGTCAATGAACCACAGGTCGATCTTTGTAATGTCGTGGATCTGTTCATAACTGATACCCTTACGGATTGCTTCAGCGATCACATAGATTCTCTGGTCATCCACGATCTTCAGACGCTCTAACAGTTCCTCCACAGACAAAGTGCTGAAATCATAGCTGCGCAGGCAGTCCACATGCTGCTCCAGGGAACGGATGGCCTTCATCAGTGCTCCCTCGAAGTTATTGCATATACTCATAACCTCACCGGTTGCCTTCATCTGTGTGGTCAGAGTACGCTTTGCAGTGATAAATTTATCGAAAGGCAGTCTGGGGATCTTTACTACACAGTAATCCAGTGTCGGCTCGAAGCTGGCATAGGTCTTGTGGGTAATGGCATTTTTGATCTCATCCAGAGTAAAGCCCAGTGCGATCTTCGCTGCTACCTTTGCAATGGGGTAACCGGTCGCCTTACTTGCCAGTGCAGAAGAACGGCTGACACGGGGATTCACCTCGATAACACAATATTCAAAGCTGGTGGGATGCAGTGCAAACTGTACGTTACATCCACCGGTGATCTGCAGTTCGTTGATGATCTTCAGAGCGGAAGTACGTAACATCTGGTACTCCTTGTCGCTCAGGGTCTGGGAAGGCGCTACTACGATACTGTCTCCGGTATGCACACCGACGGGATCGATGTTCTCCATGTTACATACAGTGATGCAGTTGCCTGCGCTGTCACGCATTACTTCGTACTCGATCTCTTTCCAGCCCGCGATACAACGCTCTACCAGTACCTGTCCTACACGGGACAGACGTAAACCGTTCTCCAGTATCTCTTCCAGTTCTACCTGATTGTGTGCGATACCGCCGCCGGAACCGCCCAGGGTATAAGCAGGACGCAGTACAACAGGATAGCCGATGGTGTTGGTGAATTCCACACCGTCTTCCACGTTCTCAACGACCTTGGATGCTGCACAGGGCTCGCCGATACGCTCCATCAGATCCTTGAACTCCTGACGGCCTTCCGCATTACGAATGGTAGCTGCGGTAGTACCTAACAGCTTTACATTGTGAGCTGCCAGGAAACCGGATTCCTCCAGCTCCATGCCGAGGTTCAGACCAGCCTGTCCTCCCAGGGTGGGGAGAATGCTGTCGGGCTTTTCCTTTTCAATGATCTGCTCCAGAACCTTTACGTTCAGGGGCTCAATATATACCTTATCTGCGATATCTTTATCGGTCATGATGGTCGCAGGATTGGAGTTCACCAGGATTACCTCTACTCCCTCTTCCTTCAGGGAACGGCAGGCCTGGGTACCTGCATAGTCGAATTCCGCTGCCTGTCCGATGACAATAGGACCGGAGCCGATTACCATTACTCGTTTTACATTAGGATTCTTGGGCATCTTAGTTCTCTCCTCTCATCATATGAATGAACCGGTCAAACAGGTAACCGGAGTCCTGGGGTCCCGGACATGCTTCCGGATGGAACTGTACGGTGAAAATATTCTTGCCGGTGTAGGACAGGCCCTCGTTGGTACCGTCGTTGACATTGATGAATGCGGGAACCGCTACGGACGGATCCAGTTTATCGGTATCTACCACATAGCCGTGGTTCTGAGAGGAAATATATACTCTTCCGGTCATCAGATCCTTTACCGGATGGTTGCCTCCTCTGTGTCCGTATTTCATTTTATGGGTATCTGCGCCGGTAGCCAGAGCCATCAGCTGATGTCCCAGACAGATTGCGAAAATAGGGATCTCGGTATCGTATAACTTTTTGATCTCGGCGATCACACCGGTACACTCCTTGGGGTCTCCCGGTCCGTTACTTAACATGATACCGTCGGGATTATCATCAATGATCTCCTGTGCGGGAGTTCCTGCGGGGTATACGGTCACCTCACAGCCTCTCTCTGCCAGGGATCTGGCGATATTTCTCTTAGCTCCCAGGTCTAACAGAGCTACCTTCAGTCCCTGTCCGGACAGCTCCGTTACCAGTGCCGGCTTAGGCTCTCTGACACCTTTTTCATAAGCTTCTTTATCAAAACGCGCTGCACCGGAGAGAGGTCCGTTCTGTGCCAGCTCCGTGGTGGGCGCTACCACATATTTTTCCCTGCAGGTCACCTTTTCCACGACCTTGCCTGTAGTATACTCCTTCAGCTTCGGAAGTACTTCGTTCAGGTCATAGGCTTCGTTGGTGGTGATCATGCCGTTCATGGTACCCTTCTCACGCAGGATCTTGGTCAGCGCACGGGTATCGATACCGGCGATACCGGGCACGCCGTTCTCCTCTAAGTATTCCTGTATTGTGCAGTCACAGCGGAAGTTGCTGGGAATACGTGAAAGCTCTCTGACGATGAATCCATCCGGCCAGGGTCTCTCCGACTCGCAGTCATCCCTGCATATGCCATAGTTACCGATCAGGGGGTAAGTCATGCATACAGCCTGTCCTGCATAGGACGGATCCGTCAGGACCTCCAGATATCCGGCCATGGATGTGTTAAATACGATTTCACTGATGATCTCTTTGTCTGCACCGATGTGCGTTCCATCGAACACCGTTCCATCTTCCAAAATCAAAAATGCCTTCATTCTTTCCTCACATTCTGCCGCTTTTTGCGACGTTTGTATTTCTCTCAGTCTCCTACAATACCTGCGAATTGCTCCGCTGAGTATCTGCAATGTCTACGATACCTACGAATTGCTCCGCTGCTTCGCAGCTCTCGCAATTCTGAAAACATTCGGATTCCGCGGATTTGCTTCCGCAAATCGCTGCATCCTCATGTTTTGGCGATTTAAATCGGCACCTGCCTCCCCGTGCAAGCGCGGTCGGCCTCTGCCGTTTAAATCTGGTATCTGCATAATCGATTCATTATATCATAAAAAAAAATGCGTCGCAATAGACCCTGTCTGCATAAAAACCCACAAAAAACCTCTCCGCAATCCCGATACTCCTTGGAGAATCTGACAAAGCTATGTAAAAGCTTACAATTTCCATTGCTTTTTCCACCGGGTCTGATATAGAATAGATATGTATTTTCTATTTTTCAATTATCACAAAACGCTGTTTTCCTACAGCAGATTGGACAGGCATCTATGGATCGTATCGAAAATGCTCAAATGAACTCCCTGGGAACCCGCAAACTCTATTATGAAGATGTACATCAGACGGATTTCACCGCTGTGGTAATGGAATGTGTTCCCGACAAGGAAGAGGGATATTACAGGATCGTTCTGGACGCTTCCGCTTTTTTCCCGGAAGAGGGCGGTCAGTCCGCCGACAAAGGCACCTTAAACGGTCAGGAAGTACTGGATGTCAGCATCAAACAGGGCATCCTATATCATAAAGCAGCCTGTGAACTTCCCGCTGGCACCCGGGTCACCGGTCATGTGGACTGGAACCGCCGGTTTGATTTCATGCAGCAGCACTCCGGCGAGCATATAATCTCCGGCTTACTGCACTCCCATTTCGGACTGGAAAACGTAGGCTTCCATTTAAGCGACAGAGAAGTGACACTGGATATGAACGGAGAAGTCTCTCTGGAGCAGCTGCGTCTCATCGAACAAGAAGCCAACGCTTATGTCTGGAAAAATCTTCCGGTCAACATCAGCTGGCCCTCCTCCGAAGAACTGTTAAGCTTAAACTACCGCAGCAAGCTGGCTCTCACAGAAAATGTACGTATCGTCGAGATCCCCGGCGTGGATCTGTGTGCCTGCTGTGCTCCGCATGTAGATACCACCGGACAGATCGGTCTCATCAAAGTTGTAAATGTGCAGAGCCACAGAGGCGGTGTCCGCATCAATATTCTCTGCGGAGACCGTGCTCTGGCAGATTATACTGAAAAACAGGATTCTGTCTGGGCAATTTCTTCTCTGCTCTCAGCGAAACAGCCGGAAGTAGCAGGTGCTGTTGCCCGCGCCAAAGAGGATGCAAGGCTGCAAAAAGAGCGCGCCAATGCCCTGCAGGCAGAGCTACTGAACGTACAGATGGGCGCACTTCCCTCCCCGGAAAAAGTACACCACGTGCTTCTCTTCGTCGGTGAACTGGATGCCATTGCCCTACGTAACGCTGTGAATACCCTGACCGGAAAATATTCCGGTTACTGTGGTATCTTTGCCGGAGACGATACAAACGGTTATCGATTTATTGTAGGCAGTGCTTCCTGTAACTGTCAGGAACTGGCAGACCGCATGCGCCGGGAACTTTCTGCAAAAGGTGGCGGATCCGCTCCCATGATCCAGGGGAATGTTGCTGTCACGGCAGATACCCTACAGACAATGTGGAGGTCGCTGTAATGACCATCCTTTCTGCCTATATATGCATTTCGGCACATGAATTCCGTATTCAAAATTTCCACATGGAAAACCCCCGGCATGACCATCTGTCATACTCCGGGGGTCTGTTTGTATATTTTATATATTTTTCGTTTCGGAAAATCTGATTATTTCTCTTCTGTTGTTGCATTCTTCTTCAGCGCTACGCTGACTGCCTTCGCAACGCCACCACCTACTACACAGCTCATAGGCATCTCCAGTGCTCCGTTGATACCACAGAATGCTACGGCGAACATAAACAGATTCGCTCCGGTTGCATTCATGCTCTGCAGATACTCGGTATGACCGAAGCAGATCATCAGAGTAGACATGAAGAACAGGGTGTTCATAAATGCTCCCAGCAGACCGGTCACGAAGTAAGTTACGGTCTTCGTCTTGTCAATCTTCCACAGTGCCTTGAAGATCACGCCGGACAGCCATCCCATCAGAGTTCTGGTAGGGATGCATACCAGGAAAGTGAAAAACGGATTCATTGCTACCAAAGCTGCTCCAAAAGGATCTCCTGCAAAGCACTGGTAAAAGCTGGTAAGTCCAAATACCAGTCCCAGAACAGCTCCGCCTGTGGGTCCTAAGAGCATTGCACCGATGACTACGGGAATGGTCATCAGGGAGATTGCTAACGGTCCGATGCGCAGATACCCAAGCGGGGTAAATGCCAGAATCAGCATGATCGCGATGAGTACGGCCAATTGTACCATCTCAAGTGTCTTGTTTTTTTTCATATGAAATTTCCTTTCCGCGCTTTTTGCGCCTTTGCTACTATTCCTCCATCTGGCGTCCTTTGAACTGCCGGAGGATATAATTACAAGTCATTCAAGAAAATAACATAAATGTATACAAAACACAAGTACATTTTTTAATACAATCAACGTACGGTGCGATACCACTTCAACGCCGATGTATAGGCTTCATATACTGTATTCATATCAATATTCTTTAATAGCATCAGGCGGGATACCTCCGCCCAGTTGGCTGTCTCATACTGCAGCATAAAATCGTACACCGGTGCCAGTGCGCCGATGCGGTAGATCAGTGCATTGCTGATCTCGCCAGCCACATGGACCACCTTCAAAGCCTCTGCCATGGGTTTCTCGAGGATCACATCCAGCACGGAGAACAATCCCATCAGGAACAATTCATCTTTCTGCGCCTTCAGACCAAACGCTTCCGCCAGATTCTCGGCAAATTTCGCACGAAGCAGAGATAATCTGGTGACCTCATTCGGCTTATCCGCATACAAAGCATTGGCTACTGCCGTGTTGATCCACTTTTTCAGTTCCCGCTGTCCCAGCATGGCAGCCGCATGACGGATAGACGTAATCTCCGAATTTACAGCCAGTGGCTGAACCATTTTCAGCAGATCGATCGTGAGTGCGGTATCACGGCTGATGATATCCGCCGCTGTTGTGAGTTCAAAATCCGGGTTGTTCACAATATTCAGCAGGTCAATATAGTTACCCTTCAAGGGTGCCACATCTGTCTGTCCCTTCGTAATGGGAACACGATAGAACTTACCCTCATAGAAACGATATCCGCCGGTCTCCTTCAGTCTCTCGAAGTCCTCCATGGTATCAATATTACCGGCACACAGACTGATATTCGGGAATAACTTCCCGAAATAAATCTTGGCTTTATCAATGGCTATTTTACGGTTATTCAGAAGGACATAATCCATCAGCTTCAGGACTTCTCTGTAATTTTCAAAATCACTGACCGCAAGCTTACGAATGGCAAGTTTATAGCCTTGCTGTTTCAATTCCTTCAGACGATTGACATACATTTCAATCGGCGGAATGGTATTATCGATCAAAAGTACGATTTTTTCATGAGGTGCATCGCACTGCTCCGTAATATCCGCAAAAATAGAAATATTGGTGATCGGTACAAAAATCTCTTTTCCCTGAGACAATGTATCGATTCCCATCTTTTGGATCAATTCCAATCCGGTGATCTGTGATGCCCCATCAAATTGTGCTGTCCCAAGCAGCAACGGATTCAACAGGTAATTTTCTCTCTGGGTAAAAAAGGAATAGGCACATACGGCCATATTTTCATCAAAAAGCGGTACTAATGTAAGCAGCATATTTTTACCTCCCAATTACCTATATTATACCGATTCCGACAGGACTTTACAAGTGGTACTATCAGCACAGAGATGTTGTAAATTGAGAGTTAATGAAATAATCCCGTAGCCCTTGGCAGGGTATAAGAAACGCGGCACGCTCGCGCTCTGTCGCAGAGCGTAGCGGTACATAAGCGGTCACAATACGACCGCTAAGTACCGACGTCTGCTTACGGCACTGCTTATTCTTATACCCAGCCAGAGCTACTGGTTTTTGAAAGCTTTTCAAAACGCAGAACTCCCGGAGCATGCGGTGCCATGTCGAAGATGTTTGTCGGAGGATGTTGATATTTTCTAGAAAAGTGCTGAAAGACAGGGGGAAAGCGGACACGATGTCCGCGTCAGCCGATTGTCGACATGGATGTCGACTGTAGGCGTCCCCGTCATGACGAGAACTACTCATCACTTTTCGTAGAAAATTCACATCCGGAGACCTTACATCAAGACATGTGTATCGCATGCTCCGGGAGTTCGTGGATTTTGCCAATGTATTCAACTAACTCTCAATTTATTTAAAATACTGCACGCCGGACTCGAAGATCTTCATATCCTGCTCACCATAGATATTCATGGCTACCGCAGCATCTCTTCTCTCGGAATGTGCCATCTTACCGAAGCATCTGCCGTCGGGAGAGGTGATACCCTCGATTGCACAGTAAGATCCGTTGATGTTGTACTCCTCATCCATGGATACATTGCCGTTCTGGTCAGCGTACTGGGTAGCAACCTGTCCGTTTGCGAAGAGTTTGTCGATCCATTCCTTCGGTGCTACGAAACGACCCTCACCATGGGATGCGGGGTTACAGTAGGTAGCACCCAGCGTAGCGCCCTGTAACCAGGGAGACTTGTTGGATACAACCTTGGTGTATACCATCTTGGAGATGTGACGGTTGATGGTGTTGAAGGTCAGGGTAGGAGAATCCTCCTTCTGACCGGTGATCTCGCCGTAAGGAACCAGTCCCAGCTTGATCAGTGCCTGGAATCCGTTACAGATTCCCAGTGCCAGACCGTCTCTCTCATTTAACAGCTTCATGACAGCTTCCTTCAGCTTCGCATTCTGGAATGCGGTTGCGAAGAACTTCGCACTTCCGTCAGGCTCATCACCTGCGGAGAAGCCGCCGGGGAACATGATGATCTGCGCCTGTGCGATGGACTTCTCGAATTCCTCTACGGATTCACGGATATCCTCTGCGGTCAGATTGCGGAATACTCTTGTCTCCACATGGGCTCCGGCACGCTCAAATGCCTTGGTGCTGTCGTACTCACAGTTGGTTCCGGGGAATACCGGAATGAATACGGTAGGCTTTGCAACCTTGTGTTTACATACATAAATACTGTCTGCCTTGTAGACATCACTTGCCACTGCCTCGGTACCCTTCACTGCCTTGGTAGGGAATACCTTCTCTAACTTGGAGGTCCAGGAAGCAAGTGCCTCATCCATGGTGATCTTCGCATCACCGTATACGAATGCAGGTTCCTCGGTCACGGTACCGATGACAGTGTAATCCAGTTCCTTCTCATCCAGTGCAGGTAGTTTGTCTGCAGGAATCTCTGCCAGGATATCGCCCAGTCCGTTGTCGAACAAGTCGTCTGTGGTGACCTCATCATCGATCTTCACACCCAGCTTGTTGCCGAATGCCATCTTGGATACAGCTGCTGCCACACCCTTGGAATCCAAAGCATATGCGGATACGATGGTGCCGTTCCCGGTCAGATCGTGAATCTTGCCATATAATTCTGCCACATTCTCATACATGGGAATGTCGAAATCGTCTTTGTCAATGGAGAAGCGCACCAGCTTGTTGCCGGGTGTCTTCAGTTCCGGAGTAACGATATCACCGGATTTTGCCACATCCACTGCAAAAGATACCAGTGTGGGCGGTACATCAATGTCATTGAAGGTACCGGACATACTGTCCTTACCGCCGATGGAGGGCAGGCCAAAACCGATCTGTGCATCGTAAGCACCTAAGAGCGCTGCGAAAGGCTGGCTCCAACGCTCGGGATCACCGGTCATTCTGCGGAAGTACTCCTGGAAAGTGAAACGGATCTTACTGCAATCACCACCGGAAGCCACGATCTTCGCCATGGACTCTGTCACTGCATAGACAGCTCCATGATAAGGGCTCCAGGAGGACAAGTAAGGATCGAAGCCGTAGCTCATCATGGTCACGGTATCGGTCTTGCCTTCCAGTACGGGCAGCTTGGCTACCATGGTCTGGGTCTCGGTCAGCTGATATTTTCCGCCGTAAGGCATCAGTACGCTGCCGGCACCGATGGAGGAGTCAAACATCTCCACCAGACCCTTCTGGGAACATACATTGAGGTCGTTTAACAGTGCCACCCAGGCACCCTTCACGTCGCCCTCTTCCAGCTTCTCGCCTACTGCGGGAACAGCCCATTTATCGAAATAATTCTCTTCTTCAGAAGGAATATCTACTTTTACTTTGGTCTCCTGGTGCGCACCGTTGGTATCTAAGAAAGCTCTCTTCAGGTCTACGATAGGCTTTCCTCTCCAGTTCAGTACCAGTCTCGGCTCCTCGGTAACCACTGCCACGGGAACAGCCTCTAAGTTTTCTTCCTTGGCATAGCCTAAGAAGGTATCCACATCCTTAGGATCTACAACCACTGCCATACGCTCCTGGGACTCAGAGATGGCAAGTTCCGTGCCGTCCAGTCCGGCGTACTTTTTGGGCACCTTGTCCAGATCTACGGTCAGACCGTCTGCCAGCTCACCGATGGCAACGGAGACACCGCCGGCACCGAAATCGTTACATTTCTTAATCAGACGGCTGACTTCCTCACGGCGGAACAGTCTCTGGATCTTACGCTCGGTAGGTGCATTACCTTTTTGTACTTCGGCACCACAGGTCTCGATAGAAGTATCGGTATGTACCTTGGAGGATCCGGTAGCACCGCCGCAGCCGTCACGTCCGGTACGTCCGCCAAGGAGGATGATGATATCACCGGGATCGGAGGTCTCACGGATGACATTTTTGCGGGGAGCAGCGCCCATAACAGCACCGATCTCCATACGCTTTGCCACGTAAGAGGGATGATAGATCTCTTTTACAAATCCGGTAGCCAGACCGATCTGGTTGCCATAAGAGGAATAACCGCTTGCTGCGCCTCTTACCAGCTTCTTCTGGGACAGCTTGCCGTGCAGTGTCTCGGATACGGGAACGGTAGGATCTGCCGCACCGGTGACACGCATCGCCTGATATACATAGCCACGACCGGACAGAGGATCACGGATAGCACCGCCCAAGCAGGTGGCAGCGCCACCGAAAGGCTCGATCTCAGTAGGATGGTTGTGGGTCTCGTTCTTGAAAAATACCAGCCACTCTTCGGTCTCTCTGTGGTCACCGTAATCCATCTCCACGGGAACCACTACGGAGCAGGCATTGATCTCATCGGATTCTTCCATGTCGTCAAGTTTGCCGTCTTTTTTCAGCTTCCGCATTGCCATCAGTGCCAGATCCATGAGGCAGACGAACTTGTCCTCTCTGCCCTTAAAAATTTCTTCTCTGGTATCCAGATAGCTCTGGTAAGTGGTCTCTAAGGGAGAACGATAATAGCCCTCACCAAATTCCACGTCGGTCAGTTCGGTGGAAAAAGTGGTATGACGGCAGTGATCGGACCAATAGGTATCCAGTACACGGATCTCCGTCATGGAAGGATCTCTCTTCTCATCATCGTGGAAATAATTCTGAATATGTTTAAAATCTTTGAATGTCATGGCAAGTCCCAGAGATTCGTACAGAGCCTTTAAGCTGCTCTCATCCATATCTCTGAAGCCATCGAACACGGCAACATCAGCGGGATCATCATACACCGTGATCAGAGTATCCGGCTTCTCCATGTCGGTCTCTCTGGAATCCACAGGGTTGATACAGTAAGATTTGATCTTGGAAAATTCTTCGTCGGACACCTGTCCTTCGATCATATAGGTCACAGCGGTACGGATCACAGGTTCTTCGTCCTCTTTTAAGAACTTCACGCACTGCACTGCGGAATCCGCTCTCTGATCGAACTGTCCGGGAAGGAACTCTACGGAAAATACTCTTGCGTCCGCAGGGATCTCAATCGTCTCCTCATACAGATCATCTACGGGAGGCTCGGAAAATACGGTCTTGCAGGCTCTTGCAAATACCTCATCCGAAATATTCTCCACATCATAGCGGATAAATTCGCGAACCTTCGCCACATCGATGCCCAGATAATTTTTCAGTTCGTCGTGCAGCTCTTTTGCCTTGACAGCATAAGGCTCCTTTTTCTCTACATAGATACGTCTTACGTTGCTCATGTCTCTCCTCCGATAAAGTTTTTAATTAACATGACTCTGAATAGTATCATACCATTATAGCTTTTTTCCCACAATAGCAGAAAACAACAAATTTAGATCGATTTTACCTGCCTTTTTGAGCGGTTCGTCATTCGTGCAGTCTGTGGATCAGCCGATAGGCAATGTCCTTCTCGCTGATCAGTGCCTCCGTATGGGCAAAAAATACAATGCCGTCGGTGGGTGCCAGAATGGTCTCCCGCACAGATCCATCATAAGGATCTATGATCTCTGCCATCTCATTGCCGTAGCGTACATCATCTCCCGCATGTACCTTTCCCCGGAAAATTCCCGCCCGGTTCGTATGTACATCGCTTAAGTCCTTTTCATATAATACATGACTGATATAGCCGGAATGGCTCTCGTACCGGATCAGTCCCATCCGTTTTAAGAATCGTAAGACCGCTGCCACAGCCTGCCTTGCGCTTGCCTCATTGATCTGGCTGTTCTGGTTCGTATAAACGGAAAAAGCTGCCGTCATCTCATCCTGCCAGTTATAATTCAGGGTCTTGGTATCAATGGGCACCGGTTTTCTCACCACCACATAGGGCAGTCCGAACAGATTTGCCAGAGAAGTATTCTGGTATCCCGTCTCCATCATACGCACATGCGGTACAAACTCTCCCGGCCGGTAGAAGGACGTAAACTGGATGCCGTATACGTAATCTTTGATCTCCGTAAGCAGTGCATTGGTCAGCCGGTCAGCCGGTTCCCCATAATCATTGCCCGGAAAACTCCGGTTAATGTCCACTTCCTTAACGCCGAAAAAACGTCTGCTGATGTTCACGGAATAGGCATTAATGGTTGGGATCACCAGAATCTGTTTCCCGGCACTGATGCAGCCGTTATTCTCCAACTCCCGCAGTGTCTTCACCAGCTGGGAGCAGATATACATCTGCTGGATCTCATTACCTCTGGCTGCTCCCACGATGCATGCCGACTTTTCCCCCTTGCCGAACTGGAAGCCCTTTATATGCATATCTTCTCTGTAAGTCGAATGTATGGTATAAATATCTCTTTCAAACATAATTTTCTCACTCCGTCAGGATTCTCGCCAGCAGGTCTCCTTCATAGACCACCGGATATGCCCGCAGTGTAAACAGAAGTCCTCCTCGTTCGGTACGGATCTGCTGTTTTACCGTGCCCTCAAACGGGTCCACTACCTCCCCGATCAGATCTCCCTTTTTCACATAATGGTTGTGCTCGATCAACGGCAGGAACACACCGTCCACCGCGCTGCGGATAAATTCCACTTCGCCGTCACTGGATACCGCAGGCTCCTGTACTACAGGTTCCGGTCCCTCCCAGATGCCCATTTCACTCATGATGTGAAAAATTCCGTCCACGATCTGATTGCCGAAGGATCTGTGGATATCATGCCCCTGCCCCATTTCCAGTACCAGTGTGGGAACACCCAGCAGATTCAGGGAATGCGCCAGGGTGGATTCGTGCACCGTGGCGGTAGCATTCATCCAGATCATATCGGCGTTGGTCATTTTCGCATAGGGAAGCAGGGCCTCGGCGAAATCCTCGCTGAGTCGTACCTGTGGGATCTCACGCACGAAAATATCACTGGCATGCAGATCCATGCAGATATCCGATCCAATAATGGAATCCACCACTGCTGCAGTGATCCGCTCCATCATGTCCCCCGAAGCATCTCCCGGGAACATGCGGTTCATGTCCATCTCCAGTCTCAGCACCGTGCGGCTCGCCATATCGATCCCTAACGGATTCAATGCCGGATAGATGTCCACGATCCCCTTCAGATATTCCGGATGCTCCTTTACTCTTCTCGCCGTCTCATAACAGATATACTGCCCTTCCAGTTCATCTCCGTGGATACCGGAGACCAGGCTGATCCGGCGGCACTGTTTCGTCTCCTGCTCCGGACAGATCCGGTTCCTGCGGATTGCCAAATGCCCTCCTGCCGGAAGTTCCATACTGATGATCGATTCTATCATAGCTCACCTCTCTGCTTACCTTCCTTTACAGTGAAAATGCTCCAGGAAATCTTCCCTGAAGCATCATCAAACGTTGTCTGCTTATTCTTCCACACCTAATCCACGTAACAGATACAGGATCTCACGATCCACTGCCTCCGCTGTCACACCGATGGTCTGCGCCGAGATCTTCAGTCCTTCCAGGACAAACATGATATTTCTCGCGGTTCCTTCACAGTCCTCACACAAAAATTCACCGTTGTCCACTCCGGCTTCGATCAATTTCTCTATGATCTTCACTGCGGAATCAAACTGCTTCTTCAGAATGTTATCCCGCTTGGGCAGATCGTTTTCAAAATAAAATTCATAGGTTGCCTGTGTCAGCGTATTTTTTTTGCGGAGAAGCTCCTTTTTCTGCTCCTTTAAAAACAGAAGAAGAATATCTGCTGCGGTAGCATCCTCCGTAATGCTGTCGGAAAACACATCATCCGCCTCTTCACTCTCCATGCGTAGCACTTCCATAAAAATCTGACTTGTACTCTCAAAATACAGATAAAGACCTCCGCGGCTGATATCGCAGGCTTCCACAATATCCTTCATTGTTACTTTTTTAAAGCCCTTCTCCATAAAGACATCTCTGGCTTTTTCTACAATGTACCGCTTTTTCTGTACTGATTTTTCTCCCATGAACCTTGTCCTGCCTTTCCCCACTCAGATCTTACCGTTTGCCGGTGATTTATCCCAAAATTCTATAATTTCCTGCATCTGTCTGATGACCAGGTAGAAAATCTGCTCCGATACCGCTTCACTCCACAGATTCCCCTTGGTCCTGCCGCCTAAAACATACTTCGACAGAATGCCTCTTAAGATGTCCCATTCTTTCCAGCCGGCTTTTTGAATCATATTCCGTTCGTCCTGATGGGTACGGATCCGATGTCTGGTATATATATACGCATAATTGCGATCCATCAGAGGACTCTTCCCGGCTTCCCGCACGAAATTCAAAAGCGTTCCGTCATATACCGGGAATGACACAGAATTGACTCCGATATCCTGACCGCTGTACAGCGAACTGGCTTTTTTGCCGGCGCTCTGTTCCAGCCACGGCAGATAGGGAAGTAACGGTCTCACCGCCTGCTTATATGATTCCAGCAATTGTTCTCTGTATTCACTGCTCTGTTCCATAACCCCAACATACCTTTCCGTACACCGTTTTCTACTGAAAACATCACTTTTTTCTTCGGTCGATATAAAAGTGACACATATGTATTTTTATTTTATCACATTTCTATCAAAAGTACAGTAGAAAATTGTTGGTCTTATGGTGTATAATTGATTATCATGAGGTTTCCGAATGAAGAAGAGGTACTGGAATGGCTGGAATTGTATTAGAGAAAGGTAAAACTATATATAGCTATGGGCAGCCAATGACGGCACTGCACCTGATCACAAACGGCAGGGTGGATGTCTCCTATCCGGGCGGTTCTTATCCGCTGGGCAAGGGAGATGTCATCGGCATCTGTGAGATCTGCTCCGAGATCCATCTGCTCAGTTACACCACTCTGGAGGATACCACGATCCTGACCTATCCTTTGACCAGTCTGGATTCCCTGAACGATATTCTGCAAAAGCATCCGGATGTAGCCAGACTTTTTTTATTGTCCTGTTTTCGACAGATCAATATTCTGTTAAACCGTAGCTCGATCTCTGAGTTAAACTGCAGTGAGCTCTACCGCACCCTGATCGATGATATCTCCACCTATAAATCCCTGTGTGACCGCTATCGCATACCGGCACGTTCTCTGGAGCATTTTGATGAACTCAATGCTTTTCTGGGAGACGATTCACCGGATATCTGGCTGAATGGGTATTACATGGGTTTAAACCACATCCTGGCCTCCGACAATTACCGCATCATGGTTCAGGAAGCGGATCTTCCCATCGGCATGCTCCGCAAGGGAAGTCTGGATTTCCGGCGCACCTATCAGAGTCTGGAGGAGCAGTTCCACTATCTGCAGCAGATCGGTGGATTTTACTTCCGGGAATCCGGCAATGACCTTTTTGATTTTTACACCTCGCTGTATTACAAGCTCGGGCAGGATAACGAAGACAGTAAAGTAGTGTACGATCGTATTCAGCGGATGCTGTCCAAGGCCGGAGATCTCTCTTTCATAGATCAGAATCTGTTCACCTCCAGAGCCCAGAGTTTCCAGAGCAGTCTGAGCCTTATGGGATCGGCAGACTCCGCGGATTCCGGTTCTTCAGATGATTCCGAGATTCTCGGCAGGCTGGCAGGTTCTCTGAATACGATTTTGGAATATGCCGGTCCCGATCTGGATACTGTGGCCAGTTTCCGTCAACATGTGCATGCTTACAAGCTGCTCTCCGACCGCAGTTCGCAGGACCAGGAGGTCACACTGCTTCGCCGGCAGCTGACCGAGGAATTCTATCTGCTGTATTCTCTTCTGTTCACACAGACACTGGAGCAGCCGGATATTCCCATGCCGGTACGGATGTTTTTATATTTCGGCTATGTGGATGAAGAGCTGGCAGGTCTGAAAAATGCTGTGATCCTGTATCGTCTGGCAGAAGCCATGACCGATCACAGTACCGCCGGCGTCTACACATTTTACGACTGGCTGATGGCGATCTTCCGCGGGCAGAAGTCTCCCAGCCGGAACGAATTCGATCAGGATTATTCCGACTATATCCATAAGCAGAAAGTGGGCGGCAACATTACCGATGCTGAGCTGAGAGCCCTGGAGAACAACGCCATGGCAAAGGTCAATTACGAGCTTAAAAATATGTTCCCGCAGGTCAACAAGATCACCTTCGGACGGATCACTACCTTCTGTCCGCTGTTCTGCGCAGACGATGTACTGAAAGATCTGGAAAGCTCCTATGTCACTGTATCCCGTGTGTCACAGATCCTCGAAGAGATCCGTCTGGTGGATTACACTGCTTTCTACCGGGAAAGTCTGGACATGGCGCATTTGGATGTCATGGGCAAGGAAACGATACATTTAGAATATCTGCCGGATATCGTCCTCATGCCGAATGTCGGCATCCGCGGAGTCATGTGGCAGGAAATTGAAGGAAAGCGCCGCAACAGTCCGGGGCGTATGGTATTCTCCATTTTCCATCTCGAAGATCTGAAGACTACCTTCACGCATCTCACTGGTGAATTCCGTTGGGAGCTGTGCAAGAGAGTACAGGGCAACCGCTGGAACGATGTCTCCGTCAGATCCATGACCAGCGAATATTTCGATTATATTCAGTTCTATCGCAAGAATCATGATCTGAGCACTGAAGCTAAGGAAAAAATCAAATCCAGCCTGCAGCGTGCGAAGAACAGTTTTAAAGAAATGTTTGTAAGAGATTATATGATATGGGTTCTCTTCGAGGGAGCCGGATCTCCCAGGCTGAATAAAGTAGCCCGGCAGATCATGTTCACCTACTGTCCGTTCCCGGAAGAGATCTGTTCCACTTTGGCACAGAATCCGATCTACAGCGAGCTTCTGGACCGTCGTAAGATCAAGATGGCACAGGGACTGCATCATTTAGATGTATTGACGCGTAAGCTGCAAAACAGCAACATTCCCATTCCCGAGACCGTGGAGCAGGAACGCTATTATATCAGCGGCGCTAAAAAATAATAAATGCTTCAAAAATTTTCAACGGTAATATCCACCCGGAAGCTTCCTTCACCGGGCTGTACATCGATCTGTCCGTGATTGCGTTCCACCAGGTCATGCAGAATCTCCAGTCCATAGCCTTTTCTCCCCGGCCTTCCGAGAAGCTTTTTTGCTCTGCTGTTCTCCACGCAGATATGCAGATAGTCCCCTTTTACTGCCGCCTTTACGGACAGAAACGCTTCTTCTCTCTCCGTCATTTCCGCTGCTGCCACAGCATTTCTGGTCAGGTTTGACAGTATACTGCAGATTGCCACCGGATCCAGCTTCAGCTTTTGAGGAATCTCCAGATCGTATTTAAAGGCAATCCTTTTCTCCCGGCAGGCCTTCTCGGTCTCCCCCATGATGGCATTGAATACAGGGTCACCGCAATAGAGGTATTCCGTCGTAGCCGCCACCGTATCGGTCAATGTCTCCAGCATTTTTTCCGCCTTCTCATATTCCCCCTGATGCAACAGCTCCTGTAGCACCATCTGCTGGTTGCGCATGTCATGCCGGATCTTGGCGAATTCTTCCCGCCTGTTTTCAATCTCATGATAGTGATTCTCGGCAATTTCCCAGGTACTCTGTACCTCGCTGAGGCGAAGTTTCAACTCCTGCAGCTGTTGCTGGCGAAGCAGGGTATACAACAGCACACCGTCTGCAACGGAGCCCAGGATTGCTGCTGCCAGTATCCACCCGGTATACAGCGTCATATTCCGGAATGCCTGCTCATTGATCGCAGTGATCATAAGCAACTGGCTGACAGGAAATACGCTGAACACAATAATAATACTGACGTCAAATGATTCTTTTTCGACAATTTTCTTCCATACGACCAGAAAAATCAGAAAAAATATGGCTGTCACTGTCAATACTACCGATAACAGCAATACCATTGTCGGTGTATAGTAAGACAATTGTGGCTTTTGCTCCATATACTTGTTCAAAATACCGATACTGAGCATTTCCGCCAGCATAGCTGTCAGATATTCGCATAGCATAAACAGCACTTTCTGGCCTATCGTTCCTTTCAGAAATACAGCTGCATATGCTACGGTGACGATACCGACCGCTATCATGGTGCCATAACGAACAAGCACATTATCGTTAAACAAAAATTTCAGTGCAGCTGCCGGCAGCTGTGCTGCCATCAGGCCCAGAATGATGCCTGCCTGTCTGACACTATCCCTGCGCGGTTCAAACGCATAAGCAACCACCATGCAGTCCAGCCACAGATACGCGATCCACAACAGGATACACATTATATAGCATATCATAGCATTGCCCTCATATAACGAAAATATTTATCTCTGGAAGCACTGTATCTGGTCTTGCTGACAGGAAGCACGGTCCCGTCCTGCAGTGTAACCTCCTTCATCTCAATCCTGCGGATATACTGCATATTCACCAAAAAGCTTTTATGTACCCGCAGAAAATCCTTGTGCAGCTTTTTCTCATAGACATCCAGCTTTTCATATAAAGAGACTTCTCCGGAAATTGTATGTATCAACAGCTGATGCGCATTGCTCTCTATATACCGGATCTGACTGTTGGCAATTTTCTCCGTGATCCCTCCATGCTGCAGGATCAGTGCCTCGCTACTGAATATTTTTTCTCTGACTTTGTCCAAAAGCTTTTCCAGATTTTCCTTTTTGACCGGTTTTACAAGAAAACCGCAGAGATTGACCTTCTCCCAGAAGATTTTCTCAGAAAATTTGTCATTATATGCCGTCACAAAAATAAACCGGGTCTGTGGACTGCGTGCGTTATATTGCGCTGCATACGCTATCCCATCCTGCTCATTGCCTTCCCATTCAATATCCATCAATACAAGATCATATGTCGTGCCGTTTTCCAGCGCTTCCGACAACTGTGACAGTTCCTGATAATATTCTATTCTGCTGATTCCGGGATATTCGGCAAGTAACCGTTTTATACTATCCAGACAATTTTTGTCATCATCACATACCGCTATTTTCATCCGGTTCTCCTATGATTATATGTGGAATTACTGTCTTCTACGGTTCAATCCGCTCTGCCTATAATATTCCGCCTTGTCCTGATACATTCGTCTCTCCGGTTCTGTCAGGAGATGATCAAATCCGACTGCCCCCAGCGTATTCACTGCGGCACCGACCGCCATGGTGACATGCTCCCGGTCCAGTTCTGCCCGAAGCTCCTCTACTTCACGGTACAGCTCTCCCTCCTCCATGCCTCTGCACAGAGCTACGAGTTCATCTCCGCCGATGCGGAACAGTTCGAATTCCTTCAAGGTTCCCTTCAGGCAGTCACAAGCTCTGAGGATCAATTGATCTCCTTTCGAATGTCCTTCTTCATCATTGACACGCTTCAGACCGGTAACATCACAATATACCACACCGATCTTCGTCTGAGGAAGAATCCCCGACACATATTTTTCCATGGCATAACGGTTCCCAAATCCGGTCAGCGGATCCGTATAGCTCATGATCTCCAGTTTTCTCACAAGATTACGTCGTCTTATGGAAGATACAATAAAATGTCCCATGATCTGTAGGATCTCCGATGCAAAATCGATATATTTTGCCGGAGGGTTATCCACTCCATAGAAGCCGATCACTTTTTCATCATCATATAATGGTACGACTACTAATGAATGAATATTCTGTCTCGACAGTACTTCATACATCTCGGGATCTGTATCCTGGATCTCGCCCAGGTTCTCTGTCACAATATTCTGATACCCCGCAAACTTCTGATACCACTGGTCACAAACCTCCGGAGGCAGATCCTGCAGATTATCCTTTTCCGGTGTCACACCTTTTGCCGCCCACTCATATGTATTATCATCATGACCATGATCATTTTTTTCAAAAATATAGGTACGGTCTGCCTCCATTGTTTTTCCGAGAAGCTCCAGCAATACCTCCAAAGTCTGATTCGGAGTTTCCTGTCTGAGTGCAACACGGATCGCCTGATTCATTGCTGCTTCCATTTTATGGTAATCCATAGAAGTTTCCCTGTCCCCGGAATGTCCACAGTCAATGGCGATCTCCAGACGCAGCATTCTGCCTTCGTCTTCCACCAGGGTATCCTTGATGCGGAAATCCGTCTTTACCACTGGATTGTAATATTCCCATTCCTTAAAATAGCCGGGTCTGAGCTGCTCATTATTGCAGATACTGCAGGGTGCAGAATTTCCCTGTAATACCTCATAGCACTTTAACCCGACAATCTCTTCCTTACTCCGAAACCCATAACTCTTCAGAGCCTTTTGATTCATATATACTAATTGATTCGTCTCCGGATCCGATACATACACATACTCATCCAGATTTTCAAAAAATTCCCATATTTTTCCCATGTCTAACCTCTTTCATCCCCTATACCTAATGATTTAGTATACACTTTTAAACGCTTTTCGACAAGCATTTTCTCTTAAAAATGTCTGCAACAAGCGCACATCATCCGTGACAACGCCATCCGCTCCGCTATTCACGATCTGCCGCATGGCCCAGGAGGTGTTAGCGGTCCAGCCATATACGGATTTTCCTTCGTAATGGATGGCTTCCACCATGTCTGTTGTAAGATTCTTCCCTTCAATGCTATAACTGTCCGCATACTCCAGATCATAGTCATCCTCTCCCAGATCATGGGCAATATATACCGTGGAGATGTCCGGTTCCAGTTCCTTTACTCTCTGCAGGATTCCCTTATTCATGGATCCTATGATGCATTCGTCCACCATATCATACTCCTGAAGCAGTGCAAGAACACTCTCTTCCAGCTCCTGTTCCTGCCCGGTGTATTTTAATTCGATCATCAATGTGATCCGCTCCCCGGCACAGGCAAGCATCTCTTCCAGTGTCGGGATCTGTTCTCCTCGGTATGCTGCAGAAAATGTACTTCCCACTTCCAGTGTAGAAAGCACGTCTGCCTCTGTATCCCACACACAGACATCCTCGCCCGCAGTACGCTTGAAATTGCTGTCATGCATCACGATCAGTGTCCCGTCGGATAACTGCTGTACATCGATCTCGGCGATGGGGGCTCCGTCCCGGATGGCCTGCTCCAGTGCCGCGAGCGTATTCTCCGGGGCTACCTTAGCCCCTGCTCGGTGAGCCACCACGATCATGGGAGTGTCTATACCGGCTGCCAACACCTGCGGCAGCACACCATAGGTCAGAAAATAAACGAACAGAAGCATTACAATTGCTGTTTTCCGGATTGTTTTCATCATTTTGCCCTCCCACGATAGTTTATGATCACTTTTATTGTAACAATTGACCATAAACTCCATGCGAGGATTTTGTTAATTTTTTGTAAATATTACGACTATTCAGAGCCATGTAACTTCAGGTACGGTATTCGGCGGATGCTCGCATACGCAAGAATACCTGCCTGAAGTTATAGGGCGAAGTAACGATAATGAGCAAAAAGAAAGCTTCGCAGAAGCGCTTTTGCGAATTAGCGTTCTGAATAGTCGGTAAGCCCGGATAAGCATTTTTAATTCCGAAATACCACTATCACCTCATGGGCAAACAGGGGAAATGCTGCCAGTACACTTAACAGGAGCCACTCCTGTCCCGACAGATGCGACGTGCCGAAAGCCCGGATGAGAAATGGAATCTCCGTCACGGCAAACTGCAGGATGAAACCGATGATACATGCTGCCACCATCAGCAGATTATCCCGGGGGCTCATGGCAAATACGGACTTCTGTACATCACGCATGCCGATGGCATGATATAGCTGGCACATTCCCAGCACAGTAAATGCATAGGTCTGCGATTTTGCCAGTATCTGTTCCCTGGACATCAGTTCCCTGAAGCGTTCTACCCAGGTAAACGGATTGCCCACAAGCTCCCCTTCCGCCGCCAGGATCCCGCAGGGAAGCACCAGAAATGCCGCCAGTCCGATCACGGTGATCAATGCTCCATAGAACAACGTACATGCTATTCCTCCTCTGGCAAACAGGCTCTCCGATGCTTTTCTGGGCGGGCAGCGCATCAGGCTTTTGCTGTCATTTTTATCCACTCCCAACGCCAGTGCCGGAAGGGAATCCGTGATCAGATTGATCCAAAGAATATGGCTGGATTTTAATGGAGATGCCAGCCCCATTGCCACCGCCACAAACATGGTCATCAGTTCTCCCAAGTTGGACGATAGCAGAAAAATCACCGATTTCCGGATATTCTCATAGACACCTCTGCCTTCCTCGATGGCTTTTTCAATGGTGGCAAAATTATCATCTGCAAGGATCATATCCGCTGCCTGTTTGGCGACATCCACTCCGGTTCCCATAGCGACACCAATGTCCGCCGCTTTTAAGGAGGGGGCATCATTGACCCCGTCACCGGTCATCGCCACGATCTCCCCATTTAGCTGTAGCCCTTTCACGATCCGCACCTTCTGTGCAGGCGTGACTCTTGCATAGACTCTTAAGTCCTTAATTCTCTTTAAAAAAGAAGTGTCATCCAGCCGTTCCAGTTCTCTGCCCGTAATACACTGGCTGCGGTGTCCCGCGATCCCCAGCTGTCTGGCAATGGCATAGGCAGTATCCACATGATCTCCCGTGATCATCACCGTGGTCACCCCCGCATGACGGAAGATCTCCACGGCTTCCCCAGCCTCCGGTCTGGCAGGATCCCGCATTCCCACGATACCAAGGAACGTCATTCCCTCTTCCCCACCTCTGCACTCTTCACTCTGTGCCGCTGCCAGTGTCCGAAGAGAGAGGGAATTCATCCGTTCCACAGCCTCACCTATCCGCTTCCGCTGCGTGGAGGTCATGGGAATGCTCCTTCCTTCCTGTAAAATATGGGTACAGTGCTGCAGGATCACATCCGGAGCCCCTTTTGTATAGGCAATCACTCTCCCGGATCTGCCACCGGGAAGCCTATGACAGGTCGTCATCATTTTCCGCTCGGAATCAAAGGGGATCTCATCAAAGCGGGGATACTGCCGCTCCAGCCGCTCTCTCTGCAAACCGTATTTCGCCCCAAAGTCTAAAAGTGCCAGCTCCGTGGGATCTCCGATGCGCTGCTCTCCCCGCAGCGAAGCATCATTGCACAAAAGCATCCCTCTCAACAGCTCCGGCAGAATGCGGTGTTCCCCTCTGCCACCTGTCCCCGTGACATCCTCCATCACGTCGTACCACCAGCATTTCTCCACAGTGAGTCGGTTCTGGGTAAGTGTTCCTGTCTTATCCGAACAGACCACACTGACCGCTCCCAGTGTCTCCACCGAAGGAAGTCTTCGAATGATGGTGTGCACTTTGACCATTTTGGTCACTGACAGGGCCAGGCAGATCGTGACTACTGCCGGCAGCCCTTCCGGTACTGCGGCAACCGCAAGTGAGATTGCTACCAGAAGCATCTCCGGAATATTTCTATGTTGAAATGCCGCCAGCAAAAACAGTCCGGCGCACAACCCCAGAGAGAGAATACTCAATAGCTTCCCCAGATCTCCCAGCCGCTTCTGTAATGGTGTCATCTCATCTTCCGTATCCGTAATCATGGAAGCGATCCTGCCGATCTCCGTATCCATGCCGGTGGCCACCACCAGCCCTTCCCCATGACCGTTCGTCACCACTGTGGACATATAGACCATATTGACCCGTTCGGTTAACGGGATCTCTTGCCTGCAGTCTGCCAGGAACAGGGCATCTTTCTCCACCGGGACGGATTCTCCGGTGAGTGCGGATTCTTCCACCTGGAGGTTCGCACTTCTGGTCAGTCTGATATCCGCCGGAACCCGTGCCCCTGCCTCCAGCTCCACCAGATCTCCCGTCACCAGTTCCGCCGCGGGGATCTCTCTTCGGATGCCGTCGCGGATCACGATCGTCCGGGGAGTGGTAAGTTTTCTTAACGCTTCCAGTGCTTTTCGAGCTTTTCCCTCCTGGAGCATTCCCACTAGCGCATTTACCAGGACCACCGTACCGATGATCAAGGCATCGCTGACTTCTCCCAGGAGAATGGATACCACCGCTGCAATCAATAATATGTAGATCAGCGGATCCTTCAACTGCTCCAGAAAAAGCTGTATCTTTGTCTTTTTCCGCGCAACTCTCATCTCGTTCCTGCCATTTTGCCGTAAACGACGAAAGGCCTCACCTTCGGTAAGACCTTTCACTGTGTCACTATTTAGTTTACTTATGGTTTCCTGTATATTCTGCTTCTCGAACACGGCTGCTCTCCAATGCTTGTTTCTATGCATTGTATGCGGAAATGTCCGGCTTGATGATAACCGTCACCGATTATTTCTCGCTTCTTAACCGGAAAGCATCTGTCAGTTCGTTCATGTTGGTCGCCTGAGCAGACAGTTCTTCACTGGTAGCGGAAGTCTCCTCTGCGGTAGCGGAGTTGTTCTGTACCACCGTAGATATCTGCTCGATGCCCTGTTCGATCTGGGCCATGGCATCTGCCTGTGCATTGGATTCTTCCATGGCTTTCTTGGACTCGTTCGCCAGATCCTCAATACCTTCCACCACTTTCTGCAAAGCTTCCGCCGTTTTATCCGTGATCTGATTTCCTTTTTCGATCTCCTGCAACGAGGTTTCGATTAGTTCCCTGGTATGTACCGCGGACTGTGCACTGTCATCCGCAAGCTTCCGGATCTGTTCAGCCACCACGGCGAAACCTCTTCCGGCTTCCCCCGCTCGGGCAGCTTCAATTGCTGCATTCAGGGACAACAGGTTCGTCTGGGATGCGATATCCTCGATCTCACCGATAATATCACTGATTTGCTTGGAAGTCTCATTGATCCGCTGCATGGCATCGGTCAGTCCCTTCATCTCTTCTCCACTGGTTCTGGCCTGTTGCTGATATTCCATTGCCTTCTCATAAGATGCTCCGAGAGCCTTGGCATTTTTCTCCACGATCTCAGTGACGTTCGTAATGGTCGCCTGCAGTTCCTCCACGGAACCGGCCTGGTCTGTAGCACCCTCTGCCAGTCCCTGTGCGGCATCCGCCATCTGACCCGCGCCGGCAGACACCTGGCTTACCGCATTTTTAATCTCACCCAGTGTCTCACTGAGCTTATGATTCAGCTTATGGATAGACTCCAGTAATCCGCTGAAATCTCCTATGTAGGCTTCCCTGCAATTACTTACGATTGCAAAATTGCCCTCAGACATTTCTCCCAACAGATAGTCCGTATCACCGATTACTTGCTGCAAATTATCGGAAAGGCTGGCGGTCGCCTCCGCAAGTATCTGCAGCTCATCGCCGGTCTCTACCTTCGGTGCCGGAGTATGCAGATCTCCCTGTGCTAACAGCTGTATTCTGTCTGTGCACTGTGCCACCGGCTCCCCGATACGCTGTCCGATCTGTTTTGCCTTGTAAATGCTGTATGCCACTGCGATCACACCGATCGCAGAACCTATGATAATGCCTATTACAATGGAACCCAGGAAATCCGTAACCGGTGCATCTACAGCCACCATCCAGCCGTTAGTACCATCAATCGGGGCATACGCCTGTAATGTATACGCACCTTTTCTGAAATAGGTTCCGTATCCTGTCTCACCCTTAAGCATCTGTTGTTCTATTTTAGCAATTCCCTTCAGTGAGCTGTCTGTCTGTGACAATTCAATATTATTTTTCTGCTCCTGGGCAATGGCGGAATCACTATGTGCGATCGTAGTACCCGTAGACCCCAGCAGGTAGCATCCGGAATGCTCACTGATAGAAATGGCTGCGCAAATATCATTTAAGAACTCCGAATCCGGTACTACGAATACCACGCCGATGATCTCACCATCTTTATCTCCGCCTTCATAGACGGGTGCAGATATGATCACACTGAGTTTTCCGTCTGTCTTGGCAATTACGGGATCCGATACCACCACTTCTCCCTGCATGGACCGTTTAAAATACTCACGATCACTATAATCCGTTCCGTCAGCGGCACAGATACCATTACTTCCGATCAGCTTCCCCCTGACCATTCCATAAGCTTCCACGCGCTGATTAATATACTCCTGCTTCTGTGCCGGTGTAAATACAGCCGCGGAAAGCTGATAGCTGCATCCCAGCTCAGATACGATCGTCTCCGATACCGTTAATTCCTGACGGATCCGGTCCGCTGACAGCTTTGCAATCTCCTGCATATCAGCTTTCAGTCTGCTCAGGGTACCTGACAGATTCATGATCATAGACACAATGACCAATGATACGATCGATAGCAATACCAGTTGCCGGATTGCCTTCTGCAGCCGCTCGCGGATCGTGGTCTTACCATTGGTCTGACGCTTTTGTCCCTTCTGTGTAGTTTTTTCACTCATAATGTACCTCTTTTCTCCGGTGAGATGTCTCTCCACCTTCTCAAGCCGGCATTTTTCTGCAATGCTGCTAACACTACTGCTGTATCACCATTATAACATTTTCCGAACCTTTTTACTACCTTATGAGTGCAAAGAAAGAGTTAATATTTCAAAAAATATCAACTCTTCCCCTGTTTTGTCTGTTTATTTATATTTTTCTGTCCTGTTAGGCAGAAACTTTTTGGATCAATAACCAAATTCTTGTGCAAAATACAGTTTTCCACCTGTCTCATAGACAGCAATGCTGCAGGTCGTAAAATCGCCTGCCAGGATATTCGCTGCATGGGTGGGAGAAGCCATCCAGGCATCTACCACGCTCTGTGCGGAATCATATCCCTTCGCCAGGTTCTCACCCCACATCAGTTCACTGTTCACGGTATACCAGTCTCTGCCGTTCGGTCTGGTATGAGAGAATCTGGAAGCAGCTTCCTGTGCTCTTACCATAGCGCAGGACTCCAGTCCGTTGCTCCAGGTAAGCTCCGCAAGTCCATTCTCTGCTCTCTTCGCATTCACCAGTGCCAGTGCATCGGTTGCCATGGTGCGAAGTTCATTTGCACGTGCAATCTCTGCTTCGCTCATGCCGGCTCTCTGTACAGATCCTGCCAGCGCCACCGCCTCTTCATCGAACCATACGGTTCCGTCACTGTCCGCCGGATCACGACTGACAGAGGACAGATCTGCATTCCTGCCGCAGCCTGCCAGGCTAAGCATCATGATTACTGTCAGAATCAGACTCATCCATCTTTTTTTCATTTGTTTACCCTCTTTCATGAATTTTATGGTAAATATATGTCATTACTGTTCTTATTGCTTCTTCTTAAGGATAAGCCATGCTCCCAGACCTGTCAAGGATAAGGCAAATCCAAGATTCCATGCATCGGAAGCGTCGCCGGTCTGCGGCCGTCTCGATGCTCCGAGGACTGCTTTATCTGCCAAAGGTGTCGGATCATCCTCGATCGTCACCATTCTGCGGCGTCTCGCACCAAGTACCTGCGGTGCCTCGGGTGTTACAGGATCCGCAGGGGTACCGGGATCTGTAGGATCGTCCGGAGTACCGGGATCGTCAGGAGTTCCTGGATCATCCGGGGTTGGCGTCGTATCCGGGGTATCCGGAGTCGGAGTAGGTGTCGGGTTGTTGTCAGGTGTTGCCGTAGGTGTTGCCGTAGGCGTTGCCGTAGGTGTTGCCGTAGGCGTTGCCGTAGGTGTTGCCGTAGGCGTTGCCGTAGGTGTTGCCGTAGGCGTTGCCGTTGGTGTTGCCGTAGGTGTTGCCGTAGGCGTTGCCGTTGGTGTTGCCGTAGGTGTTGCCGTAGGCGTTGCCGTTGGTGTTGCCGTTGGTGTTGCCGTAGGTGTTGCCGTAGGTGCCTGTGTAGGTGCTACCGTGGGCTCTGCTGTAGGTTCCTGTGTAGGTGCTATCGTGGGCTCTGCTGTAGGTTCCTGTGTAGGTGCTACCGTAGGCTCTTCTGTAGGTGCCTGTGTAGGTGCTACCGTGGGCTCTGCTGTAGGTTCCTGTGTAGGTGCTACCGTGGGCTCTGCTGTAGGTTCCTGTGTAGGTGCTGCCGTGGGCTCTGCTGTAGGTTCCTGTGTAGGTGCTACCGTGGGCTCTGCTGTAGGTTCCTGTGTAGGTACTACCGTGGGCTCTGCTGTAGGTTCCTGTGTAGGTGCTGCCGTGGGCTCTGCTGTAGGTGCCGGTGTCGGCTCATCTGTAGCATCTTTTACTCTATGAATTTCTCCATTCGTGTTTGTCACATAGTCTGCAACAATCCACAAAGCACTGGTTATAATTACAGTTACCTTTGCCTTAGGTGCTACGATTGCACCCATTACTGACTCACTTACAGTTACTTCTGTCGCATTTGGGAAATTATATATCACCTTATCTGCTCTATTTGCTATCTCATCAAATGATCCCCACTGCTTTCCGTTAATTGTGGAGCGATGTAATTCAATCTTTTCAGACAGATCATTTAAAATCACTGTCTGTCCCGCATTCGCATTGACTGTCAATTTTCCAAAATCTCCGTTAAGGCCATTCAGTATATCTGTTACATCCACATAAAAAGTTGTTCCGGATTTTTTCGTCACGTCAATTATATAGTTTCCGTTCTGCCATTCGCCTTCTATATTATTAAGATTCTTTGCTTCCTGGCTCTTCCCTGCTGCATACTGAATCATTCCATTTATATAGTCATCAATGCTGCTGCCGTTAGGAGTTTTTCCTCCCGAATATATAACAGTACTCTTCTGACAACCTCCATTTAATCGGAATTCACCGGCTCCATCATCAAGTATATATCTATATTCATTTGGATTAGGACCTTCCGTCATAACATTTCCAAATACAATATTTATTACTTCTTTAGAAGAAATATCATCACCACATCCCTGTATATCCTTGGTGCTATACTTTTTTACAGCAAAATTGGTCTGCATATGATTTGCCTGCATGTACTCATTTGCAACTATACCATAATTAATTGCTTCTCCTAAAAAGTTCTTAATATTAGCATTTTTCTCAGCTGCCTGCGCAATAATCCCCTCGTTCCCTGCGACAGTTCCCACTACCAGCGTTGCCACCAGAACCTTTACGATTTTTTCTTTTACATACTTACTAAGTCTGCTCATCTGATTTCTCCCTTTATGAAACCCCATGTGTTACTCCCAACGCACTTAAACGTTTTCGTTCTTCTTTACATCTATTAAGACTATGGGTCTCATAAAAAAGGTTCAGATTTTTTATTAAATTTGTGATTTATTGCTTATTTTTGTTCTCTGGTTGTCCATTTGTGGTACCAATGTCCTAATAAGCGGCCGTTTCCGTCAGTACTCCATGGAGCAGTGCTCTCCGCTTCGTGCCTGCGGAGCCATAGCAGGTGGACAGCGACACAATATTCCCCCTATCGCTTAAGTCCGCATCCGAGGCATACAGGGAATGTTCCGTCGCCCACTGCACGTAATCGTCATAGGAAGCATCCGAGGTAAAGGTTGCGAAGCGGTCGCTGGTGCTTCTGGTCTCGTAATAAGCAAAGATTTCATAAATATAGACCTTATCTTCCGTATAGATATAGAAATACGGATTCTCCTCGCAGCTTGCGGTCCCCTTCAACAGATTTTTAAAACTACCGAACATGCTCTCATCCCGCATATTATGTCCGAAGACGAAGGTGTTCCGGTCCGACCAGTCCGCCGAAGCCTCACAATCCATGAAAATACATCCGGCATTTACACTTTCTCCCTCAAAAGAGTGCTTCAGATAATAATTGTTGTCCTCGCCCTGTACCACCGGATAGCTGATATCCAGCGCCGGAAAATAAAGCCAGCCTCTGAAATCCGGATTGGTCTTCTTGAGATTTGCAAAATCAATCTGCAGATCGGGGTAGTTTTTCACCTGTACTTCTTCCGTCTCTTCCACCCGGTAATCTTCCACCACTGCCTCCTGTCTTATGGTATCATATTCGTTTTTCGCCTTTTGCTCCGACAGATAGGAATACAGGCTCATCCCTCCGGTGATCAGAACTGCTGCCGCCAGTATTGCTGTGATGATATTTTCCACTTTCTTATTCTTCATGTTTGTCCCCTTTTTGCATCTGTCTGAATTTACTAATGATTATAACTTATTTTTAAGTATTCGTCTTTACGAAAGACTCATTTTTTGATATTTTTAAGTTGTGATCATAAAACTATTGGGGGGAATTATATCTTATGATACATTTTTTTGCTATCCTTTCACTGCTTCTGTGCGGTGTCTGCTATACCGGTTTCCAAAAAGGGGAAGACAAATGTAAATTCCAAAACATTACCCGGTTCGTCTGGATCATTTTCGGGGCTGCCCTGCTGCTTCGTCTGATCCTTGCTTATACCACCCACGGTTTCGGCAATGATATTGCCTGTTTTGCTGCGTGGGCTGACCGGATCTTCACCGTAGGTCCCGGGGCATTCTATTCCACAGAGACTTTTACCGATTATCCGCCCGGATTCATGTACGTCCTGTATCTCATCGGAGCGCTGCGTTCCCTGCTTGGGATTCCTTATTATTCCGGCCTGCATATCATGCTGTTAAAGCTGCCTGCTATTCTGTGCGACATGGCCTGCGGCTATCTGCTCTACAAAGAGGCGACAAAAAGACTGCATTTTTCCGAAATACAATCTGTATGTGTAGCTTGTGCTTACCTATTCCAGCCGGCAATCATCCTGAATTCTTCCTGCTGGGGGCAGGTGGATTCCGTTCACACCCTGGTGGTGATCCTGATGTGCCTGTTTCTTATGGACGGCAAAATGCTCCCGGCTTATGCGATCTACGGTATTGGAATTCTGTTAAAGCCGCAGACACTGATCTTCACTCCCGTCCTTCTGGTCGGCATTTTGGATCATGTATTTTTGCAGGATTTTTCCTGGAGGAAATTTTCTTATAATCTGTGCGGCGGTCTGGCTGTGATCTGCGGCATGCTTCTGTTGTGCGTTCCCTTCGGTCTGGATGCCGCTACCTCGCAGTATACTTCCACGCTGGGTTCCTATGAATATGCGGCGGTTAATGCCTATAATTTCTGGGGGCTGTTAGGCATGAACTGGGTGGACCAGAACACGATCTTTCTGTTCCTTCCCTGCCGAACCTGGGGATCCATTGCCATTGTGCTGATTGTTCTTTTTACTTTTCTGATTGCCTTGCGTTGCCGAAAAGAACCTTCACGCTATTTTTGCCTCGGTGCTTTTATCATTCTGACTATGTTCCTGTTTTCTGTCAGAATGCACGAACGCTATATGTATCCGGGGCTTGCACTGCTGCTGTTCTGCTGTCTGTATAAACCCGCCGGTTCCCTGTGGAAATGTTATGCCGGTTTCGCCGCGCTGCATTTCTACAACACTGCCAACGTGCTGTACCATTACGATCCGCAGAACTATGACCGCAAGGCTCCCATAATTCTGCTGGTATCCGCAGGCATGTTATATTGTCTGTATGATTTCTACAAAATCATCTGGAAATATTATATTCATGGGGAAATGGTGACTGTTGCCGCCACAACCGCGGGTGACCTCGGCTCCCACTTCCGGGAACATTTTCTCTCCCCCTTAGCGCCCACACCTTCTAAGGAGCAGGTGCGCTTCACGAGAGCAGACCTGTGTCTGTTGCTGACAATCTGTGCTCTCTACAGCTTTTTTGCACTCTATGACCTGGGCGACCGCAAGGCTCCCGAGACAACCTACGACATGACACAGAATCAGGTCATCGAACTGGATTTTCCGGAAAATACAGCTCCCGTTACCCTGGCAAGTTACATCGCGCCCTGGCATCAGCGGCATTTTACGGCTGAAGTCCGTAGCTCAAAGGCCGAGGACTGGACGTATCTGGGCGAGATCATTCTGAATAATGTCTTCACCTGGCAGGATGTGTCTCTGGAAGATCTGACTAGTCAGGCAGGCGTAACAGATGCCCGCTGCCTGCGTCTCACACTGACCGATACGGATGCGTCTCTGATCGAACTGGTCTTCACGAATGCGGACGGTGAAATCCTGCGCCCTGTGAATGCCTCTGCTTACGAGACTTTGTTCGATGAGAGCGATTGCTACCCGGAACGCTATTCTTTCCGTAACAGTATGTATTTCGATGAGATCTATCATGCCCGTACGGCTTATGAATTCCTCCACGGACTGCCCACTTATGAAAATACGCATCCGCCTCTAGGCAAAATTCTGATCTCTGTGGGTATCGCTATTTTCGGGATGAATCCTTTCGGCTGGCGGATCATGGGTACTTTATTTGGCATCGCCATGCTGCCCTTCCTCTATCTGCTGGGGAAGAAAATGACCGGCAATACCCCTGCAGCGGCTCTCGCCTGCTTCCTGTTTGCCTTTGATTTTATGCATTTTACACAGACGAGAATTGCAACGATCGATGTCTATATCACGTTCTTCGTGATTGCCATGTATTATTTTATGTATAGTTATTGCTCCATGAGTTTTTATGACACACCATTGTATCAGACCTTCCTTCCATTAGGATTGTGCGGTGTCTGCATGGGACTTGGCATTGCCTGCAAATGGACCGGTGTCTATGCCGGATGTGGTCTGGCACTGCTGTTTTTCGCGCATTTGCTGCGTCGCTACCGGGAATACCTTTACGCCAAAGCGCATCCCGGCAAAAGCACAAACGGTATCGATCATAAATATATAGTGAAGAATTTCCCTGACTATACGATCAAGACCATCGATTTCTGTCTGACCTTTTTCGTATTGATCCCGGTAGTGATCTATCTGCTGTCCTACCTGCCGTTTGTGAATACTGCTCATCCCGGCCTGCTTGACCGTATGCTGGCGAACCAGACTTCCATGTTCAATTACCACAGTGGCCTGGAGGCGACACATCCCTACTCTTCCTCCTGGTATGAGTGGCCGACCATGGTACGTCCGATCTGGTATTATTCGGGATATGTGACCGATGCAATCAAAGAGGGGATCAGCGCTTTCGGCAATCCTGTTGTATGGTGGATCGGTATTCCGGCATTTATTTACATCCTGTACCTGTTAATTCGCAATAATGCGTTTCTCTGTTCTCTGACAGGACACACAAAAACAGAGAGCTCCACAGATACTGCAATTACCCTGTCCCACAGAGAATATGCAACAGCTGCTTTTCTGGCAGTCGGCTACCTGGCGCAGTACCTGCCCTGGTTCTTTGTCACCAGGATCACTTTCATCTACCACTATTTCCCCAGTGTTCCTTTTGTGGTACTAATGATCGTGTACAGCCTGATGCAGTGGAAAAAACATGTATCCGACCGCGCCTTTGTTATCGGCTGCTGCGCTTATGCCACGGTGGCGTTTGCCCTGTTCCTGCTGTTCTATCCGGTATTGTCCGGACAGCCGGTGGATGTGGATTTTGTAATAAAATACTTACGTTGGAGACCGACCTGGGTATTGATCTCTGGTTAATCAATTTTTATAAATACAAACATTTTACTTTAGGAGGTTTTTATGTATCTACACGTTTTTGCTCTGTTGAGTATACTATTAGTTTTCACCTGCTACTTTATTTTTCAGCATTCCAAGACTACACTCCACCCCTTTATTCCCGTTTGTGTGCTTCTGTGTCTTGGACTTTTGATTCGAATGATCCTGGCTATCAAGGTCTTCGGTTACGGATTTGATATTATCTTTTTCTCCGACTGGTCTGCCCGTATGATACAGTATGGTCCTTCCGGTTTCTATACTGAAGATATGTTAACCGATTATCCACCGCTCTATATGTATGTGCTGTATGTCATAGGACGCATCAGAGCTCACTTCCATATTGCGCAATTTTCAGCTATGGATCTGTTGATGCTGAAATCTCCCGCCATTTGTTGCGATATTCTATGTAGCTTTTTAATTTATTGGGAATCACGCAAGACAGCCAAATTATCAGAGCTTCAGTCTATTTGTATGATGTCTGTTTATTTGTTCCATCCTGTAGTCATTCTGGACTCCGCCTGCTGGGGACAGGTAGATTCCATTTTGGCACTCTTTATCGTTGTTCTTTGCATCTGCCTGAAGAATCATTGGCTGGTACCTGCATACGCTATTTATGGAATCGGTGTTTTATCCAAACCGCAGATGTTAGTATTTACCCCTGTACTTTTAGTAGGTATTTGGGATCATGTTTTCCTAAAAGACTTTTCATGGAAAAAATTTTTCTGTCATCTCGGCAGTGGACTCTGTGTGATTGCAGGAATGGTGATGTTTTCTATTCCCTTTGGTCTGACCAAGGTAATTGCACAATACACCTCTACCCTTGGCTCCTATTCCTTTGCAACCGTCAATGGCTTCAATTTTTGGGCGCTTATAGGCATGAACGGGGTCGAACAGGACAGTAATTTTCTGTTCCTTCCCGCCAGGATCTGGGGAAGCATTGCCATCCTGCTGATTGTTCTTTTTACCTTTATTATTGCAAAGCATTGTCAGGATGCACCCTATAAATACTATTTATTAAGTGCTTTTATCATACTTACAATGTTCACATTCTCTGTACGGATGCATGAACGATATATTTTCCCGGGTATTGTTTTACTGGTGTTTTTGCTGATTTACAAACCGATAATCCCCATCTGGATCTGTTATGGAGGATTTTCTTTCCTCACCTTTTACAATATCGGATGGGTTCTGAGAAATTATGGTGACTTCGTATACCACAATGACAAACCGATGATTCGACTGGTAGCTGCCGGTATTGTTGGCTGTCTGGTTTATTTTTATTATGTAATAGGTAAATATTGTCTCGTTCACTCTTTACCTAAAAAATCATAGTAAAAGGATTGCTTCTGCCTTTTTCCTGCTGGCCTACTCCCCAATCTGGCTGATCAGTGCCGGACACTATACCCTGTCTGCCCTGACATTGTTTCAGCTTGAAGGTGATTGGCTACAACGTCATGAAAACCGTCAATTTCCCATATTACTTTTTTCATCCATGCTTATGATGCTGTATTTTGTGAGATATTTCAGGTGGAAACAGATCATGTAAGAAATTTCATAGAAAATATTGCTGTATCATATTTTCTACGATGTTGGATTTTAGAGGAGATTCTTCTGATTCGTAGGTAGCCAGAAGTGTATCCGACAGCATAATTCCATTTATATTATAGAGCTGCATTTTCTGAAAAGCCGCCTGCGCATAATTTTCATTATCCATCATACCAAAGTGCTCCCAGTAATAGGCTTGGCCTGTTACCGGGTGCCTTATGGTGAAATCCGGATAGATCACTCTCTTTCCCAAATGTAATGCTTCCTCGTAATGAAATGGTATCCTGTTCACATGCAGCATCGTCGCAATGATTGCCTCTGATTTGGAACGCACCTTCTGTCCGTTGAAAATAGGATGAATCAGTTGTTCCGGATATTTGGGGCATCTCTCATAATCCTGCTTTTCCCATTCAGCAATTTCTGTATTTACTGAAGTAAATACTTTTTTCAACAGTTCTGCATATACAGCAGTCTCAAGCAACTGTTCTTCTCCCGTTTGCTCTTTGTTACACAAATCCAAATAACTTTGTATTGCTCGTTTTTCTTGCACTATATCCTGAAGCATTGCTTCATAATATTTCTTTTCCGCCATAGAGACAGCGGTATTTTTTTCATTGCTAGGAATATAAATTTTCTGTCCATCACAAGATATGTACCATTTCTTATGCTTACCGTTTTGAGAATAGATCAGTTTACCTGCCGGATATGTCTGCAGTCGTTCCAAAATGTTTTTTTCCCGTTGGTCCAGCACTTCTTTTTCTCTTAGCATCTGGTGATATAGCATGACTTCGCCTTTCTCTTATTTTATTGTGATTTGATCAGTTACTTTTTGTTGAAATTCTGCTGAAACCAGCTGGATTTTCACAAGAGTTGTAAATAGAGTTTCATGATCAGATGAAATGTAACAATATTACATCATATTTCTATCAAGTTGTAAACCTTTATTTTTTCATGGGCACAGCACAGGCTTGCGGCGATGGCTGTGCCCTCCTGGTTCCATTTCATGGGCACAGCACAGGCCTACCGCGATGGCTATGCCCTCCTGGTTCCATTTCATGGGCACAGCACAGGCTTGCGGCGGTGGCTGTGCCCTCCTGGTTCCATTTCATGGGCACAGCACAGGCCTACCGCGATGGCTGTGCCCTCCTGGTTCCATTTCATGGGCACAGCACAGGCTTGCGGCGATGGCTGTGCCCTCGTCCGGCTCCGCCAGACACAAACATCACATATCCATAAAAAAAGTGCCCGGATCATATCTTCCCTGATCCGGGCACTTTTCACTATCAAATCATAAATTCTCTTAGCCTTCAGCGATGGCATTACCGGTATACAACTGGTAATATCTGCCCTTCTGGGAGATGAGTTCATCATGGTTGCCGCGCTCGATGATGCAACCCTGTTCCAGGACCATGATGCAGTCACTGTTTTTGACAGTGGACAGTCTGTGGGCGATGACAAATGTGGTTCTGCCCTTCATCAGCTTATCCATGCCGTCCTGTACAATTTTCTCAGTACGGGTATCGATGGAGCTGGTAGCCTCATCCAGGATCAGTACCGGAGGATCCGCTACTGCGGCTCTGGCGATGGACAGAAGCTGTCTCTGTCCCTGGCTTAAGTTCGCACCGTCACCGGTGAGGACTGTGTTGTAGCCATCCGGAAGCTGACGGATAAAGGTATCCGCATTTGCTAACTTCGCTGCGGCAATGACTTCGTCATCCGTAGCATCCAGCTTACCAAAACGGATATTTTCCATAACGGTAGCGGTGAACAGATGGGTATCCTGCAGTACGATACCTAAGGATTTTCTTAGATCCGCTTTCTTGATCTTGTTAATATTGATGCCGTCGTAACGGATCTTACCATCCTGAATATCATAAAAACGGTTGATCAGGTTCGTGATCGTGGTCTTACCGGCGCCGGTGGAGCCTACGAATGCGATCTTCTGACCGGGCTTTGCATACATCTCGATGTTATGCAGCACGATCTTGTCATCATTGTAGCCGAAGTCCACATCGTCAAATACCACTTCACCCTGTAACTCAATATAATCTACAGAACCATCCGCCTGATGCACATGCTTCCATGCCCACATACCGGTTCTCTCGGGACACTCTACGATCTTGCCGTCTACCTTTTTCGCACGTACCAGAGTTACATAGCCTTCGTCGGTCTCTACTTTTTCATCCAGCAGATCAAAAACTCTCTTAGCGCCTGCCTGTGCCATGACGATACTGTTCAACTGCTGACTGACCTGGCTGATGGGCATGTTGAAGCTCTTGTTAAAGGTTAAGAAGCTGGCCAGCTTACCTAAGGTCAATCCTGCAAAGCCGCCCAGTGCCATAGCACCGCCGACGATAGCACATACCACGTAGCTTAAGTTACCCAACTGTGCATTGATAGGTCCCATCAGGTTGGCAAACTTATTTGCATTATAAGCACTTTCGCACAACTCGTCGTTCAACTTTTTGAACTCTTCCAGGCTCTTGTCTTCATGGCAAAATACCTTGACTACCTTCTGACCTTCCATCATTTCTTCGATATAGCCATTCACGGTACCGATATTCTTCTGCTGCTTTACGAAATATTTTCCGCTCAGTCCCGCTACTTTACCGGTGACAAACATCATCAGTGCCACCATGATCAGACTGACTGCTGTCAGCGGGATACTCAGTACCAGCATACTTCCCAGCGTACCCACTACGGTAATAAAACTGGAAAATACCTGCGGTATACTCTGGCTGATCATCTGACGCAGAGTATCAATATCATTCGTGTAGATGGACATGATATCCCCGTGGGAATGGGTATCAAAATACTTGATTGGCAGCTTCTCCATGTGTTCAAACAGATCATCACGGAGACTCTTCAAGGTTCCCTGCGTTATCGTGACCATGATACGGTTGTAAGCATACGTAGCCGCTACACCCACCAGGTAAAAGCCTGCCACACGGACAATTTCCCGGAACAGATTGCCAAAGTCCGGAGTCTCCTGTCCGATCATGGGCATGATGTAGTCATCGATCAGCCTCTGCATGAACAGAGTACCCTGAATACTTGCCACAACGCTCAGTACGATACAGATCAACACAAAAATGAAGTGAATGGCATAGTTTTTGAAAATATATGCCATCAGTCTTTTAAATACTTTTCCCGGATTTTCAATACGTGTGCCACCCTGCATTCTTCTGCCGGGTCCACGCATTCTGCCGCCCATAGGTCCTGGCATTATGACTCACCTCCATTCTCATCAAAGTCGCCGCCACCCGTCTGGGTCTGGGCTTCATATACTTCTTTATAAATGTTATTGGTACGAAGCAGTTCTTCGTGAGGTGCGAATGCATCGATCCTGCCGTTATCCATTACGATGATACGGTCCGCGTCCTGAATACTGGAGATACGCTGCGCGATGATGATCTTCGTCGTTCCGGGGATCTCCGTGGCAAATGCCTTGCGGATCTTCGCATCCGTAGCGGTATCCACGGCGCTGGTGGAATCATCCAGGATCAGTACCTTCGGCTTTTTCAGCAGTGCTCTGGCAATACACAGTCTCTGCTTCTGTCCGCCGGATACATTGCTTCCGCCCTGCTCAATATA
The DNA here is from genome assembly GCF_009695995.1 of Waltera intestinalis. GTDB lineage: Bacteria > Bacillota > Clostridia > Lachnospirales > Lachnospiraceae > Acetatifactor > Acetatifactor intestinalis. The sequence goes on from NZ_VUMU01000004.1 coordinate 147,878, forward strand.
AGTATTATATTTTCCAGGCATCTTTTCAATAAATTCATCGGCACATGCGAGACGGCAGGCACGGATGCACTCCTCTTCGGTAGCGTTCTCGTCGCCCCAACGGAGGTTCTCCAAGATCGTACCGGAGAACAGCACGTTTTTCTGCAACACCACAGATACCTCGTTACGTAAGGTTTCCAGATCATAGTTTCTGACGTCCTTGCCACCGACATAAACGGTACCCTCATTGACATCATACAGACGGCTGATGAGGTTCACCAGACTGGTCTTGGAGCTTCCGGTACCACCCAGGATGCCGATGGTCTCACCGGCTTTAATCTCGAAATTCAGGTCATCTAACACCGGCTTTTCACTCTGCTTATTATAACGGAAGGTTACATGATCAAAACGGATGCTTCCGTCCGTCACATCATAATCAGGCTGTTCGGGATTCGTGATGTCTGCCTTCTCTTCCAGTACTTCCGCAATACGTTTGGCACTGGCAGCACTCATGGTCATCATAACGAAGATCATGGCTAACATCATCAGATTCATCAGGATCGTCATACAATAGGTCAACAGACTCATCAGTTCACCGGTGGTCAACTGACTGGCAACGATCATGTGCGCACCCAGCCAGCTGATGCCCAGAATACAGCCATATACGGTAAAGTGCATGACGGGCCAGATGGTGACCATCGTACACTCTGCCTTTTTGAACATCTTGTAGATGTTGTAGCTGGCCTTGTGGAACTTGTCGATCTCGTAGTCCTCACGCACATAAGCCTTTACCACGCGCTGCGCCGCTACGTTTTCCTGTACGCTGGCATTTAAGTCATCGTATTTTTTGAATACTTCACTGAAGTATTTCGATACTTTTTTCATGATAAAAATCATGATGATTCCCAAAAATACCACGGCTACCAGATAGATGCTTGCCACTTTCGCGTTGATCAGAAACGCCATCAGCATGGCGCAGATCAGGCTGACCGGTGCACGGAAGCACATACGTAAGAGCATCTGGTAAGCGTTCTGGATATTGGTAACATCCGTAGTCATACGAGTGACCAGTCCTGCGGTGGAGAACTTATCAATGTTGGAGAAAGAGAAGGTCTGAATGTTCTCATACATGGCTTCTCTTAAGTTTCTGGCAAATCCGGTGGATGCTTTCGCACCGTATTTACCACCCATGACACCGGCGAACAATCCGACAATAGCTGCCAGGACCATATAACAACCGATGACAAAAATATGTTTCATATCTCCCGCCTGCACACCGTCATCAATGATCGATGCCATCAGGAGCGGAATCACCATTTCCATGGCTACTTCCAGGATCATGAATATGGGTGTGACAAAGGATGCACGCTTATATTCCTTGATCTGTCTGGCTAATGTTTTAATCATAGCTGATTTCCTTTCTGCTTTTTCTGCTCTGCTAAATACTCGGTGATCTGCCTGTCTGGAATAACTGCTGTCATCACTCATTTCGGCATGGTACGTTGGAACTTTCCACGCGCTCACCTTCCATTCCCAGATTCTGCACCATCTTATCTAAAATAGTTAAGAATGTCCGTTTCTCTTCTTCGGTAATACCATCCTCCAGCTCCCGGTTGAAAATCCGGATCTGCTCTTCGATCATATTATGATGCTCGATTGCTTTCTCTGTCAGAAGAATCCTTTTTAATCTGGCATCCTCCGTCGACGCTACCCGGATAAGATATCCCTTCTGTTCCAGGCTCTGCAGCATTACCGTCGCCGTAGATCTGCGGATCCGGAACTCCTGCTCCACATCCTTCTGATATACATCACCGTTCCTGCTCTTATGATACAGATATCCCAGAAGCGGTCCCTGCATTCCGTTAAGTTCATGACTATCCTGCTGGGCGAAGATCACTTCCATCTTCCGGCGGATCATGTTGTTGGCGGCCTTGAGCTCGAATCCAAGTTGGCGGTTCGTCAATACATCTTCCTCGTCCATTCTGCCTCCCTATCTTCAACTTTCGCTTCTCTACTTACGTAAATAAAAAATGTTAGATAGCTAACTATTTTTGTTAGCTATCTAACATTATAACGCAATCTTTTACGTTTGCAAGAAAAAAAATATAAACTCTTTATAAACTCCGTCAATCCTCCAGTACCCGATTCAGTACTTCATCCTCCAACACCAGCTTTTTCGCGGCTTCGCGGTACTTTTCCTCATGGAGATAGGTATGGCGGTGCGGTTTGATGGAGGGTGCCATGTCGATGGCTTTGAGGAAATCGGATCTCTTCATATGTAAAGTTGCCACATAGTCCCAGAAGCCGGTATCCTGAAGCACTGTGCTGACACGGATATAGCGGTGATCCTGTAGCTTTGCCATAATGTAGGTGGCAATGCCTACCTGGATACCATGTAACTGCGGTACTTCCAGAATCTTATCCAGTGCATGGGAGATCAGATGCTCACTGCCGCTGGTGGGAGCACTGCTGCCGGCGATCTCATTGGCAATACCGCTCATGGCCAGAGAATCCAGTAGTTCCTTCAGGAACAGTTCATCCTTGATGCTCTCGTAAGGGGTACGGACAAAGCTGTTCACCGCTTTCTTCGCAATCATGACTGCAAAATCATTCACTTCGCCGCAGCCTGCCTTCTCTTCAAAGATCCAGTCGTAGAGCGCTGTGATCTTGGAGATCATATCGCCGATGCCGGAGTAAATGAACTTCTCCGGAGCGGTACGGATCACCTGCGTATCCACGATGATACCATATGCCAGTCTCGCAGGAACAGATGTCCTCTTCCCCTGTACCAAAAGAGAGGCACTGGCACTGGAAAATCCGTCACTGGAGCTGGAAGTCGGCACACTGATAAAAGGAAGATTCCGCAGAAAAGCCGCATATTTTCCGGCATCGATGACCTTACCTCCGCCGATGGAGATCACAGCCTTTGCCTTATTGGGAATGGCAAAAGCCAGCGTAATAATATCATCAATATCTACTGTGTCCAGTTCATTATATTCCAGGACATTCACTTCTGCTTCCTTCAGGGAATTCATCACCAGTTCCCCAAACATGTCAATCAGTCCGTTGCCGAAAAATAACACGACCTGGTCCAGATTCTCCGCCTTCAAATAACCGCCGATTTTGCCTAATGCGCCGTTTCCGATCTTCAAAATGGACGGAATCGCCATCTCTTTTCCTATCTGCATGGTAACCTCTCCTTTATCTTTTTCCGTACTGACCCGTTTCTGCCCGAAACCGTGCCCGGATAAAATTATTTTACACTGTTTTCTCTTCTATTTCAACCGGTCAACCACTGTGCACGTTCCCGCCGGAATCTATCCGCGCCTTTCAGACTACCCCACACGGATTCCAAGCATCTGCAACACCCAAAGGATCAACCCCAACCCCCAGCTGGAAAAAATCCCATACAATATCACCGGCCCCGCAATGGTAAATATCTTGCAGCCGATGCCGAATACCTGACCTTCCTTTTGGTATTCCACCGCCGGAGCCGTCACGGAATTGGCGAATCCGGTGATCGGCACCAATGCACCGGCGCCTCCCCATTTTGCAATCTTGGGGTAAATATGAAACGCCGTGAGTACTACAGACAAAAATACCAGAAGCAGGGAACACCAGCTTCCGGAAGTCTGCGGATCCATCCCCAGCACATTTCCGGTATAATTCAGAATTCCCTGTCCGATACAACAGATGATTCCTCCGGTCAGAAATGCTTTCCCCATCTGCGCCCACAGATTGTGTGTCGGTGTGACCGACTTTACATACTGTTCGTATTCCTGCTTCTGCTGCGCATCCGGCTGTATCGAATCTGCCGGCATATGAGGAATTTCCTTTTGTTCCATATCCATCCTCCTATCCTTGCTCTGTCGGAACAATTACTTGGTTTCTATGATCACAGAATGCCCGGATCATTTCATTTTTATGCTGTTTTTTTGAAAAAGTCTTCCTTAGTATTTTTTTCGGCTGTAAGAGATTATAGTGTTTGACGGACCTCTTTTTTCATGTAATAATAAATTTTGTAAGTTCAATTATGAGGAGGTTCTTATGAAGGAAAAAACAAAGAGAAAGCTACGGACTTTTGTGTGTCTGCTGATGATTCCCGTCTTTTTGACAGGATGCCGGATCAAGACGACGCCACTCGGTGTCTTCGCCCAGATTCTGGAATACGCCAGTGCTTCCGGAAGCAGCTCGTCACAATCGTCTCACCACGGCACTTATCATTCGGAACCGGCTTCCACACCACAGCCGCAGATAGATTATGATTCTCTCGGAGACATTGGCACCGTGCAGACGATCATGATCTACATGGTAGGATCCGATCTGGAATCCTCTTACGGAAATGCCAGTCTGGATATGGACGAAATGGAAGCGGCCGGCGTCGATACCGCTCATAATAATGTCATTGTATATGCCGGAGGTGCTTCGCAATGGCAGGATCGCAGTCTGGATGGCGATGCCTGTACCACACTGCTCCTGACCGAAGACGGTTTTGCTCCGCTGGATACTTATCCTGCGGAAAATATGGGAGATCCCCTGACTTTAAGCAGCTTTATGAATTACTGCTTTGACTTTTTCCCCGCAGATTCCTACAGTCTGCTTCTGTGGGATCACGGCGGCGGACCCGTACTGGGATATGGTGTGGATGAAAATTACAGAGATCTGCTGACTTTGGATGAACTGTCCGAAGCACTTGCAGATTCTGTGGGAGCCCACATGACGAAATTAGAATGGATCGGCTTCGACGCCTGCCTTATGAGTTCTCTGGAAGTGGCTTCCGTGCTGGCTCCCTATGCAGATTATATGATTGCATCCCAGGAGACCGAACCCGGCTGGGGATGGAATTACTCTTTTCTCTCCGTCCTGTCGGACAGAGCGATTCCCGGAGACGAGATGGGTGAATACATTGTAGATTCTTATATGGATTACGGTGAATATGTCTTTGACTATTATCCGAATCTGTATTCCGATCTTACGCTGTCATGTATTGACCTGAACGCTTACGCAGAAGCGGAAGACGCTCTGAATACCTATTTTGCGGAACTGGATACCTCTCTGGATGTGCAAAACTATCCGAAACTGGTTCGTAATCGTGCCAAAGTCAGAGACTTCGGAAGCTATTCCTCCGATATGAATTACGGCATGGTCGATGTACTACATATGCTGGAACTGTTGGGAGATAATTCGGACACTGCCAAAGCTGCCACCCGGGCAGTGGAAAGCTGTATTGCATATTCCGATACCAATATGGAAAATGCCGGTGGTATCTCCATCTGTTATCCTTATCAGACAGACGAAGACTACCGGGATGCCTGCATTAAAATGCAGGAGTATCTTGGATTTGCTCCGAATTACACCCGTTTTTTACAGGATTTCTATGCAATTCAAGACGGTGATACCCTGTTGGCAGATCGTGAGATTTCCAATGCGCACACTACTGTCACCACAGAAAACGACGGCACCTATGATGAAAGCGACATCACGCTGCAGCTCACTCCCGAACAGCAGGCTAATTTTGCTTCCGGTGGCTATTACATTCTCTGCAAGGCCAAAGAAGAAGGTTACATTACTTCCGAAGAAGATCCCAGAGCTGATGAGATGTATCTGTTCATTCAGGGAAGCAAACGCGTAACACTGGATGAAAATGGGGTACTGCATGCGGCATATAAAAACAATGCGCTGTATATGGAGGATGATGATGGGGTATCCGATATTCCTATGATTCTGACGGAATCGGATATCAGTGACGTGGAGAATCGTTATCTGTCATTTGTAGTACTGATGAATTTCGATAATTGGGAATCCCAGGCTGTGAAGCTGCAGATTGCGGTAAATGAAGATTATCCGGATGGTATCATCCGAAATGCGATTCCTTTAAGCGATGACGACGACGATGTGCAAAGCGCCAGCAAGCAGTTGATCCGTCTGGATGATTATGCGAATATGTCCGTGGCAGCACGTTGTAGTTACGTGACCCGGGATGAGAATGGGGATCTGTTGGATTTCTTTGACTGGGAGACATCGAAATGGATGATGGGGTTTGAGGTGGATCTGACCTCCGACTATCGGACCGTGGTACAGCCACTGGATCATCCGGAGAATTACGTGTGCATCTTCTTCATGAATGATTCCCAGGGGAATGTGTCCTATTCGGATATGATACCCTTGAAATAAGTTTTTTGCTTCAGAAACCGTGATCTTAGAAAATATTTCATGAATTCCTTGATAAAAATACTGCCTGGATTTTTAAAACCATTTTCCAGGCAGTATTATATTGCTTTCTTCCGGCATTTATTTTCCAAACAGCGTGCTCAGAATGCCTCTCTTGATGACCTGGGCACCGGTGTTGATGAGCTGACGCTCGATCTGGGCCTGTCTGCGCTCTGCTGCTTTTTCCTTCTTTTTCTGAGCGGCTTCCCATTCCTTCTGTTTCTGCTTCACAGCAGATTCCTGAAACTTTGCCTGCTGCTTCGCCAAAGCTTCTTTGTCCTTCTCCAGCTGGGCGCGCTCTGCGGCAAGCTGTTGTGCTTTTGCTTCGTGTTCTATAGTGTCTGTCAGCACTTCGTAGGCAGAAATATTGTCCACTGCTTCATCATAGCGTCCCATGCCGTCCCGCGCCATCAGGTTCCGGCGCTCCGTCTCGTCCACCGGTCCCATAAAACTCTGAGGGCAGATGATGGAGGTACGCTGGGCAATGCCGGGCACGCCGTTCTCGTCCAGGAAAGAGGTCAGTGCTTCTCCCACACCTAACTCCATGATCACTTCCTCTGCCTTAAACGCCGGATTGGCCCGCAGAGACTGTGCTGCCGCCCGGACAGCCTTCTGCTCCGCCGGGGTATACGCCCGGAGGGCATGCTGTACCCGGTTGCTTAACTGTGCCAGTACGGAATCGGGGATATCACTGGGACTCTGGGTCACGAAATAGATGCCCACACCCTTGGAGCGGATCAGCTTTACCACCTGCTCGATCTTCTGTACCAGTACTTTCGGTGCATCGGCGAACAGCAGATGTGCCTCATCGAAGAAAAATACAAGCTTCGGCTTTTCCAGATCTCCCGCCTCGGGAAGCTTTTCGAACAGTTCCGACATCATCCATAACAGGAAGCCGGCATATAACGTAGGATTCTGCACCAGCTTTACACAATTCAGCACATTGACGATACCCTTGCCGTACACATCCGTACGCATCCAGTCATAAATATCCAGATCCGGTTCTCCGAAAAAGAGGTCTCCGCCCTGATTCTCCAGAGGCAGTAACGCCCGCAGAATACCGCCCACGGACTGCTTGGAGATACTTCCGTAGGTGGTCAGATAGTCATCCTTGTGTTCTGCCACATAATTCAGCAGAATACGTAGATCCTTTAAGTCGATCAATAAAAGTCCCTTGTCATCCGCGATCCGGAAGACAATATTCAATACACCTTCCTGAGCGGCGGTGAGCCCCAGTATACGGGATAACAGCTCCGGTCCCATATCGGAGATGGTGGCTCTCACAGGATGTCCGCCCTCCTGATAGATATCCCAGAAGCAAACCGGATAAGCCTTATAGGAAAAGCTGTCGCGGATACCGAATTTATCGATCCTCTTGTCCATGGACTCCGAAGCAACACCCGCTGTGGCAATGCCGGAGACATCTCCCTTGACATCACATAAAAATACCGGAACTCCCGCGTCGGAAAATGATTCCGCCATAGCTTTCATCGTAATGGTCTTGCCGGTGCCGCTGGCTCCCGCGATCAGTCCATGACGGTTACTCATATTCAGCTGCATATTCACACGCTGGCCATCTGCCAGACCCATATAGATCTGTCCGTCTGTATACATTGTTTCATTCCTGTCCTTTCCTGTTTATGGATTTATATGACGAATTATAATCATCCTTACTATAGCGCATAAACAAGATATAATGCAACTATATCCTTCCGTAAGGAATTTTGAAAGGAGTTTTATTTTGCAAAACAAAGGATCCCATTGTTCTATTTTCCCACCGGATCTCAGTGCTCTGACGCTGCATATCCTCGCTATGGCGTTCATGTTCTGTGATCACCTGTGGGCTACCCTCGCCGGAGATGCCTGGTGGCTGACTGGCATCGGCAGACTGGCATTTCCCATGTTTGCCTTTTTCCTGGTGGAAGGCTTCTTCCATACCCATGATAAGAAAAAATATTGCATGCGCCTGCTTCTTCTGGCCATTCTGTCTGAGCTTCCCATCAATCTGATGTACAGCGGACTGTTATTCTACCCATTTCATCAGAACGTGATCTGGACACTGCTCACAGGCTTCCTGTGTATCTGGGCAATGGATACGATACGGAAAAAATGTCCGGTCTGGCTGTGGATTCCGGCGATCCTGCTGCTATCTGTAGTCGGCTACGTGCTGGCAACCCTCCTTATGTTCGACTATTACGGGGAAGGCGTTCTGACTGTTATCGTATTCTATCTCTTCCATGGGAAAAAATGGTGGCAGCTTGCCGGACAGTTTGCCGGACTCTACTGGATCAATGTCATGCTGTTGGCAGGAATGCAGATTCCATTACAGCTTTTCGGTCATGCCTTCGAGATTTCAGAACAAGGGCTGGCGCTGTTGTGTCTGCCGCTTCTGTGGTGCTACCATGGACGCCAGGGCGCGCATAACCGCAAGATCCAGCTTGCCTGCTATGCCTTTTATCCGGTACACATGCTGGTACTGGGGACTCTGTCAAAGCTGATTTTTAGTTCTATTCCCTAAAGAAAAAACTCCCGATGGAATCATTCCACCGGGAGTTCTATATTTTTACTCTAAATTAGTACTGCTTCACCTGTTCTTCGCCGTTCATGACACGCAGAGCCCCCTGAGCCAGAGCTAACAGCTCGTCCTCTCCGGGATATACGGTCACAGGAGCGATCCAGCCGCATCTCTCTTTCAGCTTAGCCACTACATCCTCACCATATGCAATGCCTCCGGTGATAACGATCTGGTCTACCTTGCCGTTCAGCACACAGGCCATAGCACCGATGTCTTTGGCTACCTGTAACAGAAATGCCTGCTTCACCTCCGCTGCCTTGGCATCGCCTTCATTGGCACGCTTGGTAACTTCACGCATATCATTGGTACCCAGGTAAGAATTCAGGCCGCCCTTGCCGATCAGCTTTGCACTGATCTCCTTCTCGGTATATTTTCCGGAGAAGCACATTTTTACCAGCGCTGCACAAGGCACACCGCCTGCACGTTCCGGAGAGAATGCACCGTCACCGTCAAATGCACTGAATACATCTACAACCTTGCCGTCCTCATGTGCGCCTACGGATACGCCGCCGCCCATGTGCACTACTATCAGACGCAGGGACTCATAAGGCTTGCCGGCCTCTTTTGCATATCTCTTGGCAACTGCCTTCTGGTTCAGGGCATGGAAGATACTTCCTCTGGGGATCTCTTCCAGACCAGAATATCTTGCGATGGGCATCAGCTCATCTACTACAACAGGGTCTACGATGTAAGAAGGAACTCCGATCTCATCACCGATCTCTCTTGCCAGAATACCGCCTAAATTAGAAGCATGCTGACCCTGTACACCTACTTTTAAATCCTCCAGCAGATCATCGGTTACCGCATAGGTACCACTGGGGATGGGCTTTAACAGACCGCCACGTCCTACGATCACGTTGAAGCTCTTCAGATCGCAGTTTTTCTCTGCCAGCAGATCGGTGATGATCTTCTTACGGAAATCCTTCTGTTCGAAAATAGTATCGTATTTGGAGATCTCCTCGGTAGAATGTCTCAGAGTTTCTTCAAATAATAAGTTCTCATCCTCAAATACACCGATCTTGGTGGATGTGGAACCGGGGTTGATGATCAGACTCTTGATTGCCATTGTGTGTTTCCTCCTATATTCACTCTTATATTCGCTCTTATGCTTTGCCGCTTTGTCCACTACAGCATCTATACCTGCCGACAGCAGTTCTCCCGCAGCTTCCGCAGCGGCTTCGATCACGATATCCATAGCTTATTTCTGATTCTTTTTCATCTCTTCTGCTACAACTGCAGCCAGTGCCAGGGAGTATACCTTGGTCTCAAAGGTATCGGAACGGCTGGTCAGGACAACAGGCACCTTGGTACCGGTCAGGATGCATCCGTTCTTTACTTTTACCATATGTACGATTGCTTTGTATACCAGGTTGCCGGCATGGATATCCGGGAACAGCAATACATCTGCATCACCCTGAATCTTACGGTCGGTTGCGCCCTTATGCTTGGCTGCCTCGGGATCGATCGCCAGGTCAAGAGACAGCGGTCCGTCTACGATACAGCCGGGGATCTGTCCTTCTTCGCACATCTTAGTCAGTTCTGCCGCATCTACGGTAACAGGCATCTTGGGATTTACAACCTCAACTGCTGCTAAAGGTGCTACCTTAGGCTCTGCAACGCCGCAGGCATTACATACCGGAATGGTGTTCTTGATGATCTGAACCTTCTCCTCCAGTGTAGGATAGGTCATGAATGCAACATCGGTCAGGAACAGAAGTCTGTCAATGCCGGGAATCTCAAACACACATACATGAGACAGGGTTCCACCGGTACGAAGACCTACTTCTTTGTTCAGTACACTCTTTAAGAAATTCTTAGAGTCGATCAGACCCTTCATATACATATCTGCACGGCCGTCATGTGCCAGCTTTACAGCTTTCAGGGAGGCTTCGATCATATCCGGCTCATTGATGATCTCATAATCGGAGAGATCCATATTCAGTCCTGCTGCGATCTCACGGATCTTCGCCTCATCACCTACCAGGATTGCATCTGCAATGCCCAGTCTCTTGGCTTCATGTACAGCTTCCAGTACCGCACTGTCCTGTGCTACGGAGACTGCAACCGTCTTCTTCCCACATTCTTTTACTTTTGCTACGATGTCATCAAAATTCATTTCTTCCATATCCTTTCTGCCCCTTCTCAAGGCTTCCAGCAGCCACAGCCATTCGCAAAATCGTGCGATCGATCGCACTCTCCGCTGCTTTGCAGCTATTTTTGTTCATATCTGTGCCGGTGACTCTAATCGTTAAAATAATAACACAGTAATATATAAAAATCAAGTGCATACGCGGATACATACAAAAAGCCACCTCTAAACGAGGTGGCTGATCTCTGCCAGAGTCGGGACACAGGCATATAAACACTTTTTGAGTTCTGCATCCGGCTGCGTCTGATCCGGTACCATGACAACCTTGCAGCCTGCACGGTATGCACTTAAGACACCGTTAGGAGAATCCTCCACCGCCATGCACACCTCTGGGGCGAGTCCCAGCTGCCCGCAGGCGTAGAGATAAATGTCCGGAGACGGCTTACCTTCCGCTACCATGGTAGCGGAGATCAATTTTTCAAAGTAAGGTCTGATCCCTGTAAGCGTCAGATATTTTTCGGTCCGCTCCAGATCCGTTGCTGTGGCAACAGCTGTGGTAATGTGTCTTTTTTTCAGATCTTCAAGAAGTTCCACCGCGCCTGGCTTGCATTTGATACCATCCCGATCCAGCGCTTCCTCCATCAATTCTTTTCGTTTCTTCCGTACGGCATAATAATCAAATTCCTCGCCGTACCAGTCCCCAAGCTGTCTGGGGGCAAAAGGCCTTCCAAGACTGCGCATCGTCAGTGCCTGCTCATCCGTCATCGTGTAGCCGTAAGCCTCCAATGCCTTCGGCCAGAAAATACGGTAATATTTTTCGGTATCGATCAACGTACCGTCCATGTCAAAAATTACTGCCCGGATCATAACTGTCCCTCTGTATCATCCGCCTGCCCGGCGTGCTCCGCTTTTTCCTGTCTACGCTTTTTCCTGCGTTTTGCCACCTTTTTCACAAGTAATACGATCAGCAGTATCCCTACTGCTACTCCGATGATGCACATTGCGATCATCCGGGTATGGCTGCTTTCTGCCTCCGCGATACGGAAGCTGCCGGGTACCTCCATGGTGAACTGTCTGTAACTGCCGATCACCGTGGATTCCACTTCTCTGTATTCGCCGTCCTGTTCTACCAAAACCACCGTATTGTCGGCATCCTCACAGTAGACACGTAAGGTTGCTTCTCCGGTATAGTCCGGTGCGTCCTCTTTCATGGAGTTGGTCATGGAGACCTTATATGTGTCCCCCTCTATCTGCAGATGCAATGCAGCATTCGGATAGAAGTTACCCTCTGCCATGACCAGAGGTTTGTTGGCATCATTTTTCTCTGCGGAAGCAATGGATGCGGTCCACTCCTGATACTCCGCTTCCAGTACACGATTGCCGGTAATATAACTGAAATCATAATCCGGCCATACCCCGTAATAGCCTTCCTTCTCCGGCACCTCCGGAATCTGATCTGCAGACAGATAGTCTCCGTAATTACATTTATAGGAAGCCACTTCCTCGCCATCTGCCAGGAAAGTGATCGTAAACTGCGAAAAAGCTTCCGGCACTCCATCCTTTGCGCAAAGTTCCTGATAGGACAACGGGGTCGCTCCGCCCTGGTAACCGATGCCGTCTACACCGCCGACACCGCCTTCTACATAATAATTGCCGTACAGGCTGCCGTCATCACTGACTTTACCTGCAATGCTGCCCTGATTTTCTCCGGACATATCCAGATCATTGTATCCATAACTGTAAAAAATATCGCAGCCTTCTCCGGCGATACCGCCGATATTATTTTTACCGGTGATCCTGCCCATGCTATAGCAGCTGCGGATCGCATAGCTGGCAGATCCGGCAATACCACCCACATCACTGCCTCCGGTACTTTCAATGGGTGCATAGGATTCACAGGAGATAATTGCTCCGTATTCCGCCTTGCCGACGATACCTCCCACGTTATCTTTTTTACCGGTGATATCACCGAAATTGCGACTGTCTCTTACGACTGCCTTGATGGTCTGCTCCACATCGAAGCTCTCCGTTCCGGTCAAGGTGATGTCATCCTCCGGGTCAAAATCATATTCCGTTGCCACCTGTCCGACGATACCGCCGACATTGGTATCCGCCTCTACCGTACCACGATTTACACACAGTGTGACTTTACCTTTTTGGAAGCTGGATGTGTCATATAATGCTTCTTCGGTTCTCTCCGGTTCTGCCTCACCAGCCTCAGCATCGGGATCTCCGGGATTCACTTCCCCTTTGCTGGCGGATTCATCCGAAGTATCCTCCACAGAAATCCCTTCGTAACGGAAGAGATCATCTCGGATCTCGCTGACCAGTCTGCGCAATACCCTCGCCTGATCCATCAATTCATCCATATGTGCGCTGGTACTGTCTGACCCTGCCTGGAGCACATCTCCCAACTGGCCCAGCTGGTCAAATGCTTTGTCCAAGCTCTGATTCAGTGTATCCAGATTATTCTTAATACCACCACTGCGGTCCGTGGATGCATTGGTCATATTATCCAGATGCTTCGTGGCATTTTCACCAAACTTTTTCAGAGCTGTTTTATAACTCTCTGTGTCATCCGGTACGGTGATCGTAATGTCACCTCCGCTCAGATCATTACCGCTTAGCGTAATATCATGTCTGTTACCGTTATTTTTATCGTCCTCGGCCTGTTTGTTCAGGTCATTATTCAAAACCTTCAGGTCGTTGCTGACACCGTTCAGCTCCTGATTGTAAATATACCACAAATCATTCGTGGTTCCGGTAAGGGAATTTCCCGCGCTATTGGCTTCCTTCAGATTCGTACTGATACTTTTGGTCAGCGCGGATGCCTGTCTGCTGTAATTGCTGAAATCTTTCTGTGTCGCATCCAGCATATCCAGGAACTTATCCGTCTCTGTGTCCAGTTCCTTCAGCCTGTCACTGAGATACTGGATCTCCAGAAAAGGCTCCATCTGGCCTACGATACCGCCCACATCTTTTCTGCCCTGCACGAAACCTGTATTGGTGCAATTCTGCAGATAGCCCTGATGCAGTCTGCCTACGATGCCTCCGGTATTGTAACCCACATGCTGATAGCCAATGGCTCCGGAATTGGAGCAGTAATAGATCTTACCATCAGAGATGCCTGCGATACCGCCGGTATCCGTATGCGCAGTCACATTGGAAGTACTGTTGATCTGCTCCAGATTGTCCATGGTAATATCATCCAGATCATAGGTCACTTCTGTGCTATAGGTATTGATGCAGCCACTGTTGCTGCAGTTATTTAAGATACCGTGATTGTTCCCGACAATACCACCTGCAGAATGATTGCCAATGACATTTGCGTTGGATTCACATCTGCGGATCTCGCCAGTCTCTTCATTCACACCCGCAATGCCACCGACTTCATTATCGCCGATCACATTACCGGAAAACTTACAATTCTCAATGCTGCCGTAATTCACCCCGACGATGCCGCCGACCTGATTCTGGCTTCCGGAGGGAGATATTTCTCCGCTCACCGTGAGATTACGTACTTTGGCACCTTCCTGCACATAACGGAAAAAACCTGCCGCAGAACCATTCCCCGTAAGCTTTACATTGGAGATCGTAAAACTATTACCATCAAAAATTCCCGCAAATGTTGGGATATTGAATTCACTTTCCATGCTCAGAACGATGTCGTTGCACAGCACTACTTTGATGCCTCTGGACCAGCTGTCCAGCACACAGTTCTCCGCAAGCCTGCGAAGATCCTCCTCCGTGCTGATCTCTACAATTGCATAATCCTGCTCCTGCGCGGTGCTTCTATAACCGTTGCCGCCCTTATATTGTTCATAGGTTAACGTCTCTTCCGCATAAGCGGTTGCCGGTGTCTGCAGCAGTAATGCCGCTCCCAGCAGGAAACATAATAATCTCTTACTGTTCATCTTCTGTTCCCTCGCTTTCTGCTGTATTCTTATCTGCATGATTCTCATCGGTTCCCGGTGCATTGTCTCCAGTCTCATTATCCCGACAGGATTCTCCATCCTCAGACAACTCCTGTGCTTCCAACCTGGGGTACGCATTCTCCGCTGCATCCTCCCGCTCCATGGTCACGGTATCCTTGGGACGCACCACCGCTCCCATCTCACCGTCGATGACACCGATGAAATCACCTTCCAGCACACCGTTGACATAACCCTTGATATGACCGTTCATTCGGATCCTACCGGCAGAAGGCAGCGGCTTCGCCAGATCACGCTTTAAAGTAAATGCCGTCTTCTGAATAATGATATCTCCGATCAGCAGTGTCTGGGGCAATGCCAGCAACACTAATAAAATAGAGGTCAGGGTACCACGTCCCAGCGCCAGTCCGATCGCTGCTACCGCTGCATTAGAAGATACATAACTGATAATGAATCCAGCAGCCACCAGCATGGAACCACTGGTAACAATCGTGGGGAACGCCTGGTTCAGCGCCTCGATGGCAGCTTCTTTGATCGGCATGTACGTCTTCAGATCCATATAACGGCTGGTGATAACGATAGCGTAGTCGATCGTCGCACCCATCTGGATGGCGGACACTACCAGATATCCCAGGAAGTATACATTTTCACTCAGCAGATACGGCAGTGAAAAGTTCATCCAGATACTACCCTGAATCGTTACTACCAGCAATACCGGCAAGCCGGCAGACTGGAAAGTGAACAACAGGATGATCATAACGAACAATGCCGTCAGTACAGTGATGATCGTGTTATCTGTTGCGAAAGAATCTCCCAGATCTTTATCACTGGTGGCATTTCCGACTAACAGAATATCATCTATATTATAGAACTTCGCCACGGTATTGCGTATCTGATCCAGCGCAGCGCTGGTCTCTTCTCCTTCATAAGGTACATTCAGTTCCAGAACGAAACGAGAATTATCTTCTCCCAACAACTGATCCTTTGCAATCATGATCTTGGAATGTGCGTCCGATAAAGTCTCCTCCAGATCATCATCCAGCGTGATGTTGCCGCTTTCTTTCTGATCATATATGAACAGGAACATATCGATAAAAGGTACTTCGTAATCGTTGACACCGCTGACCAGAGCACCGTAATCACTCTGATCCAGGGCATATGCCGAATACAGCATATCCGCCACTTCCACATCCAGATCGATCAGCTCTGCAAATTGTCTGGGATTCAGTTTGTCGGTCAGCATGTAACCATCCATAGCTTCAATATTGCCAAGTCCCTGAACGGATTTTACCACATCCAACTTTTCCAGTGCCTTCAGGGTCTGTGCCTCTTTTTCATAATCACCGTTGGGCACAATGACCGCCAGCTGATTCACCATGCCAAATTCCTTATTGACCATGCTGACTGAGAATTTATTATCACTCATACTGCTGGATTCCAGTGTATTTACATCATATACATAATTCGCCTTGTTGGACAGAAAAAATGCTGCAATAACACCCACGATCAAAATCGGCGGTACAATGTAGCGGGTAGCCACACAGAATTTTCCCACTGCCGTGATCTTCGGTACGAAGCTCTTATGATGCGTGTTGTCAATTGCCTTAGAAAAGGTAAGCAGCAGTCCCGGCATCAGGAAGAATACCGCTACCATACTGAAAATAATGGATTTCGCCAGGATAATACCCATATCGTAACCAATTCTGAACTGCATGAACATCATGGCTACCATACCTGAGATTGTGGTCAGGGAGCTGGAAGAAATCTCCGGGATTGCCTTACTCAAAGCCACTATTACAGCCTCTCTGGCATCCTTGTCCTCATGCTCCTCCATAAAACGGTGTGCCAAAATGATGGCATAATCTACTGCCAGACCTAACTGCAGCACCACTGCGATAGAGTTCGTCACAAAGCTGATAGTACCGAACCAATAGTTCGTTCCTTTATTTAAAATAGCTGCCACGATAAATGTGGTCAGATATACCGGGATCTCCGCGTAAGTTGTGGAAGTAAATAGCAGCACGGCTACGATAACCACAGCTGCCAGAAGCAGAATGACGATCATATCATTATTCAGGTCATCCGCATCACGCTCTTCCTGACCGATATCTGAAGAATAATAAACATCATAATCAGACAGTGCATCCAGTACCTCGGTGAGATGCTGCTGTGTGGTTTCCGTATCCGCTTCCTCATCAAAAGTGACAGACAATAAAGCCTCCATGTCATGATAATGCTCCTCAGTGTCATCGAAATCCAGCATACTGACACCATCCATTTTTTCCACCTGATCCGCCAGCTTCTGTGCCTCATCAAAAGTCACATTACAGATCAGGATCCGGGCGGAACCGTAGGTCGTAAACTCCGAATCCATCAGATCCAGTCCCCTTCTGGTCTCTGTCGTATCCGGCAGATATGTGGTCAGGTCATTATTTACTTTGACCTTATTCATGGATAATACGCAAAATATGCATAAAACAATAAAGATCAGATAGAATCCTTTTCGTTTATCTACGATAAGCGTGGCAAGTTTCATCATAAAGGAGTTATCTTTTTTGTCTTTTTCTGTGTTGTCTGCTGCCATAGTTTCCTCCTACTGTGTCTCTCTTTGTACCCCTATGTATCTGATTTTTCTATTCTTAGTTTAAGAGTTTTTCCCGCTTCTGTAAAGCCTTACTACAAAGATGAAAAATTGTATTACTGTCATCTAATGAACTCGTGTTGATTTTCTAACACAAGCAAAATATAATAATAGGGAAGAAAAAGCAAGCCACAAATTGTGTTGATATGTCTGTTTTTGAACATTGTATTGATGTGTGTTCATTGTTTTAGAAAAAATTCAGATTTGCATTAGATACGTATTAGATATTATGATCATTTCCCGGAAAGGATGGAGAATTGCCGTATGGAAAAAATGGATCGCCGCGTGCGCAAAACCCGCGCCCTGTTGCTGCAGGGATTAGTCAAAATGATGGAAACCCACGATATTCAAGATATTTCCGTCAAAGAACTCACAGAGCTGGTAGATATCAATCGCGGAACCTTCTATCTGCATTATGATGATATCTACGATATGCTCCATAAGGTGGAAGATGAAATGTTCCGAGAGTTCAACGAGATCATGGAGCAGGAACCGCTAGGTACTCCCACATTGTCCTCTGACGGTCTTCTGTTAGAGTTCTTCCGCTTCTTAGACCGCCATAGAGATCTCGCCAGAGTCATGATCGGCCCCCATGGAGATCTCACCTTCGTTAACCGCCTAAAGGACCAGATCAAAAAGCGCACTCTCCGCTTTCTGGAAAGTGCGCAATCCGATGCTAACTATGAATATCTCTGTTCCTTCATCATTACCGGTTGTGTCGGTGTCGTAGAGACCTGGCTGAAAGAAGCCACTCCCCAGTCTCCGGAAGAAATGGCAGGGATTCTTGGAAACATGCTTGTGCGTCAGCTTACTTTTGCTCCGGAGCCTGCATAGACCGTCCCGGCTGTGTCGGCTCCGGCATGCCTACACTTAATGAAGTCACGGCCTCGCCATCCAGGAAGAAAGATACGGTATCACCTACCTGGAGGTCATCCGGCGTGGCATCCGTTCCGTCAATCGTGATGATCGTATCATCATTGACCGTGATAGTCATAGTGTCACCGCTAAGGGTTAAGGTCATCTCATCTAACATATCTTTCTCGGGTTTCTGACCGTCCGGGGCTTCCGGCTTCTCTGCCAGTGCAATGGAGATCACATTGCCGTCAATGGCAGTGATCTGACCGAGATAAGATTCCACCTTCTCTTCACCTGATTCTGTTGCCACACTTTGCTCCACCGTGCTCTGTTCCGTCGTGCTCTCCGGCACGATCGTCTCCTTCTGTTCTGCCGATTCACTTGCTGCACTCTCCGTGCCCGCGGATGTTGTTCCTCCGCATGCTGTAAATCCGGTCATCACCATGGCAGCAGTCAACACTGCGCACATTACTTTTGTATTCGCCTGAGGCAAATTCCATCTTCTCATCTTCTCATTCCTCCTGTTCCATTCATTCCTTAAAAAACTTGTGAATATTTACTTCCCCTTATCTGCCTCTTATGGTAAAGGTCATCTGCGAAGGAATTGTGAGAAAAATGTGGTGATTCTGTGAACTTTTCAGGTATGACATTTCTGTCATGTGTACTATGTTGGAAGTGTCAACTTACGTGTCGATTCTTCCGTTTTGTTGTAAATATCGAAGAAATGCGGTACAGCCTTCCAGGACATCATTGTAGGTCGTCCCAAACTCTCCCGTGTACCATGGATCCGATATATCCCGCTCCGAACCGGCATAGGATAAAAGCCTGGCTACTTTCCCATCCGGATCTCCGCCGAATATCCGCAGCATGTTGCGGATATTCGCGCTGTCCATACCGATCAGATAATCATATTCCGCATAATCCGCCTTCGTTGCCTGCCTGGCCCGCTTCCCATCGCAGGAGATCCCGTGCCTGGCAAGCTCCGCCTTCGCCGGCGGATAGACCGGGTTCCCGATGCCGTTCCAGATCTCCTCCGTGCTGGTGGCAGCGGAAGCAATCTGGAAGTGATCAGCGAGATTCGCGTCGGATACCAATTTTTTCATAACAAATTCTGCCATGGGGGAACGACAGATGTTGCCGTGGCAGATGAATAACACTTTTATCATAATCTCTCATAACCTCTCATATCGCCGCAAGCCTTGATTTTACTGGCTTTGCGTCGTTTTTTCAAATTCATGTATCATCGCATAATTTCTCATAAAATCCTATATTTTTGAGGAAAAAGGGGTACAACAGGGGTACAAATGGGGGTACAAATACCCAATCGTACCCCCGTACTTTTTGTAGTATTCAAGCCGTTTAGATTGCTGCAACCCTCTTCATCTCCGCCTCTGCATCCTCGAATTTTACATGAGTGTAAGTGTTCAGTGTAACGCTGATATCCGAGTGTCCCATGATATACTGCAGGCTCTTGGGATTCATGCCACTCTTTGCCATCTTGGAGCAAAAGGTATGTCTGCATACATGGGGTGTTACTTTCGGCATCTGAACCTTGTAGATGCTGTTATACTTCTGAAGAATGTGCTGAAAGTACTTCTCCCAGTGGAGAGCCACCATAGGCATATTGTTTTTATCAAGATATAAGAAGCCGCTGTAGCCATCAATCATGGGTTCTACCTTTGGCTTTACTCTCTTTGCAAGAATTGCCCTAAATGCTGCCTCCACTTCCTCAGACATTGGTATCTCTCGTACACCGCTTTCTGTCTTTGGTTCCTCGATCATATACTGCATTTTGGAACTGCGGATCAGCTGATGATCAACGATGATTTTGTGATGCTTAAAATCAATATTTTTTGTTGTAAGTCCTACAAATTCTGAGATTCGCAGTCCGGTATTGAACAGAATAAAGATGCCTTCATAATATCTGCTAAAATGCTTATCCTGTTTGACAAATTCAAGATATTTACGCTCCTGATCCCTGGTAATCGCTTCCCTTGTCACGCTGTCATTGACAATAACCGTAGCAAGTTCAAAATCAAAGGGATTTCTTCGAATCAGGTCATCATCATAAGCCAATCGAAAAGCCGGTCTCAAAATCCCTCTGATGGTGTGGATCGTGCTATAGCCTTTTCCCTGTCTTTGTTGCAGGGTAATCAGCCAAAGCTTCGCGTCGGAAATCTTGATGGTATCGATACGTCTCTGACCAAAGGGATCCTTCTCCAGAAAGTTAATGGTTGTCTGATAGCCTGCCTTCGTAGATTCTCTCACACCAATCTTAGTTGCGGTATAACGCCGAACCAACTCCAGTACCGTGAGATTGCCACCGTCTAAAGCAATATGCCCAAACTGGGTAGCTTGCAGTTCCTTCTCCTGTTCCCGAAGTGATTTACCCTGTCTCTTTCCATCCGGCATTCGATCGTTTTTATCCAATCTCCAGCTATATAAATATCTTGCCTTTCCGGTGCCATCATAATATTTGTAACGATAGCGACCGTTTGACTGCTGATACTCGCCGTTGTGTAGTACACGGCCTTTGTTATCCTTTCTTTTACTTGACATAATAGACACTCCTTTCCTAAAACAAAAGGACTGCCCTCGATAGATATGATTCTATCATAGAACAGTCCAAAAACACATCACTTTTTAATATTTTTGCCATTTCTCCATAGCAGAATTGTATCATGCATTGACTTCTCGGGAACAATGCTTTCAGCATTAGACACAACTAGCAGCATCTAAAAATCTTTCAAACAAGACTCTTTTGATTTTCACATGGCTCCCAATTTCCAAAATAAAATCTGCACCGGGATGCTCTGAGACAATCTGATAGAGCCTTGTCTCTCCGATTCCAAAATACTTAGCAGCTTCCGGTACACTCAGCGAATAACGTTGCCATAACGGGATTCCGTCTTCATCCCTTTTAGAAGTTCCCCTCCCCGCTTTTATCAACACTGCATTTGCCTGATTGATTTTCTCCTGTAAATTCAGCATCGCCTGATATGCCAGGGGAACAATAACAGGTATCGCTTTCGGGGTAATACTATTTTCCATATTCAAAATAATCTGATTCATATGATTCATCGTATCGCTTCCTTTCTTCTTGGCTGAGTATTACAGATTGCATCATCAATATATTTATTGATATCACGAAGCAACTTCGTCTCCGACGACAGTTTCTTATACTTTTCATATTCTTCTTGATAAGGATCCTGAAGGGAAGCAACTTCTGATTTCCATTCACTCACATCCACCCTGTCAATCTTCTTCTCTTCAAACAGGATACGCTTTGCTATAGGATACCTTCGAAGCACCTCATCATTTTCAGATTTAATCTGCGCCTTTCGTTTTCCATTCTTTGTAGAGCAAAGATCTCTCAAAATAGGTTGTGCTTCCTGATACCATTCCCCATAGCGGATCATATCCTTAAGTTCCTTCATTCTGGCAGACTTCACTTTCATGGATTCATTCAAATCATGAATGTCACTCTGCTTTTCAGAAAGAAAGCTTTTAAAATCCTCCAAGGTAGCTATATGCTTGGCCATCAGGTAATTGATCACAGTGGCATGCATCTTAAGATTCGTTGCTTTTGCCTTCTGCCTGCCTCGTGAGAATGTATCTGCTGTTTCATTTCTCTTTGCGAAGTAAGAATTTATATAGTCTGCAAGATCCGGCTGTTTCGCTTCCGCTTCTTTTTCTGCAATCAGTCGCATAAGTTCAGCAATATTAGCCAGAATATCCTTCACCTGCTTTGAAAGCATTAGGATTCCCTTATTGACTTCTTTGATCCAACGATTCAGATTCCCCTTCTCTGTGACAATTCCCTTTGCTTCCATATTTCGTACATGAGGACCTTCGTGCACCTGCGGAATCAAATCAATTCCTTGTTCCGCATAACTGCGATAGTCAATCTGTTCCTTGATTCCACGTTTCCTAAATTCTTCATTTACCAAATCTGCCCATGCCTTTCTCCACTGCTCCAGCACTTCCGGTCTATTCCAGTCTGTTGTAGGTACCGCATTGAATTTCTGCTTTCCTTTTTCATCAAGAATCGGATTGCCATCTACATCAAACAGGTATTCTCGCTTTTGTTTTTCCCCCCAGGTTCCATCCTCTCTCATGGGGCGAACGGGACACATCACATGAATATGTGGATTTGGAATCCCTTCTCCCTTATCCGGATCATGAACTGCCATGTCCACAATCATGCCCTTTGCCACAAGATTCTCCATAACAAATTGCCTTGCTATTGCAATATTCTCTTCTATCGTGAATTCATTCTGAAGAGCAATATCAAAACTATATGCAAGCTGTGCTTTCGGGTGTTTTTCAACTTCCTCCACTGCATTCCATAAATACTCTCTATTATGGAAAGACTCCGGAACATAGTCCGGAGCCATAATCTCAGCACAAATCACACCACCCTTTGCAGTGTAATCTGCAATTTTTCCATAATAATGATCTTCCAATCTTTCCCCTGCTCGGTAGGCAGCTGCCTCCACAGAGGACTGCCCTCTGCTTCGTAAGACTCGTGATACATGGAAATGATAAAGTGCCATCAGTCCATCACTTCCTTTCTGACCTGATCAATCGCTACCCCAAGTTCCTTGGTAAATCTTGCAACATCCACCATACTTAATGCCTCGCTCAACTCCTTTTCCGATAAGTCTTTGATTACCGGAAAATACTTTTCAAAAATCGCTCCGCAAACAATCAGTCTGTGACTGCGCTCTTTCCGGCTATAGCTTTCTCGATAGGAAAGCTGATTTTTCTTTCTTTGAAGCTGGTGCTCTGCTTGAAGCTTTTCTTGCTTTGCTTGCTCCAGTTCATCTCGAAGTTCATTAAGATTCTTGTTTTCTACCATCTGTGTTCCTCCCATTTTTTTGATATTTCATAGGTTCCTTGTCATTTCCCCAAATCAATTCCTGGCAGGTAACCTCTGGGTTCTTTAGCCTCATAGACTGTTTTGGACTGTGCCGTTATCACGCCCTTGGCTCGCTCCCTGACCTACAGATCATCGCTTAGCTTCCCCGAAACGGTAGTGATTTGGAATGCTCATTCAGTTGTCATAAACTGATTTTCTCAAAATCACAGGCCTAATCCCGTATATCCAAAAGGTAGGAAATACAATCCAAAAGTGAAAATATCCAAGCTTTTGGAAATAGCGCTTCCATTCGAACAGTTATATGAATACATTGCTTGTTTGCAAAACTTTATTGACTAAATTGGGGGAATGAATTTATGAAATGCAAATTATCGATACAGGAAAAGTTAAAAGATTTAAGAATTGAAAGAGGCTTGTCTTTACAGGAACTGTCAGAACAGACCGGGCTATCCAGAGCAGCTCTTGGCAATTATGAAACAGATGACTATAAAGAAATCACACATAAGGCGATTGTTATTCTGGCTGATTTTTATGGAGTAACTTCAGATTATTTACTGGGACTTACAGAGAATCAGGAGCAACATCCTTTTGCTGTAGATGAACTGGGATTGGATGACGCTACTGTAGATTTGTTGAAAAGCGGCAAACTGAATGTCCGGCTGATTTGCGAAATGATCAAGCATCCGGAATTTATCAATTTCCTTTCCGATTTGGAAATCTATGTTGACAATCTGGCCGGAATGCAAATTCGAAATATGAATACAATGATTGAGCAGACCAGAATGCGTTTACAGAATAACGGAATCCATGACAGTGATCACTATATGAAAACATTGGAGGCGGCCTCCATCAACGAAGATAACTATTTTAACAATCTTCTTGGAAATGATATTGTAAAAATTGCAAAAGACCTAAGAGAAGCGCATGAGAAAGACGCAGATACCGGTGACCAGATTACCCCGGTTGAAGATATGCTTGGTACCTTTGATGAACTAAGAAAAGCAGATAATGCCACCCAGGCACAGATGGTTATGTACAGCAAGCTTTTCAAAATCAACTTCACAAAAATGGATCCGTATGAGTTTAAGACCTTCACGGATATCCTGCAGCGCTACTCTGATTTCTGCAAACCGGTGAAAGGGAACGGACGTGGGAAAAAGAAAAAGTAATCACAAGCCGCAGGGCTTGTCCGGGAGAACTCCCGCAATCCCTTTTCGCATGAGAAAAGGCGCACCCATACCTGCCATTAGGTAGGTATAGAAGTGCGCCCTTAGTTGCTAAGGGATATTAGCACCCTTCATAAGATCACATCATTTTTATAGAAGCATTTATAAAAAGTGCATTATCACATGAAATATTTATAATTTACTATACTTATCGCTCTTCCCTTTTGCCTTTTCGACCGGATATTTCTCGTTGTTAATTCTTATTTTTTCCTGTACTATTTCATCTATATCCAATCCACAAGCATCCGCCATAAGTACGCAGTAATTGATTACATCGGCAAGCTCCTCTTTAATCTTATCCTGCTTTCGCTCGCAAGAAGTATCAGAACCGCTCCACTGAAATACCTCTAATAGTTCTGCTGCCTCCAAAGAAATAGAAATTGCCAAATCTTTAGGATTGTGAAATTGTTTCCAGTCACGATCATCTCTAAATTTTAGAATCTGATTAATTGTTTCCTGTGTCATTCTTATCCTCTACTTTTTAATCTTTCTTTTAAATATGCCGCCAGTTCACTATCTGTACAATATACATAGCATCCCTTCATTCCTCTGGTCATTAAGGTTCGATATGTATTCTTTATGATTTCGTCTGCTAATTGACTTGCCTTTTCAGGATCATCTTTTGCCAAACCTTTTATTCCCTTCATAGATTGGTCTGTTTTTGCACGTTTTGAATAGTCTGTAACGATTTCTCCATTCTCATATCTCATATCATCACCGATTATTACGCCTACATAATCAAATTCCAATCCCTGAGAAGTATGAATACATCCTGCCTCATGTACTGAATCTGGATTAATTGCAAATGCATCTCCACCATCTAAATTCCAACTTATACCATAATCTCCAATCTTTATATCATGATAATTCACATCATTACGTGTATCTTTTGGCCAATTCCAACAGTATCCAGCTAAAATACGCGCTCTGTTTCTAATTCTATTTTTTTCTATTACTATATGTTCCATTTCTTTGGGGGAATCACATATTCGAATGTCATAGTCAATTCCTTCTAAATCATAGTTAGCAGTATCGCGAATTTGTAATACATCATCAATCCATGCAAGGTATCCATCCGATCCGTTACATCTAAATTGCGAAACGAGCTCCATTTTTATTACTTCAGAATTTTCTCTTTCTGCCCATTTTTCAATTTCTGCTATGCTTCCGATATCGCTGGTGGTAACTCTTTGACTTTCATCAATAAAAAATACACTACACCGCGACGCGTGAATAATCTCCTTAATCTGATTTTCTCCCATATTTTGAAACATACCGGACTTTTCATTTAATCTGTGTGCTTCATCAGCTAAAATGGTACCCACAGAATTCATCGGTGCTTCTGTGTAGCAACCAGATCCTTTAAATAGGTTATCCACACTACTTTTCTTCATTGTCCCCTTTAGTTTATATCCATAAACAGTTCTAGGAGCCGCATTTTTCGAAACATATTGTACAAACTGATTTCTTTTAGTAAGCTCTGCTAATAAATTAATTGCAACAACTGTTTTCCCTGTACCCGGTCCCCCTTCAACAATAATAGTCCTTTTCTTACCATCCTTTTGGCATTTTGTTGAAAGGCTTAATATGTTTTCATAGACGACCTTTTGCTCGTCCAACATTATGAATTCTTTGTTTCCTTTAAGCATTCCACTAATAGAATCCTGCAATTGTTTCGATGGTCTAATTTTTCCATGCTCAATTTTTACCAAGGTATCCTCATTGTCTCCAGTTATTATACTTTTCTTAATGAAGTTCCTTAATGCATCTCTCTGTCCATAAGTAAATGCCGGTGCATCGGCTAATACTTCTTTATACTGTTTCGCATCCAACGGATCATTCTCTACTCTTGGATAATTATGTAGATATGCACACGGATGTAGTTCAATATCTGCATCTTGAACATATTCATTATAATCTTTTATTAACGCAGCATAAGACCATGCCTGATAACTTGGATGTACTACTCTTCTGTTTGCTCCTCCTGTAAAAGTTTCAACAATCGCTTCCTGTCCCTCGATAGCCTGCAATTTTTCCCATTGCTTCAGTTCCACAATAATAACATTTCCTTTATTATCTTTCCCATATCCGGAAATCAGGAAATCAACTCTCTTGGATGTTTGAGGAATATTGTATTCTATTGCAACCCCAGCATCAGAAGGTATATTAGAATCATTCAAAGTAATGTACATTTCCTTTAGAGAATTTCTCCAGGAATTGAGTTCGCTTAATCCGGTGCTACGATTCATTTTATTCTTTATTGCATCATACAATTTTGTCTCCAAAACATCATTTTCTGTATCTGACATAAAGTCTGACTTTAATCCATTGTATATTAACATGCACTCATCTCCCTTTACGCAATTTATATTATATGTACCTCAAATTACCCGTCTTCATTTCTTTAATTTTGCCGTCAAATATTTCATCAAACACCTGCTCGCAAGGTATCTTACACATTCTCCTTTCTTTTGATGTATCTTGTACTCGAAAGGTCTTTTGGTCTTTTCCT
The DNA here is from genome assembly GCF_009695995.1 of Waltera intestinalis. Taxonomy (GTDB): domain Bacteria; phylum Bacillota; class Clostridia; order Lachnospirales; family Lachnospiraceae; genus Acetatifactor; species Acetatifactor intestinalis. The sequence goes on from NZ_VUMU01000004.1 coordinate 174,779, forward strand.
AAACATCTGCTCATATAGGATTGGATATATGGCTCTGCATCTTCTCTTGAAAATCCGATTTCATTTTTCAGCCTCACAAAGGAAGACAATACACTAATGCATCTGGCACCGCTCATGTTACAAATTAATAAACAGTTTGTTTTATTTTCCATTTCACGACAGTTCACTGCTGTATTCTAAATTTATCAACGAGTTTTCCGTTTTTATTTTTGCTTCATAATGATTATATTTTATCCCCTACCTGCTAGCTGATATCCAAAGTATAATTCTAAAATTTCTTTTGCGTCCATACTCACCATTCCTGCGGTTCTGCTTCAGAGCCAAATGTCATCTCAAGAAGTTCTGCGGCGATATCTTTACTGCATACCCGCATCAGATTGTCCTCAGCATCTTCCTTTGACAGCAGGTTCACACTTCCATACCAGACAATCTCATTATCGATTACGGCATAATGCTCGCAGGACTCTTCTACAAGCCTGATTTCAAAACCTGCTTTGCGAAGTCTCTCCAAAAGTTCCATCCGAACATCATCTTTGCCATATTTATAGGCATCGGGATGCCATGTGACAATTGTTACCTTGACTCCCAACTCCCGCCGCTTTCCAAGCATCTTTATAATGCAATCCACTTTTTGATTATTTAACCTCGGACTTGATACAACGACCGCTGAATTAGCCTCCTCAAGATCCTTCCAATAAGTTTCCGCATAATTTTCTATATCATAGATTGCATTTGCCTTCTGCTTTTCGCCGTCCATATTAACGCAAAGCTCATATCCGATCTTTTTATACGCCTTCAGCCTTGCTGCATACATTTTATCGAACTTCGGGATATGACTGTCCACATAATCATAGACGATGACATTTTCTTTACCATCATAATCCCTGTTAAGTCGTCCGACATACTGCTCCACAACATTTTCCCCTGAAACAGGAGTCGCCATGAACAGGGTATCAAGCCTCGGAAAGTCGAAGCCCTCTCCAAGTAAAGAGCCCGTTCCCACAAGAATAAGACTGTCCAAATCATCAACTTTATTCAGTTCTTCCACCTGTGCCCTGCGCGCTTTCGTTCCATTTGCCCCCGTTAGCAGAATCAAGCGGTCAGCATATATCTTAAGCCTTTCGGCCAGTTTCTTTGCATGATCAACATATTTCGTCAGTACCACCGGAGTTCTTCCAGCCTGCACACAGTCCGCCACATCCCTGATGATCTGTTCGTCGCGAACATCATTATTCCTTATCAGTTCATAGGCATCATTACCATATGGTGTTTTTGACAAATGATGAGGCTTTACTGTCCGGGTAAATCGGGGATATACCAGATGATCAATATTCTGCTCCTCGGCTCTGTCTTTTGCTGTAAACCTATATCTGATAGGGCCGAGCAGAAATTCGTTTATCTTTTCCTTACCATCACCACGTTTCGGTGTTGCCGTCACGCCATATACATACTTTGCATTTATCTCCTGTAGCACTTCTATTGCGCTATCCGATGCTGCGTGATGACATTCATCAAAGTATACTTGAGCATATTCTTTCAGCATCGGATGAAATCCGTCCTTTTTCTTAAGAGAGCGTATCATGGCCACATCCACTATTCCGGTCAGCGTATCATGCGCTCCTTGAAGATTTCCAATCAATGATTTTCTTTTTCGTGTACGCCCGGTCTTTGTCTGATATTCAGGCAGTTCCTCATCAATATCCAGAAACTCGTCCAGACGCTTAATCCACTGGTTCATCAGGTCCGCCCTGTCTACAAGTATTAAGGTACTTATGCCTCTTCTCGCAATCATATCGCAGCAGACTACAGTCTTACCAAACGCGGTGGCGGCGTGCAGTATCCCGGTTTCATTATTAAGCATAGTTTCCACAGCCGGAATCTGTGATTCACGCAATTCTCCCTTAAACGAAATATTGAGTTTCCGCCCTTTTGTTCTCTTATCTTCAATCTTATAACTGATTCCTGCATTATCAAACTTCTTTAGAATATCTTCCCGAAGTCCGCGAGGCAATACAATATATTTTCCTTCGTCACTTCCAAGGTAAATGAATCTGGATTCGTCGTAATTTGGCATATCCATAGCCTGATTCTGGAAATACTGCTTGTTTGAAAATGTTGCCATACGGCGAAGCTGTCTTTTTGTCTTATTGGACATTCCTGATGAGTCTATGTAAATGCGGTCAGCCAGCACGATACGCACCACGCCCTTAACACTGCCTGCTTCAAACTCAGAATTCTTATCCCATGGCGCATCAGTACCATTGTCTTCGCTGGTGAATCCCGTACTGTACCATAAAGAAAGATAGTCCTCTATCTCCTGTCTGGTCAGTCGCCTTGTTCCGGCAAGAACTTTTAACTGATCTTCATATGCATTCCAATTTTCATCAACAAAAGCACTGTTTCCGGACTTCAGAGCCATTCCTTGTAAAGGAAGTGCAATGACATTTCCAAGTCCGCCCTCATGAAGCGCATCCTGCGTCGGTATCATGCGATCATAGTATTTGAAGGACTTAAGATTGACGGATTCAGCTCCTTTCTCTAGCAACGCAAAACCAAATTTTCTCGCCAATCTGGCAGGAATCATTTCCTTGAAGAATATCCAAAGATGCGCACCGCGTCCCGACCTTGATCGTTCCACCACAGCGTCCACATCCAGATTCTTACAAATGCGCCGCAAAGCATTTATTTCTTCTTTCCACCTATCATCAATATTCGCATAATCTTCCTGTTCTGCACCCTTTGCATGATTATCAAAATCAAATACAAGCAACTGACAAAGGTTGTTTTCAAGCATCGGATATATCGCCACGACATCATTGCCATTTGGATCTGTCCCATTCATATGCGCCTTTATCAAAGGCAGGGTGACCGGCTTATATGCCCTTAATTCGCAATCCTTACAACGAACTCCATCCTTTTTCTGTATATGGCAGCCACGATCCCAGCGGTTAAAGCACTGCGTATAATACCCGTTCTTCCCCGTTTTGGGATTCGTATAGCGAAGATCATACACATCCTTCCTTCCGCGGCAGAACATTATAAAGAAGTCACTTGCAATCTTATCCGTAACATCAAATTTCTTTATACGAGCACCCTGATCCGGATCATATAATTCCACAACTCCTTCAGCGTCGCCAGACACAATATCCGAATACGAAACACCGGCTTCATCCAATCGCTCTCTCAGAAGTCGGTTTTCATCCTCCAATGCCTGTATCCTGGCTTGTAATAATTTAATTGTATCTGAATACTGCTGTGTAGGTTCCTTCATCCTCATCACACTCCCAGCTTCCCCATAACCTCTATCTTCTCGAATTTCCCGGATTTCGAATCAATAGCAATCATCGCAGACTCCCCAATCTGCGTTCCGTCTCTATAGGTAGAGAACACATCTGTCGATATGATGCCGTCTTTTTCAAATATCTTCTCCACCGGAGTGTGCCCTACCACCTGTTTGTATGTATCTGCTCTGAATACCGCTTTGGTCTCATACTGTGATCTGAACCATAACGGAGATGCATCATTCCAGAGATAATCGAGCGGAGCATCGTTCACCGCTGCTATAACATCATCTATATCTGCATCCAGCAAATCCTCGTCTAACCATTTTAGGAAATCAGCTGTAAGCCCTCCATGGGAGAAAAGCACATTATCAATCCGATGGATTATGTTGATCTGTGCCGGGCTCTTAAGGCTGTTCTCAAGTTCTTCAAGCTTTGATATAACCATCCTCTCAGCATAAGGGGAATATCCGGTCTCAAGCCTTCCCCACGGGTAGCTCACATCATGATTACCATAGCTCCAGAGCGTATCCGGATAGTCCTCAGCAAATGTGATTGCCCGGTCAAATATCCATGTTTTCAGATGAATATCCGGTATTACAAGTACTTTCATAATTCCAACAGTTTCTCAATACTCATTTCTATTCTTTCGTCTTCGTTACCTTTGAATGTACATGCAAGCGAAACAGGATCAACACATCCTTCTCTTGCAAAATAGGAAGGATTGTATTTCCATAATTGTACCTTCAAGCAGTCGTCCGGGTCTTCAGATCTGGCATCCACAATTTCCAACTGGTCAACAACTTCCTCGCCCTTGTAGATTGCCCGTTCCTCTATTCTTGGGGGATTCAATTCTGACTCCTGACTAAGAGCAGATTCACCTGCGCTAAATGATTCAAAGGTTGCTTCACATCGTATAATTGTAATCTCTTTCTGAACCGGATTAATCAAATATGCTTTTGCATTCTCATAATACTCTTTGCGTGTGTAATTTCTCCTAATCGCAATCTCTGTTCCGGATTTCATCTGGCGGATGAGTCCCATTTCCTCTAATTGTGCTGTTGCTCTTGTAATGGATGTCCTGGTAAGATTCAGCTTGTTCGCAACCTCACTTTTTAGCACAGATTCCTCATCATCCATATATAACAATTCAAGGAACACCATCTGTGTTGCAGGCATCATCTTATCTGCCTTGACAAGCCTCTTGCGATACACATCCTGCAATACAATTCCCATAAATGGCAAAAATACATTTCCCGGCAGATCCACAAACGGAACTCCGCCTTTCACCAGCGCATTTCTCATGGAAACGCCGTTTAACGCTACTTCATATGCTACAGGACACTGCAATGCTTCCTCATACTTTGCTTTCTGCTTTTTCATTGCGGCAACACTTAGTTCCATTTCCTTCACTACATCTATTATGGCAAAGTTAACACCATATAGTTCAACCATCATAATATCGCGCATAGTCATAAAAATCGGCAATGGTAATTTATTCTTATATTCTGTTATTTTTACTTTGCAGCCGAAATACTGCTCTAATTGCTTTTTCATATGGCGTCTCCTTGTAACACAATTTCATTCATAATAACATATTTTATGTTATTTTTCAATATTTTATGTTATTTTATTGTAATCAACTTGGTTCCCTTGCATGTTTAGGTAGGGTATCTTTCCAATAAAAATCTCCATAAGAAAAGCACCTACCATTGATAGATGCTTTCATTCTTTCTAACTTTCATTCAATTGTTTATCAATATCTCTGCCACCATACATAATCCGAATAATATTTACAGTAGCACTGTTTTCATCTGGCAGATAAAACACTAAATAGTAATCCACCGGCAAAACCCTAAGCCCCTGACTATGCCAGGGTTCTTCCTCGTATAGTCTATGTCGCATTGGCATTTGTTCAAGAGAACGGATAGCTTTCATAATGCGTTCTGTTTGTCCGGCAGCTGTTTCAGGTACCAACAATTCATACGCAATATATTCATAAATGTCCCTCAAATCCTGTCTTGCTTCAGCGGAATATGCCACATGAAAAATCATATGCCAAAATCTCTTTTCATTTCAACTTCAATGGCATCTGCTGAGTAAACTCTGCCAGCTTTTACATCAGACATACCTTTTTCAATTTCTTTATCAAATTTTTCTTTCGTAAGAGAACCATAGGCCAACGGTGCCGTTCTTGGTAATTTCATTTCAAATGGAATTCCCTTTTGCAAAACAACCTGTCGCAGAAACATTCCTACTGCATTTGACATTGGAATTCCTAACTGATCTAATACACTTTCAGCCTGTTCTTTAAGTTCAGGCTCAACTCGAGCAAACACATTTGCTGTTCTTGCCATAATCATCGCCTCCTTCAACTGTATTCTATCACAGATACTTGCAAATAGCAATCTATTTGCAAGCATGTTACATATGGATATTATGTGGGCAAGGTGACTATTTTATACTCTGCACCAAATCATCCTGCCAGCATTTCTCTCCTCCCCGCAGGAACTTCTTTCACCACAAATCATAGTATCAGGCAAATAACTCGCCTGCCCGAAAAAGTATCGCCACCTGATAGAGGTGGCGAATCTTGATTATCTCTTCAGCTGTTTACAGCAATCGGGAAGTGTTTCTGACCAAGGCATTAGTTCTGCCA
>NZ_VUMU01000039.1 GCF_009695995.1 Waltera intestinalis
GTAAATGCTCCATAGCAAGTACCTTTTGCAATCAACTTTCATCTGCAATAATAGTCTCATACTATACACAGTCAAAAAAGTTTAGCGCTTAACTTTTTTGACCAGCGTCAGGAGGTCAGACTATGAACACTCAAACCAGTTTAGTTGCAGAACAGATCCGCCTACAGCAGTGGGCCGACCAGATCAGGGACTGCCAGAATCGTCCCTCTGATATGAAAGTCGATGTCTGGTGTCAGGAGCATGGCATAACAAAGGCGAACTATTATTATCGCCTGCGCCGGGTACGGGAGGCCTGTCTGGAATTTTGCGATCCAGCCCCTTCCTTCGTGGAACTCACAGCACCAGCAGAAAATATACCGGCTAAAGTCTCCCAGACACATTCCCCTGTAGCTGCAACACTTCATACAGAAAGCGGAATTACCATAGATATCTATAATGACGCATCAACGGAGTTCCTCAGAAACCTGATAGGAGCAGCCAGCCATGCTCAATGATGCTTCCGGATTCCACAAAATATATCTTGCCACCGGATACACGGATCTGCGCAGAGGCATGGAAGGACTGGCCAACATCATACGCTTCCGTTTTCATCTGGATCCCTACGACAGAAATTCCCTGTTTCTGTTCTGTGGCAAGAGAACAGACCGTATCAAGGGACTCCTGTGGGAGGGAGATGGCTTCCTGTTATTATACAAGCGGCTGGATACCGGAGCTTTTAACTGGCCGAGAAACAGCGAAGAAGCACTGGCGATCACTCCGGATCAGTACGCAATGCTCATGCAGGGACTGGAGATCGTTGCCAGACACCCGATAGAGCAGACAGAGGACCCGAAGAAGCTTTTTTAAGTTTTGTGCATTTCGCAGAAATTTTTTGTGGACAGTTTTATCCCTGTGGATTTACTGTCTGCTGTTTATCCACAATGGTTCTGTCCTGCCCTCCATACGTCTGGGAAGGCAGGGCATTTGTGGATAACCGTACTGAAAATCTGAAAGGAAGCAGTGAACTCTCAGGTTTTCAGTACTGTTATCCACCGTCATAATGACGAAGGGAAAACAGCCGCCGGCTGGCGGAAATGTACCATATCTGCTATAATGGACCCAGTAAGAAAAGGAGCCCCACTATGGCAGTCAGATACACAGAAGAACAACTGAATACCGTTGACAAGTCCCTTCTGATCCAGATGTTTCTGAACCAGCAGGAACAGCTGGAGACCCTGACCGCTGAAGTCCGTTCCCTCAATGAAAAGATGCAGCTTATGATGGAGCAGATGGTTCTGGCAAACAGAAACCGTTTTGGACGGTCTTCCGAAAAAATGGCGGATGCCGGTCAGATCAGCTTCATGGAAGTGGATGGAACTATTGTTTTCTTCAATGAGGCAGAAGCTGTCTGCGATCTGGATGCCCCGGAACCGGAACAGCTGGAAGAATCCACTCCCCGACCGGTAAAGAAAAAAGGCAAAAGGGAGCAGGATATGT
>NZ_VUMU01000040.1 GCF_009695995.1 Waltera intestinalis
CGGTTAAGATATTGATTCAGATTATCTAATTTTCTGTTGAGAGCATTGATTTCTTTCTCAGCAGATTTATAGGTTTTCTGTAAGGTTTCTTTCTTCGAATACAAAGAATTGTATTCGTTACGGAGCTTTTCAATATCTAGAGTTTTAGGGTTCATTCCAAGGCGTTTTAACATATTTTCTGCACCGTCATGGAGTAGAAGTTCTGTTTCGTGACTTCGCAGGTAAGCATCCGGATTTTTGGATTTTTGATATCGGACATGATAGATATGATTGGTCTGATATTGCTCAGCATATTTCAAAATCTGTCCTAAATCCTTTAACTGATGCTCGGTTTCAACAAGACTGTTTCGTGCAGTTTTGGCAAGAACCGACTTAGCTGCAAGCTGTTTTTCCAACTCGGCAATGGAGCCTGTTTCACTGTAACTGCTGGCAGCAATTTTAAGGTTTTGGATGTACGCCCAGTGCTTCAGACCGGGACTTTGTTCAAACTTTTCTTCCGAGGTGTCAATGAGCTTTTTGGAAGAATAATCTTTGACAAGCTGCTTCTTTCTTGTAGGAAATGGAATACGCTTTTTAGGCTGTATCAATGCCTTTTCTTCGATCCGTTCCTTAATTCGTTCTTTGGTGTATTCCGAACCTAAAGAGTTGGCTCTGCCACGGATAAAATGCTCACAGTCAAGTGGTCGGAATGAGATATATTTTAAAGATTTTTTATCAAAGGTTTCGCCTTTTATCTCGTATCCTTTGGCACGGATAAGGTCAAGAAAGTTCTCATAAGTCTCAGCAGTTTGGATGGCTTCGTCAATGTCATTTTTGAGCCTGGTTTTCCATGAGGAATTGTTTTTATTAGAGAGCCATTCCTTGTATGTTTTTCCACGCTGGTCAGTTGGTGGCAGGACGGATAACTGATGCTCGGAACACAGCTCATCATTCAGATGCCGGATGTGATAGTAGGTCTTTTTACAGTCATGGTATTTCTCATGATTGATGTTATCTGCAGCACAGAAAATGATGTGGTTATGAACGTGTTCTTTGTCAATGTGGGTAGCCACAATGTAAGAGTATTTTCCTTCCAGTAGTTTGTCGGCAAGCTCTATGCCGATTTGATGAGCTTCCTTATAAGATACTTCTCCGGGCATAAATGCCTGTATTAGATGAAAGGCTTTGTTTGGGTCTGCCTGATTGGTTTTTGACAGGGCAAACTTGAAATCAAAAGCAGCAGTTTCCGGACTGCATCCAAAGGAAGAAATGAGAATGCTTTCATCTGTCTTTGCAGGGTTGCAGATGTAATCTACTGCTTTATTGACGGTTGCTTGGATAGCATGGATTTTTGTGATTGCCATACCTGTTTCATCAGCTCCTTTACTTCTTTTACATCGGCTTCATAGACGTTGCCCGTGGCGTTCATACGCTTGGCAATCTGGTTTAAATTGTTCCCGATGCGAGAGAGGATTGT
>NZ_VUMU01000041.1 GCF_009695995.1 Waltera intestinalis
CATTCCGAAGAAATTTCCGATACCCATTGCCGGCTCCAGCACATTTCCTTTTTCAAATCCCATTTTATCCAAGGCATCATAGATACTGCGGATTATGGCAGGACTTGTATAATGGGCATTTAGGGTACTCTCCCTTGCTGAAGCATACTCCTGATCCGATAACAGTCCCTTTAACTCCTGATATTCATTCGCCCAGGCACTCTTGCTTTCATCAAAGGCATCCGCAAGCCCGCCCCAGCCGACATACTGAGATAAAATCTCCTGTTCCTCCGGTGTTGCAATACGGTTCTCGCTCTCTATTTTCTCCAGTGTATGTATAGCTTCCACATTTCTGCGGAATTTTTCCTTTGCAGTGCCAATTCCTAAAGCATCATCCGTGATACGGAAATTGACAGCCCCGGTCTTATCAATCTGCGGTTCTGCCTGCTTCACAGGTACTTCGATATCCGGCTCTAATGATGTGTCTGACACTTCCTCCGGCTTTTGGACATCCTGTCCGGAAGTTTCCCGATTTTCTCCAGACAGCTCATTTTCTTTCTGGTTAAATTCTTTCCATACCCTATCTGAAACTGCCGAAAAATAAGGAGACTCATCTTCCATAATACTGAACTGAATCTCCTCCATATCCTCTATGCTCTTTGCCCCTGCTATTTTATCATGGTATTTAAAATACAAGGCTTCACGGCTGATAATACCCTCAAGACGCTCAAGTTCCGGCTCAGACATCCGTTCCCAAATATCATCCTTTTGCGTATGAATGGTAAAACCTTCCCCATCATCGTGATGCTCTAAGGTATATTGCAATGTGTCATGTTCTCCACGAATATCGCACTCAAAATCATAAACCGTGGTTCTGGTCCCTGCAGAATACTCCCTGTTAATCAGAACCAGATTTTGCACATCCTCTGCCGTTAATGGTGATTCCTCAACACCTTCAGGATAATCTTCGCTTCCTTCAATCTGTGTAAACACCTCTGTTTCGTGACGATCTATATCCCTTTCCGTCATCTCGTTGAGATAATCTTCCTCGACTTCTCCCCGCTGTGGCTGATAATCGTACTCAAAGGCAACACCATTTACCTCTGCATAAAAAAATTGATTATCTGTTACGGAATTTCCAAGCACATAGGTTTCTTCCTCAGTCCCCCATTCATCGACTTTGATGCACTCCTGTCCATCAATCGTGATTTTCTCAGCCGCCTGTGCCGCAAGCTCTTTCTCCTGCTCGATATACCGTCTTGTCTGGTTGATAAATCCATTTAATACAGCCGGGTGGGAATCCACAACCATATCCTCATTTTTCACCATGGCATAAGGCTCAATAGCTTTTGCCCACTCCTTATTCTCCGGAGAAAACCGTCCATCCTGCCTTTTGTGCATGACAGAATTGGCAAGCACATAACTTACTCGTTCAGAGCCATATTCCTGAATGACT
>NZ_VUMU01000042.1 GCF_009695995.1 Waltera intestinalis
GTAAACGCTCCATAGCGAATACCTTGACAACTATAAGCCGCTTTTGCGGCCTGCTGTAAATTCTATTTTCGAATGTTTTCCGGAAGCGCTGGTGACCAGGGGAGCAACTCTTCCAAAAAGCTGCGATCTGTGTCTTCCATGTGTTCTGGGATCACGGTCAGCAAATGTTCAAAGTACTCGTACGGTTTCAGATTGTTGGCCTTTGCTGTCTCTGCGATACTGTAGATCACAGCGGATGTCTTGGCTCCGTTTATGGTATCAATGACTTCCCAGTTCTTCTTTCCGATGCAGAAGCCACGGATGGCACGTTCCGAAGCATTATTATCCATCGGAACATCTCCATCATTCAGAAATACCCGGAGATATTTTTCCTGATTCAGAAGGTAGGTAAAGGCAGCTTTCAGTTTTCCTTTTACCACGATCTGATCTTTTTTCTGTTTCAGGTACGCGAACAAAGCATCTACCAGTGGCCGGATGACCACCTGACGCTGCGCAAGTCTTTCTTTCGAAGAGAGATCTTTTAGTTTTCCCTCTTCCCGGTAGATTGCCTGGATCTGCTTCATGACCAGATATGCGACGGATTCCTTTTTTCCTTCCGCCGGTATGGTGGCAAGGACTTCCTCGAACTTCCGGCGTCCATGCACCCAGCAGCCTGCGATCGTCAGGTCTTCCTTCTCCTTTTCCAGAGTGTGATAGACCTGATAGCCATCCGTAACACAGATGCCGGAAAAATCCTTCAGAAACTCCCGGGGATGGGAAGCATTTCTGGTCCGCTGGTACTCATACAGGACGATCTGTTTTTCCGGATACATATATCCGGAACGGTAGACCCACATATAACTTTTGGATCCTGCCGGACGGCCGTCATGGTTTACGAGCACCGGTGTCTCATCTGCCTGGATGACATGGTAATCATACAGTTTCCGGTGGAGATAATCGTAAAGAACAGAAAGGTATTCCTCTCCGAGACGGATCATCCAGTTTGCCATGTTCTGTCTGGTGATGGCTAATCCATAGCGCTTGAATTCCTGTTCCAGGCGGTAAAGCGGAATGGCATTGACATATTTGCCGTTTATAACGGCTGCCGCAAGCGTCGGGGAAACGGTACTTCCATGGAGCAGCCCTCTGGGATGTTTTGCCTTTACCATGTGTCCATCTTTTTTGTCAGCATAGACTCCGATATGGTGTTCCTCTACTTCCACCTTTGCGGGCACAAAACGGTATCTCCGGGATATGGCATCCGGAAGCTGTTTCCAGCCGTTTTTGCCAAACTCTGCAGTGAGTTCTTCCTCTGTCATGTAATGGTCGATCCGTTCTATGGGAAGCCCTGACATATCC
>NZ_VUMU01000043.1 GCF_009695995.1 Waltera intestinalis
TTGAGAGTTACGAGCCATGCAAAGTCAAAACGAAAACAGCGATCTGGGAGCTTGCTCACAAGTCGCTGTTTTTGTTTTTGACTTTATACGGCGACAGCCGTCAATGAAATAAATGTGGAGCGCCCTTTGCGACACATTTATGAATTGGGTGCATGGCTCGTAACGTAGGGCTGCCATAGACCGGACAAGTTCCGCCTGTGCCCCTTCTTCCGCCTCAGTGTGGGCACAGGAGACAGGAGCAAGCTTCTCGTACCCTTCTTACGCCTCAGCGTGGGCACAGGAGATAGGAGCAAGCTTCTCTGTACCCTTCTTACGCCTCAACGTGGGCACAGGAGATAGGAGCAAGCTTCTCTGTACCCTTCTTACGCCTCAGCGTGGGCACAGGAGATAGGAACAAGCTAGTCTGTGCCCTTCTTCCGCCTCAGCGTGGGCACAGGAGACGGGAACAAGCTCCTCTGTACCCTTCTTACGCCTCAGCGTGAATAGTTTATGGGTATGAGTTACTTATTTTGCTGCTGATACCCACACTATGAAAAGTTTGAGGGTATGGGAAGCTTGTTTTGCTGCTGATACCCACACTGAGAAAAGTTTTAGGGTATGAGAAACTTGTTTTGCTGCTGATACCCAAATTGTGAAAACCAGAAGGTATAACAAGGGAACTATATATTCTAAAATGTTCGTCGTGGGCGTCCTATATTTTGGGTCTATACAGAAAAAATGAGTTGTGAGATACTAAAATTGCTACAAATAACGCATAAAAAGATGAATATGGGTCTATAGGGAAAAAACCGGCTCTGAGGTACTCATTTTGAAGAAATTGAGTATCTGGCAGGCAAATTTTTAGCTATAGGCCCATATTGTTTAGTTTTTGTTTTTTACCTGTCCCCAAAAGTACCTACAGGGAAATTTATCTTCTATAGACCCATGAAGCTTTTCAAGAAATCAGTAGCCCCGGCTGGGTATAAGAATAAGCAGACCGTAAGCAGACGTCGGTACTTAGCGAGGGTACTTTCCTCGCTTATGTACCGTTACGCTCTGCGACAGAGCGCGAGCGTGTCGCGTTTCTTATACCCTGCCAAGGGCTACGGGATTATTT
>NZ_VUMU01000044.1 GCF_009695995.1 Waltera intestinalis
GTAAATCTTCAACCACTCGTACCTTATAATACTACCACATTCATGAGATAATTGCTCCAAATATTTTCGTGTCGATTGCGCGATTCGCGCAATTCGAGCGATTACTTAAGGAGGACTCTCATGAACAACAAACAAAAACTTCATCAGATTAAGCTTACACAGTGGGCCTCACGCTTTCAGGAACAGGCTGCCAGCGGACTAACCGTAAAAGCCTGGTGTGCTGAAAACAATGTCACCATCCACACCTACAATTACTGGAAGCATAAATTAAAGCTGGAATACGTCGATTCCCTGCTTCCGGCTGAGCATGACATCGTAGCACTCACACCGGATCTTTTGCAAACATATCCTAACAAGACACCTGTGTTTTGCCAGTTGCACGATTCGCTTAAGTCGCACGATTTACACGAACACAATACTCTGAGCATTACCTGTGGTGATATCAACATATCTGTCGGTCCTACCGTTTCGGAAGAGAAACTTCTTCTACTCATTAAGGCGGTGCGCTATGCTTAGAGACGCTGACCCTAACTACTTCAAAGGTATCTATATCGTTTGCGGTTACACCGACTTACGCTTTGGTATTGATTCCCTTGCTGCCATTATTGAACAGAAATACCAAAAAAGTCTATTTGTCCCTAACACCCTGTTTCTTTTCTGCGGAAAATCCGCTTCCAAGATTAAGGGGCTGCTTTGGGAAGGTGATGGCTTCCTGCTTCTTTACAAACGTGTGGAATCCGGTCATTTCTCCTGGCCACGCTCCTCAGACGAGTTACGCTCCATGAATGCGGAACAATTTAGTTGGCTGATGCAGGGATTCTCCATTGAGCCGGTCATCCGGGATGTGTTTCCCTCTCAGTCTGCTTAATCTGTATAAATTTTCATTGTGCAAAACAGAGAACTTTTTATCGTTTTCTCTGCCACTTTATTTTGTGCTGTGCACAGCTTTGAACCCCTTTCTGTCTCTGCACCAAAAGACTTTCAAAGCTCTGTACGGCACTTCTTCTTTCTTTTTGCCCTGTTTTTTTTCGCTTCTTCTTTTGTCATATACGCACGCTCATCCATAGGCATTTTCACGATTCCCCACTCCCCGAAA
>NZ_VUMU01000045.1 GCF_009695995.1 Waltera intestinalis
ACGTCTGACAAGCAGAATATTTATTATTTCAGCTCTGCGATCTGCCGTATTCATGCTTTACCTCCTTTCTGTAAATTCTCCAATCTCATTGTAAAAAACGAACCGGAAAAAACCTTTCATATTAAAACAGGCTTTTTTCCGCAACCACTTTTGATACAATCAACTAAACTTATCCCAAAATAAATACTCTTTTCTCTCCTGCTTTCTCTTATTGACTTTGCAGCTTCTGGTTGCTAAAATCTTTTATGGATAAAATCACAAATTCATAAAAAGACACACAAACTGCTATGGAACTTCACAGGCATCTGATGCCTGCTGTGAACCGTGGCAGTTTTTTTATTACCTATGCCGTTCTCCTAAGCCGGACAGCCGGACGCTGTCCATAAATGGGCGGTATCGCCCGTATGAGTTTTGGACAGGCTGCCTATGCAGCCTAAAACTCGCAAATTCCCTGCGGGCAATTTGCCAAAGATAGCAAGCACTGCCTGTGTTCCCTCACAGGCCCGCAAATCGGCTTCACCGATTGCTGTCGCGACATTCGCCAAATGAGAATGCAAGCATTCTCGCATGGCTCATTGTCCGCGCAATTTTCCAAAGTTTCTTCCAAGTAAAAACTTGAGAAAATTGGCTTGCATGGGGCATATCCCCCTGACCCCCTTTGCACTCAAAAACTCAGTAATAACTCCACGGGAATTTCTGAATTTTTACGTTCAAAAACCACACCGCCGGATACGGCATATCACAAAAACTTCTTTATAAATAAGGAAGGGAAAGGACAAAGCAATGGCAAAAAGAGAAAGACAAAATGAATTGAAAATATATCTAAGTGATGATGAACAGTACATCTTAGAGCAGAAGTGGAAAGCCTCCAATATGAAAAGCAAATCCGCCTTTATCCGGCATCTGATTTTGTACGGATATGTCTATGATGTAAACTATGAACACCTACGTGAATACAACACAATCCTCTCTCGCATCGGGAACAATTTAAACCAGATTGCCAAGCGTATGAACGCCACGGGCAACGTCTATGAAGCCGATGTAAAAGAAGTAAAGGAGCTGATGAAACAGGTATGGCAATCACAAA
>NZ_VUMU01000046.1 GCF_009695995.1 Waltera intestinalis
ACGTCTGACAAGCAGAATATTTATTATTTCAGCTCTGCGATCTGCCGTATTCATGCTTTACCTCCTTTCTGTAAATTCTCCAATCTCATTGTAAAAAACGAACCGGAAAAAACCTTTCATATTAAAATAGGCTTTTTTCCGCAACCGCTTTTGATACAATCAACTCAACTTATCCCAAAATAAATACTCTTTTCTCTCCTACTTTCTCTTATTGACTTTGCAGCTTCTGGTTGCTAAAATCTTTTATGGATAAAATCACAAATTCATAAAAAAACACACAAACTGCTATGGAGCTTCACGGGCATCTGATGCCTGCTGTGAACCGTGGCAGTTTTTTTATTACCTATGCCGTTCTCCGAAGCCGGACAGCCGGACGCTGTCCATAAATGGGCGGTAACGCCCGTATGAGTTTTGGACAGGCTGCCTATGCAGCCTAAAACTCGCAAATTCCCTTCGGGCAATTTGCCAAAGATAGCAAGCACTGCCTGTGTTCCCTCACAGGCACCATTTTCCCAAGTTTCTTCCAAGTAGAAACTTGAAAAAATTGGCTTGCATGGGGCATATCCCCCTGACCCCCTTTGCACTCCAAAACTCAGCAATTACTCCACGGGAATTTCTGAATTTTTACGTTCTAAAAGCACACCGCCGGATACGGCATATTACAAAATTTTCTTCATAAATAAGGAAGGGAAAGGACAAAGCAATGGCAAAAAGAGAAAGACAAAATGAATTGAAAATATATCTGAGCGAAGATGAACAGTACATCCTAGAACAGAAGTGGAAAGCCTCCAATATGAAAAGCAAATCTGCCTTTATCCGGCATCTGATTTTGTACGGATATGTCTATGATGTAAACTATGAACACCTACGGGAATACAATACAATCCTCTCTCGCATCGGGAACAATTTAAACCAGATTGCCAAGCGTATGAACGCCACGGGCAACGTCTATGAAGCCGATGTAAAAGAAGTAAAGGAGCTGATGAAACAGGTATGGCAATCACAAA
>NZ_VUMU01000005.1 GCF_009695995.1 Waltera intestinalis
TAACTTATTCCATACGGAGAATACTGTTTTGCACAACCCAATACACTTGTGATACCCGCATCGGCATAAGCTTTTCCGGTAATAGAGTTACTAAATCTTAAATCTGTCATTTTTAAATTGCCATTTAATAGAGTAACAGAATATGTAAAAAAAGAATCTGAGAGGTTAGAAATAACCTCTCTTTTTAATTTACACTTATCGTAGAAAGCTCCGGAGGTGGTGAGGATAATGGATGAACTTGATATCGAACACAGACTTACAGAAGTAGAGCAGAGGGCAAAATCAAATACACATAGATTGGAAGAACTTGCACCTGTTGTTAAGGAGATACATATCATGTCGAATACGATGATTAAGCTGGTTGAAGAAGTGAAGCACACGAATGAGACGGTATCTAACCTTGATAAGAAGGTCGAAAAGATGGACAGTCGTGTGGACGAGATGGAGAATGCTCCGGGGAAAGAGTGGAGCGATGCAAAACGAACACTATTTAATACTGCAGTAGGAGCAATCATTACATTCCTGATTACCGGACTGATCTTCGCAGCGGTCCAGGCATTTTAAGAAAGAGAGGATAACATTATGGATTTATCATTTTTATTGCAACTCGTAGACCCTATTATTTTGGGCATCTGTCTGTTGACTGGTTATGTGCTGAAGGAAGCATTTGACAAATTTCCGAACAAGTTTATTCCGTTGGCATCATTGAGCATGGGAACCATCATAGCAATAATTATCCACTTGCAGGCCGGTATCAATGCAGAGGTTGTACTTGGCGGTATGATCTCCGGACTGGCGGCCACTGGTATGTACGAGCTGCTGAGGAATCTGCTGGACTTTGACGGAAAGAAGGAGGAGTAACATGAAACAAGCATTGTATAAAGGACCTGACATTTCCAAACATAACGGGAATGTAAACATTAAAAGAGTGAGAGATGCTGGCTACAAGCGTATCGGTATCCGCGCCGGTTACGGTAAGAATAATGTAGACGAAAAATTTGTGAGCAATGCGCTGGCATGCTTTAATTTGGGAGTGGCAGCTGTCATTTACTGGTTTTCGTATGCCTTATCTGTGATTATGGCAAAAAATGAAGCGGACTATTGCTGTGATCAGGTGGAAAAGTACTGGCAAAAATGTCCGGTTGCATATGATCTCGAATATGATACCGTAAGATATGCCAGAACGAAGGGTGTGAACATCACAAAAGATTTGGCAACGAATATGGCCATTGCGTTCTTGACGAGAGTAAAGGAAAGAGGACATGTCCCAGTCATTTACACTAATAGGGATTATCTCAAAAATTATTTTAACATGGATAAGATAGTTGCAGCGCTGGGAAAGGTATATGTTTGGTATGCAAGATACGGCACCAGCCTGACAGATGCAGAGCTGAACCTTGCAGACATTTGGCAGTACACTTCTTCTGGATCTGTTCCCGGAATCAGCGGAAAGTGCGACATAAACATTTTTTATACTGACTTTGAAATGGTATCTTCTGTTCCGGCGCAGAGGGAAGAGACCTGTAATATCAATATTCAGAACTTCCAGAAGGCGGCCAACGCAGACGGATACAGGGATGCATACGGTCGTAAGCTTACAGAGGATGGTAAGGACGGAAAGAACACCCAGTATGTCCGCAAGCAGATCTGCTTGCAGGCAAAGCGTTTAGGGCTTACATATAAGGTGGGATCTACCGGTGAGGTAGCCAGATGGTGGCAGACACGTTGTAACGAGATCCTTGGAAGTAATCAGGACACCGATGGCAGGTATGGCAAGACTGCTAGAGCGGAGACAATCAAGCTGCAGAAAAAGCTTAATCTCACATCCGATGGTAAGGCGGGATATAACAGCCTGCAGGCGGCATTCTATAATTGACATAATAGTAAGTTACATGGTAAATTGAAGGGCGGAGAACAGGTGCGAATGTTCTCCGCTTTTTGTTTTGAAATATCCACATACAGCATCACTAAACTGATTCTTCGGTCCCTATATCAGTAAGCAGTCCGGCTACTTCCTTATAAGGCATGGAATACCGTTGTGACAGGTAACGCATGCTGGCCCCCATTTCACCGTCCGGTCCGCCGTACTGGGAGATGATGACCTGCGCCAGCTTCGCGTTGGGCTCTTTTATATTTATCGGAAATTGCAGTCTTTTTTCATAGTTCCACATCAGTTACAGCCTCCTTCCCAGGGGAGAGGGGCACTGCCCCAGCGCCAGTCCCTGTTACTTTCGGCGAGATCCTTGCGCAGTGGGTAATGATCTCTGGCGAATTCCCGCTCCATCTGTGTTTTGATCCGTGCGTAGTGATTGAAGTATTCCATGGCTTTTTGATCCGAAGGGTGGGTGTCCAGATACAGCATCAGATCTGTCAGGACGAAATCAGCGATGCCGATATCATGCAGCTTTTTTTCTTCGCTGTTCATTTGATACATCTCCTTCCTGTAAAGGGTTTGTCAAGTTCGGGGAAAATGGTACCGGCTTTGTAGCCTTTTTCCAGATTTTCATACATTTGCGTAAAATGCTGCCAGGGGACATAAGCCATGGCAAGAGGATATTTTTCAAAAGGTTCCTCGAAAGAATAATCTTTCATAGCAATCCGCTTTCCTTTCCGTAAAAACATTTATTATATGGTATGAACAGAGAAGAAAAGAGTGCATAGCTTTGGATGATACAAAATGGATACAATCAGGAGTTAAAGTAATATAAGAATTTATAGAATGAGGGGCAGAAGAAATGTTCAGGATATTAATTGCGGAAGATGAAGAGCCGATCGCTAATCTGATCCGGATGAATCTGACCAAGGCAGGGTATCTGTGTACCTGGGCGCCGGATGGAAAAAGCGCGGCAGATCTTATGGAACGGGAGAAGTATGACCTGGCATTGTTAGATATCATGCTGCCGGGGATCAACGGCTATGAGCTGATGGATTATGCGAAAGCCTGTGAGCTGCCGGTGATCTTCCTGACGGCGCTGGGATCTACAGAACATAAGGTGAAAGGACTCCGAATGGGGGCGGATGATTATCTGCCCAAGCCGTTTGAGATCGTAGAACTGCTTGCCAGAGTGGAGGCGGTGCTGCGTAGATATCATAAGACGGAGACGGTCATCCGGGCGTGTAATGCCACCATTGACACGGCATCCCACAGAGTGACTCTGGACGGGGAGGAAATCTATCTGACACCGAAGGAATTCGATCTGCTGTTATTATTTGCCAGAAATAAAAACAGGGCGTTGTATCGGGAAACCATATACGAGACTGTATGGGGTGGTGAATATATGGGACAGAGCCGTACCGTGGATCTGCATGTGCAGCGGCTGAAGAAAAAGTTACATTGGGAAAATATTATAATAGCGGTATATAAAGTGGGGTATCGTTTGAATGAAGTTCACGTATAAATTATTTTTTTCCATCACAGCACTTCTTACGGTAGCCTTCATGCTGTTTGGAAGCTTTATGCTGTTTTTCTATTTTAACCGTATGTTAGAACGGGAGACGGAGCAGGGAAAACGTGAGAACCTGCTCTTTCAGACCATTTATGATATGGTGTATCAGAACATGGAAAAATACGGAGCAGAATTCGCGGGGATACAGGCGGGAAATTCCGCAACAGAACGGATGACGGATCAGAACGGTACGGAATGTATGATCCTTGAAACGGATGGCACGATCACTCTGGAGGGCAGCCTGAAACTGCCACAGGATGAGATCAGGAGGCTTGCGGAAGAAATGATCCGCACCATGGATCCCGGTGCAGATCAGGTCTACGGTGTCCGCAAGGTAGGAACGCGTTATTATCTGCTCAGCATTATCACAGATCAGGCGACGGATTCGGCAGATATGGTATATCTTGGGATCCTGAAGGACCTGAGCGGCATTTATGAAGAGCGGAGCAATATGATGCGGCAATATGGTATTGCTCTGGCAGGTCTGCTGGTGATCGGTGGTCTGGCAGCATTTTTACTGTCCAGATATCTGACCCGGCCCATAGAGCAGTTAAACCGCACGGCGGGGAGGATTGCCGAGGGAAATCTGGAGAAGAGGGCTGCCTATCAGGGTGCAGATGAGATCGGAGAACTGTCCCGGAGCTTTAACCGGATGACGGACAGACTGGTACGCCAGATGGAGGAAAAAGAGCTGGAAGCAAAACAGAAGGAGGATTTTACGGCGGCATTTGCTCATGAACTCAAGACACCTTTAACTTCCATCATTGGATATGCGGATATGCTGAACTCCTATGAACTGACAGAGCAGGAGCGGGGCGAAGCCACCTATTATATTTTCAGTCAGGGAAAACGTCTGGAAAGTCTGTCTCACAAATTGCTGGAGCTGGTGGGAATGGACAGACAGGAATTGGAATTCAAGAAGATTCAGACGAAAGAACTGGAGGAAAATATCCGGGATACGATGCGGATCCCCTTTGAACGCAAAGGGATCCGGGGAAAGATCAATCTGGAAAGAGGGGTGATTTTAGGCGACAGGGATCTGCTTTTGTCACTGTTATATAATCTGCTGGATAATGCTGTAAAGGCTGTGGAAGAAGGCGGATTTATCCTGATGAAGGGAAGTAAGCTCACACAGGGCTATGAGATCAAGGTTGTAGACAACGGCAGGGGTATCCCGCAGGAAGAGATCGCGAGGATCACGGAGGCTTTTTATATGGTGGATAAGTCCAGATCCCGCAAGGAAGGCGGAGCCGGCATCGGAATGGCTCTCTGTCAGAAGATCATCACCCTGCATCAGGGGGAACTGAAGATTGACAGTAAGCTTGGAGAAGGCACGGTAATGCGCTTATATTTTCCCGGGGGAATGCAGGTGGTAAAAAATAAAAGCAACAGGGGAGCAAAAGGCGGAATATGAAAAAACAGGAGAATAAGAACCGGCGCAATTTCCTACTATGTATGGGTGGACTGCTCGTGCTGATCGTATTTGCATTCGCAGGACCGGAAGGGTTGCTACAATTGCAGGATAAGAGCAGGCTGACCAGGTCAGTCAGCATATCAAATACAGGAACGGATTATACCGTCTGGAAGGAAGAGTATGAGACAGACACCATGCACAGACTTCAAAATCTGGCAGACGGTATCGCTGCGGGAAAACAGTACTATATCTCTGAACAAGATTATGAAGCTGCAACAGATGGTGAAATATATGGTCTGATAGATGAATATATTTTAAATACGGAATGGAATTACACTTTTCAGGATATGGGAGTGATCCCGGTGGATTATTTTTTCAAAAATATGGATACAGATAACATTTCCATCAAACGATATATTTTGTATGATGAAAAGCTGTCGGATGGAGTCGCGATCATGGCCTATGACATCTGTATGCGCATGAAGGAAGAGGAGGTTACGGGAGTCAGTATAGAGTGTGTCGTGGATTCTGAGACCGGAACACTCTATGCCATGAAGGTTGTGCTGGAAGATGAGACAGAACCTGTCACCTGGGATGATATCGGTGCAGATGCCCCTTATTATTTTGATTATATGCAGTCCTATCTGCATGATTATAATTCCGGGACCTATATTGAAATCGAAGGAGAGATGCCTTATGATACCAATGCACAGATCATGTGGGATAAAGAAGCTGAAATAGAAGCGAAGTCCCGGACGACCATGGAAAACGATAACGACGAGTATATGTGTGATCTGGAATACGGAGAGCATAAGTTGCATCTGACCGCAACACTGCTCAATGCTTCCGAAGGACAACTGGAGAAAGGCATCGGATATTTGTTCGGGATTCGTGAGATCGCAGAAAAGATCCCGGGTTTTCTGCCGGATATCCAGTAAATGCATTCCGGAAATACAGGAATCCGGCAAAGCAGCCGGACAGTGATATCAATGTATAAAATAGAAAAATAAAGAATATAGTTTAGAAAAATAAGTCAGGGAGTCAGACTTTTTATGATCACAGAGGTAACAGGCTTTTTACAGAAGACAGACCGGATCGTATGGGGACCCTGGCTTATTTTTTTATTATTAAGCTGTGGCTGCTATCTGATGATAAGTCTGTTCTTTCTTCCTCTGAGAAATCTGTTGGCGGCACTTGGGCTGGTGTTCCATCCTAAGAGCCGGAAAGGCACAGATGGGGAAGGGGTTTCTTCTTTTTCAGCACTGACTACGGAACTGGCGGCAACGATAGGCACGGGAAATATCGTAGGCGTGGCTACTGCCATGGTGCTGGGAGGACCGGGAGCATTGTTCTGGATGCTTTTGTCCGGGATCATCGGGCTGTCGACCAAACTGGTGGAAAGTACGCTGTGTGTCAGATATCGTGTAAGAGATCACAAAGGAAAACCGGTGGGTGGTCCCATGTATGTTCTTCAAAATGCATTTCCGTATAGACGTATGGGGCGGATCCTTGCGGTACTGTTTGCAATATTCGCAGTACTAGCCTCCTTTGGCATGGGGAATATGACACAGGGGAATTCTATTGCGGAGGCACTGGCAGTGACTTTTGGAGTCGACCGGACAGTGACAGGACTGGTGATTGGTATATTTACAATTCTGGTGATCCTTGGAGGAATCGATAAAATAGCAAGGGTCACGGAATATCTGGTGCCCTGTATGGCAGTATTTTATTTGTTCGGAACAGGCATGGTGATCTTTACGCATTTCCATAATCTACCGGCAGGAATTCTGCAGATTTTATGCGGTGCTTTCTGCCCGGAAGCTATGGCAGGAGGGAGCATTGGATTCTTATGTTCCGGCAGGCAGGCTATGCGCTATGGTGTCTCCCGTGGAGTATTTTCCAACGAAGCGGGACTCGGAGCAGCCGGAATTAGTGCGGCTTGTGCAGATACACCGGATGCGGTGCGGCAAGGCTATATCAGCATGACGGGAGTTTTTATCGATACCATTGTGATCTGTTCCCTGACAGGGCTTGCCATAGCATCCAGCGGTATGCTGGGACAGAGGGATGCGCAGGGGGAGCTTTTGAACGGAACAGCGCTTATGATAGCTGTATTTTCCGCCACATTTGGCAGGCCGGGGGAATGGATGCTTGCACTATCTATCGCATTGTTTGCGTTTGCTACAATTATTGCCTGGGAATATCAGGGAGAGAAAGCCTTTGAATATCTGGCTGGAAATAGTCGCCGGACAGGGTGGTATCGTCTGTGCTATGGAATGTTTGCCTTTTTTGGGGCGGTCTGTTCGCTGGAAGCGGTATGGGATTTCTCGGATATCTGTAACGGTCTGATGGCGGTGCCGAATCTACTGGCGGTAGTGATGCTGTCGCAGGGAATCTGCCGGGAAATAAGAACCTATAAGCTCTGAACGATCACGCCGAAATTACCTTTTAAATAAAATTAAATATTGAAGCGATGCGGGCACCATGATATGATGAATAAAGTATGGCTATTCGAATTTGAGAGAAGAACATGCCCGGATAAGTTGTATTTGTGTTGAAACGTTAGGAGTGAGATTATGACTAAGACGATAGAGAATTTTTTGCGATATGTGAAGATCGATACCCAGTCCAGTGAAGAGAGCACCACGACCCCCAGCACCATGAAGCAGCATGACCTGGCAGGTCTGCTTGTCAGTGAGCTGGAAGCTATGGGCGCCACAGAGATCACTTATGATAAGGAGCACTGCTATGTCTATGCTACCGTTCCTGCATCCGCAGGCTACGAGAATGCACCGGTACTTGGATTTATCGCCCATATGGATACATCGCCTGCGGTGACGGATACCAATGTGAAGCCCCGGATCGTAGAGCATTATGACGGAAAAGATATCGTACTGAATGCAGCAGAGAACATCGTTATGAAGACAGTGGATTTCCCGGAGCTGTTAAATTATGTGGGAAAAGATTTGATCGTGACAGACGGAACGACGCTGCTTGGCGCAGATGACAAAGCAGGTGTTGCTGAGATCATGACCATGGCAGAAGACTTGTTAAATCATCCTGAGAAAAAGCACGGCAAGATCCGCATTGGTTTCACCCCGGATGAGGAAGTCGGTGCCGGAGCGGATCATTTTGATGTGAAACTGTTTGGTGCAGATTATGCGTATACCGTAGACGGTGGTGCACTGGGCGAACTGGAATATGAGAATTTTAATGCCGCCGGGGCAAAGCTTCATGTATATGGCAGAAGTGTGCATCCCGGTTCTGCCAAAGGCAAAATGAAAAATGCCATTCTGATCGCGCAGGAGTTCCAGAAGCTGCTGCCGGTAGAGCAGAATCCAATGTATACCGAAGGCTATGAGGGCTTCTTCCATCTGGATGCTATATGCGGCAATGTGGAGGAAGTTACTGCGGACTATATTATCCGTGATCATAACAGACAGCTGTTTGAACAGAAAAAAGAGCTGTTTTTGTCCTGTGCGGATTTCCTGAACCGGAAGTATGGGGAAGGCACCGCTATAGTGGATATGAAAGATTCTTACTATAACATGCGGGAGATCATGGAGCAGCATATGCACCTGATCGACAACGCGAAAGCTGCCATGGAAGAGCTGGGAATCGAGCCCAAAGTATCTCCCATCCGCGGCGGTACCGACGGCGCCAGACTGTCCTTCATGGGACTGCCCTGCCCGAACCTGTGCACCGGCGGAGAAAATTATCACGGCAGATATGAGTATGCCTGTGTACAGTCCATGGAAAAAACGACCGGACTATTGATCGCCATTGCAACAAAATACGCAGACAGATAATAGATACAGATATTTAGAAAGGCAATATTTTTTATATGACAAATGTAACACAAATGAACGAAACCGACAGACAGTATTATTTTATGGAGAAAGCCTCCGGTCATGTGGCAAAGCTTGGAGAAGAACTGGGCAGAAAGCCTACCTGCTGTGTGACTACTTTCGGATGTCAGATGAATGCCAGGGATTCGGAAAAACTGGTGGGAATCCTGGAAAAAGTCGGCTATGAGATCATTGAAGATGAGAATGCGGACTTTGTGATCTATAATACCTGTACGGTGAGAGATAACGCCAACCAGCGTGTCTATGGAAGACTGGGAGTATTAAACGGCTATAAAAGGAAAAATCCGCATATGAAGATCGCACTGTGCGGCTGTATGATGCAGGAACCCACCGTGATCGAGAAGATTAAAAACAGTTACCGCTTCGTGGATCTGATCTTCGGAACTCATAATATTTTCAAATTCGCAGAGCTGTTATGCTCCCTGTTTGAAAATGAGGGAATGGTCATTGATATCTGGAAGGATACGGACAAGATCGTGGAAGATCTGCCGGTGGAGAGAAAGTATTCTTTCAAATCAGGTATCAATATTATGTTCGGCTGCAATAATTTCTGCAGCTATTGTATTGTCCCCTATGTCCGCGGCAGAGAGCGAAGCCGTAATCCGAAGGATATCATCCGGGAGATCGAGGGTCTGGTGGCAGACGGCGTTGTAGAGATCATGCTGCTGGGACAGAATGTAAATTCTTACGGTAAAAATCTGGAAGAGCCCATTACCTTTGCACAGCTTTTGCAGGATGTAGAAAGAATCGAAGGATTGGAGAGGATCCGTTTCATGACCTCCCACCCCAAAGATCTGTCGGATGAGCTGATCGAGGTGATGAAGCATTCCAAGAAGATCTGCAGACATCTCCATCTTCCTTTGCAATCCGGTTCCACGAAGATATTAACAGCAATGAACCGCCGTTATACCAAGGAACAGTATCTGGAGCTGGCGGAGAAGATCCGTAAGGAGATTCCGGATATGGCAATCACTACGGATATTATTGTAGGATTCCCTGGAGAGACGAAGGAAGACGTAGACGAGACCATCGATGTGATCCGTCGCGTAAAATACGACAATGCTTTTACCTTTATTTATTCCAAACGAACCGGAACACCGGCGGCAGCCATGGAACAGGTGCCGGAGGAACTGGTAAAGGAGCAGTTTGACCGGGTGCTTAAGACCGTGCAGGAGACAGCCAGAGAACAGGTATCCAGGTATCAGGGACAGATCTGCGATGTGCTGGTAGAAGAGATCAATGAAAATGACAGTTCCTTAGTGACCGGAAGAATGTCAAATAATACGCTGGTACATTTTCCGGGAGATGCATCGCTGGTGGGGAAGCTTGTGAATGTTTCACTGGATGAATGTCATGGATTTTATTATATGGGCCATATGGTTTAGCCATGAATATGACAGATGAATAAATTGTAAAAGGGAATAGAAATGGAAGAACAAGAGAAGAAAAAGAGAATAGAACTGGAACAGGACATGTCCTGGAAAATGTATCAGATACTGACGATAACGGCGTGCACTGCAAATCTGATCGGAACAATCTGCAATTTCTGTATTCACGGTACGAAACTGCCGACCATAATCTGCGGGATATGTCTTCTGATGATCGTGACCATCGGCATTATCGGATGGACTACGAAAAAGGTGCAAATACCGGCGGTCTTGATCATATTACTACTTGTATGGATTGAATTTCCTTATTTGTATTATTGCTACGGGGATGCCTCTATCGTATATCTTGTCCTGGGGGTCGTTGGACTGGCGATATTTTTCCCGAGAAATGTGGTGATCGTTTCTTTTACGGTCACACTGCTGGAATATCTGGTGATCATGATGAGCAGCTTTGAACGGCCTTCCGTATGGAGAAATATGGATGAAGCGGGTAAAATAGGAACTACGCTTGGGTCCTTTGTTATTGTGGGAGTGTCTGTATTTGCCATGATATTTGAATTGCTCAGAAGTTATGAGGAACAACGAAAGCAATTGCTGAGTCTGAGTGAGGATCTGAACTTTGCAGCGAACCATGATCCTCTGACTAGGCTGTATAATCGGCGCTATCTTGTAAATCAGGTGAATGAATGGATATGCAAGCCGGAGAAGAGCTTCTGGATCGTATTGATGGATGTAGATGATTTCAAGGCAGTCAATGATACCTATGGGCATGGATACGGTGATGATGTACTGCGGGAAGCCGGCAGACTGATGCTGGAAGAAATGATGGGAAAAGGAATCGCAGCCCGGTTCGGCGGCGAGGAGTTTATGCTGGTGTTTGAACAGGATGATCGGGAACAAGTGTTACATTCATTCCGGAATATCCAGGAAGGCTTAAGGAGATATTCCCAGAATACCAGACAGATGGATATTACCATCAGCGGTGGAATGGAACGTTATGAGGCTGATAAACAGCTGGATCTATTGTTTACTTCTGTGGACCGGAAATTATATACTGCCAAAAATAACGGTAAAAACCGTATTGTAGAATAGGTTTAAAATAATAAAAAAGTCTTGCAAAGCCTAAAAAATAGAGCTATGATAAGACCCGTGTGATTTTATAAAAATTTTATAATTTCACACGGGTCTTTTTACAGAGGAGATTATATTGAGGAGAATGTTATGGAAAAATTGAAACCGAAGCTTTTCTCAGTGATGAAAAGCTACACGAAAGAACAGTTTGTAAAAGATGTGGTCGCAGGTATCATTGTGGCGATCATTGCTCTGCCCTTATCCATTGCACTGGCACTGGCTTCCGGAGTAACACCGGAAAAGGGTATCTATACAGCAATCACCGCAGGCTTTGTGATCTCTTTCTTAGGGGGCAGTCGCGTACAGATCGCAGGTCCTACTGCGGCATTTGCCACCATTGTTGCAGGAATTGTAGCGAAGAACGGCATGGACGGTCTGATCATCGCGACATTGTTAGCGGGTGTGATCCTGATCCTGATGGGATTTTTACGACTTGGCAATCTGATCAAGTTTATCCCCTATACGATCACCACCGGTTTTACTTCCGGTATTGCTGTGACGATCTTTATCGGACAGATCAAGGACTTCCTGGGACTGACCATTGTCAGCGAAGAGCCGCTGATCGAGACCATGGATAAACTGAAAGCAGTATTTCAGTTCATCTCCACCACAAATGTGCAGGCACTGCTTGTAGGTGTGATCAGTCTCCTGATCCTGATTCTGTGGCAGTATCTGCCGGGCTTTTGCAAGAAGATTCCCCCTTCTCTGATCGCAGTACTGGTGGGAAGTGCCATGGTTGCACTACTTAACATGAATGTAAATACGATCGGAGATCTGTATGAGATTTCCAATAAGCTTCCGTCAATTTCTCTGCCCGCCTTCAGCCTGAAGATGGTACAGAACGTCCTGCCGGATGCTTTTACCATCGCGATTCTGGCTGCCATTGAGTCATTGCTTTCCTGTGTGGTAGCGGACAGTATGGTGAACAGCAGACATCGTTCCAATATGGAACTGATCGCCCAGGGCGCCGGCAACATTACTTCCGCATTGTTCGGTGGGATCCCCGCCACCGGAGCCATTGCGAGAACTGCTGCCAATGTGAAAAACGGCGGACGTACCCCCATTGCCGGTATGGTGCATTCCGTGACACTTTTGTTGATTCTGGTAGTACTGATGCCTTATGCGGCACTGATCCCCATGCCCACCATTGCAGCCATTCTGTTCATGGTGGCTTACAATATGTGCGACTGGCGTAAATTCATAGGTCTGTGCAAGACTGCACCCAAGAGTGACATTATCGTTCTGGTGACTACATTTGTTCTGACTGTCGTATTTGATCTGGTAGTAGCGATAGAGGTAGGTATTTTACTGGCAGCCATTCTGTTCATGAAGCGTATGAGCGATGTGACGGAAGTGGAAGGCTGGAAATATGTGGATGATGAGGATGATGCGGACAGCCTGTCCTTAAGAGTCGTACCTCACAATACCATGGTCTATGAAGTGAGTGGCCCCTTATTCTTCGGCGCAGCGGACAAGATCCTGAAGATCACATTAGATGAGAAAATGAACTGCCTGGTACTGCGTATGCGCAGCGTAAGCGCCATCGACGCCACAGCCATGCACAATCTGGAGCAGTTATATGCGGACTGTAAAAAGAAAAACATCCAGATCATTCTGTCTCATGTAGGGGAACAACCCATGCATGTCATGGAGAAGAGCGGCTTCTTAGATAAGGTGGGCAGAGAAAATGTCTGTGCCCATATTGATGATGCACTGGAACGCGCAGCAAAGCTGCAGTAAGTGTGAAAAACTATCATTTTTCATAGTGGTTCTTTAATTTACAACCTCAATATTTTGTGCTAAGATAGATGCGGATACGCAAGCTTTTGCGTGTCCGCTTTGTCGTGGATCCTTTTACAGAACAGGAGAAGATCATGGCTGAATTGACACCAATGATGCAAAAATATATGGAGACCAAGGAGCAGTATAAGGACTGCATCCTTTTTTATCGTCTTGGAGACTTCTATGAAATGTTTTTCGACGATGCGCTGGTGGCTTCCAAGGAACTGGAGATCACACTGACGGGAAAAAGCTGTGGCCTGGAGGAACGTGCGCCCATGTGCGGTATCCCTTACCATGCCGTAGAAGGCTATCTGTCCAAGCTGGTAAGCCGCGGCTATAAAGTGGCTATCTGCGAACAGGTGGAGGATCCGAAGCTTGCCAAGGGATTGGTGAAGAGGGAAGTGATCCGTGTGGTGACACCCGGTACCAACTTAAACGTACAATCTCTGGAAGCAGGCAAAAATAATTATCTGCTGAGCGTTGCCTATACTCCGGATGGCATCGGTATCTCTGCGGCAGATGTAACTACCGGTGATTATTATGTGACCGAAGTCGAAGATCTGAAAAAATTAAATGATGAACTGATGAAGTACGAACCTTCGGAGATCATCTGTAACGAGGCATTTTTAGTCAGTGGCTTTGATGTGAATGATTTAAAGTCCCGCTTACATATCTCCGTCAATGCGTTGGAATCCCATATGTTTGATGATGACGGCTGCAGACGGATCCTGATGAAACATTTTAAGGTAAATACACTGATCGGACTTGGTGTCGAAGAATTCCCTACGGGACTTTTAGCGGCGGGAGCACTGTTACAGTATCTGTATGATACCCAGAAGACAGATCTGGAGCATTTTACCCATATTTATCCCTATCTTACCAGCAAATATATGCTGCTGGACAGTTCCACCAGAAGAAATCTGGAACTGACGGAGACTCTCAGAGAGAAGCAGAAGAGAGGCTCTCTTCTGTGGGTGTTAGATAAGACGAAGACCGCCATGGGCGCCAGACTTCTGCGCAATTACATCGAACAGCCGTTGATCGAAAAGGATGAGATGGAGAAGCGTCTGGATGCCATTCAGGAGCTGAATCAGGATTCCATCTCCAGGGATGAGATCCGGGAATACTTAAATCCCATCTACGATCTGGAACGACTGCTCAGTAAGGTGACTTATAAGACGGCAAATCCCAGAGATCTGATCGCATTTCGGAATTCCCTGCAGATGCTGCCGCCTATTAAGACAGTGCTGTCTGCCTTTGAAAAAGAAGAACTGACGGAAATCCGGGAGCAGATTGACGGCCTGGAGGATATTTATCAGCTGATCGATGAAGCGATCATTGACGAACCGCCCCTGTCCATCCGGGAAGGCGGGATGATCAAGGATCAGTTTGATGAGACCATAGACAGACTGCGCAGCGCCAAGCATGACGGAAAACAATGGCTTGCCCAGCTGGAGGAAGAGGACAGAGAGCGTACCGGAATCAAGAATCTGAAGATCAAATATAACAAAGTATTCGGCTATTATTTTGAAGTGACCAATTCCTATAAGAATCTGGTGCCGGAGGACTATATCCGCAAGCAGACCCTGGCAAATGCGGAACGATATACCACACCGCGGTTAAAGGAACTGGAAGACACTATTTTAAATGCGGAGGACAAGTTACAGACACTGGAATACGATGTCTTCTGCAAAATACGGGATACCATTGCACAGGAACTGGTCCGCATCCAGAACACCGCAAAAGCGATTGCGAAGCTGGATGTGTATGCGTCTTTGTCGTTGGTTTCAGAACGAAATCATTATGTACGTCCGAAGTTAAATGAAAAGGGTGTTATTGACATCAAGGACGGAAGACACCCTGTGGTGGAACAGATGATCACCAATGATATGTTTATTGCCAATGACACTTATCTGGATAATGGAAGCCACTGTATCAGTGTCATTACCGGCCCTAATATGGCGGGTAAGTCCACTTACATGCGTCAGACGGCACTGATCGTACTGATGGCGCAGATCGGGTGCTTCGTGCCGGCCAGAACCGCTAATATCGGTATTGTAGACCGGATCTTTACCCGCGTGGGAGCTTCGGATGATCTGGCCAGCGGTCAGTCCACTTTTATGGTGGAGATGAATGAAGTGGCGAATATCTTACGAAATGCCACATCCAAGAGCCTTCTGATCTTAGACGAGATCGGAAGAGGTACTTCCACTTTTGACGGATTGAGCATTGCCTGGGCAGTGATCGAACATATCAGCAACCGCAAGCTTTTAGGAGCCAAGACACTGTTCGCTACCCATTACCATGAGCTGACCGAGCTGGAAGGCAAAATGAACAATGTGAACAACTATTGCATTGCTGTGAAAGAATGTGGCGACGATATCGTGTTCTTGCGTAAGATCGTAAAAGGAGGTGCGGACAAGAGCTACGGCATCCAGGTAGCGAAGCTGGCAGGTGTGCCGGACATGGTCATCGACCGTGCCAAGGAGATCGTGGAACAACTGTCGGACAATGATATTACGGAAAAGGTGCAGAGCATTGCTATCGATAATAAAAACGATGGTAAGGCAAAAAAGCAACCCAAATACGATGAGGTGGATCTGGCACAGATGTCTCTGTTCGACACTGTGACGGATGAGGATATTCTGAAGGAACTGATGGAGATCGAGGTGACGACGCTGACCCCATTAGATGCACTGAACACTCTGTACCGGTTACAGAATAAGCTGAAGAACCGCTGGAACGGTTAGATATAAGGGAAAGGCATAGGTAGATATATGGGAATACATGTACTGGACTCCCGGACGATCGACAGGATCGCTGCCGGTGAGGTGGTAGAACGACCTGCCAGCGTGGTGAAGGAGCTGGTGGAAAATGCCATAGATGCCGGTTCCACGGCGATTACGGTAGAGGCAAAAGAAGGCGGTATTGAGTTCATCCGTGTGACGGATAACGGCTGCGGCATTGAACGGGAACAGCTTCCCACGGCGTTTCTGCGTCATGCCACGAGCAAAATCGAAGATGCGGATGACTTGAACCATATTGCAAGCCTTGGCTTCCGCGGTGAGGCTCTGTCCAGTATCGCTGCGGTATCCCGTGTGGAGATCATCACCAAGAGAAAAGAGAACCTCACCGGAACCCGCATGGTATTAGAAGGTGCAAAGGAACAGTCCATTGATGAGATCGGTGCGCCGGACGGTACCACATTCCTCATGAGGAATCTGTTCTTCAACACGCCGGTACGCCGGAAATTTTTAAAACAGCCTGCCACGGAGGGGAGTTATATCACGGATCTGATGGAACATCTGGCACTGTCCAGACCGGATATCTCTTTCAAATTCGTACTGGGGAATCAGACCAGATTCCATACCTCCGGAAACGGTGACCTGCGGGAAGTCATCTACCGGATCTACGGCAGAGAGATCGCCGCGGAGCTGGTACCGATCCAGATGGAAGAAAACGGCATTAAGGTAGAGGGGTATCTGGGAAAACCGGTACTGGTGCGTTCCAACCGCAATTTTGAGATCTATTTTATCAACGGTCGTTTTATCCGCAGCGGTGTGATTGCCAAAGCCATTGAAGAAGGTTATAAGCAGTATTTGATGCAGCATAAATTTCCGTTGTGCGTGCTGCATATTACGATGGATACGGAGACCGTGGATGTGAACGTACATCCCTCCAAAATGGATGTGCGGTTCTCTGACGGCATGGCATTTGCCAGAATGCTGAGCGAGAAGATAGCAATAACCCTGCGGAACCGGGAAATGATCCCGGATGCTTCCTTAGAGGATGAAAAATCCATTCAGAAAAAGGAGCAGGAAGACAGAAAAGCTTCCTGGAAGGAACACACGCCGGAGGTGTTTGAGAAAAAACGAGAAGAAAGCTACCGCGTCATGGAGGCTGCCAAATATGAGGCGGTACCGAAAGACCGGAGGGAATTTATACAGAAGCCGATCTGGCAGGAGACACATGCAGGTATACAGACGAGTCTCCGTAAACCGGAACCGGTAAGTGAGCAGACAGGGGTACAATCTATTGCACCTGCGGCAACACCGGAATCGAAAGAGGACGATTTTTTCGTAGAGGCTGCACCACTGGAGTCAAGGGATGAGACTTCATCAGAGCCTGTTATCTGCCCGGAGACCGCTGAGGTAATCGAACCGAAGGAAGATAGTCCTGCGCTGACACAGCCGGAAGATAAGGAACCTGAGGTGAAGGCTGTTCAGCAGATGAATCTGTTTGAAGAGAAACTGTTATCTGTGCAGAACCGCAGCCGCTACCGTATCATCGGACAGGTCTTCGATACCTACTGGCTGATCCAGTTCGAGGATAAGCTGTTCATCATTGACCAGCATGCCGCCCATGAGAAGGTGAAATACGAGCGCCTGATGAAACAGTTCCACGAAAAGAGCGTGGTTTCCCAGCGCCTGATGCCTCCCATCATTGTCAGCCTGACGGGGCAGGAGGAAAGTATTCTTCATACTTATGAGGATGCTTTTACACAGCTCGGATTCGAGATCGAAGCCTTCGGCGGCAACGAATATGCCCTGCGCAGTGTCCCGGTAGATCTCTATGGATGCAGTGAGAGAGAACTGTTTTTAGCGGTGCTTGATGAACTGTCCCAGGAGACCGGCAACCGCGGCAGCTTCCAGGTCATCGAGGAGAAGATCGCATCCATGTCCTGTAAGGCAGCTGTTAAAGGTAACAACCGATTAAGCCTTCAGGAGGCGGAACAGCTGATCGATGAACTTCTGACACTGGATAACCCCTATAATTGTCCCCACGGCAGACCCACCATCATTACTATGACGGAGACTGACCTGGAGAAGAAATTTAAGAGGATCGTATAATGCGTTTACTGATCAAACAACGAGTGTTTTCCTGGACAGATTCTTATGATGTCTATGATGAGAACGAAAATGCAAAATACTTTGTAAAGGCGGAATTTTTCTCCCTGGGACACCAGTTACACATATATGACAGAAATGATCGTGAACTGGGAGTTATCAGGCAGCGGCTGTTTACCCTGCTTCCGGCATTTGAAATCGAAATCGGCGGGCAGGTGAAAGGCGAGATCCGCAAACAGTTTTCTTTTTTCAAACCCAGATACGAGATTGATTATAACGGCTGGCGCGTGGAAGGAGATTTTCTGGGATGGGATTATGATGTATACAACGGATGCAGCAGTATCATTCATATCTCCAAGGAACTGTTCCATTGGGGAGATACCTATACGATTAACTTTGCTGATCCTAAGGACGAACTGGAAGGGCTGATGTTAGTCATTGCTATCGATGCTGCAAACTGCACCCAGAATAATGGATAATGTGTAAGGAAGAAAAATTATGTCGGTAACACAATCTGTAAAAAGACCGCTGGTCGTGCTGACCGGTCCCACCGCAGTTGGTAAGACGAAACTGTCTATTGCCCTGGCGAAAGCTATAGGTGGGGAGATCCTGTCAGCCGATTCCATGCAGGTATATAAACATATGGATATCGGATCCGCCAAGATCCGCCCTGAGGAAATGCAGGGAGTGCCCCATCATCTGATCGATATATTGGAGCCGTGGGAAGAATTTAATGTGGTGGTATTTCAGAAACGGTGTCTGGAATGCATGGAACAGATCTATGACAGAGGGCATATCCCAATCCTGGTGGGAGGCACCGGGTTCTATATTCAGGCGGTGCTTCGGGGTATTGATTTTACGGAGAACGAAGAGAACACCGAATACCGGGAAAAAATGGAACAGCTTGCGAAAGAAAAGGGACCGGAAGTACTACATGACATGCTCAGAAAAATTGACCCGGTTTCAGCAGAGAACATTCATACAAACAATATCAAGAGAACCATCCGTGCACTGGAATATTATGAACTGACCGGAGAACCCATCTCTGCGCATAATGAAAGGGAAAAAGAGCGCACGAGCCCATACAATTTCAGCTATTTTGTCCTGACGGATGACAGAGAAAATCTGTATGCGCGGATCGAAACCCGTATCGATGAAATGCTGTCGGAAGGACTGGTGGAGGAAGTCAGAAGCCTGAAAAAAATGGGCTGCCACAGAGGAATGGTATCCATGCAGGGGCTGGGCTATAAAGAGATCCTGGAGTACCTGGACGGAGAATGTAGCCTGGAGGAAGCGGTGTATACTCTGAAGCGGGACACCAGGCATTTTGCCAAGAGACAGCTGACCTGGTTCCGCAGGGAGAACGCAGTTACCTGGCTGGATAAACAGCAATTTGACTATGACGAAGAGAAAATTTTAGAATATATGATAAAGGAATTAGGAGAAAAAGGGATCTATGAAAAACAGCAATAACAGTAATGAAGAAATGTATCTTTCCATGGGGATCAGCAAGACGGTATATGACTATGGATGTGTCATAGAGAAAAGTCTGCGGGAGCGTTTTGACGAGGTGGACCGGAATGCGGAGTATAATCAGTTAAAGGTGGTAAAAGCCATGCAACAGCATCAGGTAAGTGAAGCCTGCCTGCTGGGTACTACCGGCTACGGATATAACGACCTGGGAAGGGATACCTTAGAGGCGGTTTATGCGGCAACGTTCCACACAGAGGATGCTCTGGTGCGTCCCCAGATCACCTGTGGTACCCATGCACTGGCACTGGCTCTGATGAGCAACTTAAGACCCGGAGACGAGCTGCTGTCCCCCGTAGGCAAGCCTTATGATACTTTGGAAGAAGTCATCGGCATCCGCCCTTCTAAAGGGTCTCTGGCAGAATACGGTGTAACCTATCGCCAGGTAGACCTGCTGCCGGACGGAAGCTTTGACTATGATAAGATCCGTGAAAACATTAATGAGAAGACCCATCTGGTAACCATTCAGAGATCCAAGGGATATCAGACCAGACCGACCCTGTCCGTACAGCGGATCGGCGAGCTGATCGCCTTTATCAAAGGCATCAAGCCGGATGTGATCTGTATGGTGGATAACTGCTACGGAGAATTCGTGGAGACGATGGAACCCTCCGATGTGGGTGCGGACATGATCGTGGGATCCCTCATCAAAAATCCCGGCGGCGGACTGGCTCCCATTGGTGGCTATATTGCCGGTAAAAAAGAGTGTGTGGAAAATGCTGCATACCGTCTGACATCCCCGGGACTCGGTAAGGAAGTAGGAGCATCTCTTGGCATTCTGAAGGATTTTTATCAGGGATTTTTCCTGGCGCCTACTGTGACGGCGGGTGCATTAAAGGGAGCGATCTTTGCAGCTAATGTCTATGAAAAATTAGGTTTTGCGGTAGTACCGAACGGTACGGAGAGCAGACATGATATTATCCAGGCGATAACGTTTGGACAGCCGGAAGGCGTCATCGGCTTCTGCCAGGGAATTCAGGCAGCGGCTCCGGTAGACAGCCATGTGACACCGGAACCCTGGGATATGCCGGGATATGATGCACAGGTCATCATGGCGGCAGGGGCATTCGTATCCGGATCCTCCATTGAACTGTCCGCAGATGGTCCCATTAAGCCACCCTATGCCGTATATTTTCAGGGTGGACTGACCTGGCAGCATGCCAAGTTCGGCATTTTGAAATCCCTGCAGGCGTTGCTGCAGAAGGGAATCGTGACAGAAGAACAGCTAAGGCAGGCAATGTAGAACCTGCCAAGGAATACGAATCCTGTAGAAAAAGCGCAAAATAAAATCCACTAAATTTGTGTACAGAAGAAGCTTTTTGTGATAGTATTAAAAGACGTATGGAAGATGGTGGCTCGCGGGGAGCACCCATCGGATCCGGAAAGTGTACACGAAAGAAAGAAGAGGAAGTAGTTTGAAGAGAATAAATTGGGTTTTGGTTGTACTGGTGCTGATCGGATTTGTGATCGGCAGATTTATAGGAACTTACTTTGACGGTACCTTTCTGAATTACGGACAAAATTTCGGACTCAGCAGTCCGGTAGAACTGAATCTTGGTTTTATCATTCTTACGTTCGGGCTGGAGTTCAATATTACCATAGCGAGTGTGATCGGTGTGATCATTTCGTTTGTGGTATATCGTTTTATCCGTTAGATATCATACGTCGGAGAAGGCAGAAGGAGACTTATGCCTGTTAAATTGACACAACAAAGTAACATTAACGCACAGCTGCCCTATGAACGATTCCAACAATTCGGACCGGAGAACCTTACGGAGGCGGAACTTCTGGCAGTCATCCTGCGGACAGGAACCAAAGATACTTCCGCAGTGGAGCTGGCAGAAAAGGTCCTGGCACTGGCAAAATATCCCAGGGAAGGACTTTTGGGTCTGCACGATGTAAGCGT
This sequence comes from Waltera intestinalis, assembly GCF_009695995.1. Lineage (GTDB taxonomy): Bacteria > Bacillota > Clostridia > Lachnospirales > Lachnospiraceae > Acetatifactor > Acetatifactor intestinalis. Next base: position 21,314 of record NZ_VUMU01000005.1, read on the forward strand.
GGAGGAATTGACACAGATCCGTGGGATCGGCATAGTGAAAGCAGTGAAATTAAAATGCATCGCTGAATTATCCAATCGTATGAGCCGGGCGAGAGCAAGCACCGGGATCTGCTTTACCCGTGCGGATATGGTGGCGGAATATTTCATGGAGAAGCTGCGACATAAGGATACAGAATGTGTGTATCTGCTCTGTCTGGATGCCAAGGGACAGTTGATCCGGGAGAAAAAGCTGTCGGACGGCTGTGTGAACATGGCTCTGATCTCTCCCAGAGAGATATTTTTAGAAGCATTGAAAGACAAAGCGGTGAATATCATCCTTGTGCATAACCATCCCAGCGGTGATCCGACGCCCAGCAGAGCGGACAGGGAACTTACCGACAACGTGGCTGGAGCGGGAGAACAGATGGATATTCCACTGTTAGACCACATTATTATCGGGGATAACAGGTATACTAGCTTTAAAGAACAAAAATTATTGAGATGATATAAGAAAGGAAAACGACAGTGTCAAACAACGCATTCGGTATCGACCTCGGTACCAACAATATAAAGATCTATAATCGCAATGATGACAACATTATGATCGAGAAGAATATGATTGCCATCGAGAACAAAAATACTTTATTTGCTTACGGAAACTCTGCATTTGAAATGTATGAAAAAGCGCCCAGTAATATTCATATTTCTTATCCGCTTTCCAACGGTGTGATCGCGGATATTAAAAATATGGAGACTCTGGTGAAGTATTTTATCGGAGATCTGCAAAAAGGCAATACCAAGCCTTCCGATTTCTTCATTGCGGTGCCGACGGATGTCACTGAGGTGGAAAAAAGGGCGTTCTACGATCTGATCAAGGGAGCAAACGTAAAAGCTAAAAAGATCATGGTAGTGGAAAAGGCGGTAGCCGACGGCCTGGGACTGGATATCGATGTGAAAAATTCCCAGGGTGTGCTGGTGGTAAATGTCGGTTACGAGACCACGGAGATCTCCATTCTGTCTTTGGGTGGTATCGTATTAAGCCGTCTGATCAAGGTGGGTGGTATGAAATTTGACGATGCCATCCGTGCCGCGGTCAGAAGAGAATTCTCACTGATCATCGGTGGCAAGACAGCGGAAAATGTAAAGATTGCCCTGAAAGAACTGGAAGAAGAGGGCAAGGGTGCCATCGTATACGGCAGAGATATTGTGACCGGTCTTCCGGTAGAACGTGAGATCCCCACAAAAATGGTGGATGAGTCCCTGGAAGAGCATTTCAATACGATTATCGATAATGTAAAGGTGATTTTGGAGAGAACTCCGCCCGAACTGGCAGCGGATATTTATCGTCACGGCATTTATCTGACCGGCGGCGCATCCCAGGTGAACCATTTAGCTGAGAGACTGGCAACAGGTACCGGACTGCATGTTAATGTAGCAGAGAATCCTCTGACCAGCGTGGCAATGGGACTTGCCAAGATCATCAAGGATGATAACTATAAATCTGTAGCTTACGCAATTGAAGGGATGAGTAAATGAGCCCAGTCGTAAAAAGAAAAGGGGAGAGGTTTACTTTACCGAGTAAATATCTCCTTTTTATTTTAACTATCCTGTGTACTGTAATGATGTTGGTGACCTTCGGGACCAATGTGTTTAACCGCCCGTTTAACCGTGTGGTGGGATATGTGATCGTTCCCTTTGAACAGGGCATCGCTAAGGCGGGAGAATGGCTATCAAACCGTTCGGATGAACTGGTGCAGATCCGCACACTTTTAGCGGAGAATAGTGCCCTAAAGGAGCAGGTGGCATCGCTCACGGAGGAAAACACCCTGCTGCAGCAGGACAAATATGAACTGAATGAATTAAGAGGCTTATTGGAGCTGGATGAGGAATACGGAGATTATAATAAGATCGGAGCCCGGATCATCAGCAGAGATTCCGGCAACTGGTATTCTTCCTTTGTTATTGATAAGGGATCCAATGACGGACTGGCGGACGATATGAATGTTATAGCGGGGGGAGGCCTGGTAGGCCGCATTACTTCTGTGGGTCCGAACTGGTCCAGAGTGACTTCGATCATCTCTGATAATTCCAACGTCAGCGGCATGACACTGGCTACCGGGGATAACCTGATCGTATCGGGAGACCTGCAGCTTATGGCGCAGGGAGTCATTTCCTTTAGCAAACTGGTGGACAGTCAGGATGCGGTTGTGGAGGGAGATAAGGTAGTCACTTCCGATATCAGTGACAAATATCTTCCGAATATCCTGATCGGTTATATCAGCACGATCAATAAGGACACCAACAATCTGACCAAGTCGGGATATTTAACTCCGGTGGTGGATTTTGAACATCTGAGTGAAGTCCTGGTGATCACAGATAAAAAGCAACAGATTCCAAGCGGAGGAAACACGGATGGAAAATAATAGCAGTATCCTGCGAAAAGTGATTGTGACTCTGTTTGTTGTCCTGTGCTTCATTTTACAATGCAGTGTATTTAACAGCCTTGCGCTGGGAGGGATCATTCCCAATCTGATGATCATTCTGACTTCTTCTTTCGGATTTATGAGAGGGGAAAAGGAAGGACTTCTGATCGGTTTTTTCAGCGGGCTGTTATGCGATATCTTTTTTGGCAGTTTTTTAGGTTTCTATGCCATGATCATGATGTACATAGGATTTATAAACGGGAAATTCTGCAGAATCTTTTATCCGGAGGATATTAAATTGCCGTTGGCACTCATTGTGGTGAGCGATATTTCCTATGGACTGTTGTGCTATATTCTGATGTTTCTTCTGAGAGGGCGTTTTCATTTCCCGTATTATTTTACAAGAGTGATCCTGCCGGAAGCACTCTATACCATTGTTGTAACGATCGTGTTATATCCTCTGATTCTGAAAGTGAACCAGAAGCTGGAGGAAAAGGAAAAAAGGAGCGCACAGAAATTTGTTTCATGAAATAAGAGATCACATCATAAATATTGTGACCAGCAGACTGACCGTACTTACCATAATGTTTTTCTTTTTTGCCGGAGTACTGGTCTATCGCTGTTTTAATCTGCAGATCATCAATGGAGAAGAGTACCTGAATGATTTTATTCTGCAGATTGAGAAGACGAGAGATATTACCAGCACCAGAGGCCGGATCCTGGATCGTAACGGTAATGTACTGGCGGAAAATGAACTGGCTTATTCCGTGAAGATCGAGGATGTATTTGAGTCAAGCCGGAATAAAAATGCCGAGGTGAATGATGTTGTGTACCGACTGATCAAGCTGATTGAGAAAAACGGTGACAGCGTCATCACGGATTTTAAAATTGTCATTGATGAGGATGGGGATTATGTCTATTCTGTAGATGGAACCGCATTGCTGCGTTTCCAGGCGGATGTGCTTGGTTATAAGACGGTAGACAAGCTCTCTGAAGAAGAGAAGGCTATGACAGCCCAGGAACTAATGGAATACTTAAGCCGGGCAAAAGGTTTTGCCATCGGACAGTATGAGGATCCGGAAGATCGTACTTCACCTTTTATTGTCGGAAAAGGTTATACGAAGGAAGAATGGCTGCAGATGGTGACCATCCGGTATGCCATGAATCTGACCTCCTTCCGAAAATATGTGGGAACTACCGTGGCAACGAATGTCAGCGAGAAAACAGTTGCTGTCATTATGGAGAATTCCGATCAGTTAGATGGTGTTTCCATTGTGGAAGATACGGTGAGACATTACATAGACAGCAAGTATTTCGCACATATACTCGGTTATACCGGCAAAATCTCTTCCGATGAACTGACGGATCTGAATGAACAGGTGGTGGCAGAAGGCGGAAGCGAGGATGCCTATACCATTAATGATGTCGTAGGAAAAAGCGGCATTGAGTCCTATATGGAGACCACTCTGCAGGGAACCAAGGGCAGTGAAAAAGTGGTGGTAGATAATACCGGTAAGGTAATTACCATCCTGGAGCGGAAAGAGGCCCAGCCGGGAGCGGACGTCTACCTGACCATTGACAAGGATCTTACGGAAGCAGTCTACAATATTGTGGAGCAAAAACTGGCAGGCCTGGTATCCAGCAAGATTATCAATGCCAAAGAGTTTAATCTGCCGGAAAATGCTAAAAGCTCCTCAATTAAGATTCCAATCTATGATGTATATTTTACAATGATCAATAATAATATTCTGGATCACAAACACTTTGAGGCAGAGGATGCCGGCGAAACGGAACGGGCGGTATATGCGGCATATCTGGAGTACAAGCAGGGTGTCTACGACAAACTGAATTATGAACTGACAGAAGGCGGAACTCCTTATAACAAGCTTTCCAAAGAATATCAGGTATACCAGAGCAATATCGTAAGTCTCTTAAGAGACGACGGCGTGATCATGAAGGAACTTGTAGATGACAATGATGCTACTCAGATCGCATGGGCCAAGGATGAAGTCATCTCGCTGAAGGAATATCTCCAGTATTGCATTGCCATGAACTGGATCGATGTAAGCAGACTGGATCTGAATGAAAAGTATTCGGATTCTGCGGAGGTGTATAACAAGCTTCAGGAGTATATCATAGAGACAATTGATCATACTACGGAATTCCAAAAACGATTTTACAAATATATGCTATTAAATGATAAGATCACCGGAAGACAGATCTGCATGCTGTTGTGTGAACAACGTGTGGTAGATATTCCCGCGGAGGATGAAGAGGCATTGTATGCCGGTAAAATGTCGGCATATCAGTTCATGATGAACCGGATCACCAATCTGGAGATTACACCGGCACAGCTGGCGTTGGATCCCTGCAATGCTTCGGTGGTCATTACGGATGTCAATACCGGTGATGTGCTGGCCATGGTGTCTTATCCGGGATATGACAATAACAAAATGGCAAATACTGTGGATGCGGAATATTATGCCCGTCTGAACGCGGACAAATCAAGTCCGCAGCTGAATTTTGCCACACAGTATAAGGCGGCACCCGGATCAACCTTCAAGATCGTATCCGCTACGGCGGGACTGATGGAGAACGTGATCAATCTGCAGACCAAGGTGAATTGTGTCGGAACCTTCACTGAGATCACTCCGTCTCCCAGATGTTGGAAGATCTCCGGACATGGGTATGAAAATGTGACTTCAGCAATCAAGGATTCCTGTAACTATTTCTTCTATAATGTGGGTTACCAGCTGGCAACGAGCAGCGGTAGTTACAATGAAGAAGCAGGTCTGGAGACATTGAGCAAATATGCGGATCTATACGGCCTGACCGATAAGTCCGGGGTAGAGATCGGCGAGTATGCGCCGGATGTATCTACCAAGGACCCGGTGCGTTCCGCCATCGGTCAGGGCAGTAACAGTTATACTACGGTAGGTCTGGCCAGATATGTTACCACGATTGCCAACAGCGGAACCTGTTATAATCTGACTTTGTTGGATAAAACAACGGATTCCCGGGGAAATCTTCTGAAAGAATATCATGCGGAAGTGAGAAATCAGATCGATTTGCCGCAGGAGTATTGGAATGCGTTCCATCTGGGAATGCGACAGGTAGTGGAAAATAAGAAATATTTCAGCGATCTGGCGGTAAATGTTGCAGGTAAGACCGGTACGGCAGAGCAGACGGCATCCAGACCAAACCATGCACTTTTTATCTGCTATGCCCCCTATGAAAATCCGGAGATCGCCATCGCAACGAGAATTCCTTTTGGATATTCTTCTGATTATGCAGCACAGTTTACCAGAGATATTATTAAGTATTATTACGGACTGGCAGAGGAAGATGATCTGATCACCGGCACCGCAGATTCACTGGATAATGCAGTATCCAACGAAATGTAACTATCCGGAGTCAGGTAAACACGGGCAGATGAACGTCGAATGCTGGCATTCGTAAGAGAATCTGACAGGGTTTATATGACGAAGTAACCACATTCGCAAAAGGAAAGCTTCAAAGAAGCGATTATGCGAATGTGGGACTCCGGATAGATAAATTAAAAAGACAGGTACAAGAAAATGAAAGATGCAGTATTGATCAAAAGCTTTACCAACGGAATCACGCTTTTAATGAGAGAAGATGCTTCCCTGGAGGAAATCCTGCAGGAACTTGCAGTGAAATTCACCGAGGCAAAGAATTTCTTCGGATCGTCCACCATGGCATTGTCCATGGAGGGACGTGAAGTCAGTGAAGTGGAGGAGATTCGTATTCTGGATACCATTCGGCAAAACAGTAATGTCAGGATCGCCTGTATTGTCGGTCATGATGAAGCCACGAACAAAAACTTTATTAAGGCACTCCAGCATATGGAGAAAAAGCTTTCCGGCGGTGATGAGGGGCAGTTCTATAAAGGAACTCTGAAAAACCGTGAAGTGATAGAGACGGAGAACAGCATTGTGATCCTGGGGGATGTATACCCCGGAAGTGCTGTGATGTCAGGCGGAAATATCATTATTTTAGGAGGACTGTACGGGGAAGCTTATGCGGGCGGAACCGGCAGGGAAGATTGCTATATCGTAGCGCTTGAAATGGAGCCGGAAAGATTAAAAATCGGCGATTTCAAATATAAAACCAATGCGAAACAGTCGAAATGGGGAATACGCCCCAAAGTACAACCGAAAATTGCACACCTGAAGAATGGGAAGATAGTATTTGATCCCCTTACAAAAGAATTACTGGGTTCTTTTTAAAGAATTCAGGGGACGACAAAATCAAACAGGAGGAATCCCATATGGAACAAAATGTTTCCACGGAGAAGAAAAGCTCCGAAGTCATTGTCGTCACTTCAGGAAAAGGCGGTGTAGGTAAGACCACTACATCCGCAAACGTCGGTACAGGTCTTGCGAAGGCAGGCTGTAAAGTCTGTCTCATTGATACGGATATCGGTTTACGTAACCTGGATGTGGTTATGGGTCTGGAGAACCGTATCGTATACAATCTGGTAGATGTAGTGGAGGGAAATTGCCGGATCAAGCAGGCACTGATCCGGGACAAGAGACATCCCGGACTTTATCTGATGCCCTCGGCGCAGACCAGAGATAAAACGGCGGTAACACCCGGACAGATGATCAAAGTGATCGATCATCTCAGAGAACAGTTTGATTATATTATTCTCGATTGCCCGGCCGGGATCGAACAGGGTTTCCAAAATGCCATTGCCGGAGCGGACAGAGCACTGGTAGTCACTACACCGGAAGTCTCGGCAATCCGTGATGCGGATCGGATCATAGGCTTGCTGGAAGCAAACGGTTTTAAACAGATGGATCTGATCATTAACAGACTACGAATGGATATGGTACGCAGGGGAGATATGATGTCCGCGGATGATGTGGTGGATATTCTGGCAATACCTCTCATCGGAATCATTCCGGATGATGAAAATGTGGTCATTGCCACCAATCAGGGCGAACCTTTAGTGGGAACCGATACCCCCGCAGGAAAAGCTTATTTTAATGTGGTCGAACGACTGAGGGGAAGAGAGATTCCCTTTCTGGATTTCGAAAAGGGAGTATCTTTTTGGACGAAAGTAACCGGTATTTTTCGAAAAGCATAGGAAGGGGAAGGATGAATATGAAGCATTTTTTTCGCAGGAAAAGTTCCTGCCAGGTTGCAAAAGACCGTCTGAAGATCCTTCTGATATCGGACCGGGTAAATTGTTCCCCCGAAATGATGGAACTGATCAAGGCGGACATTACCAAAGTGATTTCCAAATACATGAGAATCGATACCGACCATATGGAGATAGAGATACAGGCAAAAGGCGGCAACAAAAGCGGGAGAAATAAATCCCCCAGCCTGATTGCAAATATACCGATTCTTGATCTGCAGAAAACTGCGAAAATACCGTAAGTACATAAGAGAGAAAGGCCGGATAAATGTTTAAGAACTATAGATTGCGGGATTATGATTTTAAATTAATAATACTGGTGCTGGCCCTGTCTGCCGTGGGAATTATGACCATCGGCAGCGCGGAGCCTGCCCAGCAGAGCAGGCAGATGGCTGGAGTTGCTGCCGGCGTGGTGATTATGATCGCCCTTTCTTTTTTTAATTATTCTGTGATACTAAAATTGTACTGGCTGATGTATATCGGCAATCTGGTACTGTTGGGACTGGTCATTATAATGGGTGAGGAAGGAAACGGTGCGCAGAGATGGCTGAAGATCGGCGGACTACAGTTTCAACCTTCAGAACTTGCAAAAATTTTATTGATTTTATTCTTTGCACAGTTTATTATGAAGTATAAGGAAAAGCTGAATACTTTTCGTGTGATCGCTTCAATTGCTGTACTGATGGGAGTACCGTGGATCATGGTACTGAAACAGCCGGCACTGTCTACCAGTATTGTACTGATCTTTATCTTCTGTGTGATCCTGTATGTCGGAGGCATCAGTTATAAGCTTGTCTTCGGAGCATTGGCGGTAGCGATACCGGCGGTGGTGATACTGGTATCTCTGGCGATGCAGCCGGATAGTACCATATTGGAAACCTACCAGAAAAATCGTATCCTTGCCTTTGTAAATCCGGAAGAATATTCCACGGATCTGGCGTATCAGCAGCTGAACTCCGTGATGGCAATCGGTTCCGGCGAACTGGATGGCAAGGGATATAAAAACAATGAGATCACATCTGTGAAGAACGGCAATTTCCTGTCGGAAGCGGAAACCGATTTCATATTTGCGGTAATCGGTGAAGAGTTCGGATTTAAGGGAAGTATAGCAGTCATTATTCTTCTGTTGCTTACGGCAATGGAGTGTATTTCCGTAGCAGTAAGGGCTAAGGATGTCGCAGGGACTATTATTGCAGCGGCCATGGGGGGACTGATCGCATTCCAGAGTTTTGTAAACATAGGAGTGGCTACATTTATTCTCCCCAATACGGGACTTCCTTTACCGTTTGTAAGTTACGGACTGACATCTTTGCTCAGTCTGTATATAGGAATGGGTATTGTACTGAATATTCGACTGCAGGCAAGGAAAAGCTGAGAATAATAGAAGAAAAGAAGGGGTATAGAATATGAACATTGCACTGATCGCACATGATGCCAAAAAGAAATTGATGCAGAACTTTTGCATTGCATATCGTGGAATCCTGAGCAAAAATGAATTATATGCAACCGGTACCACCGGACGACTGATCGAAGAGGTTACAAATCTCAATGTTCACAAATACCTGGCCGGACACTTGGGCGGAGAACAGCAGATTGGTGCACAGATTGAGCATAATGAAATTGATCTGGTAATTTTTTTGCGGGATCCGCTGGCACCGAAGGCACATGAACCGGACGTGAGCAATGTAATGCGTCTCTGTGATATGCATAATATTCCACTGGCAACAAATCTGGCAAGTGCTGAACTGTTGATCAAGTCCTTAGACAGAGGAGATTTAGAGTGGCGTGAAATGTATAAATAGATTTTGCAGAATACGATTTTCCTGCATAGCTGCGTTACTTTGCGTGTTTCTGCTGACAGGCTGCGGCAATATTTCCTATACATTTCCGTACAATGTAAATTCCAATGTCAGCAGCTTTAATGTGCTGGCGGGAACCGGCGCCGGGAAAGCAGATGCGTTTGCATCGGATCTCTGTGTGGTTACGGAAGACCGAATGGGGGATGGAAGCGTGGATATGACGCAGGCATCCGCGGCAATGCTGTTTGATGTGAACAACCGTGAAGTGTTGTATTCCAAAAATGCACATGAAAGATTATATCCGGCCAGCCTTACCAAAGTGATGACTGCACTGGTGGCTCTGAAAAACGCATCCCTGGATACGGTGCTTACAGCTACGGATTCCGTGAAGATCAATGAATCCGGGGCCCAGCTGTGCGGACTGAAGTCCGGAGATACTATGACACTTGATCAGGCATTACATATTCTTTTAATGTATTCGGCCAATGATGCAGCTATGCTGATTGCGGAAAATGTTGGCGGAAGTGTGGATCATTTTGTGGAAATGATGAATGAAGAGGCTATGCGGCTTGGGGCGACCAACACCAGCTTTGCCAATCCCCATGGACTTTCGGATGACAATCATTTTACCACCGCATATGACCTTTACCTGATTTTCAATGAAGCTATCAAATATGATTCTTTTAATGAAATCATTCATATGACTTCTTATCAGACAACCTTCTACGACAAGGACGGCAAGGCAAAAGAGCTTACGGTGAATAATACCAACCGTTTTTTGAAAGGTGACTTCAATGCACCGGAAAATATTACCGTCATCGGCGGTAAAACCGGTACGACCAATGCGGCCGGACATTGCCTGATTCTGCTGTCTAGAGATGTGAACGGCGCACCGTATATATCCGTTATATTGAATTCATCGGCCAGCGATGTCCTATATCCTGAGATGGTACAATTACTGGAGCAAATCAACAAATAGATGTTGTTTTTTAAGGGTATATAAACTATAATAAAGTAAATAGGTTGCGTGAATTCCTATAAATTTTACGACAGGAGGGTTACACCAATGGTTCAGTTGATTGTAGGCAAAAAGGGTAAGGGCAAGACAAAGCAGCTGTTGGACAAAGTAAACAGCGAGGTAAAGGATATTTCGGGCAGTATCGTATATCTGGACAAAAGTACGAAACATATGTATGAACTGAACAACAAGGTGCGTCTGATTGACGTTTCCCGTTATATGATCGAGAATGCGGACGAATTTTTAGGGTTCGTGTGCGGTATCATTTCTCAGGATCATGATCTGGAACAGATGTATTTTGACAGCTTTCTGAAGATTGCAGCACTGGAAGGCAAAGATATTTCAGCTGTGATTGAGAAGCTGGACAAAATGAGCGATTTCTTCCAGGTAGATTTTATCCTCAGCGTATCGATGGATGAATCCGAATTACCGGAGGCTGTTAAGGATAAGATCATCGTATCTTTGTAAGAAAACGTATTATAATTTTCACGTATGAGAAGCCTCGGATGCCAACCGGGGCTTCTCAAGTGAAAAGGAGGTTTCCTGATGGCAGAACGACAGAATAAAGTAAAAAAATACAGAAAACCTCTGAACCTTAATATCGGCATGCTTATTTTTGGTGCCATTTTTATTTATGTGATCATTTGCGTGATCATGTATTTTCAGACAGATCACATTGTCCGTTATGAAGTAACAGAAGGCTCTCTTGCTACAAATAATATTTACAAAGGAATTGCCATCCGCAAAGAAGAGGTAGTCAGCACAGATACCGCAGGGTATGTGAATTTTTATGCGCGAGAGGGAGAGCGTGTCGCTAAGGGAGATACGGTATATATTGTTGATGAGACCGGACGGCTGAGTCAGGAATTAGAAGATGCCAGCCTTGGGGAAAACACCCTGAGCAATCAGGAACTTTCCGAGTTCCGAAATGAAATTGTGAATTTTATGCATGGGTATGATGATGTTACTTATGAAAGTACCTATGATTTTAAATATTCTTTAAAAAATACGGTATTAAAACTGGCAAATGTAAATATGCTGCAAAGCATAAAAAATGAAAACGGCGGTTCAACAGCCAATATTGTCAATTTTTGCTATGCACCCACCACGGGAATCGTAGCTTATTGGACGGATGGCTATGAAGGCCTGACGGTAGAAGGTGTGACGGAGGCTGTTTTTGATCATAAGGACTACGAGAAAAAACAGATGCTGGGTAATGAACTGATGGCAGTGGGAGATCCAGTGTACAAGCTGTCTACCGATGAGAACTGGTCTGTGGTGATCCCCATAGATGCGGAACGTGGTGCCCAGATCCAGCAGGAAGATTATGTAAAGGTCCGTTTTCTGAAGAACCAGTATGAATCCTGGGGGCAGGCAAAGCTGTTCACCGGAAGTGACGGGAACACCTTTCTGTCTCTTACCTTTACCAATTCTATGGTAACATTTATATCCGATCGTTTCCTGGATATTGAGCTGATCTTAAACGATGAGACGGGACTGAAGATCCCGAATTCCTCTATTGTGGAGAAAGAATTTTTCCTGATCGACGAAGACTTCGTTTCGACAGATGAAAACACGGGAACCCAGGGTGTCATCAGACAGTGCTATCTGGAAAACGGCAATATATCCAGTGAATTCGTGGAGACGGATGCCTATAGCTATGATGAGACAGAAGGCGTGTATTACATGGATACTTCCGTGCTTAAGGCGGGAGATGTTCTATATAAGACGGACAGTCAGGATACCTATACGGTGAGCAAACGTGCAACGCTGATCGGCGTGTATAATGTCAACAAGGGATATGCGGATTTCAAACAGATCAATATTCTGTATCAGAATGATGAGTATTCCATTGTGAGGGCAAACACAACCTATGGTCTGAATGTATATGACTATATAGTCCTGGACGGTTCGGCGGTATCGGATGATCAGATCATTACGAATATTAAGAAGACCGGTACCAATAAGACGGATACTACGGTCAGTGGTGATGATATGGCCCCGGAGAACAGTCCGGTGCCGGAATGGTAAGATAAGCTGAAAAGGACGGCGGATATTTAAAATGCAGACGACTGAGCAGAGCAAAACACTGGCAAAAAATTATAATGCCGTAAAGGAAAATATAAAAAAAGCCTGCGAACAGGCAGGCAGATCACAAGAGGAAGTTACTCTATTGGCGGTAAGCAAGACAAAGCCGGTGGATATGCTTATGGATGTCTACCATGCGGGTGCCAGGGACTTCGGAGAGAATAAAGTACAGGAACTGGTGGACAAGATACCACAGCTGCCTTCGGATATCAGATGGCACCTGATCGGACACTTACAGCGTAATAAAGTAAAATATATTGTGGACAAGGTCTACCTGATCCACAGTGTGGACAGTCTCAGACTGGCAGAGGAGATCAGCAGGGAAGCTGTGAAGAAGCAGGTGGAAGTCAATATTCTGATTGAAGTCAATGTGGCACAGGAAGAGAGCAAGTTTGGTACCACAACAGAAGAGACCGAAAAACTGGTTCGCGATATTTCGTTTTTACCAGGTGTACATATTAAGGGACTTATGACTATCGCTCCTTTTGTTGAAGACCCGGAGGAAAACAGGATATATTTTCGGAAACTTAGACAATTAGCTGTTGACATCGGAAATAAAAACATTGATAATGTTTCTATGAGCATACTTTCCATGGGAATGACAGGAGATTATACGGTGGCAGTACAGGAAGGTTCTGCAATCGTCAGAGTCGGAACCGGTATATTCGGAGAGCGAGATTACAGTAAGACGATATAAAGAATATTTTAAGAAGATTTTAATAAAGGAGACTCGTAAGCATGGGTGTAATGGATAAGTTCCTGAATTATATGAAACTGAACGATGAAGAAGATGAAGGTTTCTATGATGATGATTATCTGGATGATGAGGAAGAAGTAGAGCCTGTGAAAAAGTTCGGCGCTGCCAAGAACAGACAGCAGGCACAGGATGAGGAGGCTCTGGATGATAAGGGAAAGCGTACTTCACAGCCCAAGGTTACTCCGATCCATCGTACCGTTACCAAGAAAATGCCCGGAACCGGCATGGAAGTCTGTGTGATCAAACCTACTTCTGTAGAGGATGCACGGGAGATTACAGAGACACTTTTGGCGAACCGGACAGTGGTACTGAACCTGGAAGGTCTGGATGTGGATATTGCACAGAGGATCATTGATTTTACTTCCGGATCCTGTTTTGCAATCTCAGGTAATTTACAGAAAATATCGCATTATATATTTATCATCACACCGGCAAGCGTAGATATCTCCGGTGATTTCCAGGATATTTTCGGTGGCGCCGGATCCTTTGAAATGCCTATTAACAACGGAATGTCATAAAATGTCATAGACGGATAACTTCCTGCAGCTGGCTGTAGGAAGTTTTTTAAAAGAAAAAGAATGAAAACACAGAAAGAACGGTTTGGAATCAAACCGGAGGGTGAAAATATGGCACAGAGATTACCGGTGCTTTACAACAAAAAGCCTTGCTACGATATTGTATTTCAGCAGTCTTTTGACGGCTTATGGGAAGAACTTCAGGAACTGGGCGCTTCTGAAAAGAAATTATGCATTGTCACAGATTCCAGAGTGGATGAACTGTACGGAGCGCAGGTTGCAGAACTCTTAGAAGGGAAATGCTGCAAAATTGTAAAATATGCATTTCCTGCCGGAGAGGAAAACAAGAATCTGGAGACGGTAAAGGATGTATATCGTTATCTGATCGAAGAGGGCTTTGACAGAAAGGATATGCTGTTGGCACTCGGCGGCGGCGTGACCGGCGATCTGACCGGTTTCGTTGCGGCAACGTATTTAAGAGGCATTGATTTCGTACAGATTCCCACCACATTATTAGCGCAGGTTGATAGTTCCATTGGCGGTAAGACAGGCGTGGATTTTGACAGTTATAAGAATATGGTCGGCGCTTTTAAAATGCCCAGATTGGTATATATGAATCTTTCGGTACTTAAGACTCTGGAAGAGAGACAGTTCTATTCCGGTTTTGCGGAAGTTATGAAGTCTGCTCTGATCAAGGATGCTTTATTTTATGAGTGGCTGATCGAGAACATGTATGAGATCTGCGAGAGAGAGCCTGCCACTTTGGAAGAGATGGTGATCCGTACCTGTTCCATTAAAAAGATGGTGGTAGAGAAGGATCCTACCGAACAGGGAGACAGAGCACTCTTAAATCTGGGTCATACGATCGGACATGCTATTGAAAAGGCTAAAAACTTTGAATTGTACCATGGGGAGTGTGTTGCACTGGGAACCGTGGCGGCTGCTTATATTTCCTGGAAAAAGGAAATGCTCAGCATGGAGGAATTCTATGAGATCCGCGATATGTTCGTACCGTTTTATCTTCCGATCTCCGTGGATGATATTGATCCGCAGGAGATTCTGAAGCTTACCAAATCCGATAAAAAGATGGAAGCCGGTAAGATTAAATTTATTCTACTTAAAAAGATCGGTAAGGCAGTCATCGACAGAACCGTTACAGATGACGAGATTCTGGCTGCGATCGAAGAAATCAATTTTAGTGAAGAGGATGCTCATGAATAAAGAAAAAAAGAGTCGTATTATTATGTTACTTATAGATGTGCTGATCACGGCGGTACTTTTGGTATTCGATCAATTTACGAAACATCTGGCTGTCGTACATCTGAAGGGGCAGGCGCCCTATGTACTTATTGACGGTGTACTGGAGCTGCAGTATCTGGAGAACAGAGGCTCTGCTTTCGGAATGCTGCAGAACCAGAAAGTGTTTATTCTGTTCGTGGGGATCGTATTCCTGGCAGTGCTTTTGTTTTTCCTACTCAAGCTTCCCGAACAGAAGAAATTCCGTATTGTTCATATTCTGCTCGCGGTGATCATTGCCGGTGGCATCGGAAATATGATCGACAGATTCCGTCTGGATTATGTGGTGGATTTTATTTCTTTTGTATTGATCAATTACCCGATCTTTAATGTGGCGGATATTTATGTGGTGGTCGCTACGATTGGGCTGTTTATTCTGTTTTTGTTTGTCTATAAGGAAAAGGATCTGGAGTTCCTTAATTTTAAGCAGAACCGTTATCGGGAGATGAAATAATGGAAGAACTCCGATTTGAGATTGCTGAGGACATGGAGGACGAACGGATCGACAAGTGCATCAGCCTGTTGGTGGAGGAACTGTCACGGTCTTTTATTCAGAAGCTGATCAAAGATGGAAATGTTCTGGTCAATGGGAAACCTGTAAAAGGCAGCTTTCGCGTCAAGTGTGAAGATGAGGTGGTGTTTTCCGTTCCTGAATCGGTGGAACCGGACATTGAACCGGAAAATATACCGCTGGATATCCTGTATGAGGATGCGGACCTCATTGTGGTGAACAAACCGAAAGGAATGGTGGTACATCCGGCAGCGGGACATTATACCGGTACACTGGTGAATGCGCTGATGTATCATTGTGGGAATGAACTGTCGGGAATTAACGGTGTGCTGCGCCCGGGAATTGTGCATCGCATTGACAGAGATACCACAGGATCCGTGATCGCCTGCAAAAATGATAAAGCACACAGATGCATTGCAGAGCAGCTAAAGGAACATTCCATTAACCGGAGATATCGGGCCATCTGTTTCGGGGAATTGGAGCAGGAGGAAGGAACCATAGATCAGCCCATCGGCAGACATCCGAATGACCGAAAGAAGATGGCGGTCAATCCTCAGAACGGAAAACGGGCGGTGACGCATTATCGTGTATTGCAGCGGTTTCAGGGATATACTTATATAGAGTGCGTATTAGAGACAGGGAGAACTCATCAGATCCGTGTGCATATGGCAAGTATCGGACACCCGCTTTTGGGAGATGAGGTGTATTCCAATCGGAAGAGCCCCTTTAAATTACAGGGACAGACCTTACATGCCAAAACATTGGGATTTATACATCCTACGACCGGAGAATATCTGGAGATCGACGCACCTCTGCCGGAATATTTTGAACATCTTCTGAAAGTATTGGCGTGAGAAATGAGGCGTTTATGAATCTGTTTGACATTTTAGGACCTGTGATGGTCGGCCCAAGCAGTTCCCATACTGCGGGAGCTGTCCGGATCGGATATATTTCAGAAAAATTACTTCAGGACCATGTGAGGAAGGCTGAGATCCTTCTGCATGGTTCCTTTGCTACCACGGGAATCGGACACGGAACCGACAAGGCTCTGATCGCCGGACTTCTGGGAATGCGGCCGGATGATATCCGGATTCCCACAAGTTTTGAACTTGCGAAAAAAAACGGAATGGAATTTTCGTTTTCCACCGTTACTCTTAAGGATGCTCATCCAAATACGGCGGTTCTGCGGCTGACCGGGGAACATGGACGGAAAATAGAAGTGCAGGCGGCGTCCATCGGTGGAGGACGAATTCTGATCGCAAAACTGGACGGAATCGATGTGAATTTCTCTGCAGAAAAACCGACGCTGATCGTGCATAACGTGGACCAACCGGGACATGTGGCACAGGTGACAACCATGCTGGCGGAGAGAAATGTCAATATCGCGACCTTGCAGCTGTACCGGGATAAAAGAGGCGGTTATGCAGTTATGGTCATAGAGACGGATCAGGAGGTGCCACAAGATTCCGTGGAATGGCTGGAGCAACTGAATGGCATCATTAAGGTGACATATATCAATGTGGAGGATTAAGCATGTCTTATCAGTCGTTTGAGCAGGTATTGCAAAAATGTCATACAGAAGAAAAGGAATTCTGGAGGGTGATCTTAGAGGACGATATGGCGGAGCGGAATGTATCCGAAGAGGACAGCATGGAACACATGCGGGTCACCTGGGATGCCATGTTACTTGCGGCAGCCACTTACGAAGGAAATCTGAATTCTTCCAGCGGGCTTGTGGGCGGTGATGGCAGACGAATGGAGGAATATATTCATAGTGCCGTGACTGAGTCACTGTGTGGGGAGTATGTGGACACCTGCATTGCAGGAGCTTTGCAGATGGGTGAATCCAATGCCTGCATGAAACGTATTGTAGCGGCACCTACGGCGGGAGCCTGCGGAGTATTGCCTGCGGTGTTGGTGCCTTATTTTCAGAAGCGGTGCAAAGATACCGATAAAATCCTGAAAGCCATGTACGTGGCGGCGGGAATCGGGCAGATCATAGCCACCCGTTCTTCCATCAGCGGAGCTGCGGGCGGATGTCAGGCGGAGATTGGAGCGGCCAGTTCCATGGCTGCCGGAGCGCTGGTATATCTCCAGGGCGGTGACTGCACACAAATCGCCACTGCAGCGGCTATGGCCATGAAGAATCTGCTGGGACTGGTGTGTGATCCGGTGGCAGGACTGGTGGAGGTCCCTTGTGTAAAGCGGAATGTGATTGGCACTGTGAATGCTATGTCTGCTGCAGATATGGCTATGGCGGGAATTACAAGCCGTATCCCTCCGGATCAGGTCATGGATGCCATGAAAGAAGTGGGAGATAAAATGGACGCTTCCCTGCGGGAAACAGCACTGGGTGGACTGGCGCATACGGAAGAAGGCATGAAAATAGCAGAAAAAATGTACTCATCACATAAAAATTGTTGAATTGCGACTAAAAAATCTGATAATTGATTGATTTTTTGTTAAATATCACGTATAATAAAACTATAAAAAATGCTAGTTATCAAGTTCAGCAGAAAGTGGGTGTGTGTATGAATACTATTATTACCATTGGACGTCAGTTTGGTTCTGCAGGCCGTGAGATCGGGGAAAAGGTTGCAGAGTATTTCGGAATCAAATGTTATGATAAGGAACTACTTACCAGAGCGGCACGGGAAAGTGGTTTCTGTGAGGAAATGATTCGGAATCATGATGAGAGACCTACCAATTCCTTCCTGTATAATCTGGTTATGGATACTTATTCTTTCGGCTACAATGCATCCTCTTTTGTAGATATGCCTATCAGCCACAAGGTGTTCCTGGCACAGTTCGACACGATTAAGAAGATCGCTGATGAAGGTCCCTGCGTTATCGTTGGCCGTTGCGCAGACTATGCACTGGCAGATTACAAGAACTGCATTAACCTGTTCATCTTCGGTGATGATGATGTGAAGACCAAGCGTATCATGGCCAGATATGATCTGACAGAGGCCAAGGCAAAGGAAATGATCACGAAGAAGGATAAGCAGCGTCAGAGTTATTACAATTATTATTCTTCCAAGAAATGGGGCAGAGCTGACAGCTACGATCTGTGTATCAACAGTAGTATCCTGGGAATCGAAGGAACCGTAAAACTAATCATTCAGTATGTGGAAGATTTCGAGAAGAAAAACAACGCTGACATTATGGAAAAGTAAGTATTTGAAATTTTGAAATTTTTTCAAAAAATATTACAATTATATCTTGACGAATTAGGGCACCTCATGCTATTATACTACGGTATGCCGCATAACTAGGTATAAGTGTGTTGGATTTTAAGGTCTTACACCACCAAAGTTAGCGAGTAAATAATAGGAGGTGCCTTATTATGTACGCAATTATTGCAACAGGTGGAAAGCAGTACAAAGTTTCTGAGGGTGATGTGATCAAAGTTGAGAAGATCGATGCAGAAGCTGGTAATACTGTTACTTTTGACCAGGTGATCGCAGTAAGTGACAATACCCTCAAGGTTGGTGCTGACGTTGCTAATGCAACTGTTACCGCAACTGTTATGGAGCAGGGTAGAGGTAAGAAGGTTATTGTATACAAGTACAAGAGAAAAACCGGTTACCATAAGAAGAATGGTCATAGACAAGCATACACTCAGGTTAAGATTGAAAAGATTAACGCGTAATCGTTATGACAACTATTATCATTCGTAAGGACCATGAGGGAATCTATCGTGGATTCTACTGCATGGGGCATGCAGGATATGCCAAGAAAAGATTATTTGGTACGGAACCGGATATCCTCTGTGCAGCGATTTCTGTACTGGTGCAAAGTACCATCGGATCGCTTTCACAACTGGCAGGTGAAGAACTTCAGCTGACCCAGAATGAGGAGACGGGCTTTATCAAATGTGATTTTCGGAATGTTCTGCAGGACAAATCCGTATTTCTGATGGATTCCATGGTGTTCTCACTACAGAATCTCAGCAGACAGTACGGGGAACAGTATTTGCAAGTAAAAATCGAGGAGGTGTAGACCATGTTTAACTTTAACCTTCAATTTTTTGCACATAAAAAGGGAGTTGGTTCTACTAAGAACGGTAGAGACTCCGAATCCAAGAGATTAGGTGCGAAGAGAGCTGATGGCCAGTTTGTAAAAGCTGGAAATATTCTTTACAGACAGCGCGGTACAAAGATCCATCCCGGTGTCAATGTTGGTATCGGTGGAGATGATACTCTGTTTGCTTTAGTTGACGGCGTTCTCCGTTTCGAGAGAAAGGGCAGAGACAAGAAGCAGGCTTCTGTATATCCTGTAGAGAAATAAGTTGATTTAACCAGGGCTTCAAACATACTGATTGTTTGAAGCCCTTTTAGTCCGTAAAGGATTTTGTCGGAAAGGAGAACAAAATGTTTGCTGACAGAGCTAAAATTTACGTAAGAAGCGGTAAAGGCGGAGATGGTCATGTGTCCTTTCGCCGTGAAAAATATGTTCCCAGTGGCGGCCCTGACGGTGGAGACGGTGGTCACGGCGGAGACGTGATCTTTGTTGTGGATGAGGGACTGAATACCCTGATCGATTTCCGGCACATCCGTAAGTACAAGGCCGGAGACGGGGAAGAAGGCGGCAAAAAGAATTGCCGTGGTAAGGACGGAGAAGATATTATTATCAAAGTCCCTGCGGGAACTGTAATCAAAGAAGCACAGAGCGGGCAGGTAATTACGGATATGTCGGGAGACAACAAACGGGTTGTTCTTCTAAAAGGCGGTAAGGGCGGCAACGGTAACCAGCATTATGCCACCAGCACCATGCAGGCTCCGAAGTATGCACAGCCGGGACAGGCAGCGCAGGAACTGGAGCTTTTGTTGGAGCTAAAGGTCATCGCCGATGTAGGACTGGTGGGATTCCCCAATGTGGGTAAGTCCACTTTTCTGTCCAGAGTAACCAATGCCAGACCCAAGATTGCCAACTATCATTTCACTACTCTGAATCCAAATTTAGGTGTGGTGGATCTGGAAGGAACCGGTGGTTTCGTTATTGCGGATATCCCCGGACTGATCGAAGGTGCTTCCGAAGGCGTGGGACTGGGACATGAGTTCCTGCGCCATATTGAGCGTACCAAGGTGATCATCCATATCGTGGATGCGGCAGGTACGGAAGGCAGAGATCCCATTCAGGATATTTATGCCATCAATAAGGAACTGGAAGCCTATAATCCGGAGATTGCTGCACGCCCCCAGGTAATTGCAGCGAATAAGATCGATGCTATTTACACCGAGGACGGCTCCGACCCCGTGGAGGCGATCCGTGCAGAGTTTGAGCCGAAGGGGATAAAGGTATTCCCTATGTCTGCAGTAACCGGTCAGGGTGTAAAGGAGCTTTTATATGAAGTAAATGAAATGCTTCAGGGAATTGGAGAAGAGACTACGGTCTTCGCACAGGAGTACTTTCCGGATAGCATGACGGAATCTGTAGACGATGCCTATACCGTAGCCTATGATGAGGAAGAGGACGAGTATGTAGTAGAAGGACCTAAGATCGAGAAGATGTTAGGTTATACAAATCTGGACAGCGAGAAGGGATTTACTTTCTTCCAGAATTTCCTGAAGGATGCCGGAATTCTGGAAGAACTGGAAAGCTTAGGTATCCAGGAGGGTGATACAGTCCGTATGTATGGTCTGTCCTTTGATTACTATAAGTAAAAAATGGAAACGTTTGAGAAAGGAATAAATTATGACGAGCAAACAGAGAGCCTATTTGATGAGTCTGGCAAGCAATCTGAATCCGATTTTCCAGGTGGGAAAATCCAGCCTGACTCCGGAACTTACCGCAGCCATCGGTGAGTCTTTCAACAATAACGAACTGATCAAGATCGGCGTGCTGAAGAATTGTTTCGATGACCCCAGAGCGATCGCAGAGATGGTGGCAGAACGTACCCACTCCCAGGTGGTACAGGTCATCGGCAAAAAAATCGTACTGTATAAGCCGGACAAGGACAAGCCGAAGATCGAACTGCCTCGTTAATCGTTATATTGCAATCGGAATCCGTACAGAGGGATGAAGTATGAGCAGAATAGGCATTATGGGTGGTACCTTTAACCCAATCCACATAGGACATCTGATGCTGGCAGAACAGGCATTGGAGTCGGCACACTTAGACCAGATTTGGATGATACCGACGGGTTGTTCTTATCTGAAGACAAAAGAGGGCATCACGGTTCTGCCCGGGACAGAACGTTATGACATGGTACAGCGTGCTATCGCAGATAACGACAGATTCCGCTGCCTGGACATCGAGATAAAACGTCCCGGAGACTCTTACAGCTATGAGACCATGGAGCAGCTGCACAGAGAATATCCGGAACATCTTTTTTATTTCATCTGCGGAGCTGACTGTCTGTTTACGATGGAACACTGGAAATGCGCAGACCGCCTGTTTGTTGCCTGTGAGATTATAGCTGCGGTACGGGGAGATGCGGATATGAAGGGAATGAAGGAGAAGATCAGCCAGTTGGAGGAACATTTTTCTGCGAAGATACAGCTGCTCTCTTTTCGAAGAATTGAGATATCTTCTTCGGAAATCCGTGCAAGAAGATCCGAAGGTCTTTCCGTGCGCTATCTTGTGCCGGAAGCAGTGAGGGAATATATGGAAGAAAAGGGGCTTTACCTGGATGAGTGATATCTTAAAAAAACTGACCAAAGAGATGCAAAAAGTACAGGATCCCAAGCGTTTTACCCATACATTAGGTGTGGAATACACGGCAGCGGCCCTTGCCATGCGATACGGTGAAGATGTGGAGCGTGCACAGATCGCAGGTCTGCTTCATGATTGTGCCAAATGCATGGAAAATGATAAACTTTTGTCTGCCTGCGAAAAGTATCATCTTCCCGCGACGGATGTGGAAAAGCGCAATCCCTATCTTTTACATGCCAGAGTGGGAAGCTATCTGGCGAAAAAGGAATATAAAATCGAAGATCCTGAGATTTTAAGTGCAATTTTGTATCATACTACAGGGCGTCCGGGCATGACTCTTCTGGAGCAGATCATTTTTACTGCAGATTATATTGAACCGGGTCGAAAGCAGGCACCGAACCTTACCCAGATCCGCCACCTGGCATTTACGGATCTGGATGCTGCCGTGACGAAGATTTTAGAGGATACGCTGGAATACCTGAAATCGGGAGACGGTGAGATGGATCCCATGACAGAAGAAACCTATAACTATTATAAGAAGAATGAATCAATAAAATAGAAAGTGTGAGGAGTAAGCATGAGCGAAGAATCCAGAAAAATGGCAAAGCTTGCCGTAGAAGCATTGGATGATAAAAAAGCAGAAGATATTAAAGTAATAGACATCAGTAATGTATCTGTGATCGCAGATTATTTTATTATTGCCGGTGGTAATAATTCCAGTCAGATTCAGGCATTATGTGATAATGTGGAAGAAAAAATGGGAAGAGCCGGTTTCCCTGCCAGACAGACCGAAGGCTATGAGACAGCCAACTGGGTACTGTTAGACTTTGGCGACGTGATCGTACATGTCTTTGACAAGGAAAACCGTCTGCTCTATGATCTGGAACGTATCTGGAGAGATGGCGTACAGATTCCCGTAGAGGAACTTTAAGCTTCGTTGTCTCCCAGATGGAGAAAGAAGCTGACGAGATAGAGCCCGCTGATTCCCACCAGCACATATACAATTCTGGAAAGCCAGGACATGTCACCGAACAGGAAGGCTACAAGATCAAAGCGGAAAAGTCCGATCAGTCCCCAGTTCACGGCACCGATTATGGCAATGGTGAGAGCGGTTCCGTCCAAATATTTATTACCCATAAAATCTCCTTATCCTGTCTGTATGAAATTTGCTGTTGCAAAATCCATACAGGCATTTTTTGAAGTTTCTTTTAAATAATTGTTTCGTAGATAGTCTTTCCACCAGAGTCAAAAATATACTGCAATTATATTAAAATATAACTTGGTTGATCTATTTTAATGTCAAAAAACATCAAATTAGAAAATAAAATCCATTGACAAAGGAAATAGAAGCGAGTAATATACAAAAATAACAATTATACATTGTATATTTGTATACATTGTTAAAAAGGAGGAAGATATTATGAAGAAATTTAACAAGTTTTTAAGTGTTGCCGTAGCATCTGCTATGGTAATGACTATGGCTGGCTGTGGTAATACAGACAATGGTTCTGCAGCAACCGGTACAAACGCAGCAACTGAGAGTGCAGCAGCTTCCGACAGTGCAGCATCCGGCAGCGTATTTAAGATCGGTGGTATCGGACCTACTACCGGTGGCGCAGCAGTTTATGGACTGGCTGTACAGCACGGTGCAGAGATTGCAGTAGAAGAGATCAATGCAGCAGGCGGTATCAACGGTTATCAGGTTGAATTCAAGTTCCAGGATGACGAGGCAGATGCTGAGAAATCCGTAAATGCTTATAATGCATTAAAGGACTGGGGCGCTCAGATCATTGATGGTTCTACCACCAGTGGTGCATGTATTGCAGTTACCGACAAGACCAAAGAGGACAATATGTTCCAGATTACTCCTTCCGGTTCTGCAGTAGAATGTGTTCAGTATGATAACAACTTCCGCGTATGCTTCTCCGATCCTAACCAGGGTCTTGCATCCGCACAGTATATTGGTGAGAATGGTCTGGCTGAGAAGATTGCCGTTATTTATGACAGCTCCGATGTATATTCTTCCGGTATTTATGAAAAGTTTGCAAAAGAAGCTGAGAATCAGCCGTTTGAAATCGTAGCTGCAGAAGCTTTTACCGCTGATAACAAGACTGATTTCTCCGTACAGTTACAGAAGGCAAAGGATGCCGGAGCAGACATGGTATTCCTTCCTATTTATTATCAGGAATCCGCACTTATCCTGACACAGGCAGCTGCTATGGGTTATGCTCCCAAGTGGTTCTCATGTGACGGTATGGATGGTATTCTCGGTGGTGTAGATAACTTTGATGTATCTCTGACTGAAGGCGTTATGCTGTTAACTCCTTTCGCAGCTGATGCAACCGATGATCTGACCCAGTCTTTCGTAACTAAGTATAAGGAAAAATACGGTGAGACTCCCAACCAGTTCGCAGCAGACAGCTATGATGCTATCTATGTGATCAAGGCTGCTATCGAGAAGAGCGGTGTTACTCCTGATATGAGTGTTTCTGATATTTGTGATGGTATGAAGGCTGCCATGACAGAGATCACTGTAGATGGTCTGACCGGTAGCGGCATGACCTGGACCGCAGACGGTGAGGCTAACAAGGCTCCTAAGGCTGTTGTGATCGAGAATGGTGCTTACAAGGCTATGTAATTTTGCTGACAAAGTTTCCAAAGAGGGTTACCGCAGGGTAGCCCTCTTTACTTAATGTCAAATACTTTGCAATAATAGGGGAGCAGTTGTTTTTCCCGGTATGTTCTGTTATACTTTATTTCAGTATACTTTATTTTAGATGATAATTTGTGCATTCGCATGAATGGAGGTAGTTCACATGAGTTTTATCAGTTATCTGATCAACGGTATCAGCCTTGGAAGTGTCTATGCGCTGATCGCATTAGGTTATACCATGGTATATGGTATTGCTAAAATGCTGAACTTCGCACATGGTGATGTTATTATGGTCGGTGCATTTATTACTTATACAATGTGCAGTACCATGGGGATTTCTCCTGTGATTGGTGTCCTGGCAGCTGTTGTTGCTTGTACTCTGCTTGGAATGGCTATTGAAAAGGTAGCCTACAAGCCTTTGAGAAAGGCAACCTCCCCTTTGGCGGTACTGATCACTGCCATTGGTGTCAGCTATCTGCTGCAGAATGTGGCACTTTTGATCTTTGGTGCCAATGCGAAGGCATTTACCTCTGTAGTATCTGTTCCGGCGCTGAAGCTGGCAGACGGACAGATCAATATTACTGGTGAGACGATCGTAACGATTGTTTCCTGTCTGATCATTATGGCCGGTCTGATGCTATTTATTAATAAGACGAAAGCAGGTCAGGCTATGCTGGCAGTATCCGAGGATAAGGGAGCAGCACAGCTGATGGGAATTAATGTGGACGGAACCATTGCACTTACCTTTGCAATCGGATCCGGTCTGGCTGCAGTGGCAGGCGTGTTGCTATGTTCCGCATATCCTTCCCTGACACCTTATACCGGTTCCATGCCGGGTATCAAAGCTTTCGTAGCTGCTGTATTCGGTGGTATCGGCTCCATCCCCGGCGCCTTGGTCGGTGGTATCCTGCTCGGTATTATTGAAATCTTCGGCAAAGCCTACATATCTTCCCAGATGGCAGACGCCATTGTATTTGCAGTATTGATTGTTGTACTTTTGGTAAGACCTGCCGGATTGTTTGGCAAAAATATTCAGGAAAAAGTATAAGGGAAGAGGCAGGTGTATAATATGAAGAAATTATCAAATAAGAAAATGAATAAAACCTTCCGTGATAACCTTATTACTTACGGAATGGTGATCGCAGCCTATGTGATCATGCAGATCCTTGTATCTGCAGGAGTGGTAAGCAGTCTGCTTCAGGGCTTATTGGTTCCTCTGTGTACTTATGCGATTCTGGCGGTATCTCTGAACCTTACGGTAGGCATCCTGGGAGAGTTGAGCCTCGGTCATGCCGGATTTATGTGTATCGGTGCCTTTACCAGTGCCTTTTTCTCCAAAGTCATGGAAAATACCGCAATGCCTTCCGGACTTCGCTTTTTCATCGCGTTATTGATCGGCGCTGTATTTGCAGGTGTTTTCGGCCTGCTGATCGGCATTCCCGTACTTCGCCTGAAGGGTGATTATCTTGCCATCGTAACGCTGGCATTTGGCGAGATCATTAAGAATCTGGTCAATATTCTGTTTGTGGGACTGGATGAGAATGGTTTCCACATTTCCTTTACCAACACTATGGATCTGAATATGGCAGAGGACGGGCAGGTCATTATTAAAGGTGCGCAGGGTATCACCGGAACCCCTCATGACTCCAATTTTACCATTGGTATTGTGTTATTACTGGTTACACTGTTCATTGTATTGAACCTGATCCATTCCAGAGACGGTCGTGCGATCATGGCTATTCGTGATAATACCATTGCAGCGGAATCCGTGGGAATTCATATTACCAAATATAAGCTGATGGCTTTCTCTATCTCCGCAGCTCTCGCAGGCGTGGCAGGAGTATTGTATGCACACAATCTGTCTACCCTGACAGCACTGCCTAAGAACTTCGGATACAATATGTCTATTATGATTTTGGTGTTCGTTGTACTGGGCGGTATCGGTAACATCCGCGGTTCCATTATTGCTTCTGTAATTCTGACGTTATTGCCGGAACTTTTACGTGGACTGAACGATTATCGTATGTTGATCTATTCCATCGTACTGATCGTTATGATGCTGTTTAACTGGGCTCCGAAGTGTATTGAATGGAGAGAGAAAGTAACAGCCGGATTTAAGAGTAAGAAGTCTGTGAAAAAGGAGGCTGAATAATCATGGCATTATTAGAGGCAAAAAAATTAGGCATTTCTTTTGGCGGACTTCGTGCGGTAGATGATTTTAATATCAGTATTGAAAAAGGTGAACTGTATGGACTGATCGGTCCCAATGGTGCCGGAAAAACCACCGTATTTAATCTGCTGACCGGCGTATATAAACCCACAGAGGGAATTATTACCCTGGATGGCAAGGATATCACCGGCAAAAAGACCATCGACATCAATCAGGCAGGTATCGCAAGAACCTTCCAGAATATCCGGCTTTTCAAGGATCTGTCCGTAATCGATAATGTAAAAGTAGGACTACACAACCACATGGGTTACAGTACCATTACCGGAATTTTACGTCTGCCCAAATATTATAAAGTAGAAAAGCAGATGACGGAGGAAGCCATGGAGCTTCTGAAGGTATTCGGACTGGAAGCGGAAGCAGATACACTGGCTGATAATCTTCCCTACGGTAAACAGAGAAAGTTAGAGATTGCCAGAGCACTGGCTACCAAACCGAAGCTTCTTCTGTTAGATGAGCCTGCTGCAGGCATGAATCCCAACGAGACGCAGGAACTGATGGATACCATTCGTTTTGTCAGAGAGCATTTTGATATGACGATCCTTCTGATTGAGCATGACATGAAACTGGTAAGCGGAATTTGTGAGGAACTTACGGTGTTGAATTTTGGCCGTGTGCTGTGTCAGGGTAAGACCAGTGATGTGCTGAACAATCCGGAAGTCATCAAGGCTTATCTGGGCGAATAGGAGGATAGATGGCTATGGCAATGTTAGAAGTAAATGATATCAAAGTATATTACGGCATGATACAGGCCATAAAGGGTGTGTCCTTCCATGTAGATGAGGGTGAGGTCATTGCACTGATCGGCGCCAACGGTGCCGGTAAGACGACGATCCTGCACACCGTATCCGGACTGTTGACACCGAAGGAAGGTTCCATTACTTTTGAAGGTCAGGATCTGGTTAAGATCCCCGGACACAAGATCGTATCCATGGGTATGGCACATGTACCGGAGGGAAGACGAGTATTTGCACAGCTTTCCGTATTACAGAATCTGATGATGGGTGCTTACACTAGAAAAGATAAAGAAGAGATCGCTCAGACCTTAGAGACAGTATTTGATCGTTTTCCCCGTTTAAAAGAACGTCAGAACCAGATGGCAGGAACCTTAAGCGGTGGCGAACAACAGATGCTGGCAATGGGCAGAGCCTTGATGTCTCATCCCAAGATCATTTTAATGGATGAACCGTCCATGGGACTGTCTCCGATCTTCGTAAATGAGATCTTTGATATTATCCAGGAGGTAAGCAAGAGCGGTACTACGGTTCTGTTAGTAGAGCAGAATGCGAAGAAGGCATTGTCCATCGCAGACAGAGCGTATGTATTAGAGACCGGTAAGATCGTTCTGGAAGGCAAAGCAAGTGACCTTCTGAATAATGATTCCATTAAGAAAGCATATCTGGGTGAATAACCCTTGATGTAAGTCGCTGCGGGTGGAAGCAGCAGAGACAGAAAGGTATGGTGATTGGGATGAATAATGTAGTTATTACCATTGCAAGACAGTATGGAAGCGGAGGAAGAACCATCGGCGAGATGCTGGCAAAGAAGCTGAATGTCCATTATTATGACAAAGAGCTGATGAAGCTTGCCAGCGATGACAGCGGAATCAATGAGGCTCTGTTCGTGAATGCGGACGAAAAAGTGAAAAACACCAGTCTGTTCCATATTGCCAGAAAAGAATATCACGGAGAACTGATCCCTCCGGAAAGCGATGATTTCACATCTACAGATAACCTGTTTAACTATCAGGCGAAGATCATCCGTGACCTGGCAAAGGAGGAATCCTGCGTCATTATCGGTCGTTGTGCGGATTATGTGTTGAAGGATTACCCAAATGTCCTCAGCGTGTTTATTCATGCCCCGAAGGAATATTGTCTGGAAGGCGCAGCGAAGAAGCATAGCATGAGCCCGAAGGAATTGGAGCGCTTTATCAATAAGACGGATAAGCACCGTGCGGAGTACTATAAGTATCATACCGGACGAGAATGGACAGATGCAAGAAATTACGATCTGTGTCTGGACAGCTCTAAGCTGGGATATGAGAGATGCGTAGATGAGATTATTTCTTATATGAAGGTAAGATTCCCAGAGAACTAAATGTAAAATATAGTTAAAAACAGCCTGCAGCAAATCACGCTGCAGGCTGTTTTGCTATCTGTAAAAGCGGAATACACCGAACACAGTGCCAAGGATCTGGCAGTCATCGACGATGATGGGATCCATGGTGTCGTTCTCCGGCTGGAGACGGATATGTCCCTTCTCCTTGTAGAATGTCTTGACCGTAGCGGAATCATCAATCAAAGCTACGACAATCTCACCGTTATGTGCCGTGTTCTGAGCATGTACGAAGACACGGTCGCCGTTAAAAATACCGGCATTGATCATGGATTCTCCACGAACATTCAGAATGAAAGATTCTCCCTTGGGAACTACATCGGCGGGAACGGGGAAGTAGTCCTGAATATTCTCCTCAGCGAGGATTGGCTGTCCGGCAGCTACATTGCCGATGACAGGGAGGCTTACCATCTCGGTACGTACCATCTGGAAACTGTCATCACAGATCTCAATGGCACGGGGCTTGGTCGGGTCTCTGCGGATGTAGCCGTTCTTCTCCAGAGTCTCTAAATGAGAATGCACGGAAGAAGTAGACTTTAGATTCACCGTCTCACAGATCTCACGGACGGTAGGGGGATAACCTCTCTTCAAAATTTCATCCTTGATATAATCTAATATTTCCTGCTGCTTGGCAGTGATCTTTCCATAACCCATAAATGACCTCCGATAAATGCTGGTTCTTGTTGTTTTATATAACGATTATAGCATAGCAAAAAACAAAAAGCAAACATATATTCCAAAAATATGTTCGATTTTGAGCTTGACATCAGAATGCATGTTCGATATAATACAAACATAAAGAACAAATGTTCCCGAACACGTTTTCTTATATGAGGTGAATGAGTTATGAGAGTACAGAAGAGTGTATACTATATGACAGACAGAGAGTTAAGAATATATAAGAGACAGCTGAGACGGAGACGTCAGCTGCAGCGCAGAATAGTTACCATGCTTGCTACCATCTGTGTGATTGCATTCTGTGCAGTGTCCTATCACGGAATCCGTTCCCTGGCAAGCTCCGGAGAAGATCAGCTGAAGTTCAAATATTATACACAGGTAACCGTTGCCTACGGAGAGACCTTATGGGATCTGTCCGATGATTACATCGATTATGATGAATATAAGGATAAGAAGGAATATATTGCAGAAGTACAGAGTATCAATCATCTGACGGAAGAGGATAGCATCCGTGCCGGACAGACACTGATCGTACCCTATTATTCCTATGATTTTGTGAAGTAATTAGCGTGAAAAATAAGCATGATAGCTTATTTTTCACACGGCTATTAGTTGTCCGGATGCTCCGAATGTCTGTCAGAGTGTTCCCGCAGGTGAAAGGCATTAGCTGCCTGCTTACGGCGTTGTTCTTCCAACGCTGCGTAGTGTTTTCTTGTGGTATTGACATCCTTATGTCCCAGGACATCCGCTACCAGATAGATATCGCCGGTCTCTTTATATAGCTCGGTACCGTATGTACTGCGTAGTTTGTGGGGCGTGATTTTCTTCAGGGTGGTAACGCGGGAAGCGTATTTTTTTACCAGATTCTCTACGGAACGGACTGCCATACGACGATTCTGTAAGGACAAAAACAATGCATTTTCATGTCCCTCCGCGGGAATGATATGTTCCCGCTGTTCCAGATAGTCGAGCAGAGCGGTTTCTACTTCATCTCCGAAGTAGACGATTGCCTCATACCCACCTTTTCTCCGGATTTTGATGCCACCGTTATCGAAATCCACATCGTTAATATCCAGTCCCACACATTCCGATACACGAATACCGGTTCCCAATAAAAGTGTCAGAAGTGCCACATCGCGGAGCTTGGTTTTCTTATGATATTCCAGTTCCTTTTTGGTCAGCTTGGTGCCGTCCTCCACCTGATCCAGCAGAATCGCCACTTCGTTGGGCTCTAACCGGATGATTTCTTTTTCGTGGCGTTTCGGCAAGGGAACCAGTGCCGCGGTATTTTTCTCAATGCGTTCACTCTGAAAATAGTAATTATAGAAACTCCGAAGAGCGGCAAGTTTTCTTGCCTTGCCGCGTTCCTCGTTGGTGATATCTTTTCCGTCTTTCTGATACAGGCTCATAAAATCCAGATATTCCTCAATATCCGTCCGTTGTACCATATCCAGAACGGACAAAGGCAGCTCGGTAATCTCTCTTTTTTTACAAAAGCTGTTCGTCTCATGAAGAAATTCAAAAAAGAGACGAATGTCATAAGCGTAGGCAAGCCTGGTTCTGGTGGATGTATAGGGTTCGATCCCACGAAAGAAATCCCTGCAGAACGGTGGAAGCGTATCCAGTACCTTACGAAGCTTCAGAATATTGTTCTTATTTTGTTCATCGTGGTAATTTTCTTCTTTAATGACTGCCAAAGTAATCGGTCCATCCTTCCATATTTCCTTTTTGAATTGCCGTAAATATACGATCCTTGACACCTGGATTCTCTCTGTTAAGCTTCCCAAGCAGTTCTTTGACATATTCCCGCCTGGTATGTCCGTCGGCGGGACAGGGACTTTTTACGACAGGAATCTGATATTTGTGCACAAAGCCGATGACTTCCGATTCCCTCATGTAGATCAGAGGTCTTATCACGGTCAAGTCTGTTTTATCCAGATGAGTTACCGGAGAGAATGTATGCAGACGACCCTCATAGAAGAGGGACAGCATCATAGTCTCCACCACGTCATCTTCATGGTGTGCGTATGCAATCTTGTTACATCCAGCCGCCTTGATGGCATCGTTCAGAGCACCTTTTCGCATTTTGGCACATAGGGAACAGGGATTGTCTTCCTTACGATCTTCAAACACGATTTGGGCAATAGAAGTCTCCACTACGGTATATGGGATGTTTCTGTCAGCACAAAGAGTACGGATTTCATCCAGATTCAGATTGAGAAATCCAAGATCGACTGTTACTGCAATAAGCGTAAAATGCTTCGGATAAAACTTGCTGAGTTCATATAAAGCCAGCAGGAGAGTAAGGCTGTCCTTACCGCCGGAGATCCCCACTGCGATCCGGTCACCTTCTTCGATCATATGATAATCATCCACAGCCTGTCTGACACGGCTCAATACTTTTTGTAATGTCATTGTTAACTCCATTCTTTTACTGGTATCTATTTTATACTGCCGGGAATTCTTTTTCAATAAAAACGACAGATTTCTTCTTGTGGTGGGTGCAAAACCATAGTATATTAAAAGAGATAAGATTTTATGAAGAAAGGTGTAGTTAAATGAAATACGACTTTAAAAACAATAAATATTTTCGTTGGGGTCTGACCGCATTTTTGACCATTGCAGCCAGTATCTGTTTCTATTATCTGTTATTCCATGGGAACAGTATCAAAACAGGATTCCATACAATCACAGGAATTCTTATGCCCGTGTTATATGGTCTGGTGACGGCATATTTGTTGACTCCGGTATTGAATTATATAGAGACAAAGCTGTTATTCCCTTTGTGCCGGAAGCTGAAGGTGAAGGAAAATAAGAAGCGCAATTCCATTGTCCGTGGAATCGGCATTCTGATCACAGCATTTTTGTTTATTGCCCTGATCTACAGTCTGGTTGCCATGATGCTTTCTCAGATTGTTCCCAGTATTGTAAACATTGCATCTAATTTTGATACCTATATCAGCAATTTTACAAAATGGATCAGTAAGATTATGGATGATAATCCGGACTTGGGCAGTCAGATTACATTTCTGATCGATAAATATTCCGTAGAGCTGGAGAATTGGTTAAATGATACAGTATTGACCAAGACCAGTCAGGTGATCATGACAGTATCCTTAAGTGTGATAAATATTCTGAAAGGTCTGTGGGATTTCATTATAGGATTTATTATTTCTATTTATGTTCTGGCAAGCAAGGAAAAGTTTGCCGGACAGGCAAAGAAAATGGCATATGCTTTCTTTGAACAGAAGTCCGCCAATCGGCTGATCAAAAGTTTTCGTTTTACTCACAATACCTTTATCGGATTCATTGGCGGTAAAATCGTAGATTCCTTTATTATCGGATGTCTATGCTTTATCGGAACCACCTTACTTCAGACTCCTTATGCAGCTCTGGTCAGTGTAATCGTAGGTGTAACGAATATTATTCCTTTCTTCGGTCCTTATCTTGGAGCGATTCCCAGTGCTATTCTGATCCTGGTGGTCGACCCGATGCATCCGCTAAACTGTGTTTATTTTGTACTGTTTATTCTGGTATTACAGCAGTTTGACGGGAATTTCTTAGGCCCTAAGATCCTTGGCAATTCCACAGGACTTACGGGATTTTGGGTTATTTTTGCAATCACGGTATTCGGAGGGCTATTTGGAATCCTTGGCATGATCGTCGGTGTGCCCATTTTTGCGGTAATTTATGCGGCGATTAAGGCAGTAGTCAATACCTTCCTTCGAAAAAAGGAGCTGCCGGTAGAGACTGTAAAGTACTCTTATCTGAAGAATATTGATGAGGAAGGATTCCATCAGCTGGATTCCAGGCTGCAAAGGGATCATGAGATCAAAGATCAAGTTGATTCTGGGCAGAATAAAAAAGATCAAGAAGAGAAAAACGTAGGAGAGAAGTAGACAGATGAGATTTGTAATACAGCGGGTACAGCATGCAGAGGTAAAGGTAGATGGTGAGGTAACCGGCAGCATCGGCAAAGGATTTCTGGTGCTGATCGGTGTGGCTGAGACAGACACCAGGGAAATTGCCGATAAAATGATTAAAAAGCTTCTTGGTCTGCGGATCTTTGAAGATGCCCAGGGCAAGACCAATCTGGATCTGCATGCCGTTAACGGTGAATTGTTGCTGGTATCACAATTTACACTGTACGCAGATTGCAAAAAAGGAAATCGTCCGTCCTTTATCAACGCCGGTAAACCGGATATGGCGAATGAACTGTACGAATATATCATCAGCAGGTGCCGCGAAAGTATTACCAA
Organism: Waltera intestinalis; assembly: GCF_009695995.1. Taxonomy (GTDB): domain Bacteria; phylum Bacillota; class Clostridia; order Lachnospirales; family Lachnospiraceae; genus Acetatifactor; species Acetatifactor intestinalis. The sequence continues at coordinate 55,457 of NZ_VUMU01000005.1, forward strand.
GGTAGAAAAAGGAATCTTTGGTGCTGATATGAAAGTATCCCTGCTAAATGACGGCCCATTCACCATATTGCTGGATTCAGCGGAAATCTGCTAAAACAGCCAAAACAAGCTTTTAGAAGCGTTACAGAGTCATCTTTTCATAGAACTATTCGTTAAACTTGTCTTTTGCGCATAGTTGGTTCGGTGTCTGCTATCGTAGTAAGGACTAGCTTGTTCCATCTCGAATCCATGTTTTTCTTCCTGCGCGGGGCGGGGTTCGGGGTTTCCCCGAGGTCTTATCGTTCCATACCGTAATCATGAGATTTTTCTTTTTTGAGCTTACGTGACCACGCAGTTTGAAAAACTTCCAAGAAGCTTTGACCTGTCGGATTATGTAACTGTGACATTTGGTTTTCGATTTCTTCTTTACCTGCCTGTTTTCCCTGCTCAAAAGAGATAGACATCTTTCTGTCGAAGTCTCTTTCAACGGCTCGTGTCTTTGCATGATATTCCCGGATGCTGTTTTCCAATTCGGCTTTTAACGGCTCTATTTGGCTTGCTTTGGCATTTACGGCTTGACTACGCTGATTTACTTCTTCTTCCTGCTTAATGACGTTATTTACGGCTCTAGCGGTCTTCTGCAGGCTTTTGTATTCGTCATATGGTATTGTTACCGTCTTTTTTTGAAATAGACCCAATACCTTACCCTGTTCCTCTTTCCGCAAGTCCTTGGCAGCCTTGACAGACCCTTGAATACTATCCAGTTGTTTTGATTTTGATTCGATAGATTTATCCAGTTCCTGTTCTATATTTTGCTTTGTTTCGATACGCCCCTGAATCATAGCGGCATCTTCTTTGTTTTGTTCCAGTGCTTCATGGCTGTCTTCTAACAACTTTGTCATTTCTGACACATCAGAATCCAATCCGTGCAGAGTATCCGTTTGCATTTCAATGGTGTCTTCGATGGTGCGCAGTTTGCCCTTTGCGACATTTATAGCTTCCTGCGCTTTTAACAGTTCCACGGATTGTCCACCCTCTTCCATCGTGTGGGTGTTTAACTCGATTCCAAAAACTCTTTCGCATTCTCGATTTACAAGTGTATTAAATTCTTTTAGCCTTTTTTTCGTTTCAAATGCTTTTCCGTTGATGCCTTTATCTGTGCATGGTGATACTAACGTGTGCATATGATATAGACTGATGCACTCATTACCATGTTTATCGTGATACAGATGCTGTTCGTCTCTGTGTACGAAACCACCGTGGACATTATCTGCGCCAAAATAATCCTGCATAGCTTTATACATGACCTCAAAAAATTCTTGGTCTTTGCCCTGCTCTTGTATCTGATAAGGGCAGGGGATTTCGATGGAACAAGCTACGACACGTCTCGCCCCCATATCTCTCTGTGGGGGTAGTACTTTATCTACTTCGGCATTTCTGTCTCGTAGCTTTTGAAGAGCTTCTTTGTAGTCATTGCATCCGATGGTTGTGTTAAGATAGCTTTTTTCGGGGTCTATATGTTTGTTGCTATGGTCATGGGATGCTCGCTCTTCTGTGCCAAGGTGTATCGTCATTGCCCCGGCTTTTTGGTTATTCATTTTCATCCAGTTTGCGCTCGCCATTTTTTTCCGCCTTTCTGTCATCTCGTGATGTAGTGTCCCCCTGCCGACCTAAAAATACTAGGTCTTGCACCTAAGACTTTACCTAGCGGTAAAGCACCCCTAACGGGGCTTCGCTTCGCTCGTCCTCACTGGCGTTCGGATGGGTGCCCTTGCAGGGGGCCTTTTGGGTTACCGAGTGTTTAGGTGAAGCAGTGATATGTTTTCATTGCTTCTTTTTCTTCTTCCGTGAAAAGTCCATCATATTCCGGATATACCCGGAAGAATGTTTCAAGGATTTCTCTTTCATCATTTGAGCCAGATATTTTTTCGATAGTTGGAAATTGCTCGAAATATGTTTCTTCTGCTTGATCTTTTAGTTTCGCTAGTTTTTCTGCTTTGATTTCTTTTGCAGTTTTTTTCGGGGCATCCTTTGGTTTCATAAAATCGTAGTCGTTCAGATCATCAAAGTCTACTTCCCCGGTTACTGGTTTGTAGCTCTGTAAAGTCTCGTTATAAATATCTCGGAACTGCATATATTTTTCTTTGCGGTATTGTCTCTCTTCTACACTGCCACGCTTACAGGAACTATCACAGATTAAATAGTTTTTGCCGTCATGATTTTCTACGTGGCAGATAAAGAATCTCGAACGCATGGCATCGAAATGTTCTTGGGATATATTACAGGTGCGTAGAAATTCTTCAAATGTCAGGTTGCTGGTTACTACGAACCATTCGCCACACCAGTAAGGATTGTTATTGTTACGCTTGTAGGTCTGACAGAAATAGTTATCCGTCAGATTAAGTAGATTACCGCAGGTGGTATCGTCCAGTATGATTGCTTCGTGTGCAGGAGTTAATGTGTCAAACTTACCTGTGCCACCGCCTGCTATTTCAAGTACATATTTTCCTGCCAAGGCTTTTTTGGCGGCATAGGTTTTTCCGATATTTGGTTTTCCTTGGATAAAGATACAAATTCTTGTAACTTCACGATTGCCACGTTTTACCCGGTCTTCTACACCTCTGTAATAACTTTTGGCTACGGTAGACATTTTGGTGTTACATCTTACGATGAATGGTAATTCACCATACCATTTATCAAAATCCCCTAAGTCCTGTCCTAACTTGTATGCTTCTTCGTCTAATTTCGCCATTGCTGATACACACACCTTTCCATTTGTATCCGATAATCTTGTATAACCATCTCTTACCTGTTTAATCTCATCTATCGTGAGATTACTTACGAATTCTTCAAGTTCGTATCTTGTTTTGCCATCTAAAACCGCCTGTTCCGTTTCATGTGTCAGATAAGTCGCATACCCTGCAAAATCTTTACAGGTATCAATACCATCTTCTGTCCAAAGTAAATCATCTACATCCTTACGGAACACGATTCCTAATGCGTTCAAAATTGTGCTGATATGTACCGCTTCTGATTTTTGGAATGGTTGTGCTGATACTCTGACGATGATATGATAATGCGGTTTTTCCATTGATGGTTCCCAAATATCATCTGTTGCAGGGTCTTTGTAATGACAGATGCCGAGTATCTGCAAAGAATCTTTTGGGTATTTTTTAATACGTTCTTTTACTGCTTCCCATCCATCCGGCATCTGCTCTTCGTAGCATTTGATTGCCAGTGTTTTGACACTCGATCTCATGGTTAGCATTCTTTTTTGTTTTTCTTTCTTTCGTGTCATTTTTTTCGCCTTTCTAAATTTTGAAATTTACAGATTTTTTTTTCGTTTCCTAGGGGAAATTTTATAAAAATGGTTACCTGGCTACCTCTTCAGCCGTTTTTAGGTAGCCATTTCAAAAAGTCCGCAAATGCAGTGGGAATCACGGTTTCAGGGTTTTGCTTCGCTGCAGTGGTTACCTCTGTTGCCGTAGCGAGGTAACCACCTGTAAACCGCATAAATACTGGGTTTATAGCACTATGGCTACCTAGTTACCCCATTTTTTCCACAATGTTTGCTATCTATCTATGTATAAAAGAAAACAAAAAATGGTTCATTTTCGTTGGAATTTTGAAATTTTTGCAAAAAAAATACCCCAAGGGTGGCTGAATACCCTCGAAGTATTTTTAGAAAGGCTAATATATTATGTTAAAAAATTTTCAAAAAGTGGTAGAATTTCGATACAAATGCGCACCCCCGGGGTGCAGTCCCTGGCAGGCAAGGAATATCGATCGGTTGGTTGTGATTAGTTTCCTCCGTCTCATGCGTCCGAAAAGTCAGCCTTTGCTCCGTCATGGAAGGCACCCCTAAAGGGGTTCAGAAGTACTACGCACCGGCTTCCTAATCTGTTCTATGGCTTTCATGTCACCAACTATGTTTTAGGTTCTCACCCGCAAAAGACGTATTTTTCGCACAGTTGCCAAACGCTCACGGGGAAGTAAATTCCCCTACCGCGTCAACTCTGTTCGTACTTGATAGTCAGATATTTTTATTTATGACTGCCACTCTTCGATTCCAGTGTTCGGACGGAGTGACAGTCACTACTGGTTGTAATATCTGTCTATCTGCGTCCTCACGACGGTCTGCGCTTGGTATCCAATACCAATGCTCAACGTGCGAAAAATAGTGACCCTTTTGCGCATAGTTGGTTCGGTGCCCTCTGTCCCAGTAAGGGCTAGCTTCCTCCGTCAAAATTTTACAGAATTTGTATTCATTTAATCATGTTCTTTCATATATTGAAATACCTTTTTATCATTCTTTGATTTTTTATACCAGCCAATACATACCATTATAATTCCAACAATAATGGCCGTAGTTCTTACTGATGAATCTGGTGAAAGATTCTTTGACAGGTGCTTTTAAAAGCGTTATTATTTTATTCCACAGCTTCCATAAAGTAAATTCGGGAAGAAAAATCCGGGAACAGTCGGGTGTCGGAATTATATCCGGTTCCGGCAAAAGCGGGCTTCAGTGCGATTCCTGCACGCATCAGGGTATCTCCGTAAGCAGTCAGGTCTTCTTTTTCACCATCCATATTCACGAATCGCGAAAGAATCTCCTGTAATGCAGATCCCTGCTTGATATGAACCGGAGAAACAGTGTTCACAAGGTCTCCGAAGTCTTTCAGATTGTATTTGATATTCCTGCCGTAGAAATGATATTTCACATCCGGAAGTAACCCCACCGGTCGATAACAGTCATGGGACTGGTTCGGAACTGCCAGGCACCGGAAGAACAGCCCCACTGCTCTTCTGCCATCCGGGGACACGCAGGTCCAGGATAAGGTTTCCGAGTCAGAATCCTCGTTTTCTGTTCCACGGTAAAAGGTTCCAAACTGGAAAACATCCCGCCATTTTTTATAAAGTGTAATCTGTTCCCGGATTGCGTTGAGATCACTTCCGGACAGATCCTTTAAATTGCATTCATATCCTAAGACGCCGAAGGAAGCTACCTGAAAACGGGTTTCAAGGGGTGTGATTCTTAAGGTCTGATGATTTGGACAGGATGATACATGTGCTGTAAATACCGATAAGGGATATCCATAGCTGTAACTGTTCTGAATCCCGGTACGGCACAGTGCATCAGTATTATCGCTCGCCCAGATCTGCGGGAAATAACTTAATATTCCCAGATCAAAACGATTTCCACCTGAACTGCAGCCTTCAAACAAAATTTCAGGGAAACGTGTGGTAAGTTCATCCATAATGTGATAAAGCCCCAGCACATAACGATGTGCCGTCTCTCCCTGTTTCGTGGCCGGCAGATAAGGGGAATAAATATCACTAAAATTGCGGTTCATATCCCATTTTACATAACGGATGTCTCCGGAGGAAAATACCTTCGTCATGGAATCTATTACATATTGTTGTACTTCGGGATTGCACAGATCCAAAAGGCGTTGATTACGTCCCTCGGAGTGGGGATGTCCCGGAATCATCATTGCCCAGTCGGGATGTTCTTGATAGAGACGGCTGTTTTCACTGATCATCTCCGGCTCAACCCAGAGACCGAAATCCATCCCCAGGGCTTTGATTTTTTTACTGAGGGAAGCAATTCCTCCGGGCAGCTTCTTCGGATCCGGTTCCCAGTCTCCCAGGGAGGAGGTGTCATCATTTCGTCCCAAGAACCACCCGTCATCCATGACAAACAGTTCGATGCCGACATCTGCTCCTGCTTTTGCCAGCTGTACAAGCTTTCTCTCATCAATCTTAAAATAACAGGCTTCCCAGCTGTTTAACAGAACCGGACGAGGTCTTCTCTTCCACACTCCTCGGACAATATGCTCTCTGATAAAGGAATGTAACTGTCGGCTGAGTCTGCCATACCCCTTCGAAGAATAACTTAAAACAGCCTCCGGTGTATCAAAGTGCGCTTCCGGAGTCAGCTCCCAGGAAAAACTTTGTGGATTGATCCCACTTAAAAAGCGCAGTTTCCCATAAGAGTCTTTCTCAAGGGCTTCATAATGATTTCCACTGTAGATCAGATTGCAGCCGATACAGGAGCCAAAAGTCTCACAGGTGTTCTTATGTCCCAGGATCATAAAAGGATTCGAACGGTTCGAAGAGGTTCCTGTATAAGAAGCATTTACAAATTTGCCGGAATGTAAGGAAATCTGTTCTCTGTGCATTTCTCTTGCCCAGGCACCACTGAAATGAGTGATCATGGAATAATCCTCTGTCAGATCTAATTGTGCGCTGAGGCATCGATTCAAGGTGACAGTTGCGTCACTATGATTGATCAGCCGTGCACTCCTGGTAATGACATCACATTCTTCGAATAAGGTATAAAACAGCTGCAACTCCAAATGATTCGTAACATCCTGCAAAATAATCTGAAGGCATTCCACGGAATCAGTTTCCGCTTCTGAATAACTGTGAGGGAGTCCGGAATCCTGCAGGCACTGTTCTCTTTCCTTTAAAGTAATAACTTCATAGGAATCAAAAGTAAAGTCAGAGGTGACACTTCCGTCATCAAGCCTGACTTCTAAAAAGGGTTCCCGGATATCTCCCTTTCCCAACGTACTAACCTCCAAACAGATATCTTCCATGGAGATCTGCGGATGTTCCCTGTCGTAGGTACAGGTATTTCCCGGAGCGAAGGCTCTCTGTATGACAAGGGGCGCACAGGAGGAAGGATTCTGTGAATCCACAGTGATCCGTTCCCCGTAATACAGATGTTCTAAATGTCCGGTCTCCATGACCCACATTCCGTAGGTTGTGTGAGCTGTCTGTAAAAAGAACCATGGTCTTGTATCGGAATCTTTTACAATCTGAATCATGCTTTAAGCCTCCTGAATCTCTTTTAATCGTTCCTCGGTCAACTGATACTTCTTATGAAAGAAAATGACACCGGTGACAAGGAGCAGAATGGGGAACAGTGTCATCGTCATACGAAGTCCCACCACAGAACTTCCGGAAGCTCCTGCAGTTGCCACAGCATCGCTGGTATCAGAGCTTAAGTTGCAGAGGTTCAGGCACAGAGAAGCCACTAACGCAGCAACACCGGAAGCCAGTTTTACCACGAAGGTCTGCATGGAGAAAATGACACTCTCGTCTCTGCGATGATTTTTCCATTGACCGTAATCTACGGTATTGGCTAAAAATACGGTGGTCAGTACGGTCAGCATACCATTGGCGGCAAAGATTAAGAAGCCGGGAATGAATAGTAAAAATACATTACTCATATTCGTAAAACATAAAAGAAGCAATACAGCATATCCGGCAATTGCCATCAGGAAGCTGACATAGAAGATCCGGATGGTACTCATAAACTTACGAAATAACGGGAACAGAAGCATCATGGCGAGAATCTGTACCGCTCCACCGAAGGTGTTGAATAGTGTATAGGAATTATACCAGGTATCTCCGCCAAAATCGTATTTGAAGAAATAAATTACCAGGTTGGAGGTGGTATAGACCGCGCAGTTGATCAGTACAATGGTAATTACCACTGCCATCGCCTGATCGTTCTGAATTAACGCCTTGAACATCTGGCCGATGGAAGGTGCGTCCACATCTACCGTAGATTTTTCCTTGATATTAATACAGGTAATGGCAATAAATATCACGAACAGCACAGCAATGATCAGGGTGAATCGGGAAAATCCGATCCGCTCTTCTCCTCCGCCCAGGGCATTGACACAAAGCATGGTGATCACGGTGATGATGGCAGAGCCGACACCGGCGCAGGAACGTCCCAGCGTAGACAATCCTTCACGTTCTTTTCCGCTGTGAGTAAATGCCGGTATCATGGACCAAAAGGGAATATCCATCATGGTATAGGTCACGCCCCAGAGAATGTAAGTGACTGCCGCATAAGCTACCAGTCCATTGCCATCCAGTGCAGGCGGTGCCGAGAACATCAGATACAGAACAACGGCATTGGTCACTGTGCCGATCATCAGCCAGGGGCGGAACTTCCCCCATCTGGTCCTGGTCTTTGCCACGATGACGCCCATGAAGGGATCGTTAAACGCATCGAATACTCTTGCAACCAGTAGAATGATACCCATGGCTACGGCGTTCACGCCTAAAATATCCTGATAATAATACAAAATATAGCTGGCAGACAGCATGTATACCATATCCTTGCCTACCGCACCCAGTCCATAAGAAAATTTTTCTTTTCCACTTAAACCCATAATGTAACCCTGATCCTTTCTTTTGAAATCCTTTGAAATCTAACGCTCAAATGAAACCATTAAATCATAATCTGAAAAGGTATCCGTATTTCCCCTGCCGTCTGTGACTGCAACAGCAAAGCTCCCCGACCGGATCTTCCCGTACTCTTAACATAAGTTCCACCCATGCCTCCCTGTAAAGCAATGGTGTCAGGTCCGATGATGGAGATGTCACCTTCCGTAATCAGACGAACCGGCTCCTGATAAAAGGGAAGCACATTTCCATGGTCATCCACTGCACGGATCCGCACCAGTGACACATCATAGCTGTGCTGTTCCGTCAGAATGGTATGATCCGCTTCTGCTTCCAGCCGGATTTCGCGAACCGGTTCTTTGGTGACGGATTTTACGACTTTGCCGTCTTTGATAGCGTCAAACCGGTATATGGTAGCCGTACCGCCCCAGTCACCGATGTACTTTGTATACAGCCTGGTCACTTCCGCAAAATCGATATGATAGATCAGAAGCAGTTTTAAAGCCGTAAGATATAATCTCTTTGGAATGTGGTTCAGGCTTCCTCGCGCTACGAGATTCATGGCATCCGTGATCTCCTTGGCATGTTTCGGACGGAATCTTTCGTTCTGTGCAAAAGAATCTCCGATAAAATCATCAATCAGGATGGGACCGTGCTTTAAGTGCTTATAAGGTGACATTTCCGGCAGATATTCCTTGATAAAACGATCATTTTTGTACATCTTTACGCTGTCTGCATTGGACAGAATGTAGATGTTGCCGCGGTTACAGCCGGGATGCTCTCCGATATCCATGGAGGAAGTGATCTCCAATACAGGAGACTGTTCCTGCTCACAGGCATAGATATTTGCTGCCAGCTTCGGATTCCGGAACATATCCATGACACCATGATAACAGATCCTGTCACCGCTTCCGAAGTCTTTGTGAGTGTTGTAGTCGAACATGCACCAGCCGAAGCTTCCGGCAATATCGGGCTGACCTGCCACGGCATCCAGTACATTGGCGTGGCGGATGGCATGCTCACTGCGGCGCTCTTCGTTGTCGAAGGCCTTTGTGGGATACATATGTCCGTTGTACTCACTGATCAGATAAGGCTTCTCCATATCAGATGTGACTTTTTTCTTTGGATCACAGCCGGGCATCTCACCGTCGTGCAGAAAATCATTATACGTATAGACATCTTCTAACAGATGACTTTTTTTCATGGCACGGACACCACCGGTAGGTCTTGATGGATCCAGCTTATGTGCCACGGCATTGGTCTTTTCGTAAAAAGCATCGTCATCCGGTGACTCATTGATGCGTATTCCCCATAAAATGATGGAGGGATGATTACGGTACTGTCGGATCATGTCTTCGGCATTTGCAACCGCCTGTGCTTTCCAGGAATCATCTCCGATATGCTGCCAGCCGGGGAATTCTGTGAATACTAAAAGTCCAAGCTCATCACAGCGCTCTAAAAAATAATGGCTCTGGGGATAATGGGAAGTCCTTACGGCATTTAAACCCAACTCCTTTTTCAGAAGATCCGCATCCAGCCGTTGCATGCTCTTAGGCATGGCATATCCCACATAAGGGAAGCTCTGGTGGCGGTTTAAGCCGCGGATCCGCAACTTCCTGCCATTAAGATAAAAGCCGTCCTTTTTAAATACTGCTTCCCGGATACCAAACGTGGTCTCTGTCTCATCCAGGAGCGTATTATCCTGATATAGTTGTGTCTTTAAAATATAAAGATTAGCTTCTTCGGTGTCCCATAACAGGGGAGCGGTAATGGTTGCCGTGAGGGAGAACTCCTTGTCGCAGGAAACATCCGTAGAAACAGTCTGCTCGCACAAAAGCCTCCAGGATTCCTGCGCGGCTGCGGTACTTTTGGGCATGTAGTACTGTCGGATGGTCACGTTCTCATCACTTTCAGTAAGCGTGAGCTCAGAGGTGATCTGAGCTGTCACGGGAGACGATCTGAAATCTATCGCTGTATGGACGAAGATATCCGAAAGAGAGACTTTTTCCTTTACTTCCAGCCGGACATCCCGGTAGATACCGCCATAGGTCATATAATCGATCACATAGCCAAAAGGCGGAACGTTTAAATTCTCTCTGCTGTCTAAGCGGACACAGAGCAGGTTATCCTGCCCATAGAGTACATTGTCTGTTAAATCTACAGTAAATGCAGTGTAACCGCAGTGATGCTCTCCCACTTTTTTCCCATTACAAAATACAGTACTGTCATGGGCAGCTCCCTCAAAAATAAGCAGGATCCGTTTTCCCTGCCAGTCCTTTGGAATCAGGAGATGGCGCCTGTATCCGCTGACCATCTGGTAGAGGGATTCGTCAAAATAATGAAACGGGGTTTCCTTACAGGTATGCGGCAGACGTACCGGCTGCAGTGTGTTTTCCGGATATTCCGGTGTCACTAAACTGTCCTCAAACTGTTCAGTGAACAGCCAGTCGTCGTTTAAGTAAAGTCTATGTGTCATAAGTTCTTCTCCCTTTTTGTCTGCGTATTTACTGCCTCTGTGTGATTCCGTACATGAGAATATTTACGACCTCGTTTAAGGCGTCCACGTAAGTCAGATGATTCTGTGTGAGGATATCTCTTTGGAAAAACTGCTCAATGGAGGCTTCCAGCATCATTTTCACAAGACAGATGGGAACCGGGCGGATACTGCCCTCTGCCATGCCTGTCTCGATCAGCTGGATCGTAGGCTCCCAGCCGGTCTCTAAGCGAAGCTCCACTTTATGGTAGATCTTAGGATATTTGTCCCGTAGGGAATAGAGCTTTCTGAGGTCAATATTCTGATAGCCTTCCGGCAGGACGCCTAAGATGAGCTGTAGCTTTTCGATGGTTCCCAGCGCAGGATCCGTCAGGATCATCTGCTCGCTTTCCTTGATCGAATCAAAAATATAATCTACCATAGCAAGAAACAATGCTTCCTTATCGTCATAGACGGTGTAGATGGTCTTTTTGCTGATGGAAAGTTCCTTTGCCAGGTCATCCATCGTGAACTTCAGCCCTTTCCGATCGAAGACACGAAGGGTGGCATCCAAAATGTTTTTTTGCAGAGCATCTGTGGTATCCATAGGTGTTCCTCCGTCTTTAGAATAGAATGCTTTCATAGGTTTCTGCGGAAACCAAAATATATATTTTAGTTTCCTTTGATACAAGAGTAACATTTTGCAGGGGAATATTCAAGAAACGTTTTTACTAAAAAGAGTTTCCTTAAATTGTGAAATATAACAAAAAACCAGCCAAACGAGTGTTGACTGGTTTATAAGCAGGTTCTTATATTTTTTCCCATTGTTCCGCCAGGGTGGGGTGGGACTTTTTACGGGTGATCTCCACTAACCCCAGAGGTGTCATATCCACGATCCGGGGATGCTGAGGATCCTGTGTGGTCAGCATTTTCAAGTATTCCAGTAGTTTCTGACGATTTTCCTTTTCTGCCATATTGATGAAGTCTACAATAATGATACCGGACAGATTCCGTAGACGCAACTGTCTAGCAACCTCTTCTGCCGCTTCGGCATTGACCTGATAATAGGTCTCTTCTCCCATCTTCTTAGATTCATTTTTGCCGGAATTGACATCGATGACTGTCATGGCTTCCGTGGGCTCAATGACCAGATATCCGCCGCATTTCAGCCAGACTCTCGTATCCAGTGCCTCATCCATCCCCCTTTCGAGAGAATATAAAAGACGCAGGGAAATGGCAGGATCATCATACAATCGGAGACTCTTCTGCTGTAAAAGCGGATGACTGCTTTCAGAAAGCTTGTGGAAGATCTCAGGGTCATCCGTAAGGACTTCACTGTATTCCGATGAATCTGCCAACTGCTCCAATGCCTCGTAGATGGCTTCAGAAGGCGCAAGAAGACAGGTAAGGCATACTTTATGGATTGCCTGATTTAAAAGGCTCTGAAGGGCTTCAGATGCGCTCTCATGGGTGGCTCCGTTTTTAACAAGCTGTTGCTTCATCCGGGAAGGATCTGTGGTAACGGAAGCCCGCTTTGTCTTCTGGGCATCTCTGGTGACCATGACCACCAGTTCATCTCCGGCTTTTAAGCTTCCGTCCGGCTGTCTGTTGGTTAGATGTGCCGTACCTGCTTCCCGTAATGGCAGAAAGCACAGTTCCCCGGGCGCAATCTCCACGAAGCAGGCATCGATGTTTTTCGCAACATTCTGTATTTTTCCAAGGTAGATTCCGCCAAGCTTACTGGCATTCGAACGAAGAACCCGCACGGCGGCAATTCCGCCGGAGTTCACAAGTAATGCCACATTTTTATCCCGAAGCTTCGTAAAGATCATTTTACCGGTAGTACAGTCCGTGCTCTTACGGATCTCATTTATTTCTTTTTCTCTTGCCGGTCTGCCGCCGGTGAGACTGCGGCTCATTCGCTATCTCCGGAAGCCGCTTTGTAAGCTTCTTCGCTGTCATAACCGATGGCGTCTAAGGGAAGCAGTTCTCCGGCATCGCTTCTTAAATAGGTCTCTTCTCTGTTGACCATAAGGGCATTCTCAGGGAGGGGGTCTCCATTTTCAGCAAATAATGCCTCCACTACCTGAATGGGCTTGATATTGCCGGCGCTGGATGCATCTACCAACAGATACAGGCTGTTACCATCCACGGCTTTCAGCTCATAGATGCCTTCTTTTAAATTGATTTCCCGGCTGCCTTTTTTGGTCTCCTTGGTGATCAGGATCTCGTCCTTTTTAAGGAAGCGTTCCACAGCAGGTGCCAGATCAAAATGAGGACCTCTGCCCTCCCGGAAGGTTACGGTATATCCGGCGGCAGCCACACTTGCCATGGCATTGCCCGCCTTATCCGGCAGGATCTTCACGGAAGTGATCTCAATGCCGGGTACAGATGCGGCATTGAGCCGTGTCTTAACATCCTCGCAGGAAGTCAGGGAATGTACTTCCAAATCCATATATTCTCCGTTGCTGGTCAGTCCCACGCCTAAGGGTGCGGCAAAGGACATGATCTGATGCGGGCTGAAGCCTCCGGTGTATGCTACATCCAGCTCCGCTCTGCGGTTGGCTTTCTGGAAAAAACGCATTACATCCAGATGGCCAATAAAACGTACCGGTCCGTATTTTTTGAATTTAATTCTTAATTTCATAATTTCTGTCAGATTTCTATGCGGTCTTTCTTGAAAGACCTGCAATTCCCTTTCTTCTTATTCTTCAACATTCAATAACGTGCCATAAGGGTGTGTCTCGTACGATCAGTCTCTGGGCTCTATGCAGATACCGCAGCCGAATCTGGCGGCACCGCAGCCCTGACATGCCTGTTTGCAGTTCGGTGAGGTCGTCTCGTTTTTCGCCTTCTGCCATTCTCTCTCCAGGAAAGAACGGGAGACACCGCAGTCCAGGAAATCCCAGGGCAGGATCTCGTCCAAGGGTCGTTCTCTGTGGGAATAGAAATCCGGATCCAGACCGCAGGCAGCGAAGGCTTCCATCCAGACATCATTGTGGAAGTATTCGCTCCAGGCATCGTAGAAACAGCCCTTGTTATAAACATATAAAAGCACCTGGGACAATCTCCTGTCGCCTCTTGCCAGCACACCTTCTAATACGCTGACATCTGCTTCGTGCCAGTTGTACTTGATACTCTTCTGGTTCAACTGTTCGGAGATGGCTTTTCTGGTCAGATATGCCTTTTCCACGAATTCTTCCTTGGTACACTGGGGTGCCCACTGGAATGGAGTAAAGGGCTTCGGTACGAAGAAGGAGGTACTGGTGACAATCTGTACTCTGCCGTTGACACGTTTCTCCTTCGGGACCGTATCAAAGAAGGTGGCTGCGATCTTATTGGACAGTTCAGCGATGCCGCGGATATCCTCCTCGGTTTCGGTGGGATGTCCCAGCATGAAATACAGCTTGACTCTGGTCCAGCCGCCCTCGAAAGCCAGCGCGGAACCATGCAGGATCACTTCTTCCGTCAATCCTTTATTGATGACATCACGCAGTCTCTGGCTGCCGGCCTCCGGAGCAAAGGTCAGACTGGATTTTTTCACATCCTGCACCTTACTCATGACATCCAGGGAAAAGGCATCGATACGTAAGGACGGCAGGGAGATATTGATATGTCTCTTGTTGCATTCTTCCATCAGGAAATCAATCAGTTCCGGTAGTTTGCTGTAATCACTGGAGCTTAAGGAGCTTAAGGAGATCTCCTCGTGACCGGTATTTTTCAGCATCTCCATGGCGTATTTTTTCAATACTTCCACGTCACGCTCTCTGACCGGACGATACAGCTGCCCAGCCTGGCAGAAACGGCATCCGCGGATACAGCCTCTCTGAATCTCTAAGACCACTCTGTCCTGTGTGACCTTAATGTAAGGTACCACGGGCTTCATGGGATAAAAGCTGTCGGTCATATCCGTCACCAGTTCCTTGCGGATCGTAGCGGAAATCCCCTCTTCGGTCGGTCGGAAGGAAGCGATGGTGCCGTCCTCATGATAAGTAGTTTCATAGAACCTGGGAACATACATGCCGGGCAGCTTCGCAGCACGGCGTAAGAATTCTTCTCTACCCGTCTTCTCTTCTCTGCACTTTTTATACAGATCGATCAGTGGACGATACTGGGTCTCGCCTTCACCGATATAGAAGATATCGAAAAAGTCTGCAATGGGTTCCGGATTATAGGTGCAGGGACCGCCACCGATGACAATTGGACAATCATCCCCGCGTTCCTTTGCAAGCAGCGGGATCTTCGCCAGATCCAGGACCTGTAATATATTCGTATAACACATCTCGTACTGGATGGTGATTCCCAGGAAATCAAAATCCTTTACCGGATCCTGACTCTCCAGGGCAAACAGAGGGATGTTTTCCTTACGCATGATGGCATCTAAATCCACCCAGGGAGAATAGACTCTCTCACACCAGACATCGTCCCAGGAGTTGAGCATGCCGTACAGAATCTGAATGCCCAGATGGGACATGCCGATCTCGTAGACATCGGGGAAGCACATACAAAAACGGACATCAATGTTATTTAGGTCCTTCACCACCGCGTTCACTTCGTTGCCGATGTAACGGGCAGGTTTTTCAATCTTCATCAGAATATCATCGCTTAATGCTAATTTTTCGTTCATAATCAATATTTACCTCAATTTATTTTTCATCTGCCGGACATCTTCCTCCGTGCAGGGAATCCTGGAATATCTGGCTTTCTCATAGATTTCCGCCATTCCCGTAATGCCGAGAGCTTTTTGCGCATCTCTAGCAGTATAAAATGGGATGCTCATCTTTGCAAGCCCGCAGGAGTTTATTTTTTCTGATACTCATTTCCTGTTTGTTCTGTCGTGATCTCTCCCAAATTGCTCATAACTATTCAGAACTTCATTATATCTTAAAAAAACCAGTTCTGCCAGTACCAAAAGGTACATAAATATGAACTGCAAAGCATGGTCATGTAGGGAGGAATATTTTTGGAACCATTGGATGATAAGAATACAGCACAACTGCTGCAGCAAATGCGCAGACAGACAGAAATAAGGCCGGAGCAGGAAGAATCCAGTGGTTCCGGTAGTTCTCATACCGGGACTTTCAGAATCCGTCTTGCTCTGGCCGG
The DNA here is from genome assembly GCF_009695995.1 of Waltera intestinalis. Taxonomy (GTDB): domain Bacteria; phylum Bacillota; class Clostridia; order Lachnospirales; family Lachnospiraceae; genus Acetatifactor; species Acetatifactor intestinalis. The sequence continues at coordinate 71,223 of NZ_VUMU01000005.1, forward strand.
AGTATTACTGCTTACAGTGATATTGCTTGATCGAGAAAATAAAAGCTTTGCCGGTCTGTCCATGGATCAGGTGCTGTCTTACGTTACGGAGGTAGATTACGGAACATATATCGAGACCTGGATGGAAAATGCGGTTAACGATTTGCAAGCTCTGTAGTGATTTCTTCCCAGGTGACATTTTTCTCTGCCATCAGGACCATCATATGATACAGGAAATCGCTGATTTCATATTTGACCTCATTGGGGTTGGGATTTTTGGCAGCGATCACAATCTCGGTCGCCTCCTCGCCCAGTTTCTTGAGAATCTTGTCAATGCCTTTTTCGAACAGGTAATTGGTATAGGAACCCTCCTTGGGGTGGACCTTGCGATCCTTGATCACATCGAATACTTCCTCGAATACCTGTAAGGGGTTGCTGCTTTCTTCGTAATCCTTTTTTGTGATCTCGTTAAAGAAACAGCTCTTGCTGCCGGTATGACAGGCAGCACCGATCTGTGATACTTTAGCAAGGATTGTGTCCATATCACAGTCAGCCACCAGTTCCTTCACATACTGGTAATGTCCGCTGGTGAGACCCTTCAGCCATAATTCCTGACGGCTTCTGCTGTAGTAAGTCATTTTACCAAGCTTCAGAGTCTGTTCATAAGCTTCCTCATTCATGTAAGCCATCATCAGAACTTCCTGGGTACGATAATCCTGCACGATAACAGGTACCATGCCGTCACTGTTTTTCTTGAAATCTTCCCACTTGTAAGCAGCCTGGAAGGATTCAATGGGAATATCATTTTCCCGGCACAGATCCTTCAGGGCAACGATTTCTTTCACATTGTCATTGATGGTATTACCGGTGACACCGCATACATTTTCATATGCGAAGATCTCTAACAGCTTGTTTAATGCTACCTGATTGATCTGCACGAAAAAGGGAAGGGACAGAATGCTCTGCGTCTCCCGGATCTGGTGAGGATTCATCAGGATCATGGCAGAGACATACTTTTCAATTTTATCTTTATGTAATTCCAGAACGGAAGGATCATTATAGGAGATCAGTATCTTTTCCTTGCCAAATTTCAGGGAGACTTCCTCCGTGATCTCAATATTACTCTCTTTCTCATAGTCGAGAACCGCTTTTTTACATCCGGCATAAAGTAATTTCTTAATGTCCTCCATGCGCTTTACATTGCCGACACCGATGACATCCACTTCCGCTTTGGCGCAGATTTCCTTAATGATGTCCAACGCTGCCTCATGCTCGGCGTCTCCTTCTGACATATCGAATACGATCAATTCATCTGCATTGTGCTCACAATAATAATCTGCCAGACGTACCGGGTCGGTATCCACGATGGTGGTATCCGTAAGATTTCTTACCGCATGCTCATGATATAAATAAATACAGGGAACAAATTTCTTGATGATCATAGTAATCCTCGTGTTTTCTATGCCTGCAGGGTACGGACCACAGGCACGTATTTTTTTACAGACTTCCTTTGGTACTTAATACATCCGTTACCTTCGGATTATAGGAAACGGCCTGATCCAGTGCTTTGGCAAATGCCTTGAATATTGCCTCGATCATGTGATGATTGTTACCGGAGGACAACATTTTGATATGTAGATTCATTCCGGCACTATAAGACACCGCATAGAAAAATTCTTTTACCAGCTCGGTATCCAGTTCACCTACATTAGGCACCGTGAATTCACATTCAAAATTAAGATAAGGGCGACCACTTAAGTCAATGGCACACAAGGCAAGCACTTCATCCATGGGCAGGATAAAATAACCGTAACGGTTGATTCCTTTCTTATCTCCCACTGCCTTTTTGATGGCTTCGCCTAAGACGATACCGGTGTCCTCCACCGTATGGTGGCCATCCACCTGTAAGTCTCCCTTTACCTTGCAGTTCAGATCAAAAAAGCCGTGTCTCGCAAAGCCATCCAGCATATGGTCAAAAAATCCGATGCCGGTAGACAGATCTGCTTTTCCGCTGCCATCCAGATTCAGGGTAATGGCAATATCGGTCTCTTTTGTTGTTCGGTTCACAGATGCTTTTCGTTCCATAGTATCTCCTAATCTTCAAATCTCACTTTAATACTGTTTGCGTGTGCGGTCAAGCCTTCGCTTTTTGCAAAGGTCTCAATCTGGTTATGTACTTTCTCCAGAGCCTGTCTGGAATAAGAAATGATACTGGTTTTCTTGATGAAATCATCTACATTTACCGGTGAGAAAAATCTTGCGGTACCGTTGGTAGGCAGGATGTGGTTCGGACCTGCAAAATAATCTCCTAAAGGCTCGGAAGCATACTCTCCTAAGAAAATGGCACCGGCGTTGCGGATACGTGTCATGGTGTCAAAAGGATTTTTCGTAATGATCTCAAGGTGCTCGGAAGCAATGGCATTTGCTGCATCAATGGCATCTTCCATACTTTCAGCCAGTAATATATATCCGTAGTTATCCAGTGATTTCTGAATAATGGGCGCACGTTCCAGTACTTTCACAAAACCATCCACCTCTTCAGATACCTTCTCGGCAAGCTCCTTAGAAGTCGTGATCAGGATGGCACTTGCAAGCTCGTCATGCTCTGCCTGGGACAGAAGATCTGCCGCAACGTATCTGGGAGTTGCGGTCTCATCCGCCAGCACCAGAATTTCACTTGGGCCGGCAATGGAATCAATGCTGACATAGCCGTACACTGCTTTTTTGGCAAGTGCTACGAAAATATTACCGGGGCCGGTAATCTTGTCTACCTTCGGAACAGACTCTGTGCCGAAAGCCATGGCAGCGATGGCCTGTGCTCCGCCAACCTTATAGATGGTATCCACACCGGCGATATCAGCAGCTACCAGAGTTCCGGGATTGACTTTACCGTCTTTTCCGGGAGGGGTGGTCATAATGATCTCATCTACACCGGCTACTTTCGCAGGGATCACATTCATCAATACACTGGAAGGATAAGCGGCTTTTCCACCGGGAACATAGACACCCGCCCTCTCAATGGCGGTGATCTTCATACCTAAGATAGTGCCGTCGGGCTTGGCATCGAACCAGCTGTTACGAAGCTGTTTCTGGTGAAAAGCGCGGATGTTCTCTGCGGATTGACGGATCACATCGATCAGGTTTTCATCCATCTGCGTATAAGCCTCCGCAATCTCTTCTTTCGTGACGCGAATGTTTTCTGCGGTTAAAGTAAACTTATCGAACTGCAGGGTATAATCGAATAAAGCCTTGTCACCCTCGGCACGAACTCTGTCAATGATCTGATTCACGGTGCTCTCATACTGAGAGTAGTTATTCGGGCTTCTCTTTAAGAGGTCGTTTAAAATACTCTGTTTTGATTCTTTATCCAATGCTACGATTCTCATAACGGTACTCTCCTAATCAATATGCTGTGATTTATCTGCTCTATTTTCTGATTTATCTGGTTACGACTGTATTTTTAACTGCTCGCGGATTGCCCCCACCAGTTTGCGGATACGGTCGGCTTCCATCTGCATGCTTACCGGATTGACGATCATGCGGGCGGACAAAGGACATACCTCTTCCAAAACTTCCAAACCGTTTTCTTTTAAGGTGGAACCGGTCTCCACAATATCCACGATGACATCGGATAACTCTACCAGAGGACCTAACTCCACAGAGCCATTTAACTTGATAATGTCTACTGTCTGATGCTTTTTATTGTAAAAATATTCTCTGGCGATATTAGGGTATTTGCTGGCTACCCGGATCCTCTCATGATGCTTTAAAAGTTCTCCTGCGGAAGCGGGACCGCAGACACACATACGGCATTTGCCAAAACCAAGATCCAGGACTTCATAAACATTACGATTTTCTTCCAAAATCGTATCTTTACCGACCACACCGATATCCGCAGCACCGTATTCGACATAAGTGGGAACATCGGGGCTTTTAGCCAGGAAAAAGCGCAATTTGTATTCTTCATTGACAAATATCAGCTTTCTGGTGTCTTTATCTTTCATTTCGTCGCAGGTAATACCGATCTGCTCGAAAAGTTCCAGTGTCTTTTTGGCAAGTCTGCCCTTTCCCAGAGCAAACGTAAGATATCTTTCTTCACTCATTACTGGTCTGCCTCCTCGTTCTCGGTGATTTCGGGGGAAAGTACGGTGGGAATGCCTTCTTTACGTAATTTTGCAGCCGCAGCAAGCTTTACCAGATAATCCGTCTCGTCTCCTGCCCGGTAATACATAATTTTGCCGGAAGCGGGAACATCAATAACTACTTTCTGACGAGATAAAGCCTCCAGCAGATCATCAATAACGATGACAAAACCGATGGCTGCCGTATCTTTACCGAACTTTCGGAGCAGGTTGTCATAACGACCGCCTTTTACCACGGCATCACCGATGCCATATGTATAAGCCTTAAAAACAACACCGGTATAATACTGATATTTGCTCAGCATTCCGAGATCAAAGGTAATATATTCCGCTACACCGTATTGCTCCAGGCGTTTTCTTAATTTCTCGAGTCTTGCGATCGCCTGTAAGGAACGTTCATTTTTCACCAGTGATTTGGCATCCTCCAGAGATTCTATGTTTTCAAACATATCCGCCAGCTTTAATAAAATGCTGTGATAAGGTTCCGGAATCTGCTTCTGTTCCAGCAGTTCCTGCGCAGCGAAAAAATTCTTGCCGGAGATGCAGGAACGGAGTTCTTTTTCCGTATCTTCATCCAGACCTGCTTCTTCACAGAGGCCACGGAAATAGTCCACTTCTCCTATGGTTACCTGAAATCTTGTCAGTCCTGTGCTCTTCAGCGCTTCGATCACCATACTGATGACTTCCGCATCTGCCTCCACCGAAGGATCACCGATGAGTTCCGCTCCCATCTGGGTCACTTCTTTTAATTTACCCTGTAGATTGGATGTGTTGGTAAAAGTATTGCCGTTATAACTGAAGCGAAGAGGAACCTTCTCTTCCATGAAATATTTGGCTGCACAACGGGCAATGGACGGGGTAAAGTCCGGTCTCAGCACTAATGTATTTCCTTCCTTGTCAAAAAACTTATAAAGCTCCTTGCTGGGCGTGGTTCCGATCTCCTTGGAAAATACATCGAAAAATTCAATGGAGGGTGTCTGAATATCTTCATATCCAAAACAATGAATAGCATTCTGCAGCTTCTGCTCCACAGCCAGTTTCCTGGCATATTCTTTTCCGTAAATATCCCGGACACCTTCCGGGGTATGTAAAAGTCTGTTGTTCATAATAACATCCTCTGCTTTATATGCTTTTATATACTTTAGTAAGCTAACGTGCTACCATAGTAGTACGTGAAACTATTTGTAGTATACTAGGTGGCTTCTCTGATGTCAAGAAATTTATTCTTCCCGATCTTCCAGATCTTTTTTCAAAATGTCCAGATAGGGAACCAGAATTCCCTGATGCTTCGGAAGAACATATTCCGGATTTAATTCTTCGAACCGAAAGCTTTTCCGACCGCCTTCCTGTGCTCTATCCCAGAAAAACCGGAGCATTTCATAAGGCAGATAGTATAACAGGTCCTTATGACTGTAGAAAATCAGGAAAAAAGCAATGCCACCCTGTTTTTCAAACTGTCGCATAAATTCTACTTGGTGAGGATGAATATTCTGCAGGGAAAAAGTATCCACGGCACATTCCTTGGCATCAAAGCATACAGGGATTCCCTGCACGGCACCGATGTAGTCTACGGTACTCTTCTGTTCGAAAAAAGCCAGTGTGATCTGCCGGCTGTTTTTATCCATTTTGATGGGGGTAATGGGAGTAGGAATCTTCTGTATCAACGCCAGTCCGGCCTCCGCGTATTTTTCATTGGTACGGTTGACCATGTCTTCCAGTGTGGATCCCCGGAGTCCTCTCGTATTCCATGTTGCCATTTTTTAGGACTCCTTTCTAACAGGCACTGTCAGGAGCCAGATTCAGAGCCTGTAAGATTTCTGCAAATTTATGGGGAAGTGGTGCGGTAAAAGTCTGTCCGCTTACTTTGGCAAGAGGTCCTTCTGCCTCTTTCGGAAAACAGATCCTTCCGGCATGCAGAAGCTGATGATGCAGAGAATATTCCGACTGCATTCTCCTGTTTAATTTGTTGTCTCCGTATTTGGTATCTCCTAACAACGGATGTCCGGTGCCGGCCAGGTGGGCACGGATCTGGTGTGTCTTGCCGGTGACCAGTTCTACGGTTAACAGCGTGAAATCTCCTGCCACGGCATTTGGCATATAAATGGTACGGATATAGGAAGCCTCAGCGGGAGCCTCCGACGGATCAGCATAAACCTTTACGGTATTGGTACTTTCCTCTTTATACAGATAACCCTCCAGGGTACTCTCCTGTACAATTTTGCCCTTGCAGATTGTCTGATAATATTTTTTTACCGTACGATCCTTGATGATACGGCTGAGAGCCTGGGAACCGGATAACGTCTTACCACATAATACGATTCCGCTGGTATTGCGGTCCAGGCGGTTACAGACGGATGGATGAAAAGTGGCGAGATCGGCCTCAGTGATGGCATCCGTAGCCAGCAGATGTCCGATCAGCCATTCATTCAGGGATAGATCCTCCGGTTTCGCCTTCTGCGTCAGAACCCCGGCGGGTTTATTCAGCAACAGAATATCTTCATCCTCATAGAGAACACTGATATCCTTTAGGGAACGGTAAGCTTTACGGTAGTCAGAAGTGGTTTCTCTATTCTCGGCGCCGGACAGCGAGGCAAACGTTTCCTCCGAGAAAAAGCATTTTATCTCGTCTCCCTGGGCAAGAATTTCTTTTCCTTCTGCTTTTTTCCCATTCAATGTAATATTTTTTTTGCGTAACATCTTATATAAAAATCCGGTACCGGCGTTTGGAAATGCTTTTTTCAGAAATTTGTCCAGACGTTGACCAGCCTGATTTTTACCAATGGTGAGTTGCTGCATAAAAATCCCTCTTTTCAAAAGTATTTTACAGAGATACGCTTTTTAATGTCTGACAGATCCCGTCTGTCAGTTCCGGCTGTGCGGGAAGGTCTTTTAACTGTTCACATCTCTTCAGATACTTGTCAAGATCATGAAAAATTTTCACAGTGACTTCTCTGTAATTATCCTTTTTCAGGATATCCTGAATGTGTTTATAAAAAGCCTGTTCTGCGAACTTCGGATCGGACGTGTATCCGCAGAGAGTGTTGCCGCAGATGGTCATGTGATGAATCACATAATTTTTCTCATAGGAGGTAAACACCATATCATAGAGTCCGGTAAGGCCGTCGGTATGTGCGGCAATCTGCGCAGCATCCTGTTCGTTACATCCCTTATAGCGTAAGAACATAAACATCTCCACCAGACTTTTGCATGCCGGAAGACATCCCAGTACCGCTACGATGGTCAGAAGATTCTCCCGACTGCCGGTAGTGACCCATCCGGCAATAAACAGAGACAGGGAAATGGCAAAATAAAGCACCGTTCGTAAAATTTCATAATTTTTCTGGGTGCGGAGATATCCGCTAGTCCCTTTGTAGGCATCTGTGGAAAACATTCTTTTGAATTGCATTAAAATTTACTCCTTTATTCGTAAGTGTTTGATTTCTTCTTCAGTCAACGCCCGGTAATCTCCTCTGGAAAGAGCAGGATCCAGGGACAGCGAGCCGAAACGGATACGCTCTAAAGTAAGTACCTGATTACCTATGGCCTGCAACATGCGTTTTACCTGATGGAAGCGACCCTCGTGAATGGTCAGCAACAGGTCTCCGTCTTCGGTAAGTACGGCCTTCGCCGGAGACGTCGGTTTGTCGTCTCCGATTTCAAGACCGGATTCCAGACGGTGGATATCTTCTGCGGAAAGCGGCTTCCCCGGCCTTACACGATATGTTTTATCCACATGCTTTTTCGGCGACAACAGATCATGGGCCAGAGCACCGTCATTGGTTAAGAGCAACAACCCGGTAGTATCTTTATCCAGACGTCCTACCGGGAACAGCTCCTTCTGCTCCGGTACCGCCAAGAGACTTACCACGGTGGGTGCAGTATTGTCATTGGTGGCGGATACGACACCCTCCGGTTTATTTAACATGTAATAGACATATTTTTGATAATGGATTTCTTTCCCCTGACAAATGACAATGTCGGTATCTTCATTGACCTTTGTCTCCGGCTTTTTGACCATCTGACCGTTTATCGCCACTTGTCCCTTTTTGATGTATTCCTTTACCTGGCTTCTGGTGCCTATATTATTATCACATAAAAATTTATCCAATCGCATGGACACTGATCTCTTTCTTAAGACTTAAAATTCTTTTTCCGGCATATAGTATACAAACTCTGCAAGGCAGTCTGCTATGAAAAAAATATCCGGAATCTGTTTTTTTGTTGTAATGACCTGCTGCATCCTGACACATTCTTCCTTAAGCCTTGCATATGCTGCCTTGGGCCTGGAACTTTGGTATGAAAAAATGGTGCCGGTGCTTCTTCCGTTTATGATCCTGTCGGGAACATTGATCCGCATGGGACTGGTAAACAGTCTGATCCGACCGGTACAACCTTTGTTTGAAAAAATATTTCGTCTGTCCAGACCTGGAACCTATGTGATCCTGATGGGATTTCTGTGCGGATTTCCCATGGGAGCCCGTACCATTGCTGATTTTCGCGACAGACAGGAACTTTCTGTAACGGAAGGACAATATCTGCTGTCCTTCTGTAACAATCTTGGACCGGTATATTTTCTTGGATTTGTTCTGCCTTTGCTGCACCGGGAATCAATACTGCCCTATTTATTCGGAATGTATGGTATTCCACTGGGGTACGGTATCCTTCTGCGTTATACAGTATATCGCAGGAAAATTTCGATGTCACAGACAATTTTCACAGTGTCAGCCGGTGGAACACCTGTTATGCCGTTGTTGGAAGCATTGGATGAAGCAGTGTATGCTGCCGGCAGAAATATTTTACAGCTGGGAGGTTATATGATCTTCTTCAATCTGCTGAATCTGCTGCCGGGGATCTTTCTTCCGGATGGTCGTGTCTGTGCTCCGCTTTTGGAGATCAGCGGAGGGTTAAGCATATTGGGGGATCGATGGCCTCTTTATACGTTATTGCTGCTACCTGCCGGAGGACTTTGCTGCCTGGCCCAGACCGGAAGCTGTATCCGAAATACCGGTTTATCTCTGACCGGATATTTTTTTCATAAACTGTTTCTTACCGGACTTACAGCACTTTATTATCTGGGATGGTTCCTGTTGCGCCCGGACACATTTCTGCGCTGAGCCTTCCGTCTACGTTTCCGGTGCCTGCTCTGTTGGATCTGATACAGTAGAAAGACCATCAGAAGTAATACCACCAGAACGATACATATGACCAGAAACACTCCGAAATTTACTTCCTTTTTGCCTTCAGAGGATGATCCTGTATTCCCGGCTAAATCAGCCATGGTGATCACAGAACCATAAGCGTCGGTCACCTGGGTTTCCGATATGCGGGAAGCCGCTGCCTCTTCTGCAGCCAGGCTTTCCTGTCTTGCTTCTTCCGCAGCCTTCTCTTGATCGACAAAAGGCTTGGCAAAAGTAATCGGTTCACTTTCGGTAAACAGATCCGCCTGGTTATATCCACGCACCGTGATTACCGGGGTTTCTCCCTTAGTGAAGGACAGGGAAAAGGTAAAAGTATCTGGATAAGTGCCGACCATGATATCCAGATCCGGCCAGGGGATCAGTTCGGAATAAGTCTTCCCTCCATCGGTACTGTAATCATAATACATCATGGGACAATCGTAGTCCGTCGCGGTCACTTCCAATGTGACTTCTCCGGTGTCGTAATCCGCGTTTTGCAATGTCAGTACACAGACATCCGGTTCGGTCTGATCACGGATCGTAGCGGGAAGAATGGATTGCAGAGATACTTCTGGAAGATTATTCGCTTCATTGCTGTAATCTACCCCCAGACTTGTGCTGGATAATCCAAAATATCTGGCAACGGATAATGCATCCTCTCTGCCGAAACGTTTCCAATCCTCTTCGGTCTGGCAATAAGGGGTATCACGACTTTCGTCGACATGACAGTGCTCAATGATAGCGGAAGGAATTGATCGGGCGGTGCACTCCCGGATGATTCCGTAATAATCGTCTCCATTATTTTTTAATTTTGTCTTGACGCCGCGGAGGAACAGTCCCATATCTTTCATCTGCTGCATCTGTTCCCAGCCGAATTGATAGCCGTAGGCATTGTATGGCTGTACGGAAGAGATCCATACTTCGGAACCGAACAGGTCATGATCCACGGATGCATTGTAATGAATACTGAATAAAAAATCCGCATTCCGCTCTGCAGCGAACTGTGCCCGGTCTGCCAGAGAAAGATTGACATCTTCCGTATGGGTCAGGTAGACATCCACATTATCATATTTCAGTAATTCTTCATACATTGCCATGGCGGTAACCATGGACATTTTCTTCTCCTGGACAATGCCTTCCAGGGTTCCTTCATTTTCACCACCGTGTCCGGGATCGATGACAATGGTAACCCTCTCTCCGGTCTCCTGTGCTCTCGGAGCCGCAGCAGCTTCCAGCGAACTGCAAAAAAAACAGGCTGTGACAAGACTGACCGTACAGATCATTGTCCTGACAAACAGCCTTTTTTGTTTTTTACTAACTTTCATTATGTCAATTCCTTTATTTTTAAAAAACCAGCTTTCGGCAGAAAACTGGTTTTATGATTACATTACATTTAAATCATCACTGGCCTCGTCAGCGTTGTCTATACCCTCTAAGTCTTCATCTACCGGATGGAGTTCACTGCGGTTAGACTGGATAATATCCCGATACTGATTCAGATTGCCGATCAGGGTATCATAATTGGCACTGGCCTGCTGTGTGGAAGCGGATATGATATTTTCCAGATGAGCCAGCATATCATCCATATACTGCATTGCCTGGGATTTTAATTCATTGGCTTCAATGGTGGCATTGTCCAAAATCTCCTGTGCCTGTTTACTGGCCATGGTGACCACCTCGTTGGCCTGGGCATATGCCTGCTGCATAATTTCATGTTCATTGATCAGTTCGTTGGTATGAACGGTTGCTTCATTGATCAGAGCTTCTGCCTTGGCCTTGGCATCGTTCAGAATTGCCTCTTTGTTGCTGATGATCTTCTGATAACGTTTGATCTCATCCGGTGTCTTCATGCGCAGTTCCCGCAACAATTCATCGATTTCATCCTTATTAACAATGATCTCGGTACTGGACATGAACTTAGGCTTACAACTCTCGATATAATCTTCTATTTCGTCAATTAATTGTTCGATTCGACTGCTCATGAAACTCTCCTTATTTACACATTGCGATTGTCTGAAAGCTTTTTCTGACGATATTTTTCGTAAATCAGATCAGCTACAAAATCCGGAACACAGGGTGTGATGTCTCCGTCAAAGCTTGCAATCTGCTTGATGGCAGAGGAACTTAAATAAGCGTATTCCAGACTGGTTGTTAAAAAAACGGTATCGATTTTGCCGTGGGAAAGCATCCGGTTGGTCTGGGCCATCTGCAGTTCGTACTCAAAATCTGTAATGGCACGCAACCCCCGCACAATGACATGCAGATCCTTTTCCTGTGCATAATCTACTAATAGGCCGCTGAAACTGTCAATCTGCACATTAGACAGATCTTTTGTGGCTTCTTCTAGTATCTTAACACGTTCCTCTACAGAAAACAACGGTGTCTTTTCTTTATTATTCAAAACACTGACAATTAAAACATCAAATATTTCCGAGGCCCGGCGGATGATATCCATATGTCCGTTGGTAATAGGATCAAAGCTTCCGGTATAAACAGCCCTTTTCATAAAATCTCCGTTCTGCATTTATTTCCTGCGAAGAAATACATGCTTGTTGGTTTTGTATTTTTTTTCACGGGTTACTTCAAACCCAAGCTCCTCTACATAAGAAAACTCCGTATGCAGAGAGGCCTCCACGAGGATCAGTGTTTCCTCTGATACATATTTTGCATAACGCAACTGTTCCAGAACTCTGCGTTCCTGCTCCTGATCGTAGGGTGGATCCATGAAGATCACATCTACATGTTTTTCGTAGATGCCGGTCAGCCCGGCACAGGCATCCTGCTTTAATACGATAGCACGATCTTTCATTTTCGTAAATGACAGATTATCTTCGATACATGCCAGTGCTTTAGGCGCATTTTCGATAAAATAAGCTTTTCTGGCGCCGCGGCTTAAGGCTTCAATGCCAATGCCGCCGCTTCCGCTGAAAATATCCACGAACACACAGTCCGGAATATAAGTCTGCAGCATATTAAAAAGAGTTTCTTTGATCCGGTCGGTTGTGGGTCTGGTATCCATGCCCTCCGGGGTCTTTAGCGGCAGACTTCTTGCGGTTCCTGCAATTACTCTCATATGTTTTCTTCTCCGTTTCTCTATACTCTGACCTTGGTTCCCTTGCTGTCACGCTTGCCGAGCTTCAGATTGTTTAAGACAAGTTCTTTTCCCTTGTATTCAATGGTGGTTTCCACGGCGTTTTTGGTGTAATACACATTTTCCACCAGATCGCCGTCGGATAATTTCATACCGCGGACACCGATGGCCCCTTTCTTTTTCTCAGGAATCTCATCTACAGCAAAACGAAGGAAAAATCCGCCCTTTGTCTGCAGCACAATGTTCCGCTGGTCCGTGAGTGCTGTTACACTTACGAGGGTATCTCCTTCCGCCAGTTTGGTGGCTGCAACCGTACGCTTGGTTACGTCAAACTCTCCGCCGTCCACTACTTTTAGCATGGATTCAGCAGTGACGAAAATTACCTGACATAAGTTCAGTTCCTTCTGACTGGTGATATAGACCAGCTCTTCTTTGGCCTGACTGAAGTTACTTACATTATCGATAGGCACACCCTTGTCACGGAATTTGCCGTAAGGCAGATCCAGTACCTTGACGGTATGCATCTGACCGGTATTGGTAAACAGGCATATACGTCCGGTGTTTTTACAGGTGAAGACGTATTTATTCTCTGCATCCGCGGCTTCTTTATTCCGTTCATAAGTAGACAGGTCGATGGTTTTTGCGTAACCAAAACGGTCCATCAGGAAGACCACGTCCATTTCTTCCAGTTCTTTTTCTTTATAAACAGCTTCCTGGCCGTTCTCGATGACCGTCTTACGAGGATGGCTGTATTCCTTTTTGAATCCATCCAGTTCATTCATGATGACCTGTGCCATGGAATCTCTGCGATCTAGTATGTCTTCGTAGCGATAGATATTCGCCAGGGTCTCTTCGTGCTCGTTGATCAGGGCTTCCAGTTCCAGACCAATCAGCTTATACAGACGCATCTCTAAGATAGCGTTCGCCTGTTTCTCTGTAAACATCAGCTGGGCTGCCATAATCTTCGATTCTTTGGATTTGAACTTGATCCCGTCCACCTTGCCTTCTACGAGACAGGCCTTCGCCATGGCACGATCTTTGGAGCCACGTAAGATTTCGATGACAAGATCGATCACATTGCAGGCCTTGATCAGTCCTTCCTGAATCTCCTTGCGCTCCATTTCTTTGGCAAGCAGATTCGTATATTTTCTGGTGGCTACTTCAAATTGGAAGTCCACATTCGACTTGATGATCTGTTTTAAGCCCATGGTCTCCGGTCTGCCGTTTGCAATAGCCAGCATGTTCACACCGAAGGTATCTTCCAGACGAGTTTTTTTATAAAGCATATTTACAAAATTCTCGGGATCTGCATCCTTACGTAATTCAATTACGATACGAATGCCCTCCTTGGAGGACTGGTTGGAAATATCTACAATATCCTGGGTCTTTTTGGTCTCGGACAGAGCTGCTACATCGGATAAAAATTTTGCAATATTGGCTCCGATCATAGTATAGGGAATCTCAGTGATCACCACGTTGGTCTTGCCGGCTTTTCCTTTCTGGAATTCTACCTTGCCACGCAGCTTGATCTTACCGGTTCCGGTCTCGTAGATCTCTTCCAGTTCATCCTTATTAATAACGATGCCACCTGTGGGAAAATCCGGTCCTTTCAGATAACGCATCAGTTCTTTTGTCGTGATCTCGTTATTCAGCATATACGCTTTTACAGCATCAATAACTTCACCCAGATTGTGAGGTGGAATGCTGGTCGCCATACCTACGGCAATACCCTCCGAGCCGTTGACTAAAAGGTTGGGAATTTTTACGGGCAGTACGGAAGGTTCCTTTTCCGTTTCGTCAAAATTCGGTACAAAATCTACGACATCCTTATCCAGGTCGGCCAAAAAAGCTTCCTGGGTGATTTTCTGCAGTCTTGCCTCGGTATAACGCATGGCAGCGGCTCCGTCTCCTTCGATGTTGCCGAAGTTGCCGTGACCGTCGATCAGAGGCATGCCTTTTTTGAAATCCTGGCTCATGACTACCAGTGCCTCATAGATGGAACTGTCGCCGTGGGGATGATATTTACCCATGGTATCACCTACGATACGGGCACTTTTACGGTAGGGACGGTCATAGCGGATCCCCAGCTCGTGCATATCGTAGAGAGTTCTTCTCTGTACCGGCTTCAGACCGTCTCTGACATCCGGCAGGGCTCTGGCGATGATAACGCTCATGGCATAGTCGATGAAGGATTTCTGCATCTCCTCGGAGTATTCTGTTTTTATAATTCTGCTGTCGTCCATTTCTGGTCCTCGTCTTTCTGACATTACATTTCAGGATCTTATAATACTAGATGTCTAATTCCGCATCTGTAGCGTGATCGTAAATAAAGGCTTTTCTGGGTGGTACATCCGTACCCATGAGAAGCTCTGTCATCTCGGAAGCCATGCGTGCATCCTCGATCTCTACTAATTTTAACAGTCTGCGTTCCGGATCCAGTGTGGTCTCCCACAACTGTTCGGCATCCATCTCACCCAGACCTTTGTATCGCTGTAAGGTAAAGGGTCCCTTGTGGGTCTTACGGTATTTTTCCAGTGCCTTGTCATCGTATAGATATTTTTCTTCTCCCTTGGAGGGCATTGCTTTATATAAGGGAGGCATTGCTATGTACACATGCCCTTCGAAGATCAGGTCAGGCATGAAACGGTAAAATAAGGTAAGCAGTAATGTGGAAATATGGGCACCATCCACATCGGCATCCGCCATGATAATGATCTTGTCATAGCGCAGCTTGGTAATATCAAAATCATTGCCGTAACCCTCGGAAAATCCGCAGCCGAATGCGTTGATCATGGTCTTGATCTCTGCATTTGCCAGAACCTTATCGATGCTGGCTTTCTCCACGTTCAGGATCTTACCGCGGATAGGCAGGATCGCCTGATACATACGATTTCTCGCTGTCTTGGCACTGCCGCCCGCAGAATCACCCTCTACGATGAAGATCTCACATTTGGAAGGATCTCTGGACTCACAGTTTGCCAGTTTTCCGTTGGAATCAAAGGAGAACTTCTGCTTTGTCAGCATATTGGTCTTTGCCTTTTCCTCGGTCTTACGGATCTTGGCTGCCTTTTCCGCACAGCCGATAATGCTTTTCAGGGTCTCTAAATTACGGTCAAAAAATCTTATGATTTCTTCTCCGGTTACTTTTGCCACAACTTTTGCGGCATCCTGGTTGTCCAGCTTGGTCTTGGTCTGTCCTTCGAACCGGGGATCCGGATGTTTGATGGATACGACGGCAGTCATACCGTTACGAACATCCGCACCGGTAAAGTTGGCATCTTTTTCTTTTAAAATGTTCAACTCACGGGCATAGGTATTGATCACATTGGTGAACTGGGTCTTGAAACCCGTCAGGTGGGTACCGCCCTCGGAGTTGTAAATATTGTTACAAAAACCCAGGACATTTTCATGGAATTCATTTACATACTGAAATGCCACTTCCACAGAGATCCCGTCACTCTCACCGGAGAAATAGATCACATCATGAACCGTCTCTTTGGAACGGTTCATGTCTTTGATAAAACCAATGATTCCTTCCGGTTCATGGAACGTGACTTTTTCAGGTTCTTCTTTTCTCTTATCTTCAAAAATGATCGTAAGCTTCGGATTCAGATAAGCGGTCTCATGAAGACGACTCTTTACTTCATCTTCCTTGAAACGTGTTTTATCGAAGATAGTATCGTCCGGCAGAAAGTTAATGGTGGTACCGGTCTCCCTTGTCTTACCTACGATGGGAAGCAAACCGTCTACCAGATCCAGAACGGGATTCCCGCGTTCATAGCGGTCTTCGTAAATACAGCCACCGGTCTTGACTCTTACTGTCAGTCGTGTAGACAGAGCATTTACTACAGAGGAACCTACGCCGTGCAGACCGCCGCTGGTCTTATATGCGGAATTGTCGAACTTACCGCCGGCATGCAGAGTCGTAAATACCAGACGCTCCGCGCTGATCCCTTTTTCGTGCATACCCACGGGAATACCACGACCGTTATCTTCCACGGTTGCGGAGCCGTCGGCTTCCAGTGTCACCTTTATCGTATCACAATATCCGGCCAGATGCTCGTCCACAGAGTTATCAACGATCTCGTAGATCAGATGATTCAGTCCCTTGGTGGAGACGCTGCCGATATACATTCCGGGTCTTTTTCTTACCGCTTCCAGACCTTCCAGAACGGTAATACTTGACGCATCATAATTATTGTCTTTTGCCATGAAATGGAACTCCTTATCAATACATTATTGTCTTAAGTATACCATAGATTTTGTGTTTGGAAAAGTAAAAAATACAAGGGATGGGGGAAACAGATAAGATAATGAAAACTCCCGGAATACTACTTTCCGGGAGGAACAGAATCATTGAAAATTACACGTTGATTTTTTTACAGCATGCCAGTGCAAGGGAACCGGGACCGATGTGACAGGCAACACTTAAGGACAGCGGGTCCATGTGAATGTCATAGCCGGGGAATTCCGCTTCCACTTCGGTACGGAACTGTTCTGCTGCGGCTCGGTCATGGGTATAGGCAATCTGCAACCAGATATGCTTGTCCTCTGTCATGCCGCCGAAACGCTCGTTGATATCCTTTTTAATAGCATTGATCATCATGGTCTTGCCCTGTGAGGTGGTTCTGGCCTTTGCGAAGGCATCCAGTTTTTCACCCTGAATGGTCAGTACCGGCTTCAAACGAAGCATGGTGCCGATAGCTGCAGCCGCTGGAGTGATCCGCCCACCTTTTTTTAGGTAATACAGGGTGTCAAGCATGATATAGATACTGCTGTTGAATTTATCGTTTTCCAGAAATTCTTTGATCTCTGCCGCATTTTTACCGGCTGTTGCAAGCTGCAGGGCATCCAGTGCGGACTGACGCTGGGTGACGGAGATTCTCTGATTGTTCACGACCTGGACTCTGCCATCATACTCTGTAGCAAAGGCCATGGCACTCTGGCAGGAACCAGACAGACCGCTGCTCATGGGAATGTGTACGATCTCGTCATATTCCTGTAAAAGCTTGTCCCACAGGCTCATGACACTGTCGGGAGAGGGCTGGCTGGTGGCAATATTCGCACCTGATTTTAATTTTTCGTAGAACTGTTCCTGTGTCAGGTCAATATCTTCATAGTATGTGACTTCATCGATCATAAAAGGCATGGGCAGAACATGGATTCCGCGACGTGCTCCTTCTGCCTGTGTAATGCCACTGTTACTGTCGGTTACGATTGCAATTTTTGACATTCTGGTATCTAAACCTTCCCTTTACATGAATTAACATAAATTATATGATCCTAAGTATAAAACTTTGAACCTAAAAGTAATTTTACTGTCAGATGGTCCGAAAGTCAACAACATTTACTGCGGTATGTTCTTTGAAATAGTTCACCAATGCCAGACTGTCGTCATCTGTCAGCTCCGGATCGGATACAAGCAACTGTTCCACGGCATCTGAAGCCTCTTTTAAAATATTTGCATCTGTATATATATCACCCAGTACAAATGCAAATTCACCGCTCTGCCGGATACCGAAGATATCTCCCGGACCTCGCAGTTTCAGATCCTCGGAAGCAATATGGAAACCGTCGTTGGAATGGTTCAGGATCTGTAATCGTTCCATGGTCTCTTTGGCTTCTGATGTGCTGATAAAAATGCAATAGCTTTGGAATTCCCCACGTCCTACACGCCCACGCAGCTGGTGCAGCTGTGCCAGCCCGAAGCGCTCCGCATTTTCCACCATCATCACCGTGGCATTGGGAACATTGATACCGACTTCAATTACCGTGGTGGAGACCAGAACATCGATCTTCTTATCAGCAAATTCTTCCATGATACGGTTTTTGTCTGCCGGGCGCATCTTTCCATGGAGGTAAGCTACTTGAACGGAAGGTGGCAGAGCTGCCCGGAGTTTCTCTGTATAATCTACTACATTCTCCAGGTCTTCCGATTCGCCCTCTTCCACCATGGGACAGATGACATAAGCCTGTCTGCCGGCAGCTACCTCTTTTGCGATAAATTCATAAGCCTTGGGTCGATAGGCAGTCCCTACGACACAGTTTTTGATAGGCAGACGATTCGCAGGAAGTTCATCGATGACCGAGACCTTCAGATCCCCATATAGGATAATGGCCAATGTCCTGGGAATCGGTGTAGCACTCATAACTAATACATGAGGCTCACTCCCTTTGGCAGCTAATGTCTCCCTCTGCCTTACACCAAAGCGGTGCTGTTCATCCGTCACTACCAGTGCCAGGGAAGAATATTCCACTTTTTCCTGGATCAGAGCATGGGTTCCGATGATCAGGTTAGCTTCTCCGGAAGCAATTTTCGCATAAGCTTCCCGTTTCTCCTTCGCCGTCATAGAGCCTGTCAGAAGCACCGGACGGAAAGCAATGCCATATTTTTTTACATAGCCTGAAATGGTCTCAAAATGTTGGACTGCCAGTACTTCAGTAGGAGCCATCATTGCTCCCTGATAACCATTAGCCGCACACATGAGAAGTGCCAGCACTGCCAAAATCGTCTTACCGGAGCCTACATCTCCCTGAATCAGACGGTTCATGGCATAAGGACTTCCCATGTCCTCCCTGAGCTCACCCCAGACTTTTTTTTGGGCTTTTGTCAGCGGGAACGGCAGCTGTTCTAAAAACCGCACTGTATCCGCAGTCTCGTACATGGGAAAATGGTTTTCTGTCTTCGCCGCTAATTCCTTATTTTTGCGAAGTACCAGTAAAAAGGAGAAGAATTCTTCGAATACCATACGGTTTCTGGCAGCTAACAGTTCCTCTCTGCTCTCAGGAAAATGCAGGGCATAGACAGCTTTCCTGTGGGAAAGCATGGGATATTTCTGTAATATCACCTGCGGCAGATATTCTTTTTCCGGTGGATAGTGTTCCAGCGCCTGTGCCACAGATTTTTGCACCGTCTGATTGGTCAGTCCTTTGGTCAGGGCATATCGGGGCAGGAGACGGCCTGATTTCTGAATGTATTCGTCCCAGGTAAACATCCGGGGCTGTTCCATGAATTTATGGGTACCACGTTGCTGAATCAGACCTCGGAACAGATAGAATCCACCGGGTTTTAATACTTTTTTTAAAAAAGGCATATTGAAAAAAGTAAGCTGGATGGAATCTCCGTTGTCATCCTTCAAAATGGCGTTGAGGATGGAGAGATTGCGGACTTTCTTCACGTTGGGGATAGCGGTGATCTGACCGTAGACTGCCTGGACACTGCCGGGGGATGTCTCCAGAATGGATACCGGAGCATCATAAGTCTCATAATCCCTGGGATAATGGCGGATCAGATCGTCTACGGTATAGACATTGATCTTGCCGAACAGAGCTGCTGTCTTCTCTCCCACGCCTTTTATTCTGTTCACAGGAATTGCATCACTCATACCGGTCCCTCTTTTCTATAACTAAATTGAGAGTTAGTTGAATACATTGGCAAAATCCACGAACTCCCGGAGCATGCGATACACATGTCTCGATGTAAGGTCTCCGGATGTGAATTTTCTACGAAAAGTGATGAGTAGTTCTCGTCACTTTTCTAGAAAATATCAACATCCTCCGACAAACATCTTCGACATGGCACCGCATACTCCGGGGGTTCTGCGTTTTGGAAAGCTTTCAAAAACCAGTAGCCCTGGCAAGGGCTATTAGTTTCATAAAAAGATACTTATTTTACTATATTTATGAAAAAAATTCTTAAAATACATTCCTTTTTTTCATAAATTCTATAATATCTCGAATTTTATGAAATTTATTAGTTTTGAAGCATAAAAGATGGGGATATTTTTCATAAAAACAACATTTATAACAGTTTTTATGAAAATGCAGAACTTGTTATTAACTTCTGCGCATGTATTCTAAAATGCTCTGCCTAAATAATTGAGATGCTTTTCATAACCCAGCAGAAAAGGACTGCTCCCCCGGACATAGATGCGGCGGAGACTGTGAGATTTTCTTGGAAAGTGGTTGAGCCGCAGGGGCAACGCGAACACGATGTTCGCGTTAGCCGATAAGTGCCATGGATGGCAACGTAAAGGAGGCCCCGTCATGACGAGAAACACTTGGCCACTTTCCTTTAGAAAATCCACAGTTGTAGCTAGCATCCGAGTCCGGGGCGGGCAGTCCTTTCTGCGTGGATTTTAAAGCAACTATTCAACTAACTCTCAATTTATTCTACAGAAACAGTATAGTAATAAATAGGTTGTCCACCATACTGTAATTCAATATCGCAGGCGGGATAAGCCTCCTCCAGATCGGTACGCAGCGCTTCCGCAGCATCCTCTGCCACGTCACAGCCGTAGTATATGCTGATCAGTTCGGAATCTTCATCCACAAGTTCAGCGATCATATCACGAGTTACTTTTACCATGTCGGTACCGACGGCTACGATGCCCTGGTCACCGATGCCCATGAAGTCGTCTTTCTTGATCTCTTTGTCATCGATCACGGTATCACGCACCGCATAGGTCACCTGACCGGTCTTGACATTTTTGATCTCGCGAAGCATGGTCTCTTCGTTCTCTTCCACAGACAACTCCGGAACAAAGTTGATCACAGCAGTGATACCCTGAGGAATGGTCTTGGTGGGAATGACTAAAAGCTCCTTATCGGTCATCAGTTCCGCTGCCTGGTTTGCTGCCAGAATGATGTTTTTATTATTCGGAAGGACAAAAATGGTCTTTGCATTTACCTTGTCCACTGCGTCTAAAATATCTGCCGTACTGGGGTTCATGGTCTGACCGCCTTCGATAATATAATCTACGCCGAGGCTCTTAAACAGTTCGCTCAAGCCGTCACCTACGGAGACTGCCAGGAAGCCTACCTCCTTGGCAGGCTGTGCAGCCTTTTCTTCCTCTGCTTTTTTCTGTGCCGCTTCTTTCTCGGAGAGTTTGAACAGTTTTTCCTGATGTTCCAAACGCATGTTGTCGATCTTCATATTGGATAATGCACCATACTTCAATGCCTTCTGGATTGCCAGACCGGGATCGTTGGTATGTACATGTACCTTGACAACATCGTCATCCGCAACACATACAATAGAATCACCTATGGACTCTAAGAATGCCTTGAAATCCATCTCTGCTTTTACATTGAAAGGCTTGTTCAACAGAATAATGAATTCAGTGCAATAGCCGAACTTGATCTCTGCTTCTGCCTGTACTTCCAGAGAACTCTTAGTATCTTCTGCTTTCGTAGCAGCTGCAGGAGCTACGGTCAGATCGATCTCCTTACCTAAAAAGGCATCATAAGCACCGCTTAATACTTCTACCAGCCCCTGTCCGCCGGAATCCACAACGCCGGCCTGCTTTAATACCGGTAACATTTCGGGAGTCTGGCTGAGCACATAACGGGCGTGTTCGATGACAGTACCTAAAAACTGCTCCAGATCATCCGCACCGTCCTCACAAAGTTCCTTTGCCTTATCGGAAGCACCTTTTGCTACGGTCAGAATCGTGCCCTCTTTTGGCTTCATAACAGCCTTGTATGCAGTTTCTACCGCTTTTTCGAATGCACGGGTCAGAACAGGAATATCCAGAACCTGCTCTTCCTTAATACTTTTGGTAAATCCACGGAACAACTGAGATAAAATAACACCGGAATTACCTCTCGCCCCGCGAAGGGAACCGCTGGAGATTGCCTTACATAAAGCAGCCATATCGGCATCGTCTCCCAGTGCGGAAACTTCTCTTGCCGCAGACATGATCGTCATAGTCATATTGGTACCGGTATCTCCGTCGGGTACGGGAAATACATTTAACTCGTTGATCCATTCTTTCTTGTTCTCTAAATTCTTGGCGCCGGCTAAGAACATCTTGGAAAGCATCTTAGCGTCGATTTGTTGTAAAGCCACAATTACTTCCTCCTTAATCAATCACTCTTACACCTTCAACATAGATGTTGATCTTTTTGATCTCAATACCGGTAAACTCTTCCACCTTATACTTTACGTTGCTGATCAGATTGTCGGTGACAGCCAGGATGCTGACGCCGTAAGCTACGATCACATGGAAGTCCAGAACCAGTTTATTGTTGTCCAGGGACACGTTGATACCTCTGGTGATGCTGTCCATTTTCAGCAGCTTTACCAGGCCATCTTTCATGCTGACTCCGGCCATACCTACGATACCAAAGCACTCTACCGCCACACTGCCGGCATACTGTGCAATGACTTCATTATCAATGACAATATTTCCCATATGGGTATTCATAGAAGAACCTTTCATACAGAACCTCCTTTATATTCGGATCAATTGTTTCTTCCGATATCTCCGGCCGGATTTTCCCGGACTCAGACATATATAAATGTATTTTAACAGCTTTGTCATGAAAAAGAAACATAAAAATAAAAAAAATAAATATTTTTTGCTTGCTTTTATTTTGTTTTTCTGTTAATATATCAATGTTGTGAGCATTTCACATATGTTTTATTAAAAATTTTGATTAAAAGTAAGCGTAAGATGCGCGTTAGATCGAGGAGGTGTCAAGATGGCTAAATGTGATATTTGCGGTAAGGGCGTTCATTTCGGTAACAACGTAAGCCATTCTCATAGAAGAAGCAACGCAATTTGGAACTCTAATGTTAAGAGCGTTAAGTGCAAGGTTAACGGCGGAGCTAGAAGAATGCATGTCTGCACCAGCTGCTTAAAATCTGGTAAAGTTGAAAGAGCTTAATCTTCTACGATAATATTGGATTTGAGAAAGCCAGAAATGATAAATTTCATTTCTGGCTTATTTTTTTACCAAAACCGCTCTTCCTGTTTCCTTTTTAAATACTCTTTGTTGATTTGTCCAGCCAGCTCTCCGTCACCGAAAAGGTTGTCCGGGTGAAAGATTTTGATCAGATCCCGATATCTCTTCCGTAATGCCAATGGATTATTGACACCGCGAAATAAAAGCTGTACTACGGTAAGGGTATTCTCGGTGCCGTCTTCGTCAGAAGCTTTTGGACTGACCTCTTCTTCCCGGAGAAGTCGTCTCTCTTTTTCCAGCTTTTTCCGATCCTCCTCCAACTGGCGGAAGCCGTCCTGCAGAATTGCCATTTTTTTCTCAAAAAACAGACTTTCTTCTTTCAGACGTTTTCGTTCCATAACCGTACGACGGTTCAAAGCATCCAGTTCATCCCGGAGTGTTACACGTTCCTCGAGGAATTTGTCCTTTGCCTGTTCTAATTCGGTACGCTCCTGCTGCAGACGCATATTCTCCTGAAACAGCCAGAGCTTGGCTTCTTTCAGTTCCTCTGTACTTTCTGTCCTGATGATTTCTTCCCAATCAATCATGCTCAACCCTCTTACTCACAACTGCTGAAAAGATAATACCCTGCAAACAACAGAAGTGCCAATATGATCAATCCGATGAGCCGATTGTGGATCACCATCATCAACAACATGCCGATAGCTACAAAAAAAAGAATCAGGCCAATGATTTTTTTCATAAAAGACCCGCTATTCATATTCTCATCTTATTATATGCAGAGTATAAAAATTATTACTTATCTTCGGAAGGCTTTTCTCCGTCTTCGGGGAATGCAATATCGACAACTTCGGCATCCGACATTCCTTCTTTTTCTTTCGGCTGGGTAAATTTATCTACAATATCGGGAATCATATCCAGAATCTTGGTAACAGTATCCTGATTTTTGATATTGACCAGCTTGGTGGAACCGTTTTTGATCACCAGTACGGCGCTGGGAGTCATTTTACCGCCCAGACCACCGGCTCCGGATGCGGATCTTTTTTCGGAATTATTCCCCGCACCGGCTCCGACACCGAAAGTAACATCTACTAACGGTAATATAATGGTATCTCCGATCTTGGTAGCTTCGCCTACTACCGTCTTTGTGGAGAGCACGGTATCCATTCCTTTTAAAAGAGATTCCACAACCCCCTGAAACTGATTATCTTTTTCTGCCATATTAAACCTCCTGTTTTTAATCTGTTATTCTTTTTCTTTATTTTGAAATTGTCTGATTTTATGCTGCAATAGTTTAAGCCGCTTATCCATAAGCACGCAAATGGTATGGAACAATACACACGCTAAGGTAAAATGGCCGGATGTTTTAAAATTACCCTCTAAAATTGCCTGTTCAAAATCCGGAGTGATACAGATGTCTTTTCCCAATTGAGGAAGTATCATACCGTAGATTCCGTACAGGTAGCCTGTGGTATCCGGTGATCCGGTGCCGATGCGGGCCGTAAGTTCCAGTTTTCGCGGACGTAATGATTTCAGAATATGACCGATACGGTTTCCGGCATGCCGGAGTAATCCTCTGGTCTCCGGGTCATTCCATAAATCTTTATAAAAAGTAATGTTATTCAGAATATGTTTGATTTTATCACATATTTTACCGACTGTGTACCGGATTTTATCCAAAAAGCCTCTTTCTTTCGTGCTTTTTTGCTCCGAAATCGGTTTTTTCACAGATGTCTGCGAATCGGAAGCGGAAGGCACAGCTTCCTGTGGTATTTCCGTTGTGGGAGGAACCACTGCTTTTTTTGAGGACTTCCCGGTGGAAATGTTCTTTTTTTCTTTTCTCTCGTCCGAGGAATCATATACAGTAAAAAAAAGGATCTTTGCCAGAAGCTTTCCCGGCTGCGGATAATTGTAAAAGATTCGCACCAGACCGAATAACCATCGGACTTTTACGGAAAAACGCATTTCATCGACACTCTTCTGTCCGGATGCCTTATAACAAAGAGGGAAAAACAATACCAAAAGTATTACCGTAAGTGCAATCCACAGAAGTACCAGTAACAGAATTCCTAAAATGCCCAATATTTTAAAAAGAATCGTTAACATAGTAAATACTCCCGAAGATTACAGTCGCCTCTGGCGTCCAGACATTCTCCTGTGATCTGTTCGATCAGCTGCAATGCCTCCTCATATCCCGCTGCAATACCAAGAATCAGAAATTCTTCTTTTTTGTAATGAGGCTGTATGAGTTGCCTGGCATCAAAAATATCTAGCTGATCGGCCGGGTTCTTCGCCGGAGTAATGAGATAGACATTTGCCAAAAGAGGTTTTTTTTCCAGTCTCTTTTTTAGTTTATCCAGTTTTTCAGATGCAATGCTTTCTCCCAGATAGAGATTGGGAGCAAACGTAAGCTTTCCTGCCATAAATAAATTCCTTTTTGTTAACCTGCCCTGCAGCATAGGTTATTGCTGCCAAGATGAGTTTATTATAGCATAGATTCTTCTATATTACAATTTTTGTCGCTTGACTTTTCCGGATGATATTTTATACTGTAATCAGTACAAAGGAGGAGGAAAAACCATTGAAAGTTATAACGAAGATGGAGCTTCAGCCGGATATGGTTCTCGGAGAAGATATTCAGGATCAGAATCATGTCATTTATCCTGCCGGTACCACAGTAACTCCGCAGATCATAGAAAAATTAAAGCGATACGATCTGGTATGCGTTACGATTATGGAGGATATTGATTTCGCCACGACCCATTATGAGAAAATTCGCTTTGATTCCAATTTTAAGGCATTTGAACGTGCTTATCCGATTTTTCTGGCTGAGTATAAACTGGCCATGAAACAATTATTGGTCATGGGAAGAAAGCCGGCGGATATTTTTCTACTTACCATATATCAAGAATTATACTATTATATTACTTCCGGATCCGTATTGCTGGATTATCTGTATAACCTTATGCCCAGTGAGGATGAACTGACGTATACGCAGGGCCTGAATGCTGCACTGCTGGCAGGTACGTTCGCCGACTGGCTCTCTATGTCAGAAGAAGAAAAAAACACTTTGATTCTTTGCGGATTCTATTATGATATCGGAAAACTGCAGCTTCCTTATGAATTGTTGTGGAAGCCTGGAAAACTCACAGAGGAAGAATTCAAGATCATCAAAACGCATCCGGTGGTAGGCTATACTTCCGTACGTAACCAGGATTTAAACGAACATGTTAAAAATGCAGTGATCATGCATCACGAACGTCTGGATGGCAGCGGTTATCCTTATCATATGTCGGGGCAGAAAATTGATGTCTATGCCAGATATATGGCGATCATTGACGCTTATATTGCAATGGCATCGCCGAGAACTTACCGCAACGCACTTACACCGTTACAGATTTTGGGGAATTTCGAAAAGAGTCTGGACAAGTATGATGTGGAATTGTTAATGCCGATCATGAAACGGATCGCAGACGCACAAATCGGTACCAATGTGCAGTTGAATGACGGAAGTATCTGGGAAGTCCTGATCATTCATCCCAATAAGTTCTCCCGCCCGATTCTGAAAAATGAAAAAAATGAATTTGTGGATCTTTTGCAGAGAACCGATCTTGAAATCGTTAAAAACGTATAAATATAATAAATAAAAATAAGAAGCTGGAATAATCAATTCATCCATTGATTATTCCTTTTTCTTTCCTGGTATTCCGCATAAGCTTTTTCCAAAATCTGTTTCTCGTTGGCAAACTTCAGTAAATGATATGCTTCATGATATTTATAAAAACCGGAATCCGCAAAATATTCTTCTCTCTGCGGTTTACTGTAATAACTGTCGGTACTCATAAGATACCAGTGAACCTCTTTTGCTACCACATCCTCCGGTACGGTAAATGAATATTCACTTCTCCCGACGTAGTCCACGATAAATGCCCGGGAACCGCTCTCTTCCAATACTTCTCTCAATGCGGTCTCTTCATGGGTCTCACCGGGTTCCACCGTTCCTTTCGGAAGAACCCAGCCTTCGTATTTGTTTTTGATATTCTTATAGAGCAGTAAAATCTTTCCGCGAAATATTACGACTCCGCCGCAGCTGATAGCCTCAATCATGTTCCTTAACCTCCGATTACTGTTTTTCGCTGAAGTACGCGTCAAAAATACGTCTTGCAATGGGCACGGCGTAATCTCCGCCGCTGCCGGCACCTTCCACAATAATGGTTACACACACTTCCGGATCTTCTGCAGGAGCAAATCCGGTAAACCATGCATGACTGTCACCTTTAATATTATTATATTCCGCGGAACCTGTTTTTCCGGCTGCGGTATAGTCAAGTCCTTTTAACTTGGAAGCGGTACCCTCCTGGACCACATCAGTCATCAGTTGTCTGAGGATCGCAGACTCTTCTTCTGACATCAGACTGCCGTATTCGCTGGGTTTGAAACTTTTAATGACAGTTCCTTCATCATTCTCCACGTGATCGATCGCGTACGGTTTCATGAGGACTCCGTTGTTGGCTATGGCACAGGTGATCATGTTCAGATGCATGGGAGTAATCTGTGTCTTACCCTGACCGATGGAGGTCTGCATCATTTCTGCCGGAGGAGTATCATCGGATACCAGCGCTGAACTTCTGGCATAATTCAGTGTCAATGGCAGCTCTTTGTTAAACAGAAGATCATTTAATGTCTCCTGAAAAGCAGTCCGGTCCAGGCTCATTCCGATATTAGCAAAGGACGAATTACAGGATTTTGCAAAAGATCTGGTAAAATCCACCGTCCCATGACTGGAGCCGTGATAACAGCTGATCTTGCTATTGCCCAGGCGAAAAGCTCCGTTGCAGGTATAAGAATAATTTTGGTAGGTATTCGGATTTTCCCGAATATATTCCAATGCCGTCACAATTTTAAAGGTAGAACCCGGAGGATACAATCCCTGTGTAGCCCGGTTGACCAGTACGGTACTGGAATCGTTATCTACCAGATCCTCCCATATTTCTCCGATGGAATTGGGGTCAAAATCCGGATGGGATACCATGGCAAGAATCTTCCCGGTAGACACTTCGGTTACAATAATGGCACCGCGATAGATATCCAGCTGATCATTTGCCACCTGTTGAATTTTAACATCCAGTGTAGTGTAAACATTATCCCCGGGATTCTTTTTTCCAGCAGTATCGTTTTTCACCTTGTTACTCAAGGAAGTATTTGTATTGATCAAATAATAATTGGCCAGCGCTTCTACACCCATTCTGCCCTGTGTGGAATAGCCAACAATGTGAGAAAACAGATTTTTGTAAGGGTAGTTACGGCTCTCTTCTTCCTCATCATTCAAGATTGTCTCCGCAAGTACCTCTCCATCTCTGGAATAGATGGATCCACGATAATTTCTCGACAACAGTATCTGCTGTCTTGAATTATAGCTGTTGTTGATCATGTCCTGTTCACTCGTGGCCACAAAATGTCCCAGATAGAGAAACAGACAAAGAAACAGCACACCGGCTGCACCTGCAGAGATCCAGATCTCCCGCTGGTTTCCCATACGTTTGTGATTTTGCTTTTTTTTATTTTCTGCCACTTCTGCGCTCACCTTCCTTTTGAAGCCGGATGTAAATTCCCTGTATAATGAAAAACATGATCATCGTAGTCATAACGGAACTTCCGCCGTAACTGATAAACGGCAACGTTACACCTGTCAGAGGGATAAACTTGGTTCCTCCGCCAATCGTCAGAAAAATCTGAAAAATATACATAATACCGATGCCATATACGATCAGCTGATAAAAGCGGTCGTGAATTTGTACCGAAATCCGCATCATTTCCAAAAAACTGCTGATACAGATCAAAATCAGGCACATTCCAAAGATAACTCCCAGTTCCTCGCAAATGGATGAAAAAATGAAATCCGCTTCCACATACGGAATCGCGGTAGGATTACCTTTTAATAATCCCATGCCGAACCAGCTTCCGCTTCCGATGGCAAACAGCGACTGTGTGATCTGATATCCTTTACTGTCGATGTATTTCCAAGGATCCTGCCATGCCAGAACTCTGACCCGTACATGATCAAACAACAGATATGCCAGATAAGAGGCTGCGCCTCCGCCGATCATTCCGGCCGCCAGATAGAGATAATTTTTCGTTGCGGCAAAAACAACGAATACAAAACCAATGAAAAAGATCAGCGCACTTCCCAGATCCTTGGATACGACCAGGACAACTACATGAGCTCCTGCAATCACAGCAGTCAGTAACACCCGCTGAAAGGACACATTTTCCCATAATGCACCCGCCAGGAAGAAAAGGAACAGGATCTTCACAAATTCCGAAGGCTGAAATGTAATTCCTCCCATGGTAAAAGATATTTTGGACCCATGGGTTACCTCTCCGAGAATCAATACCGTACTGAGCAGACCAATTCCCAGTGTTGCGTATAACCAGGTGATTTTTTTGAAAAAGTGAATTCTGCCAAGTAAAAAAGGTATAAAAAGCGACATGATCAGTGATACCAGAACAATCACATACTGTCGGATCGCTTTATCAAAAGAAAGTCTGGATACCATACATAAGCCGATGCCCAAAAGCATGCACATGTTATTGAGCAAAAGCCTATTGATATTCTCGTAGATCAGAGAAACCATAGTTATCGTTGCGAACAGAAAAATCAGTATAAATGCAAAGAAAAATAAATACTGAAGATCTCCGCCGGTAAGAGACAGATCCAAAAAACAAAGGACCTGTACCAGAAACATTAAAATATTCTGCAATATAAAGATTCCTTTGGAATATTCGCCAACCGGGTAGCGGAAAGTATAAAAACAGCTGCCGGTATAGAGCACCATAAAAAGGGCTATGAAATATTTAGATAATTCTATTACATATTCCTGCATGAATTAGGGATCCCTTTCTCTATTCTACGCCACGTTTTTCATGACCGGTGGTATATTCCGTATAAGGCAGATCCGTTCTGCTTCCGTAAAAATACTCCAGTACATTCCAAGTCTCATTTTCCGATTCTGTTGTAAATTCCAAACGACAACAAAAACTGTCCTTCCATTTTGCAACTGTTTTATGCAGGGAGAAAGGAACACTGTTATAGATAATATTATAGCAATGCGTACAGTTTCGCATTACCGGAAACACTTTATGGTAACGATCTGTCAGTTCTGTGATTCCGAAACCTTCCTCGCGGCGACAATGATCGGTAGTCTTCGTCACACAGTTAGCCGTCACCATCATGGGAATCCGACCGTACAAAAATTTCTCAGCAGGAAGAATCCCATTCACGAGCTGCCTCTGCTCCGCATAATTCAGTTCTAACGGTAGGCAGAATCCGTCCAGATAATCCGTCCAGAATTCTATACTGCGGCAATTCCAAAGATACAGACCATGATCTCCGTACCTCTTTTTTGACTGTAAAAAATCCCACTGTTGCAGAAGACCAACGTGTTCCAGGGAACTTACAAGAAATCCGTCAACAGCTTCTAAATTGTCACGAATGCTTTTCTCCAACAATTTCAGATACCGACTGTCGCGTAAGCGAATGATTTTAGGCAGAGCGAGCACTGTCTCTGCTGGAATTTTTTTTAATATTTGTAAGTGCTCTGCGATAGTATCCCCCCAGGTGAGGAACAGATCACTGTCAACATAAATTCGTAACGAAGTATGTTCTTTCGGTTTTTTAAGAAAAGACGATCTCAGAAACCCGTTCCACTGCTCTGCGGTTCGGAGATATAACGAAAATCCACTTTGTTTCTGCATATGTCCGTTATGTGCTCCGGTAATGTCAAAAGGTTTCTGTACCTCTCTGGTATAAGGGAAGCCGTTTGCTGTAATCAGTTTCTGCTCTAACAGCGACAGCCCTTTTCTCCGAAGCTCATTCATTGTCTTCAGAGGATAGAATGCATTTTCACTTACCCGGATATCCATGGTGCCATCTAAATGGAAATTACTTCCTCCCAATTTTCCCAATTGTTTGGAAATATTTTCCACAGTAATCGGCTGTTTTGCAGCTTCCTGGACGGTCTCTCCGGTAACGGTTACCTCTGTCTGATCACAACGAAGAGTCAGTTTCGCAACGGTTCCGGTGAGAAAAGAAGCCTTCATTTGTACCGGAAGTGTCAGATGTTTGTATAAATATTTTTCGCGAATCTGCTCCAAAACCTGCTCATCACTGCCACTGTAGGCAGGATTGTTCAGAGTCACCATTTCTTTGCCGTTATGTTTATGATAATAGCCGTTCTGCCGTTCGCTGCGAATATAAAGGCAGGATAACCGATGAAGGTCTTCCCCTGAAATGGAAAGCTTTTCCCCGGGCTTCTCATAATATTTATCAATATATTTCCGATAAACAGCAGTTACACCGGCGGCGTATTCTGGTTTCTTCATACGGCCTTCTATTTTAAAAGAATCGATTCCGGCATCTATCAGTTCTGGAATATTCTCAATGGTACACATATCCTTCAGACTTAAAGGATAACATTCACGGCGGTTACCGCCTACGGTATACGGCAGTCGGCATGGCTGGGCACATCTGCCGCGGTTGCCGCTTCGCCCGCCCAGGATACTGCTGAAGAGGCATTGACCGGAATAACAGTAACACATGGCACCATGGATAAAACATTCTATTTCCATTCCGGTTACTTCTTTGATACGACGAATCTCTTCCAGACTCAGTTCTCTGGCGGGTACCACTCTGCAGGCACCCTGCTTTTTCAGAAATTCTGCACCATATTCACCGGTGATCGTCATTTGGGTACTTCCATGTAGTTCCATCTGCGGAAAGGCATCACGGATAAAGGCAAATACACCAATATCCTGAATGATGACACCGTCCAGGCCGGCGCGATAATAAGGCATCAGATATTCATAAAGCTCAGAGAACTCGGATTCTTTTACCAGGGTATTTACGGTAAGATATACTTTCCTGCCCAACAGGTGAGCATATCGGATACAGTCCACCAGTTCATCTTCCGAAAAATTCTCAGCATATGCACGTGCGCCAAATCGATTCCCTCCCAGATAGATTGCATCTGCTCCCGCGTGTACGGCTCCGTAAAATGCTTCCGCATTCCCGGCGGGAGCAAGTAATTCCACTTTTTTATTTCTCATAGACATCCTCTGTTGCGTATGATACACGCTTATACAAATAGCTGCCCGAAAACGGACAGCTATCAATTTATTTATCCTTTAGTTCTGTCTCCAGACGAACAATTTTTCTGGCATCTTCGTTCAACTGCTTCTGTAGCTCTTTTCCCTGTTTTTCCGCATTTTCCAGCTTAATCTGCGCGGAAATCAGCTCATGCTTCAGATCATAGAGTTCCTTTTCTTTCCCCTGCAGTTCTTCCTCCAAAATGGAAATCTGCTTTTTGGCTTTGAAATAATCATCTGCAATGTTCAGCTGAAGCAGAACGCTCTGTCTGTCCAAAGACTGTCTTCGAAAGCTGTCCAGTTTCCCATACTCAGTCATTTTATTATTGATGTAGGAAGCAATCTTCTGCATGTAATCTTCGCTTTCATAGCCGCTTAAAGTAAATACTTTACCACCTATGAGCACTTCAGTATCTGTTTTCGGAGACATTGTCAACACCCCTCTTAACAATCTTTTGGAAACACAATATGTGCTATATTGTAAAAAATATAATACAAGATTTATTATATATCAGATTATATCGAGTGGCAAGCAAAAAATAACCAATTATGCGTCCTGATTTTCTAAAGCTTTAACCCCAGGTGACGATAAGTCAGGTCTGTTACCACACGACCCTTGGGCGTTCTGCTCAGAAACCCATTCTTGATCAGATAAGGTTCGTAGACATCTTCTATTGTGCCGGCATCTTCTCCGATGGCAGCTGCAAGGGTATCCAGTCCCACAGGACCACCGTTAAATTTCTCGATGATCGTCACGAGGATATTCCTGTCGATATGATCTAAGCCCATCTTGTCCACATCCATAAGATCCAGTGCGGTTCTGGCTACTTCTTCTGTAATGATTCCGTCGTATTTGACCTGTGCGAAATCGCGGACACGCTTCAAGATACGGTTGGCAAGTCTGGGTGTTCCACGGCTTCGCCTAGCCATCTCTTTTGCTCCGGCAGGTTCGATCTCTACATCCAGGATTCCTGCTGAGTGCATGATGATCTGCTGCAATTCCTCTATGGTATAGAATTCCAGATGATGGATCATTCCGAAGCGATCCCGCAGAGGTGCTGTCAAAAGTCCCGCCCGGGTCGTCGCTCCTACCAGCGTGAACTTCGGTAATTCCAGGCGGACGGACCTGGCACTGGAGCCCTTACCGATCATAATATCAATACAATAATCTTCCATGGCGGGATACAGTACTTCCTCCACCTGACGATTCAGACGATGTATCTCATCCACGAACAGCAGATCTCCTTCTTCTAGATTGTTTAAGATGGCAGCCATCTCTCCCGGCTTCTCGATCGCCGGTCCGCTGGTCACCTTCATATGGACTCCCATCTCATTGGCAATGATCCCGGCAAGGGTGGTCTTACCAAGTCCGGGTGGTCCGTAGAACAGCACATGATCCAGTGCATCCCCACGCTGTTTTGCAGCGGTAATATAGACCTTCAGGTTCTCCTTTATCTTGGACTGACCGATATAATCGTCCAGCGTCTGGGGACGTAAGGAGCCTTCCAGTTTAATATCTTCTTCTGTGATATTTGTCTCTATCATTCTTCTGGACATAGTCGTTGCTCTCATTCCTTAAAACAATTTTTTCAGGGCAGCCTTTAAGATTGCTCCGGAATCCATGGCCTCCACATCTTCGATGGCATTGACAGCCTTTAAACTCTCTGCCTGTCCGTAGCCCAATGCCACCAGGGCTTCCACAGCTTCCTTTTTCTTCTCACTGTCAATATGCAGACTTCCTGCGGTCAGAATGCCTTCCGCACCGCCTGCTGCAATCTCTCTGGAAATCAGCGTATCGTCAATGGATATCTTATCCTTTAGTTCCAGGATCAGCCGCTGCGCCGTTCTGGTGCCTACGCCCGGTGCCTTCGATATCGCTTTGGCATCCCCGGACATAATGGCAAACCGCAGAGAATCCGCATCCATAACAGATAATATGGCCAGCGCTCCCTTAGGTCCGATACCGCTGACCGTAATACAGAGCTTGAACATCTCCAGATCGCTCCTTGAGAGAAATCCATATAGTAAAAAGGCGTCTTCCTTCACATAGGTATATGTATAGAGTCGGACCTGCTCTCCGATTCCGGGAAGTTTCGATGCCGTGTCCGCGGAGATTCGGACATTGATTCCGAAGCCGTTGACATCGATCACCGCGTTATCTACCGTAACATCTTCCAAAAAGCCATTTATATATGCAAACATGTATGTTAAATCCTCGTCTTTCCTGGCTTGCCAAATCATAGCACATAAAATTCGGCTACGATATGTTTATCATACCATAGCCGAACATATGTTTCAAGTAGTTTTAACTCTGGATCTGTTTTAACTGGTAGAACTCTCCCTTCAGAGCCATCAGCTCATCATAGGTACCATATTCCGTACAATGTCCGTCGGCGATTACAGCAATCCTGTCGGCATCCCGGATCGTTGACAGTCTGTGTGCCACAATAAACGTTGTCCGCCCCTCCGTCAGATTGTTTAACGCCTGCTGGATCAGTTTTTCGGAGATACTGTCCAATGCCGAGGTTGCTTCATCCAGCACGATAACCTCCGGATCCCGGATCAGTGCTCTGGCAATAGAAATACGTTGTCTCTGGCCGCCGGATAGCTTGCCGCCGTGTTCTCCCACCATAGTGTCGAGACCTTTTGGAAGGGATGCGATCAAGTCTGACAGATTCGCAGCCTTGATCACATTCTGTAATTGTTCTTCTGAGACATTTTCACAGCCGTAGGTAATATTATCGCGGATCGTTCCGGAGAACAGAATGGATGTCTGAGGTACTACCGCTAAATGTTTTCTGTATGTTCTAAGATCGATTTTGCTTAAATCTTTGCCGTCGATGAGGACTTTTCCACTCTCCGCCTGATGGAAACCAATGACCAAATTTAAGATCGTGGATTTTCCGGCACCGGACTCGCCTACCAGTGCAATGGTCTCTCCCGCTTTCACATGAAGATTTAAGTGGTTCAATACGTTATGCTCGTTGTTTTTGTAATGGAAACATACATCTTCAAAGTCAAAAGTACCGGTCACCTGCTCCAGTTTTTCCTTGCCTTCGTTGTCTTCGATGTCCTCAGACAGCAATACCTCACCGATGGAATTCACCGATTCAATACCTTTTGCAATAGTGGGCAGCAGGGTAACGATAGAAGATACCTGATTGACCACTGTAGCAAAATAACTCTGATACAGTGTGATATCACCAGCCTGGATCTTCCCGCCGATGGCGAGATATCCGGTAAATGCCAGGCAGATCACCTGAAAGATCTGGAATACCGCCCAACCCACCGAGCCAAACAGTGCCTGGATCAGATCCAGCTTATAGCCCTTCTCCGCCACAGCAAACAGCTGCCCGCTCATTTTGGATACTTCTTCATCCTCCAGGGCATGGGCTCTGGTCACGGGTACCAGTTCCACCATTTCCATGACTCTGGCGGAGGTCTCTTCCATTTCCTTACGGAACTCCGTATTTCTCTTCTTCATAATATTCCGGAAGGTAACCATGGTAATTGCCGCCACCGGTGTGGTCAGCAGGAAAAATATAAATACGATGCGGCTCTTACTGATAGTGACCACCAGTGCAACCCCGATATTCAGGGCAATATTTAAAATACTTAAAAATAACTGTGTGGAAAGACCTTCCACTGCTTCCACATCGCGCATGATCTTGGACTGCAGTCGTCCGGACTGGGTCTCCACATGATAGGAAATGGACAGCTGCTGTAATTTCCGGATCAGTGCTTTCCGGAGTCCTGTCTCCGCATAGCGGGTCGCCAGGCTCTTATAGGAAGTGTACAGATAATTCATCGGAATATTTAGCAGGATCAGTCCCGCTTCCAGAATACTGTAAAATATAATATTCCGGAAAGTATCCGGATTGTGCGCCGTCACATCGTTAATAATATTCGCTGTGATGATGGGCAACACCCAGACACAGGCATGCTTTGCGAAGAAGCAGATCACTGCCATGACAAATTTATGATAATTCCCCTTATACAGATGCATCAGTGTCCGCAGGGGATGTCCCTGATTATTCCGATAGCATTCAATAAACCAGCTCTCGGTGTCCATCTTTTTTTTCGGAGATGTTTTTGCTTCAAAATCTTTCATATTTGCAGGATGCCTTTCCTATTTGTTCGTTCCTTTCATTTTAGCGCAATTAATATGCGTTTTCCAGTCCATTTTTGCGCTCTTCACCTATAAACAACTGTTTTTTTGCGAAAAAATAGGGCTGTGACAGAACTTTTACATTCCTCACACAGCCCTTTTCATAGCATTATTTTTTACAATCGATTAGTTGTTGATCAGCTTATCGTTCTCATTGTTCCAGCTGTAAAGCTTACGGATCTCTTCGCCGACCTTCTCGGAAGGATGCTCAGAAGCAAGCTTTCTCATAGCCTTGAAGTGAACCTGCTTGCCTGCGGGAGACATATCTAACAGGAACTCCTTAGCGAAAGTACCATCCTGAATATCGGACAGGATCTTCTTCATGGTCTTCTTGGTCTCTTCGGTGATCAGCTTGGGGCCGGTAATGTAGTCACCATACTCAGCGGTATTGGAGATGGAATATCTCATTCCTGCAAATCCACTCTGGTAGATCAGATCTACGATCAGCTTCATCTCATGGATGCACTCAAAGTATGCATTTCTGGGATCGTAACCAGCCTCAACCAGTGTCTCGAAACCAGCCTGCATCAGAGCACATACACCACCGCACAGAACAGCCTGTTCACCGAACAGATCCGTCTCGGTCTCAGTTCTGAAAGTAGTCTCCAGAACACCTGCTCTTGCGCCGCCGATACCCAGTGCATAAGCCAGTGCCAGATCCTGAGCCTTACCGGTTGCATCCTGCTCTACGGCAATCAGACAGGGAACACCCTTACCTGCCTGGTACTCACTTCTTACAGTATGTCCGGGACCTTTGGGAGCGATCATGGTAACATCAACGTTCTTGGGAGGTACGATACATCCGAAATGAATATTGAAACCATGGGCGAACATCAGCATATTGCCCTCTTCCAGGTTGGGCTCGATGTCATTCTTGTACAGATCAGCCTGCTTCTCATCATTGATCAGGATCATGATGATGTCAGCACGCTTTGCAGCTTCTGCAGCGGTAAATACTTCAAATCCCTGCGCCTCAGCCTTTGCCCAGGACTTGGAGCCCTCGTACAGACCAATGATAACATGACATCCGGAATCCTTCAGGTTCAGTGCGTGTGCATGACCCTGGCTGCCGTAGCCGATAATTGCGATAGTCTTACCCTCTAATAAAGAGAGATTACAATCTTCCTGATAAAAAATTTTAGCCATTTTCTTCTCCTCCGTTATGAGACTAAAGATTTATAACTGATAGGGATATTCCCTAGAGCTAACGTAAACGTGTGCCTAATCCTCGATATAAGTTACGTTCTCAATACCTCTGCCCAGACCTGTAATACCGGTTCTTGCGAGCTCCAGTACTTCGTACTCTTCTGTAAAACGCTGAATCAGTGCATTAACCTTACTGTGATTACCGGTGAACTCCACGATCAGATTCTCGGCACCGACATCAATGATCTTCGCGCGGAAATTATTGGCAAGAAATTCCACTCCCTGTCGTGTCTCCAGGCGCTTCTTGGGGTCAACCTTTACTTTGACCAGTACCAGTTCCCGATAAACGCTGTCTTCCGGATCCAGTTCCTTGATATCCCGGACATCCACCAGCTTCCCTACCTGCTTCTCGATCTGTTCCAGAATATCTTCATCACCGGATGTCACAATGGTAATTCTGGTAAAGCGGGGATCTGCTGTTACTCCTGCCGTAATACTTTCGATGTTGTAACCGCGTCTGGAAAATAATCCGGAAATACGGCTGAGTACACCCGATGTATTATCTACCAATAACTGAAATACTCTCTTCTGCATGCGTAAAATACCATACCTTTCGTATTTCTTCTTTCTTCAATCATGTGCTTCCATCACGAAACAGCGATTGTATTCTTAATATAGCAAGATGATTACAGAATGTCAATTAGTGAATTTAATATTATGATTGATGTATTTTAATCATCGTTTTCTGCACATTTTGATAATGCAAGGGTTCCGGTTCTGGCTACTTCGACGATACTGATCGATTGAAGCATTTTGATCAGAGTATCGATTTTCTCCGGTGAATCACATATTTGCAACATCATAAAATGTTTTGACATATCTACGATCTCTGTTTTCATAATGTCGCAAATTTCTATGATATCCCTACGATTATTCTTGTTATATTTAACTTTTAATAACATTAGTTCCCTGGTATAACACTGTTCCTGGGATAGCGTTTTTACTTTAATGACATCCAGTTTTTTATTCAGCTGCTTTTCAATCTGTTCCAAAGTACGTTCATCACCGGAACTCACGATCGTCATACAGGAAACCGCATGATCATCCGTCTCTCCCACTGCGAGACTGTCAATGTTAAAGCATCTTCTGGAAAACAGTCCGGCCACCTTGCACAGTACACCGGAACGGTTTTCAACCAGTACGGAATATATTCTCTTCATCTCAGTACAGCCCCCTTTGTTATTTCACCAGATCCATAGGATCGATCAGACATTCTAACAGCATCGTATTGTCTTCAGCCAGAAAATTATCCAGCACTTCGTCCACATGCTCCATATTATTCAACCGCAGATAAGGAATATCATAAGCTGCGGATAATTTCTCCAGATCGGGACTTCCCGACAGATCTACCACAGAATAATGATCTTTGTAGGTATAGTGCTGATATTCGCGAACCATACCGAGATAATTGTTTTTCAATACAATGATCTTGACCGGGATCCGATGCTGTCTGATGGTGGCCAGTTCCATCATAGACATCTGGAAAGATCCGTCACCGCATACGGCAATGACCTGCTTGTCCATCGCGGCTGTTTTGGCACCCATAGCCGCAGGAATGGAATATCCCATGGTTCCCATGCCGCCGGATGTTAAGAACTTCCCTTTTTTCACGATATGATAACCGCAGGACCAGATCTGGTTCTGTCCCACATCTGCGACATAAATGCCGTCTTCCTGCATTTTCTCGGAAAGTCTGGTAATGAATGCAGCCGGATCTACAAAATCGGGATTCGGGGTTCTCTTTTTCTCCATTGTGGAGCGATATTCATTTAAGGTAGTAAGCCATTCCCCATGGTCGCAGCTGAATTCTTCCTTCTGGAAATCCAGAAAAATGTGTTTTGCATCGCCGACCAATGGGATGGAGGGACCGGCATTTTTACCGATCTCTGCAGGATCTACATCGATATGTACCAATACTTTATTCCGGGTAATCAGATCCGGCTGACTGACCGCACGATCTGCTACACGGGCTCCCACCATAATCAACAGATCCGATTCGTTCATGGCACGGTTTGCATATGCCTTGCCATTATTGCCCACCATTCCATAATACAGAGGATGTTCGGTGGGCATGACACCGATTCCCATCATGGTAGACACTACGGGAATTCTGTGTTCTTCCGCAAATGCCCGAAGCTCCTCTTCCGCCTCACTGAGCAATACACCGCCTCCGGCACAGATAATAGGCCGCTTTGCCTTTTCCAATTCCCGGATCACCTTTTTGATCTGTACGGCATGTCCCTTGACCGTTGGTTTATAAGTGCGGAGGTTTACCTCTTCCGGATAATGAAAATTCTTGATCGTGGCATTCTGAATATCAATGGGAATATCAATCAGTACCGGTCCTTTTCTACCGGTATTGGCAATATAAAACGCTTCCCTGAATACTCTGGGAATATCATTTACATTTTTTACCAGATAGCTGTATTTCACAAAAGATTCCACAGCACCGGTGATGTCCGCCTCCTGGAATACATCGCTTCCCAGCAGTTCGCTGTTCACCTGACCGGTGATGCAGATCAGTGGAATACTGTCCGCAAATGCTGTAGCAATACCCGTGATGACATTCGTAGCGCCCGGTCCGGAGGTTACCGCACAGACTCCGGGTCTTCCGGTCATTCGTGCCACACCGCTGGCAGCATGTGCTGCATTCTGTTCGGTACGGATCAATACTGTCTTAATATCGGAATCCAGAATACTGTTGAAAAAAGGACATATCGCCACTCCGGGATATCCGAATACTGTACTTACACCTTCTTCTTCCAGACATTTAATAATCGCATCTGCTCCAATCATGTCATTCCACTCCTTTATCTATACTCCATAATTTTCTGCTGTTTATTTTATTCCATCAGGCTTTTGGCCAGCTTCACAGCATCTGCTGCATCCTTGGAATAGCCGTCCGCTCCGATCTCATCCGCATATTCCTGGGTGATCACGGCTCCGCCGATAATGATTTTGGCGGTGATACCTTCCTGTTTCGCAGCGACTACGATCTCCCGCATTCTCTGCATGGTGGTGGTCATCAACGCTGACAGGGCGATAAACTCAGCGTGATGTTCCTTTGCCGTTTCCAAAATTTTGGCCTGGGGAACATCCTTTCCCAGATCTATCACATGGAAACCATGATTTTTCAACATCAACGCTACAAGATTTTTACCAATGTCATGAATATCGCCTTCTACGGTAGCAATAACGACTACCGGCATTTCTTCCCCACTGTTTCCGGTCTGTAATAAAGGCTCCAGTACTTCAATGGAATTCTTCATTGCTTCTGCACTGGCAATCAGCTGCGGCAGGAAATACTTGCCCTGATCAAAATATTCTCCTACCAGATTGATAGCGGGAAGCAGAACCTGATTCAATAATTCCACAGGTTTTTCTCCACTCTCCAGTGCTTCGTTTGTAATTTTTACAATACCGTTACGATTCCCCTTCAGAACTGCTGTTTTCAGTTTTTCCTGCATTTCATTGATCTGAAGGGTATCTTTCGAAGCAGTTACAGCAGACGGCACTTCTGTATTGTCCGTGGAAGCTGCCTTCGTTCCCTGTTGCTCCAAAAGAGCAAGTTTTCTGGATAATTCCGCTTCTTTTTCTTCTCTGCGCTCTTTGACGCCTCCGGCATATTCAATATAACGGAGTGCAGCCTCTTCTTTATTCAGGAGAAGATCGGTTGCCAGCGCACAGCTCATCAGCATCTCCTGAGAGGGATTGGCAATCGCCATCGTCAGTCCCGACTGAATCGCCAGCGTCAGAAAAGCGGTATTTACAAAACCTCTCTCCGGCATGGCAAATGAAATATTGGATAAGCCGCAAATTGTGGCGAAGCCGTTGCTCTTGCAGTAACGGATCGTTTCCAGCGTCTCCAGTGCAGCCTTTGGATTTGCTCCGACGGTTGCCACCAGACCGTCTACTACAATATCTTCCTTTCGCATTCCAAGCGAAAGTGCACGATCATAAATTTTATGTATAATCTTTTTTTTCTCTTCAATGTCCTTAGGCAGACCTGCATCCGATAAAGGAAGCAGGATGAACATTGCACCATACTTAGCTACAATAGGAAGCAGCTTTTCGAATTTTTCCGTTTCCAGAGACACCGAATTGACCAAAGCACGTCCCGGGTAATTACGAAGGGCGGTTTCCAGTACTTCCACATAACTGGAATCCAGTGACAGCGGAAGATTCGTCACACCGCTTACCTCCTCCAGTGCCCGGAGCATGCATAGCTTTTCATCAATACCGCTCATCCCCATATTGATATCCAGTACCTTTGCACCGCAGGTTTCCTGCTCCTCGGCGAACTGGATCACCTTTTCAAAATTGCCTTCCCGCAGTTGTGCCTGAAGTGCCTTTTTGCCCGTAGGGTTAATTCTCTCTCCCACAACGAAAAAACCATCCTCCAGCCCGAAGCTGTGGGTAATGCGTTCGGAGGTCAGATACCGGATGCCCTCCGGTCGTCTGGCTGCCGTTACCCTTGTCTCCGTACCAAAGCGGTCATGGATCTGTCTGATAAATTCCGGAGTGGTGCCGCAGCATCCCCCCAGTATGGTTGCGCCAGCATTCACCAGTACTTGCATTTCTTCGGTAAACTCTTCTGCTTCCATGTTATAGCAGGTGGTTCCGTTTTCATCCAGAAAAGGCAGTCCGGCATTTGGCTTTGCAATGATAGGTATCGTGGTAACGGATACCATGTCGGAGATGATGCCTTCCATCTGTGCCGGACCGGTGGAACAATTCGCACCGATAGCGCTCGCACCCAGACTTTCCAGTACGACTGCCGCCGTTTTGGCATCTGTGCCGAATAAAGTTCTGCCATCCGC
Organism: Waltera intestinalis; assembly: GCF_009695995.1. Lineage (GTDB taxonomy): Bacteria > Bacillota > Clostridia > Lachnospirales > Lachnospiraceae > Acetatifactor > Acetatifactor intestinalis. Next base: position 113,639 of record NZ_VUMU01000005.1, read on the forward strand.
TTCAAAAGTAAGTGTAGCGATCACCGGGAGATCACAGACTTCTTTTGCAGCGATCAATGCCGCTCTGGTCTCTGCCAGGCTCATCATCGTTTCAACTACCAGCAGATCTGCTCCGGCATCCACCATGCAGAGAATCTGTTCTTTATAGATAGCGATCAGATCTTCCAGCTCCATTTTTCCCATAGGGCGCAGCTGCTCGCCGGTCATGGTGATATCTCCGGCCACATAGACCGGATGTCCCGGAGTGTCCGCCGCAGCTTCTTTGGATATCGCCACCAGGTCATGGATCATAGAGGACATATTTTTCTCTAAATGATATTCTGCCAGTTTTACGCGGTTTGCAGTAAAGGTAGGTGCGTACAGAATATTGGTTCCCGCCTGCACGTATTCTTTCTGTAACTGTAGCATTACCTCTCTATGTTCCAGAATCCACTGCTCCGGGCAAACTCCGGAGGGCATTCCGGCCTTTACCAGATTGGAGCCGGTGGCACCATCCAGATATATGATATGATCTTTTGTGAAATCAATAAATTTTTCTCGTGTCATGTTTCTCTTCCCTGTTTCTTAATTCTTTTAATCATACCACATTGTCCTTTTATTCGTAAAGGGGACGATTTAACATTATATGGTTGCGTAAAGTCTCAGAATATGATAAATTTTATGTGAATCAAATGATTTGGAGGATGATTATCTTGAAGAAAAAAATACTTGCCATTACCGCAGGACTTCTTACTGCCATGGCACTTACCGCTTGTGGAAAAGACCCTAAGCTGACACAGTTCAAGGGTGAAATAGATGCCTTCTGCACAGAAATCTCCGATATCGATACTGCCATCAATAACGTAGATGCGGAATCGGATACAGCAACTGATGAATTGCTGGGATATCTGGATCAGCTGGATACCTCTTTTCAGAATTTTGCGGAATTGGATTTTCCCACGGAATTTGATTATCTGGAATCTCTGGCAGATGAAGCCAGCGCGTACATGACACAGGCCGTGGAAAGTTATCATGAAGCCTACAGCAACGGCGGCTACAATCAACTGACTGCCGATTATGCAAAAGAAAACTACGCAAGAGCTTATAAACGTATTCAGATCATTATTACGTTCCTGCATGGTGAACAACCGGAAAATGTAAATCTGACCACTGCAGAGGAAACAGCAGATGCTGCTTCTGCTACTGCAGAATAATTCGTAAGAACAAGAAAAACCCCGATGCTGCTGATGCACCGGGGTTTTTTATGTTATTTTTTCTGATAGATGATTATTTTAAAATTTTAATCTGACCGATCAGCGGAACTTCCTTCTCCTGATCCTGGCAAGCATAGATCAGACCCATGATCCAGCATACAAACAGGAAAATACTCAGGATAGAACCTACAAATCCACCTACTTTAGGAATAAAATTGACAGCGCTTGCAATGATCTGACCGATCAGAATTACCAGCGCCTGATTCAGATGAAACTTAGCGCCCTCTTTATCACCTGCGCAAAACGCAACGATCCAGCCGATCCAAGTGATGTAAGCAATGATACCTGTAGTTTTTTTATTCATTTTTTCTCCCTCCGCACTCTTGTGCTTAAAAAATTCTGTATATGTAAAAATTGCAAATACAGTCATAGTGAAATATGAAAACCCAGAAGCAAAATGTTTTTCAAAATAAAATTTCCGATCATGATTGCGACAGCTGCATACAGATGCCACTCATGGAACTTCCATCCTTTGATCCCACCGATATGCAATCTGGCGAGAGTCTGTGTCAACATAAATCCTCCAAAGATAACAACGGTATAAGGTACCAGTGGATGATACCAGGTTGCTAACAGAGGATGTCCTGCAAGCAGTGCACTTACCGCTCTGGTTCCACCGCAGCCGGGACAATAAAATCCAAACAATCGGCAGACCATGCAGGTATATCCCTGCAGATTCGGAAGAACTATATGAAGATACAGATAGATTCCAATACTACCGGTCAGAAGAAATATCCATCCTGTCAGATAAAGATAATCTTCCAGACTTCTGCTATTCTTAGTACATACTTTCAAAGCCGTAACCTACCATAGCCATAGAAAATACTACTGCAAGAACGGTGATCAGGATTCCCAGTACGATACCGACGATGGAGCAGATCAGTCCGGCTTTTGCCAGTCCGCTCTTACCCTGCTTGTTGGCAAATACTGCACAGATAATACCACCGATACCAAACAAAGCACCGATCCATCCGGTACAGCATCCGAGAACAATAGAAAGAATACCCAGTACCAGACTGATGATAGCCAGCACATTGGTATCTTTGTTCTCAGGTTGTACAGGTGTTGTTACAGCTACCTGAGGCTGTACATTAGTAGTATAGTCTTGATAATTGTTTGCAGGCTGTTCTGCTGCAGGTGTCTCCTGTGCGGGTTCTGCTGTAGAACTTACTTCTGTTGCGGTAGTATCTACCGTTACATTGTTTTCATTTTCAAAATTCTGTCCGTCCATTGTTTCCTCTTTCCGATCCTTTCAGGATCTTTGTTTATTTAATCTGCCAGCGGGTTACCTTTACCGTCTACATTGATCTTGCCTGTCAGGATCATAATAGCCTCTACCAGACTCCAGATCCATATACCTATAACCAGGAAAATACCAACTACAACACAGCAAAGAATATATCCAACAATGGTAAGCACAAGCTGTGTGATTGCTTTTCCGGTGTAGCCAAGATAAAAATTATGAACACCGAATGTACCCAGAAAAATACCCAGGAGACCGGCAACCAGTTTGGATTTTGCATCCGGTGCAGGAGCCTGTTTATTAGCTACGCCGCAGTTTAAGCATACTGCTGCATCCGGAGCTAACGGCTTACCGCAGTTATGGCAATAATTATTGCCCTGTCCCTTAGCTACGCCACACTTTATGCACATTACAGCTTCATCCGTCATATAAGGTTCGCCGCAATTCTTACAATAGTACATTAATTCTTCCTCCCTCTTATTATTTCCTATTTTATAAAATAATTTGAACTATCAATGTACATTATACAAGATGCTTGTATTTTTTACCAGTGGTATTTTCACATTATAAAAGCGGATAACGTGCAATTTTTATATAATAAATATCTTATTGCCGCTTTTTGACAAACATCAGGAAGCATTTACGATATATTCCGCACCATCCAAGAACTGCCATTGTTGAAAAGACCGGGATCATATTATAAAGATACCGCGCCCTGGCTTCAAACAACATAACAAATAAAAACATACCGATAAAAATAACGATCATGGTAACAGAAATATTCAACAGTTCGGACGACTCCTCCCTAACAGACATACCATGCTTTCGAAATCCCGCAATTGCGTTCACCAGAAGCAATGCCGCTTCTGTCAGAATTCCCAGCAGTACAAAAATCCACAGACCTTGGCTTACTGTCGTGAACCAGATATAATTACTGCCATCCAGCCAGTAGAAATTCCGCAATGGTTCCGTAAAAGAGCTGTCTGAAATCTCCGGATATTCCCAGGCCTGGAAATATCCCTCCTGATACCAGCTGAAGGTGCCGTCATTAAAATTCATGACCTGTTTGTGCAGCCAGAACCGCAAGGTCCCTATAAATCCCCGTTCCTGCATTCTCCTGCGGATTCCTGCAAGTTCATATTGCATCCGGGAAGCCTTATCGGAACCGGCAAAAGACCGTACGATCTCAAGGCCCTCTCCGGAACAGGCTCCCGTGGTGTCCTCATTGAGACCATTATACATATAATTACTCCAACCGATTTCCAGCTCCGGATTGTATTCGTAGTGTAATGTCTGATACATTCCCTGCCTGCACCATGATGCAAGACAAAAGGCAATTACCAGCAGTAACATCTTCCCTCCCAGTCCGTATAACCGGGAACGAACATCGCTCTCCTCCGAAACAGTCCAAAAAATATCAATTATGACGATCGCAATTACCGCCACATAACAGGTCGCTTTCATAATGCCGCTCAGGCATCCGAGAAACATAAGCAGGAACCAGAGAGCATAACTCCACCTGCTTTTGCGGCCTCGCACCATGGAATATAAGAAAAGGATCATAACAGGCATCGCTATGGTGCAGCCATCCGTATACGGAATGATTTTCCAGGGAGAAATTCCCAGAATGGCAATATTGAAAATCAGTGCTATAACAGATGTTCCCAGGTTTTTACTGACTCTGAGCACCAAAAGTACAGAACATAATACTGCCAGTGAAAGCATTACGCATTGGAACTGGATCCATATAAACTCCGGGTTATACGGATACGCTTTCATACCGGAAGAAAAGCAATACAGCTTATACAAAAGCCATGTAATGGGAATATTGTTGCTGTAGATCGTATAATAATCGTCATATCCCAGTTCGCCGCCTTCGAAGATCCAGCGTGCCGAATTGGCCACCATTCCGCAGTCCCAGCCGCCGTAGAACGCTATACATTTGGAAATACTGACATTGATCATATAAAAAAGGACACAGACCGCCACGGTAACGGTCGTAAATACAGTTATTGTACGGGGCGTGGTTGGAATTTTTCTGAGAAAATAATAAAGAATTCCAAGTACCGCGGCTCCCACGATCGCACATAAAAATAAGACCCTGTTTCCTTCCACGGTAACAATTTTGTGCATTGCATTATAATCTACGTTATTTCCGTAATAAATAATATAAAAGAAAACCGGAAGAAATAACAACAGTAAAAGAAGAGAGAAAAAAACTGTACCGATATATTTTTTCTTCATTCCGAAAGATTCCTTTCCAAACTTTTCAGTAATGTCTGCCGGGCAATATTGTAGCATTTTCTATAAATATTTACAATGTTGCCCGGATAAAATCTATCTGATAGATTTTATCTACCAATATCTCCGTTCCCTGTATCCGGAGGCTTTTGCTATTTTCGTCAATTTTTTGCACGCATCCTTCCAGAGTGTTGTAGGCACCGCCGTTTTTCCGAGTGTCCGGTACGAAATAAGTGATCTTTACCGTAAGTTCCTCTCTCATGTGCTGTTGCAGATAACCGATCTGCCGGTCAATCTCCTGCTTCCTGTCTTCATCCAGTTCGACAAAATGATCTGTCAGACGGGCCGTTTCCTTCAGAGCATCTTCGTATCCTGTCAATGCCGCAAAGGGAGAAAACTGTGCCGCCCGGTCCTGCAACGACATTCTGGGGTGGGTGGCGGACACAGGATGCGGAAGCCGGAGCATGTCCTTATATTTCTCGTTCATTTTTTACCCTTTTTCTATGATTATTTATTATGCTTTGTGACCACCGATCTGACGATTCCTGTCTATTGTGGTAGCGCCCTCTTGTAAGTCGGCTGCCTTCAAAATGGCATTTTTTCCGTATTTGGATTTCACCCGGAGCATTGCTTCCTGCAAATGTTTTTCCTTTTCCAGACGTTCTTTTTCCTGCTGCGTCATATCCTGTGCAGGCTCCTGTCCAGCATACAAAAGGCCTCCGGAGAACAGATCCAGCTGTTCGTAGACCGGCTCATCCTTCACTTTGTCTGCATCTTTTAAATGATTGGCTGTCAGAGTGATCCTTCGGGTTAAAAGTGATGGATTCACAATCCGTTCATATAATCCCATCGTCGTCTCCGTGATCTTACTTAAGGATGCAGTCATTGTCGTAAGATTGCCGGTGCCGTGGGCATGTTTTGGTACGCTCCTGCCATAACGGTCTACCGTGATCTCCCCATGATAATGATCGACAATCTCCGGTATCTTCAGATTATCAATGTCATAACCCACAGTCAGTACGATCTGATCTGTCACCAGCTTTTTCGCCATCAGATCCAGGGCCAGCTGTTCAGCCATCTCCCGGACTATGATCTTCGTCTTCGTAAAATCCATGGCACAATGCAATACCTGCCCGGAACTGATACAATTGGTCTCCGGCCGGTAGGACTTGATCAGATCCATGGTCACTGGTTCATATCCCCAGGCATGATCGATCAGAAGCTCCGCATTGATTCCAAACATTTTATAGAGTAAATCTTCATTATAGTAATCCTGAGTGCTGCCGATAGAACATCTGGCCACATCACCCATGGTAAACATTCCGGCTGCTTCCAGTTTTCGACGGTATCCAGTGCCAACTCTCCAGAAATCCGTCAGTGGTTTATGATCCCACAAAAGTTCCCGGTAACTGATCTCATCCAGTTCAGCGATCCGGACACCGTTTACATCCGGCTCCATATGTTTGGCTACGATGTCCATGGCAATCTTGCACAGATACAGATTGGTTCCGATTCCGGCTGTGGCAGTCAGCCCCTTTTTCTCGAGAATCTCCATTGCAATTTTGGACGCCAGTTCTCTCGCTGTCATGCCATAGGTTTTCAGATATTGTGTCACATCCAGGAATACCTCATCAATAGAATAAACATGAATATCTTCCGGTGCAATGTACTTCAGATAAATATCATAAATCTGTGTACTGTATTCTAAATATCTCGCCATACGTGGTGTAGCTGTGACAAAAGCTACCTCTAATTCGGAATGTTCCTGCAATTCATCCGCAAAAGAAGATTTTCCGGTAAAAGCTCCTCCGGGTGCCCTTACCTTCCGCAGTGCATTTACTTCCCGTACTTTGGAGATTACCTCAAACAGTCTTGCTCTTCCGGAAATCCCATAGGCTTTCAAGGAGGGTGACACTGCCAGGCAGATGGTCTTCTGCGTCCGGGAGGCATCCGCTACCACCAGGTTGGTGTTCAGTGGATCCAAGCCTCTGTCCACGCACTCCACGGAGGCATAAAAGGACTTCAGATCCATAGCAATATACGTATGTGATGATGTTTCCATAAATGCCTCCTTTCTGTGCTGCGGTTACTCATTATATTATAGCAGAATGTATGTTCGATTGCAAAAATAATTTTATAAAAAAAGACTCCCGATTTTTTCGGGAGTCTCAGAATTCTGAAAATCAGATTTATTAGAACTTGCCAGCCTTAGCAGCTTCCTCGATAGATACTGCAACAGCTACGGTAGCACCTACCATAGGGTTGTTACCCATACCGATCAGACCCATCATCTCAACATGTGCAGGTACAGAGGAAGAACCAGCGAACTGCGCATCAGAGTGCATACGACCCAGAGTATCGGTGAAACCATAAGAAGCGGGACCTGCAGCCATGTTATCGGGATGCAGAGTACGTCCGGTACCGCCACCGGATGCAACGGAGAAGTACTTCTTGCCTGCTTCCAGTCTCTCCTTCTTGTAAGTACCGGCTACGGGATGCTGGAATCTGGTAGGATTGGTAGAGTTACCGGTGATAGATACGTCTACGTTCTCCTTCCACATGATAGCTACACCTTCGGGAACGCTGTTAGCACCGTAGCAGTTAACCTTAGCACGAAGTCCCTCAGAGTAAGCAATTCTCTCTACCTCGGTAACGGTATTGGTGTAAGGATCATAAGAGGTCTCTACAAAAGTAAATCCGTTGATACGGGAAATGATCTTTGCAGCATCCTTACCAAGACCGTTCAGGATAACACGTAAAGGCTTCTGACGAACTTTGTTAGCCTTCTCTGCGATACCGATCGCACCTTCTGCTGCTGCGAAAGACTCATGTCCAGCCAGGAAACAGAAGCAGTCGGTATCCTCTTCCAGTAACATCTTGCCCAGGTTACCATGACCAAGACCTACCTTACGGGTATCCGCAACGGAACCGGGAATACAGAATGACTGTAATCCTTCACCGATTGCTGCTGCTGCTTCAGATGCCTTTCTGCAGCCTTTCTTGATTGCGATTGCAGCGCCTACAGTGTAAGCCCAGCAAGCATTTTCAAAACAGATGGGCTGGATCTTCTTAACCTGATCGTATACATCCAGACCAGCATCTTTCGTGATCTTCTCTGCTTCTTCGATAGAGGAGATACCATAGCTGTTCAGTACAGCGTTGATCTTATCAATACGTCTTTCATATGATTCAAATAAAGCCATTTTTTCTGTCCTCCTGTATCTTATTGTTTTCTGGGATCGATGATCTTAACTGCATCATCTACACGACCGTACTGGCCCTTAGCCTTTTCCCATGCAGTGTTAGCATCGTCACCCTTCTTGATGAAGTCAGTCATCTTGCCAAGGTTAACGAACTGGTAACCGATGATCTGATCATCCTTGTCCAGAGCGATACCGGTTACATAACCTTCTGCCATCTCCAGATAACGGGGACCCTTCTTCAGAGTACCGTACATAGTACCAACCTGGCTTCTTAAGCCCTTACCGAGGTCTTCCAGACCTGCACCGACAGGCAGACCTTCCTCAGAGAATGCACTCTGGGTACGTCCGTATACGATCTGTAAGAACAGCTCTCTCATGGCGGTATTGATTGCATCACATACAAGGTCTGTATTTAAAGCTTCCATAACGGTCAGACCGGGCAGGATCTCAGCAGCCATAGCTGCGGAATGGGTCATACCGGAACATCCAATGGTCTCAACCAGAGCCTCCTGGATGATGCCTTCCTTAACGTTCAGGGTAAGCTTACATGCACCCTGCTGAGGTGCACACCAGCCCACACCGTGAGTCAGACCGGAAATATCCTTAACTTCTTTTGCCTGCACCCATTTTGCCTCTTCGGGAATGGGAGCACAACCATGATGTACGCCCTGTGCAACGGGACACATTTCTTCAACTTCTTTTGAATAAATCATGTGAAATCTCCTTTCAATATGTACTTATAATACTATTGATAAAATAATATCATAATGGTCGTGTTCATTCTCTCATATTTCCCCAAAAAAATCTAGTGGATTTTGACATTTTTTTCATTAGTTCCTATGAAAAACACCATATTCTTACGCCGCAACGCAGGAATATGGTGTTATGTGACTATCAAGAATCAATTGTCCATTAGTTACCAGCTCTTGATAAAGGTATCAATGTAGTTATCCAGACATTTCTTAATGACTTCGATGGCTTCTTCTCTGTTGCCTTTTTCATTGACTGCGGTGGTCTTATTCTCCAGTGCTTTATATACTGTGAAGAAATGCTCCATCTCGTCCACCACATGACTGGGCAACTCGGAAATATCATGATAGCAGTTATAATTAGGATCATTGAAAGGTACTGCAATGATCTTCTCATCGTTTTTGCCGTTATCCAGCATGGAGATCACACCGATCGGATACGCTCTTACCAGAGTCATAGGCTGTACCGGCTCGGAACACAGTAACAATACATCCAGAGGGTCACCGTCATCACCGTAGGTTCTGGGAATGAAACCATAGTTTGCGGGATAATGGGTGGATGTATGCAGGATACGGTCCAGGATCAGAAGACCGGTCTCCTTGTCCAGTTCATACTTGTTCTTGCTACCCTTGGAAATCTCAATAACACAGACAAAATCTGTGGGAGTCACTCTCTGAGTGCTCATGGTGTGCCAAATACTTCCATTTACTTCTTTCATAATCTCTCTCCTATACTCTATAGTTATTTCCGGACAAAAGATCCGGAGAATACACAGGTCATTATCCGCGGATCTGACCGTTTCCGTGGATCTTGTATTTATAGGAGGTCAGCTCCTTCAGACCCATGGGGCCTCTTGCGTGCAGCTTCTGTGTGCTGATGCCGATCTCGGCACCAAATCCAAATTCAAATCCATCCGTAAAGCGTGTGGATGCATTGACATAGACACAGGCAGCATCCACTTCGTTTAAGAACTTTTCCGCCGTCTGCACATTTTCCGTCACGATACATTCGGAATGCTTCGTATTATATCGGTTAATGTGAGCGATCGCCTCGTCCACACTGTCAACCGTTTTAATGGATAAAATATAGTCCAGATACTCGGTACCGTAATCTTCTTCCGTTGCCGGAATACAGTCCAGCAGGATTTCACGGGTACTTTCGTCCCCCCGCAGTTCCACATTTTTGGTTTTCAGGGTCTCCGCCATTTTGGGAAGGAACCTGTCACGGATCGCCCGATGTACCACCAGCGACTCACAGGCATTGCAGACGCCGATCCTCTGGGTCTTAGCATTCATCAGAATTTTTACTGCCATATCCACATCTGCGTCCCGATCTACGTAAACATGGCAATTACCGGTGCCGGTTTCAATCACGGGGATCGTACTGTTCTCCACCACGCTGCGGATCAGTCCCGCACCACCTCTGGGAATCAGTACATCCACATATTCTTTCATCTTCATGAACTGTGCGGTAACCGCCCGATCGGTATCCTCAATCAGTTGTACCGCTGTCCGGGGCATTTTGCAGACATCCAGGGCATCCTGCAATACTCTTACAATTGCAATATTGGAATGAATGGCATCACTGCCGCCCTTTAAGATCACAGCATTACCGGTTTTAAAGCACAATCCGAAGGCATCCGCAGTAACATTGGGACGCGCTTCATAGATAATGCCGATGACACCTAACGGAACCCGCACCTTATCGATCTTTAATCCGTTGGGACGCTCGAAATGTTCCATAACCTCTCCGATACAGTCGGGAAGCTCGGAAATCTGGTGAAGTCCCTCCGCAATCTGGGCAATCCGATCGGATGTCAGTTTTAAACGATCCAAAAGTCCGGGATTCATTCCGTTTCTTCGGCCGTTCTCCAGATCAGACTCATTGGCAGCAAGAATCTCCGCCTGCCTGTCACACAGATAGTTTGCCGCAGTGTCCAGTGCCTTATTTTTTTCTTCAGTAGTCAGTTTCTGCAATATATATTTCGCAGCACATGCATTTTTTCCCAATTCCGTTAACTCTGCCATAGCTATCCCCTACTTCCTATCCGGTATTTATAATTTAAACCAGAATCACCTGATACGGCTTCACATCTGTCACTTCCACAGGTACCTGTTCTACCTGCTGGCAGCGGAAACCGATACCGATGCTCCGCAGTCTTAAGTTTTCTTTGTCCGCAAGATATCTGTCGTAAAATCCACCGCCGTATCCCATACGGTTTCCCAGCGGGTCAAAGGCGCTTCCCGACATCAGAAGTAAGGTTTTGTCTGCATGCTCCGGTTCAAACACATACCGGTCCGTATCCCCTGCCGGTTCCGGGATTTTCTTGTAACCGTTTTTTAACTCTGACAGAGAGAACATCCGATAAAACTCCATTTTTCCATCTTCCACTTTGGGAACGTAGACATTTTTTCCGTCTTGCAGAGCACTTTCGAGAATCTCCGTCGTACAGATCTCACTGCCGTAGCTTACAAAACCTAAAATCGTATCCGACAGATAATACCACTGGTGTCCCAGAATCCGCTCCGTGATCAGCAGCTTTCCTCGTTCCCTCTCCGGTTCGGTAAGCGCATTTCTGCGGGCAAGCGCTTTTCTTCGAATCTGTTTTTTCTGTTCTTTGATCATTTTTTCTTTTTATAAACCGGCTTTAATTTCTCAATGGTGCCGTCCGGTCTCTCAATCTCTATATTATCCAGCTGAGCTTTCATATTACGTTTGATACTGTCCACATATTCCTGACGTAAAATGGTCTGTTCCAGTTTTTCTTCGTCGGTCAGTCCCTCATTCTGAGATTTATGATAAAGCTCATTGATGCGCTTTATTCTTTCATCCATATTCATAATGTATTCTCCTTTTTGCCGGATCAATTTTTATGCAGATTCTGTACAAATTCCGGCAGATCAAAGCTTTCATCCCTGTGTGCTACGAACAGAGTACCTTCATTCTCTCCTTCTAACAACCGATGCAGCACGCCGATGTCTCTGCTGTTGGCAATGATCATATCCACGTCGGAACTGGTGGCAATTTTAGCTGCGATCATCTTGGTATTCATGCCGCCGGTACCTACATTACTGCCGGTGGAAGCCTTGCCCATATTCATGAATTCATCCGTAAGTTCATCCACTTGTTCGATAAATTCTGCATCCGGATTCTGTCTTGGATCATCGGTATAGAGTCCGTCGATATCCGACAGCAGGATCAACAGGTCCGCATCGATCAGGGCTGCCACGATTGCGGACAGCGTATCATTATCACCAATTTCGATCTCGTAGGTAGCTACGGTATCATTTTCATTCACAATGGGGATCACCCCCATTTTTAATAGTTGTGTAAAGGTGTTATGAGCATTATAACGATTCAGATTATCCACAATGGTATTTTTAGTCATCAAAATCTGTGCCGCTACATGATTGTATTCCGAAAACAGTTTCTGATAAGCCATCATCAGACGGGCCTGACCGATTGCCGAGCATGCCTGTTTTACAGCCATGGCCTCTGCCTGGGTCTGTCCCTCAATTGTCTTCAGATTCACTGCTTTTTTGCCCACGGCAATGGCACCGGAAGTCACCAGTACGACTTCCTTCCCCTGGTTACTGATATCACAGAGTTCTCTCACCAGCTTTTCCAGCCGGATATAATCCAGATCTCCTGTTTCGCTATGTTGTAAAGAAGAGGAACCGATCTTAACGACGATTTTCTTCTTATTTTTTATCTGTTCCCTTATGTTATTCACGTGACTGCCTCTCTGACTATAAAATAAAAACTTTCGAATATCTGAATGATATACTATTTTTCTCTGTACGTCAACGCTGTGATGGAGCAAACTGTGATGCAATCATCTCCGCCACACGGATACCGTCCATCGCCGCCGAAGTAATTCCACCGGCATACCCTGCCCCTTCTCCGCAGGGATAGCATCCGCGGATCGCGGATTGCAATTTCTCATCCCGATCAATTCTCACCGGTGACGAGGTGCGGCTTTCTACTCCGGTCAGAATCGCATGCGGAGAATCAAATCCCAGGATCTGTCTGCCAAAACTGTCCATTCCTTCCACAAAAGCATGATTGCATTCCTCCGGAAGGATTCCCGTCAGATCAGCCCATTCATAAGCTCCTTTGCACTGTGGTTCCATTCTGTCCCATTCGTCGGAATCTATTTCTTTTTCCGGTAGATCTTCTCCTGTCACTTTTTTGCGGAAATCTCCATAGTGCTGTACCGGAAGTTTTCCATTACAGAGATCATATGCCTTTTTCTCGAGTACCCGTTGAAATTCGATTCCGGCTAACGGATGCTCCGATCCATAATCCTCCGGCGTCACCGATACAATAATAGCGCTGTTGGCATTTTGACCGTCACGTCCACTGTAACTCATGCCGTTGACAGCCAGTCTTCCGGGTTCTGAAGACGCATTGACCACATATCCTCCGGGGCACATGCAGAAAGAATATACCCCTCTGCCGGTACCGGTCTTCGCCGTCACCTTGTAGGCAGCTGCACCCAGTCCCTTAACCTGCTCCACACCGTATTGACTCCGGTTGATCAAAGCCTGCGGATGTTCCACACGAAATCCTACGGCAAAAGGTTTTGCCGACATTGGGAACTGATTTTCATAAAGCATGGAAAAAGTATCTCTGGCACTGTGTCCGGGAGCCAGAACCAGCTGCTCACACGGGAGCTCTTCGGCAGCGTTTATTTTCACTCCCGTAACATGACCACCCTCAGTCAATATTTCCGTCACCTGACTGTGAAAATGAACTTCGCCTCCCAGACGCAGGATCTCTTCCCGCATGCTTTTCACGATCCGGCTCAGTACATCGGTCCCGATATGGGGCTTTGCCTGATATAAAATAGCAGGATCCGCACCGTGCCTTACAAAAGTCCTGAGAACTTCTGTGTTTCTGCCGTATTTATCCTTAACCAATGTATTTAATTTACCGTCCGAAAAAGTTCCGGCACCCCCTTCTCCGAACTGAACGTTGGAATTGGGCTGCAGTTTCCCTGTCTCCCAGAACCGCTCCACATCCGCCTGTCTCGTGTCCACATCCGCGCCCCGCTCTAAAATCACGGGACGATATCCGTGTAGTGCGAGATAATATCCGCAGAATAATCCAGCCGGTCCGCATCCGACGATCACCGTTGGATGCTTTTGCGGCTGTGTGCCGCCTGCAGGGAAATGATATTTCCTTTTCTCCGTTTGCAGAACATTTGCCTTACCGAGTCTACGACAGGCATCCTTATATACTTTCTCTTCTTTTTTCACGATGACATCGATACTGTAACTGTAAAAAAGTTCCGGCTTCTTCCTTGCATCCAAAGACTGTCTTACGACCTCCAGTTCCAGAATATCTTCTGTAGGGATCCGCAGGCTTTGTGCCGTCTTATGTACAAGCTGTTCCTCCGTATGATTTACCGGAAGTTTCAACTGGTTTAATCTGATCATAATAACTCCTTATTCTGTCTTGATTGCAGCAGAACACCCCGCAATAAACCCGCTGCTCCAGGCCCATTGCAGATTATATCCGCCGCATCTTCCGTCCACATCCAGAATCTCTCCTGCGAAATACAACCCGGGGCAGAGTTTTGATTCCATGTCTTCCGTCACTTCCGTTACTGCAATTCCTCCGGCCGCTACCTGCGCATTCTCATAGGGATTGCTCTCCGTAATATGTAACCGGAAACATCTGCACAGTTCATAAAAAGTGTTTATTTTATCTTCCGGAATTTCCACTGCCGGAGTTGTCGGTTTTATGCCTGCAATTTTCAAAAATACAGACATCAGCTTTTTATTCAGGATTCCCGTAAAAAACTCTTCTGCCGTCCGCTTTTCCTGCAGCATCCGGCGGGTTTTCTTCATATTTTCATAGGATTCTTCCGTCATATCCGGCAGAAAATCAATCTCGGCCATTACAGTTTTCCGGTCCCTGAGTAAATAATTCACATCACGGCTCAACTGAAATATGGGAATTCCGGAGATGCCGTATTCCGTCAGCTGCAATTCTCCGCGCTCGACATCTGTTTCACGTCCGTCACACAAAATACGCACTCTGCTGTCAGCACGAACACCGGCTATTCCCTTCAGAAGATCTGTCTCCAGACACCGGAGCTGCACCAGCGCAGGTACAGGAGCAATACAGGTATGACCAGCTTTTTTGGCAATTTTCCATCCGCTTCCGTCAGAGCCGGTACCGGGGGCAGCCTTTCCGCCGCAGGTCAGGATCACCGCATCAAATTGCCATTCTCTGTCACCATCGTTTACCACAAGTTTCCCGGATAGTGTTCGTTCCACTTTCTGCACTTTACATCCATAGATGATTTCAACTCCCAGCGTCTGCAGTTCGTAGCGAAGCACATCCAGTACCGACGCTGCCTGTTCACTGACCGGATACAGATATCCGTTTTTTTCCTTGATCAGAAGCCCTATTTTTTGAAAAAAGCAAACGGTGTCCTCCGTACCGAAGCGTTCCAGCGCCTGCTTTATCCATGCAGCATCTCCTCCATGGTAACATTCCACCGTGAGATTTTTGTTGCCCAGATTGCATTTTCCGTTTCCTGTCTGTAATATTTTTTTCCCGATTCGATCATTTCGTTCCAAAATCGTAACTTTGGTACCTTTTCGGGCAGCTGTGACCGCAGCCATCATACCTGCTGCACCGCCGCCGATGATTCCAATGTGTTTTTTCATTTCTGTTTCACCTGTTTCTTTCTTCAGGAAGAATATGTCTCCAGAAAATCATACAGTGTTTCCTCATCAGGAATGGACAGCATGTCCATAATCTGCATCTGTATTTTCTCCGGAAGACTGTCCAGGGCAATCCCTGTATTGATATATATGGTAGACCGATCCTCCAGGTATACCACAACTTCGTTGTCACATACTGCCAGATAAAAGCCATCGCTTGGCTGCAGATAGCGATAATCCATACGAACCACAACTTTTTCCCTGGAAAAGGATAATACCTCTAAACCCACAAAACCTCTTTCGAGCTCTGACAGTGGAGGATGTTCCGCATACAGATTCATCGTTTCCAGAAACATCTCCCTGGTCATGCCAATATATTTATGCGGAATCTGCCAGGAAGTCTCTACGGAGGTATTTCTGAGAATGTCCGTCTCTTTCAATACATATTCCGTATCCGCACATAAGGTTTCTTCTGACACGGTAACCGCAACATTTTCCGGTACCTCCGAAGTGTCTGCTCTATCCGCAGGGACTTCGGAATACCGTCCGGGATACGATCCCGGATAGAAAAAACGGATTCCCCACACCCCAATAAAAATGCCAAGACTCAAAAAGAAAATGGGAATTACAAAAAAGTAACTGATACGTTTTACAAGTTTCATACTGCCTCACATCTGTGGTGTCAATGTTCATTCTTTGTATCAGTATCAGTTATTTTTGGAATAATATACATCTGACGCAAATTTTACAGCCGGAACATTTTCCCCAGCATACGCATCAGCCTGCCGCCGGGAATATATTGAAAATCCTGTCCCCGCAGACAACGCAACAATAGCAGAAGGAACCAATACAGCAACAGTGTAATGATCAGTTCCGAAATCACCGTTACCACTGCTCCCACATGGGGGAACAACAGTTTTTCCAGACCGAATGCCAGCAGACCGCAGGCACAACAGCAGCCGGCCGGAATTGCCAGTCCCCTGAGCGCGTCGGGCCGGGTCTTCCTCTGCAGACATAATATAACACACAGACACACAGCGCCGGCAGCCATTCCGATGACACTCCCGAGGATGATGCTCAGAATCCCGGCATTTTCCATTCTGAAAAGAATAGTCGACGTTATGACAAATACGAGATCCATCACACCGTATCCCAACAGGACCAAATGGTTTTTTCCGGATAATTTTAAAATTTGTGAGCAATAAAAGAGCAAGAGCGCCCACAGGACCACAGAGGATCCTGTTGTAAACATTTCTCCCAGCAGGATTCCGACAGAGTTATCGATTGTCTGCGCCAGGGGTATCGCCAGAACGGCAAGCCATACGGTGAAAAACATTCCATGTAGAAATACACCCTGGATTCCCGACTGTATTGCGTTTTGGGCATAGCGTTCTTCTTTTTTCCGGATATGTGCGCCGGCTTTGGCTACTCCCGGTAGGATTCCCATGCATAAAAGAACCACAACCAGAAGCATTGTATCCAGATATCTTCCGATAAACACGCCATAGCTGTCTGCAGCTGCATAAATATCCGACGCATTTTTCTCAAATAAAACGAGCCCTGTCCATAACGGCAGATACAAAAGTAAATCGCTGATGATATCACCGCCCATACTGAAAAGCAGAACCCGGACCTGACTGAAAAAAGTATCAGTCCCCTTCATGCCTATTTCCGACTCTCTTCTTCCGGATGCGCTTCCCTGATAAATCACAAATACAAAAATCAGAACCAATACCTCGGAGATCACAATTCCCAATGCGACACCCATAGCACCGTACATAGCAGTAAAGTCATCTTTTTTCAGGAGAAGACTGACTTTTTCCCCATAGGTACGAAAAATACCCAAAAACAAAAGGCCCAGTCCAAAATAAAATACCTGTCGCAGGATACCGGATACCGCAGAAGGCATTTCCGATCCTTCACTCTGAAAAATTCCCAGGAGTACCGACTGCATACATCTAAGTATCAGCGCAGGACACAGAATCCACAGGATCATACTTCCATAGGGAATCCGAAACGCTTTTTCCAGCACAAAATATCCAAGTGCCGCACAGAGCACCGCACCGACCAGCCCGGCAGCAATCTGGAAAATCATCATATTCCTTCGCATTTTAGATACGTTTTTATATTGTCCTTTGGCACTTCTGCTCCTAAGAAGCCGGCCAAAACGATCCGGGACATTTTTACCGGTAAGTATCCAAAAAAACAAAAAAACCAAAAAAGCGGCCGCCAAATAAGCCAGGCCATTATTTCCAAGCTGTTTTCCGAACACCCAGACATTTATCCCTGCCAAACAATAAGAAAAAAACTGTATCTGTTTTCTTTTTATCTCTACCTGATTCATTTCGGTTACCTATACGTGTATCCACGCCCTTTTTAATCTCTTGTAATTCCAAGGGATGCGAGGACCTGCTCCTGCTTTGCCTCCATTACCTCTGCTTCTTCCGGCTCCATGTGGTCATATCCGCACAGGTGCAGCATGCTGTGAGCCACGAGGAATGCGAATTCCCTTTTTCTGCTGTGACCGTAACTTTCCGCCTGTTCCCTGACACGGTCCACGGAAATAATAATATCTCCGAGAATCAGTTCTCCGGTATCCGGATCAAAGTAATCAGCCTCTCTGTCCTCCGGAATAGCAAAATCACCGGGGGCAGCAAAGTCCAGATTGGGGAAAGAAAGGACATCCGTCTCTCTGTCTATATTACGATATTCCTTATTGTAGGCATGAATCCCATCATTATCGGTAAGCAGGACATTCAGCTGGACCTCATAAGGACAGCCTTCCATTTCCAGCACAGCGTTTGCGACCTTCTCCACGGTATCCTCCACAGAAAAAGAAACCTCACCCTCCGCAAATGTTTCCTCTGTTTCATTTTCAACGTAAAAAGTCATAATATAGTTTTTCCTCCTTAAATATCTTCTGCATTCTGTTCCAGTCCCGCAGACTCAGATCACATTCATTCACAAATCCTTTGATCCGGATCCGTTCGAAAATTTTATCGATCACCTGATCATAGTCCGGTTTTTTATCCGGCTCCTTTTGCAATAAAAGTAAAATGGCGCTGACAACAGCATCTGAACAATAGAGAACCACTGTTTCCTTCCGTCGATATTTTTGATCTTCCTTATACTCTTCCAAAATCTCCTTCGCGCCCTTCGGAAAGCTTTCGCCCTGAAGATTCATAAGCTCCCAGCCTTTTTTGTGGTACAGCCCCGCACATTTTAAAGCATCTTTGTCCAATCCAAGTTTTAAGGCGATCCGTTCACAGAAATATGCGGTATGAATACACTGAAAATACTCTGTGCGATCCGTCTGCCGATATTTCGCCAGTATCTGATTCTCCGTATCGTTCAGGTCCAGATAGCGTACTCTGTCCCGGAATACCACTGCTCCGGAAAAAAACTTCAGGATACCAAGCAATAAGATACCGGAGACGACCAGATTAGCTGCCGGCACTAAAAACTGCTCCAGGCTCAGATGCTCATTGGTCAATAACACAATATTGGCCGTCTCACATAAAAACAGGCAGAACAAAGACAAGAACAAAGGTATACCGATTGCAAATTCCTGCTCGAGATGCTGAAAAAGGCAGGCAACAAAAATACCGCTGATAAAATACAGGAAGAAAATTCCCTGAGTCTGACCTTCAAATGAAGCAATCATAAGAACCACTGATGAGAAAAGAATTCCGACCGGCAGATTGCTGAACAGAGATAATACCACAAAAACAGGTAAAAAGGGCCAGCCTCCTACCGGAAGAAATGTACAAGCCAGTGAAAGCAGCAGACAGCTCCATACTGCTATCCAAAAACGCATCAGGTGTTCATCGTTGTCATAATCCAGTTGAGAATCCAATTGTTCTCTTCTGAGAAAAAAACCGGCTACAGCCAGGCCCATTGCGGTCATTACTGCGTTTCGCAGAGCATTTTCAACGGAGAGCTGTTTGCCGAAAATACCCATAGCATATACTGCCGTGCTTCCCGCGATCACGGTAAAAATCTCCGGCAGTAAAAAAAGCAGGAAGTCGTTTTTATCTTCGTTTCGTTCGTGCTTCATAATCATCATACGCCTTTACAATCTTCTGCACCAGCGGATGTCTTACCACATCTTTGTTCGTCAGGTTGCAGAACGCGATATCATCAATATTTTTCAATACCCTGGCAGCAACATCCAGACCGGATTTTGCTCCCACCGGAAGGTCCTTTTGGGAAGAATCCCCGGTTACGATTACTTTAGAACCGAAACCGATTCGTGTCAGGAACATTTTCATCTGAGCCGGAGTGGTATTTTGCGCTTCATCCAAAATAATATAGGCATTATCCAGGGTTCGTCCTCTCATATATGCAAGAGGTGCCACTTCAATCAGTCCTTTTTCCATATTTTTGGCAAAACTTTCCGCCCCCATGATCTGATACAGGGCATCATACAAAGGCCGCAGGTACGGATCTACTTTACTCTGCAGATCACCCGGTAAAAATCCCAGCTTCTCCCCGGCTTCGATCGCCGGTCTGGTCAGTATGATCCGGCTGACTTCGTTATTTTTAAATGCAGTGATGGCCATGGCCATGGCCAAATAAGTCTTACCGGTACCTGCAGGTCCCAGTCCGAACACGATCATATTCTTGCGGATCGCATCCACATAGGCTTTCTGTCCCAGTGTCTTGGGTTTGATGGGTTTACCGTTGATCGTATGACAGATACAGTCGGCATCCATTTCCATGAGTCTGTCTTCCTGATCCTCCTTGCCCATCTCAATGGCATAATCCACGCTCTGCTCTTCTATATCATTTCCGAGATCCGACAGTGCCGTCAATTGCCTTAATACCCGGGAAGCCTTTCCGGCATTTTCCTCTTCTCCGGTAATGATAATACTCCCATTACGATCTACGACCGTTACCTGAAAATCCTGCTCCAGCTTTTTTATATAAGCATCCTGCATCCCGAAGATCTTCCGCATCTGCTCTGTATCCATTTCCAGATTGATTGTTGTCACGCTCATTAATGTCTTAATCCTCTTTCTGCGTAGTATCCACCTGTGTTCCGACTTTTTCCTGCACCACGAGTTCCCCATGCGCCACCCAGCCATTGCACTTTGTTTCTATTTTAACATCTTTCGAGATTATTTGTACCCCTTTTTCGCCTAAACTTTCAAGAAAATCCGATATTTTTTCCTGCAGTATTTCCTTTGCCTCACTGTCATCACGGAGATACTCTGTTTTTTGATACTCTCTGTATGTAATTTTGCCAAATGTACCGTTGATTCCAAACATTTTTAATATTTTCATACTATGGGTATTCAGAATACTGTCATATTGCAGAAACGAAACCTTTTGAGCCTGTTTCCATTCTCTGTCACCCAGACGCATAAAATATCCTGTTTTTTCCCTGCCGGTATATTTTTTTAAAATATAATCCTCCGGTAAAAAAATTCGAAAGTGACCAGAATGCTCCATCCGGATATCCGCGTCAGCAGTGACCATACGATATTCCCGTATCGTACCGTCTTCGGCATAGATAGGCACCTTTCCATCCACCAAAAGATCTCCCTTGGCCACCTGACTGCCAATTGTCACTTGGGGAATGCCGCTTCGCACGATCATATCGGTGATGACACCGTCATACTCTGCCACAAGATCCCGGCCAATGATAGCATCTGCACCCTGCGTATCTTCCGGAATCGGTGCATCATTTTCCTTTAATTCCAGTAGTAGTCTGGTGCCCATCAGTCTTCCGGAAGTCCATGTGACCTGCGGGAACTGCCTGCGGATCTGCTTTTCCAGTTCTCCGATATCCAGATTACTTTTTCGCATTCCCATCTGTATTCCTTCCTGTTCCAGGAATTGAAATATCATGTCATCCGTGATGACACAATTGCCGGATATTTGGATATCCCATACAAACATGGAAGAAACGATCCAAAACATGACCGTCAGCACCAGTCCGGCCAGGAATGCTTTTCTCCGTTGCAGATGCGGCAGAAAAAAAGGTAGTCCATATCTTTCTGATATGACTACCCTTACTTTTGTTTTTCTGGCAATGGAACGAAGCCGGTAAAAAGACTCCAGGCTGACACACATGATATATACATCATCCTGCTTTTCAATATTCCATAACAATATTCCCTTATTACTGCATAAATTGATAAAACGCTGTGGTGCAAATCCCCACACAATAATTTTCACATATCCCCGAAGCCGTTTCAGCCATTCTGTCATCTTCCATCGTTCCCCCATTGTTATATATAAGTCAGCGATACAATGTTACCACTGATTTTCATGTCTTCATTGGTATAATAGTCGATGGAAAGTCTGCTTCCTTCCAGACATACCTGGCAGGTCCTGGCTTGTAACAGGATCCGCTCTCCGGTGTACTCCAGGATACCACGATAATTTTCAATCCAGACTTCCGAATTACCGGTGAGCGTAACCCTCAGTGCTCCCATACAGACATCTTTCGGAAGCTGCAAAGAATTGATCCATTTTTCCTTTTGGTACGGCTGTGTTCTCTTTTTCATATAAAACTATATGAACGGAATCCGCAGAATATGTTATTGCAGGATCCCTTTGATCAGCGGCTCTGTCTCCGGCCGGCTGTCAGTGATAGCATAGGCATTTAAGAACTTATCTTTCGCCGCTTCCAGGCGCTGTTCGTCATTTGCATGCAGATATCCAAGCACATCGCCTTTTTTTACAGCATCCCCTTTTTTCTTTTCTAAAAGAATACCTACAGACAAGTCAATTTTGCTTTCCTTGGTCTCTCTTCCGCCACCCAACAACAGAGAACAGATTCCGACATCCTCACAGGCGATCCGTCCCACAAAACCATCCCTGTCCGCACAGACCGGCACTACCATGGATGCCTTCGGGAGTAAGGAAGGATCTGTTACCGCTGTCGGATCACCACCCTGTGCTTCCACGAACTCGGACAGTTTCCGTAAGGCACTGCCATCTTCAATGACTTTTGTAAGTGCCGCTCTTGCCTGTTCTACACTCAGTGCCTTTCCGCCGGCCATCAGCATCTGGCTTCCAAGCACCATGCAAAGCTCGGTAAAATCTTTCGGACCTTCGCCCCGCAATGTTGCGATTGCTTCTTTTACCTCCAGAGCATTTCCCACTGCCATTCCTAAAGGCTGATCCATATCCGAAATTACGGCAATGGTCCTGCGGCCTGCATTTTTGCCGATCTTAACCATTTCTTCCGCCAGGGCAAAAGCATCCTCCCTGCCCTTCATAAAAGCACCGCTTCCGGTCTTCACATCCAGTACAATGGCATCTGCACCGGCTGCCAGTTTCTTACTCATAATGGAGCTGGCGATCAGCGACATATTGTCTACCGTAGCGGTCACATCCCGCAGGGCGTACAGCTTTTTATCCGCCGGTGCCAGATCTGCGGTCTGTCCCATAATGGCAATACCGATTTTGTTCACATTTTCAATAAACTGTTCCGTAGTCAGTGAAGTAGAAAATCCGGGGAAACTTTCCAGCTTATCAATGGTTCCGCCGGTGTGTCCCAGACCCCGACCGCTCATTTTGGCTACGGGAATTCCGCAGGCCGCCACCATGGGTGTCAATGCCAGAGAAGTCTTATCTCCCACACCTCCGGTGCTGTGTTTGTCTACCTTGCGACCATGGATGGATGACAGATCCAGCATCTCCCCGCTGTGTGCCATGGCCATGGTAAGTTCGTAAGTCTCCCTCTCTGTCATCTTCTGAAAATAAATTGCCATCATCAGAGCAGACACCTGATAATCCGGTATCTCTCCCTTCGTGTAGCCTTCAATAAAAAAGCGAATCTCTTCTTTGGATAACGCTCCGCCGTTTCTCTTTTTCATGATAATATCATACATTCTCATAGGCTTCCTCCTGTCTGCGGCAACATTACCACCAGCTCTTATACACCGACTTTTTTACAGATATCACTGATACAGCATTTTTCGCAATAAGGATGGGTTCTGGCAGTACATACCTCTCTTCCGTGATATACCAGTCTGTGGCAGAAATCGCTGCCTTCCTCCGGCGGAATGATCTTCCAAAGCTCCTTTTCCACCTTGGCAGGCTCCTTGATACCGTCCACCAGTCCCATGCGGTTCACCAGGCGGATACAGTGAGTGTCCGTCACGATGGCGGGCTTACCGAAGACATCTCCCATGACCAGATTCGCACTTTTTCTTCCAACACCCGGCAGAGATAACAGTTCGTCAAAGTCATCCGGCACTTTCCCCTGATATTTATCCCTAAGGATCTTCATGCAGGCGCTGATATCTCTCGCCTTGCTGTGACCTAAGCCACAGGGTTTTACGATTGCCTCGATCTCTTCCACCGGTGCATCCGCCAGGGCATCCACATCCGGGAATTTCTCGTAAAGCTTCTCCACCACGATATTTACCCGGGCATCGGTACACTGGGCCGCCAGGCGGACGCTGACAAGCAGCTTCCATGCCTGATCGTAATCCAGAGTGCATCCGGCATCCGGGTATTCTTTTTTCAGACGTTCTATGATTTCTAATGCTCGTTGTTTTTTTGTCATATTTTCGCCACTTTTATTTAAATCACAATACTTTTACTTATGGTAAGGCTCGTGCTGAATGATCCGGAACGCCCGATAGATCTGTTCGCACAGGATCACACGCATCAGCTGGTGCGGGAATGTCATTTTGGAAAAGCTGAGTGCCAGGTCCGCCCTTTTGCAGACGCTATTGTGCAGTCCTAAGGAGCCGCCGATGACAAAGCAGATGTGGCTTTTTCCACGGACACTGCAGTCCTCGATCCACGAAGCAAATTCTTCGGAAGAATAATTTTTGCCGGCGATCTCCAGTGTCACGATCAGGGCATCCTGGGGTAGCTTTGCAAGAATGCGGACTCCCTCTTTTTCACGGATCTGATCTTCCAGAACGGCGCTTGCTCCATCCGGTGTCATCTCATCCGCCACTTCGATAATGTTCAACTTCGTGTAACGACTCAGCCGTTTGCTGTATTCATCAATGGCATCACGGAAAAATTTCTCCTTGATCTTCCCTACACATACGATGGATATTTTGATCATTCTTCCGCTGCTCCGTCAGTATCCGGGAAGATCTGTTCGTAGATCTTCGTGTCGATGAGATTCTCCAGCATCTGCTGGTCCAGATTCATAAACTGATGATTCATCTGGCTGCGGATCACTTCAAATCTCTTGTAATACAAGGCTTCTTCGGGAGTATCGGCGGCATTTTCAATCTGCGCATCGATTTTTTCTGCAGTCAGGTTTTCCTCGCTCCATTTAAGCAAGGTATCTACCAGAGAGTTCTCGGACTCTGCCTTTTTCTCGAAAAGCTTTGCATTACGCATGGACACCACGCCCATAACGATGAAGAGGATAAATACAGCACTCATGACCCCGTAGAACATGTACGGATTCCCAATGTTAAAGGGTAGTACCCCTGTAATTCCAAGAGCCATCACCAGTATTCCTAAAGCACCCACAATCAACAGTACCCAGGCGGAGGATCTGTTTTCCTCTGCTTTAGCACCACTGTTCATATAAGTCAGTCCTCCCTGTGTGGATGCGGCTTTCAATAGTTCACCGGAATTTGGCTTTTCTTCCGATGTGTCATCTTCGCCGGGCATCAGGAATTCGTCTACCGCTGCTTCTTCTTCAGCGGCATTCTCCTTGTGCTCCTTTTCCTGCTGCTCTAAGAAAACTCTGGCGATGGTCTTCGCCTTTTTTTCGTCCTTGGCATCTACAAACAGTTCATAGACCTGCTCTGTCTCATCATAGACAAGTTTACTTTTTCCCACTCCATTGTATGTAAGGAAGTCTTTTAACTTCTCCATCTCGTCCTGTTCACCAAACAGCACGGAAACCCAGTCCGTCAGTTCTTCCTCACTTACCAGTGCTTCTCCGCAATCGGGACATACGGTGATTCCTTCCCGATATTCATTTTTACATTTCGGACACCATGCCATATGCTAACACCATCCTTAATATTCGCAACACTTTATTTTGCACTCAGATATTCATCAATACCCTTGGCAGCAGCCTTTCCTGCTCCCATTGCCAGAATTACGGTAGCTGCTCCGGTTACCGCATCTCCTCCGGCATAGACACCTTCCTTGGTGGTTTTGCCGTTATTTTCATCCGCAATAATGCACTTCCACTTATTGGTATCCAGTCCCTTGGTGGTAGAAGAGATCAGCGGATTCGGGGAGGTACCAAGAGACATGATCACGGTATCTAACTCCATCACGAATTCGGATCCGGGTACTTCCACGGGACGACGTCTGCCGCTCTCGTCGGGCTCGCCCAGTTCCATACGGATGCACTTCATGCCGGTCACCCAGCCCTTATCGTCGGACAGGATTTCTATAGGATTGGTCAGCAGATCAAAAATGATGCCTTCCTCTTTTGCATGATGTACTTCTTCCACTCTGGCAGGAAGCTCCTCTTCACTTCTGCGGTATACGATATGTACCTCAGCCCCCAGACGAAGTGCGGTTCTTGCAGCATCCATAGCCACGTTACCGCCGCCTACCACAGCTACCTTTTTACCGTGCATGATAGGTGTTCTGGAATCGGGATCAAACGCCTTCATCAGATTGCTTCTGGTCAGATACTCATTGGCAGAGAATACACCGTTGGAATTCTCACCGGGGATACCCATGAACTTCGGAAGTCCTGCACCGGAACCGATAAATACGGCATGGAAGCCCTCTTCATCCATCAGCTGATCGATGGTCACGGATTTACCTACCACTACGTTGGTTTCAATATGAACACCGAGAGATTTAACATTCTCGATCTCTTTTGCCACAACGCCGCTCTTGGGAAGACGGAACTCAGGAATACCGTATACCAGTACACCGCCTGCCTCATGCAGTGCCTCAAAGATGGTGACATCATAACCCATTTTTGCCAGATCTCCGGCACAGGTCAGACCCGCAGGGCCGGAACCGATGACAGCTACCTTTTTGCCGTTCTTCTGTGCTGCCGGTGTGGGTTTGATACCGTTTTCTCTTGCCCAGTCTGCAACGAAACGCTCCAGTTTACCGATGGAGATGGGATCCCCCTTGAAACCACGGATACATTTTCCTTCACACTGGCTCTCCTGCGGGCATACACGACCGCAGACAGCGGGAAGTGCGCTGGATTCGCTGATGATATGATAAGCCTCTTCAATATTGCCGTTCTTCACCTGTTCAATGAACTGAGGGATCTGGATGGCTACGGGACAGCCTTTTACGCACTGTGCGTTTTTACAGTTAATGCAGCGGGAAGCCTCTTCCATTGCTTCCTCTTTATTATATCCGAGACATACCTCCTTGAAGTTGGTAGCACGTTCCTTTGCATCCTGTTCTCTGACAGGAATTCTCTTTAATACATCCATTTTATTTAACCATGCCTTTCTGTTTTATCGTGTTCAGACTTTCCGTCTAAAAGCTTACTGGCAGTTGCCACAGCCGCCGTGATGGGTCTCGCCCTCTTCCAGAGCCAGCATTGCACGTCCCTCTGCGGTCTTGTAGATTTGCTGACGTCTCATTGCCTCGTCGAAGTTCACTTCATGTCCGTCAAACTCGGGGCCGTCCACGCAGGCAAATTTCACCTTGCCACCGACCGTTACACGACAGGCACCACACATTCCCGTTCCATCTACCATAATGGGGTTCAGGCTGACAACGGTCGGAATCTCCAGTTCTTTGGTTAATAAACATACAAACTTCATCATGATCATGGGGCCAATAGCAATACACAGGTCGTATTTTTTGCCTTCTTCTACCAGATCTTTTATCGTCTGGGTTACCATACCACTTCTTCCGTAGGAACCGTCATCCGTGGTCACATAAAGATTTCCGGCTACAGATTCCATTTCCTTTTCCAGGATCAGAAGATCCTTGGTCTTGCTTCCTACGATAACATCTGCAGCGATTCCATGCTCATGCAGCCATTTCACCTGGGGATATACCGGTGCTGCTCCTACACCACCTGCAACGAAGAGGATCTTTTTGGATTTTACTTCTTCCAGAGGTTGCTCCACAAGTTCGGAAGGACGTCCTAAAGGGCCTACAAAATCATGGAAATATTCCCCTTCTTCTAACTGTGCCATCATTTTGGTTCCCGCGCCTACCGTCTGGAACACAATTGTGATGGTTCCTTTTTCTCTGTTGTAATCACAGATAGTCAGAGGGATTCTCTCTCCTTCACTGTCCATTCTTACGATGACAAACTGACCGGGTTCACAGGTCTTCGCCACTCTTTTTGCCTCTACCTCCATCAGATAGATGTTGGTTGTCAGCTCCTGTTTTTTTACGATCTTATACATTTCTCTTTTCCGTCCCTTCTGTTAGGATTTATATAGGATTTTATATATCTGAAACAGTCACCAGAGTATAACGGCGACCGCTTTCGTCCACCTGCAGTTTATACAGTTCCTGATTATAGGCATTTACAGCAAACAGGTTTCCTGTCTTTGTGTCGGTTCCGTCTTCACCTCTGTAGATTTCTGCGATGACATAAAAATCATCTATTTTATTTATGTTGGTCACATACTGATATTGATACAGATATGCTGCTCCGGACTCATCAAAGCTGCCGGACTCCTCTGTTATTTTACCACTCTGTATTGCATGGTTCACAACTTTTTTAACGGCATCTTCCGGCATGAATTCTGTATTCATAACCAGATTATAACTTTTTTCAACGATCTCGCTTTTCCTTCCTTCTGCGATCCGAAGGAAGCGAAAAGTCGATTTTCCCAAAGGCATGGGAATCGGTCCGGAATATACTGCAGAATTCTGCGTAGGATCGGAACCGTCCGTCGTATAATAGACATCATTTCCATCTGTCACTTCAATGTTGATTGGGA
The DNA here is from genome assembly GCF_009695995.1 of Waltera intestinalis. Lineage (GTDB taxonomy): Bacteria > Bacillota > Clostridia > Lachnospirales > Lachnospiraceae > Acetatifactor > Acetatifactor intestinalis. The sequence goes on from NZ_VUMU01000005.1 coordinate 141,848, forward strand.
ACTCATAGTCACCGCTGACAGTCGTGACCTCCGGTGCGCTCAATTCATCAATTTCAATATGATAATTTTTGGTCACCACCGGACTTTCAATTCCATTCTCATTGATGTATATTGCTTTAATACAATAATCCCCATTCTCCAGCAAAATAGGTGCGGTATACAGGGAACTGTTCTCTCCGGGTTTGCTTCCGTCCATGGTATAAAAAATCTTCCCGCTTCCGAAAGTGGTCAATTTCAGCGGCTGAATGCTGGTATAATATCCCTCCTGAAGATTGAATTCCGGTTCCATAGCCATATAACTCTGGTACTTACTCATAATGTTTACATTACCACAGTTTTGCAGAAGATCATTAATCGTTTTATAATCGTCTCTGGCCGCATAAATGGCAATCAGTTTTCCATAAGCAGTCTCCAGCTGTTCGGAAGTGGCCTCGGAATCTGCCACGATTTCCCTGAGCAAATATTCGTACTCTATCTTATTGTTTTTCCGGAAGTAAATATCTGCCAGTTCAAATTTAAAAGTAATATTTTCAGGTTCCAGTTCCAGTGCTCTTTCATAACAAGCGATTGCCTGATCATACTCCTCTAATGAGACAAAACCTTTAGCGCATTTTACCTGATAGTCTGCAGAATGATAATGGGAATAAGAAATCCCAAAACCGGTACATACCACAGCAACCACCAGCAGGACCAGCACAAGGACAATAAATTTCCATCGGAATGGGTGCTGTGAGACATGGCTTTCCGGGAGTTCATCCCAATCCTGTGATTCGGGATTTACAGGTTCTCCCTCCTCCGCAGATTCCGGCTCCATTTCCTTCGCAATGTCACTCAGCGTCTGTTCCATATTGTATTCTACTTCCGGCTCAAAATCAGGGACTATATGGATATCTTCACCGCAATGCTCACAGTAAAGCTTTCCTTCCTCCATCTCTGCCCCACAATTCGGACACTTCATACGATTATCCTCTTATTGCCTGCAAAGAAACGGATTCCAGACAATTATTCATCAGCATGGCTATGGTCATGGGTCCTACGCCACCGGGAACCGGGGTGATTGCGCTGCATACAGGCTCCACACTATCGAAATCCACATCGCCGCATAATTTATTCTGTTCGTTCCGGTGAATGCCGACATCGATCACAACGGCACCCTCTTTGACATAATCAGCGGTGATCATTTTCGGTCTGCCTACGGCAACTACCAGAATATCCGCCCGCTTTGTCACTTCTTTCAGATCCTTTGTGCGACTGTGAGCAACGGTAACCGTACCGTTCTCCCGCAGCAATAAAAGTGCCATCGGTTTGCCTACAATGTTGCTTCTGCCAACAACAACACATTCCTTACCGGCAATCTCAATGCCGGATCTCTTAAGGAGCTGGATCACACCGGCAGGTGTACAGGATACAAATCCCGGTTTGCCGATACAGAGCGCACCGACATTCTGCGGATGGAATCCGTCTACATCCTTTAAAGGAGAAATGGCATCCAGTACCTTTTCCTCATCAATGTGTTTGGGTAACGGCAGTTGCACCAGAATGCCGTTCACATCCGTTCTGTCATTCATTTCTCGGATCAGCTCCAGAAGCTTTTCTTCTGTGGTCTCCTCCGGAAGTTCATACGCCAGAGAACGAACACCCACATATTCACATGCTTTTTTCTTATTTCGAACATATACGGAAGAAGCCGGATCGGCTCCTACCTGAATCACAGCCAGAGTCACTTCACACCCCTGCTCTTTTAAAGCTGCAACTTTTTCTTTTACTTCCTCTTTGATCTGTGCGGAAATAGCTTTTCCATCTATCAACTGTGCCATGGGACACCAGTCCTCCTTACTAGAATAATCCTGTGATCTTTCCATTGTTATCCACATCAATATTGTAGGCAGCAGGTGCCTTGGGCAGTCCCGGCATGGTCATGACCGCACCGGTGAGTACTACGACAAAACCGGCGCCGGCAGATACATAAGCCTCTCTTACGTTTAATTCAAATCCGGATGGTCTTCCTAACAGTGTGGGATCATCCGACAGGGAATATTGATTCTTCGCCATACATACCGGCAGATTACCGAAGCCCAGCTCCGTCAGTCGTTTTAACTGCTTTACAGCAGCAGGCGCAAAGTTTACGCCGGATGCACCGTAGATTTCCTTCGCAATTTTTGTGATCTTATCCGAAAGAGGCATTTCATCCTCATAGAGGACATGGAAATCATTCTCTTTCTCTTCCATTGCCTTTAATACTTTTTCAGCCAGAGCGATTCCGCCTTCGCCACCCTTCTCCCATACTTCCGAGAGTGCAAACTCACAACCTCTTGCTTCACAGAAATCTCTGACATAAGCAGTCTCTGCCGCACTGTCCGTGATGAAGGAATTCAGGGTCACAACTACGGGTACACCATATTTCTGCAGATTCTCAATATGTTTCTCCAGGTTGACAATACCCTTTTTCAGGGCATTCAGATTCTCTGCACCCAGATCCGCTTTTGCTACACCGCCATTGTATTTCAATGCGCGAATCGTTGCTACCAGTACAACCGCATCAGGGGTAAGTCCGGCTTTACGGCACTTGATATCAAAGAACTTCTCCGCACCCAGATCGGCGCCGAAACCGGCTTCCGTAATACAATAATCCGCCATCTTCATGGCAGCTTTGGTCGCTCTGACAGAATTGCATCCATGTGCAATATTGGCAAACGGTCCGCCGTGTACCAGCGCAGGGGTATGCTCCAGTGTCTGGATCAGATTCGGTTTTATAGCATCCTTTAACAAAGCTGCCATAGCGCCTACTGCCTTCAGCTGACCTGCCGTTACCGGTTCTCCCTGATAGTTATAGGCCACCACGATATGGGACAGACGATCCTTCAGATCCTTCATATCGTCAGCCAGGCACAGAATTGCCATAATTTCACTGGCCACAGTGATGACAAAATGATCCTCTCTGACATAGCCATCTGTCTTATTGCCCAGCCCCACTACGATATTACGCAGGACACGATCATTCATGTCTTCACAGCGCTTCCAGACAATCTGTCTGGTATCAATGCCAAGTTCATTGCCCTGCTGGATATGGTTGTCCAAAAGTGCTGCCAGCAGATTGTTTGCAGAAGTAATTGCATGAAAATCTCCGGTAAAATGAAGATTCAGTTCCTCCATAGGTACTACCTGGGCATATCCACCGCCGGCTGCACCGCCTTTGATACCGAAACAGGGACCAAGAGATGGCTCTCTGAGAGCGATCACTGCTTTTTTCCCCATTCGTCCGAAAGCTTCTCCCAATCCTACCGTGGTGGTCGTCTTGCCCTCTCCGGCGGGAGTCGGGTTGATTGCTGTTACCAGAATCAATTTTCCGTTGGGACGAGCTTGTATTTTTTTCAGAAATTCCTCAGAAAGTTTTGCTTTGTACTTGCCGTAAAGCTCCAGGTCATCTGCGTCGATGCCAATACCTGCCGCAACGCTCGTGATCGGTTCCATGACCGCTTCCTGTGCGATTTCAATATCTGTTTTCATATTTTTCCCTCCGTTTATTCAGACAGTTCTCCATGTCAGATTTCCTCTAACAACTGTTCAAACTGTTCCATACTCATAAGTACCTTTCTGGGCTTTGTGCCTTCTTCTTCGCCGACCACGCCGTACTCACACAATTGATCCATGATCCTGGCGGCACGGTTAAAGCCGATCTTAAGCACACGCTGCAGCATTCCGATGGATGCCTTATCCTTGTCTATAATAAAACGCGCGGCTTCCTCAAAATATTCGTCTCTGTCGTTGCCACCGCCGGATCCGCTTCCGGAAGAGCCTCCCGATGAGCCGATATTTTTAATTTTTTCTTCTATATCCTCGGCATAGCTGTTATAGACATTGCCAAGGGTCTGATTTTTCAGATAATCCACCACATCGGATACTTCCTTATCCGATACGAAAGCTCCCTGTACACGGGCCGGCTTCGAATAGCCCTGAGGGTAGAACAGCATATCTCCTTTTCCCAAAAGTTTTTCGGCTCCGTTCATATCCAGGATTGTACGGGAATCCACGCCACTGGATACGGAGAACGCCACACGGCTGGGCATGTTCGCCTTGATCAGACCGGTGATGACATCCACGCTGGGTCGCTGGGTAGCAATGATCAGATGGATCCCTGCCGCTCTGGCAAGCTGTGCCAGACGACAGATGGATTCTTCTACCTCGCCGGGACATACCATCATCAGATCCGCAAGTTCGTCTACGATAATAACAATCTGCGGCATCTTCTTAGGCCGTTCCTCTCCCTCGCAAACAGGCATGGCCTCTATCTTTTTATTATAGCCCTTCAGATCACGGACATTATAATCCGCGAACTTCCGGTAACGGTCTTCCATCTCACTGACACCCCAATGCAATGCAGCAGATGCCTTCTTGGGGTCTGTCACTACCGGGATCAGCAGATGAGGAATGCCGTTATACACACTCAGTTCTACGACCTTAGGGTCTACCATGATCAGTTTTACATCATCCGGATGTGCCTTGTACAAAATACTCATGATCAGGGTATTAATACATACGGATTTACCGGAACCGGTAGCTCCGGCGATCAGCATATGGGGCATCTTGGCAATATCCGCTACTACCGTCTTGCCAGCAATATCCTTACCTACGGCAAAAGCAATGTTGGAATTAAATTCCCGGAATTCGTTACTCTCTAAAAGATCACGGAGTGCTACTGTCATATTTTCTTTATTCGGGACTTCGATACCGATGGCAGCCTTGCCTGGGATCGGTGCCTCGATACGTATATCCGTGGCTGCCAGATTCAATTTGATATCATCTGCCAGACCTACGATCTTAGATACCTTTACCCCCTGCTCCGGTTGTAATTCATACCGGGTAACACTAGGACCCTGACTGATATCGGTGATCGTTACCTTCACACCGAAAGTATTCAGTGTCTGCTGCAAGCGCATGGCAGTCTCTTTTAATTCTCTGGAAGAATCTCCCGTAGACGCCTTTCCCTTCTGTAACAGACTCAAAGGAGGGATCCGGTATTCTGCCGCTGGCTGTTTGGCTGCCTTTGCAATATCCTTATGTATCTGGTCTTCCGCCAGGGAATTCCCCTTAGGAGGCTCCGGTGCCGTGATCTTCGGGCGTACGGGGCTCTCAGCCGGTTCTGCAGGTGTTTCCTCATGCTCCGGAATGTCTTCCTTATGGATCCGGATAGCTTCCGCCTGGGGCGTCAGAAGCGCCGCTTCCTCCTGCCAGGACTCTCTGCGTTCAAAAGGCTTTTTAAACGTAGCTGCGCTGCTTACTTCCTCCACCGGTATATCTTCATAAGAAGCCTCCCCCACTGCTTCCTGCATCGTCACCTGATGCATATCCGTCACATTGATTTTATCAAAATCATTGGAAGTCACCCGGGTCTCTTCCACTTCAGGAGCTTCCTGTGCATCCTCTTCGTATACGATCTCATGGATATCATCCCGTCTACCGGCAGGCTGTGTATCCTGCTTTTTCAAGGAGGTATCCATCATAACTCCTGTCACCTTTTTCTCTCTGCGGGGGACAGCATTCAGGATCTGTTCGTTCTCTTTCTCCTCAGCGCGAAGTCTTCGCTCTTCTTCACGGATCCGGCGCTCCTCTTCGCGGATGCGGCGTGCTTCCTCTCTTTGGGAAGTACGCTCTTCCTGCTCCTGCCTGCGGATTTCGGCATTCTCTCGTCTACGCGCCGCGTCTTCTCTGGACATTTCACGGATCCTGTCGCCGCCGTTACGCATACTGTTTAAGAAGGATCGCTCCGTTACCAGGATCAGACTGATCAATGAACACAAAAGCACTACCAGCACTGTTCCTACGGTCTCCAGATAATGTAACAACAGATAACAGATACTGCCTGCGAAAATACCGCCGCCCTTTTTACCTGTGCTGCAGTTCGTATATAACATTTTGATATCGTACTGTTCCATAGAGCCGGCAGTCTTCGTGATCAGATCACATACTACACCGATCATTAAAAACAATACGGCACCGGCGATCACTTTTCGGACTGCGGTAGGGTTCCCCTCATTGGCGAACCAGAAAGCCACCGCCAGAAATATTACAATAGGCGCTATATACGCAGTGAATCCGAAAATGCCAAATAAGACCCCACTGATTGCATTGCCAACCGGACCGATAATACCAAAATTGCAACAAAATAATATCAACATCGCAACAAACAGGACGATCAGACCAATCTCGTGAAAAAGTTCACTGTCCTGTGCAGATCTCTGCGCCTGCCTGTTGCGTCTGCTCGTCGTACTTTTTCTTGTCCTGCCGGAAGATGATGTTCTTTTGCCTGATGAAGATGCCATGTCATCATACCCCTAACTTTAATGTTAATACGAATATAACTATTCAGAGCCGCATTAGTAAAATCGCATCTACGATGCTTTTCTTTTACGTCAGCCTAATAGTCATAATTAGAAGTATATCATTTTTCCACTGCCTTGTCATCCTTTTTTATATTGCTGTCCATCATCTCCCGAAGCTTTCGGATTGCGCGGTCAATCCCGCCCACTTCATCAAGGATACCGTGTTTCACAGCATCTTCTCCTACCAGGATACTGCCGACATCTTTCGTCAGGAATCCGGTCTCCATCATGAGATCTTCCAGCTTCTGCCGGCTGATCCTGCAATGTTGACACACAAACCCCGTAATTCTGTCCTGGATCAGCTTAAAATATTCAAAAGTCTGTGGAACACCGATCACCATACCGTTCGTCCGTACCGGATGTATCACCATAGTTCCCGTTGGGACAATAAAAGAATATTTACAGCTGACTGCTATGGGAACGCCTATGGAATGGCTGCCTCCCAGGACCAGAGATACCGTAGGTTTACTCAACGACGCCAGCATTTCAGCAATGGCAAGTCCCGCTTCCACATCTCCACCCATAGTATTTAACAGCACCAGCACACCGCCGATTTCTTCACTGTCTTCGATTGCCGCAAGCTGAGGAAGAATGTGTTCATATTTCGTCGTCTTGGAATTCCCTGCAAGATTCTCATGCCCTTCCACTTCTCCGATGATCGTAAGCAAATGTATCTTCTGTTCCCCCGCATGATCCTGCAGGGTGATCTGTCCGGTTTTTTCGATCCGTTCATCTCTGTGTTCTTCCGCTTCCGCTTTTTCTTTTTCACTTTTAATATCACTCATACTTTTACCGGCCTTTCTTAAAAATAAAAAAGACGATACCTTTTTTAAAGTATCGCCTTTAGTGTGTCCGTTTTTCTGCTTTTCATCACACAATTTTAATGGTCAAAATCATCATCATCCGCTACAGGATAATCAAAATCGGAGACATCATCATTCAATTTATAATCCAACACTTTGGGAACATGTTTTTTCGGAACCGGAAGCGGATTCTCGATCAATTGCACTTTATTGTCCGTTTCTGCAGGAAGCCCTTCTTCCTCCAGATCCTGTATCTTAAGCTGTCGTTTCTTCGGCTTGGTTTCCGCCATAGGTTCTTCGACTGCTCCCCGGACTTGCTGCAATGCATTCTGTTGTGTAAGCTCATACGGCAGGACTGCCTGTACTCCTGCACCGGCCACCACAGCTATGATCAGATACAGCAAAGTAAATCCCTGCATTTCCGCACTCGTCATTCCATAGCAGATCATCCCACCCAGGGAAAGGGCAATTACCAGCCACACGGATTGTCTTTCCAGGCTCTTCCGGCACCAAAATCCAAAAACTCCGATTCCGAGAATCGCAACTACTGCAATAGTTATCGCATTATCGTTTTCAATGGTTACCGGTAATACAAAATTTTCCGGAAGATAGACCTTTCCCCATGCTGCCAGTACATTTTCCATCATTTTACCGCTGCCTACGGCATCTAAAGCTATGGAAAGCAAAAAGCCCGCCAGGCTTCCCACAATTCCAAGGATAGCCGCACCGATTTTACGAGCCAGTCGAATCATCTCCTGTGTTACCAAAAAAATCACAGAAAATATCGGTAGCAATAATAAAAAACCCATAACATCCAGATATCCCAGAACGCCCGTAGCTACCCCGGCAAAAAAGAAACCGATTACGGAGCGGATCCCCGGTTCAGCTCCCGACTGTACAAAATGATCCAGGGACTCTGCTGTTATGCACAACCCAATCATCCACAGAAGTATGTACAGCGTTTCCGGTCCCAGAATAACCACCTCTGAGATCACCGGGCACAGCATCCAATATGCGAATGTCACCACTGCTGTTACCGCACCCGACATTTTTCTTAATGCAAAATAGAGAAAAATTCCGGACAGGATCTGCAATATCACCTGAAGGATCAGAGCCGCTGTCATTTTATTGCCCAGAAAAACCAGCAGACCATGTAATACCTGCAGATAAAAATATACCGCTCCATGCACCACCTGCGGAATTTGTGTATTCTCTGTAACCATGACGGTATCAAACCAGATATTTCCGCCCCCTGCGGACAGATCATACCGCATGATTTCTCCGGTACGAAGTACAATACCAGCTGCGATCAGCGCAACCAACAACAGGCTTTCCGCGATCAGTTTTATCTGTTGTCTGTCTTCCGAAAATGGGTGCTTTGTTTTCTCCAAAAATCTATGTAGCAGAAACACAGCCAGTCCTGTCACCGCAAGCCAAACCCCTGTGATAATAAGGGCACCGTACGCAGGCAGGGTCACGGCCATAGCCGTGCCTACCATTCCGGTGCCCACTATTATTGCATAAATGAACCACAATACAACACTTAAAATGCTTTTTTTATAATTCATTATTTCAGTACCTTTTCGATGTTATATCTGGGACGATGTTTTACTTCAATGTAGATTTTGCCGATATACTGACCTACCAGTCCGACGGCCATCAGCTGAATACCGCCCAAGAACCAGATGGACAGAATCAAAGAAGTCCATCCCGGTACCACATGTCCGGTGCAATAAGAGATCAGTGCATAGATTGCCGCAAGAATGCTTAATAATACAATGATCACACCGGATCCCAGGATCATGCTGATCGGCTTCACACTGAAAGAAGAAATCCCGTTAAATGCCAATGCCAGCATCTTCTTTAACGGATACTTGGATTCCCCGGCCACTCTTTCCTTACGATCATAATATACACAGTCGGTCTGGTAACCGATCAGAGGCATCATGCCTCTTAAGAACAGGTTTGTTTCCTGATATTTGGAGAACTGTTCTACCGCACGCTTGGACATCAGTCGGAAATCCGCATGATTGTAAACCGTCTTGACTCCCATCATCTCCATAACCTTATAGAACCCCTGCGCAGTGGTACGTTTGAAGAAAGTGTCGGTCTTACGTTCCTTACGGACACCGTATACAATGTCACAGCCGTTATGGAACTTATCGATCATCTCTTCGATCACAGCCACATCATCCTGCAGATCCGCATCGATGGAAACCGTCACATCGGACAGATCCATTGCCGTGATCAGTCCGGCGGTCAGTGCGAACTGATGTCCCACATTGCCTGCCAGCTTCACGCCGCATACCTGTACCGGATGCGCCTGATGTTCTTCTTCGATCAGCTCCCATGTACGATCCTTACTTCCATCATTAACAAACAGGATAAAACTGTCTTCCGCAATCTTCCCTTTGCGGATCAGATCATCCAGTACCCCCCTCAGTGCTTCGGAAGCAATCTTCAGCACCTCTTCTTCGTTATAACAAGGAACTACAATAGCAAGTTTCTCCATGCTGCTACCCCTACCCTTTCGAATTATTCGTCCCAGTTGTGATAAACTGCCTGAACGTCATCATCGTCTTCTAACAGATCAAGTGTTCTCTGTAAATTCTTCACTGCAGTCTCATCGGTCAGAGTTACATAATTCTGAGGAATCATTGTGACTTCCGCACTGATCATGGGAATTCCGGCATCCTCCAGTGCTTTACGTACCTCTTCGAAACTATCGGGATCGGTCAGGATCTCAAAGCTGTCCTCCTCTTCGGAGAAGTCTTCCGCACCGGCATCCAGTGCTGTCATCATCAGATCATCCGCTTCCATATCACACTCTTCCTTGTCCACGATGATCTGGCCCTTTTTATCGAACATAAAGGATACGCATCCAGGAGTACCTACGTTACCCTGTCCCTTGGTGAATGCGCTTCTGACATTTGCAGCGGTACGGTTGGTATTGTCGGTAAGTGCATCTACGATGATGGCGATACCGTTGGGACCGTAACCTTCGTAAGTCACGTACTTGTAGTTCACATTGCCTACATCGCCGGCTGCCTTCTTAATACCGCGATCGATAGTATCATTTGGCATGTTGTTAGCCTTAGCTTTGGCGATAACGGTAGCCAGTTTAAAGTTGTTAGCAGGATCGGGACCGCCCTCTTTTACAGCGACTGCAATTTCACGTCCGATAATAGTGAAAATCTTACCCTTTGCTGCATCGTTTTTCTCTTTTTTATGCTTAATATTAGCAAATTTTGAATGTCCTGACATCTTTGTTACTCCTTTGAACTTAAAGTTTCTTTCTCTTTGTATGCGCAACGCCTGCGCAATAACGCTTTTTTTATCATAGCATTATTTTTGTTTTTCTTCAAGCACTGATTGTCCGTCTTCTGCATTCTCCAGTGTTTTTTCCTCCGGGAGCTTTTTGACGAGGACACTTCCGATCATTTTTTTGACCACAGAAAGGATTTTGAAATTGTATCCTTTATAGTCCACATCAAACTGTTCATCCGGCTCTGGGATCCTGTCCAGCCTCGAGATCAGGAAGCCGTTTAATGTCTCGAATTCCTCCTCGTCAAAGGTAATGTCTAACAGCTCTTCCACTTCCTTAAGCGGAGTCTTACCTTCCATGACATATTCGCCCTTACCGCGGTTCTTGATATATTCCTGATCTTCATCATATTCATCCATGATATTACCGACGATCTCCTCCAGGATGTCCTCCATGGCGATCAGTCCGTCGGTCTGACCGTATTCGTCTACAACAATGACCATCTGTAGTTTCTGGGACTGCATCTCTTTGAACAGTTCATCAATATTTTTGGTCTGAGGCACAAAATAAGGTTCTCTGAGCAGCCCATCCAGCTTTGCAATGGGCAGATCCAGTTTATCATCGCTGATGTGGAACCGCATGGCATCCTTCAGATGTAAGATACCGATGATATGATCAATGTTCTCTTCATATACCGGATAACGGCTGTTCTTGCCTTCCAGCATGGAAGCAATGGCATCTTTTAACTTCGTCTCACCGTCGATGGCTACAATACTTCCGCGGTGCGTCATGATGTCCTGAGCTTCCTTGTCTCCGTATTCAAAAATATTGGAGATCATCTCCGCTTCACTGGCCTGGATCACACCCTGTTCATGCCCTTCCTGAACCATGTTAATAATCTCTTCCTCGGTCACATCATTCTCATCCACATTATTACGGACACCGAATATGAATAATATTCCCTTTGCAGTCAGATTTACCAGACCCGTCAAGGGAGATAACAGTCTCGTAATCCAAAAGATCGGGTCAATGCAGGCATATGCCCACTTTTCCGGTTTCCTGGATGCCATTTTTCTCGGGATCAGTACTCCGAAGGTCAGCAGAATATAAATCATGGCAACAAAAGACAATACCGTTGCAATCCCGGAGATCACTCCCGTGGGAACATTTTGAAGCGACAATCCGCCGATATTGATCACATTCAGGCCGTTGTCGATCGTCTGCAGCCAGATATTCAGGTAAAAGGCACCCATTAAAATATTGATCAGCGTAATGACTAACTGTACCGTATTGATATAGATCCCCGGACGGCTGACCATCTCAGAAAGCCGCACCGACCGGCGATCCTTTTCTTCCTCTGCTTTATGTAAGATCTCTTTTTCATTGAGGTTGTCAATGGCAGCATCAAATCCGTAAAAAAACATATCTACCAGTAACAGCAGGAAAAAGAGAAATATGGCCACAGGCCCACTGATATCCATCGTTCATTTCATCCTTTCGTATTTTAATTCTTTTATATATTCCTCTGGATACGCAGGGTATCAGGCTATGTATCCAGTTCCAGGCTTACCTTCAGTGCCCGGTTCACTCTCCGCATAATATCACCGTCAAGATGACATACTTTATCCTTTAATCTCTTCTTGTCAATGGTGCGCAGTTGTTCCAGAAGCACTACCGAATCCTTATCCATATCATAGAGACGGGCATTTAATTCAATGTGTGTAGGCAGCTTCGCCTTATTCATCTTTGAGGTGATTGCAGCGCAGATCACGGTAGGACTGTGTTTGTTGCCCACATCATTCTGGATGATGAGCACCGGTCTGATACCGCCCTGTTCCGAGCCGATCACCGGCCGCAGATCCGCGTAATAGACATCTCCTCTTCTCATTTCTACTCCTTACATCAGCGATTTAAGATAAGTATTGCCGATTCTTACGGAGTTATACGAACACTCTTGATCCATCAGAAATTTTCAAAATAGTCTCTTACTTCTGTGATCTCACCATGCTGCCTGTAGACCCTGGGAATTCTTTTCCCCAGGTCACAGACAAATTCATAATTAAATCTGCCGGAGAGTTCTCCCAATTCTTCCGCTGTGATCCGCTCTGTACCGTCCACACCGAGAAGAGTTACTTTGTCGCCCTCCATAACTCCCGGAATCTCCGAAATATCTACCATGAACTGATCCATACAGACTCTTCCGAGGATTGGTGCCTTTTTCCCCCGGATCAGTACATAGCCTTTTCCGGACAGACTTCTGGGATAACCGTCTCCGTAACCTACGGGGATCGTGGCTACTCTGGTATCCTTCTGTGCCGTAAACAGCCCGCCGTAGCTGACGCTCTGTCCCGCATGAATCGTCTTACAGTATACAATATGACTGTAGAGAGACATGGCTGCCCGTAAGGGTACAATATCCTTGCTCACTTCTTCGGAAGGATACAGACCGTAAGTAGTGATACCAGCACGGACCATATCCATATTTGCCTGGGGCATTTCCAAGATTGCCGCACTGTTGGAGCAGTGCTTGACGGGAATAGTAAGCCCCAGCTCTGTCTGTATTCTGTCGATAAAATTCTGAAAAAGTGCCAGCTGATGGTATGCAGAAGTCTTATCTTCTTCATCGGATTTGGCAAAATGGGTGAAGATGCCCTCCACTTCCAGCTCCGGATGTCCCATAAGGAATCTGACGAACTCCAGTCCTTCTTCATCCGGCGTAATGCCGATTCTTCCCATGCCGGTATCTACCTTGATATGAACCTTTGCCTTCTGTCCGACCTTTGCCGCTGCTGCGACCAGCTCTTCCACCGTATCCCTGCGGTAGACTGCCGGGCGGATCTCCTCCCGGATCAATTCTTCGTAGCAATAGGGAAAAGTATATCCCAGGATCAGGATCGGTTTCTTCACGCCTGCTTCTCTGAGTACATGTGCCTCTTCATAAGTGGCTGCCGCATAGCCGAACATGAAGTCCAGCTGCTCTAACATTTTCGCGATGGGAACACCACCATGACCATATCCGTCCGTCTTAATGACAGCCAGTATTTTCGTATTCTCCGCAATGTTTTCTTTCATATGGACCATATTTTCCCAGATGGCATCCAGATCCACTTCCGCCCATACCCGTTGATAGGACTCTAATTTTTCCTGCAGTTCTCTCGTCATATTTTCACGCTTTCTTATTTTGATTTTTCATCAGACATTCGGCGATATCTCCCGCCATCACACCATATTCGGTATGAAGTCCGGCCGCCAGATCTCCTGCCATGCCGTGCAGATATACGCCGCAGGTTGCAGCCTCCGGGGCATCCATTCCCTGCGCCAGCAATCCCAGGATCACGCCGGTCAGCACATCTCCGCTGCCTGCCGTAGCCATTCCACTGTTGCCCGTGGTATTCAGATAACAGGCTCCCTGTTCCTTACATACCACAGTCCTCGCATCCTTGGCAACTGCTACGGCATGAAATCGCTTGGCCAGTATTTTCGCACATGTGGGCAGATCGTCCTTGCACTCCGGGATTGTCCGCTGGAGCAGTCTTGACATTTCCCCCACATGAGGTGTCAGAAGGATCACTCTGCCTTCCGCACCCTGGGCGCGCAGTTCTTCTGCCAGCATCCTGCCGTTCTCCTCTGCCAGGAGGTTTAGGGCATCTGCATCCAGCACCAGCGGCTTCCTGCTTCTCTCCACCACGGTCTTCAGACATTGCAGTGCCTGTTCTTCTCTGCCGATGCCGGGACCTATGGCGATGACATCCGCCCAGTCTAAGCTCTCCGTCAGCTGTCTGCAGGAGCCGTACAACGCTTCCGGAATCCCCTGCTGTATGATCTGTCGGTTCTCTTCCGCGGTAATCACCTTTACCATGCCGGCTCCGGTACGATAGGCTGCTTTCGCCGCCAAAATAGCTGCCCCCGCCATGCCGTTACTTCCTGCAACAAGTAGTGCTTTGCCGAAGGTTCCTTTGTTCCCCGCAGCGTTTCTCTTAAGTAACTGTACGGAACCTTTCTCATAAGTGTACATTTCTGGTTCCTGTCCTAAGAAGCTCTCCGGTCCGATCCCCACATTCGCAGTCCGGACTTCTCCGGCGTATTCCGCACCGGGATACAGTACCAGTCCTCTCTTACAGAAACCAAAAGTGACCGTGGCATCCGCCAGAAATGCACAACCCAGCACTCTGCCGGTATCTGAGCAGATACCGCTTGGCACATCCAGTGCCAGCTTAAATCCCTCTGCCATGTTCATCTCTTTCACGGCATCCGCATAGTTTCCTTCCACAGGGCGGCTCAATCCAACGCCGAAGAGGGCGTCTACAATTACATTATATTCATCCACCGCAATATTACTGTCTGTCTTCACCGGAAAATGTTGCAAAGTCTGCCACTGCGATTTCCACTGATTTGTAGCTCTCTGCATATCTCCCACGCATTTTACCGCGACTGCGTATCCGTCCGCCGCAAGAAGTCTTGCTAACGCCAGGCCATCGCCGCCATTGTTCCCCATACCAGCAAAAATGAGCACTTTCGTCCGTTCTTTCACGGCATCAAAGCGCTCTTTTATAAAATCCTCCGCTACCAGCGCCGCTCTCTCCATCAGAACCGGCCCCGGTATGCCGAGGTACTCTATGGTATTCTTATCGTATTGCTTCATTTCCTGTGCAGTTACCAGATATTTCATACTATTTTTGCTCCGGATTATATTTCATGTCAAACAGATTGACCACCTCTGCACCAAAGATGTCATGCATGTAGTTATAAATCTCCTGATTCTGCTGTTCCATCTGCTGTTTCTCGATCAGACGTTTTTTCAGTTCAATGCGGATCGCGCCCACCCACTCTGCAGTCTCATTGATCTGTTTGTCATTATCCTTCATAATATCATAGCAGCACTCCATAGTAAACATCATTAGCTGAAGATTTAATCTTTCGATCTCCCGGGGGAGGTCTTTCAGCTCATCTTCATAAGCTTCCAGCTTCTCATTGCACTCTTCGATCAGGCGCTTATGTTCTTCGATCTGCCTGTTCAGCTTACTGTCCTCTCCCTGCTGTTCTGCCTCATCCACCATGGGAACGATCTCTTTCATCAGCTTCTTTTTCAGATTGCGGATATCCTTCGACTCTGTATTAAGCTTTCCCTGTCTTTTTAACAGCTGGTTCAAGGCATCCTCTGTCTCTTTTAACGGAACAGAACCGGTCTTATTCAGCAGCTTGTACCACTTATTATCCAGGGTGAGTACGGGCAGATGTTTCCCAACAAGTGCACTTTTAAAAGCTTCCTGCCGGTTCCTCGCATTTTCTTCTGCGTTATCGTTGCCCATAATATCACTCCCTTTATGCTTTACTCTCTCGTAAGCTCACGAATTCGTGCTATCGCACTCTTCATCCCGCTTCGCAGGATATTCGTTCGCTAATGAACCCAGAAAAACAAATGTCTGCTTCGCAGCCGCTTGTTTTTCCCTGAGGTTCATTATTTTATATCTGAATTGTAACGGTTAATATTATACGAAAGTTTCATTAAACTGTCTGACAGATGTACATTCTCTACTTGTATTCCCTCCGGAACATTCAGATCCACATGCGCAAAGTTCCAGATGGCACGGATCCCGTTCGCCACCAGCTTGTCAGCCACTTCTACAGCGCTGGTCTTGGGAATCGTCAGTACTGCAATATCTATGTCATTCTCCCGGATAAAAGATTCCAGCTGCTCCATGGGCATAACCTTCACACCACGGACATCCTTCCCCACAAGCTCCGGATTCGCATCGAACATTCCCTTAAAAATAAAACCACGACGCTCAAAGTTCAAATAATTACCCAGAGCTCTGCCCAGGTTACCGGCTCCGATAATAACGAAATTATGCTGCTTATCCAGCCCTAATATCTTACCGATCTCACGGTACAGATATTCTACATTATATCCATATCCCTGCTGACCAAATCCGCCGAAATTATTAAAATCCTGTCGTATCTGGGATGCGGTCACTTTCATCAGTCCGGAAAGTTCCTGCGAAGAGATACGTTCCACACCTTCATCCTTCAATTCCCCCAAATATCGAAAGTATCTGGGCAGTCTGCCGATCACAGCCTGTGAAATTTCTTTTGCTTCCAATACTTTCACCTCCGATTTTTTTAAGTATACACCATATGTTAAAAACTTGTCAATGAATTGACAGGTTTTCTTCTTTTCGTTACAATAAAATTTAAAAAGCCCGTTCTGTGTGGGCTGGAAATAAAGGATACTTACTACCATGATATTATCTTGTCAGAATATTTCAAAAGCATTTGTAGAAAATCAGGTATTGAAAAATGTCTCTTTTCATATAGAGGATCATGAAAAAGCTGCCATCGTGGGCATCAACGGTGCCGGAAAAACAACGCTGCTCCGCATCATCGTAGGGGAAATGACTCCCGATGACGGGCAGGTGGTTCTGGCGAAAGACAAGACACTTGGGTATCTCGCCCAGAACAGCACCGTGGACACCTCTCACACCATTTACGAGGAACTGTTATCCGTCAAGGCGGATCTGCTGCGCCTGGAAGAAAAGATCCGAGAATGCGAAAACAATATGAAGCATGCTAATGGGGACGCTTTGGAAGACCTTATGAAGCAGTACACCTCTCTCACCCATGCTTTCGAGACCGGCGGCGGCTATCTCTACCGCAGTGAGCTGGTAGGAGTGTTAAAGGGTCTTGGCTTTACCGAAGATGAATTCTCCAAACCGGTTGCCACGCTCTCCGGCGGTCAGAAGACCCGTGTGGCGTTAGGACGGCTTCTGTTACAGAACCCTGATCTCATTATCCTGGACGAGCCGACGAACCACTTAGATATGAATTCCATCGCCTGGTTAGAGACTTATCTGTTGAATTACAAGGGAGCCGTTCTCATCGTCTCCCACGACCGATATTTCCTGGACCGGATCGCCGGGAAAGTCATCGAGATCGACCAGTCTAAAGCTACGACCTTTATGGGCAATTACTCCGATTATGCCGTAAAAAAGGAACAGTTGCGCGTTGCTGCCTGGAATGCCTATATGAACCAGCAGCGTGAGATCAAGCATCAGGAAGAAGTCATTGAAAAATTAAAATCCTTTAACCGGGAAAAATCCATCAAACGGGCGGAAAGCCGGGAGAAAATGCTGGACAAGATTGAGGTCATCGAAAAGCCCTCCGAGGTCCGCACGGATATGAAGCTGACTCTGACGCCCCGGATCTTAAGCGGCAATGATGTGCTGACTGTGGAGCATCTGTCCAAAAGCTTTGACTCCCATAAGCTTTTTACCGATGTCAATTTCGAGATCAAGCGCGGTGAACACGTGGCGATCATCGGTGATAATGGCAGCGGCAAGACCACTTTGCTTAAGATCTTAAACGGTCTCGTTCCTGCCGATCAGGGCACTTTCCGCTTAGGTTCCAATGTAGAGATTGGTTATTACGATCAGGAGCATCATGTGCTCCACAGCGAGAAGACATTGTTCGAAGAGATCTCGGACGATTATCCCTACCTGAACAATACCCAGATCCGCAATGTACTGGCGGCTTTCCTCTTCACCGGGGAGGATGTGTTCAAGCGCATCAGTGATCTGAGCGGCGGTGAGCGCGGACGCGTGTCTCTCGCCAAGCTGGTACTCTCCAACGCAAACTTCCTCATCCTGGATGAGCCGACAAACCATTTAGATATCATGTCCAAGGAGATTCTGGAGGACGCCCTGAACGGTTACGAAGGGACCATATTGTATGTCTCCCACGACCGATATTTTATCAACCGTACCGCCCACAGGATCCTGGATCTGACGGAGGGACAATTCGTAAGTTATGTTGGAAATTATGACTACTATCTGGAAAAACACGACACCGTGATGGCTGCCATAGAGGCTAATGCACCGCAGAATGCGGATGCAGATAGTGCTGTTGCTGCTAAGGCTGCAGAATCCGAAGTCAAATTGGACTGGAAAGCCCAGAAGGAAGAACAAGCAAGACTCCGAAAAAAAGAAAATGACCTGAAAAAATGCGAAGAAAAGATTGCCGAACTGGAAGCTCGCATCTCCGAGATCGACACTGAAATGTCCGATCCCGCCATCGGTACCCAGGTGGCGAAATTGCAGGAGCTGTCCAAAGAGCAGACTACCTGCCAGGAACAATTAGAAAAATTATATGAACAATGGGAAGAACTGGCGGAGTAAATTGAGAGTTAGTGAAATAATCCCGTAGCCCTTGGCAGGGTATAAGAAACGCGGCACGCTCGCGCTCTGTCGCAGAGCGTAGCGGTACATAAGCGGTCACAATACGACCGCTAAGTACCGACGTCTGCTTACGGCACTGCTTATTCTTATACCCAGCCAGGGCTACTGGTTTTTGAAAGCTTTTCAAAACGCAGAACTCCCGGAGTATGCGGTGCCATGTCGAAGATGTTTGTCGGAGGATGTTGATATTTTCTAGAAAAGTGCTGAAAGACAGGGGGAAAGCGGACACGATGTCCGCGTCAGCCGATTGTCGACATGGATGTCGACTGTAGGCGGCCCCGTCATGACGAGAACTACTCATCACTTTTCGTAGAAAATTCACATCCGGAGACCTTACATCGAGACATGTGTATCGCATGCTCCGGGAGTTCGTGGATTTTGCCAATGTATTCAACTAATTTTCAATTTACAGCAGGCTGTCCAGGGTCTCTCTGATAGCCTTGATGAAGTCCAGGCTGTTGAGGATCACGGGATGCTCACAGGTGGAGATCAGAGACAGGCTCTTCGTCATCTTGCCATCCTCGATGGTCTTGATGCATGCCTGCTCCAGCTTGTCTGCGAAGTTACACAGTTCGGGAATCTGATCCAGCTCGCCGCGCTTTCTGAGAGCTCCTGTCCATGCGTAGATGGTAGCAATGGAGTTGGTGGAGGTCTCTTCACCCTTTAAGTGCTTGTAGTAATGACGCTGTACAGTTCCATGAGCAGCCTCGTACTCATAAACGCCGCTGGGAGATACCAGTACAGAGGTCATCATGGACAGATCGCCGTAAGCGGTAGCTACCATATCTGACATTACATCACCATCGTAGTTCTTACATGCCCAGATGAATCCGCCCTCGGAACGGATGACACGGGCTACGGCATCATCAATCAGCGTGTAGAAATATTCAATGCCCAGTTCCTCAAATTTAGCCTTGTACTCGTTATCATAGATCTCCTGGAAAATATCCTTGAAGGTATGATCGTATTTTTTGGAAATGGTGTCCTTGGTGGAGAACCACAGATCCTGCTTCGTATCTACCGCATAGCTGAAGCATGCTCTTGCAAAGCTCTCGATGGATTTATTGGTATTGTGGATACCCTGAATGATACCGGCTCCGTCGAAATTGTGAATTAGCTCACGGGTCTCGGTGCCGTCTGCTGCGGTGAATACCAGCTCTGCCTTACCGGGTCCGGGTACCTTGATCTCTGTATTTTTATATACATCACCGTAAGCATGACGGGCAATGGTAATGGGCTTGGTCCAGTTCTTTACATAGGGAACGATGCCCTTTACCAGGATTGGTGCACGGAATACAGTACCGTCCAAGATGGCACGGATGGTTCCGTTGGGGCTCTTCCACATTTCCTTCAGGTTGTACTCTGTCATTCTGGCAGCGTTGGGGGTAATGGTCGCACATTTTACGGCAACACCATATTTCAAGGTAGCGTTGGCAGAATCTACGGTTACCTGATCGTCTGTCTCATTACGATGCTCCAGTCCCAGATCATAATACTCTGTCTTCAGATCGATATAGGGCAGTAACAGCTCATCCTTGATCATCTGCCAGAGGATTCTGGTCATTTCATCTCCGTCCATCTCTACGAGAGGGGTTGTCATTTTGATCTTTTCCATAACGATTTCCTTTCCAGTATTAATTTTCGTTCTATTCTATTTTAACGTAATTCGTTCCAACAGACAACTTATTCCTGACTTCCAGCCTGCTGTGCATAAGCCTCATTCAGACCGTTCTTCACCATGTTCTCATAGGCATTGATCATGTGCTGATGTGCCAGCTGCTCTGCCAGATCGGCGTTGCCAGCCTTGATTGCCTCCATGATCTGCTCATGCTCTTCGTTGGACTTGGGTCCGCGGTTGGCGCTGGACAATGTCTTCTTACGGACACGCAGAACATACTGATGGAAATCCTTCAGCTGATGCTCCAGCATCTTGCTGTCACAGGCTTCGTACAGAATGTCATGGAAGCGGTTGTCTAACTCCGCCAGCTGCTCCAGATGCCCTTTTTGGGCATGGAACTTGGACAAATAGACATTCTCCTCCATCTCTTCCATCTGTTCCTTAGTGATATGCTCCGTGGCCCAGCGTGCACACAGTCCTTCCAACAAAGAACGGATCATATAAATATCCTTCACGTCCTTCTGCGTAATGCCGGTGACATAGGCACCCTTGTTCGGAATGATCTGGATCAGTCCCTCCAGCTCCAGTTGACGGAACGCTTCTCTGACAGGGGTTCTGCTGACGCCCATCTCCTCGCCGATCGCCACTTCCTTCAATTCTTCATGTTCCTGGTATTTTCCGCTTAAAATGTCCTCTCTCAGCTTGTGAAATACCCGTCCCCGCAGGGAGAACTTGTCCGTTACTTCCTGCTTTACATCATACTTACTCACTATAATCCTCGATTCCAGACAACGCTGTTACCGTTGTCATGCTTATTCTATGCTCACTCACCGATCTTCAGATTCTTCTCCAGACAGATCCGGTTGACGCATGCCACGATCTCTTCATCCGTAAGCACGGTGACACGACCTCCAGCATACTCCTCATCTACCCACTTTTTGATCTCTGCTACCAGTTCGGAATTCTTCTGTACCTGCTTGTCTCCCTTTAACTTGTAGTAGGTGTTCAGCCAGTGTGCGATACCTGCCAGACCAGAGGTGTTGGAAATAGCGCACAATACCGGACGGTTCAGGAATTTCTCGGTATCGAAGATATTGTAGATCTCCTCGTTCTTAAGCAGTCCGTCTGCATGGATGCCGGCTCTGGTTACATTAAAGTTCTTGCCCACAAACGGGGTTCTGGGAGGAATCTGATAACCTATTTCTTTCTCATAGTACTCTGCCAGCTCCGTGATCACACGGGTATTCATACCGTTTAAGTCGCCCTTTAACTGTGCATACTCGAATACCATTGCCTCCAAAGGCGTATTACCGGTACGCTCACCGATACCAAACAGGGAAGTGTTGACACCGGAACAGCCATACAGCCATGCCGTGGTAGAGTTGGACACTGCCTTGTAAAAGTCATTATGTCCATGCCACTCGATCAACTCGTGAGGCACACCTGCATGGGTATGGATCGCATAGATGATACCCTGTACACTACGGGGAATAACGGCACCGGGATAGTTGACACCGTATCCCATGGTATCACAGGCACGTACCTTGATGGGAATCTGATACTCTTTCATCAGTTTCATCAATTCCAGACAGAACGGCACCACATAGCCGTAGATATCCGCTCTGGTGATATCCTCCAGGTGACATCTTGGGCTGATGCCCTCCTCTAAGCAGTCACGGATAACGCTTAAATAGTGATCCATTGCCTGTCTTCTGGTCATTTTTAACTTTAAGAAAATATGATAATCGGAACAGCTTACCAGAATACCGGTCTCCTTCATTCCAATCTCTTTTACTAATTTGAAATCTTCCTTGCTGGCGCGGATCCAGCTGGTCACCTCAGGGAACTTATATCCCCTCTCCATGCACTTATAGACAGCATCTCTGTCCTTTTTGCTGTACAGGAAGAACTCGCTGGCACGGATCATTCCGTTGGGACCGCCCAGTTCGTGCAGATAATCATAGATTTTCACGATCTGCTCCGTGGTATAAGGTGCCCTGGACTGCTGTCCGTCTCTAAAAGTGGTATCTGTGATCCAGATATCCTTCGGCATGTTATGAGGCACGATACGATCATTAAAAGGTATTTTGGGGATTTCGGAATAAGGGAACATATTACGGAACACGTTCGGCTTCTCCACATCATCCAGTATGTACATATGCTCCTCAATCTCCAGAAGGTTGTTCTTCGGATTCATGGAGACCGGACGATTCTGAAATGCATCACTATCTCTCATTGGTATACCTCTCTTCCCTGACATTCGACATCTGCAATATTGTTTTCTATTTTTACTCTGCGCAGTAAAAATACATTTTGCAGTTCTCGTATCATTGTATACAATCATACCATTTGTGTCAATATCTTTAGTATTAATTTTATTGACTTATTTTAATCACATTTTTTATTTTTCCCAGTGATTTTATCATTTTACTTGTTTTCTAATAATCTGCGGACATTGAGCATTCCGAAGCCCTGCTTATTCCAGGGTTCTCCGAGATCCGTAGCTGTCAGCGCTACCCGACGGAGAAATTCTTCATTGGACATTCTCGGATATTTTTGTAGTACCAGTGCTGCCGCTCCGGACACAATGGGGGTTGCCATGGAGGTACCGCTTTTTGCAATATAAGGTTTAAAAATTCTGCCATTTCTATTTTTCCAGAAAGCATTGCAGGACAGGATCCGCGTCCCGGGAGCCACAATATCCGGTTTTCGGATGACGTCGTATTTTCTACCTCTTCCGGAATATGTTTCGCATCGCTTCGGGTCATTTTTACAATATCTTCCATCGTGACAACCCACTGTTAACACTTTCCGGCTGCTTGCCATCTCCGAAATACTCCCATCCTCAGGTCCTGCATTTCCCGCTGCACAGACTACGAGAATATTATGATCCCACAACAATTCCATATACTCCCGCAGTACCTGTTCCTTATATCGTTCCTTCAGTTCACCGATTCCGACAGATATATTTAAGATCCTGATCTGATACCTGTTTTTTACCCGTAGGATCCACTGAAATGCCTCCTGCATGGAATCACAGGATCCTTCTCCCTTTCCATCCAACACTTTTCCCACGACAAGTTTCGATGCCGGTGCCATTCCCCGAAGCCTTCCATCCGACAATTCTCCGTTTCCACAAAGGATGCCACATACATGGGTTCCATGTCCGTTATCATCATACGGCAGAGAGCTCTTCTCCACGAAATCACGAAAACATAACAAATGCCCGGCAAGATCCGGATGATATGCGATCCCGGTATCCAATACAGCAACCGTTACAGGCTCTGACCGCCAAGTTACGCTATATATTTGTTCCGGTACCTGTACCTGCTCCCTGACCCTCTGCATCCGTTTTCCTTCCCGGTAAAAATATAGTAAAACCGACATAAGACTTATTCTATCTTATGCCGGTTTCTATTCCGGGTGTCGGTTAAATCACCCCATTATTCATTTATAATCTCTATCCCCTCCGGGAAAGCGTCATTTCCAATATCCGTGACACTCGCCGGCAGATGTACTTTTTTCAATTCCGTATGATTTCGGAATGCTTCCTCTGCGATCACGCGAACGCCAGCCGGTATCACAACTTCAGGCAGATTCCCTTTATAAGCTACCAGGATGTCCCCACTGATCAGAAAATCATCCATACTGTTCTCTTCAAAATCATCCAGCCAGCCGGTATGGGTAAACGCCTTGGCACCAACAGTATTCACCGTGTCCGGCAATACCACGTTATCCAGATTATCACAATGATAAAACGCCGCATAATCAATCGTCGTTACACCTTCCGGAATCGTAATTGTCCGGAGAGAACTTCTGGAAAAAGCAAACCGTCCGATCTCTGTAGTACCTTCCGGGATCGTAACTGCGCCGACAGCCTGGTTACGATAATACATCCATTCCGGAATCTTGCCGTTCTCTGTCTCAGCTGTGATATCCTGTTCTTCACCGGTCTCCTGTCCCGCTTCCGGTTCCGTATACCCCTGCTGTACTTTTTCCTCACCCGGATGCACCATTACCAAGGCATGATTCCCTACAATAATAGTACTGCCCAGGACATTACCGGGAACCGGTGTTGCAGCAGGTGCAGGCGTAGCCGTTGATACAGGTTCTGTCGTTGCCTGTGTATCCGGTCTGCTTACTGCTGTCGGTGTCTGTACAGGAGCTGCCGTCACCAGCGGATCACGGCTTTTCTGCTCCGCAAGTTTTTGGGAAAACTGTGCTGCCACACTTCCCTCGTCCGCATGGATTGTCACATTATCACAGTTTAAGAAAGCATCTTCCGCAATACCGGTCACCGTAGCCGGGATATAAATATCTGTGAGATTAACACATCCCGCAAATGCCTGTGCATCAATACTCTGTATATTTTCCGGAATTGTGATCTGCTTTAAACCCGTACATCCTGCAAACGAATACTCGTCCACTGCAGTCAGACCCTTTCCCAGGACAACCTCTTCCAGATTGTTACATCCCCAAAAAACATAGGCCTCCAAACGCTTGACAGATTTCGGAATTACAACGAACTGTACCTTCTGATTGTTCTCGAAGGCACTCTCGCCTACGACTTCCACTGTATCCGGAATCGTGACGCGTTCTTCCGTCCCTCTGTATTTTACCAGTGTACTCCCCTGCGTCTGAAAATCAGAGGCAGACGCTGCCGCATCTGCCTCCGACACAGGAAGATGTGTCAGGATCAATGCGGTAACTGCCAGTGCTATGACAGCCATCCACTTTTTATGATTCATAAACCTTCCCATCCTTTATTTCACATTAGGCTCTGGCTTTCCGCAGAGTCTTTTTGTCCTTCTTCATGAAGAGTACTACCGAGATACATGCAAGTCCCATGGATAGGAACCACTTGGGATGAATGCCGTCTCCGGTCTTAGGTGTGCTGTCTGCGATGGTTCCCGCAGTCAGATTATTCGTATCCACATAGATCACATACGGTGAAAAATGCTCTGCCGTAAAGGTTACGCAAGATACTCCGGATATCGTGGAGAACTTCGGCGACAGCTTATCCAGCTTGCTGTTCACTACTCCGGCCACTTTATTATTACCTGCGTAGGTGATCAGGGAATCCGGCAGCGGTAACGTAATGCTGATGGATAATCCCGTGGTATCCGTGATCTTCGTATTGCCCGTGGAATCATACAGACTGATATCCATAGGAAAATATTTGATAGCACTGATATCACTGCCGTACTCTGCCATCAGAGCCTTAACTACCTCTTCGGAAGCTGCTGCACTCTCTGTGATCTTGATCACAAAGTTATCAGAAGATCCATTCACCGTTGCAGATACCACACCGGTATTGGACAGACCGTTTTTATCAATAACAACGGTGGTTCTGCCACCGGATACGGTTCCCGTAGTAGTGCTGCTCGGTCTTCTGTTGGAATTGGAATTCGTGGAATTACCGCTTCCTGTAGATGTATTTGTTTTGTTACCTGAACCGGATTTTGCAGTATAATTTGCAGTTACTGTTACATTAGCTTCCGGCATAGTGATGACAGTTGCAGACAATACCTTGCTGGCAATCGTCGTATTGGCCGGATCTATTGACCAACTACTGAACTGCTGGTTCGCCGCAGGGTCATTTGCCACGATGATCGGCTGGGAACCTGCCACATAACTTCCGGATCCGGAACCGTTTTTAACCGTCAGAGTATACATCTTGGCAGTAGTTCCGTTGTTATTATTGCCTCCGGGACTGGTGCTTGCTCCGGGACTGGTGCTGGCACCCGGACTGGCAGTTCCACCATTATTAGAGCCACTGGCTTCATATACTGCATAGAAATCTGTATTTTCTGTGATAGCTGTTGCAATATCCGGCAGCCATTCCTTGAAGGTGTAACCACTGACCGTAGGGGTCTGGATACTGGGTGCAACCGTACCCTTCTTGATCGTAGTCTGATAGAATACTTCCTTGGTCACACTGTTGATATATCTGACTACAATATCATCCTCGCTCAGCGCCTTATATACGGCTTTGGTGGTAATATTCTCTGTGATGTTGGTCAGATCCCTGTCCCAGCCAATAAATAAATAACCATCTCTCACTAGAGTCGCAGTATTAGGCAGATCTGCATCTGCGATGCTTCCACCGGAGGATACCTTGATCTCCTTGACCACTTTATCATCCCAATCCAGGAAAGTTACGGTAAATTTACTTGCATCGGGATCTTCCTTCTCATAAATAGCGGTACATGTCGTATCTTCCGTGATGTTCGTGTAATCGCCATCCCATCCCTTAAATACTTCGCCGGTCTTACCTAACGGTGTAGGCGGAACCGCATCTTCCCCGCCCCGTACCTGTTGTTCGTCTACCTGGACATTTTTCTGCAGTTCTTCATTCCAGTCACGGAAGATAACGGTATAGATTTCCTCCAGCGGAGTATCTTCCACAGCAAATCCGTTTGCCTCACCATATCTGTAAAGGTAACTGGTCGACGGAGCACACAAAGTAACAGCCCCTTTATCTTTAAGAATTCCGTTAAAAGCATCCTGATCAATCAGTGTTAATCTCTCACTGGACTCCTCCAGCCATTTCATATTACTGCCATTGAATACATTACCCTTCAGTTCCTCACAGGTGATCGGCAGCTTCACGGTATCCAGATTCTTGGTGTCCGCAAATGCATATTCCGGTACTACTGTAATAGCACTGTCCGACAGATCGATCGTAGTCAGATTGTCGCAGCCCCGGAATGCCTCCGGTGCCATTTCCGTCACGCCTGTTGTCTCTTTGGCGTTCACACGCTTGCTGGTTCTGCCCTCTAAGCATTCAATGATCTTCGCTTTTGCGCTGTCGTTCATTCCATAGATAATCGAATTATCACAGGTGAAATAATCCGTTCCCTGGAATGTTACCTTATCCAGAATTTCACAGCCGGTAAACGGAATACTGCCAAGACTGCTGATATTTCCCGACAAGGACACATCTTTCAACAGCTTACAATCCTTAAATGCATAGTTACCAATGGACTGGGTATTGCCATTGATCTGCACTGCAGCCAGTTTCTCGCAGCCTTCAAAGGCATTGTTTGCTATGCTGGACAGGGTATTGCTGTAGCTGATGACATTAGTCAGGTATTTTGCGCCCTTGAAGTCATTTTCTTCAATACTGTCGAGACCGTATATGGTCAGAGTCTTTTCCTTCTGATCCTTCTCTTTTTCCACAAACAGTCCATCCTTGATTGCCTGAACACCTTCCGGTATGGTCACATTCAGCGCAGAATCAATGAACTGCTGCTGATCTTCTGTCAGCGAACTTCCAGAAGTATATTTATCCAGAGCAGTTTTCGCTGCATCTCTCTGAGCATCTGTCAGATACGGATAATCAGCTTCATTTAAGTACTTGGTTAACTCCGTAAATGCCGGAAAATCAGTCAGTTCGCTGACATTCTTTTCCGGATTGTACTGTACTACCAGGTTAAACGGCCATCCGCTGCAATATCTGACATAGGTTGCCACCTGACTGCTGTTATTATATCTGCCGTCCGGGCTCATCGCATACTTATACGGCGTGGACTCCGGTGAGATTTCTCCTACAAAGGTCAGTTTCACTGCCGGACTGTTATCTGCAGCGTTCATAGCTGTCGCTGTGCTGTGTGTACAACCCGTTCTGTGTGTACCGGTAAAGTCCTGGGTCTTAAACGCATCCGTTCCAATAGCAATACTGCTGTTGTTAAATATTACCGTTGCCAGATTATGACATCCGCGAAAAGCACCCTCTCCAACCGACTGTACACTGGCAGGCAGAGATACCATTGTCAGGTTACAATTGTTGGCAAATGTATTTGCCGAGATATTGTAAATATGATATGGTCCGATGGGATCCGGGATATTCAATGTCTTAACGCCGGTTCCTACGCTGGCATTAAGCAACTGGTTGGAGGAATCTACTACAAACGTAGAACGGCCAGGTTCACCTGAAACTTGGGGGTCCTGAACCGTCAATTCATACTGGTTCAGCTTCTGGTATAACTTTGTAGTCGGATCATAATTGATGTAACTGAATGCAAAACAGTTCTCCCGGCACAATGTATGAAGCAGACTGGTATTCAGTCCTTCAAAATAGAAAGTACCGTTTACCGGATCATCCGCAAGCATGGACTTAAAGCAGTCAAAGCAATACACATCATCATCTGCACTTCCGGAGTTGATGGTAAACTGTGCATTTCGGGAAGCTACATAATGCAGGTTCTTACATCCCTTGAACATGGAGATTCCGATGATCTCACTATACATATCCGGGAAAGTCACGGAATACAGGGTTTCGTCATTTTCAAATACATTCCAGCCCATTTCCTTCAGGCTGCTGGAGCTGATGCCGTTCTCCTGCTCCGGATTACATATCTCTACTTCATATAAATACCGGCATTCCGCGAATGCATAGTCTCCGATATAACTTACAGAAATAGGAATATCAATATCCGTCAACTGGGTACAACTGTAGAAAGCATGATCTCCCAACTGTGCCAGGTTACACTCTCTGGGGATGTTCACTGCTTTCATACTGCCGCATTCCGCAAACGCCCAGTTACCGATGACAGTGATACCATTACCAAAGGAAATGCTGTTCAGACCATTACAGCCATAGAACGCATAGTTGCCGACACCAATCAGTTTCTCACCAATGTTCAGTGTTACAATATTGCTGGCTCCGGCGAAAATACCATCTAACGGATTTTTAGATGTGATATCTCCTGCCACAGACCAGGTATAGGTACCATTTGGATTGGCTGTTGATGCCAGATACTGGTTACCGATGTATTTTACATCCAGATCCTTGATCCACTGATCATCCGGCTGTTCTGTCTTTGCAAATCCGTCATATACTTTTGCTGTTTTATCCTCATTTTCCGCCTGCGTACTGGTGTAAGAATAACCGGTGCCCTTTTTCTGGAAGAAATTCTCAAGAGAAAGTTCTTTCCAGGCATTGTCCGTAGCATAACAAGGACGCATCTCACCATCGTAGTAAGTCTCAGTCTTGGTCTCCATGATCGGATTCTGTTGCGAATCATATCTTGGATTTCCTTCGCTATCCGTCGCCTGTACTTCCACTTCTCTGGTCTTCTGTGTCAGAGCCTCATAATACAAAGGCTGTCCATTCTTACTTGCCGCCACGTAACCATTGATGGTACCCTGGTTACCGGTAGGCTGTATGTACGCATTTACCATATCGGGAATATCCAGTACATTCCCGGTCAATGTCGTATTTTTATTATAACCAAGCAATACTGCACACCAGGAATTTTTATAGTTCACATAGGCAAACTGATAGCTGGTTCCGTCTGTGTTGGTCTCTGTTGTATAAATGGTCGCATTGCTGTCTACCACGGGAATCAGCGTATCCATGGTGGGAATTGTGCTGCTACCGGAAAGCAGACTTGCTTTCTCTGATGCGTCCTTCGGAATCGTAACCTTATATTTAGAAGAGCTATGTGTCGCATTATGTGAATGTCCTGCAGCCTGCGCCACAGCATCTTCCTCCGCACGCAGTCCTTCCGTAGGGATCGCTGCTACTACGATCGCCGAGATCAGGAACAATGTTCCCAGGGTCTTCCTTACTGTCTTTTTTAATCTTCTGTTGGTCTTCCTTGTACCCTTAGTCATCCTTTACTCCTTTGTCGTCACCTTTTTAGCAACCACTACGAATCTGCCGTTTTTCTCCTGATAATCACAAGTCGACAGAGTTAAAAGCCGGTCACCGTATTGAGCCGTGACTCCTGTGTCATATAATGACATTCCCTCCATGTCATTCATATAAGAGTCAAATTCCTGCTCACTCTGGGCGTCTATAAACTGATAGTATTTGAATACGATCTCATCTTCACTGTATACCCTTGAACGGAATACATACATGATCTCATACAGACCTTTTTCATAGATGGTATCAAACTGTATGCAGGGATGTTTCTCATAGTAGCTCTGGTCGCTGTATAAGGATAAGCCTCCGAACATCTGCCCGCTTTTCATGTGATGCCCATACAGAATAAGGTTTGTACTGGGTTTCAGCA
Organism: Waltera intestinalis; assembly: GCF_009695995.1. Classification (GTDB taxonomy): domain Bacteria; phylum Bacillota; class Clostridia; order Lachnospirales; family Lachnospiraceae; genus Acetatifactor; species Acetatifactor intestinalis. The sequence continues at coordinate 172,170 of NZ_VUMU01000005.1, forward strand.
CATCACAGTCCTTGTCCATGAAAATGGATCCGTTCTTGTCATACTCCTGATTCAGATTGTGATCCAGATAATATTCGTTATCCGTTGTCTGCATAACAGGGTAATCTATATTAGTATCGTCAATTTTTACCCATCCGATTAGTCTTTTGTTCTTATTTAATAGATTTTTATATTCATCCAGCACCGGAGGCGGCGTGCTCTGTCCTTCCTCCACGGTATAATGAATCACCGGAGCCGGTGCATCGCTTGCTGTTGGCTCTTTATCTTTCAATTCGCTCAGCTGCTTGTAATTATCAGCAGTACGATAATTGTACCAATTATATACGCCGAAATACCCCAGGCAGACAATGGCTGCCATACCGCAGAGGACTACCAGAAGTTTTCTTCGTTTTTCGCGCTTCTTCAGTTCTTCTTTTACTATTTTATCCAGTTCCTGTTCATCAAACTGCGGTTTGTTCTGTTTCTGTGTGGTCTGCCTACGTTTCGGTGTTTCTTTTTTCTTTACTGGCTTCTTTAAAAGTTCCTTTTTTTTCGTTGCATTGGCTTTGGAAACCGGGGCATCTTTTCGTTCCTGTCTGCGGATTTCTTCTGCCAGTTCCTCCATATAATCCTGTCCCAGGATACTGTGAAATCTGCATTTTCCGCTACGGATCACTTCCAAGAGCTTCTTCTGATCCGACAGGTTCATCTTCTTAGTCTGCATCCGAAGATTTTCAATCACCTGCTGATCCTTCAGAGCGTTCTGGTAATCCGCCTCTGTCCGAAACTGCCGCCCTTCTACGATATATATCTTCTGTGTCATTCAATCTATCCTTAAGTAAATAATAAGATGTCAGGGATAAGTGGGGTAAACTTATATGAATTAAGCCTGCATCATTTTAACTACATATTATCATCTAATTACATTTCCACATAGTAATTTTTATTTTACTATATTAGAAAATTATTGCAAGTCTTTTCCGGAAACATTGACAGGCTCCCCCGCATACAATAGAGCATAAATAAAAAGTGGAGGCACTAAAAATGAGTGACTTAACTGCTACAAACTGTGGCTGCAACAATAATTCCTGCAGCAACAATAACAACTGTTGTAACGGTATCTTCGGCAACAGCTGCATCTGGATCATCCTTTTACTGTTCTGCGGCGGTGGCTGCGGTAACGGTTGCGGCAACAACAGCTGCGGACTTCTGGGAAATAAAAACAATGGTTGCGGCGGAAATGATTGTTGCGAATGGCTGATCTGGATTCTGCTCCTGTCCTGCTTCTGTGGCGGTGGCAACAACGGCTGTGGAAATTGCGGTTGCTGATTTACCAGACTTTTTACACACGTATGATCGATCATCCCGGGGTGCGGATCTTCCGTACCCCGAATGACTGATTGGCATAAGAGAATTATCCGCTTCATAAGATACTAGTAATTCATTTACTGGAAGGTATTATCTGCATGGATGATAACAGAATCGACAAGGCGGCCGCCTTTGACACTTTATTTACCAACAACCGCATTCAGATTCTGAAAACACTTGCCTATTATATAGATCCGCATCTCCTGAAAGGACTTGCTGTCTACATAAAATTTTTGGAATTGCAATATACGCTGGCACTGTTTAGAAAGCATCCGGAGACTGCTCTGCACAGATTTCCTCTATCATCCGATGAAAGCAGTCTCGCCGGTGAATTATGCAGTGACCTCATGCCTTTATGCGATGAAACGCAGAAAGCATCCCTGCAGCAGGTCACCCAGATGCTTGACAATATCCATAATTTTCAAGAAATGATGGATATGGCTAAGTCCATGCAGGAGCTGTTCCCGGAAGGCTTCTCCGATCTGGACGGTTGTGATCCGGCTATGTTGTCCGAACTTTTCGCAGCCACTCAAAATCAATCAGGAGGTCAACAAAATGGATTATTCCCAGACTCCCCTCTGGATGCAGGATGATCTTGTGAAGGACATCCCCAGAGAAAAATTAGAATTTCTCTCCACTCTTTTTGCCAAAGGGCACGGCAAATCACAAAAAGAAATGATGGCACTTCTCATGCCTGCCATGCGTAAGGCAAAGCAGGAGCATCTCACTTTTACCCCACAGGAAATGCAGGCTGCCATCACAGCCATCAAAAAATACAGCACCGAAGCAGAGCTGCAACAGATTCAAAACATTTTAGAAAAAAGCAACGCTCAAAGAAATAACTCCCGGCAGACGTAAGGTCTGTCAGGAGTTATTTCTTTCACGAAATTTCAGCCAACACCATTCGCAAAGTCGCGTTATCACGCTTTCCGTCACTACGTGCCTACCTTTGCTCATAAGACGGCTTTTACCTCATGGACATATTCGTTCATAGCTGAACTATTTAACTACGATGTTGACGATTCTGCCGGGAACATAGATCTCTTTTACGATGTTGCCGGTCAGTTTGTCTCCCAGAGCTTCTTTTGCCATGTTGATGACATTTTCCTTGGTCTCATCCTTGGAAACATTGATGGTTACACGCATCTTGCCGTTGACCTGAACACCGATCTCAACAACGCTCTCTACGGTCTTCTCTTCCTCGAATTCAGGCCATGCTGCCTGATACAGTCTGCCCTCGAATCCGGCAGTCTGCCACAATTCCTCAGTGATATGAGGTGCTACGGGGTTAAGCAAAGTAAGCAGTGTCTTATATTCGCCTCTGGTAATGGCGTTCTTCTTATAGAACTCGTTGATTAGGGACATCATAGCTGCAATGGCGGTGTTGTACTTCAAGTTCTCAAAATCGCTGCTGACCTTTTTGATGGTCTGGTGCATTTTAGTCTCTAAGTCTGCACTATAGCCTTCTTCATCAGTCAGAATATCCTGCAACTTCCAGACTCTCTCAAGGAATCTACGGCATCCCTTTACGCCTTCCTCACTCCAGGAAGCACTCAGATCAAAGGCACCGATGAACATCTCGTAGGTACGCAGAGTATCTGCACCGTAATCCTGTACGATATCGTCCGGATTTACCACATTGCCACGGGACTTGGACATCTTCTCACCGTTGGATCCCAGGATCATACCGTGGCTGGTTCTCTTCTGGTAAGGTTCGGGAGTAGGTACTACGCCCTGATCATACAGGAACTTATGCCAGAAACGGGAGTACAAAAGATGCAGTGTGGTATGTTCCATACCGCCGTTGTACCAGTCAACCGGCAGCCAGTACTTCAATGCTTCAGGGCTTGCCAGTGCCTTGTCATTGTGAGGATCGGTATAACGCAGGTAATACCAGGAAGAACCTGCCCACTGAGGCATGGTATCGGTCTCTCTCTTTGCCGGACCGCCACAGCAGGGACAGGTGGTATTTACCCAGTCAGTCATGGCAGCCAGAGGAGATTCTCCGGTATCGGTAGGCATGTAGCTCTCTACATCGGGTAACTGCAGCGGCAGTTCGCTCTCATCAATGGGAACATATCCGCACTTGTCGCAATGTACGATAGGGATCGGCTCACCCCAGTAACGCTGTCTGGAGAATACCCAGTCTCTTAATTTATAATTGGTCTTGCGGTTACCGATGCCCTTCTCTTCCAGATAGTTCATGATCTTCTCTTTGGCTTCTGCCACAGACAGGCCGTTCAGGAAATCGGAATTGACCAAAGTACCATCAGCAACATCGGTATATACAGCTTCTTCTACGCTGACAGGGCTTCCGGCTACAACTTCGATAATAGGCATGCCAAACTTTTTAGCGAACTCCCAGTCTCTCTCATCATGGGCAGGTACTGCCATGATAGCGCCGGTACCGTAAGTCATCAATACATAGTCAGATACCCATACAGGGATCTCTTTACCGTTGACGGGATTGGTAGCGGTCAGACCCTGGATGCAGACACCGGTCTTATCCTTTGCCAGCTCAGTACGTTCGAAATCAGACTTTTTCGCAGCCATCTCACGATATGCCACAATGTCATCCCAGTTCTTGATCTCGTCCTTGTATTTATCCAGTACAGGATGCTCCGGAGATACTACCATGTAGGTAACACCGAACAGAGTATCCGGTCTGGTGGTGTAAATGCGCAGCTTCTCATCTTTTCCGGTGAGGGTAAAGTCTACTTCCGCGCCCTGGGACTTTCCGATCCAGTTCTTCTGGGAAACCTTGACACGCTCGATATAATCTACGGTGTCCAGTCCCTGGATCAGCTTGTCTGCATATTCAGTGATCTTCAGCATCCACTGGCTCTTGACCTTACGGATGACTTCGGAACCGCAACGCTCGCAGACGCCATTGACTACTTCCTCATTTGCCAGACCTACCTTACAGGAGGTACACCAGTTGATAGGCATCTCTGTCTTGTAAGCCAGTCCTGCCTTGAACAGCTTTAAGAAGATCCACTGGGTCCAATGATAATACTCGGGATCCGTGGTATTGATCTCTCTGTCCCAGTCAAAGGAATAACCTAAGGAATGCAGCTGATTCTTGAATCTTGCCACGTTATTCTTGGTTACGATCTTCGGATGGATGTGATTTTTAATTGCGTAATTCTCGGTAGGGAGACCAAATGCATCCCATCCCATGGGATACAGCACGTTGTATCCCTGCATTCTGCGCTTACGTGCTACGATATCCAGTGCGGTATAAGGTCTCGGATGACCTACGTGTAATCCCTGTCCGGAAGGATAAGGGAACTCTACCAGTGCGTAATATTTGGGCTTGGAGAAATCGTCGGAAGTCTTGAATGCTTTTTCGTCATCCCAGACAGTCTGCCATTTTTTCTCTACCTCTCTGTGATTGTAAGGTACTGCCATAATTATTTCCTCCTAAACTATGAGAAGTTTTCTATTTGAATTTACGTTCTCAAGTCGTTAAAAAACTACCGATTATTTTATCGTGTTTTGCCGATACTGTCAAGGACTGCGGCTCTATCCATACATATTTGTACATATTTTCTGTTCTCTGTGCATATCATATATACGAGAGGTGATGAATCATGTTTGCATGGATCACATTACTGATCAATCTGATGCAGCGGTATCGTTGATTTTACAATGTTACAATGGGATAACAAAAAAGAGACCGGTACAACATCCGCCGGTCTCTTTTTATGAATACTATGTATTTTGTACATTAATCTTCTGCGTTATTCTCTGCTACTTTCGCTGCTCTAGCTACCACTTCCTTCTCCTGCACATCGGAAGGTGTCTGCTCATAACGGGCAAATTCATAGGAATAATCGCCTCTGCCTCCGGTCATGGAACGCAGATCCGTACAATAACCGAACAATCCACTCATAGGAATATCCGCTTCGATGATCTGTCTGCCGCCACTCATGGGAGTCATGCCCAGTACGCGGCCTCTTCTTTTGTTCAGATCACCCATGATGTCACCGGTGTAAGCATCGGGTACTGTAACTTTCAGGGACATGATAGGCTCTAACAAAACCGGACCCGCTTCCATAACACCCTTCTTGAATGCCTGAATCGCTGCGGTCTTGAATGCCATCTCCGAAGAGTCTACCGGATGGTAAGAGCCATCATACAATACTGCCTTGACACCAACTACCGGATATGCCGCCAGAGGTCCTCTGCCCACGGACTCCTGAATACCTTTTTCTACTGCAGGAAAGAAGTTTTTCGGTACTGCACCACCTACGACTTCTGTTGCAAATTCATAGGGCTTCGTCAGATCGCCGGAAGGTGAGAAACGCATTTTTACATGACCGTACTGTCCATGTCCGCCGGACTGTTTCTTGTACTTATATTCCACATCAGACTGTTTCTTGATGGTCTCTTTGTATGCGATCTTCGGCCTGGAAAGCTCGATCTCTACTTTGTATTCGTTTAACAGACGGCTGACCACGATATCCAGATGCTGGTCACCCATGCCGTAAAGTAAGGTTTGGCGGTTCTCTGCATCGTTCACTACACGGATGGTCAGATCTTCATGAGTCATCTTCTGCAATGCCTGGGATATCTTATCCACATCGGCCTTGTTCTTCGGCTTATACCGCATGTAGGTATAAGGGGTGGAAATATCGAACTTGCCGTATTTAATAGTCGTTGCCTTAGTCGAGAGACTGTTGCCGGTTCTCGCTGCTGTCAGCTTCGCCAGTGCTCCGATGTCTCCGGCATGCAGTTCACTGACTTCGATAGGCTTATTGCCCTGCAATACATAGATTTTGCCAATCTTCTCTTCAATATCACGATCCACGTTATACAGAAGATCATCCGTTTTCAGTACACCGGAGTTTACCTTGATCAGGGAGTATTTTCCAATGAACGGATCCACGATGGTCTTCCAAATGTAAGCGGATTTAGCCTTTGCGAAATCATAATCCGCATGGTAGATCTCGTTGGTCTTCAGATTGATACCCGCTACTTCTCTGTTCTCAGGGCTGGGCATGTATTTGATAATATCATCTAACAGTGTGTACATACCCTGGCACAAAATGTTAGAGCCCATGGTCATGGGAACGATGCTGCCGTCACAAACATTGGTACGGAGGGCTGCACGGATCTCTGCTTCAGAGAAGGTCTCTCCGCCGAAATACCGCTCCATGAATTCTTCACTGGTCTCGGCTACGGCTTCCATTAAGGTATCACGGCAGATCTGCAGATTCGCCCTGCTGTAATCCGGTACGTCACAGGGAACAACTTCCTTACCCTCCCAGCGGTTACCGCTCTCGGTGATAACATTGATGTATCCTACAAATTTCTCGTTTTCACGGATCGGCAGATGAAACGGTGCCATCTTCTTTCCGTACAGGTTAGTCATATCTTCCACTACCTGACGAAAGGAAGCGTTATCCACGTCCATGTTGGAAACATAGATGAAACGGGGCAGCTTGTATTTTTCGCAAAGCTCCCATGCCTTCTGGGTGCCAACTTCGATGCCAGACTTGCCGTTAACTACTATGATGGCTGCTCCTGCGGCACTAACTGCCTCTTCCACTTCTCCCACGAAATCAAAATAACCAGGTGTATCAATAATATTGATTTTGTATCCTTCCCACTCAATGGGGATCACGGAGGTACTGATAGAGAAATGACGTTTCTGTTCTTCTTTACTGTAATCGCTGAGGGTATTGCCGTCATCTACCTTGCCCATACGAGAGGTGATACCGGACAGATAACCAAAGGCTTCTGCAAGACTGGTCTTGCCACTGCCGCCATGGCCCAGTAATACTACGTTGCGGATCTTGTCTGTTGTGTAAATATTCATATCCCATCCTCCATTTATTCTGCATTTTGGGTATTTTGTCCAGCCGTTGGATTGGATTTTTAACCCCTTACGTGTATTTTACTAAATATATACTGCTATTACAAGTAAATATTGTTAATTATTTCATATTTTTACAAGTTGTCAGAACTTTGTGATATGAACAGTTGCACAAGACAAGTAAATTGAAAGTTACGCGAGCAATGAGCCGCGCATAGGCAAAATAAGAACCGTGATTGGGAGCTTGCTCACAAATCACGGTTTTTATTTTTGCCGTGATGCGGCGAACGCCGCGATATGAAATAAGATTAGAAGCGTCTTTTGCT
>NZ_VUMU01000006.1 GCF_009695995.1 Waltera intestinalis
AGTGACATTGCAACAATATTAGTATTAATATTTGACGTGACTTGCTTAACAACTCTATATATGTTGCTACCATCAATCCATTTACCGCATATTGTTTCTTCCGTTGAATAAGTTAAATTGCCATTTAACTCAGCAAAACCTGCATCAATTCTCTCTTCCAGATTATTCATTGTGTCTGCATCAAAAGCATCACCTTCCTCGGATACTGTTCCCTCGTTTCTGGTAACTGTAACGATTTCTGAGGATCCATCCTCTTTCATCAGCGTTCTCCTGGTCGGGAATTCCGTGGTCCTGTTTTTCCATATCTTTTTAACCCACTTTGTAATCTCTGCCATAATCTGTCCTCCTATAAAAGTAATCCGATTGTGTCTCCGGCATATATCTCATTGCCGGCGTAGTAACTAAATTGTGCGCTTACAACCTCATACACATCATTTAAGATCTGTTCGATTGCATTGTATGCCTGCCATGTGTTATACGGCAGTGCCGGTACCTGCGGTGTATCTGCATGTACACAATATGCTTCTCTTATTGCTGTTACGTTTGATGATAGATTGCCAAAATAGCTTGCTGTCGGTAGTGCAGGTACATTATTAACATAACTGGTTCCATCCAGTTCCAGCACATCTAATAGTATCTGTATATCGTTTTCAATTCGTAACAGATCAGATGTGTTCAAGCACCCTTTCAGACCCGCCAGATATTCTTTCTGTTCTTCTGGTGTCAGATTAGTCCATCCAGTTTCTCGCAATCTCTGTGCATACTCTACATCCGCCTGTGTCCTGTCCGTCACCGGAGTTATCCACTCATATGGGTAACTATATGCTGATGCATTACTGGTGTACTTTGCTCGCGCCTTTCTTTTTTGTGTCCTTTTGTTGTAATAAGGATTTATAGGCCTCAGGTCCATCAGATCAGCCCCCTCTCGCCTGCATAAATTTCTCCTGTGTATGCCGGATCCGTCACCACAGTGCTATATCCTCGACACTTGGCTACCGCTATGTATCCTCCAGTGAGATCAACATTCTGGCTCTCAATCAGTGTTGTGGATGTGCTGCCATTCATAGATTCAATATTTACCCAATTTCCTACCTGTTCTTGTTGTTCCAGGTACTTCATGTCCACCTTTTTCCTTAGTGCATAATAGCTCAATAAGCTATCTGCTATTGCAGGCAGTTTCTCCGCATTATACAGCGTACAGTCCGTAAATTTCTTCAGGCTTTCCGTTTCCCCAGCTTCCAACAGTGGTACATTTTTCTGATATGTAAACGCTGTATTTGCATATTTCCGTCCGGAGATCACGCACTCACCTGCTGCCTCCATATGGATTATCAGATAATTTGTCTTTACCATCCGGATGGTTCCCGCTGTGGCTGTAATGCTCTCCGGCTTATACGGTTCCGAAAATGTTATCCTGGTATCTCCCGCCTGCAGGCTGCCCTTATAAATGTCCGTAGTTTTATCTTCGATTGCATAGCTTTTGCACTCTATAGATACTCCTGAGATATATTGGTCCAATGATACCTTGGTATGTCCGTTCAGTTTGCGGTTGGTTCCAACCGTAGATGACACATAGCGGTCTGGTTTATATACCTTAATGGTATCGCTCCGGCTGTCATCCGCCACTGCCCCGCAAGCAAAGCATATTCTCTGCAATGCCTTCCGGCACGTCTGTATCCCTAAATAACCAGTCAGCTGTATCTTTGCCACATCATCGTCTATGCTATACTTCGTAATCCCTGCTGCCGCAAATACCTCCTGCAGGATGTTTCCCGCCAGCTCATTTATGTATATCCGTCCATCATAAAAGGTGTATTTATCCATCAGGCCTACACCGTCGATGAGTTTAAATGTTGCCACATTTTTTGCAAAAGAAAAATCATCCACATAAAATGCCCCGATAGGAATCCATTCTCCGCCGCGGTACTCCGTGAGGTTTACTTCTTGTGTCTTCTGGATGGACTTCCATGCTCCCTCTTCGTTACCGATGTCAAAATCATTATTCACATCTACGATAGACAAATCTGCCTTATTGATAGGTATCGTAGCAGAAGTAACATCTATATCCTCCTGCACCTTCCCTGTCTTGATCATATCCTTATCCCATACGATATATTTGCCATAAAGAATATACTGCAGTTTAACATATCGCTTCGGATATGCAGTCCGAATAAACTCTATCTCGATTCTGCCGTAATTCTGTACCGGATTGTTACATACATAAACCAGGCTATCCGGATAGAATGTCTTACTGATCAGTTTTGTGCCGGAAAGTGTATACCAGATAACCACCAGTTCTGCCGGAGGCACATCTATAAAATACAGCGTGATTGCCGCCGATGTATGCTGTGCAGTAAACTGGATCCGCAATTTAGGGTTACTCTCAAATGTGCAGTCGTCCCGTGATTGTTCTTCACTCCAGAATGCAATGTCTTCCGGCGCATCCGGCAGGATGCTTTTCTCCCCGGACAGCACAAACTGATTTAACTCTGTTGTTCCATAGTCTTCCTGCAGATGCTCTGCTTCAAACAGTTCGATATTTCCTATGGACTGGTTATCATCCGTAGAAGGAGACGCATCTGACAATGCCGTGACGTCTATAAATTTCATTTCTGCCTTGCAATATGTCCTCATGTCTCCCCCCTACGGTGTCTTATATGGCTTCTTTGATGTCATCCGCCAAGATAATCCTTTATACTGTGCCCCAGTCTCCAACACCATTTCCACCTCATCCTGAATGCTGGAAAAATATCCGCAAAAATCGAATTGCTTACTGGCATCCGGAAGAGTAACATGATGGAATCTATTCTCACAATCTGTAATGTGCTCAATCAAAGCATCATACAGTTCCGGATCCTCAATCGTACCAATGGATATCCTATAATTCTTGTACAGTCCGATGGTCTCAATATGCGTATCTCCATCTTCTGTTCTCTCTGCAAAATTTTCCAAAAAGTCCAATGTCCTCTTGATAGATATTAAAGGGATGTTATATGTAATTCCATCTATGATCAGACCCTGCGTATATTTCCTTTCCATATTTCATCCCTTCCTATCCTTCTGCGATTCCTAACCGTACTTCTTCGTTCTGCAGGTATGGTAAAAATAGTCTGCCGCATGTCTCTCCGTCCAGGATCAAGGATGCATCTACTGTGCCTCCACTCGTCGGCATGCGATCCGCAATCTTATCAGCAAGTGCATCCATCCAGCCAGTATTCTTTTCCAAAGGCAATACTGCTTCGCGTCCAGCTTCTCCAATCTCCGCCAGTGTAGCCCCCGTGGTAATTCCTCCGTTAGCCAGTCTGGGCAATGTAACACGAGGCACCTCCGGAATATTAAAACCTCCGAATGATTTTCCACCAAGACCAGGTATCCAATCAGGTACATCAAACTTGATACTATTGATCGACTGCACCATTCTGTTAATTGCATCTACCAAGCCATTTGCCATTGTTTCTGCTATGGACAGAATTCCATTAACTATATCCTTAAAGATCTGCTTTGCATCTTCCCAGAGTTTTTTCCAGTCTCCACGAATCAGATCTCCCAGAATTGCGAATACTCCTTTGATCACTTTAATCATTGTCGTAATTACATCTGCTATGATATCAACTGCCAATTTGACCTGTTTCCCAAGATCCTCCAAAATCGGTTGTAACATCGGAAGCACATTTTCTATAATCCACTGCAAAGGAGCCTTCAGATAATTGTCCCAAAACAGCTGTATATATTCTATCAGTACTCCCAGTAGCTCCATAAATGCGTCAATCATCGGCTTAAGGTGACTCTGATAGGTGTCATCAAACATCGTCGCCCATTCTGCCAAGACAGGTTGCATATTGTTATTCCAAAATTCCAAAAATGCTCCCAGCAAATCCGATACTCCATCTGTAAAGTTGCTAACAAATGGTGATATGTAATTACTATAGAGTGCATTGAATCCGCTTCCAACCTGCCCGACGATATCTGATACGGTCCCGGAGAATACTGCCAACACATCTATGATACCTTGTACTGCCGTTGCAATATCATCCTGGTTATTTACAAACGGATCCAACAGCAGGTGTAAAATATCATCTGCAAACTGTGCTGCGATAGCAGATACCGATAAAAAGACATCCGAGAACATCTGGATCAGATTTGCGGTCAGCTGTTGTCCGGAATCACTTCCAAACGCTGAAAAAATCAGTGCGAACGCTGCTGCCGCAGATGCAGCCAATAACAAAATATCTGCTCCGATATCAAACATCTGCGTGAGATGCTTCTTGATATCGTCTTTGTTGTCATCCAGGTACTTCTTAATTCCCCCGGTAAGGTTCTGCGCGATGGTCGCACCTATGCTGACAAAGGATGCCGCAATTGTCCCCAGGCTGGTGACGAATGTAACAGCAAAATTCCCTGCCGCATTCTTCACAGAATCCGCACTGAAGATATCTATAAAGCTGTCCTTTATGGATGCCAGGTTGCTACGAATATTCTGAACCTGTCCATCAATTCCAAGCTTTTCAAAGGCTTTCTTCCAGCCTACCGAAAACTCTTCTTTGATCTGCTTTGCAAGATCTTTGACTTTTCCAAGTTTGGAAGCCATCTTATCGCTGACCTGTACTTCTTCGTACATACCAGCGGTACTGCTGCCGCTTCCCCCGGAATCGTTTTTCTGTAATACATTCAGGTCATCGAAAGCTGCCAGTGCTCCTGCTGCCTTTTTGGCAACACCGGATGTCTTTTCCAAGGATTTTGCATAATCGACCTGCTGCTGTTTCGCTCTGGTCCATGTACTCTGCCCACTGAGCAGAGCAATAAACTGATTCATGGTGTTGATTGCTTTTGTCAGCCAGTCACACAGCCTTGCCAGCGCCGGTGTCACCATCGATACGATAGGTGCCGCAAGCGTTCCTAGCGCCGCATTCAGAGTGGCGATAGAACTTTTCAAGGAGGACATTCTCTCGTTGAAACTCCCGGAATACTTTGCCATGTTCTGGATGCCTGTCTTAAAAGATTCCACCATTGCATTAAATGCTTTTGTAATCCAGTTGAAAATCAACAGAGAAAGTGCAATCCCCTTTAGACGACTGAGCAGCGTAGACATAAGTCCCGCAGATTTCTTAGCTGACTTTCCGACTTTCTCAATCTGCTTTGCTCCGGATCCTACCTTTTTCTGCTTATCAATAATCTCATCATGTTTTTTACTCAGAATAGCCATTTCGCGGTTGGTGTCACCCAACTGGTCTGACAATTTTCGATATTCTTCCGTAGCTTTGACATCTTTAAATGCAGTACCGTCTTCCTCCATTGCTTCCAGTTCACCTTTGGCATAAGCAATAGTATTCTCGAGATCCGCCATGTCATACTGCATATTCTTAAAAGTTGTACTGCTTTTCTTGCCACCAAGTTCCAGGAATTTCTCCATACGATCGTTCAGGCCGGATAGCTTGTCCTGCGCTTTCTGAATCTGCGTCTGAACTTCTTTATATTCCTCTGTGGGTATCTTTCGGCTTTCCATTTCCCGCATGGCATTCTCTAACTGCTGCGCCCTGCGGGCAGTCTTTTCCATCCGGTTTTCAAGCTGCATCAGCTGACTGGACATATCCGCATTTTCAATTTTCGTTTTAATCCTGATCTCTCCATCATATCCGCCAGCCATTTATACAGCCTCACTTTCTAAAGATTCCCAATGCTTCCTGTTCTGCTTTTTTCTTTGCTCTTATCTGTTCCATCATGGTATCATAGTCGTCGATCTTCTCTTTTTGCTCTATTGTGTACTCCGGTTCCGGCTGATCCAGCGCATAGATCTGCTGTGCATCCTGGATAGCCTTCTTCTCCGCATCCGTCTTGGCTTCATCTTTTTTCTTTCTCCGGATCTCTATCACCTGAAGAAAAGATGACTGCTTATGAGGCATATTCCAGAGCAACCCGCAGAACTTCCACCAGTGCATATCTTCTGTTGCGAGATCAATCCCGTAGATTGCCCGGAAGTCCGCATAAATGCGCCACTGGTCAATGTCGTAATCTATCAACCGACGCTTTTCCTCACTGGTCCCATGCCCGTCATGGTGCCAGCCGTTTGTGAACCACTGAATGCATTCGTTCGCGCTATTCCCCTGTGGCATAGGTCGTTCTGACTGCGTTTCCTCATCATAAAACATAAGTCCAAGGATAGCCGCCACCCGGTCATACTCCGTAAGATCAGGATCATATTGTGCCAATGATATCTGAATTCCTATGCGGTAATCACAGTTAACGTGGTATACATCTCCGGTTGATGGATCTTCCCATTCTTCCGGGAGCGGATCAAGCATGACGTTCGTCATTTTCTTCCACCTTTTCTTCCGGTGTTATACCGTTTTTTCACCTGTTCAAATCTGCGGCCAAACAAATTATTCATAACCGGAATGACCTGCTCCACAAACTCAAACAGCGCCGTCTCATCCGGTACGATATCACCATAGATGTTCTGAATCGTGCCTTCACCAAACAATTCATCCAGTGCAGCAATAATCTCTTTTAGATACTTTACGCGGATGTTGTTAATATCCAGTGCCACCTTGATAACATCACCGGTATCTTCTGTCGTAAGCTGATCTTCTGTGTGACTATCCTTCCAGTTCTGCATTTCTGCATCACATCTGGCAGAGATGCTGTTGAGCTGGTCAATGATATGTGCAAATCTGTCTGCTGTCTGTGCATCTGCCACATTTATCCGAAGCACGGCCACTACCTGATCATCGTCCTCATCTCTGATTGCAATACTTTTATAGCCTGTGCTTAACTTTACCTGTTCCATAATTACCATCCTTTCAGAAATGGGGCAGGACTGAAAGGAACCTGCCCCATTATGCTAATTGTTCATTAACACCTACTTTATTTTACTGCGTATCTACACTGGCTTCCTTCGGTGCCCAGGTGAATGTACCATCCTCGGATATAGTAATAGTACCCTGTTCCACATCCCCATTGCCATTGATCTGTATGGTAGAAGTAAGGTTGTCCCCACCGGCTCCACCTACGCTGGAAGGGCACACTGTTACCGGTACTCTGATACAGTCTCCGGTTTTATTGGTAATGTCCGTCTTGAAGTACCTGTAATAATAGGTATTACACTCTTCTCCAGTCGGAAATTTCTTCAACAGATCATCAATTGCCTTCTGCATATCATCAGACAGGTAATCTCTCTGTGGAGACATGGATAAAGCATATCCCTTAACAGAGTTGCTGGCACTCTTCATGTTGACATACTGGGTAGACTCTGTATTCGGTCCCCAGTCCTCAGTGATCTCCTTGTAACCGTCACCCATCTCTACAATTTTGGGAGTTTTTCCACCCATGAGAGATCCGATATCCATCAGAGAGACCATGTTGGTTCTATCTTTTGCCATCTCGCTTTTCCTCCTTATTTTTTATAAAAATACCGCAGCTGCATATTCACTGCGTACGTCACTGTATTATCATCCTTTGCCGCTGCAAACACCGGGGATGTTCTATCGATGTATTCCAGTTGCATTCTGGAATCACTGAACGTGATCCCGCTCTCCTCCAGCCATCCTGCCAGCTGCTCCAGCATCGTCTGATCATCTATGTTTGCCCGGTTGGTATCCGCAGAACATTTGTAAGCTATCTGGAACGGGTACTGTGCCTCATAACTGCCGCTCACATACCGTTTGAGGTATACGGCACCCTGCATCGGGAACAGTCCGATAGATCTGTCCTCATTGAGATTGCTCCATTTCACGGTGCTGTTGTCGGCGGTAAAGCT
Organism: Waltera intestinalis; assembly: GCF_009695995.1. Taxonomy (GTDB): domain Bacteria; phylum Bacillota; class Clostridia; order Lachnospirales; family Lachnospiraceae; genus Acetatifactor; species Acetatifactor intestinalis. The sequence continues at coordinate 7,754 of NZ_VUMU01000006.1, forward strand.
TTCCGGATAATCCGGATACCCAAGGACCAGTTCCAATATGCCTTTCTGCACGCTGGTCGCATCCTTAACCGTCAGTAATTCCTGCTTTTCTTCCATCATTTTCCTCCTATTTCAAAGTGAGGTAATATATCTTCGTAGCTGTCCACAGACGTGATCCGGTATGTGCCATAATAGTGATCTCTGAAATACTCATACACCCTGCTGTCCGGCAGAGTTGCACCGGTGCAATTTCCCTTTACGAAGAAATCTTTCTCCGGGGAAAATGTCAGGTACCGTTCTTTTTCCTTCGCAGAGAGCAGTTCCCATTCCTTCGGATCCTTGTACGGCTTCGGCAGGTTCTGATAGGACATGTACAGGGTGACCGCTGCCGCTTTGTCCTGTCCACTTTTCGACGCTGTCACACTGTTCTTTTCCACAAGATCTGCTTTTTCAAGTACCGTAAGATAATATTTTTCTTCCTCTGTTTTGGGATCAAATGCCCGGTTAAACAGAGTAACTACTTTGTTATCCCAGAACATCATCCCACCCCCGCATACAGCAGTCCTGTTCCTGCCAGGTACTCACAAACCGTATCATAGAAGAGATGGTTCTGTGCTGTCTTGTCTCCCAACACCTTATCTATCAGAGTTTCATTGCTTCCGAAGCTGACAGATCTTCCGCCGGAAGACATGGACTTAATATTTGCCACAGTCTCGTCGTTGGCATGTGAGTTCTTGTAATCGATCTGATACATAAGATCTGCCAGGGCGCAGGTAGCCTTTTGGATTTTCTCTCCGTATTCGGCGACTGCATCCGCATCAATGTTTCCAAAAGTCAGCTGATCCAGCTTTGTGCTGGCACGGTCATTCCATTTTGGAAAAAGGGACTCCCCAATGGAATTCCCATAGTATTTTTTTGAGTAAAAATCATACGTAGTATATCCCACCAGCAAGTCCCTCCTTGTTTATGCGAAGTCAACCAGTAAATTGCTGTCCAGTTCCTTAATACCGTAGATAATATCGAAGGATACCTTATCCTGTTTATGGTCGGAATCGTAGTCCATTACCACACGAATACCCAGTCCATCAGCAGATGCGATATATGCATTCTTGTTGCCAAGAGGTAATTCCAGATTACGGGTTACCAATGCAAGGCCATTTCTGTGGAATCCCAGCGCATGTGCCTTGTTTACGACGAATGCATCCGCATCATTTACTGCAGCAGGGATATTCTGATCTACTTTCAGCGTTCCGGCTCCAGCAGATAAAGTGCAATCCTCGGTAACAGTATAAAGATATCCATCTACAATCAGCTGATCACCCTTTAAGATGGTTCCGGCTGCTGCCTTTCCATCAGATACTGTAAACTGTGTTGCATTTTTAACTCCAGTCACCTTGTAGGCAGTTGCTGTACCTGCTGTTGTGTTCTGATTTTCGGGGCAGTTCTGAGACATATAGGTCTCACAGGTATACACTTTTCCGATTTCCGCTTCTTTCAGTGCCTGGGAATCCCCCTTGTAACACTGCTTCGCAAAATTGTCCAAAGTGTTGTACTTGTACAGTGTGGTGGGCGGCAGTACCAGTCTCCGGTTTGCTCTGGGTGCTTTTGCCTGATCCAGTTCTTTACCTACTCCTGCTATATCATCAATCTTGGGTGTCGCAGAAACGCTTGCTTTTCTTGCTGCCTTGGAAATACCAACAGCCAGCAGATCCATATCTACCTGCTGTGCCAGTGCTTCCATTGCCGGAGTAATCACCTGTGTGCTGAAGTCCTTAATGTCTAAGGTCAGTTCTTTCGCTCCCACATTGACTGTGATGTCGCGGAATCTGTCCATCTTTACGGTTACAGACCCTTCTGTGATGTCCTGTGCCTCCGTCTGTCCCGTGAAGTTCTTTGCGACGAATGTTGCCGGTTTCCTTACGGTGATAGTATCACCTACTTTTACAAATTCCTTGGAATAATCTCTGTGTACGAGATTTGCCATTGTCAAATTGCTCTGCAGCACCAGGAGTGCTTCATTCGCAATGATCTGTGGTGTTAAAATTTTGTTCGGCATTATTTTTTCCTCCTATTGATTCTGATTCCTCCACTTTTTATAAGTTTCGAAATCCATCTTTTCAGGGTCTCCTGTGATCTTTTCTGTATCACTTCCACCCATCGGTTGTGTAAACTGGGCCTGATTGTCTTCATCCTGCTCTTTCTGCTCATCCACAAATGCTCCGGAATCATTTTTCTTTGCTTCTTCGAGCAGATCACTAAATCCGATCAGTTTACCGTTCTTAACTGAAACACTTGCGGTAATCTCAGCCATAATGGACTTTCTCGCAGATTCTGATGTGAATTTCACATCTTTCATTGCTTCAGTCAGCAGATCTTCTTTCTCTCGCGCTGCAATCTTCGCATTATAGTCCTTCTCTGCCTTTTCTGCTTTCTCCTTCCACTCATCCCGTTCCTTTTTGATGGCATCCATGTCCTTTCCATCAAATCCTTTCAGAGTTTCCTCTGCTGTTTCTGCTCTGGTTTTCCATTCGTCACGATCAGTTTCCGCTGCTTTTACCTTCTTTTCGAGCTCAGCCTTAGAAAATAGTTCCTCACCCATGCTCTTTTTTACAGCCTCTTTCTGTTCGTCTGTCAGTTCCAGACCGAGTTTTTCCAGTTCGCTGATTACCTTTACCATGTTTCTACCTCTCTCTTTCTCTGTTTTTACTCCGGTCAGCCCGGCGCGATCGAGTTGCTATTTACCCCATAGCTGGCATTTTTCAAATTAAAAAGGCACGCCCAAAACAGGACGCACCTTAGCGGTCATCCTATAATTTTTGTAGGTTAGCGAGCAGACCTCTTGTCTGCCCGGTTGTGCTCTTTTTAATTGTCAATATAATTCTAACACGTTGCACTGCAAATTTTGTACCAATTTTTACACAAAATAAGAGAGCCTATTACTAAGCCCTCTTCTAAATTCAACATCCTATTTATCTATACGTTCCTCACGGATGGCTGTGCAAATCATAGACAATGATTCTGCATAACTGATAACTGTTTGTTTGTCCTCCTGTGAAGCATTTGATTTCAAAAAAGCCTGTACCTCTTCCTCCAGTTTAACACACTCTTCTGCACTCTTCTTAGGTGCCATAATTTCGTGACACAACCGTTCCGCCTCCGTCCAATTCTCCGGATGGCTGTTCTTCTCATTTGTCTCCCGTACTATTTTCATAAATTCATCAAATGTCATTGTATCACTCCTTTTAATGCTTGCAAAAATAACATGACATCATTGTACTCTGAGAATGTTACTCCCATAGTTCTCAAACTGTCATCTACTTTGTCTTCAAGCCACTGGTATCTCTCCGGCAATGGAATATTAAACAGTTCCTGTGCAAACTCCATATCTGTTCCATATTCAAATTTGCCGTTTATCGCCCTCAATATTGAAACCTGATCTGCATAACCTTCCACAGATGCTATTTTCATTTTTTCACAGATCGTCTGTTTCAGAAATTCTACCGATGCTTCCTCTATTGCCTGATTCTGGAAATACACATTTGCATCATAATAGCTTTCGGAGCAAGAATGTAACATTTCATGCCATAAAATACCATCATCTGCGGTGGCAACAAGTGCTATATTGCACGACCACTCTTTCATTCCTATTGCTTCACCGTCAATTAAAGAATCATGAACAGAAATAGTGCCACTCCACATTGACGCTCTATCAGAATATTGTGTAATTTCTCTCCTGATCTGTTGTGCTGTACTCTTAAATTCCTCTTCTGTTCTTTTAGTATACCCCACATTTTCTGCCTTTTCCATAGGTTCTTTTATGGAATTGCTGTAAGCTGTTGCCCGACCATTTGCAACAGATGCCTGCTTTTTCTTGAATCCTGCCACTTTCAGCCGCTCTGCCTGAGTCTGCAGATCATGTTCTGCACAGAAATGCTCATATGCCTGGTTCTGTGTCCGCAGCTTATATGCCAGCTTATCATACTGCGGCTGTAACATCTCTTTTACATCCGTTTCTGCCACTCCATCGATTTCCGCCTTTTTCATCAGTAATTCCCGCTTGGTCTTCCGGATGGCGCGTTCCATTCGACGCTGTTCCTGCTGCCGCTGGTAAAGTTCCTGGCTCTCGTGGATGTCAATCTTCGGCTTACCATCTGCATCCACGTAAGGATTCCGGAGTGACGGATCCCACGGCTTATGCGAATGTCTGCAGTTATACCCATGCAGGCCTAAAGGATTCACAACGGTTCCCTGTCCGCTGTCAGGATCTATGGTATACCCTGTCGCTTCCAGCAGATTTTCTATTCCATCATCCCTCCCAACAATTTTATAGACCTTGCCCTGCCAGTGATCATGCGATCTCAGATCTTCCGGATGCTTATCATCGTGTCTGGCACCCATATGAGCCGATACCAGGACATATTCTATCCCGCCCTCTGCTATGTACTGATTCGTTACCTGTGCCGCCGTCTGATTCATCGATGTCACAATGCAACACCGGACTGCTGCCTCCAGTGACCTGGTTGCTCCTGTCGGATAATCAATCGTCACTCCTTTTTGTGCATACCGATCCAGCACCTCGCACACTGCACTGCTATATGACTGAAAACCGGTTGCCACTCGCAGGTCCACCTCATTCAGCAGATTCAGTAGATCTTTCTGCGACTGCAGCATGGTTGTCCTGGTCAGATTATTCAATTCTCCGAACGTTTTCTGCATCTCTGCATTCATGGCAGCTATCACAGCATTGTTTTGCAATGGTGGTGTCACAGTCCCCAATTTACTCAGCACCTCTTCATCATCAGAAAATGATGTCATTACACTCTCTCGCAGGATCCTGCGGACCTCTTTTTGACTCAGGCCGGACAATTTTGCAATTTTCTTTACTATCTCATCATTATGCAGTCCCAGCTGCTGTAATCTCCACAGTTCTCTGTCTGCTGTCCCGGAGATCTCACCATTTTTCAGTAAACGCATAGCTATGTCCTGCAGAATCCAATCTTCCAATTCCTGGTACAATTCCACAAGTTTATCTGATTTTCCATAAAAATAATCCGGTGTCAGCATTAACCTTTTCCTGCCTCTCTCTTTACAAGATCCACCCATTCTGATCCGTGCGCCTGCTTTGCCCGCTCAAACCAGTGATCTCCGGTTCCCTCTGTATGATATTGTAAAGGTCTACCCGTCGGCTCCTTTTTCTCATACTTGTCTGCAAAAGATCTACCATCTGATGTGAGATACAACTCTCCTGTATACTGGTAGTGCGCATATGGTGTGTTGTACGCTATCTCGCCACCATAAATCCCTTCCGGGTAGTTCACACTTCCGCGCAGTGCCCCCTGGGAAAATGGAATATATTCATCACAGTCAGCCACCACCTGCATATTCAACAACTTCTGTGCATTTGCAATGTTCTGGTCCAATCTGTCGGTATTTATTCGGATATCAATGCATCCGATAGTTTTTCCATACTGCATGTTTTATCATCCCTTATCCTTATAAACAATTCCTGCGGTCCTATCAAATCTTTTTCATCACAGTTCGGTCCTACTGGATGCCCTTCTAAAGGGATAAATCCTCCCTTTGCAAATTTAGGTAACTGTAACCTAATTGCTTCCTCTATAATCTCATTCGGTATTTCATTCATTCCCTATCACTCCTCGTCAAATAACCCTTTTTTGTCGTCTCCGCTTGCCTCTGCCACTGCTGCCTTAGCTTCCACCTCTGAATATCCCTCAAATCTCACAAGATACTGCCATTTCGGTATATAACCACTGTTTGCAAGCTGGAGGTTTCTCTTTCTATCCTCTTCTTCGTTATAGGTGATATCCCCGAAGTCATACTGTGTCTCATAATCTCCTGCCGGTTCCAGATTGTACAGATCTGCAAATACTGCCTGCGCATAGAACAGATCATCAAGTCCTGCCTGCATGGCATCCCGGACATCTTTGATCAGCTGGATGGTTCTTCTGTCATCCGACTCCACCTGTGTTGCTGTCACCATCCCTGTTTTTTCATCAATTACAAAATACCCATTGGAAAATCCACACTTTACCCCGATAATAGATAATTGCTGATTGATTCCTGCTTTTCTGATCTCTGTATTCAGCTGAGGAATAATCTCATGATAATAATCTGAATTTTCCCCGTTAATTGTTCTCACATATTTAGGCAGATTTAATTTCTGTCTGATTACATTTCCTTTTTCATCCTTTTTGGCCGGGAGCTGCACCACTCTCTCATCCAGCAAAACCATCTTACTACTGTCTTCGATCTCTTCTGCATTCCTACTGTAGGCGATATCAAGGTCTCTTAACTCTTCTAATGCCTTTGAAAATGCTGACATTCCCAGCGGACTTCTCCGATCAATCCTGTTTACAGACGGCATTCTGAGCACACCAAAAAGCATAGAGTTGATTTTTCCACCGTTCTTTTTGGAAATATGCACATCAGGCTGCAGTGAAGACCATTTTGTATACTTCAGTTCTATCTCTTTCCCCAGCTCTCCGGCATTTTTACTTATGAACGCTCTGTTTGATACAACGTAGTACATTGTATCTGTATATTTTTCTGCCTCTGGCATCTTTACCCTGGCAGAAAGGAAACGGTGATACTCCAGTTTTGTATAATAATCTTCTCCGCTCTGGTACTCATCCTGGAATACAATACCGTAAATTTTTCTGTTTCCATCTATTGCCGTGATTTCCATCTGATCCGGTGTTACAAGATCCACTCCCGTTCCATTCGGCTTCAGAATAACCGTTCCAAAAGCACACATTGATTCCGTCCACTCCCTGATATGATCTTTCACACAGGTGTCCCAGAAATCTTTCATGTATTTTGCCCGTCTGCCATCAAAGTTGACATCAATTGCCAGCGTTGCGAGCCTCGCTATTTCTTCACATATAAACCCTGCAAAATTTATTGTTCTGATCCCGTTTTCCGGATCCAGCCATTCCGGTTCTCCATTATAAATATTCATCCATTTCTGGATTGCATCCTGCATCGCTCCCGATGTGATACCTGTTACCTGAAACTTGTCCTTGATTTCTGATTTGAACATACTATTCCACCATCCTTTGATTGCTGATATGATTCCCATTTTTGTTCCACCGCCTTAAATTAATCCTCTGTTATATCTTCGTGCCACTGTATAGATAAAATATCTGATCAGGTCCATGTGATGATCATTCTCTTTTATTACACGATCCTCTCCCACAGCTTTGTCATCCCAGGCATACGCTCCAAATTCTTTTTTCGTTTCCACGCAGCTATCATGAATCTGTAGCATCCCCAGATTCAGATACTTAGTTACCTCCTGGATGCCGTTAAGGACATCGTTATTTCCGTCCGTACAGGTATATTCTCCGTATTTCTGTATGGTTGCCTTCATGGCTGCTGCCGATGGATCAATTACTATGGATGTTATCGGGAAATCCCCGGCAACATCTTTTATGATCTGATAATACGCCTCATTGTCCAATGTGACTTTTTTCTCCCGCCCGGAATAATGTCCCTCTCGCAGCATCCTTACTCTGCCACTGTCCTGCAGTTCCATGAGACCCACTGCAAAAGGATTCATTGTGCCATAATCGATTGACAGATAGTACGATGCCTGTCCAGAATACTCACATTCTCCGTGGAAAACGTTGCGCTCCTCGTTAAACATTCCGTACACGAGTCCCTCAGCAATTACCCACAGTCCAAGAATGTATCGTGAGTAGAATACCCCGCTGTACATTGCCTTATATCTGTCCTTGATTTCCTTTGTAAGAGACAGATTATCGTCCATCGTAAAATGGAGATAGATCAGCTTTTTCTTTTCTATGTCATCAATCCAGTTTGTTTTAAACCAATGGCTGGGAGAATCCGGGTTACAGTTAAACCAAAACTTCGATCCACTCACGGAGCATCGACCGGTCGCCTGATTGACGAATGATTCCGGCATTAGTGCCACCTCGTCGAAGAACATTCCGGCAAGAGTAATACCCTGTATCAGATCCTGTGATCTCTCATCTTTACCACCGAATATGTAGAAAAAATTTGTCACATCCCCTTTTGATATGACGATCATGTTGTCAGATCTGTGATCTGATACCTGATATCCTCTACTCTTCAGCATTAGTTTCAGCCAAAACAGCACATTTCTCCGGAAGGATCCTATGGTCTTTCCTGCCATTCCAAGGTTTTGCATATTGAAGGTGGACATTGCCCATATTACAAAACTCAGTGACATGCACAATGTTTTACCTGATCGAATAGCTCCGTCTGCAATAATTCCCTCTTTTTCCCGGACAGGAGAATCTTTACACCACCATGTAAGTACCTTCTTCTGCTTTTCTGAAAATGGTTTGAACTCGAATCCCTTCTGGCGATACCGTACCAGCATTTTTGTGGCATTCTTCCATGCATTTTCCCTTACTTTTTTGACTCTCCTGTCAAAATCCGTCCAATCAACCATCTTCCGACCACACTTCCTTTGCAGATGCATTCAGCATATCAAGGAAATTATCCTGTTCTGATTCATTCTCCTGCTCTTTTCCTTTTGTCTGCATTTCCAGTCTTATGAGTTCCAGTTCGAGCTTACGCTTATCAAATTCTTTCCGATGCTTGTCATCCGGATTCATCTCAAAGAATTTCGTCAACCAGTTTATAGCCTTCTGACGATCCTCTATCTCAATCGAAACTCCATCTTTTGTCTCTTTCACTTTCTTTATCAGCTGTGTGTCCACAAATCTGGAGTCTCTTGGATACACTCTCATTTCATCGTATCTCGCAATATCTCCAAAATCCGCAAAAGCAATTCTCATCTGTAATTCAACGATGTCGCTTTCATCTGCCACGATCTGCTTTCGCTTGATTTCTTTCAATCTACCAATTTCTTTTTTTATACAAGGTTTTACAAGGAGCTTATAGCCCTCTGCATTGGCTACATCATAACTGCTGGCGTATGCTTTTAGATAACTCTGCGTTGCATTAAACGTCCTGGCATAATATACGCAGAACAACTGCTGTTCCGCGGTAAGCTCCTCGTTCTGAAAAGTCTCTTTCGTCCCATCATCTGCTTCCTGTTTTTTCTTCCCCTTTTGACAATCCGAACGTTCGCTTTTTGATGCCGAACGTTCGCCATCCCAGTTATGAGTACTTTTCCACCTTCTGACAGTCCCAGGAGGTACCTGCAGATTGGCAGCAATGTCTACCAGTTTCATCCCCTGCATGTACATCTCATATGCTTTTTCACTTATCGGATTCCTTTTTGCTGCCAACAGATCACTCCCTTTCTAGGTAATCCCTATACCATGATTATAATTCACCTTTTCTTTTAATTTGTACCATTTTACAGTAACGAAAAAGAGAGGATCACTCCTCTCCTTTTTCCTGCTGCCTCAATATCCTCTCTGCTTTTCTTCTTTTTCGGTAAAAGCAGTTACGGCTTATGGCAATAACTCCATATTTTGCTTCCAGTTTGTCATATGATCTGTTGTATTCAATGGATTCTGCCAGAAGATCTGCCAGGTATCCATCCACAGATACACACACTTCATGGATTTTTTCCCTGTTCTGTGGTCTTTTATCCATTGCTCTCCTTTCTGATGACTGCTGCCTCGTATGATCTTATGCCAACCTGGTTGCACCGGTGCAACTTGTCATGCTACTCTATTGTATTTGTGCTGCATTTCTTCAATATCGTCGATCAAATAATACTGTACTGTCATATCAGGCTTTGCATGGCCCAGTAATTTACTCACCAGCAATACATCACCCGTCTTACGATATAACACGCTGGCAAATGTCTTACGATACACATGCACGGTTGCTGTTATCCTGGTTACTCCTCCCCTGACTGCCATCTCCTTGGCCAGCTTTTCTATGCCATACTCTCGCATCCGATTGTACGGTGCTCGGTCTGCCAAAAATAACGGATCCGTCCCAGGCCTGTCCCCGATATAATTTCTCAGCGCCATCACAGCTACCGGAGTGAGCATTCCTGTGCGATATGTGTCCGTTTTTTCTGCGTAAATTGATACCTGCTTATTTGTCAGATCAATATCTGACACGTTGAGGTAAGAGATTTCACCTACACGCATGCCGGTACAAATCATCAATTCAAACAATGCCTTCTCCTTTGGCGTTTGCAGCGCATAGCGGATAGTTTCAACTTCCTCATCTGTCAATCGTACCTTCTTTTTCTTGATCTGCTTAACCTTATCTACTCCGTCAACAATATTATCCTGGATATGTCGCTTCTTAAATGCTCAGGAAAAGAATGTGCATAAGTACCGGTATATTGTGGATTTATAATTGTGGCTGATGTGATCACGATAGGATCTAACAGCAAGGTAATCTGTGATATCCTGCGCTGTCACATATTTATAATTCTTGTTCACAAAGTCAAAGAATTTCTTTATGATTCCAATATAACTCCTGATAGTTCCGGCATGGAGTCCTGCTGCCACGCCGTCTACGCAATACCTTTGCATTAACCATTCATTGTCATGCTCCATAGTCATAGGCAGCTGTTTGATTTCTGCCAACTCGAAATCCTGCATTTTAACATAAAGAGTGATTTTCATGCGGTCAATCTGCTCCTTAGTCATAAAACTGTCCAGTTCATACGCAACTTCATTAATCAGGTCTGTCTTTGTCATAGGCTGTACCTCATTTTCTAATTGCCTGCCAGCTGATCATATGGTATGATACTGGTAAGCAGTTGAGCGGTAGATGATATCTTTGGACGGATGGTCTACCGCTATTTTATTGGCATCGATTGCAGGCCCCTCTGCAGCTGGAATTTCAAACGGTGTATTATGTACTTATTACACTTTTACAAAATTATCTTTTCTATCACTCCTTTCATCTCCCTGGAATGTCCCGGGAATGCCGCACAGATATGTACGACACTCCCAGATCTTCCGTAGTACGTTATGTACTACATTCCGAAATACTTCCGAAACCAGAAACAGTCATTCCAGTTATGGAGCCGGTCGCAAACAGGATCATTAGTATCAGCGTAATTTTTCACTGTTACTCCCTCTGCCATTTCATCTTCCCAGATATCCGCTTCGCGCTCGTAGTTGTCCAGGTCTACATTGCTGTCATCGTAATTAGGATCCAGGTCTTCCATTCCGTGTCTGTAGTACTCTTCTTTTTTCATTTGCATTTCCTCCCATAGGTTTTCATTTTTGCAAGACGTATTTGTCTTACATATGGATATGTCAAAAAAAACCGTAAAGAAAAGCATTTTTTGAAAAATATTTTTATTTTTTCAACTTTTTCGTATTTTTCTTACATAAATATTTTTTGGGTTAAATTTCAGTTTAGTTATTTACTTCTTACTGGTAATCCTGTTTTCAAATCAAACTTATAACACGCTTCAAAACATCTACATTTATCATCCATATCGTGTAATTTCTTATCAATATTGCAACCGAGCATTGCATTTCTCCCCTCTATTCTTTCTGAATGTTTGCAATGGCAACAAGTATTTTGTTTATTATTCATCTATGTTCACTCCTTCTCTAAATCCTAAGTTACACATATTTCTTATGTGCCTGTTCCAATTCCTGCTCCGATATATCCAGATAGATCTGTGTGGTCTCTATGCTCTCATGTCCCAGGATCTTAGATACCTGCTCTATCGGCATTCCTCTGCGCAGGGCAAATGTGGCTCCCGTTCGACGGAATCTATGCGGATGCACCTTTTTCACATTACTTTTATTTCCAAGTACCCGCAATCTGCTACCCAGTGTGCTCTTTTCAGCGTGACCGCTTCCTACCAGCTCCGGTACTTTCCACCAGTCATACAGTTTTACATGATATTTCTTACATTCCGCTGTGAAACCACTTCCCGGTCCTACTTGGATGCAACAGTTGGGGAAAAGATACTCATTATTGTCGTTCCTCATGCTGAGATATCTTTCCAGGTGTATCTTTGCCCTTGCATTGATGTAGCAGATTCGATCCTTGTTACCTTTTCCATGCACCAGCACACTCTCATGATCCGGTGATATGTCCTCAATTTTCATCTTTGCCAGTTCCTCTATTCTGCACCATGTGGAGGACAGCATTTCAAAAATGCACATTAACCTGACATCGTCGCCAATGTTCAATCTCAACTGCTCAATCTCAGCCTCTGTAAATGCTGACTTTTTTATCTTAGGAGTCTTGATCTCATCTACCTTGTTCATCGGATTTTTCAATAGATATTCTTCTTTTACCATCCACTGGTAGAATGAAGATATTACCCGGAGCATATTCTTTTGATATACCTTACTGACATGATCTCTGACCTCTTTCGTTGCCAGATACAATTTGATATCATCCGAAGTTATCTCCATAGGTGATTTCTGTGTCTCACGGAAAAATCGCCCGAGCTCATCTCTGTAGTGTCTGATGGTATTGTCCGTCCTGCCTGCCACCCGCTTATTGATCAAGAATAGGCGGACATATTTTTCAATGTCATTCTCATTTACCACCGCCACTTCTGTGCATCTCTCTGTGACTTCGTATTTATCCAGTATAATAATCAGTCTGCTCTTAAGTGCATCCGCATCTACGCCATTGCCGATCAGCAGCATCATGATATCATTCATCAATTTGTCTCTCATATCAATACTCCCATCTGCCCCGGCGTAATAAGCATATGTGATTTTTCTGTTGTCCGCGGATCATAAGGAGCATGCAAAGTGTCTCCCTGGACACATATGGCTTTAATTCCTAACAGACTCAGCTGGAGGTAACACATATACACGCCCTTCCAGTCAAGGTCCTGAGCTACCACCTGTAGCTTTCTCTGATAATCAATGCCCTGATCTCTCATTCTTTCTGCCACAGCTATGATCATTCCACCGCCGCCACAGCTCGGCTCACTAACGCGATAAATACCATGTTCGTCTGGTTCCAGCAGTGCCAGGTTGGCACATGCCTGGCTTAAATGGTATGGTGTAAAAAATTGCCCTGCCGCCTTACTTCCCATGCCTGATTCCATGTAAATCTGTCCCAGTACATCTGCCATAGTTCCTTCTAATGTTTCCACCAGTAAGTCAAACATTTCTACCAGCTTCTCTCTCTCTTTATCGTTGTATTTCTGTATGGTGGCTCTGTATTCATCTTCTCTTCTCTGCCATACTTTATCATGGATCATTGCAAGAGAGTTGCTGATTGCCAGTGCACTGCACTTTGTCCAGTCCGTAAATACCTCATATGCGGAGTATCTTCCTGCCATACTGTCTATAATTTTGATAATATCTTTCTTACGATCCATAGCATCGCCACTTCCTTTTCCGCAATAGTTTAACTAATGTCTGATATCTCCTGGATTGTCAAAACATAATACTGTTTTCCCGGTTCTGCTCCCCATTCCACTTTTCCGGTGCCAGTCCTCAGAGAGCACTTTGCTACAAAAGAGGGGCTGTTGCCAGAGTAGCCGTTCCGGAACCGGATCTCCCGGATGGCGGAGCCATTAAACGGTTCTGCTTTCCACAGATTTGCAAATCGCACCTGATAATATGGCGTCATTTCCCGGTATTCTTCCTGCTTCTCGCCAGATAAGATCATATCAAACCATTTTTTCTTGATCGGTAGTGTCAGCATGACTGCTTCCTCCTTCCCTTCCATTCCAGTCCCATCGTTGTGAGTTCTCCGTAAGAAAAGCACCTCTTAAGTCCTGTTTTGCAATCGCGTGTCTGGACCATGTATGGATAAATTGCGGTTACCTCGTATTCTCTGACCTCGCTGATAAATCGGTGTTGTCCCCGTCCGCGTGTCTCCAGCGGCTCCTCTATGATCTTGTGTTCTGTTTTGATGATAGTGCCTATATGTATGTTGCGGATGCGCGGCGCAGGATCCGGCAGAAGATTGCCGTCCCAGTCCTTATACTGCATTGTAGTCTCCTTCCTGGACGACTGCTGCCTCTTGGTATCAGCGGCCGCCCCGTGGCTTCGTTTACAGTGTCTATTGTGATTCACTTTATCCAAAAGGCTTATTGATTTTTCTGGGCTGCCAGTGCTTTCTGTACGGCAGCATAGTAATTATTCACTCCGGCGATCAGGATCTCCGTCTCGGTCTTTGCCATTTTTTCGGCGCAGTATTCCAGTCGCCGCTTTTCCTCCGGCGTCATCCGGATGATCTTGCTTATTGTTCTGCTTTTCATCTCTGCGCTCCTTTCGTGTATATACAAATTTGTATATACATCATCCCCACTTGTTATAGGTCAGGGCATCCTCGCTCCAGTCCGGATAATGGTCCTGCAAATACGCTCGGAAGAGTTGCAGCATTTCCTCCCGTCTGCCCTTGTTTCCGTTATCCAGCATCTCATGGTGACTCTGGCAGCCCAATGCACCATTCTGCGGGATCCCGAGACCACCCCGGGAGCGCGGTATGTAGTGCATGATGCTCTGCAGCTGCTGTCCGTACCAGGTGACGTCCTCCATGTGATATCCCATACGGCAAAAGATGCACTGGTACAGATCCCGCTCCTTGATGCTCTGACGAGAGGCGGCATTAAACTCCCTCGCTCTCGCCTGTTTCGACATCTTCGACATTCTGCCCGCCTCCTTTGCTGAGTTCTTCCAGGCGGTCCAGATAGCCGGAGATATCAGACAGCTGCTGTCTGGCGGCAACGATCAGATCCATCTCGACATATCGTACCAGGTTCTCCACGCTGCCACGGATGGACTGACGATAAGCTGCGCGCTGGTCTCCTTCAGATGGGCAATATTGCGGAAAGTCGTTTTCAATGTCTGTCTGTCCCGGTACCTGCTCTTCCGTACCCATGGTGTCGGTATTCTGTTTCTGTTCAGATTCCCCGGAGCATGAGTCAGTTACCTGTGTTTCCGGCTCTTCCGGTGCCGGATCCGGTGCGGCTCCCGGGATGGTCATCTGCTCCGGCTTCTTTTCCGGTTCCTTGGGCTTTTTCTTCGGTTCTGTGTTTGCTTTGGTCACACGGGATTCCTTACGCTTTTCCGGTTTCTTTTCTTTCGGAGAGTCGGTCGGTTGCACCGGTGCAATTTCCGGTTCTTCCGGAGTCAGGTCCTCGCCATAGAGTTTCTTGTACTGCTCCTCAGGACTGCTGCCTCCATCTATGAGAGACCGGACTGCATCACAGATCTGATCCTCTGTGTATCTGCTCCGCTCCAGCGTTTTCAAATTCACGATGGTGGCTCCATCAGAATTTATAATGATCTGTGTCCTGCGCTCTCCCGGGATCCGGACGGTGTACACCGCATCCCCTTGCGGTATCAGTGCATCCATAATTGATGTGCTACGCGGATACTGTCCCTTATTGCATATTTCCCACAACTTCCGGAAGAGTTCTTCCTGTTCCTTACCCAGCTGCCAGAGGTTTCTTTTCAGTGGCGATCCCTCCGGCGGAAGCATAGGCTTGTCCGTGACGGCTGCTGCCTCTGCCCGCTCGATTTCGACTTCAATGTCAGATACCTGATTTTCAGCCTTTACTTCTGCCTGGATTTCCTTAAGTTCTTCTTTGGTCAAGTTTTTAGGCAAAACCTCATTTATCTCATCCGGGATGGTCAGCATTACGGCCAACTTGGAACTTCCAATCCCCTGGTACTGCTGTTTCAGCTGTTTCGAATTACCACCTTCCGAAAAGCGCCTGTTAATATTGATAAACCGGTTTGCCTGGGATGCATCCACGCCGTACTCTGCATAGGCAAATTCCTCCATGTTTTTATATCCGCTGGATCTTAATATGTCCGTTTCTGCTGCCTCTCTCAGCAGGTAGCCGATCAGCACAAATTTCTCTGCTGCCTGGGTAAATGCTCCGTCCAGCTCCTGCTTATACTTCCTGTATCTTTCTTCATAGCTTATGATTTCTCCCATCAGATTACCTCCATCAGATCTTCTGCCAGTCCTTTCAGGACCACAGTATTATTCTTTGCCTTCAGTTCTTCTATGTTCTTCTGCCGCAGGATCTCACTCTGTGCGGCATATTCATGATCCTGTTTGCTCATACGCTTGCGGATCACCTTCTGCCACTCCCTCAGGAACGGCTTGATCTCTTCTATGCCCGGTTCCTCGTCGTAGGCTCCCCTGTGCTGGCGGATGGTACCGCCCGGCTCCACCTCTATTGTATAAAAAGGCTTGTCCGGGGACGACTGCTGCCGCAGGAAGCAGATATAGGTCTCTCTGCTGACAATCCGGTCAAAATACCGTTCTGTGTTGCCTACGCAGTGATGCAGTGCCATGCCCTCTGCCGTAATCTCCATAAAATTCTTTGGAACCAGAATGCAATAGCTGTCGTTCTGATATTCAAACTTCGCACTGATCTCTGAGAGAATATCCTCATATCCCGGATACTTCTCCCTCATCTCCTGCGCCTGTCTTGCCGCTTCTCTTGCATCCCGCTTCCGCTGGATCTCTTCCCTGTGCAGTTCCATCTCTGCATTGACTTCGTCATGCCGGCGCTTTAATTCCCGGGGACGGTACACCAGGGCATCATCCATATGTTTTCCCAGTTCTTTTGCCATGCTGAGGTAATCCTCGTACTGATCCCAGACTCCCGCTATGGTTCTGCTGGGATAGCTTTCTTTTTTCTGCCGGTTGATGTAATTCATTAACTGTTCCGGTGTCAGGTATTTTCCCGCTTCTGACCGCAGATAATTATCCGGTTCTATCTTATTTTTTTCTGCCCAGGACAAATACTGCTCTGACAGCTTCCTGTTGTTGAGGTCTGACCACTGCAGCCAATGCAGCATACATATTCCGCCATCTGCCTGTCTGAGACGGTTGATCAGCTGTTTGTCCTCTATCTGCAGGATCTCCTCTGCATTTTCTCCGGATACATCAATCGTGCTTCCGGAATATCCGCCCCAGTAGGTGATGCATAGTGACAGTTCATTCAGCAGACGATAAAATCGCCCTTTGGCCATATATTCCGCAATCCCCGTAAACTCCTTATTGCTCTCCACCATGAGACCGTTATAGTGCGCTTTTATTCCCATCTGGGCAAGCTTCGGAAATACATCTGTCCATGCCTCATATGCCGTTCCATGTAATCCGGCCTGAATACCTTCTGTGTCCGGATACAGGTAGGCGCTGTGCCATCTTCGGTTGCTGTTGTTTCCGGTGCTCCATCCCGCCCAATACAGATTTCCGTAATAATATATTTTCATGATTTCTTTTTTGGTATCCCGAAGCATCATCAGTCGGATATGCTCATCCAGGTCGGTGGTTCTTGTTCCGGTTCTGTCCCACTCAACCGTTACCTTAAAATGCCGCTCTACACCCTGCTTTTCATCCACGTTATGGATCATGGTGAGCCAGTCTGTTACACTGATGATATCTGCTTTCTTATTCACGGTCAGGAGATGTCCGCATAGAGGACAGGTGATCTGCTTCCTGTGTTTCACCGGTACACCTGCTGCCTTCTCCGGGAAATCTCCGCCGCATGCCGTGCAATGGCAGGTCTTTTGCTGTTTGTCATAAAAGGCATACTGCAGATCACCTACTATCTTCTCTGTGATCCAGTCATGTACCTCTTTTCCCGGATTCGGACACTTGCTCATCAGTTTCCGTATGCGCTCCTCTTTGCTGTCTCTTGCCCGCTCCCTTTTTTCTGCGTTATAATCTGTTTCCATCTGCTCTATACGCTGCAGCACATCTTTTACCCAGTCTTTCTCTTTTTTGGTAATAGCATCCAGGTCACGGATCTGCTCCTGTGTCATCCACGCTTCGTCGCGCAGTTCGGATCCCCAGTAATACCTTTCATAATTGTCTGTGCAGCTGTTGATATTCGTTACCTTCTTTATGCCGGTATCCGGGAAATACGTGCCGTATTCCCATGTTTTCAGGTTTATCGCATGACGGCAGGTATTATTTCCGCCCTTCCACACATCCAGGATCAGGTAATTCTCCGTCGTTTGGAATGTTATATGCTTAGTTCTTTTTGCATCCGCCGGTATCACCGGTGCCCTGAGTATCTCTGTCCACTTCATGCCTGCTGCCTCCTCTCTGCTTCCGCCAGGGTGTCCAGCGTATACCAGATGCCCGGCAGGATGTTCTTTCCGTCCACATCAAACAGTTTTGCTGCGACAATCTTTCCGTTCTGTTCTGCGATCAGTCCCAGGTGGGCTCCGATGCATCCGCTTACTCTTGGACTACTGCCTCTTGCTATTGCGATTCCATCCGGTATTTTAATGTCGGCTGTCTGTTCTGCGACACACAGCATATGTCCGCTTTTCTGCCACCCATTTCTCTGTGGATGATGCAGCATGTACAGCATGGCTTCCCTGGCTATGTCACGGTTATCCAGTTCTTTCTTCAGTGTCAGTCTGGTGCATGCGATACGCGTATTCGTTCCGTCCTCTGCAATATCTCCTACTGCGGCTGCTTTGAAAAACCTGTTTCCGCGTCCCAGAGAGTAGTAGCCGATACAGTCAAGTACATACTCGCAGGCATGGAGACCGGTATCACCGCACTTTGATTTTTCTGCCGTAGCCGGTACACCCAACTGATACTGGAATGTTCCCTGTCCCATCGTGCAGGTCATGTCATTGTTCGTTGCCTTGTATACGATCATTTCTTTTCTCCCATGTAATAATCCAAGATGATCTTTTTCAGTTCATCCCTGCCACACATTCCGATCTGACCAGCACTCTCCGGCAATCCTGCTTCCTTTGTGATCCTCCTGTCTATGGTTACCCGGTTCTTTGATGCCATTTTCAGTCCTGCTGCCAGCACATCCAAAAGCTTTTTATCCGGATTAAATACGGCATTGGCCAGAGCTGCACCGTCCTCTTCCATGTGCTGTGTCGGATATTCCATCAGCATCTGGACCACAAAATCTTTCCAGTCCTTCATCTGGCTCTCCAGCTTCAGGTCCTCTGCTTCCAGTTTCAGCTTACCGATTGCTGCCATTGTCTCATTGCACAGAGTATCCTCTGCATCGTCGCTGTCCATGTAGTCCTCGGCATCCTCTTTCTCCAGTCCGTTCTCTGTGGCCAGTCCGATCAGCGCTTCCAGGTCTCCCTCTTCCTTCTGGGCGGCTGCTGCCCTGTTCAACTCCTCTACGGTATTAAATGTTCCAAATTTCTTCTCCATCTGGTCTCCTTTCCCCGGTTGCACCGGTGCAACTCCCGAATTTTTCTCGGTAGTTCAACCGTACAAGCATTGTGTACGGTTCACTTTTCTGTCAAATTGTTATATTTTCCATGTTTTGTTGACATCAACAAAATCGTCTCTAACATGAGTACTCTACTCATGCTGTCAGCTTTTCGGAACTTCTGTGAAAATGTCTTTTAATGCTCTCTTCAGTGGCATATTAAAGCGCATCCACTCTGCATACTCATGTTTCTCACCTTCCACCAGCAGGATATGACCACCCTCTTCCACATCCTGCAGGAGCATTTCCCACAAGATTGCATTTTTTACGTGATTTCCTTTAGCGCTCTTCCATCCGTCCCGTCTCCACTTCTCCGGCCAGTGCTGCTGTATGGCTGCTGCCACATTGCTACACTCGGTGTGGATCACCACCGTGCAGGCATAGTTGAGACGCTGCAGTGCATCCCGGATAGCGTAGAGGACGGATGCGCTCTCTGTGGTATCGTCATACTCTGCGATCTGCGGAGCAGCTTCGTAGTCGCTGCCATTCTTACGCTTGGTCCTCATGATGTACATTACCCGTCCGGAGCCCTTCGCAGATCCCCGGAGAGTCGTGCCTATAAAGATATCCACTACTTTCAATTCATTTTCCAATTTATCAACACCTCCTTACCCTGTTCGGCGGTTTCTTCCGCTCCTGTGTTTTTAACCTGATCAGTGTGTAACTCCTGTATAAAAATCCCGTAACCGGATTGATGCCCTCATGGATCCGGGCTATGTAATATCCCTTGGGTGGTTTTACTTCCGGCTTCCAGCGGACCAGCTTGTCCGTCTTAGGCTCCGGAAGCGGCATATTGCGGCTGGTATTGTAGGAGGCCTCCGCAATTCTGGGCTTGCCCGGTGTGCCGTCCGTCTTGACCTCCGCCGTGTGCTCGTCCTTGGTCAGGTAGTCTGCCAGCTGCTCCATATCATCCCCGTTAAACTTGCTGTGTCGTATCTCCGCCACGTAGGTGCCACCCTTTGTCCATGCCTTGGTTACGATAGCCGCTGCATCTCCCTCCGGTGTCTGCTTGATCGCAAGATGAATGTGCCAGGCTCCCTTGGTACCGCGTTCGATGTTGCGGATCCAGTAGAGCGGTGCTCCTCTCAGCCGATAGATCTTTCTGACCTTTGCCATCGCCTTCTGGAAGTCCTTCAGTGCTCCTTCCATATCCGGTGGTCGGTTCTCCGTCGCATAGGTCCATGTGATAAATAGGTCGCCCTGGTCAAAGTACTGTATCAGTCTCCACCGGCACAGCCTCGCCTTATTCCTCCTGTTGATCAGCCTCACCTGTTCCTTCGTTGGCTTCTCCTTCTTCTGTCTGGTCTTACCATTCCCCCCATAATTCCCATCATGGTACTCTTCTACATCCAGTACATCCCCATGCCTTAGCCTTATTTTCTTTCTCTTAACCATATCTCTGTATCCTAACTTTAATATCTTTATCAAGTGCGCAGGGGCTTTCGAAAGCCCCATTTTTCTTGACTTTTTTAGTCCACAGAGTTACAATTATCTTGTCTATATAAGTAGCTCTGTGAGCTGGCCGGCATCGCCAAATGCCGGCTTTTTTATTGTTCTGCGTAGACAGGCTCTACTATGTAATTATCCGGTGACCAGTAGTACCGCTTTTTGCCTGTCAGCAGGTACTCCACGCCCTGGATCTCCCTGTCGTAGTACTCCACTGTGCGTTTAAAATCTGCCCTCTCACGCTGCAGGCGGTCCAGTATGACCTGGATGGCATCATCGGTGATTGTGATATACCGGATGCCCTTCATCATGACCAGATGTGCATTCTGATACTTCCGGAGGACATACGGGAAAACCTCCTGTGCCTCATGGTCAACTAGCATCATTAATGGCTCTGTCGGGGTCTGTTCCAGCCTCTCCATAATCTCCTGCACTCTCTCGTCTTTCACGCTTTCCGCCTCCTCTCAGCTTCGCTATCCTCAGCTCCATAATTCGTGCCCTCCGGCGCTTTTCCTGCCATTTTTCTGCCTGTTCCTCGCAAAAAAGGCAAAAAATAAAAAGCATAGCCGCCAAACCCATGATCATGGCGATCTGCTCTCCTACTTCTGTTGTCTTAAATACCGGTTCCAGGAGCAATGCCCCGAGGAGCGATATCACAATATCTTTATACATACCTTTGCCTCCTTGTCCCCTATGGTTACCTGCATGCGTGTCACTTTCAGTATCTTAACCAGTGCCTCTACTGTAATAGCCTGATCACCTTGTTCCCAGCGGCTAATAGTTTGGCGTGCATATCCCGTCTTCTCCGCAAGCTGCTCCTGCGTCAAATTTTGTGATTCCCTTGCATGTCTGATAAAAGCTCCTAACTTCTCCCTGCTCATATGCCCACCTCCAATATCTGGCATCTCATATCATTAATCTCGCAGATTTTTCTCTCATACATATCCTGCAAAGTCTCAAAATACAATAACAGTGTTTTTTCCTGCATTTCGTTTACCGTAATAAACTGCACTCCATCAAATTCGTAATACTTTGCTTCCGGGATCATCTCTTTGACACGCTCATACGTCTGCTCAGCAAGCGGGCGATTGCAGGCTGTCCAGTATGTTCCCATATTTTTATTCCACATAATCTCTTCCACGAAATGCTCTGTATCTGTATACATGCTCATTTTCTTTTTCCTTCCCGATCACGCTCTCTGCGTGGCCCCGGTGCTGATCTACCCGGGTACCACCAGAAAGAGGGCAACATACCATCATAGCAGTGGATGATATGCCGTCATATGGTGATGCAGCAAGATGCACCGCGCACAAAGCGTGATCTATAATATGATGCTTGTCCCCATGCCCTCTACGTGGTGCCCAGCCAGGGGAGGACTGGACACACACGCTAATTGTGTAAAAGGGGAGTGTGGTGTCGGGTAACACCACGTACAGGGCACGGATACCTGTGGTTACAATAATTTCTGTTGCAAAAGTTTTGCCAGCATTTCCTCCGGCAGATCCCCACCAGCCAGTTCTCCGACCGGAGCATCTATGATCTCTGCCAGATCCCACAGATCTCTCAGCCGCATGGATCCCGGATCCTCGATCCGGTTCATCAGCGTTCTTACCTGCACATTCTGCTTCGCGGCGATCTTGTCCTCCGGCACTTTGCTCAGTTCTATGTGCCGTTTGATTCCCGCCCTGGCCCTGGATGCATAATTCTTTCTGGCTGCTTCTGTTTTTAAAAGATTGGTTTTCGGCATCTTTTCACTTCCCTTCTAACTCAAATGCCTTGGTGTCCTCGTCAATGTCATCACGCTTCAGCAGAGCATATAATCTGTCGATTCTCTCCATTCCTGCTGCCTCCTTCCCTACTGCGGATCCGTCACAGTCCACATTTTGTAAACTAGTAAGGTAAAAAAATATAGTCTTTGGGAAATCCACAAATTGTAGAATAAAGAGTCAAATCCGCCTCACTCATCTTTACCTTGTTGTTCTCCCAATTGACTATTGTCGCTCTGGAAACATGCATCCTATTTGCAAGTTCTTCCTGGGATAATCCGGCATTTACTCTGACTGCAGGCAACCTTATCTTTAAATGTTGTGCCATTTATTTTTTACCTCCTTCTCATCATTTCTTAACTCATGGCTAAATAATACTCTACATTTTGTGGACTGTCAATACATTTTGTAAACTTTTTTAACTTTTTGGTTGTGTTTATGAAAACTTTGGACTATAATAAAGCCATAACATAGAAAAGAGGTGACCCTGATGGGAGTAAACCAATTTGCAGAAATGCTAAAATATTATTTGATGCTTAATGATAAAACGCAAAAGGATTTGGTTAACGATCTTGGATATGATAAATCCACCGTCTCCAGCTGGTGTTCCGGCAATAGAGTGCCTAAAATAGATGTAATTATTGACATCGCGAAATATTTACATGTTAATGTTGGGGATCTCATAGAAGACAATCGAGGTAATGAAGGTCACAATATTAATGATGATAATTTAGAACAGATATGTGAATTCTACAATATTTTAAATCCGGAGGGAAAGGCAGAGGCGTTAAAACGAATATCAGAATTATCCCAGATCTTGCAATATTCCGCTAACCATAAAGCTGTTGCTATTCCAATGGCGGTTCCATACGATACCCTCTTGGCTGCTGCTCGCAATGATCATGCCGATGATCCTGATGAACAGGCAAAGATGCAGGATGATATGAAACTTCTGAAAAGACCTGAAAAGTAAAAGGATGATGTGAATTGACCTATGAAAACTTACTGCAGGAAGCTGCCGATGAAAATGTATATGTAATAGAAGATGCTCCGTTCCAATCCCGGGCAGATGGGCTAATCCGTAATGATGTGATTGGTATTAACCGGACCGTACGGAGAACAACGCAGAGAGCATGCGTACTGGCGGAAGAACTGGGACATTACCATACTACTGTTGGAGACATTATCGATCAATCCTCTGATGCTAACCGTAAACAGGAACTCCGGGCACGTCTCTGGAGTTACAACAAACTGATCGGATTACACGGCATCATCTCCTGCCACAAGGCACACTATACTACCTCTTATGAGATGGCTGATTACCTGGGTGTCACGGAGGAGTTTCTGCAGGAAGCTCTGCAGTGCTATCGGAGCAAATACGGTCTGTGTGTGCAATATGATAATTATGTTATCTACTTCGACCCGGTTTCCGTGTTGGAGCTGATATAAATACTAATATGAAAATGGGAAATTATATGAAAAAGAAAATTTGTACTCTGTTAATTGCAACATCTATCTTTTGTACTGCTTGCGGTGCAGCTCCTGCAGATGTATCTGCTACCAGTGAACCTGCCACAGCCGAAACCGCTGCATCAGAATCTGTAGATACTACTGCTCCGGAAGATATGACTGCTGCCGTAGAATCTCTAAACGAGACCATCCAGGCTGAAATCGACAGCATCGCAAGCAACTATTCTCCGCAGGAAACCACAAAATCTCTGAAAACCCTGTGCGAGTACCTGGAATCCTCTGATCTTGTCAGTGGTGAACGAATTGAAATGGCCGGAGAAATGATTGGAGCTATCAGTGGTGTGAAATATACCGATTGCAATGTCGAGATCTACGAATATGACACCGATTCCGATAAATATAAAAATCTGGTATCCACTGGAAAAGTAATGCTTGAAGGTTTCAATGTTGATATCACTCCCTCTGCCATCCATAATCAGTATGTTTTGATTTGTGATGACGCACCTAACAAGGATGCTCTTATCGATGCCTTTAATTCACTGGATTAGTTGCACCGATGCAATTTACAATAAAAAATCAGCCCCAGCGTTGGCGCGCCAGAGCTGATCCGATTACCGGGTAAACCGATAAATCACCTTGAACAAGTGCATTTTATCATTTTCCCGGTGAAATTTCAACCCACCGGGCATTTTTATGCCCATTTTTAGGAGGATGATACTATGGCAAAAGCACATAAACTTCCAAGCGGAAACTGGAATTGTAAGGCCTACAGTCACTCAGAACCAATTTATAATCCGAATGGCTCCCCAGTTATCCTTTCTAATGGTAAGCAAAAAATGCAGAGGATCTATGAGTCCTTTACTGCTCCCACCAAAAAGGAAGCCGAATTTCTCGCCGCACAGTTCCAGCTTACGAAAGCCGAAAAACTAAAGCAGCAGGCAGATGAGCAGAACAAGACTTCTGCCGAGAAAAAGCTGGATATGACTCTGTATGAGGCCATCAGCATATACATTGAGTCACGTAAGTTACTTGGCCGGTCTCCCACTACGATCCAGGAGTATGAATGCACTCAGAAATATGGTTTCCAGGACATTATGGATATGAAGCTTTCTGATCTCGATGAGGAAATTCTACAGGAAGCCATAAACATGGAATCACAGCGTATGTCCTGCGGACGAAATAAGCGAAAGCCCATCGGTTCTAAACGCTTAAAGAATGAGTGGGGGCTTGTTGCAGCTACTCTACATAAATTTCACAAGGCACTGGTCTACTCTGTGGAACTTCCGGAAGTGCCGGACCGTGTCCCGGATCTGTTGTCTGCTGAAGAACTACTGCCCGCCGTCAAGGGTACCGAGATTGAACTTGCTGTGCTTCTTGCTGCCTGGCTCAGTTTCTCTATGTCAGAGGTCCGTGGACTTACCAAGTCAAAATCGATCTCTGGAGACTATATTCGAATCGTTGAGGTTGTCGTAGACGTACATGGGCGCCCCGTGACCAAGGAAATCGCTAAAAATAAATACCGCAACCGTACGCATCGGATTCCACCCTATATAAAGCAGCTGATTGATACCGTCCCAGGAGATGTGTTGGTTCCATTCAACGGCCGCCAGCTATATCACAAATGGATCAAGTTCCTGGACAAGCATCATTTCCATCACATGACCTTCCATGATCTCCGGCACCTGAACGCTTCCGTTATGGCATGGTTGCAGATCCCGGACAAATACGCTCAGGAGCGCGGCGGGTGGAAATCAGATAAAGTAATGAAGAAAGTATATACTCAGACTTTCCCACAGGCCAGAATCGAAGTGGATAATACAATCGATAATTTCTTCGATGGCATTGTTGATCCGGGTTCCGAAACTTTTAATTATGAAAAATATAATGCCTGGAGACTTTTGTTTGATAAAAAGGATACTAAAGAGAATCGACGCGCCTTTTTGGAATGGATGCAACATGAAATGCAACATGAAAATTAAAAACCCTTGAAAAATCAAGGGTTTTTAAAAGCGGGTGATGGGAATCGAACCCACGTATCCAGCTTGGAAGGCTGGTGTTCTACCATTGAACTACACCCGCATGTTTATATATGAAGCAGGGCGGCCATTTTAATAAATGGTGTCCTGCGAAATGCCCAGAACCGGAATCGAACCAGTGACACGAGGATTTTCAGTCCTCTGCTCTACCAACTGAGCTATCTGGGCCCGCGACTTAATCCTTCTTGCAATCTGTATTTCATGACTGCTCTGCGTCACAACAATCGTAGTTTACATAAATTCCGATCAAATGTCAAGTGGTTAATAGAAAAAAAATTAAATTTTTGCAATTATTCCTCTATCTCCTACAAATGTTTCGGTTAGTACTCCCCTTGTTGGCCGTACCATTGTAACAACAGCTCCACTACCCGGTTGTAGCTGATCATGCCGTCCGGCACTCCATTCAGCTTCAGTGAAGCATCCGTCAGAGTATCTGAGACACTGTCCACGGTCTCCGTGTCCACTACCGCTTTTCCGTTGATCCTCTCCCATTCCGCCTCTGTGACGAAGATATTGTCCTCCCGCACCTGCTGCAATACCTGCAGTGGACGCACTGCCTCCCTGGCTGCCGCATAGCTCTCAGGATCCGCCAGTCTCGTCTTGTACAGATCATTCGCCACATAATTCAGGACACTTAAATATCCCGAGTACTGAAATGCAGCATCATCCGACTCCACACAGGCGAGAAATGCAATAAAATTTGCCTCATCCTCGTAGATATATCCCCGGATATGTGCCAGTTCATGGCACATAGTCGCCGGCTTCTTCATGATAGACATAACATCATTATAATTTGCTTCCATGGAAAACGGAAAATAGTACCCGCACATATACATCTGACACATAAAATCCGAGAAAAACATAGCCTTCGGTCTCGGATAATAACCATCCAGCTGGGCATAGCTTTTCCCAAGGTTCTGCATCGCATCGATGGCTTTCCCTGCCATATCCACCGCATTCCCCTTGCTGTCCACACCTCCGGAATATACCACGGCGCCGCTGTCATCCCGCTCCATCTCCATGCTCAGTGCATTGCAATGGGACACGATATCGTTATAAATCATGAGCAGCTCCTCTGTCCGCTCCTGCAGCGTCACATCCTGCTGCCCCTCTTCCTCTCCGAAATACTTCTCCGAAAAGGTAGAACCATGATAGATCATCGTACAATTCAAAGTCATGATCGTAAACACGAATAGCAGCACCCATGCAAAAAACCGAAAATACCTCTTAACACCGCGACAATACTTTGCCGAATGCCTGCATCCCGGAAAGATCATACTGATTCCCAGCAGAACCGCTGATATTACAACAGCGATCCCCGCCACGATCATCCATTCTCCCACAGAAAACGGGAAGCTTCCCGTGATCCTGCCACAGGTATTGACCCAGATAGGGAAAATATAAGCAATATAAGCATCGCTGAAGCTTCTGCTGTTCCAGGCAATGACCTGAAGCAGCAAAAGTACTACAACGATGCTTATATATATCAGACGACTCTTCTTAACTTTTTTCTTACTCTCCATGGTGCTCCTTAGATAGCATTTTTTCCCACTTTGATCCGCGTCTTCTTCCAGATACCACAGCGGTACAGAACATACAGGATCAGGGAAGAGATACCGTTACTGATCACCACGGAATACCAGACACTGCGCACGCCCATATGCAGAATGCTCTCGCAGAACCACAGCGTCACAAAACGGAATACCCACAGTCTCGTCACATCGATTACCATGGTCACTTCCGTATGTCCGGTTCCCTGGAACAGCCCGGAGGTCGTATTATATACTCCGTTGGTAAAGCACCACAGTGCCATCACGCTCAAAAAGTCTGCTGCCATTCCCACGACCGCTGCATCTTTGGAGAAAATACTGACGATCGCCGTGGAGATCATATCTCTTGATAAGATCATACCACCAATGAACAAAAATACAACTGATATCCACATCGAAAAGCGATATCCCTGCTCTGCACGCTCCGGCTGTTTTGCTCCCATATTCTGTCCCACGATAGTCGCAGTCGCTGAGCCGATGGCGTTGGAAGGCAGAGTGATCAGACCATTGACCTTGTTACCGATACCGTAAGCTGCCATCGCTTCCGTTCCATAGACAAATACATTTTTACTCATGAGCAGAAATCCGAGCTGCATGGTGCTGCCTCCGATAGCGGTAGGCAGTCCGACCTTCAGGATCATGCCCAGTTTTTCTCTCTGCAGCTGCATATACCTGCGATTCAGGCAGATGTCATTTTCCGGTCTGCACAAAAGTATAAATGCCACCGTAGCAGGCACCGCTTTTGCCAAAAGTGTCGCCAATGCCGCTCCGGCGGTGCCCATATCCAGTATGATCATAAAAAACGGATCCAGGAACAGATTCAGCGTAATGCCTCCCAGGTTCAATAACATAGGTCTCACCGTATCTCCCTGCGCCTGATGCACCGCAGAGAATATGTTCACCATATACAAAAATGGCATATCCCAGATGACTACCCGCAGGTAAACTCTCGCATAGTATGCCGTGCCTCCGTCAGCACCCAGCCAGTTCACGATCGCCGGTGTCCCCAGAAAGCATAACGCTGCACAGACTACCGCAAACCCCATGGCACAGATAAATATCTGATTTGCCATGGATCTGGCATCCTCTTTTTCCCCCGCACCGATATACTGTGCAATGAGAACTGCTCCCGCCACCGTGATCCCGCTGCCGAAATTCGTGATGATATTCTGCATCGGTGTTACCAGATTGATCGCTGCCAGCTGCTCCGTGCCAATCTTCCCCAGCCAGTAAGTATCTGTCAGATTATACATGGTCTGTAAAAAGCTGTTGATCACCACCGGGATCGCCAGAGATAATATTGCACGGATCAGATTTCCATGCAGGATCAGATCCGGATTATACTTTTTTGCAGTCTTCATTTCTGTTACTCCTAAACCTTTTTACTACGCTTTATTATAAGTCAAGTTTTCAGTGATATCCATGAGATTTTTAGGGTTATTGCATATAAAACGCTTATTTTTTGTCATACATATACATCAAATCAAACGTTGACGCGCTGAACGAGTTATCTTATCGGACTAAAAATCCCTCCCGCGGTGATAACACCACGGAAGGGATCTTATTACTTTTATCATAATGACTGTATTTATTTGATCACAACATTGTTCCAACCATCGGAAGGAATCAGAGAGATGTAGGTCTTACCGGTATTAACCTCGATCTCCTCGCCGGTCTTCGCATCATAATAATGTGTGATCGCATTCTCGGAAGACTTGGTCCAGTTCACTTCGATCGCCTTACCCTCGGTGATATAGTAACCGGAGCGTCCGGAATCGATCGCATTGTAGATCAGGTAACCTTCGCCCAGATCTGCAAAAGTGGTATCCTGCAGGATAACGTTCTCAAAGGTCAGCTGCTCGCCGCTTGCTGCATCCTTGTGCGCAGAACCATACTCATAATAATCATAGGTTCCGGTCTCTTCGTTGTACTTCAGAGTAGAACCGTTATGCTTAAAGGGAAGCTCAATAGTGGTTGCACTGATCGCATCATTTCTGTCAGCAAAGGTAACCTCTGCATCTGCGAACTTGAAGTGAGGTCCCTGATAATAGTCATTGTAAGTCGTGGTATATCTGGAGCTCTCAAAACGCTGCTTCAGACCATCATAGGTCTTGCCCTTCTGGGTATTGGTGTACTTATCGTAAGTGATATACTCGGTGAACTCTGCTGCCTTACCGTTGCTGTAACGGGCAAAGCCGCCGCTGAAGTTCGCGGAATAATCCTTTGCCACCCAGTCATTGATGAAGAAGGGGCCACCATCATGACACAGAACTGCGTTCCACTCTGCTGCCAGCATGAAGTTGGTAGGGCGGGCACTACGAATACTGCCCAGCTGCTCGATCTTATCCCAATCCTTTACCACTACCATGAAACGGGTAATTCTGTCGTTCAGGGTACTGTTCATGATCTCATATACTACATCTGCATCTGCCACACCGAAATGAGGAAGTGCGGTCTTCTCGTTATCTACCATTACGGCGATAGGGCGCTGATCCTTCAGGCTCTCATCGATCCATTCATTGGTAAGCTCACTGCGGTACATACCGTCATGATTCTCATTGACTTCCTCTGTTGCACCGGGCTGTTCAACCTCCTGGATATCAGTAGCAATAGGCTCTGCTTCCACAGTCTGGATAGGGGAAGAAATAGGTTCTGTGTTTCCACATCCTGTCAGAACACCTACTGCAATCAAAATTGCTGCAAGTACTTTCTTTTTCATGAATGCTTCCTTTCATCTGTTTGTTCTAACCGGTCATCCGACCGACACTCTAAGATACATTGTATCTCGAAAGCCTTATGTTTGTCCATTCAAATTTCTTAAGATTTTCTTATTCTTTTTCGGTTGATTTCTCGCGCAACACTTCTTCAAACCGATCGATGGGTACCGGCTTGGAATAGTAGTATCCCTGCTGCCAGGTAGATCCAAACTGCTCAATATAGTCGCTGACTTCCTTATTCTCAATACCCTCAATGCAGGTCTCGGTATTAGTCCTCCTGGCATAATCCACGATAGACTGCACCATGGCCTGATTCTGAGGTTTTTGCTTAATATCACGGATGAAGCTCATATCTACCTTCAGTTCATCAAAAGGAAGCTCCAGCGCCAGACTTAAGGAACTGTTGCCTGTTCCGAAGTCATCCAGTGCGATCTTGATCCCCTGGGAATGGAAAAATTCTACCTCTCCACGCAGGAAATGAATATCCAGATCTCTGCATCGCTCTGTCAATTCGAGGCAAAGCTCCTCCGGCCTCGCACCGGTCTCTTTTAAAATATTCATAACAGCATTGCGAAACTCTCTGCGCTCCAGCTGTGCCGCCGCCACATTGACATTGACGAAAAAGCCTTCCGTCTCCTTGCGCAGCTTCTGTACATCCGTAAGTGCTGTCCGAAGGATCCAGTTCCCCAGATCAAAAATACAGGGATCCTGTTCCAGCCACTCCATGAACACACCGGGAGACACCATCCCGTAAGGTTCCAGTTCCCAGCGGAGCAGCGCTTCCATTCCCCGGATCTTGCCGGTCTTCGTATCGGCAATCGGCTGATAGAACATACGGAAGCCTTCAAAGTTATGCGTAGCACACTGATGGATCACACCGATCAGTTCAAACTGGTTCTCGTCACTGCCACAGACCTCATCATTAAAAATCACCAGCTCTCCATGATGCTCAAGCCGGGAATGGTTCAACGCGTAAGTCAGACGGCTGCGGACCGCATTTGTCTCCTTCATATAAGGTTCCATAAATATTGCGCCGGCAGATACCTTCAGAGGGATCTTTTTCCCTTCTACCTCTGTATTCTCAAAAGTTTCTACAATCTCATCGTATATCTGCTGCAGTTCCGCTTTGGATACCTTTTTAAAACTGATCACAAACTTCGCACCGGAGAGCCGGTATACATATCCTTTTCCCTTTAACAGGCGCAACAGCTCCTGTGCCGCACAATTCAGAATCTTATCCGAAAAAGCAGCACCGTACATAACATTGATATGACTGAACTGATCCAGTCCGATCTTCAGCAGTGCCCCCTGTCCGCTTTCCTCCAGGAATTCCCTGATCTCCCGATCCAGCGCCGGTTCCGTATGCAATCCGGTGGTCGCATCCACCTCGTCGGAAATACCGTAGTTGTTATATCGTATTACGATCACAAAAGGCTTTCCATCCTTATCATTCAGCATTTTCGCCCTGGCACTGATCCGGTTGTAGGTGCTTCCGTCACTCACCCGGTATTCCCAGGGCTCGTCCATATTTTTCCCGGCAACTCTCTCCCGGAATCCCCTGCGGAAATCCTCCAGATCATCCGGATGGATCGATCTTTTTGATTGTTCTCGTCCGCGAATGGTGTAGTTCTCCTGCATACCAAAATATTCCATCGCCTTCTCGGACCACCATGTCACGCCGTTCCGCAGATTGGTTATGGATATGTAGGATTTTTTTGCCAGGGAAGTAATGGCTTTTACAATATCCGGGAACAGGATGTCCACTTCCTCCCAGAATTTCTGTTCATCATATTTATTGATACTCATGTCTCCTCCCGGCACTTTCTTCTGTATGCCCACAGTCTCTTAATAGCATCCCTATTATGAATTATAACATATCGAAATGATGTTTACGATAGGATAATGAATATAAATTTTTTATGAAATAAAATATCTTATGATTGACTTCGAAAACTATCTGTAATACTATGCAATATAGCGTTTATTTCAAATTTGAAATATTCATTTTTGTAAAAGGAGCCTTCGAATGAATACTGATATCGAATTCGTGCAAAAATTCAATCTGGCTTACAACGCCATGTGCAAGCCTCTGTGCCAGCAGTTAAAGCTGCCACAGACAGCTTTTGATATTCTCATGTTCTTCGGCAACAATCCGGAATATCACACTGCCAGTGATGTCGTGGAGATCCGCCGGATCAAGGCGAACCTGGTGTCCGTCAATGTGGACAAGCTGGTGCGTGAGGGATATCTGGAACGCAGAGAAGCTCCGGACGATCGTCGGAAGACTCTGTTGTTCTGCACGGAGAAAGCTCAGGATGTCATCGAAAAAGGCCGCATGATACAGAGTATTTTCAAAGATACTCTGCTCGACGGCACCGATGAGGCAAGCAAAGAGATCTTTTTCCACATGCTTCATGTCATGGAAGAAAATATGGACAATATCCTGAAAGGAGCTAAATAAATGCAGATTTTAATCACAATTCTTGTCACTTTTTTCGCCGGCATGGGAGCCGGCCTGGGCACCGGTTTCGCCGGAATGAGCGCTGCTGCCGTCATCAGTCCCATGCTGATCACTTTCCTCGGCATGGATCCCTATATGGCTGTGGGTATCGCCCTGTCTTCGGATGTCCTCGCCAGCGCAATATCTGCCTATACTTATGCGAAGAACAAAAATATTGATATCAAAAACGGTCTGATCATGATGGGAAGCGTGCTGGTATTCACCGTCGTAGGCAGCTACGTATCCAGCCTGGTGCCTTCCGCTACCATGGGGAATTTCTCCGTGTTCATGACTTTCCTGTTAGGTATCAAATTCATCGTCCGTCCCGTAATGACCACCAAGGAAGCCATGCAGGGCGTCTCCGCGAAAAAAAGAGCCATCCAGTCTCTGGTATGCGGTATGCTGATCGGCTTCATCTGCGGTTTCGTCGGCGCCGGCGGCGGTATGATGATGCTGTTGATCCTAACCTCTGTCCTGGGTTATGAACTGAAGACCGCTGTAGGAACCAGCGTCTTCATCATGGCATTTACCGCATTTACCGGTGCTGCCTCCCATTTTGCCATCGGCGGCATGCCCGACTGGACGGTATGGATCCTGTGCGTTGTATTTACCCTGATCTGGGCGCGGATCGCTGCACTTTTCGCCAACAAGGCGACCCCCAAGACCCTGAACCGCGTCACCGGTGTGATCCTGGTGGTGCTTGGCATTGCAGTTATGTGTTTTAACCTGTTAGCCTAGCTGATTTCCTATACCTTGTGTATTTTCCGGCGGAGTGGTCGTTGCATTGCTCCGCTGATTTTCTATGATCTTGCGGATTTCCGACAGATCCCTGGCAAAATAAATGCCTTCCTGTCTCTCCGGCGAGGACAATCCCTTCTCCGTCATATGTGACAACAGTGCTTTCAGGCTGTCATAATAGCCGTTAAGATTATAGAGGATGCAGGGTGCCTCCAGATGCTTTAATGACACTTTGGACATCACTTCGGCGATCTCTTCCAGCGTTCCGGTTCCGCCGGGAAAAGCAATAAATACATCTCCCAGTTCGATCATTTTCGTCTTGCGTTCTGTCATGTCCTTCGTGACGATCAGCTCCGTAATGGCATCATACTGGTATTCCATATCAATGAAAAACTGCGGCTCCACGCCGATCACCTCGCCGCCTGCCTGTAATACGCTCTCCGCGATCTCTCCCATGAGACCGGATTTGGATCCACCGTATACCAGACGGTTACCGCTTTCACCGATCCAGGTTCCCAGCTCACGCACAGCTTTCCTCAGAGAAGGATCATTTCCTTCATTTGCTCCCAGATATACTGTAATGTTCATCGTATTTTCCTCCTGCTTCCAAGTATAAGGGCTTTCCTTTCTTTTGACAAGGCAGGAGCTACCGGCACAAATGTGAATGACGTATCTGTTGCATTAATTCAGGCATAGTACATCTGCTGTCCGGATTCTTCTTTTACATAAGCAATAAATTCTTCAGCCACATGGGACAGGGTATGATTTTTATTCCAGATCAGCGCATAGGACGCATGGGCATCGGGATGCTCCACTTCCCGCACACAGACATCTTTGTCCCGGATCAGGGAAGAAATGGATGCCGGATAAATCGAGATCCCGACTCCGTGCAGACTCAGCTCATAAGCATTCATCATATGAGCGATGCGCCCCCGGATCACCGGTGCATGCCCCGTTCCCTCGAACCATTTGTCGATCTCTCCCTTACGGGACTCTCGGGAAGGGATCAGCAGGTCGTAGGGTAACAGTTCCGAAGGCTTCACCGGGTCATTTTCCTCCGCGTACAAGGGATGTCCCTTGGGAATTACCGCTACCCAGGGTTCCTCATAGACCGGCAGGACCTCGAATTCCTCCGTATTGTAGGGTGCCGTGATCATTGCGATCTCGCACAATCCCTTCGTCACACGATTGTTCACATCATCCGTATTCCCATTCCACAGATTATACTGCACATGGGGATGTTTCTGCCCGAATCCTGCGATCCATTCCGCGAAAAGTCTGGGGCCGCAGCCCTCTACCGACGCAATGTATAATGTCCCCTGCAGTCCTTCCTTGCGCTCTCTGACATCCTCCTCCGACCGGTTCACCAGGTCCAGGATCTGATTCGCATACTGCAGGAACAGCTCTCCCTCTTCTGTCAGGGACACTTTATGGGGCGTCCGAAGGAACAATGTCGTCCCCAGCTCCGCCTCCAGATCCTGGATCTGACGGCTTAAGGGTGGCTGTGCGATCGCCAGCTGCTCTGCGGCTTTCGTGAAGCTTTTCTCCTCCGCCACTGCCTTGAAATACCGGATATGACGCAATTCCATACTTTTCCACCGGTCCTTTCTTTCACGTTCTTGCTATACCTTTTAGGTATTATTATACTTTTATTATATGTATTTCACATTATAAGCGCAATATGGTAAATTATAATCATCAAAAGGAAGTCAGGCCTGACCCCTTAAGCGTAACAACAAAGTCAACAGTTTATTTGTCTTGGAAAGGTTAAGGGTGAATATTATGAAGAAGATCATGGAAAAGGTTAACGAGTTTTTTGACGAGTATTACAAGAGCTTCGCTGAAAAATTCTGATAGAAGTGTGTTTTTCACGCTCATATACACAGAAGAAAACAGCAGATCTGGCGGGATCTGCTGTTTTTCTATGGTCATTTTCCGTTTTCTCCAATGCGTGAAGTACACAGAAAAACCGCTTGCTGTTTTTTACAGTAAGCGGTTTTATAAGATTATTTTTTCATAAATTAATCGTCATTCTGCATGGCATCATAGCCTTCTTCGCCGGTTCTGACTTTGATCACATTATTCACTTTATAAATAAAGATCTTGCCGTCACCTACATGTCCTGTGTAGAGTACTCTCTTGGCGGTATCCACCACTTCCTTCACAGGAACCTTAGCTACTACAACCTCTACTTTGATCTTAGGTAATAACTGCATCTCGATACTGCTGCCCCGATAGTATTCTTCCGAACCTTTCTGCATACCACAGCCCATGACCTGGGATACCGTGATACCGGTAATGCCGATCTTGTTCAGCTCCTGTTTCAGTTCCTCGAACTTGCTCTGTTTCATGATGATTTCCACCTTGGTGATCGGAGAATCCGAAACCGTAGGATCTTCACTGGTCTTAAGCTGTGCCTCAAGAATCGTTGAATTATCATAGGTCCTGTTTTCCGCCGGCATATATCCGTGACTGTCATTGACAGACAGAAATCCATCATAGGCACTGGCCAGACCATGCTCCAGCTTATCCAGCCCGGCAATCTCTTCCTTGGTCGGAACACGCAGTCCCATGGTATTCTGAATAATCTTAAAGGCTGCCAGCATGAGAAGCCCGCTGATGGTCATCACACATACCGCGCCCAGAAGCTGTATCAGAAACGGCCGAATACCTCCTCCGTAGAACAATCCGTTCTCCTGTGACAGAAGTCCGGTCATCAATATTCCCAACAGGCCTCCTGCTCCATGTACTCCCACAGCACCTACCGGATCATCCACATGCAGCTTTTTATCAATAAATTCATTGCTCAATGCCATGAATACACCTGCACAGATACCGGTAATTGCTGCGCCTACAGGAGTTAGTACATCACAGCCAGCGGTCACGGATACTAATCCGGCAACCGCTCCGTTGATGGTAACGGATACATCCGGTTTCTTATAACGGATCCATGTATAGGTCATAGCTGACAGTGCCGACAACGCTGCTGCCAGAGTCGTTCCTGTGAAAATTTTGCCAGCCTTGATGCCAAGTTCCAGAGAATCAATTCCCTGGGTAGACGCTCCATTGAATCCAAACCATCCGAACCACAGAATAAACATTCCCAAAGCTGCCAGAGTCAGGTTATGTCCCGGAATCGCTCTGGATTTCCCCTCTTTGGTATATTTCCCGATACGGGGTCCCAATACATAAGCACCTACCAGTGCCGTCGTGCCACCAACAATATGCACTACACTACCTCCGGCAAAATCATGGTATCCCAGCTGATGTAAAAATCCCTGCCCCCAGATCAATCTGCCACACAGGGGATATACCAGAAGTGATACGATCGCGGAGCTGACACAATAGGCGGAGAACTTGGTACGCTCTGCCATAGCTCCCGATACGATAGTTGCACTGGTACCGCAGAAGCACATTTGAAACACCACAAACACAAAGAATGGAATTCCATTGGCCAGAACGCCATTTTCCACATGAATGACCCCGGTTCCGCCATACATGATCCAAAAGCCCACCAGCCCGAAGACCGGTGCTGCGATACAAAAATCAACGATATTTTTCATTACGATATTACCGGCATTTTTAGCTCTGGTAAATCCGGATTCCAACAATGCAAATCCTGCCTGCATAAAAAAGATCAATACTGTGCCAAACAGTACCCAAAGCGTGTTTGTAACCGAATAGGCATACATATGCAAACCTCCTTTTTTCTAAAAAAGATATCTTATACAGGGTTACATTCCCGCCCTGCCACAAAACGTTTCTCGATACAACTGCTGTCTCCCAGATAGACAAATCGTTCCAGTCTCTCCAACGGATCATGTTCGATTCCCGTCTGAATACTTTCATCATTGATGATCAGGACATCAAACGCATATCCTTCCCTGAAACATCCGGTCTTCCCGAAAAAGTTTTCTCCGGTCAGCGTTGCCATGGAGAAACTTTCTGCGAAAGTAACCGGCGCAGCTTCTTTATGATAGAACCAGTACAGTTTGGAACATTTGATGGTATCCACGATATGTTCCCGCATATTCACAGAATGAGAGCCCCCCATATCGGAAGCGATTGCCACATCCAGACCTTTCTCCAAATATTTTCTCAGAGGCATGATGCCGCTGGCCAGATCTGCATTGGACATGGCACAGTGGGCTACCGTGATCCGCTTTTTCTGAAGCAATGCGACCTCTTCCTCCGTCATATGAATGCAGTGAGCCATCACCGTCTTGCCGGGTCGCAGCAATCCGTAATAGTCATAGACATCGGCAAAGCTTTTCCGCTCTGGATGCAGTTCTCTCACCCACGCCACTTCGCTGAGATTTTCATCAAGATGACTCTGTACCGGCAGATCGTATTCCTGTGCCAGCCGTCCCAGACCTTCCATCAGCTCAGAAGTGGTACAGGGTACATAACGGGGGGTCAGCATATACTGCACCCGGTCATCGGTGCCTGGTCTTGTCTCCTGCATCCACTGCACCAGTTCCTCAGTCTCCCGGAGGGAATCTCCTGTCGTCTCCTGTAATTCCGGAATGGAATTCCGATCCATATTTACCTTGCCTACACAGGCGCGGATTCCGGATTTACGTAGCAATTCTATCAGAATCCGGGTGGCTTCTTTGTGTCTGCTGCCGAAGATGACCGCACTGGTGGTTCCCTGCCTTATTAGCTCATTCACAAATCTCCGGTATTCTTCCTCTGCGAACTTTGGATCGGCGAAATGGGCTTCTGCGGGGAAAGCATAGGCATTCAGCCACGGCAACAGTTCCATGCTGAATCCCATTCCTGCGTTGCACCACTGGGGTGCGTGCACATGCATATCATGAAATCCCGGAATAATTAATTTCTCGCCGTAATCCGTGACCGGATATCCGGAATATGCTGTCGGAAGTTCTTTGTAAGTCCCGCGGATCACGCCATTCTCCACCGCCAGATATCCATGTTCCAGGGCTTCAAATCTGCCCCTCTCAGGGGTATGAATGATATTTCCTCTGTATAGTTCCATAACGCTACCTGCTTTCTCGGAAATAAGCGACACCCAGACTCTCCGGCTCTCCCACAGTACGTTTTTTATTAAAGGCACCCAGACACATGATC
The DNA here is from genome assembly GCF_009695995.1 of Waltera intestinalis. GTDB lineage: Bacteria > Bacillota > Clostridia > Lachnospirales > Lachnospiraceae > Acetatifactor > Acetatifactor intestinalis. The sequence goes on from NZ_VUMU01000006.1 coordinate 46,164, forward strand.
AGGCTTGTCATGAGATAGGGTAACATATCAAAGAAATACTGAGAAATCGGCAGGCTGTATTTCTGCAGATAGATTCCCAGAATCGTCAGGATGCCGAACAGCATGGCTCCCAGGAAATCATTTTTCACACTCCAGTTGGTGAAGATAACCAGTGTCACGGCAATCCATCCTTTTCCTCCTACGATATTATTCTGCCACGTAGGAATCGTCACCAGACAGATATAAGCTCCACCAATGCCGCATAAGAATCCGGATATCAGAACGCTTAAATACTTATACTTCGTGACATTGATCCCCAGCGAATCCGCGGTTCCCGGATTCTCACCGATGATTCGGAGATTCAGTCCGGCGTTGGTCCTGCTCATGAAGATCGTAACCGCGATCACCAGAATATAGCTGAAATATACCAAAATGTTCTGTTGGAAAAAGATAGCACACGATAACACGCCGTATTATAGTGATCTGCCCGGTCCTACTTTGAGCAGAGCACCCATCCCCAGAAGATGATAAATCCAAGTGGCGGAAATATCAGCGATACTAAAATTGCAAGGATCACGCAAATTGCTGCAACAACTCCGGAACAATCAAAACTGTGTCCATAATTTCTGTTGTCACAGTTGCAATAAGGTCCTTCACAATGGCTGTCATGGTGAGCATTGAAATCATATCCGTTATTCATAAATCCCATCCTTCCTTAAAACTAAGGCTTTGTTTGTTAGTATAAAAATAGCACAGTTATTATCCTATAAAGCGGACTTATAAGTGTGCTATTTCCAGGTCAGTTACATTATTTATTTTCTCCGATCCATCCGCTGTATATTGTTTTTCTCTGCACGGTATGTACTATTTTTATGTAAAATCATCTTCCTTTTCTATTTTTTCCCCCTCTCCAAACAAAAGATACCTTAAGGAAATGTCAAGGTAGCCGGCTATCATTTCCAGTTTCGCCAGATCCCGGATTCCGCATCCAGGCTTATTGTTTTCTAGCGCACTCAGATCTGGTTGGTACATCTGCAGATCTTCAGCCATTTTCTTCTGAGAAACTTTCTTTTTCAATTTCCTTGCTTCCCTGATACGAGAGGCGATAATATCATAATCAATCATGCTATGATCTCCCTCTGTTCTAAAAGAAACTCTCATCCTGATACTGTTTCATAACCTTGTGAAACTGCTCTGGATAATGGACTTTAAACCACCCTAATTTCATGTTCACGATCATATAAGAAACCGCATGGGCCTTGGGGAAAAGATAATATATCTGTTCACAGGACCAGATGAACCACTCCTCCGCTCCACTTTGTATCAATAGCTTTTTCCAGTTCGACCATTTTGTATTTCTACCACGCGAAGCGATTCCCTTTCTTACTGCTTCACTAATCTCAAATGCAGTTTTCCGGTCTATTCCAAGGTTTAAGCAATAATGAAATACATCATCGCGGCTTCCTATTAACTCTTTGCTACCAAAGTGCTTTTTTTCTACCAGTACTTGTCCATTTTCTTCCCAACACCCTGTTCCATGGCTGAGTGTGAATATCTTTACCAAATCTTCAAAGCAGGAAGGTTTTAATATTTTGACAATTTCTCTTGTTTTTTCCGAATGAAACTCCGGCAGATCCTCACACTTAGTTATTTCTCCATTCTCATCCGGAGTAAATAGCTCTAATACTTCACTGGCATTCACCGGTACTTCTGCCAAATCCATCCCAGTCTGTTGTGCCAATCTAAGTAACATTTCTTGAGAATCATTTTTTATCAGATCAAGTTTTATAAAAGAGTGCGACATAAAATAATTCTCATAATATTCAATTATTGTTCCATCCGAAGTCATGGATAATGGACAAATACTCCGGTAGTCACAACCACTGGGAAATAATATCATTCCACCGGGATGCTTTTTTCTACACTCGAAATTTCCTTCCAGTTTTAATATCATTTCATTTGCTTTATTCTCAGGAATATAATGTCCCGTGTCATACGCGTAGTCTTCTAACAGAACTTCTGCCATTGCATGAGATATTGTCATAAAAGCGCCTACTCTGACGGCTGTTTCCACTCCGGGTAATGTTCCCGGTATTTGAAGTATCTCCTCATGTCTGCTCTCAACGACATTGATATCAATGTCTATTTCACGATCATTTCCATTTCCAAAAATAAATTCCGCATCCAGCCCGTATTTTAATGGATCCACTTCACTGATTCCCATAAGATACAGCACAATAGATCCAGCTGCTGATCCTCTTAGAGAAATATCACAGCTCCTAAGATTACATTGATTCAATAATTTCTTTACTAACAGAACATAGCTTTCCATTTCCGTCTTATGTAATGCTGCCAGTTCTATCTCCAGTCTTTCCTCTGCTTTTTTTCTTCCCGCTTCCGTAGTATATCTATTACTTAGATTTTCGTAGCAATCATTGCGTAGGATTTCTTCAGCATTTTCAAGTTTCGGAAAATATTTCTTTTTCGGAATAATAGGCACCGCTTCACACATACCGGCAATCCGGTGCGTATTTTTAATAACTATTTCTCGCGCCTTCTCTTCCGAAAGATAAGAAAAGGCTCTCAACATTTCTTCCGTGCTTAGGAAACGATAGTCTTCTGTACTTTTTTCCTTTTTGCGCCAATGGCTGATAACCTGATATGCCATTCGGTCCGCAGGATCAATATAGTGTGCATCGCTGACTGCTACCACTGGGATCTTTAATTCCTCACATATCTCAATGATTTTCAAATTGGCCAACCGGTATTTTTCAAAAGGAATGACCTCCACATAATCAAATACAGACAATGCTTCCTTCAGAGTTTCTGAAGATGCATTCTCCTTAATCATCTTATAGATAATTCCGTTTTCTACTCCGGAGCCGATAAGCAGTCCCTCTCTGTATTTCAGTACTTCCTCCCACCGATATATAGGAAACTCTTCTATACTGGCATTGTCAGATACCAGTGCATACAAATTTTTAAGTCCTTCAGCATTTCTTACCAAAATGCTGATACTATACTTCGTATTCTCTCCATTCACTACCGGCATTTCCATCCCATAAATAGGCCGTATTCTATACTTTCCATATCTTAGAACCGTTTCAATTTCCGGAAAGCAGAAAATGCTGGAAGTATTCGTTATCGCTACTGCCGGTATTCCCCTCTCATCCAATTGCTTTATGACCTCTCCGGCATATAAAGTGGAATCTCCACCTTCCTTACTATGAATATGAAGTTCAATTCTTTCACCTGAATCCATACCCTCTACTCCTTTATAATGATATTTTTCATCTGCAATATTGCTTCTGCCATGCTCGAACAATATCATTATAGCCTACCTCTTTCCAAAATCGGATAGTTCATTTTCTATATTTTATCCTTCCATTTCAAGCATCAGATAAGCATAAATAATCCAGTGTTTCTTTACGTTCTTTTATATCACTCAAAAACCAGTGTTGAAAAATCAAACATATTTCCAATGGAATTACCAAGCGGTGTCGGAATCATAACTTCCCTGATCTTCTCCAGTACCTCCTTGATCTTCACCGGATCCTGATACACCGAAAGCAGTCTTGCTGTATTCCTTGCATCATCCAACGCATCATGTGCATGACCATTAAAATCAATTCCAGCCAGTTCCAGTGCTTTCTGTAATGAAATTTGGCGTTCAAATCCCAGATAATCATCTATGGTACGCTGAAAATCCTGCCAGGGAATATCTGTTATAAGTTCTTCCTCTTTACTCGGTCTATACTCCTTCAGGATCATTTCATGCGTTATCTGGGCATAATCAGAATCGCTCCATGCATGGATCGTAAATTCTTTTCCGGTTCCCAGGCACCAGTCTGTAAACATATGAAAGGCCTCTGAAAAAGAAGGTGCATTTTCCACCATTGAATAGGTAATTCCGGTAATCTTCTCCACATCAGGATGTATCCTGTCGCTATACTCAGGTTTTACGTAGGTGCGAAATGCTGCTATCTCCGTCAGATTATCATCCATCAGCACTGCTCCGATCTCAATAATCTCCTGACGCCAGATCGCTCTTGCAGGATGTTTTTTCCCTATGATATTCATTTCAAGATCCACAACAATATGATTCATATATCGCTCCTTTTCTTTCGTATCATCAACTAAACTCTGTTTCTTCTGATGCTATAAAACTAGCATTTTTTGTGTCCTATATACCGTACACATAAAGTGCTATTCTCAGTGTAAATCAATAAAAAGCAAGAGATTTCACACAATCCGAGAAAGGAAAACTACTATGATTTTTTGCAAACTGATCTACTGGATCAACAACCAGCTTCATCACCGGACTGGGTACCGGTGCTTCTGTCCTACCTGTCCCTATTTCACAGAGTGCAGGCAGGAACAGACACAAATGACAACGTAATGGCTTTGCTGTATGATGAGGAGGAATACACATGGAAAGTAAAAAGACCTCTTTTTGGATCACGTATCGAGATTCGGAATCTTATCCCACCGCTTCGGATGCTTATGGAAAGTGGGTATGTACATTTTCTGACAGATCAAGGATTGCCCGGATCTGCCAGGATGCAGTAGCTGAACACATCGTACCCGAAAGCAAGTACACGGATGCAGACGCGGGACAATGCTGTTTTTACTTAAACGGAACAGATCTTGCCTCGCAGGAAAGAATTTTAGGATACCTGATCTTAAACGGAGTGATTCCTGAAACAGTTTATGGAAGACTTGACAACATCCCTTTTGAACTGGAGCAGCGTACTGGCGGGGCTTCGCCTGTCCCGTTCTGTCTGGATCACTTTATAAACCTCTATACCGGAGAATTTATTATTTAGAGATAGTGTCAATTATGTTATACTGAAATCAATATATTGTTCTATTAAAAAAGGGGGAATATTTCACATGAGCATACAAGATCGTGACTGGTATTGGGAAGATTACAAGAAAAAAGAAACTGATTATGATGGTGACTTCAGTCTACATAGCAAGAAGAAAAAGGAGTCGGTTCCTCCATCCACACCTTATTCTTCGGTAGCACAGGATATCGTTGTAGTGCCTCGCTTTTGCCAAAAATGTGGTTATAAATTTGGTATAAAAGTTAGAGAATATTGCATTCTTGATTATTCTTATGAATGCCCTAAATGCGGGCAAAAAGTATACGTTACCTTTCATAAGCCGATCAACATTGCCAACCTGTTAAAGCTCACCCTAAAAGTATTGACTTATATGATTGGATTCGCAAGCATCTGCCTTCTGATCCTTGTCTTTCTCTCACAATTTTAATATTTTATATAAAACAAAAACTGGCAGACACACATAACTTGTATCTGCCGGTTTTTTATTGATTATTTTGAAAAGCACTGAGGGATGCCATGATGCCCTGCATCGCAGATTCGTCGAAGCCTATTAACGGATCCTCTTCCATTGTCTGCTCCTTCGGCTCTGTTTCCGGCGATAAGGAAGCTGCTTCTGGTTGCACCGCAGGTATCTTCCCATCAGCACCCTGCTCACGCATGATCTGTAACACAATGCTTTTAATTGTTTCATAATCATAGGACACTGCCCCACCTGTTTGCGGTACTTCTCCCTTCTCTTCCAGTGTCCTGTAAGTAAGAACCGCTTTTACAATGTACTGTGCCTTTTCCCGTTCTAGGGAATTAAGGAACTCTGCAACCTGGATATGTTCGGGGTTATTCTTACGGAATCCTATCGTCATCACATACGGATTTTTCTTTTCTGCAGCCATGGCAATCACCTGCCACTCTTTTTCTGTACCTGGTACAAAATTTCATATCCTTTTGCATTTGCACAGATATCCTCTACAAAAACACATTTTCCGATCTTGTCCGTATTCTCTAAGTATTCCCTGAGTAATTTCGCTCCACCGCCGATAAACACAATGCATCCGGTTTTTAGATCGATTCCTCTCTCTCTGAATGCCCCCAGGAAATCATCGACATACTGCTTTGTCATCTGCTTTACCAGTCTGATTACGCTGTCGCTGTAATCACTGTTTTTGCCAAGAATAATCGTATCAATGTCCGTATCTTCTAAGAGCATATCGAAATCGGAGCTTACACGGGAGATAATCCGGTTATACAGCGTAATGACACCTTTTTCCAGGGAATCGCATACTGACAGATCCGGTCTTCCCTCCCGAAGTAGCAGATAATCCAAAGTGAATCCACCGATGTCCACGGTTACCACACGGTTATATGCTGCAATCTGCGGATAGATCGTCATTGCTGCAGCATAGTCCTGGGGGAAAACGGCCGCTTTTGTGATCTGCACCAGGTACTCTCTTTTGTTAAAGGTAAACCGCTGTACACCCGGTCTTACAAAGTACTGCCCGAACTTCTCATAAAGTGCCCCATAATGTTTCGGTGGCAGTCCCACCGGAAGTTCTACCTGATATACAGTATCCTTCTGCGGCTGCGTACGTCTTTCCAGTTCTTTCCCGATGCCAAACAGGGTAAGGATAAAAAATCTGTCATCAAGGGTCTTGTCCCTCATATAAGGGATGCGTTCTCCCGTAAGGGAATAGTATTTCCCATTGTATTGCAGGCACTCTCCGAGCACTGGTTTTAAGTTACTCTCCACAAGGCCGGAAGTAAATACCTCTTCTGCTGTTTTCATGTTGCGGTTGCCATGATCCAGGGGGATCGTAATTTTCTGATATGTCATAATATCATCTCTCCTTTACGTGTTCTATAATTATATATACGTATTAGAGGTCTGCTTTCTTACAGGATTCTAAAATTTTCTTGAATGAATGCCATAATTTTTTCGTATGCTGGATGAGTGCAGATGTGTTATGATAACATTAAAGTTAGATACGATATTATATAGATATATGCGATGCGATTATATGATTTTTTATCTTTATTTATCCTGATACCAAAGTTACCATCTTAAGTGATAATTCTATATTGGCAGAAACCTGTCCAGGCGATGTAACACAGAAGATATTGAATTGCCGTTTTATAATAAATTGCAGAGTAGAGAATAATCATCTGATCATGGCGACCGAAGTAAACCTTTTAATAGATGACTAAGGATATTATGCAAACCGTTTTGATAGGAATAATACTATGATGAATACTGAACGAATCTCTAAAGATTATGACCTTCCCAATGAGGAAACAATAGCTGCCATGAAAGAAGTAGACGAAATGCGTAAGCATCCTGAACAGTATCCATCCTTCACTTCCGTTGATGGGATGCTTGACGCGCTCTTAAAAAGTAAAGATTCTGACGAAGTTCACTCCCCAAGATAATTTTAATCATACCCATAAAAAAAAGAGCCTCTTGCCATGGGCCTAGTGCCTCTGATACATCATCAGATCCTTTGGCTTAACGTCCGAAACGTACATGGAGCCGGCTCTTTTTTTATTTGAGTGCCACATGGTTCCTGCATGGGTCCCTTACCCACCGCAACCAATTACCTGTTGTGCACGTGACAGGAATTACACTCTTGATATAAATATACCCTACTTTACTTACTGTGTAAATATACCGTAAGTATAATTCGCTTGTCACATTTCCTTTTCTCTGTACCATGGATTTGCTTTACGTGCATACAATTTCACTCCGTACTTCGCATAATTCGCATCCACATTTTTCTATCAGTTATTTCTCACCTTTTTCATTTAATTCGTCGCATCTCTTTTCTGCCTTTCTTTTCGGATGTCCAAACAGAATCAATTTCAAAATATTCATCCCCATTGCAGCAACAGCAGATCACTATATACACCATTTTCATCCTGTCTACTTCCTTCCCAATACAAAAGGGATAGGGCAATTAAATTTCCCTAAATTTGGACTTACTAATGGAAACCAGGTAATCATCCACGCCTTTCACGTTTTCTGCCCAGTTACCGTCTGTATCGGTATCCCAGGTAAGCGTCTTACCCTGAAGTCCAAGCTCCTTGCAGATCTCAGCCAGCTTATTGCAGCCACGGTTGATATTATCCCGTTTGATCTGCTTTTTCTCACAGGGAATCCGCTGCTTCTTCCAGTCCTTACGATAGTAGGGACATTCCTTACAGTTTTCACTGTAATCTCCCTGGCAGACCGGTCTAAGCAGCTTGTCCATGTCATAGGCTTCATAGAGGAACCTGGTTCCCAGCTCTTTCATCTCATTTAAGACTGGCATCAGGTTTGCTGACTGGTTGACTCCGGGAACACACAGGAAGGTTCTTCCGGATAACGCATGGGCCAGATCTCCTTTTAATGGTCCTTCCGTAACAAATACCGTCTTATCTCCCGGCTTTCCCACGAAATGCACAGGGCTTCCGGAAGTCGTCCCTCCTTCAAAGTTGACGCTGGACAACCAGATATACTTTCTGCCATCGTAAGGGTGATCCAACCGAATCTGTACGCCGGTAATGAGTCCATCCGGATTTTTCACCGGGATCATAAAACCGGAGGCTTTTCTGTTAAAATAGATCGTCCATTCTCCGTCCTTATCCCTGTAAAATCCCGGAACGCCTTCTACCGTGCATCCTTCCTCGATCAGTCGCTTGGTAAGCTTTTTATAGCCATATACCGGAGTACTCTTATACCCATTTGCTTCGATCTGTTCTTCCGTGAATCCACGCTTTAACAGACTGTCTTTGTGACAGTCTGCCAGGATCAGCATCTCAAACAGCCTGGTATAAGTCTTATGCTTTACGGCATCCTCCGCCATTTCGGCATTTGTGATCTGCGGCTTGGTGCTTTCTATCTCTCTTCTATGGATCTGCTCTCTCTTAAATGCACTTCCACCGGTAGCCTCAATGATCTCTTTTCTGGCGGTCTGGAGATCTACCCCGTATGCTTTCGCATACAGATTTAGCATTCCTCCGCTCTCACCGCACCGGTTACAACGGAATACATTCTTCTGAAAGTTCAGATTCATTTTCCCTTTGTGGTCGTCACAAAGCGGACAGTCCACATCCAGGCTTACCGTATTCCGGTGTCTGATCCGCAGATTCATCACACTTGCAACGTCACGAATCGTAAATGGAAAATCCTGCATTGCTGTACCTCTCCTTTCTATCGGCCCCACAAAATGTGGGGCCCTATATTTTAGCAGGCAGGTGCAAGTGCCTGATCCAGCAGATACTTTGCTGCTGCACGAAGCAGGTTATCAGGACCTTTATAGGAATCCACATACCATTGTAAGGATCCAGGCTTCTCTACTGCAATCTGCCCCAGAGTCTTACCCTTGTAACATCCGGCAGAAACTACCACCTTTACCGCTAAATCTCTGGTAAGCTTTCCGTAGATGTCATTTACCGGCATATCCCTTGTAATGCCAACTGTGGACTCCGGAGCCACATTATTTTGCATGAACTGCTCCTGTGGTGTCTGCTCTGGCTTCTTCATAGGCTGCTGTGCTGCCTTGGGCTGCGGTGCTGCCTTGGGCTGTGGTGCTGCCTTGGGCTGCGGTGCTGCCTCTTTTGAAGCCTCCTCCACCTGCATGATCTCATCCGGCATCGGGATATAATCCTCAATTCCACACTGTCCCGGAATCATATCTTCCATCAGGGTTTCTCCAACACTGCTCCCAAAAACTTCCTCCTGAATGTTCTCCGGACAGATTGGGGTTCCTGCCATCACTTCTTCATCAATGGGTGCCTCCGTTACTTCCGGATCCATCTCTTTTTCACGGTCTGCAAACTGAAGTCCGAAACCGGCATCCGATAATGCCCGTCCCACAGCTGCCGTCTCCGCAAGTTCCACGTACTTCTGACCGATCTCTGAATCATCCATGCGGTACTTCTGCGCAAATGCATTGGCAACATAGGAATCCTCCGGATCATTCTTGCTTAAATATACCTTAGCTTCCACAATCGCCATCTTCTCCGTGATACTACGGATCGTTTTCACGATCTTTCCTTCCGGATAGCAGAGGCGAAACCACAGTTTCCGATAAGCTACATCCAAGTAATATCTGGATGACTGGTCTTCCTTCTGTATCAGGCGCATAAACTTTCTCGGATCGAATCCTTCCACCTGGTGTAATGCTGCTACGGCTGTTTCCTGCTCATACATATAGGTCTGTTCACTCATTCTTTTTGCTCCTTCCATTTTGGGAAGGTGATATAAAATAAATACCGCCTTCCCGCCTGTTTCTATGAATTTTTCTTTGCTGTAATAGATATGGTGCATTCGTCATCCTTGAAATCCCGTACTTTTATACCGGTGATATCCTCGCTGACTATGCAAAACCCTGCATTTTCTATTACATCTTTTAACTGTTCTGATATTCTGGATGCTTCCCTGATATGGCAGGTCTTACATCCGCAATGCGTTGTATTACATAATATCTTCTTCCCATCCTGCACATAGATGTCCGGATAGCATACGTTGAACCATAATCGTTCCAGCATGGTGTCTGCGTACCCAAAGAGTACCCACATCAGCTGTTCATCCATGGGGAACCGCAGTGCTGCCTCGTTTCTGTCCATCTCAAGTACAGTAAGGAAATATTCATACGTGGCATTTAATAACTTTGCTCTTCTTTGTTTCATGCACTCCGGCATTACTATTTCGCTCACTTGTATCCTCCTATGCTGAAGCTTTCTTCGTAAGCAGTGCGTTGTATTCTCTTACGATCCGCTCTCCAAGACGGGTATTTCGCTTGTCGCACGCCGTGTTATGGATTGCCTGGTAGAGAGCCTTCTTACTGCCTACAATGACTATTTTTTCTTTTGCCCTGGTGATCGCCGTATAGAGGATGTTACGCCGTAACATCATGTAAAACATGGGAAGCCATGGAAGGATCACAACCTTATATTCACTTCCCTGGCTCTTATGTACCGTTGTTGCATATGCGTGCTCGATTAGGTCTGCATCCTCCGCACTGTATTCCACGATTCTTCCATCCGAAAAGGACAGCCGCATAAGATCCACGCCATCCTCATCCTGATAGATATCTGTGATATACCCGATGTCACCGTTACTGATGTCATTCTTATTTTTGTTATGAATAATCCGGTCTCCTTCCCGGTACAGCGCATTGCCGGCCTTTAATTCCCTGGCAATACTGCTTTTCGGATTTACCATCTCCCACAGTCTGTCGTTTAAGGCATTAACGCTTGCTTCTCCCTTCTTACGAAATGGAGTAAGTACCTGCACATTGTCAACGCCATACGCATCCACAAAGGTTTTGTAATATTCCGCAACCTTGTCTGCCGCTTCCGCTGCAGTATCCGCCGGACAGAAGATAAAGTCATCTCCATAATCCAGGTTCGTATCATTCTCCTGCATCTTATGGGCGTTTGCTGCAATCCGGCTGTCCTTTCCCTGACGGAATACCATGTCAAGGGTTGTGACAGGGATCACACCGCACAGCACAAGCTCGCGGAACACATTTCCGGGACCGACACTGGGTAACTGGTCTACATCTCCTACGATCACCACGCGGACACCCTTTTCAATGTGCTTGAAAAGCTCATAGGACAGCCGCATATCAGCCATCGTAAACTCATCCGCAATGATAAAATCCTCGGATAACATTTCATCCGCAGCCTCACACTCCTCATCGTTATTTAATCCAAGCGCACTATGGAGCGTCAATGCTTCACTTTTTCCGGTGCTTTCCGCCATGCGTCTGCTGGCTCTGCCTGTGGGAGCAGTTAATAAGATCTTTTCTTCTCCCAGCTTTTCGCTGATGTATAACAGAACCCGCTGCACCGTAGTCTTACCGGTGCCGGGACCGCCGGTGATAATACTCACCAGATTCGTAAAAGCTTTTTTTACCGCTTCCACCTGCTTGTCGGACAATAACAACTTCAAATCCTTCTGCGCCTGCGTGATCAGATCTTCCAGTCCTGCAGGCGGCATATACGTCTGCACCAGGAGTGTAGCCAGATCCTTCGCTGCTTGTGTCTCAAAATGATAGAGTTTGGCACTATACAGGGCACCGTCCTCATAGTAAAGGGCTTTGTCATGCACCATCTGGTACATCACCTTATACACCTCTACCTCGGTAACGACTTCTTCTGTATAGCCTCTGTTTAGCTGCTCATGCACCTGCTTCTGGAATTTCTGCTTATCGGCATAGAGATTACCGTTCTGCATTTCCAGTTCCATACAGTAATCGATGCAGCCTCCGATCCTTAATGGCTCATTGGGTCTGCAGTGATTCGCTCTGGCAATCTCATCCACGGTAAGAAACCCAAATCCACTGATCTCACACAGGGCAAACGGCTGGTTCTTAACGACATCCAGTGCCGCATTCCCGAAATGCTCATAGATCTTACGGATTTTCTTGGGTGTAACCTTAAACGGAGTAAGATAGGCTGCCAGATCCCTGACCGCATGACTGTCCTGATATGCCGAAAGTATTTTATCCAGTTTTTTCCTGGTGATTCCCTTGATCTCCAGTAGAGACTCCGGGTAATCATCCAGAATCTCAAACGTTCTGGTTCCGTACTTTTCGACAATCAGTTTTGCCGTCTTGGGACCGATCCCTTTTATCATTCCGGAGGACAAGTAGCTTTCAATGCCCTCTATGCTCTGAGGCTTCAGTTCCTCGTAGTAATCTACTATATACTGAAGCCCATGACTGTTTTTCTCCCAGTTGCCCTGCAGATCCACATCCGCCAGCTTGTTGGATGGCAGATTGTTTCCCTTCGCAGTAAACTGATAACCGGGCCCCTTAAAGGAGCCGTCTCTAGCCCCCTGTGGCACTCCGGAATCTTCCGTGTGATATACATAAATGCAAAAACCGTTCTTCTCAAAAATGGGTCTTACAAATTGACATTTCATTCTGTTTCTCCTTCTCCTCATAGAGGGTAATTAACACACCTTTGTCTCCTTCCGTCATGCGGTATATCGGGATATTCAATACCCTTGCCTTGGCAATCTGTACCTGCATTCCGGCTGTGACCACACTTCCGCAGACAAATACCGCATTGCAGTTTTTAAGAATGATATCCTCTACCTCCACGCGAAAGTCTCTTGCTTCTTTCTCAGGACCGGTAATATAGCTTCCCGGTGCGAACGTCTTATAGTGGTACAATCCCTCTACTACGTTTCTGAAATGTGCCACTCTCTCCATCTCCTGCACATGATCTGCGCGGTCTTTTGCGTCGTATGGTGCACAGATAAATACAACCTTGCTGTTTTTCATATCCTACGCCACCTTTCTTTCCTTTACGGCAAACCTCCGGTTCTCCGTCGTCTGCACGTAATCGTCATAAACATCCGGGTGCTGGATTTTTAATTTTTCCAGTCCCTTTTTGTCAATGGAGGTACGGTAGGTCGGGTTATAGGACACCTCATACTTTGTGGTGCCATCCATGATCGTGCCGCTGCAGCTTGCTCCTAATTCTTCCAGAACACCAAGATAGGACTGCTTCATTCTCTCCTCCAGACGCTTTACCTCGCCTTCCAGCTTCGCTTTTTCCTGCTTCAGGCTCAGATACGTCTTGATCCCTGATAAATTCTTTGTGGAAAGAATGACACCTGCGGCTTGCGGATCAGCAGGACCAAAGTGCTTTTTAATACTTGCGATCACAAGATCTGCTTTCTCCACGTAATCCGGCTCCACATTCTTCAACACCTTTTCTTCCCAGAAGTACTTCTCTTCCGCAATAAGATCCTCTTCTGTCTCCAGGTCTCTCTCCAGGGGACGTATAAAGAACTCCTCTGCATTGTTCCCGTAAAGGCAGGCAATATAGGCCTTATCAATGTTCATGACGGACATATAGTGCCGTACCTGGTACTCATAGTTGACCGGGATTGTATTATTTGCCCATTTTTCCTGACAGTTGTAGTTGGTTGTCTTACACTCCAGGATTCCATATGTACCATCTGCAAATTCGATGAAAAAGTCCACGTCTGCAAGCATAAAGGGATACAGCGGGTGTCTGAACATCGTGCGCACCGGAAAAATCTTAAGTCCTGTCTTTTTGGAAAAGATTTCTGCTACCAGATCTTCCAGTCTGTGTCCTACTTCCTTTGCTACCCAGTTATCCTCATTCTCCTGAAAAGCCGGACGGATACCTGTTTTGTCATAAAAGAGATCTCTTTTGGTTGCAAACGGGGAAACTCCCATGATTGCTGCAGCATCACTGCCACCGATTCCTTTCTTTCGGTAATCTAACCATTCCTCTCTTGATAATCCGGAGATATCCACAACTGCTTCCGGCTTGTAATTTAAGTTAAGACTCATATTTTTTCTCCTTCCATACGACAGAAAAAGAGAAGGGGATGCCTTCTCTTTTCTGCCACTGTTCTATATTTCATTCTGTTTCTATCTGTTTAGTTCGCTGAGCGGTTTTCCCAGATAGTCTATGGTGACCTCTTGTTTCTCGCGGTCAAAGTAATAAACGCTGTTGGAAAGTCTTTCCTCCGGAGAAACATTGCTTGCATTTACCTCTTCCACCATTTCTTTCTGCATTGCTATCTGATTGTTTGAACCTTCTTCCGGTAATGCCAGGACTTCGTGAATGCTGGATGGAAAGATATACAGGTTGCTGTGTAACTCCTCCGCTATCCGGGTTAGTGCCGCTACATTCAAGAGCATACTGGCACCAAGCCTTTTGTCGTTCGTTGTCAGGATATACATGGGAATCTCCACTCCCGGAGGAAGTTCCAGTCCCTCCTCTTGTGCTAGCAGATCACTCAGTTTGCAGCAGACTTCTTCTTTCATCGTGTTCTCCAAGGCAATGTCAAACATTTCCTCCTCGGAAACTCCCCAGATTTGCAATAATCTGTTTGATACACTGATGAAGCCTGATCCTCTCACGGGCGTTGTTTCGCTTCTGATACACGCGGTGACTGCCAGATCAAGGATCCGCTTATGAGGTCTGCTGGATAAAGTTTCCTTGTTTGCCTCATAATTACATAGTGCAACTCTCAGATGTTCCTTCGCCCTGTCATATTCATAGACATTTCTTTGTAGCTCCTCATCGTCTATTTCATAGCAGGATCTGATATCCTCCAGAATGTAATCTATCATCTCCTCAATCTCTTCATTGGTCCCCTGAAATTTCTGATAGAAATTATCTACATATACCATAGGACCTCCTATGTTGCCTTTTAACAATATAGAAATTCCATGTAATATCGTTCCATTATTCTTATTTACGTCTACCGGGGATACCTCATATCCTTCTCCCAGTTTATTCTTTAATTCTTCCATCAGTTTCTTTCTTAATTCTTCCATTTGTCCATTCTCCTTTGTTTTTATTTACATTTCCGGGAAATCATACTCTGCCCAGTTCATTGACAGTGCCCTTGCGATCTGCTCTTCCATCTTTGCGATACGGCTGCCCGAAGCTCCTTCGCACTCCAGCATGAAAAGGATCTCTGAAATAGCAAAATAGATATCATGTGCCGTACAGGACCAGACATCGTACTGTGCCTTGAATAAGTCCAGTGCTTCTGCCTGATATTTCTTAGGAATTGCAAGCTTTGCCATTACTTCGCTCATGCAGTTCACCGGATTGGCAATCCGCACTTCTAAAAGCTCTGTAAGCTTTCCGATCGCAAGCTGATACTTTGCATAGAGTTTCTTAAGCTGTGCATCATAGTCTGCCATTGTGCTGCCGTTCTTATGAACAAGCTTTAATGGAGACCCCAGGTTGACACTCTTTCCATCCTTCACATTTAACAGCATAGGGTAGATATTGGCTCCACAGGTTCCGGTATCCGATGTAGTAACCCGCACCATGGGGATCATGTCTTCCGTCGTCTTCCCAAGAAGGGAAAGTTCCCTGCTGTAAGCCGATAACAGACCTGACTCATCAATGCTCCACATGGCAGATACCATGTCATGCTCATAGAAGCCTGCCATATACCTGCAGCCTTCAAATTCCTCCTGCAAATATTGCATGGTGTGAAGGAATATCTCCTCCATGTTAAGGATAGCGTAATCATTGCAGTCTCCGCTTAATACTGCGGATACCTTTCCTTCGCTGATGCGGAGTAATGCCTCTCCCTTTGTGACTTTCAGTACGTCATTTAATATCCTGGCATAGACGTTTCTCTCCACCCTGCGAAGGCCGCTTCCCTGGATACCTGCACGGTCCAGAATGCTCTTAATGGCACAGTCCCTCACCGGTAACATTTCTCCTCGGTATTTGAGCATTAACGCCGTATTTGCAATCGTATCCGTTATGATGCCATCATCCATGCCATCTTCTGTATACTGACTGCGTAGTTCTTTCTCAAAGGTACTCCCTGCAATAATGGGAACTAACCGCAGGTTTCTGACCTTTTGTCGGATCCAAGAGGATTTTCCCATAATTTCATGCAGGCATGAAAAGAAATCCTCCTGTTCCCTGAAGACACCACTGTAAGCGTCTTCAAACACTCTTGCTCCATTCATTTGTTTTCCTTCCTTTCTTCTCCTCATTCGAGGTTATTTATCCAGCCGCTTTGCGGATTAAGCCCTTGTATGGGCAATTTCTGGCAACAAAAAAGGAATGGCTGCACAATGGACCCATTCCTAAACTGCGTGTGGTATTGCCCACATATAAACTTATTTTTCATTTCCATTTTCCGGGAACAAAAAAAGTGCCAAAAATATGCCACTTTTACTTATGGCAATTTTCGACACTTACGTACAAACTTAAACAACGTGTGCTTCTATCCCGAATGGGAATGCACAAAAATCAATTACAAGCTGAGAATAGCATATCTGTGATTACTCTGTCAACCGGCTTTTCTCACTCGCTCTAATAATCAAAGCATTCCAACTTTTTTCTGATAACATTGTTTGTATGTTATTAGCCCATTGACAAAATTCAAAAAATTTTTCAGGGATTTTTCATCATCTGCTGTATTTACTCTACAAGTGATCTGTATTATGGGTCATTGCTCCATGACAAGTTCATAGCATATACCGTCATGCATACGGGTGCTATCCGTCCTATCACTGCGGATAGACTAAATGCACACAGTACAGCCATACTACGCGGCCTAAAAGGGCGCAGGAAGCGGTGACGGGAGATATGTGTATAACCTATCATTTATGAGGATTCACTATGAAAAATACAAATAAATCTATTTTTGAAAACTACCCTGATGTAGTAACCGTAGAACAGCTTGCTTCCATGCTCGGCATCAGCACCAAAACAGCCTATAAGCTTGTGAAAGAAAAGCAGATTAAATCTGTTTGTATCGGACGTATCTATAAAATACCAAAAATTTATGTTTTGGAATATTTGCAGATACCTTTCTAATTTCATTTTAGGTATGCTATAATGCTCTTGTCATGGCAGATGAGCTGAGACTACCAAAAGGAGGAAATATATATGGTAGCAGGTCATCTGAGGGAGCAAAACGGTATTTACCAGATTATTCTGAGTTATAAGGATGCAAATGGAAAGAGAAAGACAAAACAAATCTCTACCGGCCTGAAAATCAGAGGAAATGCAAGAAATGCCGAAAGAATGCTCCAACAAGCACGTCAAGAGTTTACACCGCCTGAAATGGCTGCTGAGCAAGGAAAGGAAGTGAATCCGGAAGAATTAAGTAGTTTAGATACTGATGTTGCTGCACATCAGTCAGATAATCGTAGTCTGAATGGTTTTTCTGAAACCACTATGGATAAACCCGATGTGAATTTTACTTCATCCAAGAATACGAACAAACAGGGAAATAAGAAAAAACGGGTAATTCCGCCCGTAAACCCTAATCTCATGCTAAAACCGGTCGATCAGATTTTATTTTGTGATTATATGCTGTTCTGGCTTAAATCCATGAGACATTCGGTAGATGAAGATACCTTCGCTGGCTATCAATGTGGCATTGAAAGTTCCATTTATCCTTATTTTTTGGAAAAAGGTTTTACTCTGTCAGATCTTGAGAAAAACCCACAGCTGATAAAGGATTATTACGATTATTTAATGGATACCAGAAAAGTATCTGCAAATACTGTAATCCACAGACACGCAAATATACGAAAGGCATTGCAGGAATTGTATATAGACGGAACCATAAACTGCAATCCCGCTGATCGTGTTAAAAAGCCTATTAAAGAAGTTTTTGTCGGCAGTATTTACAATGCTGAAGAGTTGGATCAGATGTTCCGGGTTTTTCGCGGAGATCCTCTCGAACAGATTGTTATTTTTGCAAGTTATTATGGGATGCGTAGAAGTGAGATTATTGGTTTGAAATGGAAGAACATTGATTTTGTCCGTAAAACAATCAGCGTAAAGCACGTCGTCGTTGAGTCCTGCATTGATGGCAAGCTGAAAATGATAAAGAAGGACAAACCGAAAACCAAATCCAGTAACAGGTCTTTACCTCTGGTACCTCAGTTGGAAGAGCTACTTGTTAAGCTGCTGCGTAATCAGCAGCATAATGCTAAACTGTTTGGTGATTCCTATAACAAGGAGTTCAGAGAATATATCAATGTAGATCCTATGGGGAATTTAATTAAGCCGAATTTTGTCACACAGCACTTTAGGCTTATCTGTGACAAGAATGAGCTGAAGCATATCAGATTCCATGATTTACGCCATAGCTGTGCTACGCTTTTATATGACAGCGGTATAGACATGAAAGCAATTCAGGAATGGCTGGGACACAGTAATATTTCCACCACCATGAATATCTATGCTCATCTGAACTATAAGAACAAGGTTATATCTGCAAATGCGATAGCCGGAATTATACCAAATTACAAAGAAAAAGAACCCCGAGCAGCAGCAAACTAACCGGGATTCTTCCTCATGCCATACTGCTGGTGGCCGGACTTGAACCGGCACGGAGTTGCCCCCGAGGGATTTTAAGTCCCTTGCGTCTGCCTATTCCGCCACACCAGCATGGTGTGTATATACATCAATCGGAGGGGTTTTCCCTGATATTTGGAGGGATATTTCCGATGGATGAACAAATTAAAATTATTTGATTTTCTGGAAACCCAGTAAAATCAGGGGTTTGCACGATATTGTGTGGAATATACGTGTGGGATTTTAAGTCCCTTGCGTCTGCCTATTCCGCCACACCAGCGGACGCATCACACATTTTATTAAATGTGCAACTGGATGGAGGTGGATTCGAACCACCGAAGCAATTTGCAGCAGATTTACAGTCTGTCCCCTTTGGCCACTCGGGAATCCATCCATGTCAGGCAAAGTGCCCTAACAATGTGAAATTTTAGCATATGTTCACACAAATTGCAAGATATTTTTTCTTATTTTAGTGTAAAAGTTCAGCCATAGGATGACAGAAGCGACAATTGGGTAATCGCACTCAAAGCGTGCTAGCGCGACTTTGCGAATGGCGCAGGCTGAACTGCTTCAATATAATACAGATAAAACGGATACTGCGCCAGCTGCATCTGCCCGTGATCGGTCACCTGATACCCTTTCTGCTGCAGTTCTGCGAAAGAGTCATCACTCATGGCATCCGGTGTAAAGTACCAGAATCTATCGGATTCTGCCTGGTTGTAATCGCCGTTTACGATCTCATTATCGGGGTAATAATAATACAGTACTGTCCATCCCAAATGTTTCACCCCGTTGGTGACCATCTGCACATCCTCTTCGGGCGTGCCGATCAGATCCAGGGTCTTGTCAGTCTCTACCTTCTGCTGTTCATAACTGCCATAAGATTCCCGGTAATTCTGTATTCCCATGCCAAACATTACAAGCAGTAACAGCACAAGCAGCAATCGTGCTAACAGCCCCAAGCCCTTCCAGGACCGGTTCTCCAGCTCCGCAACCAGTTCCAGCACCCGGCTGCTGCCGATGACCAGCATCATGATCGCCACTGCACTTAACGGATACAGATATCTCTGCGCCAGCATCGGTGCCATTACAACACTCAGCAGATACGCAAATACCAGCGTTCCCAGGATTGTGCAGGCACCTACCACCATGGCGTAAGTTTTGTCAGACCATTTTTTCACTGACGGCTTCTGCAGACGAATACTCTCTTCTCCCATGGAAAACAGGGACGAATCCGCCACCAGCGTCACTATCAGCAGTACTAACAGCAACGGAAATACAATTACATTCATCCGTCTGCCGCCCATGACGATCTCCAGGCTCTTATCCAGCCCGAGGATCTCCGTCATCCACCAGCCTCTGCTGACATTTTTCAATCCCGCATAGAAAAAATACAGCCAGGGAGCATAGCCGATCAAAAATGCCACGATTGCCAATACACCTTTTGTCCAGGTCTTACCGCGGTATTTGATCCACACTGCCACTCCGGTGAAAAACATCATAATGCCCACGGCTACCAGAGCATAATAGTGAGAATATGCCGCGCCCAGTGCCCACAATACCATTCCGGTCCAGGTCTTCCTGGTGCCATCCGCTATTACACGGTAAGAACAGTAAAAGCAACCCATTACACACAAAAAGGCAAGTGCATACATACGAACTTCCAGATTATATTCCAGGCACGCCTGTCCCAGACCCGATATCATCACGAAAAATGTGGTCGGGAGCATACCGAAATGTTTCCGTATCACTGTCAGTGCCAGCACGATACCAATGGCAAACGGTACCAATGAAGCCAGATGGAATACCGGAACGCTGAATCCGAACAGGGTTCCAAACAGTTTCAGCCAGTAATAATACAGCGGCGGATGATTATCCCAGTAATACAGCACCTGCAAGATACCACCGACGCTCTTATGTGCAGTATTTGCAGAAAAAGCTTCATCTCCCCACAGCACCCGGTCGGACATCATGCTGAAATTGAGACAGATCACCAACACACTGAATGCCAGTACCACGACCGGTCCTATGTATCTGTATACAATGTTCCATCCTTTGCTACCGGCGATTTTAGTCATAACACTGTGAATCTTCTCATGTTTACCGGCTTTCGCCTCTTCCACGAACAGTTCACAAATGGCATATGCCAGCATGATGCAGATTTCCAGGATCAGCACTTTGACTGCATATTCCCGGGATTCTACGAGTTTTCGCAAAATTGTATTGTCGTCATTGCCGGTCAGGGAAAGCAATACCCACGGCACAAAAAGCATGATCATCAGACAGGTTGCATAACGAAGAACATACGCTCCCTTACTTCCGGTCACCGTCTTCCCGGTACTCCCATTATTTTTCAAAACATATTGCCGCCAGATCCCTAAGGATACCAGCGGCAACAGCAGGGTTATGATGATGGTAAACATCTGAAATCCTCTCTGTCTTTGGTAAATTATATCTTTTTCTACACGTTATTCCTGCACATATTTCAGGATCGTTGCGGAAGTCTGGGGCATCTCGATCAGGATCTTCCCTGCCTTGATCTCATACTCCGCGCCTTCCATGCAATATCCGTCATCTCTGGATTGCAGGATCACTTTCATCTTACCTGTCTTAGGAACCCCGATCTCCCATACATGGATCTCCTTGGTGATGGGATGATTGTTATTGTTGATCAGGATCGCACACTGTCCCTTGCGGTTAAAGCGCCCGTAGGAGATGAAGTTATAATCATTCTCCAGCATTTTCAGGGAACCGGTACGCAGTTCCTCGTTTTCACGGCGCAGGCGGATAATATCCTTGTGAAACGACAACAGCACCTGATCCTCATGTCCCCAGGGATAGGTTCTCCGGTTATCGGGATCCGTGAATCCGCAGACACCGGCTTCATCTCCGTAGTAGATCGTCGGTGCGCCCGTCCAGGTCATCTGGATCACAACGCCCTCCCTGAACACTGCCTTATTGATGCCCTGCTCCGCAGCCTGAGGGCCTAAAGTATTGGTACGTCCCACCTTATGGTTCGTTCTTGTCAGGAAACGGGAATGATCATGGTTGGACAGTTCATTCATAGCCACCTGCCAGCTGGGCATGGAAAAACTGGAGGTATGATGCCGCATGGCTCCCCAGAAGCTCTCTGCATTACCGAGCAGGTCCTCTCTGTAGTCATCGCTGTGCTTCTCCATACCGGTGAGGAACCAGGTCACAGGCTCCATGAACGCATCGTAGTTCATGACAGTATCCCATTCGTTGCCCTGCAGCCAGTCTCTGGTATTGCCGTAATGCTCTGCCAGAATGATCGCCTCCGGATTGGCCTCTTTTACCGCTTTCCGGAATTCCTGCCAGAAATGGTGATTGAACTCCTGGCTGTGACCTAAGTCTGCCGCCACATCCAGTCTCCAGCCGTCCACATTATAGGGCGGAGATACCCATTTTTTTGCAACATGAAGAACATAATCCATCAGTTCCTGAGAACCTTCGTAATTCAGCTTCGGCAGGGTATCATGTCCCCACCATCCGTCATAAGAATTGTTATAAGGCCATGCTGCCTGATTATGGAAATCAAAATAATTCCGGTAAGGGCTGTCTGCGCTGACATAAGCACCCTTGTCATAGCCTTCCGCATTCTCGTAAATACGTTCTCTGTCCATCCATTTATTAAAGGATCCGCAGTGGTTGAACACACCGTCCAATATGACTCTCATGCCTCTGCGATGCGCCTCTGCCACTACCTGGGCAAACATCTCGTTGCTCGCCTCTAAGTTCGCCTTATTGGTCACGCGATCGATATAGCGGGAAGCGAAACGGTTCTCCCGCTGTCCATCCGGAAGCAGCTCTCCCTCATCACTGACGATCTTACCCAGATGGGGATCAATATAATCATAGTCCTGAATATCGTATTTATGGTTGGACGGGGATACGAACAGAGGGTTAAAATAAATTACCTCAACGCCCAGCTCCTGCAGGTAGTCCATCTTGTCCAATACGCCCTGCAGGTCTCCTCCGTAGAACTCACGGACATCCATCTGTGCAGGATACCGTCCCCAGTCCTCTACACGGTGCACCGGCTCCCCGATATAGCAGTATTCATTGGTCAGCACATCATTGGAAGGATCGCCATTACAGAAACGATCGGTATAGATCTGGTACATTACCGCACCTTTTGCCCATTCGGGAGTATGGAAGCCGGGAATGATGATAAAGTCATAATACTCGTTGACCTCCTGCACCAATCCTCTCATATCGAAGATACCTGTGATCCTGCCGGTCTGTACCTCAAAGTAGTAGGATACCTTCTGATCATCCAGACGCATCACATAAGCATAGTAATCAAAATCATTATTGCTCTCCACTCGTACCATGAGATGCTTCTGTCCACCGCTTACGAGGAATATTCTGTCCACGTTGTTCCTGGCGGTACGGAAACGGATCGTCACCTCGGAATATGGTTCCGGCTCTTCCGGGATCACATACTCCGCACTTGTATCCGTAAAAAGAGCTCTTCTATTAAATACGGGTCTCATGGCAGCAATATACTGCTGATTATATTCTGTTCGGCGTAATAGCTCCAGATCCATAGTATCTATCCTTTCTGAGACTAATGTCTTACTATCTATATTATGCTCCTGCTATTCTTACCTGTGCAGCACACACATATGTAATTATACCCTTTTTCCCTACATCTGACAACAGCCTGACTTGTTTTTGAACGGTAAAAAGGACAGTCTTGGGAGGACTGTCCTTTTTAGAGAAGGTATTTCTTTCTTATGGGGTATAGCAAAAAACTATATAATGTATTGGGGGGGTTACAAGTAGTATAATAGCATGCACTACTAGTTTTGACTATTCTCAAAATTCACAAATATTACAAAAATGCATATTTGTTTTTGTTTATTTTTCACAAAAGCAGTTTGTACAATACTACCAAATCTACGAAACACCCTCGAAAACCTTTTCCTATACGAAAAGTGCTTCAAACTCTTCTCTGTTGATCTTTTCCTTTTCTAACAGAAGCTTAGCACAACTGTGAAGTACCTTCTCATGCTGCATAATAATGTCTTTTGCCTTGGTATAGCAGTCATCTATGATGCGCTTGACTTCCTTATCGATCTCACCGGAAATCTCCTCACTGTGAGCCTTGGCATGTGCCAGATCCTTACCGATGAAGACTTCATCATCGTCATCGTCATAGCAGATGACACCGATATTATCAGACATTCCGTAACGGGTTACCATACGGCGGGCTGTCTTGGTGGCTTTCTTAATATCACTGGATGCTCCGGTAGTAATATCTCCGAAGATGATCTCCTCTGCGATACGTCCGCCCAAAGATACCATGATATCCTGGAGCATACGGCTCTTGGTGGCGAACATCTCATCCTTTTCCGGCAGAGGCATGGTGTAACCGGCGGCTCCTACGCCGGTAGGTATAATGGAGACGGTGTAAACAGGTCCCACATCCGGCAGCACATGAAACAGGATCGCATGACCTGCTTCGTGATATGCCGTAATCTTCTTCTCCTTGTCGGAAATAATGCGGCTCTTCTTCTCCGCACCGATTCCTACTTTGACAAACGCCCTCTTAACATCTTTATTCGCGATAAAGGAGCGATTCTCCTTCGCTGCGATGATCGCTGCTTCGTTCAACAAGTTCTCCAGATCCGCTCCGGTAAATCCTGCGGTAGTCTGTGCAAGCTGCTGTAGATTTACATCATCTCCCAGGGGTTTATTCTTCGCATGTACCTTCAGTATTTCTTCTCTGCCACCTACATCCGGAGTCCCTACCGCTACCTTACGGTCAAATCGTCCGGGACGCAGGATCGCGGGATCGAGAATATCCACACGGTTCGTAGCTGCCATGACGATAATGCCTTCGTTGACACCGAAACCGTCCATCTCTACCAGTAACTGGTTCAGGGTCTGCTCTCTCTCATCGTGTCCGCCGCCCATACCGGTACCACGGCGTCTTGCCACGGCATCGATCTCATCAATGAACACGATACAGGGCGCATTGTGCTTCGCCTCTTCAAACAGATCGCGCACACGGGATGCGCCGACACCGACGAACATTTCCACGAAATCAGATCCGGAGATGCTGAAAAAAGGTACTCCGGCTTCGCCTGCCACGGCTTTCGCCAGCAGAGTCTTACCGGTTCCGGGAGGTCCCTCCAACAGAACACCCTTGGGAATCCTCGCACCGACACCGGTGTATTTTCCGGGTTCTTTCAGAAAATCAACGATTTCCTCCAGTTCCTCTTTTTCCTCCTTCAGACCGGCTACCTGTGCAAAGGTGACGCTCTTGTCACCTATGGACATTTTGGCCCGGCTCTTGCCAAAGTTCATCATTTTACCGTTACCGCCACCGGCCTGCTGGGCATTCATCATCATGAAAAGGAATACACCTACAGCCAGTACTACCAGCATTGGCAGCATATAAGTAAGAAACCAGTTCTCTCTCTCAATGTCATTCACTACGGGATCAAATCCGTACTCGCGGACCAATGTCTCCAGCTCGGTGATATCCGTAGCATACAGCTTATGATTCAGTCCGTTCTTCATCTGGATCTCCAGATAGCCGGTAGGAGCTTCTCCATTCGGCTGTATTACGATCTCAGATACATTTCCGGCATCCAGATCCGCGATAAATTCTGCTCTGGTATATTCCTCTTCCCGACTGCTCAACAGATTGAGCCCTACGATCACCATGACCAGAAGTATGATAAATATAAAATATGAGTTAATTGTTCTGCCGTTTTGTTTCAACTTCACGGGCCTCCTGCATCTTCGTATTGCTTAATCGAATTCTACCACACCGATGTAAGGCAGATTACGATATCTCTGATCATAATCCAGACCGTAGCCCACTACAAATTCATCGGGAATATTAAATCCGGTATAATCTACATGAACATCGATGACTCTTCTCTCCGGCTTGTCCAACAGAGTGCACAGACGTAAAGAAGCCGGTCCTCTGTCACGAAGCATCTCTAACAGATAACTTAAGGTTCTTCCACTATCTACGATATCCTCTACTACGATAACATCCTTATCCTTTAGGGATTCATCCAGGTCTTTTACGATCTTCACCACACCGCTGGATTTGGTGTCGCTGCCATAGCTGGATACAGACATGAAATCCAGAGATACGGGAACGGTGATACGCTTTGCCAGCTCACACATGAAGAAGCTGCCGCCCTTCAGTACACATACAAGGTGTACCTGCTTACCTGCATAGTCCTTACTGATCTGTTCTCCGATCTCCTGAATTCTCTTATCTACTTCCTCTTCTGTCAACAGTACTCTGATATGTTCTGCCATTTTCTTTTGTCTCTTCGCTCTTAGGCGAACTCCTTTCTTATTAATTGTACCTTTAAAATACGTTTTGTATTCTCCGTTACTTTATAATATTCGCTGATGCGGTATCCCATGACCCACAGCACGTGATCATCTTCTGCCAGGATCGGCAGTCTGTCGCGCTCCTTGCGAGGAATTTTCTGATCGACAAAAAAGCTTTTTAATGATTTACGGATCATTCCGCCTCTGCCGTCTGCAATGGTCAGATAGTCCCCTGTCTGCCGTGTTCGTATCATCGGACATTTTTTTATTTTATCATAATCAAACGATTTCGTATACTGATTTGTGGGAACTTCTTGGTTTTTTTCAAGTCCATGGGACGCTTCCCATACGGAATATTCCAGAGTTCCCAGCGCGCACTCCACTGTTTTCTTCTGTCCCGGAATCATATCCGGATCCCGCTGCTGCCAGAGCGGTGTCGCAACAGCAGTCTGATCGTCGCTGTCCGCAGCTTTCGTTGTCTGCGTCGTCTGTATTGTCAGGATGACCTGTTCATATTGCCGCCTGCCGCGGATTCCGAAGGGAAGGCAGATCGTCCGGTTTCCTTCCTGCGTAAACAATGTCAGAAGTTCCGCAATATGCTGATAGGTGATGTCTTTCTGCCCGGGAGAAAGTCTTTTTACCTCTTCATACAAAAGTCTTTTACGGATCACAGGATGTAGCGTCAGAAAAGGTTCCACCGCGATATGCTCCTCTTGTGCCTGACTGCTCACATCCGGCTGCAGCGCACTGCCCGGAGCCTTTATGCTCCGTATGCATCTGTTCACTGCCTCCGCCGTCTGCAGCTCCAGATATTCCTCCGTCTCCGCCAGCAGCTCCGCTGTCTGGTTCATATGCACCACACAGCCCCGCGCAATGTTTTGCTCCGCATAGGGTAAAATATGATGCCGTATCCGGTTCCTGGTATAATCGTCCTCATCGTTGGTAGCATCCTTACAGTAGAAAATTCCCTGTTGTGTTAAAAAGTCCTCGATTTCCCATCTCTCCAGGCACAGGATCGGCCGTATGATCCGACCTCTCACCGGGAGGATGCTTGCCAGTCCCCGGATGCCGCTGCCCCGGAACAGATGAAACAGCTGCGTCTCGCTGCGGTCATTGCTGTTATGCGCTACCGCGATCTTCGTGGCTCCCCATTCCTCCGCAGCTTTGTCAAAAGCTTCATATCTTGTTCTGCGGCCGGCTTCCTCTTCGGAACATTTTTCCAGAATTGACCGCTGCCGTACATCGGCTTCCGTCAGGAAAAACGGGATTTTATGTTCTCCACACAATTTTTCCACATACCGGGCATCCTCACCGGCTTCCGGCCGGATCCCGTGATTGACATGGACCACCGCAATGTCCAGCGGGAATTCTCTCCTCCATTCCAATAACAAAAATAAGAGGCAAACCGAGTCTGCCCCTCCGGAAACCCCGGCCACCACACGGTCACCGGGTTGCAGCATTTGATGCTCTTTTATATATGCAAATACTTTTTCTCGTGTATCCATCCATGTATTCATGATTTTACTCTATCCTAATTATGCGAAAAAATCAAGGCAGCAATCACGCATTCTCCCACAAGCACAGCACAAACACCGTCATATCATCCCGGATCCTGCCCCCACAGCTGCATATGGCATAAGAAAGTATCTTCTCTGCGATCTCCTGCGGATTCTGTTCTTCTAATGTCTCTATCATATCCCGCATCCGCTCCTCGCAATCATCCTCCAGTGCATCCAGCACACCGTCCGTCATCATGATCAGCAGATCGCCCGCTGCCAGCTGCCGCACCCGGACTTCCGTCTGCGCTTTCTGAAAAATCCCCAGCGGCAGACTTTCTCCTCCGATACACTCTGTTCTGCCGCTTTCTTTCAGAAAAGTGGCCGCACCTCCGACTTTGCAGATCTCGCACTCTCCGCTGTACAGATCCAGGCTGCAGATATCCACCGTCGGATGATCTTCCTCCTCATTCTGCGCATACAATGCGGAGTTCAGCATATTTACGGATTCTTCGGTGTCAAATCCCGCCTCCAGCATTTTTTCCATGAGATCCAATACTCTGCCGCTGCCCCGGCTGGCATCTTCTCCCGCACCGGTTCCGTCGGATAACAGCAATAACAGTCTTCCTTTTTCCGATTCCAGCATGGCATACTGATCCCCGGATATTTTCTCTCCCTCTTTTACTGCCCGGCTCACTCCGGTAAGGGCCACATATTTCGGTTCTTCTGTAAACTGAAAACAGTGTGGTTCCCTCTCTATGAGATAGGGACTTCCCGGCGACGGCTGCAGATGCTTCCCCAAAAGTACGGTAAGCATATCTGCTGCCTGCGATGCCTTACAGCCGGATCTCTCCGTGGAAAGTATCATGCTGATACCGTTTGCGGCAGCACCTTTTTTTCGAATATAACATAACTCTGCTGCCGCAATCCCCTCACTATGCAATGCCTGGACGAGGTTTTTTCTTCGCTTTTCCTCTACCGGCCGGTAGCACATCTCTTCTCCGGCCACTTGTTCCATGATCCGTGCGACCGTCTGCAGATGATCCCCCATGACCTGCCTGCTCTGCTGCAGCAGGCATTTCTCCAGAATACTCTGTCTGTCATCTCCCACAATCCTCGCTTCGTCGTGAAAACTTCTCCCCAATTCCTCAAAACTCTCCGCATACCCCAACAGCTTCTGCCGGCACAGCATGGATACCTGTGCACATAACTTCTGTTCTGGATTTTTCTGTTCCCGTTTTCCTATCACCATGACTATTCCCCTTTCTGTCTTCACGATTATAGAGCCACTGTTTCTTTCTTTTTGTCAAATTCGGGGGAATGTTACCTTCATTTTTTGCGACAAAAAAAGCAGGTCCACTGTTGAGAATCAGTCTCCCTGCTTAATTGTCCTCTTTAAAAAGGATCTCACCTTCATACACCAGTCCCAGCTTATCCTTCGCCACTTCCTCCACATAAGCCTTGGTCTGCGTATACTTGCGATACTCCTCGATCTCTTCCGCTCTGGCGGTCTCCGCATCGATCTGCGCGTTCAGGCTTGCGATCTGGGTATCATATCCTGCGATCTTCCGTTGTAATTCCACGCTTCGCACCGCAACGACTACCATGATCATCAATACGACCAGGCTCACCAGGAACAGGCTGAACCGGTTCTGATGTCTCCTGCGGTAGGCTACTCTTCTTTTTCCCCTTGCCATACGCGCATCTCCTTTCTATGAATATTTTAAGCATTTTCCGAAGTCTCGTCAACTTCTTTTTTACCCATCTTACGGATATCCGCAACGCCTTATGAATCGGGTTTAAGAGCATGTTGAGAAATCCGGAGACATATTTTACCAGGAGGGGACTTAGCGACCTGTGATACAGATACATTCCCAATACTGCCCCCAGCACGGCGAACCATCTCAGGTTCCCATTGCTCTCCCGGAACATCAGTAAAAACACTTTTCCCGCACAATAGATCCAGAAGGCAATATCCTCCAGTGACACCATGCCGTTGCCATGTACAAAAACCCTCCGCAGAATCCGCAGTATATCATACAGAAAAGTAATCTCTACTCCCAGGAGAAACGAATGCAGCAGAAAAACATTTTCATTCATTAACGGAACAGCCTGGCGAAAAATGACTCCTGCTTCTCCCCGGATGCTGCGGTATCCGAATATACGAAGCTGTCGATCCGGCCGTCAATGTCCACTTCCCCTTTATCCAGGGTCAGCCGATTCACATGCAGTTCATTTCCGCGGATCATCAGCATACCCTGTTCCGTCTCCAGCAGAATCTCCCGCAGATCAAAAGAAAGCACATCATTGACACCGTTCACCGTGCAGGTTCGTCTGTTGGTCATAATTATTTTATGCATACGCCCTGTTGTGTTTAAATCTTCCATATTTCCTCCCATCTGTGTCACATTGCAATTTATCATAACTATTCAAAGCTACAATTCATCTTATGGGAGTCATTGGAAATTTATACATATTTATACATAACGAAAGAGCTCTTTTGCTTCTTCTTTTTTCACTGTCTCCTGAACATCCAGCACTTCTACCTTTACTTCCTTGTTACCGAAAGAGATCGTGATGATATCTCCCTCTTTTACATTGGCAGATGCCTTTGCCGGTTTGTCGTTGATCAATACTCTGCCGCTGTCGCAGGCTTCGTTGGCCACAGTACGGCGTTTGATCAGGCGGGACACCTTTAAATATTTATCCAGTCTCATGGGTTTCCTCTCCTTCTGAAAACTATTTCTCATAACGAAAGAGACCCGAAAGGTTGTCCTCTCGAGTCTCTGAAAAATCAGCTTCTATTATGCGTTCAGCATATCCTTTAATGCTTTACCAGCCTTGAACTTAGGAGCCTTAGAAGCAGCGATCTTCATGGGCTTGCCGCTCTGAGGATTTCTGCCTTCTCTTGCTGCTCTGCTGGATACTTCGAAAGTACCGAAGCCAACTAACTGAACCTTACCATCCTTCTTTAACTCTTCAGCAACAACATCTGTGAAAGCCTTTAATGCCTTCTCTGCGTCCTTCTTGGAAAGACCAGCCTGATCAGCCATAGCTGCAACTAATTCTGTTTTGTTCATATTGAACTCCTCCTATAATGAGTTTTCGTGATTAAATTTACGCTCGAAAATAGTTCTTTTGAAACGTCTATAAATATATATATCTGTTTTTATCCCTTTTGTCAAGGCATTTCCGCATATTTACGACATTTCCTGTGCCTTTTCAAAGATTATTTTGAAGTTTGGGAGCTAACTGTCAGATCCACAAAAGAATACGATACATCCTTCTGTTCATCGTCCACCTGAACCGTATAACTCCTGGTCTCATATCCGGACTTCCGCAGTGTGATCACATGACTTCCCGATGTCTTTTTGAAGCTACAGGGTGAGATTCCCACATAGTTACCGTCCAGATATACTTCCACGTTTTCCGGTGCATCAATGTGTACCCGATAGTAGGTGGTTGTGGTGTCTGCCGTCGCGGAAGTACTGCCGGAAGCAGTACCGGTGGAAGAGCTGCCTGCAGACGACGAGCTTTCTGTACTTCCTGTGCTTTCCTCACTGTCGGAATCCACTTTATCTAATTGCACATCCACTCCGGCAGATTCCTGTCCTACCCGGAGATACTGTGTCAGAGATTTATAGCCGTCCGCTTTTGCTATGATCTGGTGGATTCCGTACTCCAGTGAGACCGGCTGGGAAGGATCCACCTGACTTCCGTCAATATACAGCTCCGCATCGGCCGGGCTCATGGAAAACAGCACCATACCGTACTTCGCCTCCGCAACCTCCAGATCTCCGATATCCAGGGTTGTCTCTTCGTTACGGTTGATCACTACATACTTCGTACCGCCTCCGCCGCTGCAGCTGATATCCACCTGATAACTGCCTTCCGGCACCGTCACCAGCATGTCCTCCGTGATCCTCACGATCTGTGTCTGTCCGATCTCCAGCCATCCACCCACGAAATTCTCATCATTGACCAGCCGGAGATATCCATGACCCTTTTCCACGACCACGCTGAGCACCGTACTGTCAATTCCATGGAATGTAAGAATATCGGATGGATTCAGATCGATCTCTTCTATACTGTGCCCCTGGGAAAAATACTGCGTGTCTTTGGACAGCTTATAGGTTTCTCCACCGATGCTTACCTCGTGCCTCACCGCATTCAACTCATAGCGCTCCACACTATCATACTGCCATGCCGTCTGTGCCAGCTGCATGGAGGTCAGGTGTTTTTGTGTCTTCAGAAAAGTCACATCCACAATATCACCCTCCTGCAACTGATCCAGCGAGATCGCCTTGCCGTATTTATCCCCGAAACGAGTGGTTCCATCCATGGATAGCGTATATCGCCTGCAGAGATCCAGATTCAGCAAAGTGACAGTTTTGTCAACTTCGTTAATATCCACCAGTACAGCAGTATCCGCAGAATCATAACTGTCCGGATTCGTCACCACGAATCCGGTATCCACACGCTCCGCTTCCGTCTGTGTCTGCGTCTCTGTATTTCCTTCCGTGGCAGCTTTCTGCCCGCAGCCAGTTATTGACAATATTGTCATAAGCCAAATGCATGCTACTGCTTTCATCAGATATCTTTTGTTCATGCTTTTGTCTCCTCTCCGGTACCTTAGTGTCTATCCGATCTTATGATCTTATGGTCTCAGAATCCGTAGGAATTTTTTTCGGGCGGTCTCCTGTTCCAGCAGCCGGTCCAGTTTTTCCTGATTTTTTTCCGGAATCCATGCTTTTCCCGAATTGTAATAGAAATTCACGATCTTCCATAATTTTTCGGGATAAGACAATCTGTAGAACAGATCCTGTCTCTCGAAAGGATTCAGCGGTCTGACGGATTCATAAGCTGCCAGCAGGGCTTCCCCCCGGTTACAGTCCCAATCACTTTTCTCCAACAGTTTACGCAGCAACAGATAAAGATCCCTTATGGGACCGTCTGCCTGACATTTTTCAAAATTCACCAGGAAAAATCCTCTGTCCTGGCGCAAAATATTGTGATATTGATAATCACCGTGGCAAAAGCAGAAGGTTTCTCCCTCTTCTACGTCATGTGAATTTTCTATCTTTTTCCATTCCTCACAGATCTGCCCGGCCTCTTCCAAAAAAGGATCCATCACGGCAGCCAGCCGGATCTCGAACCAGGTCTTCTGGCTCCGCTGTTTTAAGAATCTCCGGGCCCTCTTCAATTCTTTGTTATGCTTCTCATACTCTCGACTCGGAAGGAATCTACGGATGACCGGTGTGGGTATCCCTTCCATCTCGGGAAACGTGGGAATAAATTCCAGATCCTTGTGAAGTCCGGCCAGCAGGCGCATGGCTTCCATGCATTCTTCCCTGTCACGGATGTTACATTCTCTGCCTTCCCACCAGGTCTTCAGAATATATCTGACACCATCCCTGTCCATGACCGACAGTGCACCCTCTCTGGTGGCGAGAAGTCTCTCCGCAGAGATATTCCCACAAGCCTCCAGATGCTTAAGCACCTGTTCCTGCAGACGTAGCTGTTCCTCGCGTCCTGTATATTCCTTGAAGATCAGGCAGCCCTGCTGTGTATCGCACAGAATCGCCCCCCGCCCTTTTCGGGTACGCAATACCTCTATCTCATACTGCTCCAGCAGTGCCACCGCTCTGTCATTCACTTACAACCCCTCCTAAGATATGTACTTAACCGGTTTGACGGTTCCTACGCTATCTTATGAGAGATCTTATAAAAGTATGCTCACTCTTTGCCTGCTGCCAGTTCGCCCGCCTTTTCCAGCAGTTGTTCTCTGGTATTCTGCTCCGGGTGCTCTAAGACCAGTTCCAATAGCTTCTGCAGCATATCGCCCAACTCCCTGCCGGGCTTCATTCCCATAGCAATGAGATCTCTGCCGGTGACAGCCAGCGTTTTCAAGGATACGCACTGCTTTTTCTCCAGCATCTCTTCATATAACTGCTTCCAGAGCTCCAGGTTCTCCAGCTTCTCTGCCCGCAGATAATCGCTCTGTGCCAGGATATCCGCATGTCTCACCGGGAGCAATAGCGGGAAGATATCTTCCCCGATCTTGTTCACAGCTCTCCGCACGATCCGCAGGTCAGGTGTCACATCATTACCATAATCATGGTATCTTACCAGACGGGTCACCACTGCCACTGTATCATTATCAAATCTGAGTCTCCTAAGGATCCTGCGTGCCATCTCCTCACCCACTGCAGGATGTCCGTGAAAATGGGTGGTGCCGTCTTCATCCACGGTAAGTGTCTCAGGCTTGCCGATATCATGAAGCAGCATAGCATACCGCAGATTCTTCTCAGGTGCGATCTCTATGAGGGCATGTAAGGTATGCTCTCCCACGTTGTATTTATGGTGCTTATGCTTCTGAGGAGTCTCCATCATGGCATCGAATTCCGGCAGGATCACCTTCGTGACACCCATGTCATAAGCATCTCGCAAGGTGTCAGGATGAGGGGAGATCAGCAGCTTGGTCAATTCCATCTGGATCCGCTCCGCGCTGATCTTCTGCAAAGTCGGTGCCAGCTTCCGGATTGCCGCTTCGGTGTCCTCATGGATCTCGTAGCCTAACTGCGCAGAGAAACGGATAGCACGCATGATACGCAGGGCATCCTCTCCGAAACGTTCCTCCGGATTGCCCACACAGCGGATCAGTTTCGCCCCGATGTCCTCTAAGCCACCGAAGATATCGATCAGCCCCTCTGTTTCATTATATGCCATCGCATTGATGGTGAAATCGCGGCGTTTTAAATCCTCTTCCAGATTCGGGGTAAAAGTGACCTCCCTGGGATGTCGGCTGTCTTCGTATTTTCCATCCACACGGTAAGTGGTGACCTCGAAGCCCTCTTTGTCCAACATGACCGTCACGGTACCGTGCTGGATCCCGGTGTCGATGGTACGACGGAACAGCGCCTTCACCTGCTCCGGTCTCGCCGAAGTAGTAATGTCCCAGTCCTCCGGGCATCTGCCCAGGATGGAATCCCGCACGCAGCCGCCTACCACATAGGCTTCAAATCCTGCCGCCTGAATGGTTTCTATAATGTATTTCGCTTTCTCGGGTATCTGTATCTGAATCATACTTCCCTTTCATTCCTGTTCTTTGTCGCCTTAAGCTTCCGGTTTCATGATAAATTTATCGATGACCTCCACCAGCCCGTCCTCATCGTTAGTACCGGTGATGTAATCTGCAGCTTCCTTGACCGCCGGCTGGGCATTTCCCATTGCTACACCGGTCCCCGCATATTCGATCATGGAAATGTCGTTGTAGCCGTCACCGCAGCAGATCGCATTCTCTCTGGTCAGTCCCATACCCTCCAGCATGTGGTCGAGAGAAGTCGCTTTATTCACATCCTTGGGCATGATCTCAATAAAATAGGGCTCAGAACGGTAGATGCTTGCCACATCACTGTATTTTTCCTGCAGCTGTTTCTCCAGTTCGGGAGCAATCTCTTCCGGTGCCGTCATCAGACATTTGTTGATATCAAAATCTACATAGGATACAAAATCATCCACCATTTTAATGGGGATTCCGTTAATCCTCGCTTCTAACTGCACATATTTATCCGGCTCAAATGCGGAGATGACTCCCTCTCCCTGATAAGTGATCAGTCCGCAGCCATTCGCTTTGGCGAATTCATACAATCCGGGTACAATGGACAGGGGCAGTGTTCTCTGATAGACCACTTCTCCCGTTTTACATTCCACGATACGGGCCCCATTAAAGGACAGAAGATATCCACCGTATTTTTTCAACTCCAGTTCCTCTTCACATTTCCGCATACCGGGCGTGGGACGTCCGGAAGCCAGGATCACCTTGTGTCCATGCTGTAAAATATTCCAGATTCCCTGTTTTGTAGCTTCTGTAATCTCCTTTTTTGAATTGGTCAGTGTTCCGTCAATATCTAATACCAGAACCTTTTCCTGCATTTCTTTTCTCCTATAATCTAACAGTACCTGTCTCTTCTGCTTGCGCAGTGAAACAGGTACTTGTCTGTTGTCTATGTTCTGTTCCCCGGCAAGCCTTACTGTGCCTGTGTTGCGGTCTCTTCGGTAGCAGCGCTCTGTTCCTCGGTGATCTCCTGGGTCTCTGCTGTTGCAGTCTCAGTCTCAGCAGCTGCGGATTCCTCTGCCTGCACCTTCAGGTAATTCAGCTTACCCTTGGGATCCTCTACCGTTACATCTGCGGTAATATCCTGCATATGCTGACTCATTGTATCGGATACCAGCGTATTCTTGATGTTGATCTTCCACTCAGGCTGATCCTGTCCGATGTAGTAAAGTACATAGGTGCTGTCACTGACAGTGATGGCTACGGTATCTCCTGCCTGACGGCTGCTGTCGAAGATCCAGTTGCTCAGCTCCTCGGTCATACCGGTCTTGGTCACCTGCTCGAACAGACCGCCGTTCTCTACTGCGGAAGTATCCTGTGTATACTTCTTGCACAATTCTGCGAAGCTGTCCTCGGTAGCTGCACCGTTCTTCCACTCCTCCAGGATCTCTTCACCGGTCTTATCCTCGGTGGGAATGATCACACGTACATCTGCGGAAGGAGTCTCGTCCAAATATCTCTTCTCAAATGCCACGACATAGTAGCAATGGCTGTTGTCGTTAGTAATGACGGTGGTGTCTCCTGCCTTTCTGGCATCATCGAACAGCCAGTCGGAGATCAGGTAGTTCACAGAAGACTTCTTCTCATTCTCATGTGCTTCGCCGTCTTTTGCCACGGTCTGCTCCGCATCGTCAGCCAGTACCTTGGCATCTTCCATGGCCTTGGCGATCTCAGCATCGGAAGGCTGGTAAGCGGTATCCTGTGTGCTGTCAGTAGCTGCGGTTCCATCGGTGGTACCTGTGGTATCGGCAGCAGTCTCCTCTACGGGATCGGCCAGTTCGGTAGGCTCGGTGGGCAGATCAGCTTCGATCGTGGTCAGGCGGTAGTCTACGGAATCGTAGGTTGCCTTATTTTCCTCATAATAGCTCTGGATCTCATCATCACTGGGAGCATTATCCTCCTGCAGCTTCTGATAATAAGCGTTCATTACCATGTCGTTCTTCACATATTCTCCGATACGGCCCATGGTTGCATAGCTTCCGTAGATGGAACGTACATATTCTTTATCAGATACGCCTGCGGTTGCAGCGGAGGTTTTGATGGTCTCCTTGAAAGTATTGTACTCATCCGTGGTATCGTAGGTGAAGCCGGCTGCTTTGGCTTCTGCCATCAACGCCTTATTCTGCTTCAGGCTCTCTACTGCATTCTGCTCAAAATAATCCTGCCAGGTCAGAGTATCGGAATACATCTGGGTGGACAGATCCTTGCTGGTATCCAGTCCGAAATAGCTTAAATAACTTCCGTACTGTGTAATGTAGTTGTTCTTGGAGGTGTTGTAGACATAATCAAATTCTACCTTATTCACCTTTTCACCATTGATCACTACATAAGTCTCATGGGTTGCCAGATAGGTCCGGATCGGGAAAGATGCCACCAGGCATACCAAAGCAACGAGGAATACGATCCCGACTGCTGTACTGATGCGCTCTTCCTTTTTATCCTTTTCCTTCTCTTCTTTACGTTTCTGTACCTTACGGTCATATTTTGTCATGACCTTCTGTTCAGTTTGTTCTTTTTGTTCCTTATTTTCTGTAACTTTTTCATTCTTAGACATCGCTTACATGTCTCCTTCCTAGCGTCTTAAGTCCAATGACTCCTTATTTTACCGTATTTTAGCGGAAAAAGAAAGCTATTTCACATATTTTTCAAGTTTTTCCACGATATTTTTCACACAACCGGGTTCAAAAGGACTGTCCAGTCCGACTTCTTTGATCATATTGGTGTAAAAATCGCTGGCAGACAGCCTGCACAGCTTCAGATAACTCTTCCACGCCTCTGTAAAATCAGCATCCATCTTCACCTTGTACTGTAGTGCACAGGTCTGTGCCAGGCAGTAATCGATATAATACAGAGGGTAGTCGTAAATGTGCAGCTGCTTCTGCCAGAAGCCTCCCTGTCCGAAGAAAGGATCTCCCTCGTAGTCCAGGTGGGGTTTGTACTCCCGTTCCAGACGGCTCCATGCCTGCTTTCT
Organism: Waltera intestinalis; assembly: GCF_009695995.1. Lineage (GTDB taxonomy): Bacteria > Bacillota > Clostridia > Lachnospirales > Lachnospiraceae > Acetatifactor > Acetatifactor intestinalis. The sequence continues at coordinate 83,724 of NZ_VUMU01000006.1, forward strand.
CTCTGCCGGGGTCAACTCCGGATGCTCATAGACGATATGCTGGAACTCATCCACCATACAGCCGTAAGGGATAAATGCCGCCGCATCCTCCAGATGCATCTCCACATAATCCTGCGCTCTATCGCCGAAGAACAGGTTCATCCACTTTTCCGTGAAAAATTCCATGGACATGGAATGGATCTCTGCAGTCTCCATGCCGATATCCGCATGCTCTCTGATAGGATCCTGTGCAGCGAGATACCCTTGGAACGCATGACCACACTCATGCGTGATGACGTCCACATCACCGCTGGTACCGTTGAAGTTGGCGAAGATAAACGGAGCATGATAGAGGGGCAGATAGGTCATGTAACCGCCTGCCTTCTTCGTCTTGCGCCCCAGGACATCAAATAACTGATTCTCCATCATGAAATCAAAAAATTCCGCAGTCTCCGGGGACAGCTCACGGTACATCTTCTGTCCGGCTGCCATGATCTCTTCGGGGATTCCGGTGGGTGCCGGGTTGCCATCCTTAAAATATACCTGCTCGTCGATATAACTGAGCTTCTCCAGACCCAGACGCTGTCTTCTGCGGTCATGCAGTTTCTCTGCGAAGGGTACGAAATACTCCTTGATCTGCCTGCGGAAAGCCTCTACCTCGTCCTTGCCGTAGCAGTTGCGGTTCATCCGGTAATATCCCAGCTCCAGGTAATTTTCATAGCCCATTGCCCTTGCCTGCGCGGTACGGTTTTTCACCAGTTTGTCGTAAATGCTGTCCAGTTTTTCCTCATTTTCCAGGAAAAAGGCACTCATCTTCTCCCATGCCTGTCTGCGGACATCGCGGTCGGAATTCACCAGATAGGGCCGTAACAGGGACAGATTCAGTTCCCTGCCGTCGAAATCGATCTTCGCACCGGCGATGAGCTTGTCATACTCCATGGTCAGAGAGTTCTCCTCCTGCATCAGCGGGATCAATGTCTCACTCATGGACTTCTGTGCCAGCTCCATATTCTTGAACGCTACCGGACCGATCTTCTCCTCCAGATACGCTCTGTATGGGGATTCATATAATTTCTTCTGATAAGCCAGCACGAGATTACTAAATACCGGGCCCTGCTCATCATAGTATTTATGCTCTTCCTCGTAAAATTTATCGGAGGTATCGATATCAAAGCGGATATTCGCAATCGTCATCAGCGTCATGACACGGTCCGTCAGCGCATAATACTTCTTATGCACCTCGAACTGCTCCTCCCCGCTCTTCGCCGCCTCCAGCTCCCGGATCAGCTCTCCCATCTCCTCCTGCACTTTGGCAAAATCTATTCTCTCGTAAGGCATGTCCTGAAATCTCATAATTATAGTAACCCTCTCTTTCTGTGTCCTTAGGAATCTATACTGCTTATCTTACCCCAAAATGCCGGGAAAGTAAAACTTTAGAAGTTTTTTGCATTTGCTATTTTAATCTATTCTCTTATGTGTTATTCTTTTAAAAACTGCATATCGCTATTTTCGACAAATATTAACATTATAATGCAGTTTCATCAGAAGTACGCCATGTCAGCGAATATTGCAAGGAGGAATTACCTAATGACATACGACGAAAATGTTTTCAAAGAAAAAGCTAATCGGAAAGCCCGTAAGATCTGGATCGTTTTTGCTGTTTTACTGAGTGCCAACTATGGCTCCGATGCGTCCGGGGGATTATATCCCACCACTTCTTACCTTATTTTTCTGGCATTGTGCTGGCTGCCTCTGATCTTTGGCGAAGTGCTGTTACGTGTAAAGGGTTGGGCAACGGAGCTCTACCGCTACGATCTGGTCATCGGTTACGGTATCTTCTACACTTTTGTCATCTGTACTACAGCTTCCCCGATCGCTTTCACTTATATCCTGCCAGTGACGAGCCTGCTGGTACTGTATAAGAACCGGAAATTCATGATCGACTGTGGTATCGCCAATGCTCTGATCATCGTCGGTGCGGCCGTCTATCGTTATATGCTGGGCTTCAACAGTGCTTCCGATATGAAGAATTATCAGTTACAGCTGTCCTGTATCGTCCTGTGCTACATCTGTTATGTCATGTCCATCCGTCATCTGAACGAATCCGACGGTGCCATGACCGACAGCATCAAGGCCGACCTGCACAGAGTCGTAACTACCGTAGAGCAGGTCAAGTCTTCGAGTAATATCATTCTGGATGGTATCACTGTCGTAAGAGAGCTGGCTTCTGAGAATAAGCATGGCTCCGATATCGTCATGCTGGGTATGAACGAGCTGACTGACAACAACAATATGCTGCTGGATCGTACCACATCATCCACACAGATGACCTCCGATATCCGCGCCCAGGTAGAAAATGTGGTAGCTCTGATCGGAGAAATGGTCACGCTCGTCGAAAAAACGCAATCCCATTCCGGCGTCAGTGCGGAAGACCTGAAGAGTCTGGTGAATACCGCTGCTACCATGTCACAGCTGTCCACCGAGCTGGAAAATGTTCTGGAGAATTTCCGTCAGGAATTCGAAATGGTAAAACAGGAGACCGGCACCATAGAGAAGATCACAAACCAGACGAATCTGCTGGCATTAAATGCTTCCATCGAAGCTGCCAGAGCCGGAGAAGCCGGCAAGGGCTTCGCTGTCGTAGCGGATCAGATCCGTACCTTAAGCACTGAGACCCACGCTTCCTCTGAACAGATCAGGAATGCTCTCTCCCGGCTGGATGCTACCTCCGCGAAGATGACCTCTTCCATTGAAGAGACATTAAAGCTGATCCAGATCACTCTGGAAAAAGTAACGCAGACCGGAGATAACGTAAATCAGATCGCTTCTGATTCCGTGCAGCTGGGCAATCACATTCAGGTTGTAGATAATGCCATTAAAGAAGTAGAGAGCTCTAACACTCAGCTGGTATCCAACATGGAGCAGGTATCTAACATCGTAGATACCATCACAACCTGTATCACGCACTCCAGCCAGACCAGTGAACGGATGCTCAGCAAGTATCAGGAAACAGCAGACAATATCAATACCATCGAAGATGTCATGGAGAACATGATGTGTGATCTGGGCGTAGGTGGTTTCATGGGTATTGAAGACGTCAAGCCCGGCATGAAGATCGACTTACAGCTAGTCGATCAGAAGGATGACAAATATCATGGGGAACTGATCGAGCAGATTCCGGAAGGCCTGTTAGTATCCTGTCAGAAGAAGCTGACTATTAACGGGTCTGCTTCCTGTATGCTGCAGGTTACCGCAGGTAATATCCTGTACTGTTGGGACAAAGCCACCATTTCTCCTGCTCCTGAAAATGGTGAACATGCTTTCAAGATTACCATTACTACCAGACCCAGGATCAACAATAGACGCAAATACCCTCGTATGGATCTGAATAATACCTGTACTATTAAGTTCAAAAATTCCGATACGGAATATGCGGCTACCATGGAAAATATCAGTGCCAATGGATTCGCTTTCCTGGCTACAGACAAGATATTCAGCCAAAGCAAAAATGCAGAAGTCATTATCACGATCCATGATTTTGCTCTGCCAAATCATAATGTGCTGGAAGGTCGCATCATCCGCTGTTCCGACGACAACGGACTGTATATCGTCGGATGCCAGATGCCGGAGGATAATTTCTATATCCTGGAATATGTAGAAAAGAACTTAAATAAATAGAATTCCTGTGTAAAACCAAGGCACCAAAAATGCCCATTCATATTCAAATGAATGGGCATTTTTAATGTTGTTCTTTACGGTTTCAATAGTCGGGCGATCAGCCCTTCGACCTCCTGGAGCTGTTCTTTTGTGCTCTCTTTGTGACTTTCCTTGCGGTATTTTGACGGAGACATGCCCTTCATGGCATGGAAGGCCTTGGTAAATACCAGCGCATCACTATACCCACAGGACAGGGCAATGCTCTCGATAGGATAATTCGTAGATTCCAGCAGCTCTCTCGCCTTGGTGATACGGAAGGTGGTGAGGAACTGCTGAGGCGACATTCCCAGATAATTCTGGAACAATGTATATAAATAACTGCGGTTGATACACACATAATCCGCCACATCCGTTACCTTGATAGGGTTACAGTAGTTACTCTGGATAAAAGATACCGCTTTTTTCACATACTGGTTCCCCTTATCCTCTTCCTCTCTGGCTACCACACCGGCGCTGTCCGCGATCACAGACAGGAATACTCCCAGCAGTCCGTTCCGGCGCAGATCATCCGCGATTCCAAAGGTATTGTGTTCCATCATATCGCGGACAATAGAATACAGCTCCTCTGATTTATCACAGGAAAAAATAGGATGCCTGTCTGACAGTCCCATGCTATGTAAATACTCTTCCGCGCGGCTCCCGGCGAATCCCACCCATAGATAACTCCAGGGATCCTTCGCATCCGCCTGATAGAAAGCCAGCTCGTTGGGCTGGATCAGAAATCCGTACCCGGCCTCCAGCCGGTATTCCTTGTCATGGAACCGGAAATGCCCCTTGCCGCTTAAGACATAGTGGATCAGGTAGTGCGGCTTGGATGCCGGTCCGAAGCTGTGCAGCGCTTCCGTCTGAGAGCACCCGCAGCAATTCACATACAGACTTCCTGTTTTGTCATTGATAAAGTCCAGCTTAAATGCTTTTTCCATGGCAATTCCTATCCTTTCCCATCGGTCAATTCACTATAATCCCGCCGTCCTCATCAAACGCCACACAAAAAGCACTGCTGTATTCGTTCATACGCTGCAGGATCCTCTGCTTATCCTCCCCCGTTGCCGGCGTCGGTCGGAAATCATTCCTTGTTTTGACAGAACTTACCATACAGGGAATGATCCGGGCGTTCTGATCCTCCACCTTTTCCCCGTTCTCAAAAGTAAAGGTCTGCTGGAAGATCATGGTGTCCTTGTCCTCCGGATTCCGGTTGGCTCCGAAGCAGAAATTTGCCAGACTGTAGATAATATATCTGCCCTTGTATTCCTCGATTCCCTGCAGGACATGGGGATGATGACCGATGACCAGATCCACACCCCAGTCAATGCATTTCCTGCCAAGCTGCTGCTGATAATTTTCCGGATAATTGTCTTTTTCGATACCCCAGTGACAACAGGCGAGGATCAGATCCACGTTCTGTTCCCGCAAGACTTCGATATTATTCTGAATCAGTTTCTCCGCCTGTGCGCCCCATTCCACTTCATTGACGGAGATAATGCCGATTTTCAGATTCCGCTCTCCGCCGTGGGCTGCCGCGCTGTCCGGGATCTCATAAATGCCTACATTTTTATCATAGGCATAGACAATACCCTCCTGCTCCAATGCTGCCACTGTATCCCGGCTGCCCTGCTCTCCGTAGTCCAGTCGATGATTGTTCGCAAAGCTGACGGATTCGATATCCCCCAAGGTCAGTAGATGGGCATACGCAGGATTTCCCTTGATGCAGTAGGTCTGCCCCTCCCGCATATGTTCCGATGTGGTCAACGGTCCTTCGAGATTCACGATGGTCATATCATCCGCCTTGAAAATATCTCTCACATTCTCGAAAAAATATCCCTCATCCTCCACCTGATCGTACGCCTGACGGAAGGAATAGCTGTAATCCTGTTCCTGATGATTGCCCAAAGTTACATCCCCTGCCGCGGAGATCGTGATCGTGCAGCGTTCCCCCGTCAAAATATCCGAAGCCCCGGACTGTCCTGATCCCGGCAATGCAGTATTGTCACCGTCCGTCCCACCTGGCAGAACGATCTCCCCGATATTATCCCCGGGCTGATCGTCCTGCGGTCCGGTATGGTAACCGCCGATCGGTTGCGCCAGTTCTTCCACCCCGGGAATACAGACCTGCTGTGTCAGATCATCCCCACAGCCGCTAAGCGCTATTACACTGACCGCACAAGCCAGTGCCACAAACCGCTTTTTCCTCTGCCCCATAAACACTCTCCCTCTGTTACAAAGAAATCCCTTAGCCCTCTCCTAAATCAGTCTTAATTTTCAGAAGCCGCTGTCGCAGTGCTGTCTCCCATTCCATATAAATTCTCCTGCAGGAATTTCTTATTCGCCTCGAAATCTACCTCCAGCACGGACATTTCACGATGGGTCGCATCCTTATATGTGCCTTCAATGGGAATACTGTTCTGTATAATATCGTATGTCAGAATCTTCGGTGCCATGAGGCTTAACCGGTAACACTCCGCCTGGGTCAGGTTCGTGGTCAGATTCGGCATGAGTCCGTCGATCAGTCCCTTCGGATTCGTGAGTACACCCTTAGGCAGCTTATGAATGACCTCTGTCAGCACTTTTCTTTGTCGCTCGGTTCTGCCGAAATCCGTACCGATATAACGATTTCTGCAATATGCCAGCGCCTGAGGACCGTTCAGATGCACCATACCTCCGGACAGGTCATCGAAATAGTCCGTTCCCTCCGGTCTGCCCAGCAGGATATTATATTCTACCAGGTAACCGTTCACGTATTCCACTTCTTTACCGGTCAACTCCAGGTCCACGCCGCCCACGGCATCTACCAGATTTGCAAATGCTTCAAAATTCACCAGCACATAGCGGCTGATATGAATGTCAAAATTCTGCTCGATGGTCTCCATCAGCAGCTCCGCACCGCCGTAGGAGTATGCCGCATTCAGACGATTGTCCTTATATCCCGGTATCTCTACATACATGTCACGGAGCAGAGATGTCATATATATCTTTTTCGTCTTGTTGCTGATAGACAGGAGGATCATGGCATCGGATCTGCCATCCTCCCCGTTCTCACGGGAATCGTTACCGATCAGGAGAATATTCGTGACGCCTTCTTCCTTCATGGGAGCGCTTGCCACGGATTCAATCTCTTCATATTTCATCTCGGCATAGACCTTGCCCACCAGGACGTACAACCCTGCTGCCAGAAATACGAGGATCAGCGCCACTGCGATCAGGAAGCGCTTGAAGCCGGATTTTTTCTTTTTTCTGCCGCTCCCGGCTTCCTTTTTGTTTCCTTTTCTGCTCTTCTTATCTGTTTTCGTGTCTGTCTCCTCACGCTTCCCTGATTTTTTTCCGGAGCGTTTTTTGTCTCTGGGATCTTCGTAATCCTCGTATTCGTCCGCATAGTCCTCCCGTCTGCTACGCCGGGTTCTATCGGATGCCGCCTGTCTGCGACGATCTGCATTACTGTTACTGCGACCACCACCATTACGATTCTCTGAAGTCTTACGCGTCGTCTCTCTGCGGGCTGCCTGTCTCTTACGATACGCAGGATCATCCCAATCCTCCGCGTAATCATCCTCTCTTGCTCGTCTTCCGGATCCGATCACGTCCAGTTCCTCCTCATCCTCGTCATCCTCATTCATGTCAAACATCTGTGGAGCCGGACGCTCTGCTGTCCGCCTTCCGGTCCCGGACTTCCCACTGCCGGAGCCGGATGTCTGCATTTCCTGCAGCTCCTGCTGTAAAAAGGCTTCCAGACCTTTTTGTATATCTTCCATCTCCTGTATGGAGTCTCGTTCTCTGTAACTCATGTTGTACCTCATTTCCACATACCGGCGCCGGTACGTTCCTTAAGTCTCTTTCCTATTCGTCTCCTAGGATACCACACTCCCACCTATTCGTCACGGCAGAAATCCTTAATATTTGCTTAAATGTTGTCCGGCATTTCTTAAGACATGATCACTACTATTATAAAAAGAGACTATCTACGGCAGCTATAAGTATTTCTCTTATATGCTTTCCGCAGACAGTCTCTGCTTTTTTGTTACCTGATATTGCTTTATTTATGAGCAATTCTCGCATCTATGTAATTCTTCAGAGATTCCACGGTCTCCTCCACACCCAACCTGCTGCTGTTGATGGACAGATCGTAGTTCCGGGAGTCGCCCCATTTTACCTTACAATGGCTGTTGTGGTAAGATTTTCTGCGGCGATCCTTCTCGATCATACGCTCTTCCGCATGACGGGCATCCAGTTTATAGATCCGCATGACACGCTCAATCTTGGCTTCTCTGTCTCCTAATATGAAGATGGAGATCAGATTCGGATTGTCCTTCAGCACGATCTCGGAACAACGCCCTACGATCACGAAGGATTCTCCTGCTTCTGCCTTTTTCTTGATATAGTCGAACTGCATTCTCGCCACATTATCTGCAGGAGAGCTGTTCATTCCCATCACACTTCTGTACAGGAATTTGTTACGTCTCTTTTCATCGAACTCTGCCAGCTCCTTGCTGCTCACATTCATGCTTGCAGCCACCTCATCTAACAGGTTATGATCGTACATTGGCAGCTTGTAATATTCTGCCAGCTTCTGTGCGATCTCATGTCCGCCGCTGCCGTACTCACGGCTGACGGAGATAATCAGTTGTTCACTCATGGGTCTGCCCTCCTTATAGTCTTACAGATATCTCGCATAGATCATTGCCATGGAGATTACTATTACTATTATAGTCGCGGGAGCCATAACTTTGCAATATTTTCCCCACTTGATCATATGACCGGATTTCGCTGCAGTAGCGATACCCACGACATTTGCAGATGCACCGATAGGAGTTGCGCTTCCACCGATATCGGTTCCCATGGCTAACGCCCATGCCAGGATAGAGAGATCCACACCCTGGGTCGCGGACAGACTGCTGATGATAGGGATCATCGTTGCCGCAAAAGGAATATTATCCACGAACGCGCTGGCGATTGCGGAGATCCACAAAATAATCGCGATCATCAGCATCAGATTACCATTACTGATGTCACCGATGAAGTTCGCCATGACTTTCAGGATACCTGTCTGCTCCAGACCGCCTACCACCATGAACAATCCGATGAAGAACAGCAACGTCTTATAGTCGATCTGCTTGATCAGCTTCAGGGCATCTCTGCCTGCGGCGATCAGTGTCACGATAGTGATAAACACGCCGATGCAGGATACGGTAAGACCGGTCTGTGCATGGGTTACCAGCAATGCTACTGCACACAGGAAAATAACGGTACTGATAATGAATCCCTTTTTATCGGTAATCGCCTCGGAAGGATCCGGGTAATTCTGATTGCTGCCGGCTGCTGCCGCCTCGCTGGCACGCAGCTCCTTGTGGAATACCAGGTAAAAATACAATACAACTACGACCAGAGAAATACCTGCGATCAGACCGGTATTGGTCAGGAAATCCGTGAAGGAATATCCCAGGGAAGTACCGATGATGATGTTGGGGGGATCTCCACACATGGTAGCGGATCCGCCCAGATTCGCACAGAATACCTCTGCCAGGATCATAGGCACCGGATTGAATTTCAACAGCTGTGACAGTTCAATCGTGACTGCTGCCAGGAACAGAATTACGGTGATACTATCAATGAACATTGCCAGAATACCGGATAATACCATAAAAGTCACGAACAGCGGCACTACCTTATACTTAACCATTTTAGCAAGGCGCATACAGAGCCAGCGGAAAAATCCGACTCTCGCCATTCCCTCTACCATGATCATCATTCCCGCTACGAATACGATCGTCTCCCAGTTAATGCCGCTGGAAGTCTCCGCGGACTGTCCCGCCGTATACCAGAAATGACTTGTAAAAAAGCTGCCTAAATTCAAGGTCTCCCACACTGCACCCATACTGTGCATTCCCAGTCCGAATACCAGCACCAGCGTCAGCAGACCGCAGCCCAGTGTAATAACGTGTCTCTCCCATACTTCCAGAACGATCAGGACAAACATCGCTACAAATATAACTACTGCAAGTATCTGTGCTATCACTTTTCCTGCCTCCTCGTTAGTTTTTCTTATAAACGTACAAGAGTAGATTGTATCTGAAAAAGCAGGGGAAGTCAATCATTCTTTGGGAGGCTATGCATAAATATTCCGTTAAAGTTTTCCGGATCATTCATTCCGGAAGCTTTCGATATCGTTCTTACCCACATAACGTAAGAACATGCGGTGCATGTCGATACCGCTCTCTCCGAAATACAGCTTCATATATTTCTCGCCGTCCTGACGAATGGGCAGTGTTACAACACGTTCCATGGTCTGACCTTCCGTGCCGTTAAGGGTCACGGTCTGTTGTAATGTATTGTTCAGGAACACAGAGATCGGCAGCTGCGCCAGTTCTCCTAACGCAGAACTCATCCGGAATACCAGTTCATATCTTCCGATCCTGGAGAAATGCAACTGGTATACCGCACTTGTGCCCTTCTTCGTGGACAGCTTCTCCAACGGAAGCTCTATGTCCTCTAAAATCTTCGGCTCCGGAAGTTCCAGACGCGCCAGCACCTGTCCGCTGTCTCCTGCGCCCTCGGTGCTTATCGGATTGTGAAGCTCCGTGCATTCCTCTTCCTCTCTGTCCAGAAACCGTTCCATAGCAACGGAACGTAACAGGAAACCACAGATATTTGCCGCATTCCGTGTAAGCTGTGCTCTGGTCAGTCTGCCATCTGCCAACCCTTCCGCGGTATTGTCCCCCGCGGAGTTGGATGCCGCATCCGCTACGACCATATAGATATCGTTCTGTGCCCGCACCATGGGAATCGTCTGTCTGCCAGAGCCGGGCTCACCCTCCTCGTTGATCTTCGCCCACCAGTCGGTCATCACAATGCCCTGATATCCCCATTCCTTACGGAGGATCGTCGTCAGAAGATCATAGTTGCCAGCTGTCCACAGTCCGTTCACCGGTCCGTAAGTAGACATGATGCTGTAAGCGCCGCCCTGTTTCACCGCGATCTCAAAGCCCCTCAGATAGATCTCCCGCAGTGCTCTCTCCGATACAATGCTGTTGGCATCATGACGCTTGAATTCCTGATTATTACATGCAAAATGCTTGATGGTGCCGGTGACACCGTATTTTCCCATGCCGGTCAGCTGTGCTGCTGCCATGATACCGGTGAGATACGGGTCTTCCGAAAAATACTCAAAATTACGACCGTTCAATGGATTCCTGTGGATATTGATGCCGGGTCCTAAGAGGGTGTCAATCTTGTTCTTCCGAAGCTCCATGCCCTCCATCTCATACAACTCCTCCACCAGCTCCGGATCAAAGGTGCAGGCAAGCAAGGTGCCGTTAGGCAGGGCATATGCCATGGTGCCGCAATCCATACGGATACCGGAGGGTCCGTCCGAACAACAGGCTATAGGAATCCCAAATCTCTTCAGTCCTTCTGTCACTCCGCCGAAGGCTGCTGCCGTACCCGGAGTCACTTTCGGGGAACACATGCCCTCTCCGCGGGTCATACAGATCAGGTCTTCGTCCGACAATTGTGTCAGAAACTGTTCCAATGTGATTTTTCCATCCGATACATCCGCCAGCTTCCAGCCACGGTCTCCCGCATACTCACTCTGCGTAGGCCTCTCCTTAAGAATCCTGTCCGCCAGATCTATCGTTCGTAAAGGTACATCTTCCCAGTTTGCAATGGCATGATCCTTTTCCTCGAAAAAGAAAGGTTTCAGGCGCTTAAACTCCTGTACCGGTGCCATTGCTTCCGTCACCGTCCGCACTACCCGAAGCTCTGTCAGGGTCGCCTTGCCAGCCTCTGCCGCACTTCGCACATCGGTTCCGGCATAGAAGATATAGTCTCCCTCTTCCAGTACATAGCAGGATTTATGTCCGGTGACACCACTGTCATCATAGGAAGCATACTCCGTCAGCTCTGTTTTCAGCAGCAGTTCTTCTGTCTCACCCGGCTTCAGTTCTTCTGTCTTCGCAAATGCAGCCAGCTGGCGCAGAGGCTTTCCTAATTTCCCCTGAGGTGCTTCCAGATACAGCTGCACAGTCTCTCTGCCGGATACTCCCCCGACATTGGTTACTTTTGCAACTGCCATAACTGCCATGCCCTGTACTGAGAATCCCAGGATCTCTGTCTGGAACTTCGTATAAGATAATCCAAATCCGAAAGGATACTTCACTTTATCTTTTGCAAAGGTCTCAAAGTAGCGATAGCCTACATAAATATCTTCTGCATAGAAATTCTCCACGGGATCACCGAAGTTCTCCGTAGAAGGATAGTCCGCAATATCTTCTGCAATGGTATCGCTGAGTTTACCGCTCGGGTTTACTTTGCCGGTCAGAATATCCGCGCAGGCTCTGCCGCCTTCCTGACCGCCCTGCCATACATACAACACTGCCTGGGGCTGATACCGGTCTACCCATTTCATATCCATAATGTTGCCGACATTCAGCACCACGATCGTCCGGTCGAACGCATTGCACACATTCCGAAGGATCTCTTCCTCCGCGCTTGTCAGCAGATAGCTTCCCTCCGTTGCACTGTTATCCTTATCCTCCCCGGCAGTACGACCGATAACAACTATTGCAAGATCGGAATTCTCCGCCGCCTGCTTCGCCGTTTCTTCGGTGACAGACATCTCTTCCTGGTTCCAGGGTTCCATGGCCCAGCCTTCCCCTATATCAAAGGGATGCTCTTTCAGCCATTCTCTGTACTGTGTCTCCAGCGTCTCATTTACCTGTACCGTTCCGTCTTCTTTCAGACTGTCCGTAATATTCGTGACATAAGGTGCATTCACCATACCGCCGGAACCGGTACCGCTCTTATAATGCTTAAACTGTGTTCTGCCGAAGATAGATACTCTCTGCCCCTTCTGCAAAGGCAATGCGGCATCCTCATTACGAAGCAGTACACTTCCTTCCGCTGCTACACGCCTTGCCAGGTTGGCGTACTTTTGATAATCCAATGTATATTTCATACGCTTGTCTGCTCCTTTCCTGTTCTATGCATCCGATAGCTCTTGTAATATTTTTATCTTTCTTCGATATCACTGATGATCCTGTGATATCCTTCCAATGTCACCATACCGTCCGAATCCTCGATTCTCCGTCCGCTGCATCTTACCATGACCTCTCCGTAGACCGGATGGATCCAGGGATATTGCAGCTGCACTACCACATTTGCTTCCACCATATGTGCCACGTTTTCTTTCACATAGTCCAGGTGATCCTCTTTGATCCTGCTATACCAGAAATCATAGCATTCTTCGGGACTATACTTCCGGTCAACCCCCATGATCCGTTCCATAGTCTCATCTGCATGCATCTCAGAATATCCCGTCTCTTCATTGATTCGTATGATCCAGAGGCCAAGGTTCGTATCCCGGAGAATATTTTTCGTATTGAAATAAATAAAATGCATACTCTCTTTATAGTCATAGATTTTCTGGATAAACGCTTCATGTTTCCGGTATTCCGGTGTACTCCGATCAATAAAAGAACGTTCAAACTCCTCCACCGGAACAGGTTTGGAAAACAGGTAACCCTGGAACAGACTCGGAGACAATCCCTCCAATACGGTAAGCTCCCGCATATCCTCCACGCCTTCACAGCAGACACGCATACCGCTGTTCTTGGCGAACTCGATCATATTGCTGATCAGACGGTAATTATAAGTTGCCTCTTCGACATCCTTTACGAACATTTTATCGATCTTGATCTCATTGACATCCAACTGCTTTAAGTAGCTCATGCTGGCATATCCGGTACCGAAATCATCGATGGACAACTCGATCCCTGCATCTCTCCAGCTCTTAAAGATAGGCGTCAGCTGCGAAATACTCTGGATCTGTATGGACTCTGTCAGCTCGATAGTAAGCGCATTTCCCGGAATTCCTACTTTTTCCAGAATATGCAATACTTTCTCGGCAATTTCTTTATCTTCCAGCTGTACTACGGAGAAGTTCACGCTGATATGGAAATCCGGCACACTTTCCCGCCATTTTTTGCACTGTTTCAACGCCGTTTCCAGGATCCAAAGGCCCACCGGCCGGATCAGCTTCGACTGCTCCAGCAGCGGAATGAACTCGTCCGGATAGATATTTCCGTAAACTGCGGAACGATATCTGAGCAGTGCTTCCGCTCCGAACAGATGGTAGTTGCCTGTCTTGATCTGCGGCTGATAGCACAGATAGAATCCCTCGCAATCCTTTCTGACACTGGACTGCATTTCCTCCATGAACTGAATCGTCTTAAGCCTTGCATCCAGATCTTCCTGTGAGAAAAATACAATATTCCGGATACCGATGTCTTTCGCCTTCTCCAGCATCATCTCCGCACAGGCGTAAAGATTTCCCTCATCTCCGAACAATTCCTTACTGTCAGCTACCACACCGGCGGAAAGCGTACAGTAATCTGTCAATTCCGACAGCAGTTTTTCGTAGATACGTCTGACATCGGTCTCGCTTCTTACATCTAAATACAGGGCAAAGCAATTATTTTCCACATGCCATACGTTTTGTACTTCTGTCTCCTGCTCGATGATCTCTGCGCATTTTTTGATGACTTCATCTCCATAGGATCTGCCTCGCCGCAGATTGATGCTGCCCAGGTTGTCGATACCCATAAGCATGAGATAGCCGGTATTTCTTGGCAGGATCTGTTCTTTGAGATCCAAGAACATTTTATTTTTATTAAACAGCTTGGTCAGCGGATGATATAGATAACGCAGTGATTTATCAGAAACCCGTCCGACCATGACAAACGGTCTGCCCTTATCGTCCGGAATTACCGTTCCACGGCAGTTGATCCAGACCGGTTCTCCCTGTCTGTTTACCCAACGATAGTCCATGTCATGAATCGACTTCTCTCCGGCGATGATCTTCACCAGATCCTCGCGCAGCGCCGCGCGATCCGCGGGATATACCACCGCTTCCATCTCTGCGATGGTGCAGGTCTGTGCGCCTTCCCTTCGCAATGCATATTCCTTATCCACATCGCCAAAATACCATATCTCATCTCTGTTGATATTCCACAAATACAAATACGAGTCTGTGGATCTGCAGAGGATTTTCAACACATTCAGATAATTCTTGATTCTCTCTTCACTGTAGACGGGGAATTCCTTCTTCATGCGGAATTTTACATCATACATCATCTCATCGGCACGGTTGAATACCTGCTCCATGGGCTCCTGTGCATTTTCACGGATCGCATAGCCGCATGCAATCGACAGAGACATTTTTCTGCCTTCATTTTTCTCCGCAATCAGTTCATCCAGCTTCAGCAGGATCTTCTGAATCTGCTCTTTCTCTGCCTCACCGATGAGTACACAGAATTCATCTCCACCGATACGGTAGCAGACACCTGCCTCTCCAAATGCCGCACAAATGCATTCCGCACTGTCACGGATCATGCGGTCGCCTTCTTCATGACCGTATCTGTCATTGGCAACCTTCAGGTTATTCACGTCCGCCACTACACAGGCAGCCCCCGGCTTCTCGTCAAAGGCAGCCATATCTTTGGTAAATGCGGCACGATTTCCGATCTCCGTCAGACCATCCGTATATGCCATTCTCTCCAGTTCCCAACGATACTGCTGTTCTTTCGAGACAAGGTCATCAATATGGTGAAATGCCACAATCACTTTGCCGTCAAAGTTTTCCTCTCTGACACGTACCACCTGCACTTCAAAGTAACGGTGTCCTGCCGGATTCGGCACACTTTCGTACCGGTACACATAGCGGTCCGATTTCGAAAGCTCCTGCAGTAAGAATTTCCGATCCATGACGCGTAAGAATTCTTTTTTATTCCCATCTGCCACAAAGTGATCGCAGTACCCCTTAACCGTATCGGTGTAGCCTATTTTCTCCCGGACACGGATCCGGTCCATTTTGATCGCATTACCGCTCAGCGCCACTTTCAGCGGCTCCGCAATGTCGTTACGCAGATCCGCATAATGAACCGACGTATAATCTCTGCAGATAACATCCAGAAACTGTCTCTCTGTGATCAGATTTTGCGAAGGCTCTCCCTCAAATGAATCTTTGGTATTCTCTGTATTCTGCTCTTTCATACTTTTATCTTCCTGTGGTATATCATGTTGTCATATACCATTTCTTTTGTTTTCATGCCCCGAATCACCGTAGACATGTGTAAATCCGGCAAATTGTTCTACTTATTTATCATATCATTAAATTTGGAAGACATCTATAAAATTTTTATAACCTACTCTTAATCACCAAAGTAAATCAGCTCTTTGATCTGTCCGTTTTCATCAAAGGCGATTCCGTTGAACGCAGCGCTCTCTTCCGTCAAAGTATCCTTGGTAAAGTCACTGATTTCATTTGTGATCGCCACTCCCGTGATTGCATCCTTACGGATATGCATGGTTCCGTTATAAAAGGGGCATTCCACTCTGTCATCGCTGTCGCAATACAGCGTAACCGGACTGCCATCCGCTGACGGCTTATAATAACATTCTAAACCGTCCTCGGAGACGAGATATCCTTCTCCGTCTACTTCTTTATAAGTAAATGTCTGATAGGTGTGTGTCAATGCATCTGTCTCCAGCTGGCAGTTGTCGCCGACTTTCAGATCTCCCGATGCCTTCACGCCGCGGTAAATGACTGCCGATACCTCATAGTAATCTCCGGCATCGCACAGGGTCTGGTAGTCCAACGCATAAGTTAACGTTGAATATCCGGTAGGGCCGAAGCCGTATCTCTGAACCATGGCCCAGGTATCCTCAAAAGTACCAAGTCCGGTCTCTGTGAAGGAATCCTCTACCATTTCCGGGTATCCGACAGCAGTGTCATCTGTGTTTTCTGTCTCCTGCGGCTGCGTGGTCTCTTCACTTGCCGCCACCTCTTCTGTTGCGGTGTTTTCTTCCGACACTTCCGTCGTTTCAACTGTAACCGTCGCTTCCGGCAGGATCGGAGACGGCAGTTCTTCCGTCGCTCCGCATGCCGTCAGACTCCATAACATCATTCCTGTGATAAATAAAGCTGTTTTCTTTTTCATATATTTACTTCCTCTCCCATTCCTAATGTTTTATACTAAGATATCTATTATACTTGACGGCAAATTTTTATACAAGGTTGCAACCCCGGCTCCTCTTTTTCCGTCAGACAGGATAGAGGGAGGAATCTTCATGCATAAGATAACGGATGATGAAAGCCTGATCTCTCTGCTGTTTGCCAGAGACGAATCGGCACTTTCCCGGCTTGCTGAAAAATATCATACTTTATTGCTTTCCATAACGAGACGCATTCTTCCGGATGCCCGGGATGTGGAGGAGTGTGTCAACGATACCTACATCCGCATCTGGAATGCCATTCCGCCGGAGCATCCGGTGTCCCTGCCGGCATACCTGTCCCGCGTGGCGCGTAATCTGGCTCTGGAACGTTATACTTATAACTCCGCCGCCAAACGGAGCAGTGCCCTTACGGATGCTTTTGAAGAGCTGGAAGAGTTCATGCTTCCTTCCTGTCCCGATAATGTTGCGGAAGCTGTGAATGAAAAAATATTTCATGATTTCATCAACTCTTTCCTGAAAAGCCAGACAAAGGAAGCCCGGATCTTCTTCCTTCGCCGCTACTGGTATGGCGAAAGTATTGAAGAAATCTCCTCTTCCTGCCATGTCAGCAAAGAAAAAGTAAAATCTTCCCTGTTTCGCACCCGCAACCGTCTCCGCTCCGCTTTAGAAAAGGAGGGCATAGTACTATGAACGAAAAACTTTTCGATCTGTTTATGAATAACGTTGACGCTTCGCTTTTGGAAGAAGCCATGGATCCCAATGCTCTTCCAGGGAAATCATCTATTCACCGTTACCTGCGTCCCGCCATTGCTGCGTGTCTGTGTATCGGACTTCTGGCTGCCTTTTTCCATATGCATCAGACTCCCGGATCCTCTGCCTTAACTTCACAGGAACTGGCTACTCTGGGATATGATCTGACCTCTCCTTTGGAATCTCTTCCGTTAGATTTAGATATGGAGACTGTATCCTATTCCATGGAATATATCGGTGCCGCGAATGATATCCGGGTAGCACAGGCCACCTTTACTTCCGACGGTACGGAATATACCTGCCGGGCTTACAAAACGGATACTCCGCAGGACATCTCAGGTATCGGCACCTCTTCCGATGACGGGCTTACACTTACTGCGGACAACACCGCCATTTCCCTGGTACGATCCGACTCCGGCGACTCTTATGTCAGCTGGTATTCCCCGGAGACAGAAACACAGTGGTGTCTCTCCGCCAGGGAAGATTCCGCCACTGTGATGACTACTGCGTACTATATGCTGATGTGTCTCGGTGTAGAGCTTACGGATGTACCTGCCGGTGCTGACAATATTTCCTGCAATATCGTCTCTGTCTCCGGTCTTACCGTAGGCGAGCTTAATTTTACCTTAGACGGCACTCACTACACTTATCATACCGCTCCCACTTCGGAAGTCGCCTATCCCTTTGCCGACATCTCCGGAGACACCAAAACCTATACTTCGCACATTACAACGAAAATCGGCTGGTGCACGGCGGAGCTCTATCTGTCGGAAGACGGTTCCGGCAAGGTCATCTGGTTCGACATCGCCCCCGGCCTGCTCTATAGTCTGACCATGGACCGGGATGCCGACGAAGAAGCTCTGCTCTCCATGGCGGAACAGATTTACACTCCCGTGCAGGGAGGCTGAGGAAACCGATATTATTTGATTCCGGAATGCATAAAACTTTCCATGAACTGTCTCTGGAATACAAAAAACAGGATCAGGAGCGGTGCGCAGACCAGCACAGTGGCTGCGCTTACATCGCTCCACTGCATTCCAGTCTCATAGGACATGGCAAACATCGCAAGGCCTAAGGACAAGGGTCTCTTCTCTACGGAATCTGTCATAACTAACGGCCAGAGGAAATTGTTCCACTGAAACGATGCCGAGATCATTCCAAAAGAGATATATGCCGGTTTCAAAAGCGGTACATATACCCTCCATAAAATCTGAAACAGATTAGCTCCATCCATTTTCGCCGCTTCTTCCAGTTCGTAGGGGATCGTCTTGATGGTCTGTCGCACGATCAGAGTTCCCATGGCCGAAGCAAAAAAAGGGAGCATAATGCCGATCTTCGTGTCCGTCAGTCCCCATTTTGCCATCATGGAATAATTGGGCAGGATCAGTACTTCCGGTGCGATCATCAGCTGTGAAAGGAACAATACGAATAATGCTTTGGAGCCGTAAAAATCTATTCTCGCAAAAGCATAGCCCGCCAATGTAATCAGTACGAACTGGATCACCAGCACTCCCACCACAATAAAGATCGTATTCCCGTAATATTTTCCAAAGGGCGCTGCCGCCAGTACTCTCCGGAAATTCTCCAGTGTGGGCCACGCCACAGCCGTCAGATCCAGGGTCAGTTCCCTGGGAATAAACGCAGTCCTCACCACCCACACCAAAGGGATCAGAGACACGGTCAACAATAAAAACATGACTCCGTAGACCAGGATCCTTCCCAGGCGAACCGGATGATGTACTCTTCCCCGCATCGGTGCCTTTACGGCAGAATATTTGATATCCATAATTTTCTCCATCCTCAATTATTATAATATGCTTTCTTATCCTGCACAAAGAAGCAGACACTGGTCACCATCAGAAGAACCGCTACCAGAATTACGGTCATGGCCGAAGCCTTACCGGTATCCCAGTAATCAAAGCCGGTCTGGTAGATATAAAACAGCAGCACATTCGTGGCATTGCCTGGGCCGCCCTTGGTCATGATGTAGAGGTGATCCACCATCTTGTATGCATTGGTCAGTGTGATGATCAGCACGTAAATGGTCGTCGGCTTTAACATGGGCCAGGTCACGCGGGTAAAGATCTGCCAGCCGTTGGCTCCGTCGATCTTCGCTGCTTCGAAAAGTTCTCTGGAAATTCCATGAAGTCCCGCCACATAGAACAGCATAATATAGCCTGCCTGCTTCCAGACCAGCATGACCATGACCGCCCAGATGGCTGTCTTGCCGTCTGCGAGGAATCTCCAGTTGGGATTGATATATCCCAGAAGACCGTAGATCGGCGTATAGATAAACATCCAGATATTGGCGGCTGCCACTAACGGGATAAATGTCGGATAGGTAAAGCCCAGTCTGGCTGCCGCTTTACCCCATTTCAGACTGTTGGCAAACATAGCCATGGCCACCGCCAGTCCGATGCTTAACGGCACTGTAACGACCGCGATCAGCAGATTGTTCCAAAAACATTCCCAGTACACCTTATCCTGAAACAGTGCAATGTAATTGGAAAATCCGGCGAACACCGGCTGCATCACTGACAGATTATCCAGATAAAAACTGCTGATAATACTTTTTACGATAGGATAGATCGTGAACACACACAGGAATACCAACGACGGAGCCAGCAGCAGCCAGCCGGTAAGCGTGCGTTTCCATTTGTTCGTGATCTCTTTTTTTAATGCGGTTTCGTATGATTTTTCTTTTGCAAGTTCCTGTTTTCGGAGGGTTTCCCCGGCAGTCTCCTGTGGAAACAGTGTATCCGCCAGTACGGTTCCCGCTCCCAGATTTACCTGCGGCATCATTGTTTCTGCCATATTCATTCCTCACTTTGATTTCTCGATTTTATGGGGAAAAACCAGTCTGCTCCAGGACGGCAGGCTGGTCTCCTCACATGGATCAACATTTATGGGATTATTTGTAAGCCTTTAAAATGTTCTCTGCAGTGGTCTGTGCTTCGTCCAGCGCAGATTTCACATCCTTCTGATCCGTCATGACATAGGAGATGGCATCATCAATAGCCTTCTGCACTTCTGCCTGATTGTAGGTGGACAGTTCCGCATAACCATACTCCAGCTGGTCTCTTGCTACCAGGCAGTAAGGGAACTCTTCCGCATAAGCCTTCATGCGCTCGGTCTCATAAGCACTGGGTCTGGTGGCTACATAACCGGTATCAATACTCCACTGTGCTACTCTCTCGTCATCGGTCATCCATTTGATGAACTCGAAGGCTGCCTGCTGTCTCTCGGGAGATACACCCTTGAAGATGTAAAAATTACCGCCGCCGGTAGGAGAACCTGGTGTCTCATCTGCGGGAAGCATTGCCACACCGAAATCAAAGGCTGCGTTCTTCTTCACGTTGGTCAGGTTACCGGTCGTATGATACATCATAGCGGTTTTGCCTTCGATAAAGTCGGAAGGCGTGGTCGCCCATGCTACAATGCCGGAGGGCATGGAACCGTCTTCTGCCAGAGACTTCCAGAAGCTTAAGCCCTTGGCGGTTCTGTCATCGTTGTAATATACTTCGGTACCGGTATCATTCATCAGATTGAACCCGCTCTGCTGGGTGCAGAAGGTCTGTAACATCCAATAAGCATAGCCGTCGGAAGGAATCTCAATACCATACCGGGAGCCGTCTGCCTTGGTCAGCTGCTTCGCATATTCCTTCATTTCCTCCCAGGTAGAAGGAGCCTTCTCCGGATCCAAGCCTGCCTCGCGGAAAGCATCCTTGTTGTAATACAGCACGATGGTACTTCTCTGCCAGGGAATACCGTAGGTCGTCTCACCGTCACGGCTGTTCATCATGAATCCTTCATAGAAACCGTTCAGCCACTCTTTATCCGCATCGGTAGTGCAGAAGCTGTTGATATCTGCAATGGCATCCATGGCCAGCAGGGAATACAGGTCGATGGAGAACATAATGGCAAGATCCGGTGTATTACCGCCTTTGATGGCTGCCTGCACCTTGGTTCTTGTGTCTGCGTAGCTTCCGGCATATACCGGTTTGATCGTAATATTCGGATTCTCTTCATGATATTGTGCGCACAGGGCATCGATCAATGCGTCCGGACCACCGCCAACAGATACCGGGAAATACATGGTCAGTTCCATAGGTTCTGCTGTAGACTGGGTACTGTCTGCCGCTGCTGCCGTCTGGGCTTCGTTGCTCTGTGTGGTCTGCGCATTCTGTGCTGTTGTCTGGTTGTCGGTTGCGTTCTGTCCGCAGGCTGCAAGGGAAAATGTCATGATACCTGCCAGAACAAGGCTAATTAATTTCTTCATCTGCTTCTCCTCTGATTTCGTTTTTGTTTTCTTTCTCATCAATTGACATCTCCGATTATAAAAAAAGCCGCCGGCAGCTACTACCAACGACTCGTAAAAAAAAGTAAACTCTCCGTAAAACTTTTCGGAAGGAATTTTACATTGCAAGGATTGTTTCGATTTATTCCATTGTGCTATTCTTTTTTATTGGAAAATTTGAAATTGGAAAACAAACAACAAGAGGAGGCTTTTATGAATAAATATACGAATAGATCGGTTTTTCCGGAACACACGAACCGGTACCGTGGAAATCTTCATTCCCACTCCACCAATTCCGACGGCTGCCTGACTCCCACGGAAATGGTCTCTCTTTATAAAAAGAACGGCTACAGCTTCTTATGCCTGAGTGAGCATGACTATTATACGGATCTGCGGAGTGAATTCGACACCGATGGCTTTATCCTTCTTCCCGGACTGGAGGCCTCCGTAAAATTATGCGATGCCGAAGGCCATCAGGTGAAGACACATCACATTCACGGAATCTTGGGTAACCGCCAGATGCAGGAGCAGGCCGGCAGCCGGTTATTCACATCCGGAGAACGTCTTACGGTCCCTGTCTATACTACGGATTCCTGGCCCGGTGTCAAAGCTGCCCAAGACAGGATCGATCTCCTTCGTTCCAAAGGCTGCTTTACTACCTATAACCATCCGCTGTGGTCCCGGGTGGATCCGGAGGAAGTATGCTCCCTGCAAGGTCTCTGGGCCATGGAGATCTATAATCACGGCAGCGAACTTGGCTTCGGCGAAGGCCATACCACCTTTTTCTGGGAACGGATGTTAAAACAGGGCAATTTCGTCTCTGCCTTCGCCTCCGATGACAATCACAATCCTCCGGAATATTTCGACAGCTTCGGCGGTTACGTCTGTGTCTGCTCCGAATCCCTGGATCACGAATCCATTGTAAACCACTTACTGGCCGGAGATTACTATTCTTCACAGGGGCCGGAGATCTGCCAGTGGGGCATCCGGGAAAATCACGTCTTCGTAGAATGCTCTCCCTGTTCCAGAATCTGCTTCGTGACAGACGGGCCGACCTATAACAGCCGGATGCATCTGATGCAGGCGACACCCCTCACCCATGCCGAACATCCCCTGAACGGTACGGAGAGCTATGTACGGATCGAATGCACCGACGAAAAAGGGCGGATCGCCTGGACAAATGCGATCCGCCTGTAAAATCGTCTCTTAGAGAATGATCCGGACAACAAAATCCCCATTCTCCATAAAGAACTGGTATTGTCCGTTCAGCTTTTCCACATAATATACGATGCTTCTGGCCCCCAGTCCATGTCCGGAGCGCTCCGTCACCGGTACACCGTCATTAAATGCCGGGGCATTCCGCACGGTATTTTTCGCCATCAGGAGAAGATGTCCCGACTTTTCGGACAGGGACAGCTGTATCAGCCGCTTTTTCTGAGGCAGTTCCTGCACGGCATGCAGGGCGTTTTCCAACACATTGGAAAGGATTGCGCAGAACATCATTTCCGAGCAGGGAAGTTTCTCCCCGATGCTGACCTGTACCTCCCATCGGATCCTCTGCTCCTCAAACCGCGTATTATAGATGGACAGTACGGAATTCACCATCTCATTTTTACAATAGGTCTTGATTACCGTATCATCATAAGTCTGGCTGACCTCATTGAGATATTCCAGCGCTTTTTCACAATCTCCCTGCTGGATCAGAGTCCTCAGGACGGCCATATGATGTCTCGTATCATGCCGCAGGATTGACATCTTTTTCTCGCTTTTCCTTGTATTGTCCATCTCCGCCTGAAAAGAATTCATCTGCATACGGATCAACTCATTATACTGCTCTGCCTTGCTCTTCATCTCGTATTCCCGGAAATACACCAGCAAAAAAATCAGATACGACAGACAGATGGCAAATCCGAGAAATTCCGGCACCGCCCTGTTGCCGGTATATAGCAGCTTGGAAAACTTCGTCGTGGCATAATCAAAAATATAATACACCAGAGGCAGCCTTCCGATGATCAGCAGCTCCCGGTCCGTCTTCGCGAACAGCATTGCCGTCGTCTGACACACATAATGGTACAGCACCCAGAATACTACCAGCGTCACCACGATACGGCAGGCATAATAGCACCACTCTTTTCCCGTTACCGACAGTACGAACAACCCTATCCAGTTACTGCATTGGCAGCACAGATACGCAGACCATATATAAGCCCCCGGAAATCACTGCCAATAGCAACAACTTCCCTACATTCGTTTTGTCCTTCTTCACACCCAGAAAAAAAGCCGACAGAAGATGCCGAACAGCATAGTCGTAATATTATGTGTATATGTCAGAATTTCCAGTATCATAAGAGCTCCTCACTTTTATTTCGTAAGTTCATAGATGCTTTTTACAGCTTTACTTTTACAAAATCATGTTCCGTGGCGGGAAGCACCTTTTCGATCAGATCCGCCGTCCGCATCCGGAGGCTGGAGGTATTGATGCAGGGATGGCATCCGAAATATTCGCTGTCCAGCACCTCCTCATCGATCAGCAGCTTCACCTGATGTTCCTTATCGTTCATCAGTCCCAGCACGCTGACAGAGCCGGGGGTGATATCCAGGAATTTCTCCATGTATTCCGGCTTGGCAAAAGAAAGCCTCGCCGAGCCGATCTGCGCCGACAGATCCTTGGTGTGGAACACCTTGGTATCCGGGATCATCAGCAGATAAAATGCGGTCTCCTGACGGTTGCACAGGAACAGATTTTTGCAGACCATGGATTCCAGGATCTCATCCACTTCCTTACAGTCCTCCATGGTCATTGCGGGTGCGTGATCCACGCGGTCATATTCCACGCCTAAGCCATCCAACAGGTCATAGGTGCGTATCTCTTTGTCCAGTCTGCCGGTGGTATCGGCAGGTCTTCCTTTTTGCAATACTAATGTCATTGTCTTTTCCCCTTTGTTGTCTAGTAACCGATGGTGTCGTTTACGAGGATCACATGGATCCGGTCCGTATGTCTGGAATATCTCGTGATCAGGAACTGGCAGCAGATGGTATCCGGAGACTTGCAGTCGAAGCATTTTCCGGTCTCCTTGCAGGGAGTCTTGATGTCGAATCTCTGGGCATTGATAGGTGCAGCCACGTTTCTCGCACGCTTCATGGCGCTGTCTAAGTCTGCGCAGACCTTGTTCATGCCGACGATGAAGATTACTTTCCTCGGTCCCTGAGCTATGCAGGAGACACGGTTGGAATTGCCGTCGATATTGACCATGACACCGTCGCTGGTGATGGCATTGGCGCTGGAAAGGAAGATATCCGCATCGTAAGCTGCCATAAGTCCTGCTCTGGCATCCATCTTAGAGCGGTCGATATAGTGGTAATTGCCTGCTTCTAGTGCGGAGATCAGTCCGATCTCTCCGGCACTCATGCATCCGCCCATGGCAATGGTGCTTCCCTCCGGGATCAGCTCCAGTGCCTGTTTCAGCGCAGCCTCTTTATCCTCTGCGTAATAACCTGACATGTTGCGGGACTGTAATCCCTTGATCACTGTTTTGGCCAGCTGTTCATTTCTTTTTCTGATCATTTCGTTCATCTCTTAACCTTCCTGCCTTTCCGTAATCTGCAAACTTTATTCCTGAGAACCAGACTCTTTTTGACCCTATTTTATCAAAAAAACAATTTCGTGTATAGCAACCAATATAAATATTTGACAATACTTTTCGCATATGCTAGGATATTTCCAATATTAGGGAGTAGTTCACATCGGATAACCGGTGTTGTGTTGGTCGTCATCACGTTAGTGAAGCCACAGGCAGTCGCTAACCGGGCAGTACACTTCTACAGAAATGGAACGAGACTTTTATTGTATGTTTATCGTGCAATAAAAGTCTTTTTTTTTGCGTGATAAACAAAGGATCCGGGTACATTATTTAAGAAGGAGGATTTGTATATGACACAAAAAAACATCTGGAATGTTTCTGTAAAAGAACTCATGGAAAAATATCAGGTGACAGAGCAGGGGCTTACTACTGCCCGCGCGGAAGAGCTTCGCCTGGAAAAGGGTGAAAATATCCTACAGGAGAGCAGGCGTAAAAGTATACCGGAAGTATTTATCAGTCAGTTTGCTGATCTGCTGGTCGTAATCCTGATCATTGCGGCTGCGATCTCCATGTTTTCCGGCAATACGGAGAGTACCATTGTAATCCTGCTGGTACTGGTGATCAATGCCATCCTGGGTACCCTGCAGCATGTAAAAGCCCAGCGTTCTCTGGACAGTCTCAGGCAGTTATCTTCGCCCTGTGCAAAAGTCATAAGAGACGGTGTAAAACGGGAATTTCCATCGAAGGATATCGTGCCGGGAGACATTGTCGTATTGGAAGCGGGTGACATGATCGTGGCCGATGGCCGTATCCTGCACAACTATTCGCTGCAGGTCAATGAAAGCTCTCTGACAGGCGAGTCTGCCAATGTAGAGAAAACAGATGCCGTTATAGAGGGTGATGTGGCACTTGCTGACCGGGCAAATATGGTCTATTCCGGAAGTCTGGTCACCTACGGACGCGCAGAGATGCTGGTGACTGCTACCGGCATGGAGACGGAGCTGGGTAAGATTGCAGGACTGATGAATGCAGCCAAAGAACGCAAGACACCGCTGCAGGAGAGTCTGGACAAGTTCAGCAGCAGACTTGCCATACTGATCATGATCATATGTGCTGTCGTATTCTGCCTGTGTATCTATCGCCGGATGACGCTGTTGGACTCCATGATGTTTGCAGTGGCACTGGCTGTTGCTGCAATCCCTGAGGCGCTAAGCTCCATTGTGACCATAGTGCAAGCCTTTGGTACGCAGAAAATGGCAAAGGAAAATGCAATTATCAAGAATCTGAAAGCTGTGGAAAGTCTGGGCTGTGTCTCTGTCATCTGCTCTGATAAGACCGGAACACTGACACAGAATAAAATGACGGTGCAGCAGATCTATATAGAAGACCGGTTATACGAGCCGGACCAGCTTGACCTTTTGAATCAGACACATCGCTATCTGCTCTACGACGCTGTCCTCAACAATGATTCCTGTATCGTCGATGACAAGGGCATCGGTGACCCTACAGAATATGCCCTTTTAGAGATGTTTCGAAGGATTGAAGCGGATACATCTTCTATTTTGAAAGAAGCAAACATGCATGAAGATATCCTCAGGCAGAACATGCAGCGTCTTGAGGAAGTACCTTTTGATTCCGACAGAAAGCTGATGAGTACGAAATATATGCTGCATGGTGTACCCACGATCCTCACCAAAGGTGCTGTGGATGTTCTCTTAGACCGCTGTGACTATGTGCGCTGCAGCGACGGTATCCGTCCTATGACGGAAGCTGAAAAAGACAAGATCCGTATGCAGAATCAGCTTTTTTCAGAAAATGGCCTGCGTGTATTGTCTTTTGCTTACAAGGAATCGGAGGAAAATCTCGACATCCATGCGGAGTATGGCTATACCTTCCTGGGCCTGATCTCTATGGTAGATCCTCCCAGAGAGGAATCTGCGGCTGCCGTTGCAGCTTCCAAGAGAGCCGGCATCCGTCCGGTCATGATCACCGGTGATCATAAGGTAACAGCAGTGGCAATTGCCCGCCGGATCGGAATATTCGAAGAAGGAGACCTTGCACTGACAGGTGCGGAGCTGGATGCCATGAGCGACAGCGAACTGGACGAACAGATCGTAAAAATTTCCGTCTATGCCAGAGTATCTCCCGAGAACAAAATCCGGATTGTAGAGGCATGGCAGCGCAGAGGTAATATTGTCTCCATGACGGGAGACGGTGTGAATGATGCTCCTGCATTGAAAAAGGCAGACATCGGTGTCGCTATGGGAATTACCGGAACCGAGGTGTCCAAGGATGCCGCAGACATGATTTTGTCAGATGATAATTTTGCAACGATCATCAAGGCAGTGGCAAACGGGCGTAATGTATACAGAAATATCAAAAATGCCATTTTGTTCCTGCTGTCCGGTAATACCGCCGGTATCTTAGCAGTATTATACACATCCCTGATGGGACTTCCTGTGCCTCTTACACCCGTACATCTGCTGTTCATCAACCTGCTGACCGATTCTCTTCCGGCCCTGGCAATCGGCATGGAACCGGCAGATGACGACCTTCTGAAGGAAAAGCCCAGGGATCCACGCGAAGGAATCCTCACCAGAGGCTTTATGATTACGATGATAACACAAGGTCTGCTGATCGCAGCAGCCTCCATGACAGCTTATCACATCGGACTGACAGTCAGTTCGGCTATGGCCTCCACTATGGCTTTTGCCACACTGACACTGGCCAGATTGTTCCATGGTTTTAACTGTCGTGGCAGCGAATCCGTCTTCCGGTTAGGACTGACCTCGAACCGATACAGCCTCTATGCTTTCGCTGCGGGAGTCTCTTTACTGGCACTGGTTATCTTCATCCCGGCACTGCACAGTGTATTCAGCATAGCCGCTCTGCCTACGACAGCACTCGGTCAGATCGTAGGTCTCGCTCTGCTGCCGACAGTGATTATACAGATAACGAAAATTATCAGGCATAGATAATTGGAAAAAGAAACTGCAAGGTGCCGATACTTTTGTACCGACATCTTGCAGTGGATTAATCAATATCTTCCACAGACTGCAAATTTTCCTTTTTTACCTTCAGAGCATCCTCCACTTTGCCGCAGCCTGTCAGAGAAAATGCCACGATCAATACCAGTAATCCGCTGCTTATTTCTTTGTGAAGCTTTCTTTTGTACATACGCCCTCCCCCTATAGCCGGTAAATACATTTTCTATCTTTATCATTTTCCATTTTATTTTTTTCCTTGTTTGCGCATTTTTTCAACATATCTCGTAGCAATCAAGAAAAGCAGCTATCAAATAAAAATAAGTATTCATGTATAATTTATGATATACTATTTAAAATGATGTCGGGGTCAAAAGCCCCCGACTTTGCTTTGATGCCTACGGATTGTTCCGTGCTGCGCACTCCCACTTCTCCGCTCCGCTTCGGTCCGTGCTAGACATGTGCCACTGACACATAGCACCCTACCAAATATTCGCATATCGTGGGATTATTATTCTGAGAGAAAGGAATTCCGACTATGGGAATCAGATTAGTCTGCAGTGACCTCGATGGTACACTTTTACAATATGGAAAAAAAGAATTAGAGGGGGAAATTTTTGACCAGATCCGTGCGCTGCATAACAAAGGAATCTTGTTCTGTCCGGCTTCGGGAAGACAGTATACCAGCCTGCGAAAGCTATTCGCTCCGGTGGCAGATTGTTGTATTTTCTTATGTGAAAACGGTGGCGTGATCTACAAGGACGAGCTGTGTATTGCGAAAAATCCCATGCCTAGAGAGCTGGCAGAGGAGATTGCGGAAGATCTGTGGAACCGGAGTGACGGTCAGGGCGAAATCATGCTCTCCGGACAGAATACGGCTTATCTGATGGAACGTGGGTTGGGAATGCTGGACAGAATAAAGTTTATTGGCAACAACTATCAGGTCATTCAGGATCCCTCCGAAATTCCGGAGGACATCGTAAAGGTTTCCGTATATCTCCATGAAGGCGTAGCGGCTTATGCTGACCGTTTTGTCCCCCGCTGGGAGCAGGCGAACTGTGCGGTGGCGGGACCTTACTGGATCGATACCACCCTTGCCAACAAAGGCATCGGTGTGCAATCCATTTGTAAAATTCTTGGCTTTGACCTCGCGGATGTCATGGCCTTCGGTGACAATTATAACGATGTATCCATGCTGGATATCGTGGGACATCCTTATATTATGGACGGAGCTGCCGGTCCGTTGAGAGAAAAATATCCGCAGCACACTCCCCGGCCCGAGGAAGTACTACGGAATCTTCTCTAATCCTGAGCATCCGCAGTATCCGCAATGATTCCCAGCTTTATTTTCATTTTCAAAATGCGCAGGACCGCTTCGTT
This sequence comes from Waltera intestinalis, assembly GCF_009695995.1. Classification (GTDB taxonomy): domain Bacteria; phylum Bacillota; class Clostridia; order Lachnospirales; family Lachnospiraceae; genus Acetatifactor; species Acetatifactor intestinalis. The sequence continues at coordinate 113,414 of NZ_VUMU01000006.1, forward strand.
GAGGCGTTCCTCGGTAATCTCACCGGTTTCGACCGCCTTGATGACTGCGGGTACCTGTACTTCAAAATCGGTGCAGCACAGCATATCGTTTCCTGCCTGTACCGCCCGGACGGCAATCTCCGCATCCCCGGCGAACTGCCGTACTCCTTCCATGACCAGATCATCGGTAATGATCACGCCGTCAAACCCTAATTCATTACGCAAAATATTATGTACCGGTAGAGAAATAGATGCCGGTACCTGATCATCCATGCAGGAGACAACATTGTGGGCTACCAGCACCATATCCGCCCCTGCATCGATGCCTGCCTGAAACGGCAGAAAATCAGAATTTACAAATCTCTCTATGGGACGTTCATCATAAGCGATCCCTGTGTGCGTGTCCGAGTTATTGCCATATCCCGGGAAATGCTTTAATACACTTCCCATCTGTTCCTGCGACATGGTCTGCACGACGGTCCTCACATACTCCGTCGTCTGTTCCGCATCCTGCCCGAAACTGCGGGCATAAATAAAATCCTGCGGATCCTGTGATACATCGCATACCGGAGCAAAATTCAGATTAATTCCCAGGCTCTGCAGTAATTGACATTTTTCCTGCGTATCACTTCGGATCATATCCCATCCGCCTGCGCTATACAATTCCTGCGGTGATGCAAAGGGGGTCTTCCGCAGATTCGTATTTTTGCTGACACGGTTTACCGTGCCGCCTTCCTCATCCACACCGATCAGCAGAGGTATTTCCGCAGCATTCTGATAGCTTTGAATGGATGCCGTTACTTCCTCTTTTGTTTTACCGGTAAAATCCCGTGCAAATAAGATATATCCGCCGAGATGATACTGTGTCACCTTGGAGGCTGCATCCGTCTCCGGACAACGGGCGATGAACATCTGTCCGACTTTTTCCTCTAAGGTCATTCCTGCCAGGAGTTCTTCTGCCTCCTGCTCTACAGGATCTTCCGGTTCCGCCGGTTCACTTTCTTCCGTCTCCGGCAATTCCGTAGGATCTCCACTGTTCTCTGCGCTGTTGCCGCTCACATCAGAATCCGATACACTCTGTTCCGACATAGGCTCCGACTGAACTTCCGGTATTATTTCCTGTGCAGACTCCTCTGTACTTCTTAAATTCCACAACAAAAAAACCAGAATTCCAACACATATGACAGATAACACGATCACTACGATATTCCGCACCTTTTTCATTTCGCATTTCTCCATAACCATATTGTTAAGACGCCAGGGTCAAAAGGCCCCGATCTTCGGCTGATACTTCATACTCGATACATTATATACGGTAATAAACGCCTTGGGGTCCAGTTCATTGATGAATTTCATTAATTTCTGGTACTCACTTTTGTCCACAATGGTGATGATCTCGTTGTGTTTTTCAAAATGATAGGCACCGATGGCTTCATAGATCGTGGCACCGCTGTGCAGATCTCTTGTAATAAACTGACGCAGTTCTTCCTCTTTCTTCGTAATAATGCAGACACGTCGCTTGATATTATTGTCAAAAATAAAATGATCCAGAATGATTCCGTTGAAATAGGTACCCAGAATACTCAAAACCACAGTCTTCTTATCATATACCAATGCTGCGGACAGTGCCACGCACATACCGGACAGAGACATTGCCCTGCCCAGCTCCATGTGGAGATATTTGTTCATGATCTTTGCTACAATATCCAGTCCGCCCGAAGATGCATTCCGGTTGAACAGAATGCTGAGTCCCACGCTGACCACCAGAATATAGCACAGTACATCCAGTTCCTGACTGTCCGTCATGGAACCGAAATTCGGAAACAGCATCTCGAAAAGCCCTAAGAATACCGGCAACATCACACTGGTGTACACCGTCTTTACCCCGAATTCTTTCCCGCAGGTGGCAAAGCCGATGAGCAGAAGCACCACATTCAGGATCATCGTAATGACCGACAGTGGAAGTGGTATAAAGTTAGACAGCACAATGCCGAGACCGGAAATACTGCTGACCGACGCATGACTCGGCACCAGGAAAAAGTAGACTGCTGCCGCGATGATGGCTACCGCCACGGTCAGGATCCCTGTCTCCTTCATAATTTCTGTATAATTTATTTTTTTCTTCATAATAACATTTTCTCCAGCGATATATTTTAATTTGTTTCTATACTTTTCTCATCTTATTATTCTTAGAGTACTATTACAACGGCATCAAGTCCCTCTATTTTTCCGTCAAAGGGATTCTCTCTAAGTAAATCATATTTTTGCGCATACTCATTAAACATTCTTGCGCTGCTGCTGCAGTTGAAAATCAAAGCGAGTGTCTCTTCTCCATTTTTTCTGGTCAGGACGATCGTCTCTTCCTCGTCCCTTACAGTTATTTCAATTGGTTCACCCTCTACGATACATGCATGGTTTTTTCGCACCTTCAGCAGCTGCTTATACCATTCAAACATCTCTTTATCCTGGTATTCTTCATCCCAGTACATCCCACGTCTGCAATCCGGATCATTTGCTCCGCGCATCGAAAATTCATCTCCGTAATAAATCATGGGCATTCCCGGTAATAACAATTGAAAAGCTGCTGCCAAATGCTGCTTTTTCTTATTATCATTACATAGATGTAGAAATCTTGCTGTATCATGACTGTCGATCAGATTCCACATTAAAGGATAGCATTTTTTGTTTAAGCGCCCCTTCAAATATCCAAGATTCTGTATAAACTGGCTGACATTGATTTTTTCATCTGCAAGCAGATCTATGAGATTCAGGTAAAATGGATAATTCATGACCGTATCCCATTCATCTCCCTCAAGAAAATCTCCTGCATAATGCCAGATTTCTCCAATGATCAGCAGATCTTTTTTTACTGCCTTAACAGCCTTTCTAAATCGCTTCCAGAAGAAATGACTGATTTCGTCACCTACATCCATTCTCCATCCATCGATATCGCATTCCTTAATCCAATAACATGCAACATCTGTAACGAATTTTTCAACCTCCGGATTTTTCAGATTTAATTTTGGCATTCCGCCATAATAACCAAAACATTTGAAGTTAGGAGTTTCTCCTTTTTCACCCTTCAGCGGAAATCTCTCGATAAAATACCAGTCCAGATATCTGGATTTATCTTCTTTTTCTATAATATCCTTAAATGCAAAAAAATCTCTTCCTGTATGGTTGAATACCGCATCCATCACTACTTTCATTCCACACTCATGCGCTTTTTGCACCAGCTCCTTAAGATCCTCTGTTGTTCCGAAGGAAGAATCAATCTGGTAATAATCAGTGGTATCATATTTATGGCAGGAATCCGATTTAAAAATAGGTGTTAAATACATAACATCTATTCCCAGCTTCTGAATATGATCCAAATGATCAATAATTCCTCTGAGATCACCATGCAGATTATCCTTAGATGTAATGGGTGCTTTATACCACAGTTCCTTGTCTATTGGCTGTGATGCTGCAAAGCGAGATGGAAAAATCTGATACACAACCTTGTTTGCTGCCCACTCCGGCACCTCAAACATTTCTTCCTCACGAAGGTTTTGCGGACAGTCGAACATTCTGTCCCTGTTTGTAATGCATTCCCTGCTAAACTCATAGTTGCCGTAATATACCTTTTCTCCCTGCATATCCGTAAATTCAAAATAATAGCGGAGGCATATCAAATGCATCTGAAGCTGTGCCTCATAATAATCATGAAACTGTGATGTGGCAACCTTCTTCATCGGAATCGTCTTTCGTGTATCCTTCCATCCCAATGGTATGTACTTGTCTTCATAATGAAGAATGATCTCTTTTATATCATCTTTTTTTACCTGCACACGTATCACAAATAAATCCTTATCGATTGCATAGCAGAATCTCTTATCCATATCATGAAGAATTGCCGAATATTCCATAATATTTTCCTTCCTTTTATTTAAGATGCTCAGTTATCACATTCCATCAACTTAAAAATATCTCCATCATTTTGCCATCGAATGATGGAGATTTCAACAGGTATGATGGAGATAGACTCCCCCTATCCACAAGGAATATAGGATAAAGTTCTTTTTTTGTGAAAATTTTATGTACATTGGTTTTTTTGAAAATGGTGATACTATGAAAATAAGCTACATAAAAGAGTTTTTAGCTCTTGCGGAAAGGTGTAATTATAATAAAGCATCAAACAAATTATGTCTATCCTCTTTTCTTAGAGTACTATTTTTGTTCATAAATTCGAATTTTTTATTCTTATATTTGGAATGACTTTAGTTGTTTTTACCAATTTCATATAGGTTCTTTTAATATGTTTTGCACAAATACGAAACCGTCTTCTTCAACCTCTTCCGACAGAATTTTATATTTTGTCCTCTCTCTGTCCAATCTGTGCTTATATCTGGTAATTTCCTCCTGCACTTTACGTTTTGAATACTCACTTTTCGTAATATCCTTGTTAATAAAATGAATCGTCTGTGTAATACATGCCGCTTTGATTCGTTTCATATTTTTTTCTGTATCTTCTCTTTTCCAACGGCGAAAAGCAGCAAGGATTTCCTCTATGTCATTCCAACGTTTATAATACTTCCAGTTCATCCTTTTCGACTCTGCAGGCAAGATTCAATACTTTCACTCCCGCTGCCTGTGCTTCATAAAATGCTTCCGCAAACTCCTTGTCCATCGCGGCATTGGGATACACCATCTTCACACCCTCCATGGGAATGACAAATGCGATATAACAATTATATCCTTCCGAAACCGCATTTATAAGTTCACGAAGATGCTTTGTCCCTCTCTCCGTCGGTGCATCCGGAAAATACCCTGCGCCGTCTATCTCAAGTGTACAGCCTTTTACCTCCATGAGATATTTCTTTGCACCCTTTTCCATGTAAAAATCTATTCTGGAATTTCCATACACATACTCCGGCTTTACATAATCATACTCCTGTTTCTCAAGCCATTCCCCTACCACCTTATTCGGTGCCTGACTATCAATATTTACCCAACCGGACCCTTTTTTGTATACCGATATCAGATCATACTTTGTTTTACGGGCCTCATTGTCCGACCTTTGAATACCAACGGTATTTCCCGGTAGCAAAAGCTCCCGACACCGCCCTGTATTTTTTACGTGTACCGTTTCCATCCTGTCTGCGACCTCCACATAGGCGATAAATCTGTTAGGTCTGTTGATAAATTTGCCTTCCACAATATTTTCATACTTCATAATATATACCTTCCTCAGATATCCTATTTACAGTACACTCAGACAATTCCCGGAAAACTGTCGGTGTCAAACATACAATTTATAGTGCCATTATAGAGCAATCCATCTATTTCAACAACCAAGGAATCTCCTCGAAATCTTTGTACCTGCCGATCACATGATTTTGACTTTTCCTCTGTCGGCTGGTCCATACCGCCTAAAATATTAAGTACTGTCGATTTACCGGCACCAGACTGTCCCAATATGACTACAAATTCGTCTTCTTCTATTTTAAAGTCAATATGGTTGACTGCATATAAAAGAGCTTCACCGCTTCCATATGTCTTTACAACATCCTTAAACTCAACAATTGTTTTGCTCATAGCTCCTCCTAATCTTATGTCTTCTATCATAATTTCTATTTGAGACAACGCAATTTTAACATCTTATATTATTAGTGTTACATTGTAGTTAGTCCCTCTGGATGACAGACCAAAAAATGTGAATCGGTGACAAGCATCCATCCTCGCTGACAAAATCAGTATTTTCAGCCTTGTTTCGCTGACAAATATGTCACTGAAATTGCAATTCTGCACAAAAAAAGCGGTAATGAAACTATCTTCATTACCGCTAAAAATGAGCGTCTCCTATAGGAATCGAACCTACAATAGAGTCTTAGGAGTTCAAGTCCCCGTTGGAAACCTATATTATTTTGAGTTAAGATAAGTCAATGAAATCATTGATTTTTCTACCGTTCCTGCGAATTCATATTTATGGCTACCATTCTCATTTAGCAATGCAGTAATGATAACACTGTTTTCTTATTAGATTACTTATATTATAACGTGTGCGAGGTCGGATATCGATAATTTTTTGACCATATTTTGCTCTGGTTTACAGTTTATCCAGCCACCCATCAAAACTTTTTTGACATCCTAAAATTTATAACTATTCAGAGCCATACAAAATTGCTTTCTGTGAATGCCAGCATGAGAAATTTCGTATCACCACCGCCACGGAGCACTCCCTTTGTCAGAATGCTGTTCATAGACTGAAAAATAACAATAAATGCGATGGCGTCCATAAGCTCACCGGCAATCTGAGCCGTTTCAGGTGTTATATTATAAAGTCCGATAATGGGTCTGCTTCCCCAACCTTTCCCACCATGACGGTATCGGTCATATTGACACCGATGGTGATCATGCTCTGCAAGGAAATCAGAATGGCGATAACTGCCATTTTTTTATAATAAAATTTGTCTTTCTATTCTCTTATCTTCTGTTCATCGTCAACCTCTAAAACGCTTCGCACTTCTTCAATCGCAAAGCACTGACAGAATATGGCGGTGCCTCGTATACGAACTCTGAGGAAGCGCCATGCATATTCACGGTAATATTCTTCACCTTCTCCGGCTCTTCAAAGCTGTTTTCATCCCCCTTTTCACCGCTAAGAAGTGTTACGGTATAGTCGCCCTGTACCTGACAGTCCAGTGTAATGGAAACCGGATCCACATCTCCTGCAAAATTAACCGCCTTAATAATGATTTCGTCCTTGGTGTCAGTTACTACCGAAACAAAAGCAGGTCCGTAGGGAATCGAAATTTCCTTCTGAAGCTCACCATCAACATACAGGCGAATCTGTTTTCCGTCCGTTTCATATCCAAAGCGGTGATATTCTCCCGGTTTTACTGAAATAGCAAAGTCCTCAGTCAGCTTGTTGTCATGCATATAGCCAAACTCTTCCAGTGAACATTGTCCTCCATTAACCTTCCAAAGGAACGGACGCACCAGAGCTGCATCCCATTCTTTTTCCACTCCGGCCGTAATCACGAGCTGCTCCTCATAATAGGAACGAACCACCCTGGCACTGAATATACCCAACTCGAAGTAAGCATTTTCCTCAACAAAAATATCGGTCTCAAATCTTCCATAAGTCTGGTCTTCTTCTCCAAATACCACAAAGCTCTTGGTCTCATCAGCCCATTCCAGAATACTGTGAAATTCCTTTTTCTGCTCCTCATCCGGAAGCTGAAGCAGGCGGCCATCCTCTGTATCCTGCACATGTCCCATTAATTCATGAGTAATCTTTGCTTCTTCTCCATTCCAAATGGGATTTCTGAAGCGAAGTTCCTTATTGGATTTTAAAGATGCCATTCCGGTTCTCGGACGATAAACACGTCCTCCCTCATCTTCGGATCGCACCACATATTCTCCGCGATTTTGACCGAACATTTTCCAGACATAATAAGTAGGAATTCCAAGGCTCTGATGATTATTGAAACGAATCAGATTAGGATACCACGCTCTGTAATTTACATTTTCAAATAATGGAGCATAAGAGGCCAATGTTACGATATCCTGATTTTTCTCAATACCCATAAGGAAAGCCGCTTCTCCCAAAGCCGCATACAACTGTCCCATATAGTTGCCTTCGTTTACAGCCACCTCTCCTACAAAGATTTTTGGTCCCTTACGATCGTAGTCATCATAATAATTTACACGTTCTGCAAAGAACTCTGTTGTATTGTAAAAATGTTCATCCACGCACTCGGCAGGACAACCATTTTTCTCTACATGCTCATTGGCTATGATTTTAATCTGGGGATACAGTTCCTTTACCTTCTTATAAATCATGTTGTATCGCTTTTCATAATCCGGACCCCAGTTTTCATTACCAATTTCCAGATAGGTCATTTTAAAGGGGTCCGGATGCCCCATAGAAGCACGAAGCCTTCCCCATTTGCTTTCCTTAGAGCCGATAGCATATTCAATGGCATCCAGTGTATCCTGTACCATTTCATCAAGAGCCTCTCCTTCCAGAAGGACGCTCTTTCTTCCCTGACAGGTCATTCCGCAGTTACATACATACAGGGGCTCCATCCCCAGATCCTCGCAAAGCTGCAGATATTCATGAAAGCCAAGTCCTAATGTACTCCTGTAATGCCATACAAACAGCTTACTGGGTCTTTCCCATGCCGGACCTACCGTATCCCGAAATCTCATCGCTGTGGACGGTGTCGTTCCTTCCACAATACAGCCTCCGGGAAAACGCATAAACTTTGGACTCATTCCCTTAAGCTTTTCTACAAGATCTGTTCTGAGTCCATGCCCCATGTAGGTATTGTCAGGCATTAGTGAAATAAATCCCAGCAGAATCTCTCCGCCTTCTTTGCAGGAAATAGTAAGCTGTGCCTCGTGACAATCCTCAGCTGCTGTCAGCTTCATGTCATATCTTGTATACTCCTGACCGGAAACCACCAGACTGTTTCCAGTCAGTACTTTTCCCTGGTATTCGATCGCTATGTCCAGTCCTATTTCTTCCTTTGCTTTTGCAAATAAATACAAAGAGTAACTTTCTCCAGCCTTTACGGATATACCGCAGTAACCGGTATTAGTCAGAGATCCGTCCTTTTCAAACTGCATACGCAGAGCTGCGTCCCGATGTTCATTCAGGGTATCCGTCAGTTCCAGTTCCATCTTTGCATTGTGCGTATACCATGCAGGTATTTCTGTCTCCGAAATATTGTTGCCCTTTACCCAGCGGCATAAGCCTTCTCCGTTGCAAAACTCATCCAGCCATCCGGATACGGTTTTTACATGGATGCCATCCTCCTGCTGTATATAACCCTCCGGTAAAACGGAATCTTCGAAGCTTCTGTTTCGAAGCATTTCCGGATAAAGTCCTCCGTCTCCGGCACGGTTAATGTCTTCAAAAAAGATTCCGTATAAATCCCTGGCTGTCTCAAATCGTCTTTCCTTTGTTTTAATCTTTAACTTGCTCATTGTAGGCTCCTTTTTTACATTCCAAGAGTTTTGATCACTACCTGTGCCAGAATTCTGGCAAGATAATCATTGGGGTGATTTAACCAGTTTCCGGTTATATCAATGTATCGTTTTCTCTTTCCGATTTCTTTTTGAACTGCCTGTATCTCCAGTTGCCCAGGTCATCGACCGGAGCTGACCACACGATCATAGTCATATCCTCGATCCGGATTCACCTTTCCGGCATTCAGTTCGAAATAAACCACACCGTTTTCGTTTACAGGAAGCTCTACGCAGATATTTCCGTCCTCCTGCTTTTTTCGCTCTGTTTTTACAAAAGGTCTGGATGATTCCCGAATCAGCTTCGTCTGTTCCTCACTCAGATTGGCAGGTTCTCCCATATCATGCCATACCTTCAAGGGATTACATGTTTCCTCATCTACCGTCTTAGTCAGGAAGCAGTACTCCTCCTGTTCAGCCGGAAATGCAAACTCCAACAGCATTTTTTCTTTACCCTGTTCTGTACTTTTACGGGCAATATTCCAGGCTACACCTAGATAATCACCATTTGCACGTTTCAAAACGACAATATTGTCATCCTTATATACACAATTGGCTTCACTTTCCTCAAGCTTTTTGTAAAAAGCAAATGTCCAGAAGGTCGGCTTGGTAATACAGCCATTGGCAACCAGTCCAAAACCGCCGTGGAATGGTGTAAAAGGAACTCCCAGCTCTTCAAACACATCACCAAATGTCCAGTAGGAATAGGATTCATTCACATCTCCCAATCTGGAAAGCTGCTGTGCTATAAGGGCCGCATTCAGGTTTGTATCATGAATGACGCCCTGAGGAGTATAGGAGCTGTTGAACTCCGTGATATGAATCTGCAGACCCTTATATTCCGGGAAACTGTCAATAATATCTCTGGTTGTTTTTAAATTGGCAAAGCCATCCTCTGCCTTCATCAGTTCAGAATATGCATAATGTCCAATACATTCCGGCGGATCAATGGTGTAATGATGTCTGGTTACGAAATCCAAAGGTATGTGATTCTCATGGCAATATTCCATAAATGCCTGAATCCATTTCTCATCCGTTCCTCCACAAACAGCAGGGCCTCCTACACGGAATCCCGGATTCACTTCCTTTATGGCATCAAAGGTTCTATGGAACAGCTTAAAATATTCCTGCATATCCGCATTTTCCCAGAAGCCGCAAAGATTGGGCTCGTTCCATACTTCAATGGGCCATTGAATAACTTCCTCTTCTCCATAGCGTCCCATCAGATGCCGCAGCAATGAATGCACCATATTACACCACATATCATAATCTTTTGGAGGAGTGGTATTTCCCTGCCAGTAAAAGATAGTCTGGCTTCCACTTGCCAACTTTTTAGGCATAAAACCCAGCTCAAGAAAAGGTCTCAGCCCCACCTTCTTATAGGCATCCATTACTCTATCCAGATAAGTATAGTTGTACTCGACCCTTACCTTACCATCCTCCTCATAGGTCTGAAAGATCGCCATATCATCACAGAATAATCCATGTCCCCGGATATGCTTAAATCCGATTTCCTTTTGAACCAAGCGCAGCTCCTCCTGATATTCTTCTGTCAATGCAAGCCCCATTCTTCCGGTTCCCACACAATAATCTACATTATTGTGAAAAAAGGCCTTTGAATCCTTTGTAATCACGATCTTTTTTCTGTCATTCTCTGTTGCTCCACCCAAATTTACCATGCATGTATCTCCTTCTTCTAAATCATGTTCCTATGCAGTCACGCATAAGATGTCTGACCGCTGCACGATCCGCAGCTCTCTGATGACGATTGACATATTAATCTGATACTATCGCATTGATTTAAAGTTTCCAATGATTTATACTATAAGAAAATTGATATATCCTCTGATGTATCAGAGCGGAGATTCCAGATGACTGAAATTGAATTTGTCGGCTACAGTGCCGTTCACCCCTCAGATTTTATATATGATGTTCCGAATGGCTTTACAGGCTATCTTCTGCTTCTTTTCGACTCTCCCTCGGAGCTGCTCATAGACGGAAGACTAATGCGGACAGCCGCCAATTCTGCTATTCTGTATACACCAGGAAGCAGGATTTATTACCGTGCTGCCGGTGAAGAATACCGGAATGACTGGATTCGTTTTCGTTCCGATCACTCCTTCGTGAAGCTGTTTCCGTTAACAAACACCCCATTTCCCGTAACAGATCCGGAATACTGTCATCAGCTTTTTAAATTACTAACCTGGGAGTCCGCCTTTTTCTCCTCTGAAAGCGAAGCAAACATTACTCACCTGCTGCGGGTTCTGTTCTCCAAATTAAGAGAAGGAATCCAGAATGAGTCCCCGAGTATTCACGATCATGAGCTGATTGCATTGCATAAGATGATCTACAATAATCCTCAGCTTCCATGGAATATAAACATGATGGCTGCGAAGCTTCACTTAAGTCCCAGTCATCTTCAGGCTCTCTATCACCGCCAATTTGGCTCCTCCTGCATGGATAATGTCATCGAAGGACGTCTGCGCCGTGCACAGGATTTATTAGAGTACAGCGAATACTCCATCCGCGACATTTCCGAGCAATGTGGTTATAATAATGTAGAGCATTTCTGCAGACAGTTCCGTCAGCATAACGGCTGTACCCCTGGACAATACCGGAAAAATGCATCAGCGGGAAGCAACAAAAGACTTCTCACCCACAATACCCTGGAAGGAAGGGAGTTTGAGAAGATTAATCGAAATATCCGGAAATTGTGAATTGGTGACAAGCATCCATCCCCGCTGACAAAATCAGTCTTTTCTGCCTTGTTTCGCTGACAAATTTGTCACTGAAATTACAATTCTGCATGAAAAAAGCGGCAATAAAACTATCTTTATTACCGCTAAAAATGAGCGTCTCCTATAGGAATCGAACCTACAATAGAGTCTTAGGAGTTCAAGTCCACACAGAAAACACATATCATTATCTGTAAATCTAAGTCAAGGAAAGTCTTGATTTTTCTAACCTTCCTGTAAATTCATGTCAAAATAAGAAAACAGAAAATCATCCAAGTAAAACGGCTTTCGATGACAAAATGATGACACTGTCACCCTGAGGGTTCAACCATTCCGTTCCTATGAATTCATATCTATGGCTACCATTCGCTCTTATCAAAGCAGTAATGATAACACTATTTTCTTATTAGATTACATATATTATATCGTGCATGAGGTCGGATGTCGATGGTTTTTTGACCATTATTTACTCTATTTTACTTATATACTCTTATATAGAGAAAGATGAAAGTTACTACTCCTATCTTTACTATGCCAACCATACTAACATACCGATAACCTGAAATTTACTTAATAGATAACTGCTTATCTCTTATCTTTAAACATGCCTCAATATGCATAATCCAATGTCTTGAAAACGGCATCTGTATCAATCCCTTTACATCTTTTCCACACCAGTAATCAATTAACCAATATGCGTTTTCATCACCACTCACTACATTTAGCATCTCCAACTGCTTTCTTTTTTCGTCAGTGATTTTCTCTTTAATATCACTATATGCAAGAGCTTTTAAAACTTGTGTCGTAGATGTGTCAACATCAATTATGTAATTATATAATTCTTCAATAGACAATTTTTTTGAAAACTCACTTATTTCTTCTTTTACAAGTTCGTTTGCAGTTGTAATAATCGGAGAATTTATGCGTCTTTGATAATCTCCTTTAAATAATACTTGTTCATCATCAGAAATAAGTGTATGTGCAACAATATCTTCAATGCGAAAAATATGCCAAAGAGAATAGGCAATCGTTTTACTATGATACCCTTTTGCATTCATATATGGCATTGCACTAAAATCATCAAATGATAATTCCGTCTTAAACTGTAGAATTTGTTTCATAAGTTCTTCACGGAGTGTAAGCAATGTATCTATACCTGTTGAAAAGGTATCTTTTTTCTTAATCTGTAATTGCATAGTCTTATTCATTCCTGACCATTCTTTATTCATAAAAACCTCCATGAAATTCAAATTCATGCGTGCTTTCAATCTCTCAGTAAGACTGGAAGTTGTTGGGTTCTTTACATAGATTAAATATCAATTTATAAATCAAACTTTATAAATCAAACTCGTCTTCTATCTTTTCCTGTTCGTCTATAATATTCATCCTTATCTGCATACATCAACTTATCAGCCATTGCCTTAATTTCTTCAAAATTAAGTTCTATATGTTCTGAACAAACAACTACTCCCTTAGACACACTAAGTTCAGAAATAAGATTTCCCTGGAAGTTTTCAGTTAAATAATCAAATGTCTTAACTGCATCCTGTGCTTCTTCTCTCGTTCCTCTCAGTAATGCAACAAACTCATCGCCACCTACACGATACGTCCTTCCAAGACCTGAGAATGCATTATCCATACACTTCGAAGCTCCAATAATTAACTCATCCCCTGCTTCGTGACCAATATTATCATTAGCTGCTTTTAAACCGTTCAAATCCATCATAATAAGAACGTATTCTATTAAGTTATTATTTTTCTTGATTATTTCACAGTCAACTTCAAACCCTCGTCTATTGTATAAGCCTGTAAGCTCGTCCTTTATAGATGCTTCATATCTTCTGTTGTATGCATCCTTTGCCTTCTTCTCTCTCATACTAATAATAACAAATGAAGTTGCCATTATTAATACGCTTGCAATAAAGATTAAAACAATTGGAAGTATAATTTTATTTACATCCAATTTAACAGGATTATTATCTCTTATTACTATATACCAATCAAATCCTTCGAGATACTTGGTCATATAACAGCCATTCTCCGATAACTGATAATAAAAATCATCATCTGATATATTACCAAAATATGAATTATCCAAGTAGCCTGTTTCTATAGAACTTACATCCGTATCAACCTGTATAAGTCCATCATGATTAACTAAATATACTTTAATATTGTATTCTTCCTCGAACCTGGCAAGCATGTCTACAAGGTCATTCATATCAACTCCGACACCACATGCTCCCAAAATGTCTCCATTCGTGTCAATAATACCGTAATTAATAAACACCGAAAGACTCCCGTTATTATCTTCATCAGTATCAACATTAACTGTATATCTTTTCCCTGAATCCAAGTAATCCTTATACCATATATCATGGCTGTCATTTTCAACATCAAGATACCTACTTATTCCATTATATGTATAATATGCTCTTGTTTTATCCGAAACAGCAAATACCATTTTATAATCAAATTCATTACCAATGGATACCAGACGATTAGTTATATCGTCTTTGACACTCTCCGCCTCTTCTCTGGTTTTCCCCTCTATGTAGGTTCTTATATCAATATCACTGCTAATCATCTGAGAAACAGTAATTGGCTTAATAAATTCATTCTCAATCTTTGCTGAAACCATCTGCGCAATTGTTCTGCTATGTATTTCAGAGTTTTCCTTAGTTACCTGCTCAATCACATTCACACATGCCATGATGGAAATACTCATGCTAAGTAGCATTATGATAAACATAATAACAGTATCAAATCTACTGTCATTAATCATATTCATATGTTCATCCACATTATGAGACCAATCATACATATATGCAGCAAACATTACAAATGAACCTATTCCCAGTCCTAAATTGGTTATAGAAAATCCATAAATAAAGGACTGTACAACTGTTGCAATTATTGGAATAAACGAAAACAGCATCATTGAAATGAAGCTTCGTTTTTCCAAATACTTTCTATACTTAATCGCCATACCTGCTCCTATAAATATGACGACAAGTGATATTAGTGTATATACATACCAGAAATTATTCCTGTGATAATAATTTGCCTCATCGAAATAATACATCCATGGATAAAACAAATTAACCACAACAATGAAAATATTAATGCACGAAAAGATATTGGCAATTTTAACACTATTGCCACTTACTTCAGCACCTTTTTCAACAAAAACAGAACTAACATACCTAACATAGGTATTTGCCATTGCTATGTTCATAGCAAATACCATAAGATTAGCAATTCTAGTTACTAAAATATTAAAAGGACCAAGGTTACCTCTAAAAATATATGCCAAAGTCTCTCCAAAAAACAGAACTGTAGCAATAAGAAATAATCGAACGAACATCCTCATACTCTTCTGTTTTGGATTATTTGCTTTAATTGAAACAAACATTATTAGACAGAACAAACAAAAGAACATATCCATTGTTGCCTGTGCAATTTCAAGACTTGTAATATTCATCTATTTTTCTCCTCGTCGATTGATACTCTTTTTTACCTTATATTTGAATTGATGGATAATGCTTGTTTTTTATTCTTATACAAGATTACTGTTTTTTCTTCGAAAGGTAAATTTATCAATTCTGCAACTTCAAAGTTTCTGTTCCCTATAAAATTAAACTATCGGGATTCACCAAATCGCCAAACAACAATTTGTAATTCCATTATAATATCATCAACATAATTTGCAAATTATGCAAGTAATATTCCTGTAAAAAACCTACTTTGCACTTAATCCCTACAGCTGACAGTTTTGAAAAATATGGATTGGTGACAAGAAATCATTTTCGCTGACAAAGATGGTTCCCCATGCTACTTTTTGCTGACAAATTTGTCACCGAAAATTCTGTTTTTGCATGAAAAAAGCAGCAATGATTTTCTAGTCATTACTGCTTAAATGAGCGTTCCCTATAGGAATCGAACCTACAATAGAGTCTTAGGAGGACCCCGTTATATCCATTTAACTAAGGGAACAAATGCCGTATTTTCGGGCTTTTTCAGCCTTTTGGCTACGGTAGCCATATCTATGAATCCAACACTAAGTGATGAATTTCTATTGTAACTTACTTTGACATCCAGGTCAATCCTTACTGGAATCGAACTTAAGACTTACCACTTCTTATCTTCCGTCGGTGTCAACCATGGTTGAACCTTAGGAGGCGCTTGTTATATCCATTTAACTATAGGAACATATGCACAATTGTTAGTATACCGAAAATATTGTTATTTTGCAACATTATTCCTCAGGAAAATTGATATATCCCTGCAGCCAGATGGATCCCTTAAAACGACGTCCCACCCGAGGTTCACCGTAGAGGTCTTTTTCGTTAATGCACACATCAAAAGTCAATTCATTGCACAGAATCGTAAGAATATATACCTTTTCTCCGGTAATATCATTGGTCACCAGGCGAAACTCTGTAATCTCTCCCAGTACTGAGTACTGGTCGCACTCCACACCGTAAGGCATAAAATAGGTGTCCACCAGACTGAAAATATCGTTCTTCTGTATCTTCCGGGAGATAGTGGTATACATATCCATATCTTCAAGTGTCAATGTCTCAATGGCATCTTCGTCTCCCTGTCTGGCAGCGGCCAGGAGTTTATTACGATTGGCAGAATCTTTTTTCACGCGCAGGACCTGTTCTTCATCCTTTTTTATAGGTAGGAGAATACTGCCCTTCAGAGACAATCCGGATAAGGTAAGTGTAGTACCGCGGATTGGTAACTTTCCGGTGCTTTGTGCTTTGATATAGGGAATACGATTCCGCAGATAAAAAATCAGAGAGATTCCCACCTTGATATCATCGCAGATACCGGCATAGGAATCCTTATCCGCATGGCGTTCCACAGAGACATCTTCATACGAAGTAATGCCGCTTCCCGTCAGATACGGAAAATAGTATTCGTAGATAAACTTATCGTTATCATCAAATTCTCCACAGACAGCCACACCAAAGGTACCGGATTCTGCGGTACCCTTAGTGTGTGTGTGATTTTTGCTGAATTCTCCTAGGAGGATGCCCTCCTGATTCATGGTATATGCACGATGATCGGAATTCATGATCACGTCTGTCAGTAATTCTTTTAATTTCTTTCGGTCCGTATATTCACTGAATCCGATGGCTCTCATATATTTATGCAAAAAATCACCTTCTTTCCATCTGTATCGTCTATTATAGATGAATTTTATATGCTTCGCATGGGTGAGCTATTCTATCATTTCTTAGGCAGGACTTTCTCCTTACCACCCATGTAAGGACGCAGAGCTACGGGAATGTTCACGCTGCCATCCTCATTTACATTATTCTCCAGGAATGCGATCAGTCCTCTGGGAGAAGCCAGTACGGTATTGTTCAGTGTGTGTACCAGATAAGTTCCATTTTCACCCTTGGTTCGGATACCCAGTCGTCTTGCCTGCGCATCACCCAGGGTAGAACAGGAACCAACCTCGAAATACTTCTTCTGTCTGGGACTCCATGCTTCTACATCGCAGGATTTTACTTTCAGATCTGCCAGATCACCACTACAACACTCCAGGGTACGAACGGGTACATCCAGACTGCGGAAGAATTCTACGGTGTAGGACCACATCTTGTTATACCAATCCATGGAATCCTCAGGCTTACACAGAACTACCATCTCCTGCTTTTCGAACTGGTGTACACGGTATACACCTCTCTCCTCGATGCCGTGGGAACCTACTTCCTTACGGAAGCAAGGAGAATAAGAAGTCATGGTAATGGGCAGGCTCTTCTCTTCTACGATCTGACCCTTGAACTTACCGATCATGGAATGCTCGGAAGTACCGATCAGGTACAGATCCTCTCCTTCAATCTTATACATCATGGCTTCCATTTCTGCGAAACTCATAACGCCGTTTACTACGCTGCTGCGGATCATGAAAGGAGGAATGCAATAGGTAAATCCCTTATCGATCATGAAGTCTCTTGCATAGCTGATCATTGCAGAATGGATTCTTGCTGCATCACCCATCAGATAATAGAAACCATTACCGCTGGTACGTCCTGCGCTCTCCTTGTCCAGACCGTTCAGACGATCCAGGATATCTGCATGATAAGGAACCTCAAAATCAGGAACTACGGGCTCGCCGAATTTCTCGATCTCTACGTTCTGGCTGTCGTCCTTACCGATAGGCACAGATTCATCAATGATATTGGGAATGACCATCATGATCTTGGTGATCTTCTCCTGCAGTTCGGTCTCGGAAGCTTCCAGTTCAGCCAGACGCTTTGCACCGGCAGCTACTTCTGCTTTCTTGGCTTCTGCCTCTTCCTTTTTGCCCTGACCCATCAGTGCACCGATTTCTTTGGAAATACGGTTTCTGGATGCACGCAGATCATCTGCTTCCTGCTTTGCCTTTCTGCTCTCGGCATCCAATGCGATCACCTCATCTACCAGGGAGAGCTTTTCATCCTGGAATTTTTTGCGGATGTTCTCCTTGACCACCTCGGGATTTTCTCTTAAAAATTTAATGTCTATCATGACTTCCTCCATTCTGCCATTCTGATCTGAACAGCATTATTCTAATCCTTTTTCAATATACACATTCAGAACTTTCACAAGATCCAGTATCTTCTCTTCTTTTAATTTCTGTCCGTTTTTATCCCGGATAATCCGGATCACAGGACGATCCTGAAAATCTTTGTTCTGCGATACTACGATTGCTTCTTCTCCGTCACTGGTAAGCACATGGCTTCCGGCGGGATAGACTGCAGTAAAACTTAAAAACGCGTCTACTATTTTACCATTATATTTCACATTTTTAAAGCTTTTTAAATATTCTACCGCTTCATATACTTTGCTGCGTCTCTGAGCAATACCACAGATCATCTCATCAAAGGCATCACATACCACTACGATCTGGCAAGAGAAAGGAATCTCCGCTTCTTTTAATTTGAGAGGAAAACCAGATCCATCCAGTCTCTCATGATGATACAGAATGATCTTCTTCACCTCATCAGAGATCCAGTCCTCATCCTTGACGGAAGTATATCCGTAGACCGGATGCTTCTTATACTCAGCCAGTGCTCCCGGCTTCATATCCTCCATGGATTTACCTTCGTAATCCAAAGTCGTATATCTGAGTCCGATATCATGTAACAGACAGCCTACACCGATATCATGAATCACACTTTTATCTAGCTTCAGCCGAAGCGCTGTCAGAATTGCCATGGAACTTAAGCTGATGGAATGTTCATAGATATCTGCACTTCTCTCCCGGATGTCAAATACTTTTTCTATGACTTCTTTTTCATCCAGTATATTCGTAATAATCTCATCTGCCGCCTGGGTCAGTCCCTGCAGTTCTTTATTATTCTGATAAGTGTGTCTCTCAAGAATACTTTTTACTTTATTTTTTATCGTTTTTTCTATATCGTTTTTAAGTATTACTATTTCATTTGCCTGGTCTTCTTTTACATAGACCTCCAGGATACCCATTTCTTCTATTTTAGAAATATACTCTTTTTTTAATACTACGCCTTCCGGAAGAATGATCTGATAATCCCAAGTCATCAATGACTGTGCAAGAATTTCGTTTCCGGTCAGCTCGCTCAGTTTCATCCTCTTCATATGCTGCTTCCTCTTTTATTCCCCCATTGCTATGGAAAGTGCTTCTGCCTCCTCAGCTCCCAGATCGATCGCACACTGTCCGAGTTTGATCTCCTTAGTGTAAGAATAACAACCCTCAGAACTATGAACGGAATTAATAATAAATCCATTATTATTTTCATCCAGCAGTGCCAGAGAAAAACTCAGCTGTCCTCCCATCTGATTAAATGCATCGTATTTTACCAGACCCATTTTCTGATAAGCGGATTCCATATTCTTATATAAAGTACGAATATCCTTTTTATTTTTCTCTGTATTTGCCTTGAGGAATTTATTGTCCTCATATAGACCTGCAATATCCTGTTCCAGACTGGTACCGTCTTTACCGGTGAGAAATTTATCCAGTCTCTTTTTTAATTTACTCGTCTTCCGGATCTGCACGATCAACAGAATCAGAAAAATGAGTAACAGCAGGATTGTCACTGTCATTCCGATCAGAAGGTATCCTAAGTCAAATCCACCCAGACCGATCTGATTTAAAAAAGTACTACCTGTCATAATACTCTCCTTTGTATCTCTTCTCTTTACTTGTCTTTCTTATTTATTCAGTACATCCAGGAGTCTGTCCAAGTCTTCATGATTGTAAAATTCAATTTCGATCTTACCGGATCCCTCTCCCTTAGATGTAACGGTTACTTTTCTTCCAAGTTTTTGTTTCAGTTTTTCTTCAATATCCTGGTAGATCACCTGCATGGTTTTATCATCTACTTTTTTGGGCTTTGCAGGTTTATGTAAATTTTTTACCAGTTTCTCTACATCACGTACGCTCAGCTTTTCATCAAAAATACGCTGTGCCAGATTATACTGTTCTTCCGGATTCTCCACTGCCAGTAATGCTCTCGCATGTCCGGTACTGATCATCTCATCTACCACCATGCGCTGTACTTCTTCATTCAGTTTCAGAAGTCGGATAGAGTTGGTAACCGCTGCACGGCTCTTGGATACTCTCTCTGCAACTTCATCCTGCTTCAGATGAAACTCTGTTAAGAGTCGCTTGTATGCCTGTGCTTCTTCAATCGGATTCAGATCTTCACGCTGGATATTCTCAATCAAGGAAATCTCCACAATCTCCTGTTCCGTATAATTACGGATGATAACCGGAACTTCCTTCAGACCTGCCAGCTTTGCTGCACGCCATCTTCTCTCACCGGCAATGATTTCATAATAATCTTTGCGGTCCTGTACCAAAATCGGCTGCAACAGACCGAACTGCTTAATAGAATCTGCCAGCTCCTGCAGAGCATCCTCATCAAAATTTTTACGAGGCTGTTCTCTGTTAGGCTCTACCTTTGTGATCTTCACAAGAGTCTGCGGTTCTTTTCCCTCTGTTGTCTCTGTCTTTGATTTTGCTGCTGTTTCTTTTTTTGTCTTTGTCTCCCCTAATGCATTAGGTATTAGAGAATCCAGACCTTTTCCCAATCCTCTCGCTGCCATACCGTTCTTCTCCTATATTTTCTTACTTGTTTTTAATTACTTCTTCTGCAAGCTGCATGTAAGCTTCTGCTCCGGCAGATTTTGGATCATACATATTGATGGGCATTCCATAACTGGGAGCTTCTGCTAATCTGATATTTCGGGGAATTAATGTATTATACACCTTTTGATTCAGATTTTGTTTAACATTTTCTACCACCTGCATAGACAGATTGGTACGGGAATCGTACATAGTGAAAACAACACCATCAATTCTAAGATCCGGATTTAGTCTCTCTTTTACCAGATTAATAGTGTGGATCAACTGGCTCAATCCTTCCAGTGCATAATATTCACATTGAATGGGAACCAGCACACTGTCTGCTGTAGTCATGGAATTAATCGTTAACATATTCAGAGAAGGAGGACAATCAATGATAATAAAATCATAATCATCCTTAACATAATCCACTTCGTTCTTTAATATATATTCCTTCTTATCTACTCCGATCAGTTCGATCTCAGCAGCTGCCAGATTTACATTGGAAGGAACTACCGATACATTCTTGATAATATTTGAAATAATACAATCTCTGATAGAACACTCTCCCAGGATTAGTTCATAAATTGTATTTTCCAATTCATTTTTTTCGATACCAAATCCACTGGTAGTATTTCCCTGTGGATCTGTGTCGATTACTAATACCTTTTTACCTTTTGCAGCCAGAGATGCAGACAAATTAATGGACGTAGTTGTCTTACCTACGCCACCCTTCTGGTTTGCTATTGCAATAATTCTACCCATACTTTTTTCACCATGTCTTTCTTAATGATTTAGCCGTGCAAACCTCTGGACTGTCTGTCCATATCTTCTACAACAATATCATAGATTTCTCCGAGAGAAGCACAATACTCCAGAACCTTCCAGGGCTCATTGGTATGAAAATGAATCTTGATCAGCTCTTCATCTCCTACTGCCAACAGGCAATCACCTTTGAAATGTTCTGTAATGTAGTCATTAATTTCATCTTCATCCAGATTGGTACCTTCAATTAATAATTGTGTATCATATTTGAATTCTAACATTATGAATCCTCCATTCTGTATTCGTGAAACTACTCTATAATAATAGCATGAGCATTTCTATGTTACAAGGTAAAAATACTACTAAAAGTTGATACTTTATTCGCATTTATAGGTAAATACTAGATATTGTGGCTGTGTATTTGTTTTTTTTTTATAAGTATTATGTTTCACGCTTCTTTTGTAATATGTTTCACAAATTTAGCCACTATATCTTGGGTGGTAATGTTTCACGTGAAACATTATGTAGTATGATTTTCATATAGGCTCATAGAATGTTTCACGTGAAACATTTTATGTAATTAACCCCTACATCTAGTGAACAAATTAATTTAAAAGGATATCTATGTAACTTGTTTTGTACTAACATCTATGCTAGGATAAAAATGCTAGTGGTACAAGTAAGCACACACCGATTTGGAGTAGAAAATTGAATTTTGATTTGCGATTTTTCCGACGAAAGGAATCGTCTGCGGAATGGAGATTAATATGGCTATTGATAAAGTAAGAGAATATTTCAAAACCTATCAGATGGATGATCATATTTTGGAATTTAATGTTTCGAGTGCAACCGTAGAATTAGCAGCGGAAGCTTTACATTGTGAAGGAAAACGAATTGCTAAGACAATGTCCTTCCTAATTGATGATCAGCCAATATTAATAGTAACCGCTGGGGATACAAAAATCGATAATGCTAAATACAAACACTTTTTCGGAGCAAAAGCAAAAATGATTCCGGGGGATGAAGTAGAAAGAATTATTGGTCATGCCATTGGCGGTGTATGTCCGTTTGCAGTGAATGATAATGTGAAAGTATACTTAGACGAATCTTTGCAAAGATTTGAAACTGTATTTCCGGCTGCAGGAAGTCCTAACAGTGCAATTGAATTAACAATCCCTGAATTAGAAAAATATTCAAACTTCCTACAGTGGGTAGATGTCTGCAAAGGTTGGCAGGAATCTAATACAATTTAATCAGATCATTTTTGATAGCAAACACTGCTGCCTGTGTTCGATCAGATACATCAATTTTTTTAAAGATATTAGAGATATGATTTTTTACTGTTCTCTCACTGATATTCAAAGATGTTGCAATTTCCTTATTGAACATTCCGTTAGCAACCTCAATAAGTACTTCCAACTCTCTCTTCGTCAAACTGTTGATTTTTTCTTTGTCAATATCTCTGGATACCAGTCGGCTGTTCAAAGCCGGTACCAGACTAGGTTGAATATAAGTTTCTCCCTGTATAATACAATTAATGGCTTTTTTCAGTTCTGCAGATTCTGCATCTTTCATGATATAACCATCTACGCCAATGTCCACAGCCTTTAAGAGATAATCAACTTCATTGTGTACCGTTAATACCAATACTTTAACAGAGATGTTCTTCTTCTTAATCTCCTGCAGAACTTCTATTCCATTCATAACAGGCATATTAATATCCAGAAGCAGTATATCAGGATGAACAGAAAGTAATTGCTCCATACATTCTACACCATTATTAGCTTCGGCAATCACAGAAATAGTACCGTCAAATTCCAGTAATTGACGAATTCCTTCTCTCATAAGAACATGATCATCTGCCAACATAACTTTTATACTCATATATATCCTCACTTACTTGTATATACTTATTCTTTGTCCTTGCTGTCCTATTTTTCAGCTAAATGTAAATCTGAAGGAATCTTAATATCTATCGTAGTTCCCTGACCAGGCTCAGAACTTATATGTATTGTACCGTTCAGTAGAACGACACCCTCATGGATCAATGCTAATCCAAAATGACTGTTCGCTTTATCTTCGGCTTCTTCCATGGTAAATCCCTTACCATTATCTTGGATTAAAATTTCATATTGCTGCTCTGTTTTTTTACAATGGAATAATACCCTGGTAGCCTGTGAATGCTTTTTAATATTCAACAGACATTCCTGAATCACACGGTATAAGGTAATACAAAAATAGTCATCTGTTTCACATGAAACATCATCGATTTCCACATCCATTATGTAGTCTCTGTCAGCATTCAAAAAATCCAGTAATCTTTCAAAGGAAGCCTTTAATCCCAGATCATCAAATGTCATAGGACGCAGATTGAAAATAGTACTTCTGATATCTTCAATGACATTATACAATCCTTTACTCACAGAATTCAATTCCATCTTTGCTCTGGCAGAATCCTTATCAATATATAAGGAAGCCAGTTCAATCATATGAACAAAATGGGCAATATCCTGCAATGAAGTATCATGAAGTTCGGAAACAATTCTTTTTCTCTCTGTCTCCAACATCTCAATCATTTTCTTACCATTTTCTGTATTACAACTACACTCATTCTTTTGTACATTTTCATTATTGTTCATATATCACCTTATAGAACATATGTTCTATTTAAAAATATTCTATTATATTTATAATATAGGAATAATATTATTGTGTAAAACTCTTTTTATTAATAAAAACAAATCTTAACACAATTTTTACATTGGATTCTCTTCGTTTTATGACAAAGGTTCCTTGGATGGCAATCCGGCTTTTCTGGGATATTTTGCAGGTGTGGACTTTTCCTTTGTAATAATAAACAGATTCCGATAAATATCCGAATCGGGAAGTGTAAATTCAACCTGTCCATCCGTTTTTCCACCTAGTATCTTCACAGCATGCTGTGCGGCATTCATCTCTTCTGTTATTTTTTCAGATTTATAAGAGATAAATTTGCCGCCGACCTTTACAAAAGGAAGGCAATATTCTGACAATGTGGAAAGATTAGCCACTGCCCTGGATACACAAAGATCATATTTTTCTCTGCATTTTCCCGGCTTGGCATAATCCTCCGCACGACCATGAATTGTCTCTACACCGGTAAGCCCTAAAGCAGAGATCACCTCATTTAAAAAATTGATTCTCTTATTCAGGGAATCCAATAAAGTAACCTGGAGATTCGGAAATGCAATCTTCAGTGCAAGCCCCGGAAATCCTGCTCCGGTTCCAACATCGATCACTGTTTTATTCTGTGTCACATCGTAAGCTTTGCAGAGAGAAATACTATCCACAAAATGTTTCTTCATGACTTCATCATATTCTGTAATTGCGGTAAGGTTCATTACCTCATTCCACTCCACCAGCATCTCAAAATATTTCAGAAATTGCCGAATCTGTTCATCACTTAAGGTTACACCCAGTGCCTTACAATCTTTTTCAAATTGTTCTGTGTTATATTCTGCCATGCATTCCTCCGGAATTCATATTAACTATGATTTTTTACATTATAATGTTCCAGGTACACTAACAATACCGAAATATCTGCAGGAGATACTCCGGAGATACGGGAGGCCTGTCCTACGGAAATCGGACGGAATTCCTTCAGTTTCTGTCTGGCTTCCAGTCGAAGGGAAGAAACTTCATCGTAATTCAGATTATCCGGAATTAATTTTTTCTCCATCTTACGATACTGTTCAACCTGACGTTTCTGTCTGATAATATATCCTTCATATTTAATTTCAATTTCTACCTGTTCCACAACAGCCGAAGGAAGAGGTTTTCGTTCCTTATCAATAGGAGCCAATGCCGCATATCCCAGCTCCGGTCTGCAGATCAGTTCTGCCAGAGTAGCTGCCGTTTTCAGAGTAGAGCTGCCACACTCTTCCAAAAAATGCTGGATCTCTTTATTGGCACCTACTGAAGTATTTTTCAGTCTCTGAATTTCCTGATCGATAAGTTCTTCTTTTTCAATCAGAGCATCATACTCCTGCTGTGAGATGAGACCTATCTCATAGCCTTTCTTACGAAGACGCAGATCTGCATTATCCTGACGAAGCAACAGACGATATTCTGCTCTGGAGGTCATCATACGATAAGGTTCTCTGTTATCTTTAGTAACCAGATCATCGATCAATACTCCGATATAGCTTTCGGAACGATCCAGTATCAACGGATCTCTGTGCAGAATAGACATTGCCGCATTGATACCGGCGATTAGTCCCTGGGAAGCTGCCTCTTCGTATCCACTGCTTCCGTTAAACTGTCCACCACTGAACAATCCAATGATATTTTTGAATTCCAGGGAAGGATTCAACTGTTTCGCATTAATACAGTCATATTCAATTGCGTAAGCATTTCTAACGATTTCACAGTGTTCCAGTCCCGGAACAGTACGATACATAGCTAACTGTACATCTTCCGGAAGAGATGAGGACATTCCACCAACATACATTTCATTCGTGTGCAGCCCCTCCGGCTCAATAAATACCTGATGTCTCTCTTTTTCCGCAAATTTTACAACCTTATCTTCAATCGAAGGACAATATCTGGGACCGGTTCCTTCGATAATACCCGCATAAATTGGAGAACGATCCAAGTTATTTCGGATGATTTCATGCGTATTTTCATTCGTATAAGTCAGCCAACAGGAAGCCTGTTCTTTCTGTACAGATTCAGGGTCTGTGGAAAAAGAAAAAGGAACCACTTTCTCATCTCCGAACTGCTCTTCCATTTTGGAAAAATCAAGAGAACGCTTATCCATTCTGGCAGGAGTTCCTGTCTTAAAACGACGCATTTCTATTCCCATTGCTTTCAGAGAATCCGTAAGGTGATTTGCTGCCTGCAATCCATTAGGTCCGGTATAAGTAATAGATTCACCGCACAAACATCTCGCACGAAGATATGTACCGGTGCAAAGGACCACAGCCTTACATTCATAGATGGCTCCGGTAAAGGTTTTGACACCTGTGATCTTTTTCTTATGATCTTCTGTTTCCTCCCAAAGAAGTTCACAGACTTCCGCCTGTTTGATCAACAGATTATCCTGATTTTCCAATACTTTACGCATTGCCCTGGAATATTCTGCTTTATCCGCCTGTGCACGCAGTGAGTGTACTGCAGGACCTTTAGAGACATTTAACATTTTGGACTGAATAAAAGTTTTATCAATATTTTTACCCATCTCTCCACCCAAAGCATCCAATTCTCTTACCAGATGTCCCTTGGATGAACCACCGACATTCGGATTGCAGGGCATCAAAGCAATACTATCTACACTTACCGTAAATATCACTGTCTGAAGTCCCAGCCTTGCACAGGCAAGAGCAGCTTCACATCCAGCATGACCGGCACCTACCACACATACATCCACTTGTTTTTTTAGTTCCATGTTATTTATTCCTCTTAGTTATTACTTTCCCATACAAAATTTTGAGAAAATCTCATTGACCACATCTTCATCTACTTCTTCCCCGATGATCTTACCCAGAGAAGCATATGCACTTGTCAGATCAATAGAATAAAAATCTTCGGGCATTCCATCTTCAATACTTCTCTCTACCAATTGCAGACTATGCAAAGCATCCTGAAGAGCTTCTTTATGTCTGAGGTTGGTGACTACCAATTCATTATTATGTTTTAATTCACCCTCAAAAAACATATTTCTAATAGTCTCTTCCAGTTCTTCCATTCCGGAATTTTCCGAAGAGGGATCAATGGTAGAAGTACGAAGGATACGAATATCCTCGCTATGTTTTAATCTTTTTGCCAGATTTTCTTTCAGACTTTCTTCTGTGATTTTATTTTCCAGATCTGATTTATTCAAAAGAATAATTGCCTTTTTGCCATCCAGTAAGGAAATAATATTCTGATCGTCCTCATCAATATTTCCGGAAGCATCTACCACATATAAAATAAGATCAGCATCCATAGCATATTTTTTGGCCCGTTCCACACCGATCTTCTCAACCACATCCTGTGTTTCATGAATTCCGGCGGTATCGATCATATTAAGACTGATTCCATGCAGATTGATTGTCTCATGCAGGGCATCTCTGGTAGTACCCGCAATCTCTGTAACAATCGCCCTATCTTCTCCCAGAAGCATATTAAGCAGAGAAGATTTTCCGGCATTAGGTTTACCTACAATCACGGTGGATATTCCTTCTTTGATAAGTCTTCCATTATCAGCTGTAGCTAAAAGCTTCGCAATCTCTTGTTGAAAATAGGTAACCTTTGTAGCGAGCTGCTCCGGATATCCATCCAGACTAATATGTTCCGGATCATCCAATGCAGATTCGATAAAAGCAATCTGATATAAAATATCTTCCCGCAACGTGTGTATTTTGTTCGAAAGCTGTCCCTTTAACTGACTTACCGAAGAAGAAAGAGCATATTCATTCTGCGAATGAATCACATCGATAACAGCTTCCGCCCGGGATAGATCAATTCTACCGTTCAAAAAAGCCCTTTTTGTAAATTCACCCGGCTGCGCCAGTCTGGCACCGGCATGCAATACCGCTTCCAATACTTTCTGCATGACCAACACACCACCATGACAGTTGATCTCTACTGTATCTTCCGTGGTATAACTCCTCGGAGCTTTCATGACAGCAACCATAACTTCATCAATTACATTTTCATCCGAATCGACAATGTAACCATAATGAATCGTATGACTCTGTACCTTTGTCAAGATTCTCCTGCCGGCTGCAGAACGAAAAATATTATCTATTATATATATGGCATTTTCGCCGCTAATTCTTACAATCCCGATTCCGGAATCCGATAACGCTGTTGCAATGGCAGCAATTGTTTCGTTTTCATATTTTTCCATATTAACGCTCACTATTATCTATTTTGCATCAAACACTCTTCCGGTGGGAATCAATGTAGATTCATCACCTGCATAACCTGTTTGCATATATTCTACCATATGATCTTCTCCAAGATATTTATAGAGAAGATATCTGCGCTCCCGCTGATCACCTTCTTTGTACTCAAAGCAATCATCAGATGCTGCACCATCCAACAATTTATAATACGCACCAACCAGATCCTCAAAAGAAATGGGTGCTCCGGATACCTGAAAATCATGATTTTCATTCAATCCTTTTATAAATAAAATAGGATGTTGTCTGCCTATTTCATTTTCATTACGCTGTGGAGTATCTATCGCATCACCTTCTATATTATATCCATGATCCGAGAGAACAATAATCACTGAATTATCATATACTCCGGCCTCTCTCAATTTATCCAGATATGCCATAGTAACTGTCATAGAAGATTCAATACAAGTATAGTAATTGGCATTATCTATTACATTTACATCCTTATCATAATAGAAAGGAACATGTGCCCCCATCAAATGAATCAGTTTAAATCTTTTTCCATCCACATAACTTATTTCATCTTCTTTCAAATCATCATAAAATGCTTTATTTTTCCAGGAGAATAATTCTTCATCTTTTGGAGTCATCTCTTGATTATTTAGCATATCAACATTAAACCAACATTTCGGTTTTAACAAATAAGGAGCATATTTCATACCAACCATTTTAATGATACGTTTATTAAATAAAGGAGCATCCCAAAGAGAAGACTGCGTATAAGCCAGATTATTAAATGCCCCGTCCATCACGCCTACTTCGAACTTATACTCATCTTCATAATAACTTAAAGTATAATCCTGTTTCTTCAAATATTCAAAAAAAGGAGAATTCTTAAATATTCTAATCTGATAATCCAAAAAGGGCTCTTTATTTTCATACCATTCTCCGGATATGATCAAAGGAAGAGAATGATCTGTATAGGCATATCCGGACATAGTATTATTATAGAAAGTAAAATCTCTCATTTCTTCTTTATATTCCGGATGCTGTTCCCACACCTGCCAAAAACACTCTTCATCAACAGCATCTAACAATACTATAATAAAATTAGTATCCGTAGACATTTCAAATTGATCTAATTTATTAAATTTTTCATATTGCTTTTTAGTAAAAATATCACCATTTACAGCAAGAACAGTGATCGTACTTCCAAGCATCAATATCATAAAAATACTGATATAACTGACTAGCTTTTTTATTTTATCATATTTTAAAAGGAAAAATCCAATAAGACAAATGACAGCTACTACAATCCACATAATTGTAGATTTCATAGTTTCCGTACGATACAAAGTCCAATTAATTTCCGTACCATCCAGAGGCGGTAGATTTTTTATCATAAAATTGCCCTGAATATAACAAGCAATCATACAGGCAAAATAACCATACAATGCAATTTCATAAACTATCTTTGCTATAAAATAAGCTACTGTAAAACTAATAAGACTGATCACAAAAAACAAAAGGAAATCTTTGAGAATAAAAGGAAACAATAAATAGGCATCATACCAAAATTCATTACTGTTATTAATGTAAAATTCCAGCGGAGCATAAATAAAAATCATAAAGCAAAAAGTCAGAGACAGAAATAAAGCAGGCTTTAATTCCGCAAGCATCTTTCCCTTATTCCATTTATTTTTAAACCAGCTTTTCATTTTTGTATATCTCCTTAAAATATAGACAATTATACTCCCAAAAAAGGGTAGTTGTAAATAAAGCCGGTAAATAGAATGAAATTCTAATACCGGCTTTTCATCACATTATTGTAATCTTCACTTTGATTATTTCTTCAAAGTAACTACAACTCTTCGGAAAGGTTCCTCACCTTCGCTGTGTGTGGTAACATATTTATCATTTTGCAATGCGGAATGAATAATTCTTCTCTCATAAGGATTCATGGGCTCCAGAGATACGCTTCTCTTGGTTCTCTTAACCTTATAAGCAATGTTTTTGGCAAGATTCTCAAGAGTTTCTTTTCTGCGCTGACGATAATTCTCGGTGTCAACCTTTACATGAATATACTCTTCAGATTCTTTGTTCACCACCAGAGATACCAGGTACTGGAGGGAATCCAGTGTCTGTCCTCTCTTACCGATCAGAACACCCATCTCATTACCGCTTAATTCGATATCCATGCTCTTCTCTTCTTCGTTGTACTTAATGGCAATTACTACTTCCATATTCATTGCCTGGAATACATCGTTTAAGAATACTCTGGCAACTTCTTCTACAGAACTTTTTTTAACAGATGCTTTGATCACAGCAGCCTTTGCTCCGATTCCTAAGAATCCGGAAGAACCTTCTTCTACTACTTCATAATCCAGCTTATCACTGGTAACACCCAGCTTCTGGCAAGCTTCTGTAATAGCATCACTGACTGTCTTTGCAGATACTTCGATCATGTCCATATTATTTACCTCCTCAATTATTAAGGAAACTTTCTATTTACGGCTGTTTTTCTCGTTATAGTCTCTGACCATATTAGCCTTAGACATCATACTTCCGGGTTTTGCTTCTTTTACTTCGGAATAGCTGTCAGCAGATACTTCACTATTATCTATTTTAGAAGAAATATTTGCCTTCTTCTGAAGATTTTTAGTATTCATGCTTGCATAAGCATTCAGTTTTTCCTGCTGTTCCTTCATTTTTTCAAGCTTTTTCGCACTCTTCTCAGAATTTTTCTTGATAATATCATCAAAATTCATCTTATCAATATGCTTATTGATCACTATCTGCTGGATACTTCTGACAACGCTACCTGCAACCCAGTACAGACCCAGACCGGAAGGTAATGTAAAACAGAACCATGCAGACATCAGAGGCATGATCATATTCATAGTCTTCATGGAAGAAGCCATTGCTGCCGCCTGATCATTGCCATTGTTAGAAGAAGTATCCTGCTGAGGCATCAGCTTTACGTTGATCCATTGTGTCAAAGCAGACAGAACCGGAATAGCAATTGCTCCGATTACTAAAAGCCATGCTCCGTTAGCCCATGCTTCCTTCAACACATAAGAAGGAGAGTTGCCGATATTCAGTCCTAAAAAATTATTATATTCTTCCAGCTTGCTTACCGTATTGGTCACATCTGCTGCAAGAGAAGGGAACTTCTCACTGATACTTGCAAAATCAGCGGTAGATGCCTTGTTCAGACAGTCAATGATCGTATTCTGTACATATTCACTGTGAGTACCGGCTACAAAGCCTGCATTCGTGAACTGCTTACTGTACATAGCGGAATTGCTCAGATTCTGAACCAGCTCCGTTGCACCGGCTGTATCAATAATATTATCTACCAGAGGGAAGAAAGCTTCCTTAACTCTGCCGACATAAGCAGGAATTGCATAAATTACACGATACAGAGCAAACAGAATAGGCATCTGGATCAACATATACAGACAGCTGCCGGTAGGAGATACACCATACTTTGCATATACTGCCTGGATTTCCTGATTCTGTGCCAACTGAGCATCCTGATCCTTACGATTCTTGTATTTTGCCTGAATCGCCTGAATCTCAGGATTCATTTTAGCAGACAGCTTAGAGAATTTCTGCTGCTTGATGGTAAGAGGCATCATCAACAGGTTAACAACAATTGTAAAAAGGATGATTGCGAGACCGATATTGGGAATACCGATCATATTCAGAACTTCGAAGATTCCTTCCATTATCTTACCCAGAAGCCAGGCTACCTGTCCGATAATGAATGTGGAATTCTGTGTCAAAAGAATACCGTTCATTTATCCTCCTAATAAGTGCCATTATTTAAAATTTTACGGTACCGGATCATATCCACCCTTGGAAAAAGGATTACACCTCAAAATTCTCCAGGCTGCCAAAAGTCCTCCCTTGATCACACCATATTTTTCAATGGCTTCCAGACCATATTGAGAACAACTGGGAACATAAGGACATTTGGTTCCCTTATAAGGCGAAATATATTTCTGATAAAATCTTATCATGGCTATCAATATTTTTTTCATATACGATTCTAATTTAGTCATTATAAAAATAAATTTTTATAATATGATGAAGTTTTGCAAGATGTAACAATGCGCTCTCCGCTTCTTCATATCCTATGGAAGCTGCACCGGGTCTTGCAATGATTACCATATCCAAACCACTATTGAATACACTTTCATGTAATCTGTAACTTTCTCTGACCAGTCGTGTAATCCTGTGTCTTACCACACTATTACCGACTTTTTTACTTACACTGATTCCGATTCTGTTCTTATCAAGGCCATTTTCCTTAACATACATGATAAAGTACTTGTTAGCATAAGATCTGCCATTCTTGTACACAAAACGGAACTGTTCATTTTTCTTTAATGATTCCGAAAACTGCATGCAATCCTCCAACCGTGAAAGTTAAGAGAAAAAAAGGTCACATTGCTGTGACCTATGCGGATAATTTCTTTCTTCCTTTTGCACGTCTTGCTGCTAAAACTTTTCTTCCACCGGGAGTACTCATTCTGGCTCTGAAACCGTGAACCTTGGAATGGGAACGCTTTTTAGGCTGAAATGTCATCTTCATGGAAAGGCACCTCCTTCTCTAAACCTTCTTATATAAAAAGGTAAACATATTTTTCAACAATTGGGCGCATAAAAATACGCCTTCCTTTCGGAAAATAGCATATTGATTGTAATGTAAAAGCCCATCAATGTCAAGCAAAAATCAATAAAAATGCTGAAAAATCAAGAGAAAACGAGCTTTTTAAAATTCTAAATTTTTTTTAAATTAAGTTATCCACATAGATATACACCATTTTTACCCACAAACGAGTTATCCACACCTTGTTGATTATTTGTGGATATTTTTATTTTTCATAGGGATATTATGTGTAAATCACGTGTAAAAGTGGACAAGTATCCAGTAAATGTGGATATCTTGAAATTTTACTATTTTATCCACATTTACACATCGCTATCCACAATCCCTGTTTATATTACAAGTTATAAACAACTTTATCAACAGATTGTGGATAACTTTATACATGACCTGTTCATAACTTGCATTTGAATTATTTGTAAATCTATTATACAATGAAATGGAGTTTCGCATGCGTCAGCTTGCACGGGAGGAAATCAATGGAAGCAATCAAAGAAAATTGGACAACTATCAAAGAAGCTGTCAGAAGAGAATACAGTCTTTCTGACATTTCTTATCATACATGGGTAGAACCTTTAGAATTTCACAATGTGGTAAATGATGTAGTAAGTATCATCATTCCCTCGGACCAGGCACATGCCCTGAATTATATTTCTTCCAAATATAAAAGTTTTTTTCAGGTAACCATCACCGAAATGTTTGATCATCCTTATGATATCAGCTTTATTTTGGAAAAGGATGTAAAAGGGGAAGAGACTGCAGAGAATGAAATGGCTGCTCCAAACCAGATCTACGGTGTGAATTATGAAGATGCCCATCTGAATCCTAAGTACAAATTTGACACTTTTGTCGTAGGAAGCAACAATAAATTCGCTCATTCCGCATCTCTCGCTGTAGCAGAGTCTCCGGGAGAGGTCTACAATCCTCTCTATTTATATGGAGGTCCCGGTCTGGGCAAGACCCATTTGATGCATTCTATCGGACACTTTATATTAGAACAGGATCCGGACAAAAAGGTACTCTACGTCACCAGTGAAGAATTTACGAATGAAGTAATCGAATCTATTCGTAGTGGTA
The DNA here is from genome assembly GCF_009695995.1 of Waltera intestinalis. Classification (GTDB taxonomy): domain Bacteria; phylum Bacillota; class Clostridia; order Lachnospirales; family Lachnospiraceae; genus Acetatifactor; species Acetatifactor intestinalis. Next base: position 147,635 of record NZ_VUMU01000006.1, read on the forward strand.
ATGCAGCTTCCATGACCAAGCTGCGTGAGAAGTATCGCAATGTTGATGTACTCATGGTTGATGATGTACAGTTTATTATAGGTAAGGAAAGTACCCAGGAGGAATTCTTCCATACTTTCAATGCTCTGCACGCTGCCCACAAACAGATCATTCTGTCTTCCGATAAGCCTCCTAAGGAAATGGAGACTTTGGATGAAAGATTCCGTTCCCGTTTCGAATGGGGTCTGATCGCAGATATTCAGCCACCCGATTATGAGACCAGAATGGCTATTTTACGGAAAAATGCTGAGACCTACGACCGTCAGATTGATGAAGAGATCATCAAATATATTGCTACGAATATCAAATCCAACATTCGTGAGCTGGAAGGTGCTTTTAATAAGATCATTGCTTTTGCCAAATTAAATAAGGTAGATCTAACTCTCTCCCTGGCGGAAGAAGCACTGAAGGATGTTATCTATCCAAACAAGCCCAAGGAGATCACTCCTACTCTCATTATTAATGTAGTAGCGGAGCATTTTGGTGTGAAAGCGGAAGATATTACTTCCAAGAAAAGAAATTCCGAGTTTGTACAACCACGTCAGGTCGTTATGTATCTGTGCAGAGAATTAACGGATACTTCCTTCACTAATATAGGTAAGCTTTTGGGCAAAAAGGACCACACAACCATCATCCACGGTGTGAATAAAGTGGCAGCGGAGATTCAGACCAACGAGGAACTTCGTAATAAAATAGATATTATCACTAAAAAGATTAATCCCTCCTGATGTGTATATCTCGGGAACAAAATGTGTATTGTTGTTGATAACTGATTTCAAGGCTTCAAGAAGGATAGGATGCAGTGTGAATAAGCTAAGAGTTATTCTTAGGTTATTCTGCCAAATCCACAAGATTTCCATTCCATTTTTCCTTGAAAAATAGTATAATAAGACTGGTTATGCACATATCAACATCCCTTATTAAGGATACTACGAAATTCTTTTATTATTTTTATATAACGCGTATCCACGCGTACGCAAATCAACCAGAAAGGAAGTTATGCACACATGAAATTAGTCTGTTCAAAAGCAAATCTTTTAAACGGCGTACAGATCGTATCCAAAGCTGTTCCCAGTAAGACTACAATGTCTATTCTGGAATGTATTTTAGTAGATACTACTAACGGAGAAATTAAACTTACTGCCAACGACATGGAACTCGGCATTGAGACGACCATCGAGGGACAGATTGTAGAAAAAGGTATCATTGCCCTGGATGCCAAGATATTCCTTGAAATCGTGCGTAAACTTCCCGACAGCGATATTACCATTGAAACAGATGCTTCTTTTAAGACCGTCATTACCTGCGAAAAGGCAAAATTCACTATTATTGGTAAATCCGGCGAAGATTTTTCCTATCTTCCCGCAGTGGAAAGAGATGACAGCATTGTGATCAGTCAGTTTACTTTAAAAGAACTGGTAAGACAGACAATTTTCTCTATCTCTGACAATGATAATAACAAATTAATGACCGGTGAACTGTTTGATATTAACGGAGATGAATTCAAGATCGTGTCTCTGGATGGACACCGTATCTCTATCCGTAAGATTCAGATGAAGAATAGTTATGCTCCAAAAAAGGTAGTGGTACCCGGTAAGACCCTGAATGAAGTAAGTAAGATTTTACCCGGAGATGCAGACAGTGATGTTACAATCTCTTTCACTGAAAAGCATATTGTATTTGAATTCGATAAGACCGTTGTGGTATCCCGTCTGATCGAAGGAGAATATTTCAAAATCGACCAGATGCTTTCCAGCGATTATGAGACGAAAGTAAAGGTCAATAAAAAGGAGTTCTTAAGCTGTATCGATCGTGCTACTCTTCTGGTAAAAGAAGGCGACAAGAAGCCTATTATTGTAAATATCACAGACAACGGAATGGAACTTAAGATCAATTCCGCTCTGGGAAGCATGAATGAAGAAATTGATATTCAGAAACAGGGTAAGGATCTTATGATCGGATTCAATCCCAAGTTTTTGATCGATGCTCTTCGTGTTATCGATGATGAGGAAGTAGATTTGTACATGGTAAATCCCAAGGCTCCCTGTTTCATCAAAAATGTGGAGGAAAGCTATATTTACCTGATCCTTCCCGTGAACTTTACGACAGTAGCTTAGAAATGAGGTTATAGATATGCATACGATCCGTTTGAAGGATGATTATATAAAGCTTGGTCAGGCATTAAAGGCAGCCGGTGTAGTAGAATCCGGCGTAGATGCAAAATTTGCCGTACAGGACGGTCTGGTAAAAGTAAACGGACAGACCGAGACCCAGAGAGGCAAAAAGCTGGTATCCGGAGATAAAGTGGAATATGATGGCGAGACCATCATAATAGAGTAAGCAGGTTACTATGATCATCAAATCAATAGAATTGGCAGATTACAGGAATTATGATTCGCTCGTCTTGCAGTTCGACCGTGGAACCAATATTCTGTACGGAGACAATGCGCAGGGCAAGACGAATATCCTGGAAGCAATCTATGTTGCTGCCACCACAAAATCGCATAAAGGAAGCAAGGACAGAGAAATTGTTAATTTTGACAAGGAAGAGGCACATATTAGAACGTATCTCGAAAAAGATGGAAAAGAGATCCGCGTGGACATGCATCTGAGAAAGTCAAAGTCCAAAGGAATTGCTATTGATGGTCAGAAGATCAAGAAGGCTGCAGATCTCCTGGGGCTTTGTAATGTCGTATTTTTCTCACCAGAAGACCTTGGAATTATTAAAAACGGTCCTGCAGAACGAAGAAGATTTGTAGATATGGAATTATGTCAGTTGGACAATTTCTATCTCTATAATCTCAATCATTACAACAAAATCGTCAATCAGCGCAATAAGCTTCTGAAGGATATGTATATGAATCCGGATCTGAAGGAAACTCTGACTATCTGGGATATGCAGCTGGTATCCTACGGAAGTAAGATCATAGAGCGCAGAAAGCTGTTCGTAGAACAGCTCAATGAGATCATTTATGAGATTCATAAAAAGCTGTCCGGTGGCAGGGAAGAAATCCGTATCCAGTATGAGCCGGATGTGGAGCTGGATGAATTTGAAAGAAAATTAAAAAACAGCCAGGATCGTGATATGCGGGCCAAAATGACATCCGTGGGACCCCACAGAGATGACTTTTCCTTCCTGGTAGGTGATGTGGATATACGAAAGTTCGGATCCCAGGGTCAGCAGCGTACTGCTGCTCTTTCTTTAAAATTATCCGAAATTGAATTAGTAAAAAGGATCACGAAAGATACACCGGTCCTGTTACTTGACGATGTATTGTCTGAACTGGACAGTAACCGGCAAAACTATCTGTTGAACAGTATCGGAGATATTCAGACGATCATTACCTGTACCGGTCTGGAAGAATTTGTAAATAACCGGTTTGAAATTAACAGAGTATTCAAGGTATCCGCCGGAACAGTTACCTGTGTAAATGAAAATATGGGTCTGAAATCGGATATAGAAGAATCTCCGTCAGATGAATATAATTTTGGCAGCCTGTAGGGCAGAATGTGAGGAATCATGAGCGAAGAAAATAGGAACAATACCGCGGTAGAACATGAATACGGCGCGGATCAGATTCAGATATTGGAAGGTCTGGAAGCTGTAAGAAAGCGTCCGGGAATGTATATTGGTACCACATCCAGCAGAGGACTGCATCACCTGGTGTATGAGATCGTTGATAATGCGGTAGATGAAGCACTGGCAGGATTCTGCGATACCATTGATGTAACGATCAACGAAGATAATTCTATCACTGTTATTGATAACGGAAGAGGAATTCCTGTAGGTATCAATCACAAGGCTGGTATTCCCGCAGTAGAAGTCGTATTTACGATTCTGCATGCCGGCGGTAAATTCGGCGGTGGGGGATACAAGGTATCCGGTGGTCTGCACGGTGTAGGTGCGTCTGTTGTAAATGCCCTCTCCAACTGGCTGGAAGTAGAAATCTGCCAGGGCGGCAAGGTATATAAGCAGCGTTATGAGAGAGGACATGTGTGTTATGCACTGAAAGAAATCGGCACCTGCCCTATGGAAAAGACAGGTACCAAGGTTACTTTCCTGCCGGATGATACGATTTTTACAGAAACAACGGTCTATGATTTTGATGTACTGAAGAGAAGACTCAGAGAGATGGCATTCCTGACTAAGGGACTGCGCATCATCTTAAGAGATAACCGTACGGAAGAGGAAGCTTCTCTGGAGGCAATGTCTGCGGAACATGAAAATGAGCAGATTAGCGAACTGTTACAGAGAGCACAGGAAGATGCCAAAGATACATCTGCATCTTCAGATGATTCTGTTTCCGATGCTGCGGCAAAAGAATCCGTTAAGGATGACTCTGAGGCGTTTGCAGATGCTTTTGCTACTTCTGAGGAATCTACCAGAGCCCACACCGGCGGCAAAATCGGGAAGATACATACCATTACTCTGGAAAATGGTAAGAAACAGAAAGTTGTTGAGTTCTACTACGAAGGTGGTATCAAGGAATTTGTTGCTTATCTGAATAAAAGTAAGGAGCCTTTATACGAAAATATTCTGTATTTTGAAGGCGAGAAGAATAGTGTGTACGTGGAAGTATCTTTCCAGCACAATGATTCTTATAACGAGAGTGTATTCAGCTTTGTAAATAATATCAATACTCCTGAAGGAGGTACTCATTTACAGGGCTTTAGAAATGCTATTACGAAGACTTTTAATGATTATGCCAGAAGCGCAAAGCTGTTAAAAGACAGTGAACCAAATCTGTCCGGTGAAGATATTCGTGAAGGTTTGACTGCTATTGTCAGTGTTAAGATTGAGGATCCCCAGTTCGAAGGACAGACCAAGCAAAAACTTGGTAACAGTGAGGCAAGAGGTGCAGTTGACAATATTGTCAGTGAGCAGCTGACTTATTTCTTAGAGCAGAATCCTCAGATTGCAAAAACAATCTGTGAAAAATCTATTTTGGCACAGCGTGCCAGAGAGGCTGCCAGAAAGGCAAGAGATCTTACCAGAAGAAAGACCGCATTGGATACTATGGCTCTGCCCGGTAAGCTGGCAGACTGTTCTGACAAGGATCCGAAGAACTGTGAAATCTACATCGTAGAGGGAGACTCCGCAGGAGGAAGTGCGAAGACAGCACGTTCTCGTGCAACCCAGGCTATTCTTCCCTTACGTGGTAAGATCCTGAATGTAGAAAAGGCAAGACTGGATAAAATCTATGCCAACGCCGAGATCAAAGCAATGATCACAGCGTTCGGTACCGGTATTCATGAAGATTTCGATATTACCAAGCTTCGTTATAACAAAATCATTCTGATGACCGATGCCGATGTAGACGGTGCACATATCAGTACTCTTCTGCTGACCTTCATCTATCGGTTTATGCCGGAGCTGATCAAGCAGGGACATGTGTTCCTGGCGAAACCGCCTCTGTATAAGCTGGAGAAGAACAAAAAGGTATGGTATGCCTATAGTGACGAAGAACTTGACAGTATCCTGACGGAAGTAGGCCGTGACCAAAATAACAAGATTCAGCGTTATAAAGGATTGGGTGAGATGGATGCGGAGCAGCTTTGGGAGACCACCATGGATCCCGAGAAACGTATTCTGCTCAGAGTTAATTACGATGAAGAGACGGAATCCGAACTGGATCTGACCTTTACTACTCTTATGGGTGACAAAGTAGAACCCAGAAGAGAATTCATCGAAGAGAATGCTCAGTTTGTTAAAAATCTGGACATCTAGTAACTATTTTTCAAATCAGAATCTGAATAGTTACGGTATTTAATAATAGAGAGTCGTATTTTACGACAGATTGTGAGGAAACATGAACGACGATATTTTTGATAAGCCTTCGGAGGCTGAGATTGATAAAATCCATGAAGTCGATCTGAAAGAGAAAATGGAAACTTTCTATATCGACTATGCCATGAGTGTTATCGCATCCCGTGCGCTTCCGGATGTGAGGGATGGTCTGAAGCCGGTACAGAGACGTGTACTCTATTCTATGATCGAACTGAACAATGGTCCCGACAAACCGCATCGTAAGAGTGCCCGTATTGTCGGTGATACCATGGGTAAATATCATCCTCATGGTGACAGTTCCATCTACGGCGCATTGGTTAATATGGCACAGGACTGGTCTACCCGTTATCCTCTCGTAGACGGTCACGGTAACTTCGGTTCCATGGATGGTGACGGTGCCGCAGCAATGCGTTATACCGAGGCAAGACTTTCCAAGATTTCCATGGAATTATTGGCAGATATCGGTAAGAATACCGTAGATTTCGTACCGAACTTTGATGATACCGAAAAAGAGCCTGTAGTATTGCCCAGTCGTTATCCGAATCTGCTGGTCAACGGTACTACCGGTATTGCCGTAGGTATGGCTACTAATATTCCGCCTCACAATCTCCGTGAAGTGGTACAGGCTGTCGTAAAAATTATTGATAATCGTGTGGAAGAAGACAGAGATACAACGATCGATGAGATTCTTCCCATTGTAAAAGCTCCCGATTTTCCTACCGGAGGACTTATCCTGGGTACCAGAGGCTGTGAAGAAGCCTATCGTACCGGTCGTGGTAAGATCAGAGTCCGTGCAGTGACCAATATTGAGACACTTCCAAACGGCAAGAGTCAGATCATTGCTACTGAGCTGCCTTACATGGTCAACAAGGCCAATCTGATCATCAAGATTGCTGAGCTGGTAAAATTAAAGAAAATCGATGGTATCACAGATATCCGTGATGAATCCAACCGTGAAGGTGTCCGCGTGGTCATTGAGCTTCGTAAGGATGCCAATGCCAATGTTATTCTGAATCAGCTGTACAAGCATACACAGTTGCAGGATACTTTTGGTGTGATCATGCTGGCGCTGATCAACAATCAGCCTAAGGTCATGAATCTGCTGGATATGCTGACTTATTACCTGAAGCATCAGGAAGATGTCGTTACCAGAAGAACCAAATATGATCTGAACAAAGCAGAGGAAAGAGATCATATTTTACAGGGATTGTTAAAAGCTTTGGATTTCATTGATGAAGTCATTACTATTATCCGTGGCAGTCAGAATGCACAGATTGCAAAAGAAAGACTGATGGAAAGATTTGAGCTGTCCGATGTCCAGGCACAGGCAATCGTAGAAATGCGTCTGCGTGCTCTGACAGGTCTGGAAAGAGAGAAACTGGAGAACGAGCATAAGGATCTGGTAGTAAAAATTGCGGAGTTGAAGGCTATTTTGGCGGATGAAAAACTGTTATTGGGTGTCATCAAGACAGAGATGACTGCGATTGCTGAAAAATATGGTGATGACAGACGCAGTAAGATCGGCTATGATGAACTGGATATCTCTATGGAAGATCTGATTCCGAAGGAGAATACTATCATTGCCATGACCAGTCTTGGTTATATCAAGCGTATGACCGTAGATAATTTTAAAGCACAGAACCGCGGTGGTCGTGGAATCAAAGGAATGCAGACGATTGATGAGGATTATATCGAAGATCTTCTGATGACGACTACACATCATTATCTGAATTTCTTCACCAATATGGGAAGAGTTTACAGATTGAAGGCATATGAAATCCCAGAAGCCGGTCGTACAGCAAGAGGTACTGCTATTGTGAATCTTCTGCAGCTGGCACCCGGTGAGAAGATCACTGCTATGATTCCGATTCATGAATACAGTGATGATAAGAATCTGTTCATGGTAACTAAGACCGGTATTGTGAAGAAGACCCCTCTGATGGAGTTCTCCAATGTCAGAAAGAATGGACTGACTGCGATTAACTTACGAGAAGAGGATGAGCTGATCGAGGTGAAAATCACTGACAGCAGCAGTGAAATCTTCCTGATAACCAAACAGGGTATGTGCATCCGCTTCCAGGAGACGGATGTCCGGGCTACGGGCAGAGCTTCCATGGGTGTTATTGGTATGAACTTATCTCCCGGGGATGAGATCATCGGTATGCAGTTACAGACTCAGGGCAGTGACCTGTTGATCGTATCTGAAAATGGAATGGGTAAGCGTACCAATATGGATGAATTTACCGTACAGAAACGTGGCGGTAAAGGCGTAAAGTGCTACAAGATCGTTGAAAAAACCGGTGATGTGGTAGGTGCCAAGGCTGTAAATGACGATAACGAAATTATGATGATAACCACAGAAGGAATTATCATACAGCTTCGTGTTCAGGATATCTCCACTTTGAGCAGAATCACATCAGGTGTAAAGCTGATCAATCTGGATGAGGGTGTTAAGGTTGCGCAGATTGCCAAGGTACGTGAGAAGCTTTCCAACGGAGACCATGAATTCGAAAATCTTGAGGAAGCCATGGAAGAAGTAGCACAGGAAGCCGTTTCTGAGGATGAGGAGGAAACAGAAGAAAATCTGATTTTCCCCACTGAGGAAAATGAAGACGATGAGTAATTAATTATCAAAATAAAAGAGGCTTGAAAAATGGAATCTTATAGTATTTTCAGAGATCTGGCAATTATTATTATATTTGCCAAAGTATTTGGTATTATTGCAAGAAAATGTAAAGCACCACAGGTGGTAGGTGAGATCATTGCCGGTCTGTTGATCGGACCCAGTGTACTGGGACTGGTACAGCAATCGGATTTTCTGATCCAGATGGCAGAAATCGGTGTTATCCTGCTGATGTTCTCTGCCGGACTGGAGACGAATCTGAAGGACCTGATGAAGACCGGTTTTGTGGCATTTCTGATCGCATGTATGGGTGTATTTGTTCCTTTGGTAGGCGGAACATTATTATACATGGGATTTTACGGAGTGGCACCCTGGGGCTCTGAGAAATTCTATGAAGCCGTATTTATCGGTGTCATTATGACGGCTACCAGTGTAAGTATTACCGTGCAGTCTCTGAAAGAACTGGGAAAACTGAAAGGTAAAGTCGGTACAACGATCATGAGTGCCGCTATTATCGATGATGTCATTGGTATTATTGTACTTACTTTTGTCATCGGATTTAAAAATCCGGATTCCAATCCCGGAAGTGTAGTAATTTCTACTCTTCTGTTCTTCCTGTTCGCAATTGGTGTCGGATTTGTATTGTTCAAGGTATTCCAGTATCTGGATAACAAATATCCGCATACAAGGCGTATTCCTATTTTAGGTCTGGCGCTCTGTTTTATTTTCGCTTATGTAGCAGAGGTATTCTTCGGTATTGCGGATATTACAGGTGCTTACGTGGCAGGTATTATCCTTTGCTCCATTCAGGATTCAGAATATATAGCCGAGAAGATGGATATCAATTCTTATATGATCTTCGGACCGATTTTCTTCGCAAGTATTGGACTTAAGACCAGCTTTGATCATCTGAACGGGGAATTTGTGTTATTTTCTATCGGATTCGTCGTTGTAGCATTATTGTGTAAGATCATCGGCTGTGGTCTGATGGCAAGAATCTGCAAATTTAAGGGACCGGATGCTCTGAAGATTGGTGTCGGTATGATGACCAGAGGTGAGGTTGCCCTGATCGTGGCACAGAAGGGACTGTCTGTTGGAATGATCGGATCCGAGTATTTTACCGCAGTCATTCTGCTGATCATCGTATCCAGTATCTCTACTCCTATCCTGCTTAAGATTCTGTATACGAAGCATGCCGAGATTGATTAAAAATGGATCACATGGATCAGAAGCGTTTTGAAGAAGCTAAGAGAAAAATAATAGGCGTGGACCGTCAGAGACTGGGAATCGGAACTCTCTCAGAGAAGACGGTTCATGCTATTTTTAAGGATTATTATGAGCCGGATGAGGATCATCAGGAGATTCCCATAGAGAATTATGTGGCGGATATTTACAAGGATGGGGAGATCATCGAGATCCAGACGAGACAGTTCAACCGTATGCGGGGAAAGTTACAGGCGTTTTTACCTTTGTATCCGGTGACAATTGTCTATCCCATTCCTTATGAAAAATGGCTGATCTGGATCGATGAAGACAGCGGTGAACTAAGTAAAAAGCGAAAATCCCCAAAAAAGGGATCCACTTATCAGGCATTTAAGGAACTATATAAGATCAAAATGTTCCTGAAGGATCCGAATATCCGGTTTAAATTTGTATTGGTGAATATGGAAGAATACCGGCTGTTAAACGGTTGGAGTCGTGACAAGAAAAAAGGATCCACGAGATATGACAGGATTCCTACGGATCTGATCGAAGAGGTGGAAATCAGACAGCCGGAGGATTATCTGCAATTTGTACCTTATGAACTGGAAGAACCATTTCACAGTAAGGATTTTGCGAAAGCAGCCCATATTCCTCTTTCACTGGCACAGACGGTATTGAATATATTATTTGAAATGGGGACAATAGAAAGGGTAGGAAAACAGGGAAACAGTTATTTATATCGTGTCATAGATATATAGATTATATAGATGAAAAAAGAGGATTAGGCCGTATGGCTTAATCCTCTTCGTCTTCCTGATGGGATTTCGGCAGGGAGAAGATAAATTCACTTCCAACGCCGGGAGTACTGATCACATTGATATGCTCATCGTGAGCATTGATAATCTCTTTTACAATGGAAAGACCCAGCCCGGTTCCCTTTTTATCTTTGCCTCGGGATAGGTCGGATTTGTAAAATCTGTCCCAGATCAGCTTCAGATCTTCTTTCGGAATACCGATTCCTGTGTCTTTTACCGAGACAAACAATTTATTTTTCTTCTCCGAGGTCTCAATGTGGATCACAGAATCATGGTGACTGAACTTAATGGCATTGTCCATGAGATTATAGAGTACCTGCTGGATCTTACCCATATCTGCATGGACATACATTTCATTGCCGGTCAGGATCATCTCAATAGCAATGGATTTGTTATGACAGGTGCCCTCAAAGGTACTTGCAGTATTACGGATCACTTGATTGATATCAAAATCTGTTTTATCTAAGAGCATTCCTTTGGTGTTAAGATTATTCAAGGTTAAAAGGCTGTTGGTCAGCTTCGTCAGTCGTTCTGTTTCATTCGATACGATAGTAATGTATTTTTCGTGCATTTCCGGTGGAATCGTGCCGTCCAGCATGGCCTCCAGATATCCCCTTATAGAGGTCAGAGGGGAACGGAAATCGTGGGATACATTGGCTACAAACTTTTTCTGATCATCCTCGGAACGGGCAATTTCGCTTGCCATATAATTTAGACAGGAAGCCAGATAACCGATTTCATCCTCACTATCGACCTGAAATTCATAATGCATATTACCGGCAGCATACTGCTCTGTGGCATGAGTGATCTTCCGCAGAGGAATATATACGATCTCGGTGAAAAAGATCAGAATGATCAGGGATAGCAGGAACAGGATTGCCAGGGTGATATAGGAAATATTCAGCAGGCTGTTACAGGATTTCTGAATATCATTCATATCGGTATGGATGACTACATAGCCTTTTACCTTGTAGTTGGAGGTAATGGGAGCAAATACAGTAAGTACATCCGAATCAAAATTACCGAAGAAATCACCAACAATGTAATAGGAGCCGCTGGTTACGGTCGAATCAAAATTCTCGATGACTACCACATTCTCCACATCTAAGGGACTATTGGTATCCAGTACCAGTCGTCCGGAGGGATTGATGATGCGAATCTCGGAATTCAGATAGACCGCCAGGGAGTCCAGCTGAATTTTAACGGTCTCCAAAGTTGTTTCACTGGTGTACAATCCGCCGGCATAGGTTCCGGCGATCAGGGTTGCTTCGGAATAGAGACTTTCTGCCTTTTCCCGGATCAGATGTTCTTTGGTCATATTGGGAACAAAAGTTGTAACAATGATGAAACCAAATACACCAAAAATAAAATATGCGAGTATAAATTTTAGATAAAGTGTTTTTTTCATAACAAATCCTGCTTTTGGTATGACTTAATTACGTACTTCGAATTTATAGCCGATGCCCCAGATGGTGCTGATCTTCCAGTTGGCATGATCCTTGATCTTCTCGCGGAGACGCTTGATATGCACATCCACGGTACGTGTATCACCGATATATTCATAACCCCAGATCTGATCCAGAAGCTGTTCTCTGGTGAATACATGATTCGGTGAGGATGCTAAAAAGTAGAGAAGCTCCAGTTCTTTTGGCGGCATTTCCACAGTGTGTCCCATATAGATGACGGAATAATTGGTCAGATTAATGGTCAGATCCGTATATTCCACACACTTGTCGTTGGGATTTTCTGTGGGGGCATTGGAGGGCTTGTAACGTCTGAGGACTGCTTTGGCGCGTGCCACCAGTTCCTTGGAGTCAAAAGGTTTTTCCATATAATCATCCGCACCCAGCTCCAGTCCCAATACCTTGTCGAAGACCTCACCTTTTGCGGAAAGCATGATGATGGGAACGGAGTATTGTGCCCGGACTTCTCTGCACACCTGATAACCATCAATGCCGGGAAGCATCAGATCCAACAGAATCAGATTCGGAGCAAAGGTCTCCATAGCCGGCATCACGGATTCTCCGTCATTGACGATCATGGTATCAAAACATTCCTTCGTCAGATATAGGGAGATCAGTTCCGCAATATTATTATCATCATCTACAATGAGAATTTTCTGTTTACTTACCATGTAGTATAGGCCTCCTGTCAGTTATTATTTAAAAGTAACAATGGTTACGCCGGCATCACCTTCACCGTATTCACCCAACCGGTATTCTTTGACGTATTTCAGACGTTTTAAGTGAGACTGTACGGCATTGCGCAGAGCACCGGTGCCTTTTCCGTGTACGACTCTCACACTGGGGAGATGAGCCAGATAAGCGTCATCCAGGTATTTATCCAGTTTTGCAATGGCTTCATCTACCGTACATCCCAGAAGGTTGATCTCGGAGGACACGGAGAAGGACTTGGACATTTTCAACTTGCCGGTGTTGGTACGCTGCAGGGCAGGTGCTGTAATAGTCTCTTCTTTTACCGGTACGAGATCATTAACATTCGTCTGCATTCTCATAATTCCGCATTGTACGAAGAGGTTGCCCCTGGCATCCGGCAGAGTGTTTACGATTCCCTTGAGATTCATAGAAATGATCTTCACGGAATCTCCTTTTTTCAGTTTCTTCGGATCCACGGTCTTCTGATCAGCAGGTTTCTTTTGTGTATTACCAAGAGCCAGCTTTCCGTTCTTCTCATTGATCTTGTCACGGACCTTCTGTCTCTTTTTCTCCAGTTCCTTGATGTCGGAGGAAGCGCCTGCTTTATTGAAATCACGGATGGTTTCGTCGGCTACATCCTTTGCTTCCTGGAGAATGGCTCTTGCCTTCTCATTAGCATCGCGGAGAATTTTGTCTTTAGCCTGGTCGATTTTTTCGTTTTTCTTCTGTAACTGTTCCTGTAGGGTACGGATCCGTTCTTTGTACTCCGCAATCTCCTGCTGTTCTTTTTCAATGGTCACACGGCTCTGTTCCAGATCGGCGATGACATCTTCAAAGCTTTCGTCCTCTTTGCTGATCTGCTCTTTTGCAGCATGGATGATCTCATCGGACAGTCCAAGTTTGGAAGAAATGGCGAAAGCATTACTTTTACCGGGAATACCGATGAGCAGACGGTAGGTGGGGCGAAGGGTCTCCACATCAAATTCACAGCAGGCATTTTCTACGAAATTCGTGGAAAGTGCGTAGATTTTCAGCTCACTATAATGCGTGGTAGCCATGGTGCGGATGCCGCGGTCATGCAGATAATTTAAGATAGCAATTGCCAGAGCGGCACCCTCCGTAGGATCTGTTCCGGCACCGAGTTCATCAAATAAACACAGGGAATCCGCATCTGCGTGCTGCAAAATGTGGACAACTCTGGTCATATGAGAAGAGAATGTGGACAAACTCTGCTCAATACTCTGCTCATCTCCGATATCTGCGTATACTTCCGAAAAAATAGACAGTTCGGAACGATCCAGTGCCGGAATATGCAGTCCCGCCTGCCCCATCAGGGTAAACAGTCCCACTGTCTTTAGAGACACGGTCTTACCACCGGTATTGGGACCGGTGATCACCAACAGGTCAAAATCTTTACCCAGACGGACATCAATGGGAACCGCCTTTTTCTTATCTAACAGTGGATGACGGCCCTTACGGATCTGGATGTAATGCTCAGTGTTAAAAATAGGCTCTGTGGCATTCTGTTCCATGGCAAGTTTTGCCTTGGCAAAGATAAAGTCCAGCGTAGTCATGATCTTCTGATCCGCGGCAAGCTCTGAGCTATGAACAGCAGCCTGGCTGCTCAGATCACCCAGAATAACTTCAATCTCCTCCTGCTCCTGCAGATCCAGTTCTTTTAACTGGTTGTTCAGGTTCACGACAGCAGCCGGCTCGATGAAAAAGGTGGAACCGGTGGAGGACTGGTCATGCACCATACCGCTCACCTGGCTCTTATATTCGGCTTTTACGGGGATACAGTAGCGGTTGTCACGCATGGTAATGACTGCATCCTGCAAAAAGGTACGGTAAGCGCCGTTTACCATGGAAGTCAGCTGGCTATGGATTTTTTCATTGGTGGAAAGCTTGGAGCGGCGGATACTTTTTAAACGGGGGCTGGCATCATCTGCCATTTCCTCTTCCGACAGAATGCAGCGGTTGATCTCATTTGCAAGCTGTGTCATAGGGGTAAGTCCCTCAAAGTAGGCATCCAGGCTGTCATTTGGGAGGTCTTCCCGTTCTTTTTTTCCATAGGTTTTGATCCGGCTGACATTATCCAAAAAGGATGCCAGCTTCAACAATTCGGACATGGACAGAGAACTGCCGATTTCCAGAGAACGGATGGAAAAACCTAAGTCTCTGTTACTTCCAAAAGAGGTGCCGCCGATGCGGAAGAGACGGGCTAAAGCGTCTTTTGTCTCCCGCTGTGCGGTTCTGATAGCAGATAGGTCGGTGGAAGGCACCAGATCGCGGCAAAGCTTTTTACCTGGCTCAGAGTCGGCCTTCTCCGTGAGGAGGTCGATGATCTTATTATATTCTAAAGTGGTGAGTACTTTTGTGTTCATGTGGGGCTCCTTAATATTATTGAAAATACGCAGTACAAGCTCACTGCCGGGCTTATAATAACACGATTTCTTCGTGCTGCGCACTCTCGAAATCGTTATATCCATTTGCAATCCGGACTATCGTTCTTCTTGCTCATGCAGTACAAGCTCGAAAATGCTATGCATTTCCTCGCTGTCGGGCTTTCGCCCTATCAAAATCGGATCTGTCAATTACGCCTGCAAGCAGTCGAATTGACATCTCTCGATTTTGGTACTGCTCAATGCTAATTCATATTATATCATATTTATTGCCTTTTTTGGTACAGTTTTGTATAATTGAGATATTAGAGTCCTAAGAAAAAGCCGGTGTATCTGTAGGCAGCAGAGGAGGCATATTTATGGCGGATTCGCAAGAAAATAAGCAGAAGGAACAAAATGACGTTTCTGAGAAAAATTTTATGATAGAAAAAATCAAGGAACGTCCGGTAAATAAGAAAAAGCTGTTGCGCAGGACTTTGATCACGGCTTCCATGGCGGTGATCTTCGGTCTGGTGGCCTGTTTCACTTTCTTGGTTTTGGAACCGGTGATCAGTAACTGGTTGTACCCGGAGGAGGAACCACAGGTGGTGGTATTCCCCGAAGATCAGGATGAGATGTCTCCGGAGCAGATGCTGGCAGAGAATATGCAGCAGGAGAATCAGAACAGTCAGTCCTCTTCTGTTCCTGGTGAGGTTATGGAACAGGAGCAGATCCGGGAACTGTTATCCGGAATCATATTGGATCTGGATAATTACAAACAGATTTACAGTGCTCTTACCCAGTATGTATCAGAGATGAACCGTTCCATGGTTACTGTGACAGGAGTGTCATCCGGTGTGGACTGGTTCAACAATGTAAATGAGAGCAAGAACCAGTCATCCGGTGTGATCATAGCGCAAAATGGCAAGCAATTACTGATTTTAACCGATTATTCTCCGGTAAAACAAGCAGATGACATTATTGTCACATTCAACGAGGGCACCCAGGCAGATGCATCTTTGAAGGAAAAAGATGAGACTACAGGTCTGGCGGTGATTGCCGTAGAACTGGATACTCTGAATGAAGATTTTCTGAAGAATGATATTACGATCGCTACTTTGGGATCTTCTAATATCAAAGATATTGCCGGACTTCCGGTGGTGGCTCTGGGGCGTCCCATGGGTACGAACGACTCACTGGGATATGGCATCATTACTTCTTCCGCCAGTGAGTCGGCGGCATCGGATACAACTTATCGGATTCTGCAGACGAATATTGTAGGCAGTCAGAATGCAGGCGGTGTATTATTCAATCTTCAGGGACAGGTCATTGGTATCATTACCAATGGCAAATCTGCCACAGATATGAAAAATATGGTATGTGCTTATGGTATTACGGAATTGAAGCGTCATATCGAGAAAATGTCGAATGGAGAAAAATTCGCCTATCTGGGTCTTAAGGGTGTGGATGTCACAGAGGAAGCTAACAGCGAACTTGGGGTTCCTTACGGAGCTTATATTAAAGAGGTAGAAATGGACTCTCCTGCCATGCTGGCGGGAATCCAGCAGGGAGATGTCATCACGGGATTCGGTGAGCGCGTGATCGTCAGCTTTGACGAGTATACGAACTCTCTGCTCAGTATGAAACCGGGAGATAGTGTAGAACTGACGATTATGCGGCAGTCACAGCAGGAATATAAAGAGATGAAATTCGACATCACATTAACGGTGTTGAAATAGATTGACAGAAAGGTTTGGACAACAATATGAAATTTATTAAAGAGTTAAAAGAAGGCGACAGAGTATTTGATATTTATCTGTGCAAGCATAAGCAGGAGGCTGTTACCAAGAATGGCAAACCTTATGAAAGCGTAATTTTACAGGATAAGACCGGAACTATCGACGCCAAGGTATGGGAGCCGAACAATCCGGGCATCGGTGATTATGATGATCTGGATTACATAGAGGTATACGGTGATGTGACGAATTTCCAGGGGCAGCTTCAGATCAGCGTGAAGCGTATCCGTGTCTGCCATGAAGGAGAATATAATCCATCCGATTATCTGCCGGTGAGCTCCAAAGGCATCGACATTATGTACAATGAATTAAAGACTCTGATCGGAAGCATTAAGAACACCTATCTGCATCAGCTGTTGCAGGATCTGTTTATTGACGATGCAGATTTCGCAAAGAAATTCTGCAACTCTTCTGCAGCCAAGACAGTGCATCACGGTTTCGTAGGCGGGCTGCTGGAGCATACTCTGAGTGTTACCAAATTATGTGACTACTACTGTTCTGCTTATCCTATTTTGCAGAGAGATCTGCTACTGACAGCAGCTATGTGTCATGATATCGGAAAAGTAAAAGAGATCTCTGCATTTCCGGTGAATGATTATACCGATGACGGTCAGTTATTGGGACATATCGTGATGGGCGCACAGATGGTTGGGGAACGTGCCGCTAAGATCGACGGATTCCCTTACAATCTGCTGGCAGAATTACAGCATTGTATTCTGGCGCATCACGGTAAACTGGAATACGGCTCCCCAAAGGTGCCGGCGCTGATCGAGGCGGTAGCTCTGAATTATGCGGACGATACCGATGCCAAAATGGAGACCTTTAAGGAAATTCTGGAAAATAACAGTGAAAACAGTGGCTGGCTGGGTTATAACAGATTGTTTGAATCCAATCTGCGCGCTACCAAAATGGAGTAAATGACCATTCTTCTATGAACAGACAGGAAAGAGAGGAAACATATGGAAATCAGTGCATATGTAAAATATGTGGGTGTAAACGATCATCAGGTAGATCTGTTTGAGGGACAGTATAAGGTTCCGAACGGAATGTCTTACAATTCCTATGTGATCCTGGATGACAAAATCACCGTTATGGACACAGTAGATGGATTTTTCACCGAAGAATGGATGAACAATGTAGAACAGGTTCTTGATGGGAAAATGCCCGATTATCTTGTTATACAGCATATGGAACCGGATCATTCCGCCAGTATTCCGGCTTTTCTGAAAAAATATCCCAAAGTCACAGTAGTATCCACAGCTAAGGGATTCCAGTTCATGGAACAGTTTTTCCCGGAGTTTTTCGCCGGTCAGGGATTGCCTGCGGAACAACGCATTGTTGCAGCGAATGATGGAGTCCTGGAGCTTGGACAGCACAGCCTGCATTTTGTCTATGCTCCCATGGTGCATTGGCCGGAGGTTATGATGACTTATGAAGCAACCGAGAAAATACTGTTTGCTGCAGATGGTTTCGGTAAATTCGGTGCTTTGGACGTAGAGGAAGAATGGACCGATGAGGCGCGGCGTTACTATATCGGCATCGTCGGAAAATACGGTCCACAGGTGCAGGCTGTTCTGAAAAAAGCGGCAGGACTGGACATTCAGACCATCTGCTCTCTTCACGGTCCGGTACTTAAGGAGAATCTGGGATTCTATCTGGAAAAATATGATAAGTGGTCTTCTTATCAGCCGGAAGAATCCGGAGTGGTGATTGCCTATGCTTCTGTCTACGGCAATACCAGAAATGCTGCAGAATACCTCGCGGATGTTTTGCAGGAAAAAGGACAGAAAACAGTACTATATGATCTGGCAAGATGCGATAAGGCAAAAGCTGTTGCCGATGCTTTCCGTTATGACAGACTGGTGCTGGCGGGTATTACTTATAATGGAGACCTTTTCCCCTGTATGCGCAGCTTTATCGAAGGTTTGACCGAGCGTAATTACCAGAATCGTAAGGTGGCAATTATTGAGAACGGCACCTGGGCACCCATGGCAGGCAAACTGATCCTTGGAATGTTTGAAAAAAGCAAGAATCTGACATTTACGGAGACTACGGTAAGCATCAAGTCTGCCATGAATGCGCAGAACAAGGACGAGATCGGGAAACTCGCTGAGGAACTTTGCTGAGAAAATTTTTCACACGCAAACAAGAGCCTGCGTAAGCTATTTTAGAATATGGCACTAAAGTACAAAAAAGTTTGCAGGTTACGGAAAGGCATAAGGATATTTATGGAATTTAAAAAGAACGATTGTGTAACGGTGACCATAGAGGATATGGGAAGTGACGGAGAAGGAATCGGTAAAGTAGACGGTTTTACCCTCTTTATCAAAGATGCCGTTATCGGCGATCAGGTGGAAGCCAAGATCATAAAAAGTAAAAAGCACTACGCTTATGCCAGATTAGAGAAGGTGTTACAGCCTTCTCCTTTTCGTGTGGAACCGAAATGTGCATACCACAGACAGTGCGGCGGCTGCCAGCTGCAGGCACTCTCCTACTCCGAGCAGCTGCATTTCAAGGAACAGAAGATTCGCAATAATCTGATCCGGATCGGTGGGTTCGATGCGGAATACATTGATGAACGCATGCAGCCCATTGTAGGCATGGAGGAACCCTTCCACTATCGTAATAAAGCGCAGTACCCCATAGGAACTGATAGAGACGGTAATGTCATCACCGGTTTCTATGCCGGACGCACCCATAACATCATTGCCAATACAGACTGCGCCCTCGGTGCTTCCGAGAATCAGCAGATCCTCGAAACCATACTCTCCTATATGCGGAAAAATAAAGTAACTGCCTATGACGAAGTCACTGGCAAAGGTCTGGTACGTCATGTATTGATCCGGAAAGGCTTCACCAGTGGACAGTTGATGGTATGTCTGGTCATTAATAAGAAAATGACAAAAATGTTATACCCTACTGCCGGAGTACAGAAGAATACGAATGAGTTTTTACCAAATCAGGGAGAATTATTGGCTGCACTGGCAGAAATCCAAGGTATGACAAGTGTGTCAGTCAGTATCAATACCGAGAAAACCAATGTGATCATGGGTACCGAGATCCATAATCTCTGGGGTGAGAGCACCATTGAGGATACGATCCACGTAAGGGACATGCAGAAAGAAAATTACCCTTATACCGGGGATGCATTAACCTTCAAGATCTCTCCCCTCTCCTTCTATCAGGTAAATCCCGTACAGACCGAGAAGCTTTACAGCCTGGCACTGGAATATGCGGGACTGACCGGAAAAGAGACCGTATGGGATCTCTACTGTGGTATCGGAACCATCTCTCTCTTCCTGGCGGGTAAAGCCAAAAAGGTGTGCGGCGTGGAGATCATCCCCCAGGCCATCGACGATGCCAGAGAGAATGCAAAGAGAAACCATATTGAAAATGCTGAGTTTTTCGTGGGCAAAGCAGAGGAAGTCCTGCCGGAATTCTACAAAAAGGCAACCACAGAAGCATCTTCCGATGAAATGCTCCATCCGGATGTCATTGTCGTAGATCCACCCCGAAAAGGCTGTGATGATGCCTGCTTAAACACTATGCTCCGTATGCAGCCCGAACGCATCGTATATGTCAGCTGCGACTCCGCCACCCTTGCCAGAGACCTGAAGATCCTCTGCGATGGTGGATATGAGATCCGGAAGGTCCGGGGCGTGGACCAGTTTGGGATGACTGTGCATGTGGAGACTGTGGTGTTGCTACAAAGAAAGGATATGTAGAAATCCTTGAATTTACGCACTTTGTAGAGTTTTTCAGTTTCAACAAGATTGGTGAAAATCACAAGGAAAAAGAGCTTGTGAGAAAGGTGACCGTAGTTGTGGCATTAGACCTCGGTTGCGGGAACACAAAAAATTCTGAATATGAAAGTGAATAGAGAGCTATCAGATATATTGATAGAACGTAGGGATACTTCAAAAGAGTGTCCCTATTTTTTATATTAGGGCATTCCAAAAGGAGTGCCTTTTTCAATTCACTTTAGAAGGAGGTCATACAATGACAAACACAGCGTTAGGAGCAGGAGCTGAAAAAGCCCAAGAAATTATTTTTATCAGTGAAGCACATGAGAAATTCTACTACGAGAAATTGAAAGAGGTAAGGTATCAGGATGTGTACCACAAGGCACTTTGCTATTGCCTTGGCATTAACGATGATACCAGAAGGAATGCGAATCGCATTTATGATTTTAAGACAGGCTGTGTAAAAACAGAATGTTTGCATGAAGGCTGGCAGACCAGCGGAAGCGTGAAAGTAGTCAGAATGGCAT
>NZ_VUMU01000007.1 GCF_009695995.1 Waltera intestinalis
TAACTTATTCCATACGGAGAATACTGTTTTGCACAACCCAATACACTTGTGATACCCGCATCGGCATAAGCTTTTCCGGTAATAGAGTTACTAAATCTTAAATCTGTCATTTTTAAATTGCCATTTACAGAAGTAGGAAGGCTAGAAGAATGGTACAAAAAATGTCGGATTGTATATTACAATATAAATAAGAAAAAACAGCAACAGAAATCCAGGAGGCGGTGAGAAATGAATGAACTTGATGTGGAACACAGATTGACAGAAGTAGAACAGAGGGCACGATCAAACACGCATAGACTGGACAAGCTGGAGCCTATAGTGGATGAAATACATACAATGTCAAATACAATGGTGAAACTTGTAGAAGAAGTTAAGCATACGAATGAGGCTGTTGGGAGCATGAATCAAAAAGTAGATCGTATAGACAGCCGTGTAGATGACATGGAAAGTGCGCCGGGAAAAGAGTGGAGCAGCGCCAAAAAGACCATATTTAACACTATTCTCGGAGCCGTTGCTGGATTTTTGGTAGCTGGTTTGATGTGGGCAGCCGTTCAGGCATTTTAAGAAAGAGAGGATTAACATTATGGATTTATCATTTTTATTGCAACTCGTAGACCCAATTATTTTAGGAATCTGCCTGCTGACAGGCTATGTGCTGAAGGAAGCATTTGACAAATTTCCGAACAAGTTTATTCCGTTGGCATCATTGAGCATGGGAACCATCATTGCGATTATCATCCACCTGCAGGCGGGAATCAATGCAGAGGTTGTGCTTGGCGGTATGATCTCTGGGCTGGCGGCCACTGGTATGTACGAGCTGCTGAGGAATCTGCTGGACTTTGACGGAAAGAAGGAGGAGTAACATGAAACAGGCATTATCAAAAGGACCAGATATCTCCAAACATAACGGGAATGTAAACATTAAAAGAGTGAGAGATGCTGGCTACAAGCGTATCGGTATCCGCGCCGGTTACGGTAAGAATAATGTAGACGAAAAATTTGTGAGCAATGCGCTGGCATGCTTTAATTTGGGAGTGGCAGCTGTCATTTACTGGTTTTCGTATGCCTTATCTGTGATTATGGCAAAAAATGAAGCGGACTATTGCTGTGATCAGGTGGAAAAGTACTGGCAAAAATGTCCGGTCGCGTATGATCTCGAATATGATACCGTAAGATACGCTAGAACGAAGGGTGTGAACATCACAAAAGATTTGGCAACGAATATGGCCATTGCGTTCTTGACGAGAGTAAAAGAAAGAGGACATGTCCCGGTCATTTACACTAACAGGGATTATCTCAAAAATTATTTTGACATGGATAAGATCGTTGCAGCACTGGGAAAAGTATATGTCTGGTATGCAAAATACGGCACCAGTCTGACGGCAGCAGAGCTGAACCTCGCAGACATTTGGCAGTACACTTCTTCCGGATCTGTTCCTGGGATCAGCGGAAAGTGTGATATCAATATCTTTTATACCGACTTTGAAATGGTATCTTCTGTTCCTGCGCAGAGGGAAGAGACCTGTAATATCAACATTCAGAATTTTCAAAAGGCGGCCAACGCAGACGGATACCGGGATGCATACGGTCGTAAGCTCACAGTCGATGGTAAGGACGGAAAGAACACCCAGTATGTCCGCAAGCAGATCTGCTTGCAGGCAAAGCGTTTAGGGATTACATATAAGGTGGGATCTACCGGTGAGGTAGCCAGATGGTGGCAGACACGTTGTAACGAGATCCTTGGCAGTAATCAGGACACCGATGGCAGGTATGGCAAGACTGCCAGAGCGGAGACAATCAAGCTGCAGAAAAAGCTTAATCTCACAGCCGATGGTAAGGCGGGATATAACAGCCTGCAGGCGGCATTCTATAATTGACATAATAGTAAGTTACATGGTAAATTGAAGGGCGGAGAACAAGAAGGGGTGTTCTCCGTCTTTTATAGGGACACTAGCAATTTAACCCAAAAATAAATAAAGAAGTCATGTTGCATTTCGTGTTGCATCGTGTTGCAAAATGCACGTAAATACCGCATTTCTATTGTATATAGTGCATTTCGGATGTCACCGTAAACCTAGTGTTTATCAGCATTTCCCATATTATCAGCATTTCCATTAAAAATGCTTTACGGGTTCGATTCCCATCACCCGCTCTATTTTTTTAGCGGGAAGCCTGATAAATCAAGGCTTCCCGCTGTTTTTGTATTACCTGGTCTGATACCAGGTGATACCAGAATTTTGAGAGGACATATAGTGAATAAAACAGTGAATACCTCCGATATACATGATAGAACAGGTAGACCAGGAAACAGGAACGGAGGGGCTTATGCAGGTCGGTGGAGTAGGAAGCGGACATGACACATATTCTCATCAGGTGACAGGATGTATTCACGAACATGGGGAAAATAAGGACGTAGGCGACGCTGGAGCCAAATTAGGAAGCGTACAGACTATACAGACCGCCGAGGAAGTATTGCAGGAGAATTCTTCGGTGAATCTTATGTCCTGGGTGCAGAATATCAGCAGTAAAGGCAAACAGCTTTTGCAGAAAATCTGGGGAGAGAGCAAGGAAGCTAACGATGTGATCATTTCACAAAATGGCAGCGGAAATCATATTGCAGGGCAGGAGACGCTGGTCACCGGGAATTCTGTAGGAGTAAAGACTACAATGAACAGGGCGGCAGTGGAGACAGCAGCTACCCATACGTATTTCCGGCCTGTGGAAGCAAAGGATACCATGCCGGCAAATCCTTTTCAGAAGGTGCGTTATCAGGTACAGAAGGTAGCGAGAAAGTTGATGGACCGGCTGCCGGGTCGATTTCTGGGATCCCATACAGGCGATTTTTTGCAGACGAAGCAGGAGCAAACGAAAGAAGATCTGCGGAAGAGAAGTCAGTATAAACAGGATGATCAGGAGATCGAGTGCATTCTCACGGATGAAAGCTATCTGACAGATTCCTATAACCGCAAGGGTGAGTACAGCCATCTGACTACGGATAAATAATTATATTACGAATTTTACGAAAAATTTCAATAATTTGCTTGACAGTTTGGCATTCATCATGTAATATAGTCTTTGCTGTGAGACACAGCAGACATTCATAAGATTGCGGATGAATGTCGATACAATTAATTTCATACCTTCAAGATACAGGTTTTGACCTGTACAATATGCGCGAGTGGCTCAGCGGTGGAGCACCTCCTTGCCAAGGAGGGGGTCGCGGGTTCGATCCCCGTCTCGCGCTTATAAATAAAAAGGAGTGATGCATAAAGCATCGCTCCTTTTTATTTTCGAGCCCAATCCTGGGCTCGAAAGTTCGATGTCTACGCTCCGCTCCGGTCCGCGCAGACCGAGGTCCTCCGGACCTCGTGCGCCGTCTCGCGCTTGATCCTCAATGTTAAGATAGTACAAATCCGTCTGAAATGATTAGTAAGTAACAAGGTACCGTATGTGCTCGATGTCTACGCTCCGTATAGGAGTTTTATTTTGTATGCACATGACCGCGGGACCAGACTTTACTGGGCTGTGCCTTATAGGTGGGGCGGCGGAAGAGGAGGCTTTTCAGTGCGGGACCGTTAAAGGGGAAGAGGGGCCAGAAGTAACTGAAGCCTGCAAAGGTTGGTGTGGTAATCATGGAGAGTGACATAAGCGTCAGGCCGATAATAAAGCCGGGCAGACCCCATAATCCGGTGGTGACAACCAGGAGAATTCGATAGATGCGCAGTGCATCGGCGAATTCTATACTGGAGAGAGATAGATTCGCCAACATAGTGACGGCGGCATAGAAGAGGACTTCGGTAGAGGCCCAGTTAAGGCTGACAGCAATGTCACCGATTAATAGTCCGCCGACAATGGACAGAGCACCGGAGATGCGGCTGGAGCTGAGTGCCGCTGAATACTTGAAAAGATCCAGCAGGAACTCTACCGCCAGCACATAGAAGAAGAGTCGGAAAGGGGACAGGTCACTGACGGGGGTAAGCTGTAGCTGTACCGTGACTTCCGGGTAATAAGCAGCGAGAAGCAAAAAGACCGGAAGGAGTAGGAGACTCACCGGAATGCACAGGAAGCGTATCATGCGGAAGTAGGTTCCGGTCAGAGGATTGTTGTAATAGTCCTCCGGACTCTGGGTAAACTGGAAGATCGTACCGGGAAGCAATAAAACGGCGGGAGAATTGTCCACAATGAGCAGAATGTGCCCTTCGCACAGGTAGCTGCATGCCACATCGGGACGCTCTGTCAGCTGGATGCTGGGCAGGGGATTCCACCATCTTTTATGAATCAGAAGCTCTTCTAAGCTTTTGCTGCCCATAGTCAGCGAAGTGATCTGTAACCGGGAGAGCTTTTGCTTCAGAGCCTCTAATAACTCCTCGTTAACCTGGTCTGCCAGATAGGCGATCGCTACATCGGTGCGGCTCTCTGTTCCCAGGGTGCAGATGGAGAAGGTCAGTTTCGCAGAACGCACCCGGCGGCGGATAAGATTTGTATTGAATAAAAGTGTCTCCACGAAGCCGTCCCGGGCACCTCGGGTGCTCCGTTCGGTATCGGGCTCGGAGATACTGCGGACGGGATAGGTACGGACGTCAATGATCACCGCCTGATCGAAGCCATCCACCAGGAGGATGGAAGGCCCACTTAAGAGATTTTGCAGGATATCATCCACAGAGGAGGTCAACGATACCTGTGCATAGCCGAGCCTGCTCTGCACATAGCCGGGGAGATCGCGGATCTCGGAATCCAGTGTATAGTGAGGATCCTGCAGGTCGGAGAAGATCTGCTGGAGGATCTCGGTATTGCAGAAACCATTGATTCCCAGCCAGAATGCCGGAGTTTCCCCCAACCGGAGATCGCGTGTGATCAGGTCAAAGCTTTTACCCAGAGGAAGCAATCGGTGGAGAAGATCAATATTTTGGGAAAGTTCTGTGGATAACGAAATGTTTTGTGCCATAAAAAGGGAATCCTTTCTGAATAATGATATAATGATTGCATAGACTGCCCGGTGGGTATATTGTATTATTCAGATAGATTCCCCATTATTTTGGTAACTATTCAGTTTATCAGTGATATAATTGCCACAGACCTAACAGGATCAATAAGAGCCCGGAGATGGGATCGGCATATTCTCCGACCTGCTGCAGGAGGACGGAACGTCCCAGGCGGCTCCCCAGTGTCAGGAATCCGAAGGAACAGAAAAAGGTGGATATCGAGGCAGGCAGAAAAGGAAGTCCGGTAATGCTGGCGGAGAATCCGATACCGATATTATTCATGGAGAGGGCACAGCCCAGAGCCAGCGTCTGCGGGAGAGTCAGATTCCGATGTCCGGCAAATTTTTTCTTCTCCCGGCATAGACTGCTGTTATCTGAAGAACTGCAGCGCCATCTGGAGACCAGCCATTTTCCGGCATAGTAGAGCCCGAACAGGATCAGGATACTGCTTCCGGTCCGGGTTGCGATCTCACCGGGGATCAGAGGCAGTAAAAGGTTACCGAGGCTTATAGAGATCACAGTACCGATGAGAGTGACTGCGCTGATCAGCAGATTGTGTTTTGCAGGAAGAGGGACCTTCTGCAGTCCGAGTGCGCAGCCTACCAGAAGTGCATCCAGACTGGCGGAGATACCGAAGAGCAATGAGGGAAGAACAGACATAGCATGCTCCGTAGAAAATATTCTTAATTTTACTATATTCCTGTAAAAATTTTTTGTGAGATACGGCGCGGGGGATGCCTGAGGGACAAAACAATGAAAATAAAGAACAAAATCATAGAATTTGTAAAAAAAGAGACGGTGCTGACTGCGGCGATGGTGTTGGCAGTATTGTCGGCGGTAATGATCCCGCCGGACAAAGAATATATCGGATATATTGATTTTCGGACGCTGGCGATTTTATTCTGCCTGATGACTGTGATGGCGGGATTGCAGAAGCTGGGCATATTTCGCAGGGTTGCCAGGATATTATTGCAGCATACCCACAATGTGATTGCGCTGGCAGAAATTCTGGTATTGCTGTGCTTCTTTTTCAGCATGTTGATCACGAATGATGTGGCATTGATCACTTTTGTGCCTTTTACGTTTACGGTACTCTGTCTGTCCGGAGAGGAGGCTGTCCGGAAACTGGCAGTTCCGGTGGTGGTATTACAGACGATCGCAGCGAATTTAGGAAGTATGCTGACACCCATTGGTAATCCACAGAATCTGTATTTATATGGGAAAATACAGATGTCCCCGATTGCATTTATAAAGCTGATGCTGCCGTATTCTGCGGTGTCACTGTTCTTTTTGCTTATCTGTACGGCGGTTGCGGCGAAACACAGTGGCATTGCGGTCAGAGATGTGGCAGGGGCGTTGCAGGCAGAAGATGCCGGGCAGGAAACGGCAGGATGGCGGAGATATCTGCCTGTGTTTTATCTGATACTATTTTTGTTGTGTCTGTTAACGGTGGCGCATATGATTCCCTATCCGGTAACGCTTGGAATTGTGGTACTTGGTGTTGGAATCCTAGACCGCGCGACCATAGGAAAAGTGGATTATTCGCTGCTGCTGACCTTCGTGGGATTTTTTATTTTCATAGGAAATATAGGAAGAATGCCTGCTTTTTGCAGCTTTTTACAAAAAATTATTGAAGGAAGGGAAGTCATGACGGCAGTGGCTGCCAGCCAGGTGATCAGCAATGTACCGACAGCACTGTTGCTGTCCGGTTTTACAGAAAATGTGAAAGCATTGATCGTTGGAACGAATCTGGGCGGTCTGGGCACATTGATCGCTTCTATGGCAAGCCTGATCTCTTATAAGCAGGTGGCAAGTCAGATCCCCGGGGAAAAGAAACGGTATTTTGGATGGTTTACAGTGGCCAATGTGGGCTTTTTGCTTCCATTATTATTTATAAACGGTCTGTTATAGTGTGTTTATTGTTATAGAGTTATTTATTTTATTATGTAAGGAGGCAGCATCATGACAGAAGATATGACAATCATTGCAGAAGAGGCATATTCCGCAGCCAGGGAGATCCTGGAGAAAGCTAAGCCGGAGGTGGGAGAACTGTTTGTAGTAGGGTGTTCCACCAGCGAGGTGGGAGGCGCATCCATCGGTACTTATTCCAGCCCGGAGCTGGCAGAGGTGGTCTTCGGTGGAATCTATCAGGCAACGCAGGAAGCAGGCGTCTATCTGGCAGCCCAGTGCTGTGAACACCTGAACCGCGCACTGATCCTGGAAAAAGAGGCAGCTGTAAAATACGGTTATCCCATGGTCAATGTGGTTCCCCAGCCCAAGGCAGGAGGATCCTTCGCTACGGCAGCGTATAAAGCATTTGAACATCCGGTGGCAGTAGAACATATTCAGGCGGCAGCGGGAATGGATATCGGAGATACGTTGATCGGAATGCATCTGAGAGATGTGGCAGTACCGGTGCGTCTCCGGACCGGACAGATCGGAGACGCCCATGTGGTATGCGCCCGTACCAGACCGAAATTCATCGGTGGTGGCAGGGCAGTCTATGACGAAGAATTAATGTAGTGCAATCGTTCGAATTGTAAGCAGTAAGTTCTAAGGGCAGAATTGGGAACTAATTCCGGGGCATACTGCGGAAATACTCACGGATCCACCGTCCGGATTCATTGAAGTCCTCATCGGTCCAGTCGGAGAGAGTCGTGCTGGCAGCCTTGAAGACACTGCTGCTTTCGTCCTTGTTCGCCAGATTCCAGCAGCAGAAGCTGATCTGATATTTGTTCAGCAGATCCAGCCACTTGGTCGTGGAATCGAAGTCATTGGCACCATTGCCGGAAGCGTCGCACATACCGAATTCGCTGACGAAGACCGGAAGATTGTTCTGTGCGCAGGTCTCTAAGCGGTTACGCAGGTCATCTTTGTGGGTGCCTGCGTAAAAATGCAGGGTATACATTACATTATCAAAGGTAAGCGGGGAAGCTGCGGCTTTGTCGATCTCCTGGCTCCAGGTAGGGGTTCCTACGAGGATGACGGCATCCGGCTTCTGTTCCCGGATCACCGGGATGACTTCCTCGGCATAGGACTTGATGCTGTCCCAGGAGGTACCGCTGTTGGGCTCATTACAGATCTCATAGAGCACATTGTCGTTGTCGGCAAAAGCTTCCGACATTTCCCGGAAAAAGGCGATCGCCTCATCTTTGTTCTGATTCGGGTCGCAATCACTTAAAATATGCCAGTCTACGATCACGTACATTCCAAGCTCTGTGGCGTAGGATACACCGTCTCTTACCAGCTGCTTCAGCTGCTCCTTATCACCGTCGGCACAATAACCGCCGTACTCCGCTGTATACATGGCGAGGCGGATACAGTTGGTATTCCAGTCGTCCCGCAGGGTACGGAAGGAATCATAATTGATATACTGGGGGAACCAGGCAATACCGTGGGTGGACATACCGTAGAGCTGGACAGTGTTCCCGTCTGCATCGGTCAGCTTCCCGTTCTCCACATGGAGGGCACCGTGCTGTCCGAAGGGGGTGGAAGTCACATCCGCAGGCTGTGTGGATTGTGTTCCGGGAGTCGGTGTCTGTTCGGATGCAGCGGTGCTTTCGTTGACGGTTTCCGTGATGGCAGGAGACGCTTCGGGGGAAGCAGATGTTGTGGCTTCATTTGACGTATCCTGCCTGCCACAGCCGGCGAGAGCACAGGTGCCTAAGGCTGCCAGTACGGCACAGCTGAGTGTTTTTCTGAAAATAGACATAATAACCTCTTTTCTTATTCGAGTTCGAGAATCAACGAATGAAAATACAAACAATGGGTTACCTTTTAAAACTAAAAACAAGCACTTACAACAAATATTATAATTGTGTCTGTGAAGCTTGGCAAGAAATGATTGCCCACGGATAGGAGCTGTGATACAGTTAATGGGAACAGAGTTCGGAATAGAGGACAGAGATGGAGGAAATCTATGCTTCCGCAGTCATTTACAGAGAGAATGCAGGGACTTTTGGGATCGGAATATGAAGAGTTCCTGGCAAGCTTTGAGCATGAGAAATATCAGGCATTGCGTCTGAATCCGTTAAAAAGGGACGACATGTCTGTCATAACAGAAAAAGTAAAGCAGACTTTTCAGCTGCAGCCGGTTCCCTGGGCGGAGAACGGATATTACTATACCAAAGAGGATCAGCCGGGAAAGCATCCCTGGCATGAAGCGGGACTTTATTATATCCAGGAACCCAGTGCCATGGCACCTGTGACACTACTGTCACCACAGCCCGGGGAGCGGATCCTCGATCTATGTGCTGCTCCCGGAGGGAAAAGTACCCAGATCGCATCCGCGATGGAGGGAGAGGGACTGCTTGTCACGAATGAGATCCACCCGGCGAGGGCGAAAATACTGTCGGAGAACGTGGAGCGCATGGGCATCCGCAATACCTGTGTATTGAATGAGACGCCGGAGCACCTGGCGGATATTTTCGAGGAATATTTTGACCGGATCCTGGTGGATGCACCCTGCTCCGGAGAGGGAATGTTCCGGAAGAATGAAGTGGCCTGTGAGGAATGGAGCCCGGAAAATGTGCAGTTATGTGCAGACAGACAGGACGGGATCCTGGAGTGCGCGGCACGGATGTTAGTCCCGGGAGGCAGACTGGTATATTCTACCTGCACCTTTGCGCCTGCGGAAAATGAGGGAAGCATCAGCCGTTTCCTGGCAAAGCATGAGGAATTCGAGATTGTCCCCATAGATAAAGCGAAGCTGGGGATCCCGGAAGGCTGCGACGGTATTCCCGGTTGTGTAGAGAACCCGGCACCCGGCATTACGGGGACTTTACGTCTGTGGCCCCATAAGTTACGTGGCGAGGGGCATTATGCCGCAGTATTACAGAAAAAGGGAAAGCTTCCGGAAGGATATCAGCCGGTGAACGCCACCGGATCAGAGAAGGGAATTCCGGCGAAGAATCTGACAAAAGACTGGGCAGAGTATTTTAACTTCGCAAAAGAGACCTTTTCGGAGGAGCAGACGATCAAAGCAGGACTATGCACTGCCGGAGAAGGATTTCTGGCATTTGGCGATAACCTGTACCGCATGCCGGAGAGAATGCCCGGGGTGAAAGGACTGAAGGTATTGCGCCCGGGACTTCATCTGGGCACATTGAAAAAGAACCGTTTTGAACCGGCGCACGCGTTAGCACAGGCACTGCGCCCAGAGGATGTGAAGCATGTGTGGAAGCTGTCTGTGGAGGAAGCCGCGGCTTATCTGAAGGGACAGACTTTTTCCGCGGAAGGCGAGAAGGGCTGGTATCTGATCTGCGTGGATGACTGTAGCCTTGGCTGGGGGAAGCTGGCAGGCGGCATCATGAAAAACCATTATCCCAAGGGGCTTCGGAAGGGATAACGGATCACGACAATAAGGACATTTTATATGAGAACAGAAATATTATACGAAGACAAGAGTATCATGGTTGTCCGCAAACCGGCGGGACTGGCGGTACAGTCCGCCGGGATCGGACAACCGGATGTGGTCAGCGAGTTGAAATCCTATCTGGCAAAGCTTCCCGGCGCGGGGAGACCGGGAAAAGGAGAGCCGTATCTGGGCATAGTCCACAGACTGGATCAGCCGGTGGAAGGACTACTGGTATTTGCCAAAGACAAAAAGGCAGCAGCGGCATTGTCGAAGCAATTAACAGAAGGTGCGCTGAATAAACATTATTATGCAGTACTTTGTGGATATCCTGACTGCCCGGAGGGGGATCTTGTGGATTACCTTCGCAAGGAAGGTAATATGGCGGTGGCAGTGACCGGCAGGGAGCAGGAATTTGCAGATGCGAAGATTGCTGCGCTGCATTATCGTATTTTGGAAGAGATCAACGCTCCCTCTCCGCTTGCGCTTGCAGATGTAACGATCGGGACCGGACGGTTTCATCAGATCCGGGTGCAGTGCGCACATGCGGGATTTCCGCTGTTGGGAGATACGAAGTATGGAATGGCAGCGCTAAAAGAGGCGATGCCTGCGCAGAAATATCGCGGCGTGGCACTATGCGCGTACTCTCTGGAACTTGTCCATCCCATTTCCGGGAAAAAGATGGGATTCCGGGTAGTGCCGAAGAATCCGGCATTTGCAGGTTTTGCGATGGAGGAATTGAAAAAACTCACAGAAAATGAAACCGGAATCTCCAAAAGGGGATAAAAAAAGTCTCTCAGAGCACACTAATCCAAAAAGGGAGTGTGCGGAATGGACTGGGGAGAATTCGGTAAAAATATTATAGGAAAAAAGATGATAGTACTGCTTGCGGTGACGGGAGCAGTCTATTTTTTTCTGCAATATCTGACCCCCCTGCTGGCACCGGTGCTGTTGGCGATGCTGTTCGTCACGATATTCGGACCGATGATGAAACGGATGAACCGCAAACTGCATTTTCCAAGACCCTTAAGCGCCATAGTGCTTCTGATTCTGGCGACACTGCTGTTGGCTGTACTGTTATGGGTACTTAGTTCCTGGGTGCTGGGAAGTCTGCCGGTGTGGATCCGGAGTATGGATGCGAGGGAGCAGGAGTGGCTGGAGGTGGTCCGGAACCTATGCCGCAGCGTGGGAGAGATCATTGGTGTGGACGCTTCCTATCTGGAAAATACGGTCAGCGGCAGACTGCAGGAGGGACTGGATTCGCTGGAGGAAAATATTCTGCCGGGGATGCTGTCGCAATCCATGCAGTATGTGCGGTGGTTTGCGGAGCTGGGAGGATTCCTGGTGACGTTTCTCATTGCATCGGTACTGTTGGCGAAAGACTATGACGGGATCATGAACCATCTGCTGGATCAGGAGTCCTGCCATGTGCTGCTGGAGGTAATCTGCGGAATTGTCCGCTATATCGCTACCTTTGTAAAAGCACAGGGGATCATCATGTCGGCGATCGCACTGACGGCAGCGATTACGTTAGGGATCGCGGGGATAAAGCATGGAGTGCTGTGGGGGATCCTGGCGGGGATTCTGGATGCGCTGCCTTTTATCGGCACGGGGGTGGTGCTGGTGCCACTGGGAATCTGGCAGCTATTGGAGGGAAGCTTCGGTAGAGCACTTATCTGCGGTGTGCTGTATGTGGTATGTATTTTCCTGCGGGAGATACTGGAGCCCCGTCTCATCGGCAGGAAAATAGGAGTGTCTCCCATTGCTGTATTGGTGTCGTTGTATGCCGGGATCCGGCTGTTCGGCGTCTGGGGGATCATCAAGGGACCGCTGGGATTTGTGCTGATCTACGAGACGTATCATAGCCTGTCTAAGATGTCTGACAGGCAGAAAAACGGAGAGGATCGCTCCTGAGAAAAGATTGACGAAAGAAGTCCGGAAAGCTATCATGAAAGGGAATAAATTCCCGGTGGTCGGAGAAGGTTCGGAGAGATGAAGCCTATGGCAAAAAATACAAAACACAAGAAAGCGGAATCCGTAGCAGAGACACTTTGCAGCTTTAGCGGATTTTTATGTGATATCGTGATCAGCGTGTATATGATCGTGATTCTGATGGTACTCCCTCTTTACAATAAAGGATATGCTAGGATAGGAACAGAGAAGGAGACCTTTTTTCTCAAGACTATGACCTATGGTGCGAAAACTTTGCTGCCGGTATTTTTACTGTGGCTGCTTTTCCGGCTGGTTACAGCAGTTCAGAAAAAGGAGTTGCCGAAGTTCACGGAATGGCCGGCGGGATTATGGAAGAATCTGAGTGTGACGGATAGATTTGCCGTATTTTATGGAATTGCGGTTTTAGTATCCTATCTGTTTACGAATTACCGGGAAGAAGCACTGTGGGGGACAGCGTCCTGGCGGATGGGAATGTGGACGCAGCTGGGAGCGGTGATCGTGTATTTTATGATCTCCCGTATGTGGCAGTGGAAGAGCTGGATCCCGGCGCTGGTACTGTCGGTGTCTGCGATTGTTTTTTCTCTGGGATATGTGAATAAGTTTGGTCTGCTACCGGTGGATCCGGAGTACGTGACCCCTTCCTTTATCTCGACGATCGGGAATATCAACTGGTACTGCGGGTATCTGGTGACGATATTGTTCGGGGGAGTCTATCTGCTGTGGCGGATGGAGGAGATGACATGGAAAAAGCTGTTGCTGATGGCATATGTGACGATCGGCTTCGCCTCGTTGGCGACTCAGGGAAGCAGCAGCGGCATTGTAACCTTCGCAGTGGTCATGTTCGTATTATTCGGGATGTCCGTGAGAGACAGCGGGAGGATGGAAGTGTTCTGGCAGGAGATGACGATGTTTTCCGCAGCGTGTCTGATTACCTGTGTTCTCCGCCGATTGAATATATTTTCCCGGGAACTGATCCTGGAAGGAATTACAGATCTGCTGACGTTTTCGATTGCAGGCATATTTATGACGATTCTGTCGGGAATTATTTTGTATTGGATACACAGAACCCGGGTAAGACGAAGTTATCCGGAGAAAATGTTACATAGAATCTATTGTGGGATCGCTATTGCGGTACCGGTTATGATATTGCTTGTTTTGTTACTGACGCTGATCAATACCTTAGCCGGTGGTGCGTTGACTCCCAACATCACAGACCCGAATGTGACAAAATGGCTGACGTTTAATGTCAGTTGGGGGAGTGCCCGGGGCGGTACCTGGGCAGCAGGTGCCAGATGCTTCTGGGAGGCGGATTTTCTGCATAAAATATTCGGCGTGGGACCGGATTGCCTATATGCATTTTTATCCAACGAGGGAAGTGTGGGACTGCAGACGATGGTGAATGACCGTTTTGGCGGGAACCGGCTTACGAATGCACACAATGAATGGCTGACGGTTCTGGTAGATATAGGAGTATTGGGACTGATCAGTTATGCAGGGATGATGATCACGGCGATCAGAGATTTTCTTCGTGCCGGGGAGAGCAAGATGCTGGTCGGAGCCTGCGGGATCTGTGTGCTGGCATATACAGTGAATAATATGTTTAGTTTTCAACAGGTGATGAATATTTCGACGGTGTTTGTGATTATGGGGATTGGGGAGAATTTACGGTCTGCGCCCGAACGATGTGTTCGAGCCAGCTAGAGGACGTAAGTTTGGATATATCATGACAAACAAAAATAGGTTCTCACAAATGTGAGAACCTATTTTTAGTCGTCGCGACAAGATTCGAACTTGCGACCTCTGCGTCCCGAACGCAGCGCTCTACCAAACTGAGCCACGCGACGATTTTGTTAACGCGAATCGCGTCAACATTAAAATAATAAATAAAAACCCATTGATTGTCAAGCAAAAAACGAATATGATAGAAGAAAAAGTTGCAAAAACGATAAAATCACGAAATTAAGAGAGGAAATTCTATGTACAATACAACGGTAACACTGAAAAAAGGAGAAGGCAGAACGCTGAAAGCCGGGGGAATGTGGGTATTTGATAATGAGATCGCATCCATCCTGGGGACGTTTGAGAATGGCGACATTGTAAACATTCATGATTTTGACGGCTATTTCATGGGATACGGTTATATCAATACCAATTCCAAGATCACACTCCGTCTGCTGGCGCGCAGGAAGGATACGGTGATCGATGAGACATTTTTTGAACAGAGGGTACGGGATGCCTGGAATTACCGCAAGGAGACCATCGATACCTCCAGCTGTCGTCTGATCTTCGGAGAGGCGGATTTCCTGCCGGGTATTGTCATTGATAAATTCTCGGATGTACTGGTAGTGGAATCTCTGGCACTGGGAATCGACAAGTGGAAGCTTGTGATCATTGATGCTTTGAAGAAAGTACTGGCAGAGGATGGCATTGTCATCCGCGGTGTCTACGAGCGGAGTGATGCCAAGGTACGCTTACAGGAGGGTATGGAGCGTTACAAGGGCTTCATCGGCGAACCGTTTGACACGAAAGTAGAGATTGTAGAGAACGGCGTGCATTACATGGTGGATGTAGAGGACGGACAGAAGACCGGATTTTTCCTGGATCAGAAGAATAACCGTGCCACCATTCATCGTTTCTGTAAGGATAAAAAGGTGCTGGACTGCTTCACACACACCGGCTCCTTTGCATTGAACGCGGGAATTGCCGGAGCGAAGAGTGTTCTGGGTGTGGATGCTTCCCAGCTGGCTGTGGATCAGGCAACAGAAAATGCGAAGCTGAACGGACTGGAAAATACGGTAAGCTTCCGATGTGCGGATGTCTTCGAGTTATTGCCGGAGCTGGAAGAGCAGGGCGAGAAATATGATGTGGTGATCTTGGATCCGCCTGCTTTTACCAAGTCACGCAATTCCATCAAAAATGCTGTAAAAGGATATCGTGAGATCAATCTTAGGGGCTTAAAGCTGGTGAAAGACGGCGGATTCCTGGTAACTTGTTCCTGCTCCCATTTCATGGATCCGGAGCTTTTTGCCAAAACAATCCGGGAAGCTTCTCATGGTGCGCATAAGCGTCTCCGCCAGGTAGAATTCAAGACACAGGGTCCGGATCATCCCATTCTGTGGGCAGCGGACGAGAGTTATTACCTCAAGTTCTACATCTTCCAGGTCGTTGATGAAAAGTAATGACTGGAAAGTGGCGGGAATGCTTGATTTATAAGGGATTAAAGGCATTTGATGTTTACAGAGAAAACCTCGTAAAGTATCGCAAAATATCACAAAACCGTGATTCAAAGTGGTAAGTCTGAGTGGTAAGCACCTGAAATGTGACGAGTGGTAAGCTTATGGGGAAAACGGTATGTTCTATCCTTTTCTTTTTCAAATAAGAGTTGATATTATTATGGTGGACAGAAAAACAACTTACAAAAAGTTACAAATATATACGGAATGACTACGGTATTGAGACTTTTTTTGAAAAGGAAGTTATGATATTATTATCATGGAAGTAATGAACAGAGAGTGATCGAGATAATTCGGTTGCTCTTTTTTATTGTGAAGGGGGTTACATGTGCTATAATAAAACAAATTAACAAATCGTAATTTGTGGAGGGGAGCCCAATGAAAGAAAAAACTTATCATACTCGATGCGGAACGATTCACTATTGGGCAAGCGTGTCAAACCCGGATACAATTACGCTTGTTCTTCTACCGGGATTGACGGCAGACCATAGATTGTTTGATAAACAGATTCAGTATTTCGAGAACAGGTATAATGTTATCGTCTGGGATGCACCGGCACACGCTTCCTCATGGCCGTTTCGGTTTGATTTTGATTTGTTCGACAAGGCAAAATGGCTGGATGATATCTTAAACCAAGAAGGACTTACAAAGCCTGTTATTGTCGGGCAGTCTATGGGTGGATATGTGGGACAGGCTTATGCGCAGCTTTACCCAGACAAAATGACAGGCTTTGTCTCCATTGACTCTGCACCACTGCAACGAAGCTATGTGACGGCAGTTGAGATCTGGCTTTTGAAACGAATGGAGCCGGTATATGCTCATTATCCGTGGAAATGGCTTCTGAAATCGGGGTCGGAAGGCGTTGCCACGACTGACTATGGTAGAAGCCTCATGCGTGAAATGATGCTGGATTATGACGGAAACCAGAAACGCTATGCACAAATTGCTGGGCATGGTTTTCGTATTTTGGCAGAGGCAATGGAAAAGAATCTGCCATATGAACTGAAGTGCCCATCTCTGTTAATATGTGGAACTCAAGACCATGCCGGTTCATGTATAAGGTATAACAAAGCATGGCACCAAAAGAGCAAAATTCCTTTGAAATGGATTGAAGGAGCTGGACATAATTCTAATACAGATAAACCGGAATTGATAAACAGTTTAATAGAAGAATTTGCCGCAGGTATTTAATAACAGACAACTCCCAGATTATGTAATCGCAAATCGGAAGTTAACGAAGGAGAAAAGAGTGAAAAAGAAACATCAGTTTGTGTTAATTTTAGGCATTATTAATGTGATATTACCTGTAATTCCTGTTCTTTCGCATAGGGGATGGTTTGGGATGGTGGGAAATGGCTGGAAGTTTATTTGGGTTGCAGCTATAATGATTTTATTACCATTTGTTTCATCATTGGCGGGAATTATTATTGGAAGCATACAATTAAAGAAGGCATCTACAAAGCCTGTAAAGATGGGGCTGCTGCTTTCGTGCACGGGGTTAGTGATGCATTTACTCTTTCGATTTGTTTTTAAGCTTTAGAAAGATTTTCAGCATTTTTGAACAGAAAAAATTTATTTACCATAACTACAGAACTTTTTGAATGTAAGCACAAAACCGTTGCGATAAATATTGAAGAAATGCACATAATATGCAATATACAAATTGAAGAAACGTATATTATGTGATATAACATATTTATAATGGTGGAGGTAGTTATGTATTTTAAAAGAAAAGTATACGATAAATTATTGGAATGGAAAAAGCTATATTCAGAAAAATATGCGGTATTGTTGGAAGGCGCAAGGCGAGTTGGCAAGTCGACTATTGCGGAGACCTTTGCAAAAAATGAATATAGGTCTTATATTTTAATTGATTTTTCCAAAACAACAAGTAATATTCTGGAATGTTTCGATGATATAGGAAATTTGAATATCTTTTTTCTGAGGCTGCAGGCAGAAACCGGAATCACATTGTATGAACACGAGTCCCTCATTATTTTTGACGAAGTACAGTTATTTCCAAAAGCCAGACAGGCAATAAAGCATCTTATACATGACGGCAGATACAGTTATTTGGAAACAGGCTCTTTAATCTCGATAAAGAAAAATGTAAAGGACATCCTGATTCCATCCGAGGAAATGAAGATAGAAGTATATCCCATGGATTACGAAGAATTCTGTGATGCCACGGGCAGTAATTATGGGCTGCTGCAACAGATTTATGATAGCGGAGCAGCTATTGGACAGGCAACTAACCGTAAATTAATGAGAGATTTGAGAATTTACATGGCAGTAGGGGGGATGCCACAGGCAGTAGAAGCCTATGTTAATGGAAAAAACTTTTCAGAAATAGATATGGTAAAAAGGCAGATCATATCTCTGTATGAGGAAGACTTTAAGAAAATTGATGCGTCCGGAAGAATATCGGCATTATATCATGCGATTCCGGCACAGTTGGCAAAGGATGCAAGAAAATATCGGATTACCACAGCAATCGGAAAAAGAAATAACACGAAAGCAGAAGAATTATTATACGAGCTGATAGATTCAAAAACGGTTCTGCCATGCTATAATTCTACCAATCCAAGAGTCAGCCTGACGGACACGAAAGATTTTGACAGTTACAAATTATATCTTTCGGATACAGGATTATTTGTTACACTGATGTTTATTGACCGTCCGGTGACGGAAAATGATATTTATGCGAAGTTACTTTCCGATAAATTACCGGCAAATCTGGGATATCTTTATGAGAATCTGGTTGCTCAAATGATTACAGCCTCCGGGAGAGAACTGTACTATCATACCTGGGAGAAAAAAGGGAGTACGCATTATTATGAGGTGGATTTCCTGATTTCGGAAGGAAGTAAAATAAATGCATTTGAAGTTAAGTCCTCAGGATCCGGAAAACATGAATCCATAAGGGAATTTTGCAGAAAATTCTCTCAGAATATTAGCAAGGCGTATTTAATATCACAGAAAGAAGCAGGAAAAGAAGAAAATTTATTGTTGAAACCGTTTTATCTCTTACCGTTTTTGATAAAATGAGCTAAATAAATCGGAATTTGTGGAGGAAAGATTATGGAAATCAGAAAGTATATGGAAAAAGACATTTCTGCAATGGTTTATATCTGGAATAAAGTTGTGGAAGATGGTGAGGCTTTTCCACAAGAAGATTTTTTGAATGATAAAACGGGTGCTGACTTTTTTGCAGCACAGACATATTGTGGTGTTGCAGATGACAACGGAAAAATCGTGGGGCTCTATATCCTGCATCCAAACAATATCGGTCGCTGCGGGCATATTGCAAATGCGAGTTACGCTGTTGCTACAGATTACCGCGGCGAGCATATCGGTGAAAAATTAGTAACTGATTGTCTTACACAAGCAAAGCAGCATGGCTTTGGAATTTTGCAATTCAATGCTGTAGTGGAAAACAATCTTCATGCGCGTCATTTGTACGAACGACTGGGGTTTGTGGAGATTGGAGTGGTACCGAAAGGTTTTCGTATGAAAGATGGAACCTATCAAAATATCTGTCTGTATTATTATGAACTGTAAAGCAGGCCGATAACTTCAAGTTTGTAGAATTAATAAAATCGGGATTCAACAGGACAAATTTTTTTTACAGGATCATCTTTGATGGAAATGTTTCCTGTCTGTGAAATTGCACGAAGTCAGGGTATCGAACGAGTGATATATAATCATGGCGTTTTATCCTGTAAATCTTCACCTGCCATGGCCCGGCAGAGATAAGAACATTTCCGGCTTTTTATTGGATGCCGGAAGTGCGGAAGTGTTCTGCACGATACTGCATTGGTGTTTTCCCAGTCTTTTCCCGAAATACAGATGTGAAATAACTTTGACTGGGAAACGCCAGGGTAGTAGAAATTACAGAGATCGCATAATCGGAATGGCAAAGCATATTCTGAGCGGTCTCTATTTTTTTGTTCTGTATATAGGAACTGACAGAAATTCCCATCTCTTTTGCGAACAGGTGACTTAAATAACCGGGAGATATGCCGGCATGAGCGGCGAGCGTCGGGACAGTGATACGATTATGTAAATGATCATAGATATATTCCAGACACTGGGCAACCGGACGGGAGCAGGCATGATTTCTATGCAATTTTTCCATGCGAGTAGTGTAATCCAGACACATCTGCGGGTGCAGGGCGGAAATTTCTTTTTTGGATTTCATTAGATCCGCCTTATGAATGTAGTAGTCGCTGAGATCATAAGCCTCTGTAACTTCCATACCTCCTTCGATGCAGTATCTTGCCAGCATAGCAGCAGTGATGGTAAAGTGGTATTTCAGATTTTGCAGAGGAGAATCCGAGAGGACACCCAGGCCTTTCTTTTCCTGAAAAGATTCATGGCATAATTCTTTTATTTTTTCAGTATTTCCCTGCCTGACATAGCTATAAAATTCCGCTTCCGGATCATAAGGGGCGCGATAAGTCTCTAATTCTCTGCGAACATATTGTTGATAGAGAAGTTCCTGAGGAATGTTCATATGGACACCTTTCTGAAATTATTAAAGTGCTTTTCAAAACCGCTATGCGATTCTTTCCCTTGTGGAGTGAAGATAGTGGCATGCTATAAATAATATAGCATAAAAACGATAAAAATAATATAGAAACGATATATAAATGATGTTTGAAATTATATGATAGAGAAAAGAAGAACCGCAGGATTATAAAATTTCCGTTGCGAAGGATCAGGAGGGCAAGAGCATGAAATTAGAGAGAGGTATCAATTTAGGTGGCTATTTATCTCAGTGTGTGCATAACACAGAACATTATGATGCATTTATTCAGGAGGAAGACATTCGTAAGATTGCTTCCATGGGATTTGACCATGTACGTCTGGCAATTGATTATGAAGTACTGGAAGATGAATATGGCAGAACCAGAGAAGAGGGCTTTGCCTATGTGACCAGAGTAGTGGAATGGTGTAAACGGCAGGGATTGAATATTGTACTGGATCTGCATAAAGCGTATGGCTACGATTTTAATAATGCCGGAGATAAGGGGAAAAATATTCTGTTTACAAATAAAATGGTGCAGAAGCGTTTTGTAAATCTGTGGATCAAGATTGCAGAGCATTATGCGAACGAGACTCATGTTGCGTTTGAACTGCTGAACGAAGTGGTAGAGCAGGAAAATGCGGAAGCGTGGAATCTGCTCATTGCGGAAACGGTGGACGCTATTCGCCGAATAGCAAGAGACACTATTATTATATACGGCGGAATTCAATGGAACAGTGTGAAGACATTGAAACTGTTAGAGAAGCCCAAGGATGAAAATATATTGTTCACGTTCCATTTCTATGAGCCGTTGCTGTTTACCCATCAGAAAGCACACTGGGTACCGACCATCAGCCAGACCGAAGACATCTATTATCCGGAAGCAATGGACTATTATCGTACAAAGTCGCTGCCCATCGGTTATCAGGGGGAAGTGGTATGTAAGGCACAGTCACAGACTATGGGAACAGAATTTATCACGGAAATGGTAATGGAAGCGGTTACTGCTGCGAAAGATGCCGGAGTAACTTTGTACTGTGGAGAATTCGGTGTTATTGATCAGGCTCCTGTAGAAGATACTCTGCGCTGGTTCACGGATGTGGATACCGTATTCCGACAGTTCGGTATCGGCTGTGCTGTCTGGACTTATAAGGAGATGGATTTCGGACTTATTGGGGAACATTATGCACCTATTCGCGAACAATTGTTGAAGCTTTGGAACCGGAAGTAGGTGGAAAGTTAGCGATGCATTTACTCTTTCGATTTGTTTTTAAGTTTTAGAAAGATTTTTACTCATATTGCTATACAACGGCAAGCATGGTAAACTGAAACAATTCGGAATTGTAAAGGAGTGAAATAGAAATGAAGATTCGCAAGGCAGAGAAAAAGGACATCCCAAGAATTCTTGCACTGTTGGGGCAGGTATTACAGATACATGCGGAGATCCGTCCGGATATTTTTATACCGGGTACTACGAAATACACCCCCTGCGAGCTGACAGAGCTATTACAACAGGAGGATCACCCTATCTATGTAGCCGTAGACGAGGACGATCTGTGCATGGGCTATGCATTCTGTCAACTCAGGGAGCAGCCCTTTTCCACTAATATGGTGCCCTTTAAATCATTGTTTATCGATGACCTTTGCGTTGACAAGCAGACACGGGGTCAGCATATCGGGGAAAGCCTGTTCGAATATGTGAAACAGCAGGCAAAAGAACTGGGCTGCTATGAAGTAACCCTGAACGTCTGGGCAGGCAACACTTCGGCAGAGCACTTTTATGAAAAGATGGGAATGAAGACAAAAGAACGGCAGATGGAATATATCCTGTGAGCCGGACGGAGGTGGCAGGCATGATTACAATATAGGCATTGCTGCCTGCATTTCCCTTACCTTTCCGGCATCTACTGCTTCATATGCATTCTTTTGGCTTATATCATAAGAGAAGTCCACGTCCTGCAGGGAGGCAGTCACATCCGGCTGCCAGCTTCTGCAGGATGTATGAACCTGCTCTATCCTCGTATATTCCATCAGAGCTTTTACATTTTGTGCATTCACGCCGCTTCCCGTTAAAAATGTGATTTCTTTACCGTATTGACTTTGCAGCTTTTGCAATTGCGTTCTGCCCGACCATACATCAGGTGCACCACCGCTGGTGAGGATCCGGTCCGCACCAAGTAAGATCAATGCTTCCACCGCACGTTCCTGTTGTGCAACACAATCAAACGCCCGGTGAAATACAGCTTCTTTTCCGGCACTATGGATAAGGTCGATCATTTCCTGCGTCCGGTTCCTATGGATGGCATGGTCCTCTGTCAGAAAGCCGAAAGCAATACCGTCAGCTCCGTGCTCTAAAAGTATGCGGGCATCTAAGAGCATGGTCTCGTATTCATCCTGGGAATAGCAGAAGCCGCCTCCTCTTGGACGGACCATTGTTACAATAGGGATGCTGCACTGCTCTTTTGCACAGATCAGATTGGCCGTAGAAGGCGTGAGACCACCAAGATACAGTGCACTGTTAAGCTCTACCCGGTCTGCACCATTTTGCCAGGCAGTTTTCACATCTTCGAAGCTGCCGCAGCAGATTTCCAATAATCCTTTCAAAATAATCCCCCTCTATTTATATCTTCGTGGTCCACCGGGAGAGATCCCATACCTGGGTAGCCAGTCCGTCATAGAATTCCGGTTCGTGGCAGACCATGAGGATGCTGCCCTTGTATTCCTGCAGGGCACGTTTCAGCTCGTCCTTGGCATCGACATCCAGGTGGTTCGTCGGCTCATCTAACAGCAATACGTTGGTGGCGCGGTTCATCAGCTTGCAGAGACGTACCTTTGCCTGTTCGCCACCGCTTAATACCTTCACGCGGCTCTCAATATGCTTGGTGGTGAGTCCGCATCTTGCCAGGGCGGAGCGGACCTCATACTGGGTGAAGGCGGGGAACTCCTGCCAGATCTCTTCGATGCAGCTGTTGTCTCCGGAGCCGGACATTTCCTGCTCGAAG
The DNA here is from genome assembly GCF_009695995.1 of Waltera intestinalis. GTDB lineage: Bacteria > Bacillota > Clostridia > Lachnospirales > Lachnospiraceae > Acetatifactor > Acetatifactor intestinalis. The sequence goes on from NZ_VUMU01000007.1 coordinate 23,052, forward strand.
TATCCGATTTCCAGATAATCGCCCTGCTCCACTTCACCGGACAGCGGAGGGATCAGACCCAGAATGCTTTTTAACAGAGTGGTCTTACCGATACCGTTGGCACCGATCAGCGCCACCTTCTCGCCGCGTTCCATAGACAGATTCAGCGGCTTGGACAGCGGCTCGTCGTAACCGATGACGAGGTCTCTGGTCTCGAAAATGATGCGTCCGGTAGTACGTCCTTCTTTAAAAGAGAATTCCGGCTTCGGCTTCTCCGCAGCCAGCTCGATGACATCCATTTTGTCCAGCTTCTTCTGACGGGACATCGCCATATTACGGGTGGAGACCCGGGCTTTGTTTCTCGCCACGAAGTCCTTCAGATCGGCGATCTCCTTCTGCTGGCGGTTGTAGGCGGCCTCCAACTGGGACTTTTTCATGGCATAGACTTCCTGGAATTTGTCGTAATCGCCCACGTAACGGGTCAGCTCCTGATTGTCCATATGATAGATGAGGTTGATGACACTGTTCAGGAAGGGAATGTCATGGCTGATCAGAATGAAAGCATTCTCGTATTCGTTCAGATAACGCTTCAACCATTCGATATGCTCCGCATCCAGATAGTTGGTAGGCTCGTCCAAGAGCAGGATATCCGGCTTCTCCAACAGGAGTTTTCCCAGCAGTACCTTGGTACGCTGGCCGCCGGACAATTCGGTGACATCACGATCGAGATCGATCTCCATCAGCCCTAAGGCTCTTGCCACTTCTTCCACCTTGGCATCGATCATATAAAAATCATGCATGGTTAAGAGGTCCTGGATCGTCCCCAGATCTTCCATATACTGTTCCAGCTCTTCGGGAGTGGCATCTCCCATTTTGCCGCAGATCTCATTCATCTGTGCTTCCATATCATATAAAAAGTCAAAGGCGGAAGCCAGCACCTGGCGGATGGTCATGCCGGGAGTCAGCACGGTATGCTGGTCCAGATAGCCGACACGGACATTTTTCGCCCATTCCACTTTTCCCTCATCCGGCATGAGCTTGCCGGTGATAATATTCATAAAAGTAGATTTGCCTTCGCCATTGGCACCGATGAGGCCGATATGTTCGCCCTTTAACAGTCGAAACGATACATCGTTAAAAATAGCACGGTCACCGAAGCCGTGGGTCAGGTGTTCTACATTTAATATACTCATAATTCCTCACATTCTGCTGCGTATGCAGCGGACTCATTTCCGTATTCTCCTGCAAGTATAGCCTACGGCCCGCAGGTTTGTAAAGAAAGAAAAATAGAAAGCAAAATTGATTTTTTTGAAACTTTTCAACATCAGCTGTCGTCTGATAGTATAAGAAGCCCCGTTTGGGGGATATTACAACAATAAATATGGGCATATCCCATAGAAATGAGGAGAGAATTATGAAGAAAAAATTAGCATGTATGTTACTTATGGGTACTTTGGCACTGTCCATGGCGGCCTGCGGAAACGGGCAGGACAAGAATACCGGTGCTGCTACAGAGAACAGTGTGGAAAGTACAGAAGGCGCCGCAGAATCCACCGGGACGAGTGTAGAGAGCACTGAGGCGGGAAATGCCGGCACACAGCAGGAAAATGGAGATGTGGCATCGGCATTACAGAGCGCCAAAAAAGCAGTGACAGATGCGCTGGGTGATGATTACTGGCCGGATTCCGAGATCCCGGAGGAAATGCTGAATGAGACCTATGGTGTCAGTGCAGATCTGTATGATGCTTATCTGGGTGAGTGTCCCATGATCAGTGTCAATGTAGATACTTTATTGATTATTCACGCAAAAGATGGTAAGGTAGAGGATGTAGAAAATGCATTGAACGCCTATCGTGACAGTCTGGTGAATGACACGATGCAGTATCCCATGAATCTTGGCAAGATTCAGGCATCCCGAGTAGAACGGATAGGTGATTATGTATGCTTTGTACAGTTGGGCGCGGACATTTCCTCTGTGGAAGAGCAGGGGGATGAGGCCGTGATCACTTACTGTCAGGAGCAGAATGAACTTGCCCTGGAGTCTATCAGACAGACTCTGGAGTAAATGCGGAGTAGAGTGAATGGTATTCAGCAGTGTGTTGTTTCTTTTTCGGTTTTTACCGATTTTTATGATCTGCTATTTCCTGGTTCCCCGGAACATGAAGAATCTGGTTCTGTTTCTGGGGAGCCTGGTCTTTTATGCCTGGGGAGAGCCGGTCTATATTTTTCTGATGCTTTTTTCCACGATTTCGGATTTCGTATGGGGAAGGCTGATAGAGGAATATAGGGGGGAGGATCGCTCCAGGATCTTTTTGTTATGTTCTGTTGTTATCAATCTGTTTATCCTGGGATTTTTTAAATATGCCGATTTTCTGCTGCAGACGGTGAATACAGTGTTCGGAACATCGATCCCATTGCTGGGGCTTCCGTTACCCATCGGTATCTCTTTTTACACCTTCCAGACCATGTCTTACGTGATCGATGTATACAGAGGAGATACCAAAGCGCAGCGTAATATTTTACAGTTCGGTGTCTACGTGACCATGTTCCCGCAGTTGATCGCGGGACCGATCCTAAAGTATCATCAGATCGAAAAATATCTTCAGGAAAGGCGTTCTGATCTGGATGCCATCAGCTACGGAGCGAAACGCTTTGTGACGGGACTTGCGAAAAAAGTTCTTCTGGCCAACAATCTCGGACTTTTGTGGACACAGATATCTTCCCTGAAAAATGATCAGATGAGTGTGCTGATGGCGTGGATAGGAATTGTGGCATACGCTTTTCAGATCTATTTTGATTTTTCCGGATATTCGGATATGGCGATCGGACTGGGAGCCATTTTGGGATTTCATTTCCCGGAGAATTTTAATTATCCTTATATTGCCACCTCTGTTACGGATTTTTGGCACAGATGGCATATTTCCCTCAGCACCTGGTTCAAGGAATATGTATATATTCCCCTGGGCGGTAACCGCAAGGGACTCGCCAGACAGATCCTCAATATACTGATCGTATGGACATTGACCGGAATCTGGCATGGCGCAGGGTGGAATTTCCTGTTCTGGGGACTTTGGTTTGCCCTGTTTTTAATTCTGGAAAAACTGTTTTTGGGAGAGCTCCTGAAAAATGCTCCGGTGGTGTTTGGCAGAGTCTATACGCTGACAGTGGTATTGATCAGCTGGGTATTTTTCGCACTGGAGAAGCCGGGAGAGATTCTGGCATATCTGCAGGCGATGTTTGGATTAAATGGTGTTGGACTTATGAACACACAGGCAATGTTTTTGGGAAATGAGTATCTGGTGCTTCTGATAATTGCACTGGTGGCATGTCTGCCCGTCGGCAGTCTGCTGATACACAGACTCAAAAGCAGCAAGACAGGGCCAGCAATGGCATTATACCGCGTAGGTGAAAAAGTCATTCCCGCGGCATTGCTGATTTTGTCTGTAGCATATATAGTGGATGCATCTTATAACCCGTTTTTGTATTTCCGATTCTGACAGGGAAGGAGGAACCGTGTGTGGATGATAAGAGAAATGCTCTGCTGACTGTCGGACTGATATGTGCGGTTCTTTTCATTCTGGGAATCGCCGACCTGTGTAACAGTGACAGAATTTATTCTGAGACAGAGAACAGGGTGCTGGCTCCCAGACCGACATTTTCCTGGGAGAGCCTGCTGTCGGGAGAGTATGGCGACGATTACGAAGAATATATGTCTGACCAGTTTGTAGGACGGGATAAATGGGTGGGAATAAAGACCCGCGCGGATATTCTGTTTCAGAAAAAGGAGATCAACGGAGTCTATCTGGGGGCAGACCGTTATCTGATCGGGGTAAATGATCCCCAAGAATACACAGAACAGATGGAAGATTCCCGGATTGCGTCCCTGAAAAAGCTGGTAAACCGGTGGGATGCAAAAGTCATGCTGGTACCTACCGCGGATAATATTCTGACAGATAAGCTGCCCGCTTTTGCACCGCATTATGATGAGATGAGACTGCTTGCGAAGGTGAAGGAGTCTGTCGGTGAGGAGCACTATATCGATGTGTATTCCGCATTGCAGGAGCATGCGGGGGAACCGATCTATTACCGCACGGATCATCACTGGACCAGCCTCGGAGCCTATTACGGATTCCTGGCATGGGCAGACAACATGGGAAAATTCCCCTATCCGTATAATATGGCAGGCATGAAGACAGTGTCGGAGGATTTTCAGGGGACCCTGCAGTCCCGGATCAATGTGGCCTGGACGAAGGACAGGATACAGTATTTTCCTGAGACGGAGAAAAAGCCGGTATCGATCACCTATGATTTCGCAGACAAGGCGGACTCTCTGTATGCGCCGGAATATCTGGAGACCAAGAACCAGTACGGATTTTTCCTGAATGATAATCATGCCTTTATAGAGATTCATACCGGCTATAACCCTGGCAAGACGCTTTTTGTGATCAAGGATTCCTATGCGAACAGCATGATTCCGCTGCTCGCGGCGCACTATGAGACGATCTATGTGGTGGATCTTCGGTATTTTAACGGGAAACTGTTCCAGCTCATGGAGCAGTACGAGCCCGAGCAGGGCATGGATGTGCTGGTACTGTATGATTGCATTCACTTTTTAGAGGATTTTAGATTCTATTAAGGATTCACATTATTAACATAAGTAATTAAGGAGGTTTACCATGGCTTATTTGGGAATTCCCCAGAATACCATCGCGGTACTTCAGAAATACCATTTTAATTTTCAGAAAAAATTCGGACAGAATTTTCTGATAGATACGACGGTCTTAGACCGGATCATATCTTCCGCGGAGATCACGAAGGAGGATTGTGTGCTGGAGATCGGTCCGGGCATCGGCACCATGACACAGTATCTGGCGGAGCGCGCGGGCAGTGTTGTGGCGGTGGAGATCGACAAGGCGTTACTTCCGATCCTGGAGGAGACTCTGCAGGATTATGACAATGTTACGGTGATCAATGATGATATTTTGAAAGTGGATATTAACAGACTGGTGGAGGAGAAAAACGGTGGACGCCCCATTAAAGTGGTGGCGAATCTGCCTTATTACATCACGACACCGATCATTATGGGACTGTTCGAGAGCCGTGTACCGCTGAAAAGCATTACGATCATGGTACAGAAGGAAGTGGCGGATCGTATGCAGGTAGGACCCGGCACGAAAGATTACGGTGCATTATCCCTGGCGGTGCAGTATTATGCGAAGCCGGAGATCGTGGCTAACGTTCCTCCGAACTGTTTTATTCCGAGACCCAATGTCGGCAGTGCGGTGATCCGTCTGACCCGTTATGAAGAGCCACCTGTGAAGGTAAAGGATGAGAAGAAGATGTTTTCCCTGATCCGTGCTTCTTTTAACCAACGCCGGAAGACTCTGGTGAACGGTCTTGGCAATGCGGGACTTCCCGGAATTACAAAAGAATCAGCGTCAGCAGCTCTCGAACAGATGGGATTGTCACCTACCGTTCGCGGAGAGGCACTGACGCTGGAACAATTTGCACAGCTGAGTGATCTTATTTAGATTGTTAAGATGCTAATTCGTCTTTTTATCTGCCGCAGCGTTGATCAGTTCCATGATGGTCTTAACGGCATCCATCTGATGGCTTTTGCTCATGGCGTCTACATAATTCTGGCGGTTAAAGTACAGTTCATGTACTTTATCTACCAGAAGATTCGTCGTAATATCATCCTCATTCAGGACAATGGAATATCCTTGGGCTTCGAAGGAAGCAGCGTTCAACAACTGGTCTCCGCGGCTGCTGGCAGCAGGCAGGGGGATCAGGATGTTGGGCTTTTTCAGTGCCAGAAGCTCGCAGATGGCATTGGCTCCGGCGCGGGAGATCACCACATCAGCCATGGCAAAGATGTCTTTTAATTCCGCTTTGATATATTCAAACTGTTTATACCCGGGGGTATTTAATAACAGATTGTCGATCTTGTCTTTGCCGCAGAGGTGTACGACCTGGAAATCCTCTAACAGCTTCGGCAGGGCATCACGGACTGCCTTATTGACATTGGCAGCACCGAGACTTCCGCCGATGACCATGATCACAGGCTTATTCGCAGTAAATCCGCACATGTTAAGTCCCGCAAGCTTACTGCCTTCGGCCAGTTCTGCGCGGATGGGAGAACCGGTAAGGACGGCTTTGTCTGCCGGAATGTTTTTCATGGTCTCCGGGAAATTGTAGCATACCTTTTCCGCAACGGGAATGCACAGCTTGTTCGCCAGCCCCGGAGTCATGTCGGATTCATGAATGATACAGGGAATATGTAAGGAAGCTGCGGCGCGGACCACAGGAACACTGACAAAGCCTCCCTTGGAAAATACTACATCCGGCTGATAATTTTTCAGATAATTGCGTGCCTCCACGAATCCCTTCATGACACGGAAAGGATCCGAGAAGTTCTTCGGATCTAAGTATCTGCGGAATTTGCCGGTGGAGATTCCCGTGTAAGGAATATTGAAGTCAGCGATCAGCTTCTTCTCGATGCCTTCGTAGGAACCGACGTAGGCAATCTCATAGCCGGCTGCCTGCAGCGCCGGTAACAATGCAATATTCGGTGTAACGTGTCCGGCAGTTCCGCCGCCGGTCAGTACTATTTTTTTCATAAAATCTCAATGCCTTTCGGTAACCTGTTTATTATTTTGCGATCATTTCTTCCAGAGCGTGAGCCAGCTGATCGGGACAGGAGGTGGGTTTGAAACCACAACGGATCCCCTTGAGACGGCTGATGGCCTCTTCCGGCTTCATGCCCTTTACCAGAGCACTGATGCCCTGCAGGTTGCCGTTGCAGCCGCCGGTAAATTTAACGGAATCGATGACACCATCCTTTAATTCTACGTCGATCATAGTAGAGCAAGTACCCTTTGTCTTGTATATCATAAGTAAATCAACCTCTTTTCTAACAGAATCACTAAAAATTAATTATAGCAGATTTTTATGGTTTATACAATAATGTCAGAATGCTTTTCTTGTTATAAAAAATGTAGAAAGCTCATAATTTTTGTCTGACGCAGTAGAAGAATGACGATGAAAAACCGTACAAAACAGGACATATATACGTTATACTTGAGGAAACGACGGAAAGGAGTTTTGAGGATGTTTACGATATTTAAAGAAGAAAAAGTGATCACGGCGGGGATCCTGGTATTTTTATGTCTCAGCGTTCTGGTGCGTCTGATGCTGGCGTGGATGTATCATACAATGATCCGGGAGACAGACAATATGGCAACTACGGGGAACCGGCTTTTGAAACAGTGCAAGGTCAAATTCGCGAATTGTTACCAGCTAAACGGAGGCGTGTCCAATATTCCGGTGTTTGTGGACAAGTTCTTAAACCGTTTGTCTTTCGGACATTTATCCTTTGATGCATGGTATCATCTGTCCGGGCAGTGCATGCTGTTCTCGGTGATATTTGCCGGAATGGGGATCTGTAAGGGGATTTTGGACGGAAGGATGTTAGGTGAGATACTGCCTTTTTATATTGCGAGCTTCCTGGGGCTGTATCTGTATTTTTCCCTGTCGGCACTGGTGGATATCAAGGGGAAGCGGCGGGTACTGAAGACGAATCTGATCGATTATCTGGAAAATCACCTGTCCGGCAGGATCCCGGTGACGGAGCAGGACTACGTGAGACTGTATGGAGCACCGAAGCTCCCCGGCAGGCGGACTGTAGAGCTGATGCCGATCCGGGGCAGGGCAGCGCAGCCGCAGGAGATGGTTCGGGAGACAGGAAGAGAGGTGTTTTCCGCGGAACATGCGATACCCGGGAAAACGGAAGACAGAGGCATGTCTCAGCAGGATGAATCTTCAAGCGTCACGGAGGAAGAATTACAGGCACTTTTGCAGGAACTGCTTACTGTATAATAAATGGAAACGATTTCGATATACATCTTGAAAATGGAATGTAACTTTGTTAAAATAAAAACTATCTGAGGCATATTTGCAATAAAGAAAGCTTCACAAAAAGTTATGCAAATATGGATCAGAATAGTTTTGTTAAGTATGTGATATATCTGAAAGATATAAGGAGGAGCATTATGAGCAGACAAGTTACATTTGATTATTCCAAGGCTGGCTCTTTTATTTCTGAGGAAGAGATCGGTTACATGAAGAAGCTTACCCTGGATGCTAAGGAGACCCTGGTATCCAAGACCGGTGCAGGCAATGATTTCCTGGGATGGATCGATCTTCCCGTAGATTACGATAAGGAAGAGTTCGCCCGCATCAAGGCAGCAGCGAAGAAAATCCAGAGCGATTCCGACGTTCTGTTGGTTATCGGTATCGGTGGTTCTTATCTGGGAGCCAGAGCGGCTATCGAGTTCTTAAGCCACAGCTTCTACAATGTGCTGGATAAGAGTGTACGTAAGACTCCGGAGATCTACTTCTGTGGTAACTCCATCAGCTCCACCTATCTGAAGCACCTGATGGATGTAGTAGGCGACAGAGATTTCTCCATCAACATGATCTCCAAGTCCGGTACCACCACAGAGCCCGCTATTGCTTTCCGTGTATTCAAGGAGAAGCTGGAAGCTAAATACGGCAAGAAGGGTGCGGCAGAGAGAATCTATGCTACCACCGATAAGGCTAAGGGAAGTTTAAAGCATCTGTCCGATGAGGAAGGTTACGAGACCTTCGTAGTACCCGATGATGTAGGAGGACGTTTCTCCGTACTGACCGCAGTAGGCCTGTTACCTATCGCTGTCAGCGGTGCTGATATCGACAAGCTGATGGAAGGTGCAGCCAGCGGAAGAAAGCGTGCACTGGAGAATGATTTCGAAGAGAACGATGCGCTGCAGTATGCGGCTCTGCGTAACATCTTACTGCGCAAGGGCAAGAGTGTTGAGATTCTGGCGAACTACGAGCCCGCTGTTCACTATGTAAGTGAGTGGTGGAAGCAGCTGTTCGGTGAGAGCGAGGGTAAGGACAACAAGGGTCTGTTCCCCGCAAGTGTGGATCTGACCACCGATCTGCATTCCATGGGTCAGTTCATTCAGGACGGTTCCCGTGTAATGTTCGAGACCGTGATCAACATCGACACTCCGAGAGAGGAGCTTACTATTGGCGAGGAGCCTGTAGATCTGGATGGTCTGAACTATCTGGCAGGCAAGACCGTTGATTTTGTCAATAAGAGTGCTATGAACGGAACCATTCTGGCACATACCGATGGTCAGGTTCCCAACTTCATGGTAACCGTTCCCGAGGTAAATGAGTTCTATCTTGGCGAGCTGTTCTACTTCTTCGAGTTCGCATGTGGTGTCAGCGGATACCTGCTGGGTGTAAATCCTTTCAACCAACCCGGTGTAGAGAGCTACAAGAAGAACATGTTCGCTCTGCTTGGCAAGCCCGGTTACGAGGCACAGAGAGAAGAACTGCTGAAGAGACTGTAATTATTTCAAACTATTCTGAAAACCTCTGAAAGAGCGGTTTTGCGAATGGGTTCCATAGTTACGACAGATGGGAAAGGTACTTAAAATGAAGATTGTTTTACTGGAGAGAAACAGCGCCGGCACGGATGTGCCGGTGGACTGTTTTCATGAGCTGGGAGAAGTGATCAGCTACCCGAATACGGTTACCGCACAGGAAGTGGCAGAACGTGTGGGCGATGCGGATGTCATTGTCTGCAACAAGGCTCCTATGAGAGAGGAATCCCTGAAGGATTGTCCCAATGTGAAGCTGATCTGCGAACTTGCCACCGGATACGACAATTGTGATCTGGTATATTGTAAGTCCAGAGGCATCAAGGTGGCAAATGTGGTGGACTATTCCACAGCCATGGTGGCACAGCATACTTTTACGCTGGCGCTGGCATTAAGTCAGAAGCTGCCCTACTATGATGAATATGTAAAATCCGGCGCTTACAGTGCACAGGACCGTTTCTCTAATTTTGACCAGCCTTTTTATGAATTGGAAGGTAAGACCTGGGGCATCGTAGGAATGGGGAATATCGGCAGGAGAGCAGCAGCGATCGCAACGGCGTTCGGCTGTAAGGTGATCTTCTATTCCATCACCGGTAAGAGCACATGCACGGAGTATCCTCAGGTGGACAAGGATACTTTATTAAAAGAGAGTGATTTTCTGTCCCTGCATTGTCCGTTGAGTGACCTGTCCCGCAATTTCATCGACAAAGAAGCTCTCCGTAAGATGAAGAAGACGGCTATTCTCATCAATGTGGCGAGAGGTCCGGTAGTGAACAACTCCGATCTCTACGAGGCGCTGGTGGCAGGAGAGATCCAGGCAGCAGGTCTGGATGTACTTGAGAAGGAGCCTCTGGAGCTGTCCAATCCGTTAAGCAGACTGAAGGACAGCAACAAGCTGATCATTACCCCTCATCTGGCATGGGCAAGCGTGGAAGCGAGAACCCGCTGTGTGCAGGGGGTCTATGAGAATATCAAGGCATTTATGCGCGGTGAGAACCGGAATGTAGTAAATTTATAACAGAACGGAGAACAACATGATAGAAAAGATAAAAGCACTGTGGATCAAGTATGAGGAGATCATTGCATACCTGATCGTAGGTGGACTGACCACGGTCGTATCCTGGGCAGCAAAATTCCTGGCAAACTTCCTGTTATTTGACAACACAATGTATCCCACACCTTTCCAGAACATTGTATTAAGTATTATCAACTGGACGGCAGGTGTTATTTTTGCATATTTTACCAATCGGAAATATGTATTCAAGAGTCATGCACCGATGCTGTCCGAAGCACCGAAGTTCGTACTGTCCAGAGTATCCACACTGATCCTGGATATGGTAGTGATGCAGGTGCTGACCGCAGTGGGTGTAAATCTGTTGATTGCAACTGTAATCTCCGCAGTACTGGTCATCATCGGCAATTATGTCTTCAGTAAGCTGTTCGTATTCAACAAGAAAAAAGACGACGGAGCAGAAGAAGCAAAATAAGTATATTGCTTGCGAGAGTATTATAAAAGCAGTCCGGAGTTGGCAGAAGATAGAAAATCTGCCGGTCTCCGGACTGCTTTTTATGTGCATTTTATATTTGGAGTTATGCCAGATAAGCCTTTAATAATTCCAGTGTTGCGGCAACGGCATCCTTGTGGGAGCGTTCATAGCCGTGGGAAGCATAGACGCCCGGGCCGATAAGTCCGTGTCTGGCGTCGATGCCGGCGCTTAATGCGGCATCGGCATCGGAACCGTAGTAGGGATAGACATCTGCAGCGTAGTCGATATGATTGTCCTTCGCTGCCTGGATCAGGGCTTTGACTACATCATAATGATAAGGCCCGTGGCCGTCCTTGACACAGATGGATACCTGACGATCCGTGCATTCCAGACCCTCTCCGACACAGCCCATATCTACGGACAACAGCTCTTCCACATCCTCGGGAACAGAACCACAGGCACCATGGCCGACTTCCTCGAAGACGGTGATATGCTGGTAGACTTTGCGGGACAGCTTCAGATCCTCGTCCTTTACATATTTAGCAAATCCCAGCAAAATAGCGGTGCTGAGCTTGTCATCCAGGAAACGGCTCTTGATGTAGCCAGACTCAGTGATACGGGTACGGGGATCCATGCAGACGAAGGAACCGTTTCCGATCCCAAGTGCTTTTACGTCCTCTTTGGAAGATACCTTTTCATCCAGCAGGACTTCCACGGAGTCAAAAGTTCTCTCGGACTTCTGATAATCGTCGTTGACATGGATGGAAGCGTCGGTCAGCTGTACGGTACCGTCGTATACTTTACCGTCCAGCGTGTAGATACGGCAGTTTTCAGTCTCGATGTTGTTCGCGTTCAAGCCGCCTACCCTGGTCAGGCGGAGACGGCCGTTGCTCTTGATCTCAGCGACCATGCCGCCCAGCGTATCTACATGGGCCATGGTCAGAATGGCGTTGCCTTTGCCGCCGATCTCTACGAGGACACCGCCTTTTTTGGTCTTGACCGGCTTGTAGCCGAGGCGTTTGTACTCCTCGCAGAGATAATCCGTTACTTTTTCCGTGAAACCGGAAGGACTGTCGATAGCCAGCAGGGCTTCCGCCTGTTTTAAGATATATTCGATGTATTTCTTCTCTTTTTTCATAATGATATCCTTTCTAGATCCGGGGCATCATAGCCTCTACCAGTTTGGCGGAGTGGAGCGCTGCGGCCTTTTCAAACGAAGGATAATCCATCTCGGCGCTGTCATCTGCTTTATCGGAGATGGCACGGATGATGACAAAAGGAATGTCGTTTAAGTAAGCACCGTGGGCAATGGAAGCCCCCTCCATCTCGGCACAATCTCCCTGAAATTCCTGAATCAGACGAGTCTTGACCTCTTTGCTGGAAATGAACTGGTCACCGCTGACCACGCGTCCGGTATGAACGTGAATGTCAGGATTGACTTCTTTACAAGTGGAGACAGCGACTTGTGCGAGATGTTCATCTGCGATAAATTCCCGACAGCCTAACTGAGGAACCTCACCGGGCTTGTAACCGAAAATAGTGGCATCCACATCATGATGCAGCGCATCTCTGGAGATCAGGATATCTCCGATGTCCAGGGCAGCATTCAGGGAACCTGCCACGCCGGTATTGATGATAGCAGTAACTCCGAAGAGGTCTGCCAGGATCTGTACACAGAGAGCGGCATTGACTTTGCCGACACCGCTGCGGACGATGACAACGGGAGTACCGTTTAATGTGCCTTCGTGAAATTCCATGTGGGCTTTGGTAGTGATCTTGGTGGTGGTCATGTGAGCTTTGAGGGTCTCTACCTCCAGCTCCATGGCACCGATGATTCCGATTTTTTTCATGAGTGTTTTCCTGTTCTTTCTTACAATAATATAATCTATGATGCCTACGGATTGTTCCGTGCTACGCACTCCCACAATCCTACCCGGTATTCGCATATCGTGAGATTATCATCTCACTTTTATGCTCATATCGGGGCGGGTTCCAAGGTCTTTCACCCACTTATGAGCGAGCTCATGCGGGCTTAGACCTTTTAACCCTGGCATCATCTTATTCTGGATATACCAGGCGGCTGTCGTCAATGTTGTACAGCACATTATCCAGATAGCGTTTTGCCAGGTAATTTGCCATGCCCAGATTCATATCCAGGTAGTTGCCGCAGTCCTTGGGAGATGCACCGGGTACCTCGCCCTTGTAATCGCGGATAAACTCGAACATTTCCACCATCAGGGGAACGATATCCTTAGAGGAAAGGTCACCGGCTAACAGCAGGTAGAAACCGGTACGACATCCCATGGGTCCAAAGTAGACGGTCTTGTCTTTGTATTCCGGATGATTACGCAGGAAGGTCGCACCCAGATGCTCGATGGTGTGAACTTCTGCGGTATTCATCACCGGCTCCTCGTTGGGACTGGTCATGCGCAGATCGAAGGTGGTGATGACTTCTGCTCCGATGTGATCCTTGCGGGATACATAGACACCGGGCTGCAGCTTGATATGGTCAATGGTGAAGCTGGCTATTTTTTCCATAATATTCTCCATTCCGCGCCATGCAGTACTTTTGCAATTGCGCTTTTTCTCTGCATAGTATACACTAATTTCATGGAAAAAGAAATAGTCGGAGAGAGGAAAGCATTTATGAAACATTCAGCGGAATATTATATTGAACATCTGGAAATGGAACCCCATGTGGAGGGTGGCTATTTTAAGGAATGTCTGTTGGAAAAGGAAGACAGAGATCTGTGGAGCAGCATTTATTTCATGCTGGCAAAAGGAGAGGTGTCCCACTTTCATCGCCTGAAATCGGACGAGGTATGGTATTACCATGACGGTAATGCACTGACCATTTATATGATCGATGAAGAAGGAAAGCTGACAGCGGCAAAGCTGGGACTGGATCTGGAGAAGGGAGAAGTACCCCAGGTACTGGTCCCGAAGGGAAGGATCTTCGGTTCCGCCATGGAAGAGGAGGGCTTCAGTCTGGTAGGATGTATGGTGTCACCCTGTTTTAAATATGAAGAGTTTGAACTGTTTGATCGGAAAGAACTGCTGGAAAAATACCCGGAACACCGGGAAGTGATCCTGAGGCTGACCCGTGAGTAAGTGCTTACGTTCGCAGAGTAGCGCAATAAAGCGTTGCATTCTGTCGATTTGTGTGTTATACTGGCTTCGTATGTGAATAGCCGCATGCAATTAGGATTTATGAGAGGGAGAAAAGAAAAATGAAGAAATTTGCAGGAATTATGGTAGCAACTGTACTGGCTTTCAGCCTGGTAGCATGTGGTCCTGTGGACAGCGCTGTTCAGAACCTGGCAGGAGTAGTATCCAACAAGGACAGTGGTGTGGTAACCGCAGATGACGACGGATATGCAGAGGGACGTATCGGAGATGTAATGAGAACTTATTTCTTCGACTACACAGTAAACAGCGCGTATACCTGCAAGGAATTTGAAGGATATACACCTGCAGAGGGAAATAAGCTTCTGGTGGCAGAAATAACGGTTAAGAACACAGATCGTTCTACTGTTACCATGTATGATACCGATTTCCAGATCCAGTGGGGCGATGATGACGATGATGATGCTTTTGATGCACCGATTACCTATTATAATGATGCCGTAAGCGATGAACAGCTACCGGAAGAGTACGATCTGGGTGTTAACGAAGAGAGAACCGGTCTGTTGGTATTTGAAGTACCTGAGGATTCCAAGGATTACTCTATTTCTTATCTGGAGCAGTTCTCCAATGATACCGAGGGAGACGTGTTCTTCGTATATTTCACAGCAAAGGATAAGTAAGATCAATCATATTATTTATGAGAGTAAGGACCGAAGTACTGTGGATCACAGTGCTCCGGTCTTTTTTTGCTGTTTATTTTTAATTTATAATTATATAATTTTTCCTTAATTGACATACTGATATATAGGTGTTATAGTACAAATAGAACAAGGGAGAGGAAGGAAGATCAAGAGATTGAAAGAAGATCGAGATCAGAAATCCGGGACTGGTTCGGAAGTCCGATGGTGGTTACCGGAGGATGGAAAAGGTAAGAGGTATCGAAAGACACCGACATATGTTTAATAGAAAAGGAGAGATGACTTATGTTATTACCTAGCATTTTTGGAGAGAACTTATTTGATGACTTTTTTGATGATGTACCTTTCTTTGACAACAGAGCAGAGAATCAGATAGAGAAGAAACTGTATGGTAGACATGCTCACAACGTAATGAAGACCGATATCAAGGAGACCGATGATGGCTATGAGCTGATCGTTGATCTGCCCGGCTTCAAGAAGGATGAGATCAAGGTATCTCTGGAGGATGGTTATCTGACCATCGAGGCTGCCAAGGGTCTGGATGAGGATGAGCAGGAGAAGAAATCCGGCAAGTACATCCGCAAGGAACGTTATGCAGGTTCCTGCCAGCGTAGCTTCTATGTTGGTGACAATCTGACCCAGGAGGATATTAAGGGTGAGTTCAAACATGGTATTCTGACCCTGAATGTTCCTAAGAAGGAAGCAAAACCTGCAGTGGAGACCAATAAATACATCGCCATTGAGGGATAATCTCTGAATACAAAAACCGTTGCCCGTAAGGGCAGCGGTTTTTTGCGTTAGAGAGAAGTTCAGGTTAATTGCCGTTTTCGTAAGGCAGCCCGTTCTTTTTTTACGATATATTGTTCCAGCCCGGGAACCGGATTGCTGAGCCGGCAGCCGTAGAGAAACAGCCCGTTCTCTAATTCCTGCACACGTGCAACCAGTCCATACAGATGGAAATTAAAGTTCTCCGCAGTCTCCTCCAGATGATCATTCAGGACAGCGTGCACGGTCTGGTTGACACCCAGTTCCAGATCTTCCTTGCTGACTACAGCGAATCCGTTGCAGCTGATATCCTTGATAATAACATCGTGGGCAGCATGGTTTAGTCCACATTGAATGGCTGTTTCAATTCCCACATAACAGCGGTAACTTTGTCTGCGGTTGTAGGTTTTGCTTCCGGCGATGCTGAAGACAGTGTAACAGAGAGTTCCGTCGGCGCGTTTCACCACGTTGGTGGTGACATTTTTGAACAGCTGAGGCTTATCGTCCGGGAGAGTGACCAGCAGATCGACGAGCAGTCCTTTTCCCCGGAAAGAGATGATTTTATCATCAGTAAACACACCCTCAGCCAACAGTGTATGTCTGCGGGAATAGACTTCCAAAATGCGGGATTCAAATTGAAGCTCTTCGTTATTCAGATGAATGATAAAGCTAAGGGATAACCCTGAGGTCAAGTCATCAATCTGCATGGTTCGGTCAGTCTCCCATCGTTAATAAATCCAAATTAATCCACCATTTTCGCATTCGGATAGATGCGTTCCATTCGTGCGTCGGGATAATGGTCGTCCAGAAAACGCTGCAATCCGTTAAGCTCTGTGGTTTCCACAGAATAGGAGGCATCGTTACGTTCGGTGTATCTGGCAAGTGCCAGTGCGGAGATCAGCATGTTGACAATCATAAATACAACTAAAATATTACACATGATCGTCCCCATTTTTTTCGGAATCTTCTCAATCCAGTCGGACAGCTTCGGATAGATGAACTTCAGCCATACCACAGCGGCAATTCCCCAGAAGAAGCAGTACAACAGGTTGATACGACCGCCTAAGTTAAAGGCGAATCCACTGTAATCCCAGAAAATCGTGCCAAAGACCATTTCCGTGAAGACACTGCAGATATATTCATAGGCACCACCAAGCAATGTTCCTGCCAGGAAAATGGAACCGTCACTTTTATTCCGGTAGCGATAGAGCAGCAGAGTCAGAAAGGCACAACCCAGTCCCCATACGATACTGAAGGGCCCGTAGATCACACTGCTGCGGCTCATCCAGACCCCGGCTGTGATACGGCAGAAGATCGTCTCTGTGATATCACCTAAAAAGGCACCGATGAAAAAGAGGGAAAACAATTTATAAAAGCAACAACCCTCGGCGAAACCAGTGGCTTTTTTATGTTCAGCTCTGGCTTTTACCAGGGCATCCAGACTGATGGAAGGATAAGACTTCTGCAGACGCTTTTGCATATGCCTGGTCAGAGCATTTTCCAGGAAACGGGAAGTCTGTCCTAATCCTTCGGTGATCTGATCCAGCCGGGCGGTCTGCTTTTCTAATGCATAGTCCGCCCGGTGCTTCGCCTGTAGCTGTAAGCTTATCGTTGACAGGGCGGAACCGATGGTGTCTAACAGGAGCAGCCCTCCGAGGACTAACAGAAGTATTACGGAGAGAAGATGCGGAATGCGGTCAAACAGCCCGCACAGCAGCGGATCCGCAAACATCACGGTCACAACGCTTAATGCGCCCCACAGCAGGGAAAACGGCAGGCAGATATAACCGCCCACATTATAGCGGAAGCGGGAGTAATCCCACAGCTTTTTCTTATAGACTTTTTCAAAAAACATTCCCGTGGAATATTCCAAAAGAGAGGACAGTACAAAGCCGCCCAGGAACAGGAAGAACGGATATTCCGTCAGCTCCGGCAGGAAGATCTCGAACAGCATGGCACCGAAACCGTAGATCGGGCATAGGGGACCCGCTACGAATCCTCGGTTGACAAATTTCCGATGCTGCACCGCGGCAGAACATACCTCGATACACCATCCTATAAAAGAATAGAAGAAAAACAGCCAGAACAGGGATAACCAGGATATTGTCATAAGGGCACCTCTTTCGTGGAAAAATGTCGAACATTGTCTTGTTCCATCATATCACAACGGCATGATAGAAACCATGACAAAATTACAATGTTGGAAAAATGTACAAAATGGTGATAAAAACCGTTGGAAAAGTGTACGAAGCCATCGACATATTCTTCGGTAGGCTCTACACGGTAATTTCCCTGCCCTATCTGAACTAAGATCTCGGAAATCTCGGCGATATGATTTAACTCCTCCCATTCATTGCCTGTCAGACCGTTCTGCTGCAGACTTTCCCAGGCAATGTCACAATTCTTGTCCTCGTGTAATTCCTCCATATTGTTGTAATAGGTCTTATCTCCGGTGACGGCATAAGGCTGTACGGCAGCGGTCAGCGTTTTGGAACCCAGACGGTATTGGTTCATATACATGGTAGCTTCCAGCTGTTGAGAATTGATCCGGCTCAGATATAGATTGGATCCCACGAACAGGATCTCATGACGATACTGATGATCAGTATCCGATAGGTAGACCTTGTTAAAAAATATAATAAAAAAGCGTAAAATTATTATGAGAACCACCGGTGATGGCTTGCATCCTATACAGGATGATGGTACTATAAAATGTAAGAGGCATGATTCGGAAAAGAGAAAATAACGGTAAAAATAACGATAAATATAGAACCAGGGGCGATTACATGAAAAAAAGAATAGTTGCCGTGACTTGTGTGCTGATGTTTTGTCTGGGGTTGATCGGATGTGGGACTGAACGAGCCGACAAAACGCAGCAACTGATCCGGGGTGCGGCACCAGGGTATAATGACGGTCTCATCCGGGTGGGGATGATCCAGACGGGAAAAGAGTCTGACTGGAGAGATGCCAATACCAATGATTATCTGAATACTTTCACCAAAGAAAGAGGCTACGATCTGATCTATATCGACGGCAATTCCAGTTCGGAGCGCCAGGTAAAAGCCATGTACGATCTGATCCAGCAGAAAGTAGATTATATTATCCTGCAGCCCATCGTGGAGACCGGATGGGAGGATGCCATACATGCCGCAAAGGAAGCTGGGATACCGGTCATCGTAGCGGATCGTAAAATCGCTGTGGATGAAACGGAATACGTGTCCTGGATCGGTTCGGATTTTGAAGAGGAAGGCCGGAAAGCTGTAACGTGGCTGGATCAGTATTTAACAGAGCAGGGACGGGAAAACGAGACAATCCACATTGTCCTGCTGGAAGGAACTGAAGGAGCTACCGCTGCCATCGGAAGAACGAACGGTATTTTACATGGAGTGGAGGAACATCCGAACTGGACTATCGTAGACAGGGGATGTGCCAATTTCACTCAGGGAGAAGGCCAGACCTATATGGAAAATCTGCTCAGCAAAGGAACGGTAAAGGATATTGATGTTATCATTTCGGAAAATGATAACATGATCTTTGGCGCCATGAAAGCACTGGACCGGAACGGCAAGAGCTATGGGCCTGAGGGAGACATCATTATGATCTCCTTTGACGCTTTGCACGAAAGCTTTGAAAATATGATTGCGGGGAAATTACATGCCACCGTGGAGTGTAATCCACTGTTGGCATCCACGGTGGAGACGGTCATAGAAGAACTGGAAGCCGGCAGAGAGGTGGACAAGATCTATAACACTGAGGAAAACATCTATACCTATGAAAATGCAGCCGACTATATAGATCAGAGAAAGTACTGATTTCCGAGGATTAAGAATGAAAAAATCATTAAAGTATAAAATCGTTCTGGCTATTGTTATCATCGTATGCATTATGGACATGAGCTTCATATTTGTAAACTACGTCAATTATATGAATGTCAATCGGAATTACACAGATTCTCTGGCGCAGACTGTGGCGAATACCTGCAGACTGGTGGTAGACGGAGACAGCGTAACGGACTATCTGGACAACAGACGGAGAAATACGGCTTATTACGAGGTATGGAATAAACTCATTGACTATCGCAACACCAGTGAAAATGTATTGCAGATCAGCGTGGTCAATTTCAGGGATGGTGGAGGCTGTTATGTGTATGACACAGATCTGACAGAAAACGGAGCATTTTTAGGAGATATCCGCCCCTATGATGAGGTACAGAATGCTATAAAAGACGAGTTGATCGCATGTGAGAAAATAGAACCGTTAGAGTATAACGGAAGAAGCGATTACTACATTCCGCTGAATTCCTCATACAATATTCCGGTGGCTTATATTATCGTAGGAATTTCCACAGAAAATGTCAGAAGGGAGCAATTGACTTATTTAGGGTATATTACCAGCATTGTTACATCGATTACGGTGCTTTTCGGAGTCTTTATGATCTGGTTTATGCAGCACAATGTGCTGGGACCGTTAAATGCCATGTCCAAGGCGGCTTCCAGCTATTCTATTGCCATTTTGCGGGATGGTAAGGAATCTCCCATCAGCCGGATGAACATCAGAACCGGAGATGAACTGGAACGGCTGTGTGAATCCATGAAGAAAATGGAGCATGATATCATTGCGTCCAGTTCCCAGCTGGCTATTGCCGATTGGAACAGCAATCATGACAGCATGACGCAGCTCTACAACAAGAGACACTACAAAGAACAGTTAAAAGAACTGCAGAATGACTGTACCATCGGTGTAATTTATTTCGACATTGACAATTTGAAACGCATGAATGATACCTTCGGACATGAAAAAGGCGATGCTGTGATCCTGAAAGCAGCGGAATTTATCCGGAGGTATCTCACGGAGCAAGCAAGAGGATTCCGTATCGGCGGAGATGAATTTGTAATGCTGATCAGAGATTGTACGGAAGAAAAAGTACAGGAACTGGTAAGTACCATGCGTGGAGATGAGAAAGGAAATTTATCGGATGTAACAGCAGAGTTTTACTGCCGTCTTGCAATCGGCGGAGCCTTTCGCAAGACAGCAGAAACTCTGGAAGAAACCATAAAACGGGCAGATGATGAAATGTACAAGAATAAACATTCCGTGAGAAAAGCCTGAAATTTTAGGCTTTATTGAATAGTCAGCCGGAAGCCAGCATCGTTGCCCTTCAGCCGAATCCGGTACAGATCATGATCCCATGCCGTTTTCAAACGTGCGTCCGTGATCGGCAGCGTTTCTATGGCGAGCAGATCAGCCTCTTCGAAGGAGGCAGATGCTTCTCCGATGGAGAGTTTACCGTCAGAAAGAAAAACAGGTTTTTCATAAGTAATAAAATTAAGAATAACATCTTGCGCATTTGTGTGGTCTTCCAATACGACAGTGTTGGAAGGCTTTTTTAATGTCACCTTGCGGCTATAGGTTAGACCCGGTACAATGGCTCCTGCATCGGGATAGGCAGCGGCCAGTTCCATGGAGATAGAAGGTTCTGTCCCGGTCAACTCTGTGACGACATTTCCTGCACGATACTCTTCACCATCTTTCTGATCTGTACCGCAGATCGCAGGCAGATTATGGTAGCCGGACTGCATGGTCCAGATCTCGTAACGTCTGGGGGAGAAGGTCTTCTGCGTGTAGGTCTCCACACCGATATCTACGAGGATAGGGTGCCCGTTTTTGTATAACGTGACGCTTCCTGTGTCGTTGTGATTGTGGCTATCAGCGTTGTCACCGGCTTTTACCGCCAGATGCATTGTAGCGGAATGAACGAGGAACAGTCCGACACTGGGGTAATAGACATCCCGGTGAGGAAGGGTAGCGGAAGTATCCCGGTGCATCAGCTCTTCATAATAGAATACGGTCTGCATCCGATAGAACAGATTCTCACCATTTACTTCATCGGTAATAAGTTGCCCCTGACCTGCTTGGAAATCCTTCGCGGCGAATAGGCACAGATCCTCCTGTCCGGTAGCTCTGCCGAAGAGATATTCCCGTACTCCGGCGCGACCGGCGATGGGAGAGCAGTCGGCAAAGTTAAAATAGTATTTATCATCTACGTGAACATTTAAAATATATGCCGCAATATTTTTTACTTTATCCCACTGAAACAGTGAGGCAAAATGTCCGCCCGTAACGGTGTTAGGCACTGTCATGGCACCGTAGAGGCACAGCCCTGCATGGCGGTAATACTGGGCACCCTCCTCACAGCAACCGTCGTTGCCGTAATCCTTGAGAAAATAATCACAGCTTTCAGCAGTTTTATGTAGAATCGCCTGTAATGCGACAACTGTGTCGGACGTATTTTCCGGCAGGAACAGCGGAGCATCCCCGGTAAAGGCATGCACCGGAGCGGCCAGCTTGGAGGACATCTCTTCACTCCAGGGCATCAGGAACGTGGTCAGCAGCACATTCTGCGTGCACCATACGGTCCAGTTGCACATAGGCTCATCGTCATGTCCCATCCACCAGAAATGTGCGGTCAGATACGGCAACAGAATTCTGCGTTTCAGGTTATCCTCAATGCAGGTCAGCACAAAGGGGCTGACAGCATTGAATTCCTCCTCCAGTAGATAGGAGTCCCTATCCGGGTATCACGGTAGAGACCACGATCACTCCGGATGCAGAGGGACATACCAGAGTACATAAAATTACCAGTGAGATCGACTGTGTGGCATATGACTGCGGATTTGCAGTCAGCAGAGGGGATTTCAGAGAGATCGGCTTCGCGGAAAAAGTGGATGGTGTATCCGCTCTGGCAAGCAATGAATTCTGCAGCTGCATGGTTAGTGCGATAGTAGACGAAAATGTGCAGGTCAACGAGCTGGCAGACAAGCCGCCTGTGGGTCACATGATCACCGTTGACCCCAACACGAACCTGCTCTACACCAAGACCAAAATCCCTGCGGTGAAATACCACATCCACAAGGGGACACAGGAAATCGTCACTAGAGTGGATGCGGAAGTCATTTAAAGTTTTAAATGAGTTTTAAAAATTTTGTGCATAGTGTAACCTTCTGGTTCATAAGCTTCACAAAAGCTAGTTGTCAGAATGACTTTATAGTGTTTTCATAATTCGTACAGTGGAAATCACAACATTTTTATGCTATCATACATATATCAGTAAGAGGTGATAGCTATGAAAATAGAAAGAATTGATGACAAGACCGTAAAGTGCTTCCTGTCCAACGAAGAGCTGGAAGAGTACGATATTGATTATAAAGATTTTGTGACCCGCAGTGACAAAGCCAAAGAAGTAGTACAGGAGATCATCGAGCAGGCAGAGGAAGAGGTGGGCTACAAGCCGCCGAAGTATGCATTTGACCTGCAGATCATGATGCTGCCGGATGAGGGACTGGTACTGGTACTTTCCGAGAAAGAGCCGCTGGAGAATAAGAGCGGTGCACAGCTGTTGCAGGCTTTGCAGGAGATGAAGCGAGTCTTCGAGGAGAAAAAGGCAGAGATCGGTGCGGCGGAGAAAAAAGCGCAGGCAGGAGAAAACGCCGGAGAATCCGGCAAAAAGAATAAAAAGGCAGCGGAGGCACAGAAACCTCAGTTTGCAATTTTTGCGTTCCGCAATATCGGCAGAGTCATTGAATATGCAGCAGTATTGCCTACAAACTTACGCATCGACAGTACTCTGTATCGAATGGAAGATGGTACCTGTTATGCTTATGTACGAAAAGGCGGCGCTTCCTATGAACGTTACAGCAGAGCATGTATCCAGGCCATGGAGTTCGCAGCCTTATATGCCGCGGATGAGCAGAAGCTACGATACTTGGAAGAGCACGGTGAATGCCTGATCCGGGAAAAAGCGTTGAAAAAACTACGGGTATAATACCGCTGCCATATCCTCCGGCAGAGGTGCTGTGAACTGCATTTTCTCCCCGGTGATGGGATGGACAAAGGACAGCTTCCAGGCATGCAGCGCCTGTCGCTGTATCTGTTCCATATCCGCGTTGTACAGATAATCTCCGATCAAGGGATAGCCCAGGTATTTCATATGAATCCGTATCTGATGGGTACGGCCGGTCTCTAAGATGAGAGAGACCAGGCTGTGCCCATTTTTTTCGTCCAGTACCCTGTAATGCGTAACCGCAGATTCCCCGTTTTCAAAATCCACCGTCCGTTCAATGATAGAGCCTTCCTTGCGCCCTAAGGGTGCGGTGATGGTTCCCTCTAAGGGACATACCGAGCCTTTTGTAATGGCAAGATATTCCCTCGTGATTCCGGAAGTCGCTTTATTGGCAATCATGGCAGACAGCATCCCGGCGCTGACATAATGCTTCGCCACGATGGTCAGTCCGGAAGTATCCCGGTCCAGGCGGTTGATGCAGCGGAAGACGAAAGGACAGTTCTGCTGTTCAAAATAGTACGCGAGGGCATTCGCCAGGGAATTGTAATAATTGTTCATGGAAGGGTGGATCGGCATTCCCGCAGGCTTGTTGATCACCATAAGGTCCGCATCCTCGTAGACAATATTTAACGGCAGATTTACCGGGGGAATCTTCTCAGAAGAATGATTTTCCCGGATATGCAGTGTCAGGGTATCGCCGGGCTGCAGTATATGATTCATAAAGCAGGGAATCCCGTTTGCCAGTACAGCGGAGGGGTCTTTTTTTAACTGCACCAGATTCTGTGAGGAGAAGCCCTTCTGCTTCAGAAAATAGCTGACCGGCAGAGGTGTTATGAGATTTTCTGTTGTATAAATAAGCGTTCGTTCCATAGAAAATTCACTATTGGGCAAAGAATCCCAGTGTGAGTCGCTCGAAAGAGTTTCTTCACAAAATAAAAGTTAGTCAGCTTTTTGTGTTTCATGATATCCATTTTCGGTATTTACAGCCCAAATATTATCTTTATTAAGGATTCCTGATTTGATATTTTTGACAGCTTCAAAAGAAGTACACATCGAATGATCAATGTTATTATATCGATGTTGTCCATTTCGACCGACACAATATAAATTGGGAATTGTTTTTAAATAATTTACAAGAGTGTCAATTTCGTCGTAGGTATCAAAGTATGCAGGATAAGCTTTTTTGACTCTTTCTACATGGGAGTCAATGACATCATCAAAAGAAGTGATCAATCCTAAAGAAATCATTTCTTTAATAGCAAATGCTGAAAAATCAGCATCCTGCATTGTCCAAAATTCATCACCTTCCTGAACAAAGTATTCCAACCCTAACCAAACAGTATGATTCAGATCTTTTACCATATAAGGGGACCAGTTATTGTAAATCTGGAACCTTCCCATTTTGACTTTCCTATCCTGTACATATACCCAGCAATCGGGGACGATATCTCCGATCGTTTTGATATTTGTCTTGTTTTTAAGATTCAATTTTTTAACAAGGACACCCAAAGTCATGTAATCGCGATATGGAAGTCCTTTTGCAATGTGCAATTCCTTTTCGGGAACATCGTTCATACCGGTAACAAGATCTTTCAAGGGCATGGAAGAAATGACAATATCGCTGCTCAGGTCATATGCAACACCATTTTTTATGTAGGTGACACCTGTGATTTTGTTGTTCTCATCTTTATGGATTTTGGTTACCTGAGAATTTAAAAAGAGTTGTCCACCTCTTTTTTTAATTTCTTCGGCAGTTACTTCCCAAAGCTGTCCAGGACCGAGTTTCGGATAACTGAATTCTTCAATAAGTGAAGTCTCGACTTTACGTTTCTTTTTCTTAAAGATTTTACCGAAAATATCGCGAATGACAGCTGAAATAGATAGTCCTTTTACACGTTGACTTCCCCAGGAAGCATCAATCTCACTGGGATGTCTTCCCCAAAGATTCTCCGTGTAGTATTCAAAAAACATACTGTACAATTTGCGACCGAACCGGTTGATATAGAAGTTCTCCAAATTGTTTTCCGGAAGTTTGTGGAGCATGGCAGCTAAATAACTGAAGCCGCATTTTAAAGTATTTGAAATACCCATATTTGTGAAAGTTTCCTTTTTCATGGATATGGGATAATCGTAGAATTTATCCATAAACAATATTCTGGATACTCGGTGGCGCCGTAGCATAACCCGGTCATTTTTTTCCGGATTGGGACCGTTCGGTTCTACGTAAATATCTCTGCCGAGAAGCAGATCATCCATGGGTTTTGCTCCTTGTGTGGGAAGCATCTTTTCCCACCAGGAATTGACTTCCGGCACTTTGGAGAAAAATCTGTGCCCGCCCATATCCATTCGGTTGCCTTTATATTCTACGGTTTTAGAAATTCCTCCAACACAGTTGTTTTCTTCTAAAATAATGACTTCATATTGCCCTTGGTCGCAGAGCAATTCATAGGCAGCAGTGAGACCTGCTGGCCCGGCACCTATAATAATTACTTTTTTAGACATATTTCTATTCTTCCTTTTTATGCATTGTAACTGTGATGATTAACGGGGCAACTAAAAATGTAACATAAAAGAATCTGGAATCGGGTCCGGTCAGCAAAAGCATTGTACCAAAATCATATAAAAAAATGGGAAGAACAAAAAATGTTTTTTTCCAGGAAATCCATGATTTAAAATGCATTCTGCTCAGCGTTATAAAAAGCATTACCAGTAAGGTGATTCCGTAAGTTCTAAGGTATTTAAATACCGTCGTATCAATAAATCTTGTATAGGCATAAATAAAATCCAGCAGACTCTGATTGTGGGTAGGTGGGTAGTGGATCTCATAAAGGCTACTATCCGCAATATAGGGTTGTACATCACCCTTCAACCCGGTTTCAAATCCATATACAATATCTGTCAAAGCAAATGCTGCCTGTAGAGAAGCATTGGGGGAAAGATGAAAGCATTTAAACATAAGTTTTAACATTCCTAAAAGGCCTTCCTCTTCAACAATAGAAGTATTTATGCCGGACCACTTTATGGAATTAAAATTTCCGCAATTATAATTATTGGCCCATTGTTCGGGAGAGGCCATTGTGTAGACAAAATCAGATAACTTATCATCCATTAAATAAGGGGTTTCTTTTGCAACGTTACCAATTACTGTAAGCGGCAGGCCGGTTGTTTCAATGACACGTTGATCCGGTTTTTCTACATTCAAGATGTGATAAATCGGAATCTTAATAATAAACAGTGAAACACAGGAAAAAAGAAGGATTTTAATCCAGCTTTTTTTGTCAATCCAAAAGAAAAGAGCAACCAACAGCGTTGCTGTGAATAAAATCGCGTTGTGTCGAAAAACGGTAGTGCTGGAAATAAATACTCCGAGTAAAAGCAATTTCCAGTTCTTTGAAGGGACTTTTTCTTTTAATGCCAGTTGTACAGAAAGAATTGTACACAGCAAAGCACCCATACCAAAAGCAACATCTTTCCATGGAAACAGTAAAATAACACAGGTATAAGGATTCATAACAATATAAACCACTGAAAAAAAGGCTGCCTTGATATTCCACAGTTCACAGATGGTCAATGCCATATATCCTATCAAAAGCGAAAAATAGAGGATTTGCAATAAAATGATTGCAGAAGGTTTTCCAAACAATTTTAGTGGTAGAGTAAAAAACAGCAAAGTATGCCATACAGGATGCCAATCATTATAATTACCGGTGATTGCCTGTGTATATTGGTTAATGGAATCCTCTGAAAAAGCCCCGGGATAATAAGCAATAAACCAAATCATTAAAAACAAAAAAGTCAGGACAGAAACAAGAGCAAAAGTCAGGATTTTTTTATTCCGGGATAGGACTTGTCCATGAAAGCCTTCCATTTGGTTTAATTTTTTTGATATAGGCAGAAATAAAAAATAGAAAAAACACAGCACAAAAAAAAAGAATAAAACGTTAAGTGAAGCCTTCTGCGTGATATATAAATAGAAATAAAACAGGCAGACAATACCGGTATATATAGCAGTTAAAAATGATGCTACATCTAACTTTTTCCACAAATATTTCACAAAACATCCCCCCAATAAAGTTATCTTATTACTATAAAGTATTCTGCCATAAAAGCGTTTTTTTTTCAAGCATTGTGTTCTAAATATGTATGCCCAAAGTCATATGTGGGCAGTAAAAATTACAACATTTTATGCTATCATGCATATAACTGTAACTAGTGGTACAAGAGATCATTGAACAGGTAGAGAAGATCCGGAAACCTTCGCCATATCTTCCGATAACAGCGCAGTGAACTGCATTTTCTCCCTGGTGATGGGATGATAAAATGACAGTTCCCACGCATGCAGCGTCTGACCAGCAGGGGGTATGAGATTTTTCGTTGTATAAGTAAGTGTTCGTTCCATGGAAACCATTATACCTTATTCGGGCAAAATCGGACAGTGCCCGGAGCAAATAATGTCATTTCGGAACCGGAATCCACAGGCTACAATAAATACAGAATCAGCGGAAATGGGCGGTCTGTCCATCTGCGCATAGGAAACGCTTGAAATACGAAGAAAGGTAAGGTGGCGACTATGGAAAAATACGCATGGCGGGGAAAAATTGTACCGGGAATGCAGGAGGAATATAAGAAAAGACATGACAATATCTGGCCGGAGATGAAGGAAGTCCTGGCAGATGCGGGAATCGTGAATTACTCCATCTGGATGCAGGGCGAGGAACTGTTCGGATACTATGAATGTGAAAAAGGCGTAGAGTACGCTGCAAAAGTACAGGCGGAGAGCAGCGTGGTGAAAAAATGGGATGAATATATGAAGGACATTCTGATCATGGAGAAGGATCCTGTCACAGGAGCACAGCCACTTTTAACCCAGGTATTCAGTTTCAGATAAGGGAGGCTGTGGATAGCTTATGGGAAAATATTATCTGGCTGTGGATATCGGTGCTTCCAGCGGACGACATATCCTGGGGCATTTAGAAAACGGAAAAATAAAGTTAGAAGAGATCTACCGTTTCGAGAACGGCATGGATCATAAGGACGGAAAGCTTCTGTGGAATGTGGACCGGCTGTTCGGTGAGATCGTCGCCGGAATGAGAAAATGTAAAGAGCTGGGAAAGATCCCGGTGAGCATGGCAATCGACACCTGGGCAGTGGATTATGTGTTGTTGGATGAGCAGGATCGCATCCTGGGAGATACTTACGGTTACCGCGATCACCGCACGGACGGCATGGACGCAGAAGTGGCAAAGATTTTGCCGGAGACAGAGCTGTATGCAAAAACAGGCATTCAGAAGCAGATTTTTAATACGATTTATCAGCTGATGGCGGTAAAGGAGAAAGAACCGGAGCTTTTACAACGGGCGAAGACACTGCTCATGCTGCCGGATTATTTCGGATTCCGTCTGACGGGAAACAAATTATCGGAGTATACCAACGGTTCCACCACACAGCTGGTGAATCCCAACACTTTCCAGTGGGATACGGATCTGATCCGGAAGCTTGGCTACCCGGAGGATATTTTCCTGCCACTTAAGATGCCCGGAACAAAAGTAGGGCAGTTGCTTCCGGAGATCCAGAAGGAAGTTGGTTTCAATCTGGAAGTGGTATTGTGCGGAAGCCATGACACGGCATCGGCGGTAATGGCAGTACCTCAGACAGAAGGGGACGGCATCTACATCAGTTCGGGAACCTGGTCTCTCATGGGAATTGAGTCATTAAAACCCATTATCAACGAAGAGGCGGCAGCAGCCAACTTTACCAATGAGGGTGGTTATGACCATCGGTTCCGTTTTCTGAAAAATATCATGGGATTGTGGATGATCCAGTCCGTAAGACATGAGTATAAGGACGCTTACTCTTTTGCGCAGCTGTGCGATATGGCAGAGGAAAGCAAGAATTTTCTTTCCAGAGTGGATGTGAACGATCCAAGCTTCCTCTCTCCGGACAGTATGGTGGAAGCCATAAAGCAGTACTGTCAGAAGACGGGACAGCCGGTACCGGAGTCTGTAGGAGAACTGGCATCTGTGGTATACCGCAGCCTGGCGCAGTCTTACGGAGAAACGGTAAGCAGTCTGGAGAAGATCGCAGGCAGAACCTACGACAGCATCCACATCATCGGCGGCGGTTCTAATGCCGCATATCTGAATCAACTGACCGCGGATGCCACGGGCAAAACCGTATATGCAGGTCCCGGTGAGGCAACCGCTATCGGTAACCTCTTGGCACAGATGATCCATGCGGAAGAACTGGCGGACCTGAAGAGTGCCAGAAAATGTGTCCGGGAATCTTTTGAGATTAGGACATTCGATCCGGAAAAATAAAAATATAACCTTAGAAAAAGGAGGAAATCATAAATGTTAGTAAACACAAAGGCAAAGATCGGTGTATTTTCCATCGCTTTGGGAGCATATCTGCCCCAGTTTCCCCAGCTGGTGCCCAATTTCGAGGCACAGTATGAGGATTTTAAGAAGACAATTCCCAATACCGTAGAGATCATTGACGGCGGCATGGTGACCACCAAGGAACAGGCCATGGCAGCCGGTGATAAGTTCCGTGCAGCGGATGTGGATCTGGTATTTTTACAGCTGCTGACCTATGCGACTTCCTATAATGTACTTCCTGCCATCCGTGATCTGGATGTTCCCGTGGTATGTATCAATGTGCAGAAGAAGCTGGCTCCGGACTATGCGAACACCGACATTCCCATCTGGCTGGGTGATCTGTATGCCTGCGGTGCCGTAGGTGAGGCTGTGGCAGACTTGGAGCGTGCCGGTAAGAGACATGCCGTGATCACCGGTGTTGTAGAAGGCGGTGATCCTGAGGTGGCAGCACAGATCGCCGACTGGTGTAAGGCAGCACAGGTGCGCAGACGTTTCCGTCAGACCAACATTGCCCAGATCGGACGCCCCTATCCCGGTATGATGGATCTCTATATCGATGAGACCAACCTTTACAACAGGATGGGACTGTATACCAAACAGTTCGACTGGGAAGACATGTGGGCTATCGCGGATGATATTACCGATACCGAAGCTATCAAGGCAAAGGCACAGGATATCATCGATACCTTCGAAGTAGAAGGCGGCGCTACCGCAGAGGATGAAGATATTATGGATATGGCAAAGCATGTGCTTGCATTCGAGCAATGGGCAAAGGATGAGGATCTGAGCATGATCGCTTCCCACTATGCAGGTAAGGCACAGGGTGTAGCCGGCAAACTGGATTCCATGCTGATCCCCGCATTTTCCATGCTGATCAAGCAGGGTACTGCATGTGCGGTAGAAGGTGACATGAAGGTCGCCATGGCAATGTCCATTCTGAAGACCATTTCCGGCATGGGACAGTTGTCCGAGATGTATTCCATTGATTTTAACGAAGACATCTGTATCATTGGCCAT
The DNA here is from genome assembly GCF_009695995.1 of Waltera intestinalis. Taxonomy (GTDB): domain Bacteria; phylum Bacillota; class Clostridia; order Lachnospirales; family Lachnospiraceae; genus Acetatifactor; species Acetatifactor intestinalis. The sequence continues at coordinate 53,772 of NZ_VUMU01000007.1, forward strand.
TCCGGATCCGGCGATGCGGACATCTCGCTGGCACATAAGCCTACCATGAAGATCGTAAAGGTATTTCACGGCAAAGTAGGCGGCGGCTATCTGACACAGTTCTATCCTCCGGTAGGCCCTGTAACGTACCTGGCTATCACACAGGATAAGGATGGCAACTTCAAGTTCGTAGTGGCAGAGGGCGAGAACCAGCCCGGACCGATTTTCACCTTTGGCGACACCAACATGCGTACCAAGTTCTCGATCCCCTGCAGAGAGTTCGTGAACCGCTGGAGCGAGGCAGGCCCTACCCATCATATGGCAGCGGCAGCCGGAAGGCATATTGATACGATTTTAAAGGTTGCTAAAATATTGAACGTACCGGTAGATGTGATCACACGGTAAGGGCACTTGTGTAAATATGACGCAGTAACCACAGGAGCGAAAAGCGAGCTCTGAAAGAGCAATTTTGTGAATGGGTTTCGGAATAGTTACGAATGTTTATGATTTAAAAACAATATGCCTGTGGGCGGGAGTCCGCAGGCAACGGAAAGGTTAGGTATTAATATGAAATTTTTAGATGCAGAATTTGTACAGGGATTTATCAGAATGGCAGATGACGGATGGCAGCAGGGATGGCACGAGCGTAACGGAGGTAACCTGTCCTACCGTGTGAAGCCGGAAGAGGTAGAGCTGGTAAAGGAGAACTTCGAGCCGAAGGAGTTCCAGCCCATCGGCACCACCGTACCCGCACTGGCAGGAGAGTACTTCCTGGTGACCGGCAGCGGCAAATATTTCCGCAATGTCAGCATCAAGCCGGAAGATTCCATCTGTATGATCGAGCTGGATGACAAGGGTGAGAATTACCGTATCGTATGGGGACTGGTAAACGGCGGCAGACCTACCTCTGAGCTTCCCAGCCACCTGATGAATCTGGAAGTGAAGAAGTTACAGGATCCGGATTATCGTGTGGTATATCATGCACATACCACTAATATCATCGCACTGACCTTCGTCCTGCCGCTGGAGGATAAGGTATTCACCAGAGAACTGTGGGAGATGGCAACCGAGTGTCCCGTAGTATTCCCGGATGGCGTGGGCGTAGTGCCCTGGATGGTACCGGGCGGCAGAGAGATCGCTGTGGCTACCTCCGAGCTGATGAAGAAATACGATCTGGCGATCTGGGCACATCACGGAACCTTCGCAGCAGGAAAAGATTTCGACCTGACTTTCGGTCTGATGCATACCGTAGAAAAATCTGCAGAGATCCTGGTGAAGATGCTGTCCATGCAGCAGGGCAAGAGACAGACCATTACTCCCGATGATTTCCGTCATCTGGCAAAGGATTTCGGTGTGACCCTTCCTGAAGAGTTCTTATATGAAAAATAACGATCCGAGGGAGACTCGAACCGTTATATTAGAAATGCCTGATGCTACCGGCGTGATTTTAACCGTGCCTCGTTTGGCGTCATGTCATACATTTTTTTGAACTGTTTGTAGAAAAAATTCTGATTCTCATAGCCCACGGACAGGGCAATCTCAGACACAGGCAGCGCCGTGTGGGAGAGCTGATTCATAGCGACCCGCATGCGCTGCTTTGTCTGTATTTCCTTGAAGGTGGTACTGGAATATTTTTTGATCATACGGCTCAGGGAGGATGGAGTATATCCAATCTGTGCCGCCAGCTCATGAAGCGTTCCGGTGTCGTAATGCTCTGCCAGGTACCTGCGTACTACCACCATCAGGACATTGCTCTGCTCATCCTTTTGGTCTAATAAAATATTTTCTGCATTGCTTAATATGTGCATGAACAGAAGAGCGAAAGTATGCTCCGAGAGCTTATGCCAGTTCTGAGGCTGCTGCAATAATAGAAATACGGCATTATGGATCAGATTCTGGATACAGGGATTGTCGGAGACCGTAAAGTACAGATACTGTCCGACACAGCTGTCACTTTCCAAAGCGTTGATGATAAAGTCAGCCAGAATGTTGTCCTTGTTGATCAATGTGAGGATATTCTGAAAATACGCCGGACGGATGATGATATTAATACCCAGATCTTCCTGCCCACACGCTATAACAGCGTGTTCGATATGTTGGTTCATGAATAACAGTTCTCCGGGGCGGAGGCGGATCTCTTCCTCATTTATGACATGCGTGACGGAACCGGAGAGACAATAGAAAATCTCCACATAGTCATGCTTATGCTTTGGAAAATCCACAAATCTGGTATGGCGCCGCAGCGTAATATCATCCTCGGAATGCTCTAAAAATTTATCGCTCTCCACCACAAAATCCTGTTTGCTGGTGTAGAGATTCTTCTGAACGGCAATGTCGCCGTCTAAGATCTGTTGTTCTTCCGGCGTGATATAGGCCGGATCCAGAAAACTGTTCTCGTACATATCAAAATACATTCCTTTCAGCAGCCTGCTGATGACGAACTGCAGGCAGGTCCTTCAACTGAGTTTATTTTACAGGAAAGCGACAAAAACCTCAAGATATGCAAATATGTAAAAAAGCGATTCCCGGATTGCGAGATTCTTTTTAGTGTTGTATGATGAATATAAATTCACCGGTTGCGGGGAAGGAATCAACATGAGTAAGTAGGGCGGGCAGCCCGGATCAAGGAGAGAATCCTATCATGGCAGATACGGAAGTAAAAAAGATCATTTGTAGTTCCTGCGGAGCGGAATTCGAGGATACCCTTCCAAAGTGTCCCTATTGCGGAAGCTTGAATTACAAGGGCGCCGAAGCGGAATATCTAGGGAAGCTGGAAAGCATGCGGCAGGATATGCAGCAGTTAGAGCAGGTACCGGAGAAGGAACTGAAGAAAAAACTGAAAAAGAAACAGAAATTTGTGATTAAGCTTCTGATCTTACTGGCGGCATTGGCAGCGATTCTTGCGGTAATTGTGTTCCGGGCGCAGTATATAGAACCCAGGGATGCCAGAGCGGATTATCTGTGGGAAAAAGAAAACTTCCCGGTTCTGGACCGGTTATACCGGGAGCAGGACTTCGAAGGACTGACAGATTTTTATGAACAGGCTGTCATAGAGGACAGAACGATCGACAGATGGGAGCATAGCGGTATTTTCACGAGGCTCATGAGTTGCAGGAATGCGAGAGAATATCTGGCGCTGGAACAGAGTGGAGAGACACTTCGCGACTATCAGGAGACACAGCTTTTAGATGATTACTGGATCCTGCGGGGACTGGAATACAGTAGAGGAATGTCGGAGGAAGACAAAGAGTATATCCGTCCCTATGTGGAAGCAACCCTGAATAGTCTGGCAGACCGCTATACGTTTACCGCGGAAGAAGAGAAAAAATTCGAGGATAGTCTGCGAAATAATTACGGTTATCCCAGATATGAGGATTGCAAAGAATACATTACGAAGTATAACGAATAGGAAAGGATCATAAAAGCAATGATGAAATGTAAATATTGTGGGGGTAACCTGACACTGGAGCAGGCATATTGTCCGCATTGCGGAAGACCGAATGAAGAAGCCGCACAGCATGTCAAGGACATGGAGCATTACAAGAGCAACTTTGAGGATACCAAAAGCGATGTCTATGAAGTGGCGGAGAAAAATACGGAGATCATGTCACATATGATAATCATCACAGTGCTGGTGATCCTGTGTGTGGTGGTGTTTGTAGTATCTGCCCGTAGCTGGAGCATTCACAGAGGCTTGCTGCAGTTCGATGCAGGGATCCGGCAGGGCAGCTATATGAAACAGATGGAACAATATCTGGAAGATGAGGATTACATAGGCTTATCAGCTTTTTGCGACAGGCATTACATCCGGCCTTATAGCAGTAATAATAGTTATGAAAAATATCAGCTGCTCATGGAAGCCAGCGGAGCGTATCGTTACTTTTATGAAAGTCTGATGAAGGCAGTTACTATCAACTCCGGCAATGTATCCATACTTCCCGGCCTGTATGAAGATATTTCGGATTATTACGAGCAGCTGGAAAGGATTCTGCATCCTGTAGATAATGATTATAGGGCAAAACAATATCGGGAACTGCCGGAGGAGCAGAAGGAAGCCATTCTCCGGATGGAAGAGAATGTGAAGGCACTGCTGCAGACCTATTTTGACATGACACCGGAAGAGGCAGAGAATTTTGGTACGATGTCAAATGCACAAAAAATCTTATTTTTGGAAGAAAAAGGTGAGGTGATGGGTTATGGTAAATCTGAAGAGTAAGCTGAAACAGGCACAGAAGCAGAGAGGCGCGCTGCTTGTGATGAATCTGGTGATCATAGCCCTGTGTCTGGTACTGTTTTTGGGAACCATTCATATGTTCCGGCAATTAAACGACGCCTTTTCCCGTCCTGCGAAGACCAACTGGATGGAGAATAATGTGCACAATGAAAATTATGCCTACTTAGTAGTAAATTATCATGAGGACATGGTGTACGGCGGCTTGCTGTCCGGAACGAAAAAGGAATGCTATGGTGTGGCAAGATATTTTGAGGCGGCGTCCATGTATAAGGCATTTCTTCAGACTGGAGATACCGAACGTGCTGCCAGAGAAAAAGAAAAAATGGATGCGGCATACGAAGAAATGGGCGACTGGAATATCGCAACCGACAGCATCCGGAAAAAATTAGGACTGGAATAGGGAAAGAACCTTGACAAATCCCGGAAGCATGCACTACAATTACTTGCATACGACAATGACGATGAAAAGGATCAGTACGATCGGAAAGCATCCCAGAGAGAGGGGAAGGACACGGTGACGTGCGGCTGGGAACCCCTTATGACAGAGGATCGGAAACCTCCCTTGGAGTCCTGTGCGAGACGCAATGTACCTGGAAGCGGCGAAGCATAGCGTAGAACCGGCGTTAACGGTGACAGAGCAGGATACGTATTTGTATCAATCAGGGTGGTACCGCCGAGTGATCGGTCCCTTTTTCGGGAGCGATGACCCGGCGTTTTTCGTTTCCGTAGATCGTATTAGCAGTTTATTTTCAGAAAAAGAAAAGGAGAGAGAAAATGGCAGACAAGAAAATGGTAGAAGCGATCACTTCCATGGAAGAAGATTTCGCCCAGTGGTATACCGATGTAGTGAAGAAAGCAGAGCTGTGTGATTACACCAGTGTCAAGGGATGTATGGTGATCAAGCCCGCGGGCTATGCGATCTGGGAGCTGATCCAGAAGGAACTGGATGCAAGATTCAAAGCAGTCGGAGTACAGAATGTATATCTTCCCATGTTCATTCCTGAGTCCCTGTTGGACAAGGAGAAGGATCATGTAGAAGGTTTCGCACCCGAAGTAGCATGGGTTACCCAGGGAGGATTAAACGAGCTTCCCGAGAGACTCTGTGTCAGACCTACTTCAGAGACCCTGTTCTGTGATTTCTATAAGAATGACATCCATTCCTACAGAGACCTGCCTAAGGTATACAATCAGTGGTGTTCCGTGGTACGTTGGGAGAAGGAGACCAGACCTTTCCTGCGTTCCAGAGAGTTCCTGTGGCAGGAAGGACATACCGCACATGCTACCGCAGAAGAATCTCAGGAGAGAACTCTACAGATGCTGAATGTATATGCGAAGTTCCTGGAGGAGGTTCTGGCTATCCCCGCGATCAAGGGACAGAAGACCGAGAAGGAGAAATTCGCAGGTGCAATTGCAACCTATACGGTAGAAGCACTGATGCATGACGGCAAGGCACTGCAGTCCGGTACCAGCCATAACTTCGGTGACGGTTTCGCCAAGGCTTTCGGCATCCAGTTCGCAGACAAGGACAATACTTTAAAATATGTACATCAGACCTCCTGGGGTATGACCACCCGTCTGATCGGTGCACTGATCATGGTACATGGTGATAACGAAGGCTTGGTAATCCCTCCCCGTGTGGCACCCATCCAGATCTGCATTGTACCCGTTATGCAGAAAAAGGAAGGCGTTCTCGACAAGGCGTATGAGTTGAGAGATCGCCTGGCGAAAGATTTCCGTGTCAAGGTAGATGACAGCGACAAGACCCCCGGCTTCAAGTTCGCAGAGGCTGAGATGAGAGGTTATCCGATCCGTGTGGAGATCGGTCCTAAGGATATCGAAGCAGGCAAGTGTGTGATCTGCCGCCGTGATACCAGAGAGAAGACCGAGGTGGCTCTGGAGGAGCTGGAGACCAAGGCAGCCGAGATCCTGGAGACCATGCAGAAGGAAATGCTGGAGAGAGCAAGAGCACATCGCGACAGCCATACCTATGTAGCACACAACATGGAAGAGTTCGAGCAGATCTTCAATGAGAAGTCCGGATTCGTCAAGGCTATGTGGTGCGGATGTCGGGAATGTGAAGATCAGATCAAGGAAAAGCTTGCTGTTACCAGCCGCTGCATGCCTTTTGAACAGGAACAGATCGCAGATACCTGCGTATGTTGTGGAAAACCTGCGAAAAAGATGGTATACTGGGGAAGAGCATACTAAGATAATATATAACTATTCAGGGCGAATGGGGTTCTGAATAGTTATGATAATATTAATAAGGCAGATGAAGACGCAGGCCGGTAGTATTGCTACAGGGTCTGCGCCTTATTTTTCAATGATAATGCTCGGAAATGAGGAAAAATATGATCTATAATACATTTGAAATGCATCAGGAGGGATCCCTTCCGGGAGCACATTTAGTTACCTATATTCAGGAGTATTCGGATGCAATGGCAATTAACGACAGACCTCTGATCCTGTTGTGCCCGGGAGGCGGCTATACCAGAACCTCCGACAGAGAGGCAGAACCCATGGCACTGAAATTCCTGGCGATGGGATATCATGCGGCAGTGTTGCGTTATTCCTGCACCCCTGCGGAATATCCTACTTCCTTAAAGGAACTGGCTTACAGCATCAAGTTCCTGCGGGAGCACGCGAAAGAGTGGCACATTGATCCCCACAAGATCGTAGTGGAAGGATGTTCTGCGGGAGGACACCTGGCAGCCAGCCTTGGTGTGTTCTGGGATGAAGACTTCCTGGCAGAGAGCCAGGGACTTTCCGCTTCCGAGCATGAGCTGCTGCGTCCGGACGGACTGCTGTTATGCTATCCGGTCATCACTTCCGGAGAGTTTGCTCACAGAGGATCTTTTGAGAATCTGTTAGGCAGCAGACAGGAAGAACTGGGAGAGAAGCTGTCCCTGGAGAAACAGGTAACAAGTAAAGTGCCGAAGACTTTCATCTGGCATACCTTTGCGGATCAGTCGGTACCGGTGGAAAATTCCCTGCTGTTTGTCAGCGCTCTCCGCAGAGCGGGAGTGCCCACAGAATTCCATATGTATGAAAAGGGTGCCCACGGACTGGCACTGGCGGATAAGCTGACAGAGACCAACGACGGCAGAGCGGTACAGGAGGAATGCACCTCATGGATCCGGCTGGCACACACCTGGCTGGAGAGCCTTTTTGCAGGAGATGTGGAAGACGGACTGCACGCACAGGGCAGAGAATGGTAAGAATAGCAATAAGAGAAAATGAAAACGCAAGGAGCAGTCATGGAACAGGCAGATACGATCATTCAGATCCCACATTTCTACGGAAGTCTGAAGGGAATGCAGGACAAATTTGATAAATATGCAAGGCAGGATGCGTTCACCGGATCCACCAGAGAGGAATGGGAAGCCTGGAAGGAGACTTCCAGAGAGACATTAAAAGATCTCCTGGGGTGGAAATACATGGAGTCCTGTGATCTGGACCCACGCGTGGAAGAAGTCGTGGAGCTGGAGAACGGCATTCGTCAGGAAAAAGTGATCATTCAGGTAGAGCCGGAAGTGTATATGCCTATGTATATACTGATCCCGCCGAAGCAGAGCGAAGAGAAGCAGAAATGTTTTCTTGCCCTTCCGGGGCATCAGGGAGCAGGTAAATTCAGCGTGGCAGGACGCGATGATATTCCCGCGGTAAAACGGATGATTGAATTCTACCATTATGATTACGGCATGCAGCTGGCGAAGCGTGGTTATGTGGCAATCTGCCCGGATTGCAGAGGCTTCGGAGAACGCAGGGATGAGGCATTGCAGAAAGGAACCGATGAGAAATCCTTCCTGACCAGTACCTGTTTTCATTTGGCACACATGGCGGAGCCCTTGGGAGAGACCGTGGCAGGTATGTGCACCTGGGACGCTTCCCGGCTGATCGATTATGTATATGAACGGGGCGAATGGGATACTGATGATTTAGGCGTAGTGGGATTTTCCGGCGGTGGTATGCAGACGCTGTGGATCTCTGCTTTGGATGACCGTGTGAAAAAATGTATCATCAGCGGATATCTTTATGGATATCGTGACGCGTTGTTATTACTCAACGGAAATTGCAGCTGTAATTATGTTCCCCATCTGTGGGAACACTTTGATATGGGAGATATTGCATCGCTCATTGCGCCGAGACCGCTTGCGGTCCAGTCCTGCCGGGATGACCATCTGAACGGTCCCAGAGGATTGGTGAATGTGACGGAGCAGCTAGATATTGTACGGAAGGCTTATAGCCTGTACGGAAAAGAGGAATATCCGATCCACGATGTCAGAGAGGGAGACCACTGCTGGCATGAAGAGGTATTGGATATCGCACTGCCAAGACTGTAAGACATTTATAACCCCTGTTAATAGTTACAAAATATGGAGGAACGTATGGAATATATCGTTCTGGATCTGGAATGGAATCAGAGTAACACCGGCAAAGAGGATGCTGTGGAGAAGCTGCCTTTTGAAATCATAGAGATCGGTGCCATCAAACTGAATAAAGAACGTGTCATGGTCAGCGAATTCAATGAACTGATCAAGCCACAGGTCTACCATGAGATGCACAAGATCACCAGCAAACTGATCCATATTCAGATGCAGGAGCTGGAGCGTGGGAGACCATTCCCGGAGGTCGGAGGAGATTTTGTCAGATGGTGCGGACAGGAGGAGCATCTGTTCTGTACCTGGGGGACGTTAGACCTTACGGAGTTACAGCGGAACATGGCATATTATGAGATGCCGCTTCTGGCACCGGGACCGCTGCCCTATCTGGATGTGCAGAAGCTGTTCGCCATTGCCTATGAGGAGCGCAAGATCCGCAGAAATCTGGAATATGCCATCGATTTTCTGCATATTGAGAAGGACATTCCCTTCCACCGGGCGTTCAGTGATGCCTACTATACGGCAAAGATCCTGATCCGGATCCTGGAGGAGCACCCGGAGGTAGTGGTGAACCTGTCCTACGATACCTTCTGTCCTCCGAAGGAGCGTAGGGACGAGGTTAAAGCGCAGTTTGATACCTATGTAAAATATATTTCCAGGGAATTCAAGGACAAGACAGAAGCCTTCGCAGATAAGGAAGTGGTGTCCAGCAAATGTTATCTCTGCCATCGTAACCTGCGCAAGAAGATCAAATGGTTCAGCGCTAACGGCAGGCATTATTACTGCGTGGCTTATTGCGAGAAGCACGGCTACCTCAAGGGCAAGATCCGGGTACGCAAGGCATATGACGGTGGTGTATATATTGTCAAGACCACGAAGCTGATACCTAAGGAAGAGGCAGAAGCTATCGCCGCCCGCAGAGATCACGCCAGAGAAGTGCGCAAGAGACACAAGCACAGCAAGGCGGGGAATGCCGGGGAATAAGCATAGAATGGGGGAGCCGTTTTTAGTTTGCTCCCCCGTTTTTTTCTCTCTTTTTAAAAACAGGTACACACAGATACCGGCAAAAGCAATCGTTGCAGCGATCAGTATCGGCAATACCGGTATGGAACGGATATTTGTACTGATGAGTTTCAGTCCCTGATACAGTGTGAAGACGCCGAATACAGAGAAGATGGCGAAGGCGAGAGTATTGAGCAGCCCTTCCGGTGTCTTGCTTTTTAACAGATAGCCTAAAAGCATTCCCAGGATGTCTGCTAAAAACAGTCCCAGAGAACAGCCGAGCCATACGATCAGTGCGGAACTCATACCTTCATTGGCACCAAAGGTGATGGCGGTAAGCTGTGTCTTGTCTCCGAGTTCAGCTACGAAAAAGGTACAGAAAACCGCAAGCGGTACGAACCGGATCCTGGATCTGCCGTTGCCCTCCTCTTCCTCGCCATCATCGCCCGCAAGTGTTGATGCGGCAAAATAAAGAAATGCAAGTGCAGCAATGATCTTGATAAGCCAGCCGGGAATGAATTCGCTGACGAGCCCGCCGGCGAGGACAGCCAGACCGTTCAGTACCAGGATTGCGGCAGCGGTTCCCAATATAATATCTCTTAATTTGTATTTCGAAGTAAGGGCGATCAGCATAAGCTGTGTCTTGTCGCCCATCTCTGCGATGAATTCCGTGAGAAATACCTTAAAAAACAATATCATTTGTACGGCCCTCATTTATCTGATTATGATATAAACCGCATATGCTGCGTAAAGAGCCACCATACAGAAGCCTTCGACTCTTCCGATTTTCTTTTTGCTTCCTGCGAAGATCCATACACACACAGTAAATGCGATCAGTACACACAGATCAATGATGTTTTCCGTAATGATGCTGATGGGACTGATGGCGGAAGCGATACCCAGAACCATCAGGATGTTAAATACGTTGGAACCGATGGCATTACCCAGTGCCATATCGACTTCATTTTTTCTGGCTGCAACGATGGAAGTCACAAGCTCCGGAAGAGATGTACCGATGGAAACGATGGTAAGTCCGATCAGCGTCTGCGTCATTCCCAGGTCGCTTGCAATTCTGGATGCAGCATCGACGGTGAGATCTCCGCCGAAGGCGATCGCAGCAGCACCGCCGATAATGAAAATAATGCTAAGCGGCACGGAGATCAGCTTGATCTCTTCATCGGAACCGCCCTCAATTTCTACTTTTTTCCCCTCTTTATTTGCTTTTAAGGCAATTCTGATCATGTAAAAGATATATCCGGCAAACAGACCTATGAATATCACACCATCGAAATGTCCCAGTGTCATTTTGGTCTGATCACCAAGTCCGATAATTCCCAAAAGCAGTAAGAAACCGGCGCAGATCAGGGAAAGGGGGATGTCTCTCCTGATAGTTTCCCGCGCAACCTCTACGGTGGCGATCATTGCACATACGCCGATCACGACCATCAGATTAAAGATATTGGAACCGACGACATTGCTGACCGCAAGTTCATTATTGCCTGCGAGGGAAGCCGATACACTGACCGCTGTCTCAGGAAGAGAGGTTCCCATAGCTACGATTGTAAGTCCGATAATGATAGACGGAACATGCAGTCTCTTCGCTACACTGGAGCTTCCTTCTACGAAAAAGTCCGCACCCTTAATAAGCAGTATAAAACCGATTACAAGGAATACAAGAACAAGGGCAAATGGGGCGTTGTTAATAAGTTTCTCCATGTTTTTCTCCTTTGCGTGATCCATTACAGTGTTGTCAGCCGAAAGCTGTGCGATGATAAGTATCGCCAGAGATAAAAAAGACTCATGTATATCAATTATCAGCCAGTGTGTATTATACACAGACCATTAATAGATATACATGAGTCTCATTATTTAAGATTTGCCAGATTATACTCTATAATTATAATCAGAATGTTGACAAATCACACCTTCGTGCTAACTACTCCCTCATGGAATATTCAATTCTTGATAAATAATATCAAAAAGAATTGTCGGTGTCAACAGGTGAATGAAGAAATCTCGACCCCCAAGGATCGGATCCCCTACGATATTTCCATTTCTATCGACAAGTATGGTTGTAGGAAATGCCATAATATCAGAGGCATATTTACCTGCATCGGAAGCAGAGTCAATGGAAATATTGCGGTACTTTGCACCCTGGCTTTCAAGAACGGCGGCAGCTTCTTTCATGGCAGATTCGGAATTGTTTTCCGGAGCAGCATGATCGGCTGTGGTAGTTCCCTGTTCCAGTTCTGCGATCTGTTCTTCGATTTTCCGTATGGTTTCCATATCGTCCATAAGTGTTTTCAATTCATCATCTGTAAAGGAGTCCTTGTTTGCTTCGACGGTATCAGCCAGATAATCAGCATAATTTGCGCTGGGATCAACACCACTTTTGCTCATCATGCCGAATACCTTGTTCCATACAGCCTCATGATCTGCAAAAATCTGGTTCTCCTGCTGATACAGATCATTTAGTGCAGTGTTGGAGCTGTCTGTGGATACTGTGCCGGTTTCCGTCAGAGACTCATTGGTTTTGTCCGTGCCGGCAGCATCTGTTGTGCCGCAGGCTGTAAGCAATAAAGCTATGCAGAGTGTTAAAATAGTAAGGAATTTTTTGTTTGTTTTCATGATTAAATTCTCCTTTGAGTAATCGTAATAAGATTATTTTCCCATAAACCGGTAGTGGATCGCATCCTTGGGACAAGCCTTTATGCAGGCTCCGCACCGTATGCATTCCGGATGGTCTGGATGCTTGCACACATCCACATCCATTTTACATACCCTTGAACATTTAAATCGGGAGGATCCGATCACCGCCTGGAATGCGCCAATGGGGCACGCTCCCGTGGCAGCAGCCTGTATCCATCCGCGTATCCCGGCTGTCTGCCTTGACAGTGACTTTTTTCTCTTATCCAATTCCGACACACTCCAGACATAATTTTATTGCTTTACCAAGCACGACAGCAGCTTCGCCTCTGACTGCACCGTAGCCGATCATAGTGATCCCGGTGACGAGCAGAACGATCTGAGATATTTTTCTGCACTTCAAGTTATTGTTACTCCTTTCGATCGTGGTATTTATTGACCAGTTGACTTCGCTATTATACAATAATTGTTGTAAAATCTTTGTTAAGGGCGGGGAAGTTGAGATTATTCATTGTTGAGGATGAAAAAGAAATATGTGATACAGTTGCGAAAAGTCTGTATGATGCAGGGGCAAATGATTATATGGAAAAACCATTCCATTTACAGGAGCTTGAGGCACGTGTCAGAAGTCTGACCAGAAGGAAGTTTGTACAGAAGGATGTATGTCTGGAAAGCGGTGAGATAAAGTTTGATACCGTAAGGCGTGAGGCTTATGCAAAAGGAGAAATGGTATCTCTGACAAGAAAAGAAAATGGTATTCTGGAATATCTGCTTCTGAACATGGGCAGACCGGTAAGCCAGAAGGAATTGATGGAGCATGTCTGGGATGCATCTGTGGATAGCTTTAGCGGAGCGATCAGAGTACACATGTCTTCCCTTAGAAAAAAGCTTAAGGCTGTGCTGTGATATGATCCGATTCTGAACAAGGTGGGAGAAGGGTATAAAATACGAGAGGAGTCCGATAGATGAAAAAATGTCGCTGCAGTGGAGACTTACCTGCATCATTACATTATATATAGCGGTGATATGTGGATGCGTGACAATGCTTGTCTATAGAAACGGTGTGTATTATATGGATTCCCTGCAAGAGGCTGTGGATACACGGGGAGATGATCAGCCGGACGACGCGGAGGAAATATATATCAGCATTCCGGAGGACAAGTGGGATGAGTTCGCCAATGACTTTTCTGTCCAGGTCTATAATAAGAAGGCGGATTACAGGAAAAACAGCTTGATCATTTCAGCAGTATTGGCTCTTCTGGGTGGAGTGGCTACCTATTTTATAAGTGGGCATGCACTCAGACCGATCAGAGAGTTTTCTGACAAGATCGAAAAGGTGCAGGCGCAAAATCTGGCAGATTCACGGATAGAAGAAAACCAGGTGAAGGAACTGAACCAGCTTAGCGTTTCGTATAACCGGATGCTGGAACGGCTCTCGGATGCATTTGAGATACAGAGACAATTTACTGCAAATGCAGCCCATGAGCTTCGTACTCCATTAGCCCTGATGCAGGTACAGCTTGATCTGTATCATTCCAACAGACATCCGGACAATGATGCAGACACGGTACAGATGATAAAGATGGTTACCGAACAGAACGACAGACTCAACAAAATGGTAAAGACACTTCTCGACATGAGTGAGCTTCAGACGGTAGGAAGGGATGATGAAATTATCTTAGACGCTCTGGTGGATGAGGTGTTGGAGGATCTGGAACCTCTCGCAGAGGGAAAAAATATAAGACTGATCGGAAAGTGTAAGGATATAACGATGGTCGGAAGTGACATCCTTATTTACCGGCTGGTATACAATCTTGTTGAGAATGCCATAAAATATAATCATTCGTGCGGGCAGGTCACAGTAACCGCAGACCGGAAGGAAAAACATGTATATCTGTCAGTGGAGGATACGGGAGCCGGAATCCCTGAGGAACTTAAGGAGCGCATGTTTGAACCGTTTTTCCGGGTGGATAAATCCAGAAGCCGGGAGCTTGGTGGAGTAGGACTGGGACTTGCACTCGTTCGCGAAATTGTAAGAGTGCATGATGGCAGTATTACGGTGAAGTCCAATCCATCCGGAGGGACGATCTTCGAGGTGGTTTTGTGATAGCGTAATACATAGTCAACAGGAGAAGAGAAGCAATGAAAATCTACATAGATTTTGACGATGTACTATGTGAAACCGCAGAATATTTTACGAAAATTGCAAAAGAATTGTTCGGCATTGATGTCCCTTACCGGCAGGTTCAATTTTTCAATTTGCAGAAATCCTTTGACCTGAATGATGCACAGTATGAAGTCTTAATGAAGGCGGGGCATTTACCGGAAAATTTGTTGCATTATGAGGAGACACCGGGGGCTTCCGAGGTAATCAATAAGTGGGTGGATCAGGGGCATGAGGTTTTTATCATTACCGGAAGGCCGTTCAATTCCTACGAACCATCAAGGCAATGGCTTGATGAACATCATTTGGAAAGAGTTCCCCTGTTCTGCGTAGACAAATACGGGCGCGAAACAGCGAAACAGGATTATAGATATAATATGACATTGGCGGAACTTTACAACATGACCTTTAATTTTGCGGTAGAGGATTCTCCGGCAGCATTTGAGCATGTAATGCATTTTGACAACTGCAGGATAGCCGTGTTCGACCGGCCATGGAACAGCCGGGCAGAGCTTCCCAATGACAGATTTGTGAGATGTAAGGACTGGCAGGAGATTGACTGGTTGCTTGAAATTGGAAAAAACGGAGAATGAGCTATGATAAAATTTTTAAAGGCAGCGCCTGTCGTGTTCCTGATCGGAACCATGGTCACGGGTATTTTATATCAAAAAACGCTTTTAGGAATCTGGCTGACGATTGCCATTACCTGTGGAACCACGGCTTATCATTTTATCATGCGATGGGTGGTTGCATTTATCTACAATTCCATCATGCATAACAGGGCAGATTACAGAAAACACTGGTATCAGGTAAGTAAATCTGAAATGAAATTATATGAAAAGCTGCATGTGAAAAAATGGAAGAATCGCATGCCTACATATAATCCCAGCTTGTTTGATCCGAGACAACACACCTGGGAGGAAATATCGCAGGCGACATGTTAGACGGAACTGGGGCATGAGACGATTGTAGTGCTCAGCTTTGTACCGATTCTGGCAGGCCATTGGCTGGGAGAATATCCGGCATTTATCATTACATCGATCCTTGCGGCCGTGTTTGATATGATGTTTGTGATCATGCAGCGATATAACAGGCAAAGGATTCTGAAACTGATAAAATAGAATGGATACTTGATAGAAAGGATATTTGATAGAGAAAGAGGACGGCATGACTAAATATAAATATGGGAATCCGGAGGCTCCCATTGTTTTGATCCAGCCCGTGGGAGATCATGATCTGCCGGAAATAGAGGGCGAAGTGGCACAGATCCGGAAACTGACAGCATTGGATTTTCAAATGATTGCGGTGAAGGTGGATGACTGGAACCTCGATCTGTCTCCGTGGAAAGCACCAGCGGTATTCGGAAATGAGGACTTTGGCGGGGGCGCAGCCTCGTTGTTAGAAGAAATTTTGCGTTTATGCTCGGATGAAAGTAAAACCTATTATCTTGGAGGATATTCTCTTGCAGGGCTGTTTTCTCTGTGGGCATCTTATCAGACGGATCGATTTGCAGGGATAGCGGCGGCATCGCCCTCGGTGTGGTTCCCCGGGTTTCTGCCCTATATGAAAGAGCAGGAGAATCAGAGCCGGGCAGTTTACTTAAGCCTGGGGGACAAAGAGGAAAAGACCAGAAATCTTGTTATGGCTACTGTGGGTGACTGCATCCGGGAGGCACATGCGTGGCTGCAGCAGTGTGGGATCGGCAGTACGCTGGAATGGAATCCGGGGAATCATTTCAGAGATCCGGGCCTGCGGACCGCGAAGGCATTTGCGTGGGTAATGAAAAATTCATAAATTTTGCTTATTGGTTCGGAGGAGAGGGATATGGTAATGGAAGCTCTGGTATACATATTGACATTATTGTTTGGAGTATCTACCGTTATCATTATAAAAAATAAGAGATATAAGGTTGTACCTTTTATATGTCTGGACATCATCCTGACATTTGCTGGTTTTGCCATCACATCATTTGTTATTTTGTTTGTAGGGAATGAAGCTCTCGAAGCGCTGCTGATTATGAGCGTGTTTGGATTGTTTCTGTTTTTACTGGGTGTGAATGATATCTATGCTGTATTTTGCTGCAATCAGAAGATAGAAGCTATCTATTGCGGATATAACAGCTACCCCGGACGCTATGGGATTACCACTTATGCACCGGTGTTTGAATACGTCTGTAACGGCACGGCTTACCATGAGCAGACCACATTGACAGTACCCTATCGCCTGCTGCGGAGGATGACGGAAGGGAACACTTATCCCATCTATATTCATTCAAAACATCCGGGAGTATGTGTTTTGAAGAGAAGAATCAGGTTCACGACAGTGATTGAATTTGGTTTTGCAATTCTGTTTTTGGTAGTAGCAATTTTGTGGCAGCAATCCTGAAAATGGTACATAGGAACACTCGGAATATGTGGACAATGCCGAATACCGGAGAAACCGGTAAATCAGTAGAAACTCTGAGGTTTGCGGAAATGTTAAGTTCCTTTGCGCAAATTCCCGTAGCCCGCATGGGGCTACTGGTTTCCTTTAAAACAGCCTTAAACTAATGAAAATGGTGGAAAATGAATAGAAAAAAGTTCTATAAAAGAAGCAATTCCTCTGTTTTAGATCTTTTCTGCAATTATGTAGGAAATTATTTACTCCTAAAACAATAATTCCGCTATTTCCTGTTATTCGATGGATTTTAGCGGAATCAGTAAACAGAACGCCCACGGTGGACGGAATGTCATGCCGCGATGTTCCGTTCGCCGCGGGCGTTCGTGGGGGTTACGGCAGCCCTACGTTACGAGCCATTTACTTCCGGTGTTTATTTTCCAGAGCCGCTTCCACGAATCCCTTGAACAACGGATGGGGTCTGTTGGGTCTGGACTTGAGCTCGGGGTGTCCCTGGGTGGCTACGAAGAAGGGATGCTCGGTAAGCTCGCACATCTCCACGATACGTCCGTCAGGGGACAGACCGGACAGACGAAGACCGTGTTCGGTGAGGACGGCACGATAATCGTTGTTAACCTCGTAACGATGACGATGTCTCTCGGAGATGTTCTCCTGTCCGTAGAGCTGATAAGCACGGGAATCCTTATCCAGTACACAAGGGTATGCACCCAGTCTTAAGGTACCGCCGATATCCTCGACACCGTTCTGATCCGGCATCAGAGCGATCACAGGATGTGTGGTGTTAGGATCCAGTTCCACACTGTGTGCATCCGTATACCCAATGACATTTCTTGCATATTCTACGATCGTCAGCTGCATTCCCAGACACAGTCCCAGGAAGGGAACCCCGTGGGTTCTTGCATACTGAATCGCCAGGATCTTGCCTTCGATACCCCGGGAACCGAAGCCGCCGGGTACCAGGACACCGTTGCAGTCACCTAACAGTTCATCCACATTTTCAGGCGTTACCGTCTCGGAGTCGATCCATTTGATATGTACCGTAGCATGATTGGTGATACCGCCATGCTTCAGAGCCTCTACGACACTGATATAGGCATCATGCAGAGAGACATATTTTCCGACCAGAGCGATCTGCACTTCATCGGTGGGATGACGCAGATCCTCTACCATCTTCTTCCAGTCTGCCAGATCCGGTTCCGGACAATCCAGATGCAGACATTCACAGGCCACCTGTGCCAGATGCTCTTTTTCCATAGCTAACGGAGCCTCATACAGATATTCCACATCCAGATTCTGCAATACATGACTCTGAGGTACGTTACAGAACAGAGCAATCTTATCCTTGATGGACTGATCCAGAGGATGCTCACTTCTGCAGACGATGATATCCGGCTGGATGCCCATGCCCTGCAGATCCTTAACACTGGCCTGGGTAGGCTTGGTCTTCAGCTCCTGAGAAGCACTCAGATAAGGAATCAGCGTTACATGGATCAGAATGGCATTGTCATGCCCCACCTCATGCTGGAACTGACGGATGGACTCCAGGAAAGGCTGGCTCTCGATGTCACCTACGGTACCGCCTACCTCGATGATGGCGATACGGGTTTCATCATCTGTAAAGTTGCGGTAAAAGCGGCTCTTGATCTCATTGGTGATATGGGGGATGACCTGTACAGTACCTCCGCCGTAATCACCACGACGCTCCTTCTGCAATACGGACCAGTATACCTTACCGGTGGTAACGTTGGAATTTTTATCCAGATTCTCATCAATAAAACGCTCATAATGTCCCAGATCCAGATCGGTCTCCGTGCCATCCTCCGTGACGAATACTTCGCCGTGCTGTATCGGGTTCATGGTGCCGGGATCAATATTAATATATGGATCGAATTTCTGCATGGTTACTTTGTAACCTCTTGCTTTTAACAGTCTTCCCAGGGAAGCTGCGGTAATTCCTTTTCCCAGACCGGATACGACTCCTCCGGTCACAAACACGTACTTTACAGCCATAATTTTCTCCTCCTTTTGATATACAAAAAACAATTTATAAAATAAAAAGAGCGAGAAACTCCCCTTGGGGAGCGCCTTCGCTCAATAACTGCCATAATTTATAGTAGAATGACAAAATGTTTAGTTGTGATACAGCTTTTGGTTCTGATAATGAGGTTCGCATGTCAGATTCACGCCTAACTTGCGGAAGGTATTCATGTCGATCTGGGACAGGATCACGCTGGAGTGCACTTCGGAACCTTTCAGGTTCTTCAACTGCTCCACAGCAGCCTTCGCGGTATCATCCGTAGCTGCACAGATGGAAAGAGCGATCAGCGTCTCATCTGTATGAAGCCTGGGATTGCGGTTCCCCAGGTAGTTCGTCTTCAGATCCTGGATGGGACCGATGGCGGTAGGTGAGATCAGCTGTACTTCGTCCGGAATGCCTGCCAAAGCTTTCAGGGCATTTAATAATAATGCGGAAGAAGCACCCAGCAGAGTACTGGTCCGCCCGGTGAGGACTCTGCCGTCCGGAAGCTGGATCGCAGCGGCCGGTTCCCCGGTGGTCTCTGCTTTGATATTGGCTGCACTGACTACTGCGCGATCGTCGATGGTGACACCTGCCTGCTTCATCAGAAGCTCAAGCTTTAAGATCTGGTCGTCACCGGCGGTACCCTGGCGCTTCTGGCACAGAGTGTGGTAGTAGCGGCGGATGATTTCCTGTTTGGCGGCGTCGCGGACAGCTTCGTCATCGACAATACCGAAGCCTGCCATATTGACACCCATGTCAGTAGGAGACTTGTAAGGGCAGCTGCCCATGATCTTCTCGAACATAGCGCTGACTACGGGGAAGATCTCCACGTCGCGATTGTAATTGATCGTGGTCTCACCGTAAGCTTCCAGATGGAACGGATCGATCATATTAACATCGTTCAAGTCTGCGGTAGCGGCTTCATAAGCCAGATTCACCGGATGCTTTAACGGAATATTCCAGATCGGGAAAGTCTCATACTTGGCATAACCGGCCTTGATGCCTCTCTTGTATTCGTGATACAGCTGGGAGAGACAGGTAGCCATTTTGCCGCTTCCGGGTCCGGGAGCAGTAACGACTACCAGAGAACGGGATGTTTCAATATAATCATTTTTACCGTAACCCTCATCGCTTACGATGAACGGAATATTGGAAGGATATCCGGGAATGGAATAATGGCGGTATACCTTCATTCCCAGAGACTCCAGTTTTTTCTGATAAGCAATGGCACTGGGCTGCCCGGCAAAGCGGGTCAGACATACACTGCCGACATACAGACCATAGCCGCGGAAAGCATCAATCAGACGTAACACATCCAGATCATAGGTAATGCCAAGATCGGAACGGACTTTATTCTTCTCGATATCTGCTGCATTAATGACGATGACGATTTCGGCCTCGTCCTTTAACTGTGCCAGCATATTAATCTTGCTGTCCGGATGGAAACCGGGCAGAACACGGGAAGCGTGATAATCATCGAACAGCTTGCCGCCGAATTCCAGATACAGCTTGCCGCCGAATTTCGCGATACGCTCCTTGATCTTCTCAGACTGCAGACTGAGGTATTTGTCATTGTCAAAACCTATCTTGTACATTGCTGACACCTTTCTCTATGGATCTTTGCAACTAAAATCCCATGATGTTCTATTATAGTTTAGTGTCTCCCAAAAATCTACTGAAAAGTAAAATTTTTTTTGGAAATCATTATTATATCTAACAATTTTGGGCAAATAATCACATAATGAGCAATTTTAAACAAAGAGCTAACATAGATTGATTATTGTTTTACATGAATGGGAGAAATTCTTTTACAGAATTTTACAAAAATTTACACCTACATGGTATTTACAAAAATTTTTTTGGCTATGATAAAGCACAGATAAAACGTGAGGCGAAAAAGAATGACAGCACAGACAGTAACGACAAAAAACAACAGCAGCATAGCGCAGAACAACAGAAGCCCAATCCTGGGGAAAAGCTCCTTCTGGCAGGTGATCTGGATCACGGTGAAGATGGCGGCAATCAATCTAGTATTCACTTATCTGATTGCTTTATTGTTCGCATTGCCTATGGCAATCGCTTCTTCCCCGGCGGCAGCCATTTTTCTGTTTATCTACCAGCAGAAAAACGGACTTCTGAATGAACTGTTAGGCGGAGCAGAGATCGGGTGGACCACGCAGATGCCCTACGCGCTGTGGGCGGACCTGCCAATGGAACGAAGAATCTGCTTTACTATATTTATGAAAATGCCATTATCAACGGGAGGTTTGAGACAGCATGTGTACAGGCGATGTTTCTGTTTCTGTTAATACTGATTTTAACGGGGGTACAGTTTGCACTGGAGAAAAAGACCGTATTCCATCAATAATAAAAAGAACCGTGCCGGAGATCATCAAGATGCTCTTAGGACTTTTGTTTATTGCCCCACTGCTCATAGGCATCCTATTTTCCTTCCAGAGTGAGCAGGAGCTTGGAACCTATCCGCTGCATTTGCTATCGAATGCTCCGACATTGCAAAATTACCTGGAAGTGATCAAAGCAGTACCGCTTTTCAGTTATCTGCTGAATTCCGGAATTGTATGTCTGGTTTCCGTTACAACACAAATCGTGATAGTCTGTCTGGCAGCCTACGGATTCGTATTTTTTGAATTTCCTCTGAAAAAGCTGCTGTTCAGTCTGGTACTGATGACGACCATGATCCCGGGAGAGGTAGTCGTGATCACGAATTACACAACAATTCAGAGCCTGCATCTGACGAATACTTACGCAGGACTGGTGGTTACTTCACTGATTTCGGGAACGTCTATTTTCCTGATGCGTGAAGGCTCTCATCTGCGGACACCTGCATACAGACCACAAAGATATGCTGTCGGAGAGAATTCCACAGTATGTGTCAAACGAATCCTATTTCGGAGAAGTGACGGTATTTCGGATTCATGGATAAATAGTGTGATATAGCCTGCTTTTCATGCTTTTTTCACATTTGTGCTATTGATTTATCCGCAGGTTATCTCTATAATAAAATAGATTGTAACTATTCAGAGCCATGTAAAACTGCGTTCTGCAAATGGGGCTAAATAGTTACAATAAATTTATTGTCTCGGAATATGAGAATATTAAATATAGAAAAAATAGAGACAATAAAATAAAGTAGAAAATGGAGATGACATGAGAATATTATCTGAATCATATAATAACGGCTATGGTTCCGGTAACGGCGGCAATGGCAACGGTGCTCCCGGCAGCGGCAACAATGGCGGGAACGGCAATAACGGTAACGGAGGCAACGGAAATCGTCCGCCAAGGCGTCCCAGTATCCTGATGATGATCCTGTCCGGTCTGATGACAGTGATCGCCATATTGATGTTGTATAATGCATTTTTCGGAACCGGCAACGGTACGGAGGTGTCTTATACGGATTTCCTGAAGGATCTGGAAGCGGATAAGGTGGAAGCAGTAGAGGTAAATAAGGAAAGCGGTGTGATCACGGTACAACTGAAAAAGGAAGCGGCAGCTACGCCGGCACCTGACAGTTATGTGACCTTTTATGGTATTACTCAGAAGGCAACGCAGTCTAAGACGGTATATTATACGATGCTGATGGAGGATCTGGATACTTTGACGGGCAGATTACAGGAGCATGGTGTGACGGGTACCCGTATCAGCAGTAATACCTCCAGCTTTTTGATGGAGATTCTGGTAACGGTAGTATTACCTGTAGTGCTGATCTGGGTCGTAGCCGGATTCCTGTTCCGTAAAATGGGCGGCAGTGGAGGCCCCATGGGCGTCGGCAAGAGTAATGCCAAAGTATATGTACAGAAGGAAACCGGTGTTACTTTTAAGGACGTAGCCGGCGAAGACGAAGCAAAGGAATCTCTGGTGGAGGTCGTGGATTTCCTGCACAATCCCCAGAAATATTCCAAGATCGGCGCAAAGCTTCCCAAGGGAGCCCTGTTAGTGGGACCTCCCGGAACCGGTAAGACTTTGCTTGCAAAAGCAGTGGCAGGTGAGGCACATGTGCCGTTCTTTTCCCTGACAGGTTCCGACTTTATTGAGTTGTATGTAGGTGTGGGCGCCAGCCGTGTCCGCGACCTGTTCAAGGAAGCAACCAAGAATGCTCCCTGTATCGTATTTATTGACGAAATCGATGCCATCGGCCGCAGCCGTGATTCTAAGTACGGCGGAGGCAACGAGGAGCGGGAACAGACCCTGAACCAGCTGCTGTCCGAGATGGATGGTTTCGACAGTTCTAAGGGTATCCTGATCCTGGGTGCGACGAACCGCCCGGAGATCCTGGACAAAGCTCTGTTACGTCCCGGACGTTTTGACCGCCGGATCATCGTAGACAAGCCGGATCTCAAGGGACGTGTGGAGATCCTGAAAGTACATGCCAAGGATGTGAAGATGGATGAGACCGTAGATCTGGATGCTATTGCACTGGCGACCAGCGGTGCGGTAGGTTCCGATCTCGCCAATATGATCAACGAGGCTGCCATCAATGCCGTCAAGGAAGGCAGAGAATTCGTCAGCCAGAAGGATCTGTTCGCAGCAGTAGAACAGGTACTGGTAGGTAAGGAGAAAAAGGACCGCATCATGAGCAAGGAGGAGCGTCGTATCGTATCCTATCATGAGGTCGGTCATGCACTGATCAGTGCCCTGCAGAAAAATTCCGAGCCGGTGCAGAAGATTACCATTGTGCCCCGTACCATGGGTGCGCTGGGGTATGTCATGCAGGTACCGGAGGAGGAAAAATACCTCAACACCGAGGCAGAACTTCGGGATATGTTGGTAGGACTGGTGGGCGGACGTGCCGCTGAGGAAGTAGTATTTGATACCGTGACCACAGGTGCAGCCAATGATATTGAAAAAGCTACTTCTATTGCCCGTAATATGATCACCCGTTACGGTATGAGCAAGCGCTTTGGCCTCGTGGGACTGGCAACTGTAGAGAGCCAGTATCTGGAGGGAAGAACTGCGCTGAACTGTAGTGATGAAACGGCAGCAGCCATTGACGAAGAAGTCGTTGCCATGATCAAGGAAAGTTATGATCAGGCATTACAGATGCTTCGCGAGAACAGAGAACTGATGGATAAGCTGGCAGCGTTCCTGATCGAGCGTGAGACCATTACCGGTAAGGAATTCATGGAGATCTTCCGCAGAGAAAAGGGATTGCCCGAGCCCGAAGAAGAGAAAAAGGGTACAGATCCGGCTTTCCAGCCCCTGACTTTCGAAGACAGCCTGCAGGAAGCAAAAGAGCAGACTGCACCGGTGCAGGATATCGCAAAGGAACCCGAAGAATCCGCAAAAGAAGAGACTTCCGTGCAGGAGAAGCCTGAATCCCCCCAAGATCCTAAGGATCCTCCTCAGGGACCGGTAGGACTGTTTTCACACGGAACTTTATAAATGTCGAGGACTTTTGAACCCGACATCCATAAAATAGAGTAATTAGCAAAGAGCATTAGTCAAATGCGAACTCCGGATTGATTATTTTGTAATAATGCTTTATCATAATAAAGTGTCGGAAGTTTTCGACAGACTGCATAACAGTCAGACTGTAATGAGGAGGTAATATCGAAATGTTAAAACAATTATCCATTTACGCTGAAAATAAAAAAGGAGCCCTGCAGACTATGACCAATGCGTTGTATGAAGCAGGTATCAATATCTGGGGTTCCGTTACCAACGATGGTGCGGAGTACGGAATCAATCGTATGGTTGTCTCCGATCCCGACAAGGCAAAAGAAGTCCTTACAGAGAGGGGCTACCTCTGCCGTTTCGTGGATGTCCTGGCTGTAGAGATCGAGGATAAGCCCGGTGCACTGAATACCCTGCTGACAGCTCTCTTAGACAGCAATGTCAATGTGGACTATACCTACCTGTCCTTCAACCGTGATTCTTCTACCCCGGTCATGATCCTGCATACCGCAGATCCTGAGGAAGTGGAGATCTGCCTGAAGGCGAAAGGATTCAAGATGGTATAGCACCAGAGTCCTTTGCAAAATTGAGAGTTAGTTGAATACATTGGCAAAATCCACGAACTCCCGGAGCATGCGATACACATGTCTCGATGTAAGGTCTCCGGATGTGAATTTTCTACGAAAAGTGATGAGTAGTTCTCGTCATGACGGGGCCGCCTACAGTCGACATCCATGTCGACAATCGGCTGACGCGGACATCGTGTCCGCTTTCCCCCTGTCTTTCAGCACTTTTCTAGAAAATATCAACATCCTCCGACAAACATCTTCGACATGGCACCGCATACTCCGGGAGTTCTGTGTTTTGGAAAGCTTTCAAAAACCAGTAGCCCTGCCAAGGACTATTAGTTTCATAAAAAGATACTTATTTTACTATATTTATGAAAAAATTCTTAAAATACATTCCATTTTTTCATAAATTCTATAATATCTCGAATTTTATGAAATTTATTAGTTTTGAAACATAAAAGATGGGGATATTTTTCATAAAAACAACATTTATAACAGTTTTTATGAAAATGCAGAACTTGTTATTAACTTCTGCGCATGTATTCTAAAATGCTCTGCCTAAATAATTGGGATGCTTTTCATAACCCAGCAGAAAAGGACTGCTCCCCCGGGCGTAGATGCGGCGGAGACTGTGAGATTTTCTTGGAAAGTGGTTGAGCCGCAGGGGCAACGCGAACACGATGTTCGCGTTAGCCGATAAGTGCCATGGATGGCAACGTAAAGGCGGCCCCGTCATGACGAGAAACACTTGGCCACTTTCCTTTAGAAAATCCACAGTTGTAGCTAGCATCCGAGTCCGGGGCGGGCAGTCCTTTCTGCGTGGATTTTAAAGCAACTATTCATTTAACTCTCAATTTAAAATAATGTTTGCTGCACGTATCTCTCGGGGAATTCATGCAGGTAAGTGAAGCATTCCTTCGGGGAACACAGCATACCATTCGCTACGCAGGTATTTTGAATCAGTGCCATAAGCTCTTTTGCATAAGGACTGGGAATATCGTAGGCATTTCCGTAGGTGCTGATATATTTTTGCCGGATGCTGGGGAAATCACGATCCAGCGCCTGATAGAAATATTCCCGGTCGCCTTCCCGCAGCGTGACACCAACATCGAACACCAGAATCCCCTGAACTCCTGCCAGCAGGCAATAATCAAGCAAGCCTTCTATATTCTCCCTGGTATCGTTAATAAAAGGAAGAATCGGTGTCATCCACACAAGAGTCGGTATTCCCAACTCTTTACATCTCATCAACACTTCAAAACGCTCTCTCGTAGTAGACACATGCGGTTCAATCTTACGGCACAGCTCCTCATCATAAGTAGTGAGCGTCATCTGCACGACTGCTTTGGCCTTCTTATTGATAGATTGCAGCAGATCTAGATCCCGAAGCACCAGATTGGATTTTGTGAGTACCGTAACGCCATATTCATACCGATCGATCAGTTCCAGACATTTTCTGGTCAATTGAAGCTCTTTTTCAGCGGGAAGATACGGATCGCACATGGCACCTGTACCGATCATGCATTTGTGCCGTTTTGAACGTAATGCCTGCTCCAGCAGTTCAGGAGCATTTTTCTTGACCTCGATATCTTCAAAGGCGTGTGTAAAACCGTAACATCTGCTGCGGCTGTCACAATAAATGCAGCCGTGGGAGCATCCGCGGTAAATATTCATTCCGTTATTCTGAGATAAAATCCCCTTCGCCTGGACAAAATGCATGGCAATATTCTCCCTCATTTGATTGTATAACTTTGTTTTTATATTAACATAGGAAAAGTGAGAAAACAAAAATAATTTTAACTAAAATTAAGCTAAAATAGCTAGCTAAATAAAGATAATAATGATACAATACAAGAACGGAGATTGGAAAAGCTTTACGATAAAACAATTATGGAAAGGAAAACTATTGATGCAGAAATTTGGTACAGAAAAATTTCATGGGGTGAATTTTGCGGTATTTCCGAACAAAGGCGTACTGGGATCTGGAGAAGCCAGAAAAAGTATGGAGGAAATGGCGCATAAGACCCACGCGAACTGGGTGATACTCACTCCCTCGGGGATGCAGGAAACCCCTTATAGCGAAGAAATTCGTTTCGATAGGGAGAAAAGCTGCACGGATGAAGAACTGTGTGATATGATTCGCTTTGCGCAGAGTCTGGGATTAAAGGTGGCATTAAAGCCTACCGTGAATTGTGACAATGGTGTCTGGAGAGCAAGGATAAGCTTTTTTGATCATGATGTTCCCTGTGAACCGAAGTGGGGCAACTGGTTTGAAAGCCATATTGCTTTTCAGAAGCATTATGCACAGATCGCACAGCGGACAGGGTGTGAATTATTTCTTACAGGCTGCGAGATGACGATGACAGAGCACCGGGAGACGGATTGGAGAAAGCTGATCGCAGAGGTCCGCACAGTATATGACGGGCCTGTCGGTTATAATTGTGACAAATACGGGGAAGATCATATTACATGGTGGGATGCAGTGGATGTGATCGCTTCCAGCGGATACTATCCCATCGATGATTGGGAGAATCAGTTGGATCGCATTGAAGAAGTAGTAAAAAAATACCAGAAGCCTTTTATTTTCTCGGAGGCTGGATGCATGAATATCCATGGTTCCGCGCTGGTGCCGAATAACTGGGAACTGCAGGGCAAAGAGGATGATGCGGAACAGGCAGACTGGTATCTGGCAATGTTTTCTGCCTGCGAAAAACGGGATTGGGTGAAAGGCTTCGGAATCTGGGACTGGCCGGGAAGTATGGAAAGGAAGAGTCCTTATGCAGTCTGCGATCGCCCTGCGGAGGCTGTGATCGCCGAAGAATATAGCCGTTGTGCCAAGAATCGGTGATAAGAGAGCGAGACATCGAAAATCAGAACGACAGATAAAACAATGCACAGGGAGGTATGGAAGAAAAATGGATCAGCCAACAAAGATAGTCAGTGTAGCAGCATTGCCGCAGGTACGGGTGTTGGGACGCACCACGGGAACGGATGTGGTGAACTTATTCTGGACCGGCAGCGGAATAGAATTTATCTATACCGGCAGTGAAATTCAGGTGGAGGTAAATGCCGATTACGACACTTATGAACCGTGGCTTGCGGTGGAACTGAACGGTGTGCAGATCAGTAGAGTTCCGTTAAATAAAGGGAAAAATGAAGTGTGCCTGTTCCGGGGGATGACGGTAGGAAAACCGAAGCATGTACGGATTCTGAAAGAAGTACAGGCAATGCATCAGGATCCCGGGCATCTGTTACAGATTGTGGGATTGCAATATGCAGACGGTGAATTCCAGCAGCTGCCGGAGCCGAAGTACCGGCTGGAATTTGTGGGAGACAGCATTACCAGCGGGGAAGGGACGGTGGGAGCCGTCTATGAGGAAGATTGGATCAGTGCCTTTTTCTCTGCAATGAATACTTATCCCCGTATGGTGGCAGATGCATTATCCGCAGAGTATCGTGTGGTATCTCAGAGCGGCTGGGGAATTGTCACCGGATGGGATGGAAATGTGGAGAATAAGATTCCTCCGTTTTACACACAGGTCTGTGGCTTACTCACCGGGGAGAGGAATGCTTCTTTGGGAGCGTTGCAAGACTATGATTTCGAGGCATGGCAGCCGGATGCGGTCATTATCAATCTGGGAACCAATGATGCCACAGCGATTCAGTCCGCAGTGGAACTAGGGCAGGAATGGGCAGGAACACGGGACGTAGAAGAAGTTAAAGAGATCCTGACTACAGCCATCTGCGATTTCCTGAAAGTAGTGCGGAACAGCAACCCCACAGCACAGATCATCTGGGGTTACGGCATGCTGGGAGACAACTTTCTGTCCGCCATCCGGGAAGCTGTGGAAGGCTATGCGAAGCAGACTGCCGATTCCCGGATACACTTTTTGCAACTTCCCGACACTACACCGGATACCGTAGGCAGCCGCCTGCATCCCGGTGTGAAAGCCCATCAAATTACCGCGAAAGAGATCGAAACATATCTGCAAGAACTGTTATAGGAGAAATTTATAATTTCTTAAGAAAAATGTGACGTAAAATGTGACAATTCCGCGCTATATTGAAACCCATAGAAAGTAATTCATTTGGAGGGGCTGGCAATATGACGCAGGAAAATCGTTCGGGCAGACAGGCAGAGATTCATATAACGCAGATGCGGAGAAACCCGTACCTTGCAGATTACAGTACAGGAAACAGAAATGCTGATAAAAACATAAATAGAAACACTCCGCGCAGACAGCGTCGCCGCAGACACGCAAGAATCCGCAGTTATATCCGGATGACTCTGCTTTGTTCAGGAATTCTGGTAGGAATCGTTGCGTTGACAAAGCTTTTGAAGGTGCCTGCCGGTACTGCGGAAGCCAGCACACCGATGGAAGCAATAGATATGGCGCAGCAGGTGGGAAAAGGGACTGAGAATACCACGGGGACTAGGATCCAGGGACTGTCGGCGGAGACTTATGCAGCGCACCCTGACTGGACGGAGGATTTCCTCACGGTAAATGAATATTCCAGACCGGGAGATCCTTTGACGGAGGTGAATAATATTTTCGTGCATTATACTGCCAACCCCGGCACCAGTGCGGCACAGAACCGCAGTTATTTCGAACAGCTTAAGGACAATCATGAGCGCAGTGCCAGCGCGCATTTCATCATCGGTTATAATGGGGAGATCCTCCAGTGCGTTCCTCTGGATGAGATCGCTTACGCAGTGCAGACCCGTAACGAGGATTCTATTTCTATCGAATGCTGCTATAAGGCGGACAACGGACAGTTCACTCGGGAGACCTACGATTCCCTGATCAGGCTGCTGAGATGGCTGATCGACGCCTATGAACTGGAACCGGAGGATATTCTCCGCCATTATGACTGCGGTGGGAAAAAATGTCCCATATACTATATGGAGCATGAAGATGCCTGGGAGCGGTTAAAAGAGGATGTCGAAAATCTATAAAGAATTTCGTAAACACAAGATACGAAGAGAGGAACTTTTCCCGAAAGGAAAGGTTCCTTTTAGTTTGTCTTGTTTTAAGAATACAAGTTTGTTAGAATAGACGCATATGGAATACGATTCCCTATTCATTGAGAAAAGAACTACAGACAAGGCCCTATGGGCAGAAATGAGGAGCAAAATGAATTATTTATCACCTTCAATTCTTTCGGCGGATTTTTGGAAACTGGGAGAAGATATCAAAGCTGTGGAAGGAGCCGGAGTGCCCTGGCTGCATGTGGATGTGATGGATGGGCTGTTCGTTCCGTCGATCTCTTACGGAATGCCTGTCTTGAAGGCAGTGAGACCCCACACAGACATGTTCCTGGATGTACATCTGATGATCGAGAAGCCGGAGCGTTATGTGGAAGAGTTCGCTGCCTTCGGCGCGGATCTGGTGAATTTCCATCTGGAAGCCACAGAGGATGTGAAGGGATGCATTGATAAAATACGTGCCACCGGCAAAAAGGTCGGCATCACCATCAAACCCGCCACCCCGGCAGAAGCAGTGGATCCTTATCTGGAACTGGTGGATATGGTACTGGTGATGACTGTAGAACCCGGTTTCGGTGGACAGAAGCTGATCCCGGAATGCCTGGACAAGGTAGCGGTGATCCGCAAAATGATCACGGACAGAGGACTTACTACCGATCTGGAAGTAGACGGCGGCATTCATCTGGACAACGTAGCGCTGGCACTTGATGCGGGAGCCAATGTTATCGTGGCAGGCTCTGCTGTGTTCAAGGATGACATCGCAGCCAATGCGAAGGCTTTTCTTGCGAAGATGCAGTAACATCGCCATAGGCGGGAATGAGGTAGGGAACGTCTTACGGAAGGCGCAGACTGCCGACAGACGGTGACGTAAGGACAGACAGCCGTCTGGGGAATGGAGAGCAATATGGAGTTACAGATATTACATGCAATTCAGGGGATCCATCAGGAATGGCTGACAGAGATCCTGCGTTTTTTTACTACGATGGGAGAAAGCGGTTTGGTATGGATCGTTATTGCGATTGTGCTGACCTGTATACCTAAGACCCGGAAATGCGGTCTGACGATGATGATCGCCATGGCCGTTACATACCTTGTGGGAAATTTGTTCTTGAAAAATGTGATTGCCAGACCCCGGCCCTGCGCTGTGGACACCGGTGTGACGCTGAAAATTCCGTTCCCTTCGGAATATTCCTTCCCTTCGGGACACACTTCCAACGGTTTTGCCGGAGCGGTGACCATTTTCAGTTATTATCGTAAGGCAGGTATTTTAAGTCTGCTGGTGGCAGCAATCATTGCTTTTTCCAGACTCTATTTCTTCGTGCACTATCCCACGGACATTCTGGGTGGCATGGTACTGGGAACATTGGATGCAGTACTGGCAGTTTACATAGTAAAACGTTTGGAAGACCGAGTGAATGTGAAGACCATATCAGACAACGATAAGACGGGACACAAGTAGGAAAAGCAGCACTATAGAAGCAGGAACCTGACAGGAAACGATATGGACAGAAAGGGCAGAAATTTCGATGAACAGCAGAACGTTATGGAATGATAATTGGTATTTTGCCAAAACAGCATTAGGTGTGAACTGGGAAGACAGGCAGATCTGGGAAGCCAAAATGCAGCCGGTGGATCTGCCCCATGACTGGTTGATCTATGATACGAAGAATCTCTATGAAGACAGCATTGGCTGGTACCGGAAGAGATTTGCGTATTCCACATGTGACGAACATGTCATTTTACGTTTTGAGGGTGTTTATATGGATTCTACAATCTATGTAAACGGCACAAGGCTGGGCGACTGGAAATATGGCTATTCTACCTTTGACTGGGATATTACGGATGCTTTACATGAGGGAGACAATGAAATCGTTCTGCGTGTTGTATTTCAGGCGCCCAACAGCAGATGGTATAGCGGTGCAGGAATCTACCGGAATGTGTGGATGATCCGGCTGCCGGAGACACATATTCCTCTGGACGGCATCTACACATCTTCTGTTGAGACGAACAAGGGTTATGACCTGACTATCGACACGGAACTGGAATGGGGAACAGATAGTGGAAATTATGAACTGGAATACTGTCTGCGAGATACTGATAAAAGCAAAAGTCCCATAGGAAAAGAAACCTCGGAGCTCTTCCGGGTAAAACAGCCTCTCACCTGTGGACAGAACAAGATATCCATGACGCTCCCTGTGGATAATCCGAGGAAATGGGACATTTCGGATCCTTACTTGTATGATCTGCAGGTATGCCTGTGGAGAGAGCAGGAGACCAACAGCCGGGAACTATGTCAGCAGGAATATTTCCGTATCGGCTTCCGCACCATACAATTTGATCCCGACAGGGGTTTTTTATTAAATGGCAGGAAGATTCGCCTGAACGGTACCTGTGACCATCATGACCTCGGAGCGTTGGGAGCGGCTTTCCACAAGGAAGCCATGCGCCGTAAGTTCAAACTCTTGCGTTCCATGGGTGTCAATGCCCTGCGGACTTCTCACAACATGCCGGCAGTGGAAGTGATGGAACTGGCGGACGAGATGGGATTTCTGGTATTGTCCGAAGCCTTTGACATGTGGGAGATGGCCAAGAATCCATATGATTACGCCAGATTTTTCAAGGACTGGATGGAAAAGGATGTCCGCAGTTGGATCCGTAGGGATCGCAATCACCCTTGCATTATTATGTGGAGCATCGGTAACGAGATCCCAGACACCCATGCGGATGCCCACGGACAGGAGATCACCGGAAACCTCATTGCTGCGGTCAGAAAATGGGACTACCGAAATGTGGCACCTGTGACCATCGGCTCGAACTATATGCCCTGGGAAAACGCACAGAAATGTGCAGATATCGTGAAGCTGGCGGGATATAATTACGCGGAAAAATATTATGAAGAGCACCATAAAAAGTATCCGGACTGGATCATCTACGGAAGCGAGACTTCTTCTGTTGTACAGAGCCGCGGCATCTATCATTTTCCACTGGATCGGGCGACTCTGATCGAAGCAGACGAACAGTGCTCTGCTCTGGGCAACAGTACTACCAGCTGGGCAGCCAAAAATACGGAATACTGTATCATTATGGACAGAGATACCCCCTATTCCTGTGGACAGTTCATCTGGACAGCTATTGACTACATCGGTGAGCCGACACCTTATCAGACGAAAAACAGCTATTTCGGGCAGATGGATACAGCGGGATTTCCGAAGGATTCCTACTATCTCTTCCGCGCAGAGTGGACAGATGTGAAAAAAGATCCCATGATTCATGTCTACCCTTATTGGGACTTCAATCCGGGACAGCAGGTGGATGTGCGGATCACCAGCAATGCTCCGGAGGTGGAACTGTTCGTAAACGGCGTATCACAAGGAAGGCGGCAGATCGATCATCAAAAGGGGATGGTATTGCAGCCTTCCTGGAAAGTACCTTATGTGCCAGGTAGTATCTGTGCTGTGGCTTACGATGAGACCGGCAGAGAGATTGCCAGACAGGAGAGACATTCCTTTGGCAACACCGATCATTATGTATTAAAAGCAAACAAAACCACTCTGCGTGCCGATGGCGAAGATATGATCTTCCTGGAGATCGCGGCAGAAGATAAGGACGGTTATCCCGTGGAAAATGCCTCCGATTATGTGAGAGTGACCGTGGAAGGCGCCGGACGTCTCGTAGGTTTGGACAATGGTGACAGTACCGATTACGATGCCTACAAGGGAACTGTCCGTAAGCTGTTCCAGGGGAAGCTTCTGGCGATGATCGCTGCGAAAACGATTCCCGGAGAGATTCGTGTGACCGTGGAGGACGCATGGACAGCCACGGCGAGCATGACCGATGAAACCGTCATCGGAACGGCCGCAGCAGTAGTCGAGACTCCGGATAATACGGCAGCTGCCGGGCACCGCACGGCGACAGTGACGCTTCATGCTATCGAAGCACCGATCCGTCCCGGTATCTGTGCAACGGAAGAAAACAGAGAATATCCGCCTGCCTTTGTGGAACCCGGATTCGTGCCGGTACGCAAGCTGGAACTGAGCGCAGCCGCAACGACACTGACACCGGAAAACCCTTCTGTACTGCTGCATACCTGTATTTATCCTATGGAAGCCACTGACCGTAAGCTTCTGTGGAGCATTACGGATGCTACAGGTATTCCCAGCTCGATCGCAAAGCTGAAAGAGCTTCCGGACGGTGAAAGCATCCGTATCACAGGCATCAGTGACGGAAGCTTCCAGGTGAGATGTATGTCCCGCAACGGTACCCCTTCTGTGAAAATGATCTCACAGCTGGAGTTTCAGGTGGAGGGAATGGGACAGACGTTTCGGTCACCTTATGAACCGGTTACTGCTATTTCCTATGACATAAGCTTTGGCGGGGATGTGAGCCGCGGTGTGGAGAACAGTGCCGGAACGGATAAAGCACAGCCTACCGGTCTGGTCTATAGATCCATGGATTTTGGCGAATTCGGAAGTGACGAGATCACGCTGGCTATTTTTGCGAATGATAATGACCCTCACAGAATTCAAATCTGGGAGGGAGAACCCGGGGAGAATGCATCCGGATTCGGAGAGACGGGAGAACTTGTCGGAGAAGTCACCTATCAGAAGCCCAGCATCTGGGAGGTCTTCCAACCGGAGACATTTACACTGTCCCGGAGACTGAAAGGCGTGGTAAATCTGACAATTGTGTCGGAAAATAAATTTTTCCTGAAGGAGTTTCATTTTACTAAACAGGAGAAAGCTTATGCGAGACTGTCTGCCCTCACAGACGGCGTTACTTATGGAGACAGCTTTGTGAGAGCCGAAGATGCCATTGAACAGATCGGTAACAATGTTTCCCTTGAGTTCAGTGATATGGACTTTGGAACAGATGCTTCTGACAGTATCGTCATATGCGGAAGGACACCTCTGCAGCACAATACGATACAGTTGCGATTCAGTAATGGGGAGACGCAGGTACTACCCTTCCCGCATAGCGGGGAATATCGTGAGATGCGATTCCCAATACAGAAAGTGACGGGAGAACAGAAGGTGACATTTGTCTTCCTGCCGGGCTGTAATTTTGATTTCAAATGGTTCCGGTTTGAAAAAAGTGGATCGGAGGAGTAAGAGAAAATGATAAGCAGATGGAATAGAAAATTATGGGCATTGATACTTGCAGCAGGGATGACGGTATCTCTGGCTGCCTGCGGAGAAACCGACCAGGCAGCAGGCGGCGCATCCGCGGGTACACAGGATGGGACTGCCACCCAACAGAACCAGAGCACGGGCAGCAACACCGAAAGTACTGTAACGTTAGCGCAGGATGCCCGGGCACTGCAGATCATAGACGACAACTACCGCACCTACTACGAGCTTTTTGTTTATTCCTTCTATGACAGTGACGGTGATGGCATCGGAGATTTGCAGGGTGTCCTGGAAAAACTGGACTACCTGAACGACGGCGACGATACGACAGATACGGACTTGGGGATTAATGGCATCTGGCTGATGCCTGTGATGCCATCCACCACGTATCATAAATACGACACGACAGATTATGAGAACATTGATCCGCAGTACGGAACCCTGGAAGATTTTGATGCTTTGCTGGCAGCCTGCCATGAGCGGGGGATCCGCGTAATCCTGGATCTGGCGATGAACCATTCTTCCAGCAGGCATCCCTGGTTTTTACAGGCGACGGAATATCTGAAGAGTCTGCCGGAGGGAGAGGAACCGGACCCGGCAGAGTGCCCCTATGTGGATTATTATCATTTTTCTAAAGAAGCTCAGAGTGGGTACGCACAGGTAAACGGAACAGATTGGTATTATGAAGCCAGATTCTGGGACGGTATGCCGGACCTGAATCTGCAGAACGAAGCCGTGCGCCGGGAATTTGAACAGATTGCGGATTTCTGGCTGGACCGTGGGGTAGACGGCTTCCGGTTGGATGCGGTGAAAGAATACGTCACCGGTTCCACCGAAGATAACGTGGAGATCTTAAGCTGGTTTGCAGACTATGTTCATGGCAAAGCTCCGGAGAATTATCTGGTGTGTGAATGCTGGACCGATCAGAATACTTATGCAAAATATTACGAAAGCGGTGTGGACAGCATGTTTGATTTTGCCTTTGCCGATAAATCGGGTATTATCGCCAACGTGGTAAACGGCAAGGCATCGGCGGCTTCCTATGCAAAAAATCTGGAAGCGGAGCAGACGATGTACGCACAGTACAATCCAAATTATATCAATGCTCCTTTTTACACCAATCATGATATGGGACGCAGTGCAGGCTATTATGCCGGAGAGAACAGTGCGGCGCAGACGAAGATGGGTAATGCGCTGAACCTGTTAATGAATGGAAATGTATTCCTCTATTATGGGGAAGAGTTGGGAATGAAAGGCTCCGGCAAAGATGAGAATAAGCGAGCTCCCATGTACTGGAGTAAGGACAGCAGTGCGGAAGGCATGTGCAAAGGCCCTGCGGACATGGAAAATTTTCAGATGAAGTTTGACAGCCTGGAGGAGCAGCAGAAGGATCCGGGATCCATTTATAATTATGTAAAACAGGTGATTCGCATCCGTAATCAGAATCCTGCCATCGCCAGAGGCACGACGGCTTTTTTGGAGCAGTATTCCGGAGAACAATGCTTTGCGCTGACCAGAAGCTATGAGGACAGCACTTTATTACTGTTGGGAAATACCTCTGCGGAGACCGTAAACGTGGATCTGAAAGATCTCACGGTGGGACAGACCGCAGCGGAGAAGCTGGTATTGCTGGGAGAACTCTATACCGGAGAGGAATGCGCGGAACGCGCAGGGACTGTAGTTACACTTCCGGCATATTCCATCCTGATCCTGGGGAAAAAATAGAATAGAAAACGACAATAAAACAGGTCTGTGGGCGAACCCTACAGACCTGTATGTTTTCTGGCAAAAGCTTCAAATTCCATTAACGGCAGCGGCTTAGAGAAGAAGTATCCCTGGATATCATCACAGTGGAGATTCTTCAGAAATTCCACCTGAGCCGATGTCTCCACACCTTCTGCGGTAATGGTCATACCAAAACTCTGCAGCAATTGCGTGATGTGCAGCAGCAACTTTTCACCATTTTCGTCACCGATATAATCAATCAGACTCTTGTCCAGTTTGATGGTGTCAAAATGCATGACATTTAACGAAGACAGGGAAGAATAACCGCTTCCGAAATCATCTAACAGCAGGGTAAATCCCGCTTCGTGGAACTGCTCGATCAGAGAGGAAATATCACTGTTGTCGATGGTGGCACTCTCCGTGATCTCCAGCGGGACATATTTGGGATCCAGCCGGAAAGAACCCAGAATCTCCTTATATTTGTCCACTACGTTACTGTAATACAAACTGACTCTGGAAATATTCACAGAAATAGGATACAGAGTGGCACCGTTTTGCAGCCATTTCTGCTGTTGTTCACAGACGGTACGGAATACATATTCATCCAGTGTCGTGATATTACCGTTTTTCTCAAACAGAGGAATGAATTTGCCGGGGGAGAGCATGGTACCGTCGGGACGCTTCCAGCGGATCAGGGCTTCCGCTCCCAGAATGTTTCCTTTTACGGGATCGACCTTCGGTTGATACCATAACTGAAATTCACCGTTTTTCAGTGCGTCGTCAAAAGCATCTTCCATGAGACGATCCTCGGATAATTGTTGAATATCCAGCTCATCATAGAAAGCATAATGAGCGGTGCGCTTTCCCTTCACGAGGTATTTTGCCTGTACTGCTTTACCGTAATTCTGCTCCACCTCTCTGTGATCTGTCGTCTCATAGACACCGCACAACGGGAATACCCGGGGAATATTGAGCTTCGTGGACAGATTGCAGAGATCCTGACAGAGACATTGCAGCCTGGGTCCCAGGGTACGACAGTCCTTATCCCGCAGGAATAAAATAAAACGGTCCGCATTGATATGAGCGGAAAATTCTCCCAGGTGAATATTGGACTGGATTATTTTCCATACTTCTATCAGAGTCTCATCACCTTTGGCGACACCGCAGGTATTGTTGATAATCTTAAAATCCTGGAGATCCAGTGCCACATAGAAACCACGGTCTCCGTTGTGACGCATCATTTTTTCCTTGAAACAGGCAAAATTATCGCCCCCCGTAAGAGGGTCTACGTAAGCCAGACGGAACAACTGCCTGCGCTGTATCTGGATACTGTGGACATAAGCCAGGGTACCGCCGGCTGCAATCAATATGATCAGCAGAATCAGAAGTCTTACCTGAAGCAGGACAGGTGTGGAACGGGTGGAAAGTACCTGATCCGGGACAATGGTCAGCACGAACCACTGTCTGTCATTGCGCAGATTGTCCAAAGCTACGGCATGGTAATAATATTTCTGCCCGTCGCCGTAGAAGGAACCGGAAGCGGGAGACGAACCGGACAACACCTTCGAAAGATCCCGCAGAGGCCTGTCGTTCCGGGAGTCGGCATCTTCGATATAACGATAGACGGAAGACGCTTCCAGCAGTGAGGAAGGAGCATTGGAGGAACAGGAGATGATCTCACCGTCCTGATTCACCAGGCAGCTGAATCCCTGATTGTTAAAGGACTGCACGCTGAGAATTTCCTGAAAATGCTGGTTCCGAAACGTGGCAAAAAGAACACCCAGAATATTGTTGTCCGTGTCATAGACCGGAATGCTGAAAACGTTGATCGGCTCCGGAGTACCGATGCGGTCCTGCAAAGTATTGGAGATGCCGGGCAGTCCCTGCATTCCTTCTATAAAAAACTCCCGGGAAGACAGATCCTGAATGTATCCGTCTGTTGTAACGACTTCTCCCTCCGGAGAGACGAAGCCGATTCTTTTGAACTCATAGGTAATTACGAAAGATTGCAGCTGACCGGTGATGGCGGTGATATTTTCCGCATTGCCGGCCTGGCCGATTTCATCCGCCAGGCTGTACAGCAGATTAAAATTCTCCCGAATCTCCTGCCGCAGGATCAGGGCATTCTGCGTACCCACATCCCGAAGTGTGGATTGCACCTCTTCCGTAACATCCTGTGTGATCCTGGACGAACTCCACAGCACGGTAGATATGATAAGGACCAGGGCGATACCGAGGATGACCAGCGCCTGCTTTGGTAACTTGTTGTATTGTCTCATAAAGTGATGTACCTTCTTTGTTTTATCAATACTTTTTATTACTATATTATACACTATTATGGAGGTATCGCAATAAAAACTGCATTGACAGTCCGGATTTCCTGTGCTACTGTTAGATTACGCAAATGCAATGAGGAAGAGAGTATCTATGGCAGAAGTTTTACAGAGAACATTCCGCAGGCTGAGAGGAATGGAACGGACGAATAGAGAAGATGGCTTCTGAGCGGCGCACCGAACCGGATCCGGCAGAGACCGGAGGCAAGGCTGCGACAGGATCCGCCTGTTACAGCGGATAGGGTTACGGACCCGAAGAGGTCTGTGCTGTGAGGTACAGACGAAGAGAAGTGGTAACACGAGATAACGCTCGTCTTCTTGAAGAACTTCATGTTCTTTCAGGAGACGGGCTTTTATTTTTAAGAAAAGGAGAATCAGATTTATGGAAAGCAAAGGAAAATATTATCTTACAACGGCCATTGCCTATACGTCCGCCAAGCCCCATATCGGTAATAACTACGAGATCGTACTGGCTGACAGCATTGCACGTTTCAAGAGAAAAGAAGGTTATGATGTTTTCTTCCAGACCGGTACCGATGAGCACGGACAGAAGATCGAACTGAAGGCGGAGGCAGCCGGCATCACTCCCAAGGAGCATGTAGACAAAATTGCCGGAGTGATTCGCGGACTTTGCGATCTGCTGAACATTTCTTATGATAAATTCATTCGTACTACCGATGAGGATCATGAGAAGCAGGTACAGAAGATTTTTAAGCGTCTCTACGATCAGGGAGATATTTACAAGGGAGCTTATGAAGGAATGTACTGTACTCCCTGTGAATCTTTCTGGACCGAATCCCAGCTGGTGGACGGCAAGTGTCCGGACTGCGGAGGCGTAGTAAAACCTGCCAAGGAAGAAGCTTATTTCTTCCGTATGAGCAAATATGCCGACAGACTGATCAAGCATATCAATGAGCATCCGGAATTTATCCAGCCGGTATCCCGTAAGAACGAGATGATGAACAACTTCCTGCTTCCCGGCTTACAGGATCTGTGCGTATCCCGTACTTCCTTCACCTGGGGTATCCCTGTGACTTTCGATCCCAAGCATGTTATCTATGTATGGCTCGATGCGCTGACCAACTACATCACCGGTATCGGCTACGATGCAGACGGCAACAGCACCGAGCAGTACAAGAAACTGTGGCCCGCAGACCTGCACCTGATCGGTAAGGATATCATCCGGTTCCATACCATCTACTGGCCTATTTTCCTGATGGCACTGGGCGAGCCTCTGCCGAAGCAGGTATTCGGACATCCCTGGCTTCTCATGGGCGGCGGCAAGATGAGCAAATCCAAAGGAAATGTGGTCTATGCGGATGACCTCGTAGATTATTTCGGCGTGGATGCGGTACGCTACTATGTACTGCACGAAATGCCTTTTGAAAACGATGGCAACCTGACCTGGGAGCTGGTGGCAGAGCGCACCAATTCCGATCTGGCCAACACCCTGGGCAACTTGGTGAACCGAACCATCTCCATGAGCAACAAATACTTTGGCGGTGTGGTAGAGAATAAAAACGCTCAGCTGACCGAGAATGACGCGGCAGTGGATGCGGATCTGAAACAGACCGTGACCGGTACCTATGCAAAAGTTGTGGCAAAGATGGAAGAACTGCGTGTGGCAGATGCTCTGACCGAGATCTTCGGTATCTTCAAGCGCTGCAACAAATACATCGACGAGACAGAGCCCTGGGTACTGGCGAAGGACGAAGCCAAGGCAGACCGCCTGGCAACCGTACTGTATAATCTGGTGGAAGGCATCATCATCGGAGCTTCCCTGTTAGAGCCCTATATGCCCGAGACAGCAGAGAGAATTGCAAAACAGCTGAACACCTCTCTGCGAGATTTTGACCAGCTGGAGCAGTTCGGTCTGTATGAGAGCGGCAGCAAAGTAACCGACCAGCCCGAAATCCTCTTTGCACGTCTGGATATGAAGGATGTAGCGAAAAAAGAGGCAGAGCTGGAAGAAGCCATGATCAAGGCAGCAGCGGAGCATGAAGCGGAAGAAGCAAATGCAGAAGCTGAAAAAGCAGAGCAGGAAGCCATTGATATCGAGCCCAAGGCAGAGATCGAATATGACGATTTCGCGAAAATGCAGTTCCAGGTAGGTGAGATCATCTCCTGTGAGGCAGTGCCTAAGTCCAAGAAGCTTCTGTGCAGCCAGGTAAAGATCGGCAGTCAGGTACGTCAGATCGTCTCCGGCATTAAGGCGCATTACAGCCCCGAGGAAATGGTAGGCAAAAAGGTTATGGTACTGGTGAACCTGAAGCCCGCGAAACTGGCAGGAGTATTGTCCGAGGGCATGATCCTGTGTGCAGAAGATGCTGAAGGCAACCTCGCGTTGGTAACACCTGAGAAAAATATGCCGGCAGGAGCAGAGATCTGCTAAAACAGTTCAGCCATGAACAGTGCGGATGTAATGGTTACTATTTTACAAAAAAAGAAATATAGGACTTAAAATTTTATATAAAATGATATATAATGAATAGGACGCAGAAGCATATGGCTGTAAATTGACATTTGCTTTATGCGTCCTATGATTTTCTGCAACCAAGGAGGTCTTATGATCAAGGAAGAATTCTACTTTGACTCCCGGGACGGTGAGAACCGTATCCATGCAGTGCGATATACACCCGATGACGGTAACGTAAGAGGCATCGTGCAAATCGTGCACGGAATGGCAGAATACGTGGAACGCTATGAAAATCTGGCAGAATTTCTGACGAAGAGAGGAATCCTTGTCACCGGTGAAGATCATCTGGGACATGGAAAATCTGTTTCAGAGGGTGGATCTTTCGGTTACTTTTGCGAGCAGGATCCTGCGACGGTAGTAGTCCGGGATGTACATCGTCTGAAGAAGATCACGGAAGAACAATATCCGCAGGTGCCTTATATTATTCTGGGACACAGCATGGGATCTTTTATTGCCAGGAATTATCTGTGCCGTTACGGCAGCGGAATAGGCGGTGCGGTCATCGTAGGTACGGGAATGCAGTCGGCGGGGCTGATCTTTGCCTCAAAAGCCATGGCGGGAATACAGAAGCTGTTCTGCGGTTCGAAGCATGTCAGCCATTTTATTGATAAGGCTGCCTTCGGAGGCTATAACAAACGAATTGATTCTCCCAGAACTTCCAGTGACTGGCTCAGCCGGAATACGGAGAATGTGGACCGCTATATCGAAGACGAACTGTGCGGATTTACCTTTACCGTGAACGGTTTTCAGACTCTGTTTGAACTGATCCGCAGATTGCAGAAGCAGGAGAATCTGGAAAAGGTTCCCCAGAACCTGCCGATTCTTATGGTATCCGGAGCGGAAGACCCTGTGGGAGATTACGGTAAGGGTGTTCATAAGGCATGTGACTCTCTGAAGAGAGCCGGAGTGAAGAACATTACCGTGAAGCTATACGAGAATGACAGACATGAACTCCTGAATGAAGACGACGCTGAGGTGGCAATGGAGGACATCTGGCAGTGGATCTGCAAGGAGATTCCGGGGATCGCCTGAGAACAGAGGCTTCCCTGATCCTGAATCGGAGAGACGGTGCAGTATGGCAGATATGGTGAATGGCTATGAGATCAGATGGGCAGAGGACAAAGACTGGATCCCTGCCATGCATATGATCTGGAAGACTTTTTTGAAATATGAGGCGGTGGATTATACAGAGGAGGGAATCCGTAATTTTCATGAATTCATTACGGATGAACACCTCTATAAGTCGTTCCGGCAGGGAAGATATCAGATGATGGTGGCTTTGGATGGCGCCAGGATCATCGGAGCGGCTTCTGTGCGGAACTACAATCATTTGTCGCTTCTTTTCGTGGACGAAGAATATCATCACAGAGGTGTTGGCCGGAGTCTGATGGGAAGAATGTGCGAATATCTGAAAAAAGAGGCGGGGGAACGGTATATGTCGCTGAAGGCAGCTCCGTATGCCGTGGATTTCTATCGGAAACTGGGATTTCATGCAGTGCATGAGGAGGAAGCTTTTTCGGGGAT
Source organism: Waltera intestinalis (assembly GCF_009695995.1). Classification (GTDB taxonomy): domain Bacteria; phylum Bacillota; class Clostridia; order Lachnospirales; family Lachnospiraceae; genus Acetatifactor; species Acetatifactor intestinalis. Next base: position 96,751 of record NZ_VUMU01000007.1, read on the forward strand.
CCGCGTAACACCGATGGAAAAGTTTTTATAAATTAAGCAAACGAAAAGGATATGACGTAAATGAAGATTTTTGACTTGGACAGTCCGTTAATGAATGTACTCAATAAAATGGCAGACCTGATGTGGCTGAACATTCTGACTCTGATCTGCTGTATTCCCATTATTACTGCAGGAGCGGCATTTACCTCCATGCATTATGTGGCACTAAAGATCGTGCGCAATGAGGAAAGTTATATTACCAGAAGCTTTTTCAAATCATTTAAGACAAATTTCCGCCAGGCTACTCTGATCTGGCTGCTGATCCTGCTGATAGCAGCAGTACTGGGTGGAGATTATTACATTATTACCAAATCCGGAATACAGTTCAGCAGCGTGCTGGTGGTTCTGATCATGGCTGCTGCAGTGCTTGTGATCTGCACGACATTGTATGTATTCCCGGTACTTGCCAAATTCGACAATACGATCATGGGAACCATCAGAAATGCCTTTATTATGAGCATCCTGCAGCTTCCTAAGACATTGGTAATGCTCGTAATGGCATTTTTCCCGCTGATCATATACCTGGTATCTTTACGACTGATACCGATCATCTTTCTGTTTGGTTTTTCTCTGCCGGCATATGCATCCGCAATGTTATATAATAAGTTTTTCCAAAAACTGGAAGACCAGCTTCTGTCAGAACAGGAGCCGGCACCGGAAGTATCACCGGAAGAGGATGAAAGAGTATTTCATGATGAGATTGATGAAAGTATTAAGATAGAAGACAAGTAGCTAAGATACCTGCAGGGTCAGGGCTGATGGACGAATGTTCTACAGGCAACAGATAAGGGGTGTTCAGAATATGCGGAAGAGAAAAATATGGGAAAATTTCCTCCAATGGATCCTACCAGGTGTATTGTTAGTCATCGCACTGGTCCTGAGCATATATGACTTTAATAATAAGATGGAAATAGCAATACAGACAGTTGTGGATGATCAGGCGGAACAGATCGGACTTTATTATGCTGCCGGGGTAGAGGATAAACTGAAAGCGTTGGGAAATATCACGGATGCGGTTGCGTCGATCATGGCCGGCCGCCTGGACAGAGGTGAGGCGTTCCTGAATGAGAAGCTGGATACACTGATGAAGGCAAGTGATGCATATATGGTTGTATACTGTGCAACCAACGGCACGGGCTTTCTGAATGACAGACGGCAGATCGATATGACAGAACTGAATTACTATGATAGTATCCTTGGTGAAACACCGCATTATCTGTTTGCCAGAACGGACGGGATCAACGGACAGACGGCTTTCATCTATGTATGTCCTATTACAAATTCCGGAAATGTAAACGGATACCTGCTCAGTTATATGGAGCCGGCAGAGATGTCTGATTTATTTGAGAATTCCGTATACGGAGATAGGACATTTTTTTCTTTGGTCGATCGCAACGGAACCATTATGGCATGCTATGGAGCGACACAAGGAACGAAAATTTTACAAAACGATTTCTGGAATTCCTTAAAAGAGGTAGCAGAGAGTCTTGGAAGCTGGACACTGTTTGACAGACAACAGCAGAAGGGCGACAATGGGATACTGCATGTCAATGAGAACGGTGTAGGTAAGATCCTCTGTCATTTTCCCATTGCGGACACAGCCTGGAATCTGGTGGTAGGCATCGATGAATCCTATCTGTCCGGTATTCAGCAGTCCTTCCGTGGCCCTATTGTGGATCTGATCGTCAAGATCAGCATATCGATCGCAGCAGCCCTTATTGTGATCACAGTGATCAATGTGCTGGTACGCATAAAGGTCTCGGAACACAGCAAAGTCCTGGAAGACAAGGCAGACACCGATCTGCTGACTGATCTGAACAACAAGATGGCCACAGAGCGTAAGATCCGTGAATATATGGAACAATATCCGGAAAAGCAGGGGGTATTGTTCGTTCTGGATGTAGATAATTTCAAGAAGATCAATGACACCATGGGACATACCTTTGGAGATGAAGTGCTCCGGAACCTGGCAGTGCGCCTGCAGTCCATGTTCCGTGCAACGGACATTGTGGGTCGTACCGGTGGCGATGAGTTTATGGTATTTCTCAAGGACATCCGTGATATTACCATGATCGAACGGGAAGGGAAGAAGATCGAACAGTTTTTCCACCAGTTTGAAGTCGGAGAATATGTGAAGTATTCTGTTACGGCCAGCGTGGGAGCAGCTGTGTTCCCCGGAGACGGCAATACCTTTGAAAATCTGTACAAATCCGCGGATAATGCGTTATATGTGTCAAAAAGACATGGAAAAAATCAGCTTACGTTCTACAAAAAGCCGGAAAAAGAGACAAAGTAGAGACCTCCTTGTGGAAAATGCCCAAGAAATAGAAACAGATTTGTTCAATCTGACAAGCATCTTTAAAAAAAGAAAAGTTTATAAGCAATTCATACAATATGATTCAAAATCTTTGTGAAATAGTGGTATGGCACATTTTCGTGAATTTCGTTATACTGATTTCAGATTCAAACGAGACATATCGTTTCACAATGAGAGAAAGTAACATTGTAAATATGAAAGGAGTATTTTCAAATGGCAAGTTTATCTTTAAAGAATGTCTGCAAAGTATATCCTAACGGTTTTGAAGCTGTTAAGGATTTCAACCTTGAGATCGCAGATCAGGAGTTCATCATTTTCGTAGGTCCTTCCGGATGTGGTAAGTCCACCACTCTTCGTATGATCGCAGGTCTGGAAGATATCTCTTCCGGTGAACTGAAGATCGGTGACAGAGTAGTTAACGATGTAGAGCCTAAGGACAGAGATATCGCAATGGTATTCCAGAACTACGCTCTGTATCCTCATATGTCCGTATATGACAACATGGCATTTGGTCTGAAGCTGAGAAAAGTTCCCAAGGATCAGATTGACAAGATGGTTAAGGAAGCAGCTAAGATCCTGGATCTGACTCCACTGCTTGATCGTAAGCCCAAGGCTCTGTCCGGTGGTCAGAGACAGCGTGTTGCTATGGGACGTGCAATCGTTCGTAACCCTAAGGTATTCCTGATGGATGAGCCTCTGTCCAACCTGGATGCTAAGCTGCGTGTACAGATGCGTATCGAGATCGCTAAGCTGCATCAGAGACTGGGCACCACCATCATCTACGTTACACATGACCAGACCGAGGCTATGACCCTTGGTACCAGAATCGTTGTTATGAAGGACGGCGTTATCCAGCAGGTAGATACTCCTCAGAACCTGTATGAGAAGCCTTGCAACCTGTTCGTAGCAGGATTCATGGGATCTCCGCAGATGAACTTCTTAGATGCTACTGTTAAGGTAGAAGGCGACATCGCTAACCTGGTAATCGCAGGTCACAGCATTCCTCTTCCTCCCGCTAAGTCCAAGAAGCTGATCGATGGCGGTTACGATGGAAAGGTTGTTACCTTCGGTATCCGTCCTGAGGATGTATATGATTCCGAGATGTACATCGAGACCTCTCCTCAGAGCGTATTTACCTCTACCATTAAGGTTTACGAGTTACTTGGTGCAGAAGTATATCTGTACTTCGATCTTGACGAGTTCCCTATGACCGCAAGAGTAGATTCTCGTACCACTGCAAGACCTGGCGATACCGTTAAGTTCGCTCTGGATGTTGAGAAGATCCATGTATTCGACAAAGAGACCGAGCAGGTTATTACCAACTAGTCTTAATCAGAAATTTCAAGACCCTGTCTGTAATTACAGACAGGGTCTTTTTTCAGCATTTTGCTTGCACCAAATGCACAAATCCTTTATACTAAACATATATAGTGATGCCAATCCCACGATATGTGAATAGAGGGGAAGGATTGTGGGACATAGATAAAAGGCGAGACTGCTTGCAGAGGGGCTTTTTGGTTATGAGTAGAGCAAGCGGATATGAAATATTACAGAAAGGCGTGGATAATATGATTACAGGCCAGATTATACAGACAAGCATTGATGAATTGAAAGCAATCACAAAAGTTGACCTCGGAGTCTATGACCTGAACGGATCCGAAGTGGCATCTACCATGGAGAGAGATGACATTACGACCGATCTGATCACAGGCTTTGCAGAATCCCCTGCAGACAGTCAGGTGATCGGAGTGCATCATCTTCTGAAGATCCGTGATGAAGGTGAACTTTTATATGTGCTGGTTGCCCGCGGAATGACGGACGATGTGTATATGGTAGGCAAGATTGCCGTCAGCCAGATTCAGAATCTCGTCATTGCCTATAAAGAGCGTTTTGACCGGAACAACTTCTTCCAGAATCTGTTACTGGACAATTTGTTGTTGGTAGATATCTACAACAGAGCGAAGAAGCTTCATGTGGAAGTCAGCTGTCCGAGAGCGGTGTATCTGATCGAGACGAAGGATGAGAAGGACGGTATTGTATCGGAAGTGCTTAAGAGCATGTTCTCACCCCAGGCGGGCGATTATGTGACTGCTGTAGATGAATCCAGTCTGATCCTGATCAAGTCCGTAGAAAACACCACAACACCGGAGACACTGCATGAACTGGCAGAGACTATTGTGGCCATGATGAATGCGGAAGCATTGTTGGATGTAAAAGTTGCATACGGTACTGTGGTACAGGAACTGAAGGATGTCTCCAAGTCCTACAAGGAAGCTAAGATGGCACTGGATGTAGGCAAGATCTTCTATGCAGAGAAAAAAGTCATTGCCTATAGCACTTTGGGAATCGGACGACTGATCTATCAGCTGCCGGTGAATCTGTGCAAGATCTTCATCGAAGAGATCTTCGGAGACAATGTACCCTACGATCTGGACGAAGAGACATTGAATACATTGAACAAGTTCTTTGAGAACAATCTGAATGTGTCGGAGACTTCCAGACAGCTGTTCGTACACCGCAATACGCTGGTGTATCGTATTGAGAAGATCCAGAAGAGCACCGGACTGGACCTGCGCAGCTTCGATGATGCATTGACCTTCAAGATCGCAATGATGGTCGTTAATTATATGAAATATCTGGACAACCAGGAATATTAAGGACAACCCCCTGCATAAAGATAGTTAGAATACTTTATGCGGGGGGATTTTTATGTCATATCGGAAACAGATCAGTTATCTGGAATTACAGGAAAACGGGCAGCGAATCCGAAGTGCGGGATATGCGAGGTTGGAAAGCCTGGATAAAGAAGAAATTTTGACAGTGCAGCTGAATGGACAGGAAATCGTGTCCGGTAAGGGGATACTGCTGTATTTGCAATGGGAAAGCGGGGAACAGCAGCTGTGCGAAATGACAATAGATCAAGGAAGAGCTTCTTGTGAGAAAAGGATTCCATTGGAAAAAGAGTGGGAGCAGATACTTGGGATACGCATTCCGTTGGAACGAAATTTGGAAATCATAGGACGGTTTGTGAGAGGCGGTGACGCGAAAAAAAAACCTGCACAGGAGGCGGATAAACAACCACGAGAACAGCCCCCCGAAGCGGCAGAAACCGTAGTGACAAGTCTTGTTCCATCGCAGGGGGACCGGATCTCAAAACGATCCGCCGCAGAAAACACCCTGCACATGAAAGATACCAAATGGGAGCAGTTAAGCAGCATTTACCCACACATTCATCCCTTCCGGGATGCCAGGGAATTTCTCTCTGTGGGACCGGAGGATTTCGTGGTCCTGCGGGAACGCTGTTATCAGATGACCCATAACAGCTTTTTACTGCATGGATATTACAATTACAGACATTTGCTGTTGTTGCGGCAGGAAACAGCCGGGCAGGCAAAGTATTACATAGGAGTTCCGGGAAACTTTTACGAACGGGAGAAACAGGTCGCGAGAATGTTTGGCTTTGAGAGCTTTGAAGGAGCCAGAGAACCGGCATGGGAAGGAGACTTTGGATATTATCTGATCTCGGTGGAACTGTGAGAGGATCACAGTCCACTTTCATCGAATTCCGGAATAAAGCTTTCACTGGCGGTCGTTCCTTCCTGACGAAAACCTCGTTCGATGCCGATCCGCTCTGCAAATCGCAATACCCGGTCGTATTCTTCCGGCGTTACGGTACGATTCAGCGCCTCAATGTCCGCTACCTGTGGCAGAGGTGTATACTGATTCATAATGCTGATATAAATATGATCTCCATAGGTCTCATGGAGATAGCGCAGGATTTTTTTGGAATCCTTTGTCTGCCCGGGCAGAAGCAGATGGCGGACAATCATCCCGTGCTGCATTAATCCGGTATCTTCATCGATGACAGGATCCCCCACCTGGCGATACATTTCCGAAATGGCTGCACAGGCAGTTTCAAAATAATCCGGAGTATGGGAATACGCAGTGGAAAGTTCCGGGGAAAAATATTTCAGATCCGGAAGATAAATATCCACCAGCCCTTCCAGATGGCGCAGTGCCTCCGGAGATTCATAGCTGCCGGTATTGTATACAATGGGAAGATGCAGCCCCTTCTGTTTTGCCTGCTCCAGTGCAATAACGATCTGCGGCAGAAAATGAGTCGGGGTGACGAGGTTGATATTATTGGCCCCCTGTTCCTGCAATTGCAAAAATATTTCCGCCAGATGCTCCGGAGCAATGACTCGTCCGGCCTTACCCAAAGCAATATTATGATTCTGACAAAAGACACATCTGAGATTACAGCCGGAGAAAAAGACGGTTCCGGAGCCGGAAGTACCGGAAATACAGGGCTCTTCCCAATAATGCAGGGAAGCTCTCGCTGCCATGAGTTCAGCGGTCTGCCCGCAGTACCCGGTCTGACCGGCGAGACGGTTCACATGGCAGGCACGTGGGCAAAGCACACAGTCGGACATGATGTCACGGAACCAGGTGTCGGCGCAATTATTTGAAAAAGTGGTAGTCTCTACAGCCATATCTGTACTTCCTTCTTATTCATAGCTACAAATGTCAAAACCGCATACGCCGGACCATGACAGCAGCTCCACCCAGTTTCCTTACGGCACATGGAAGGTTCTACTTAGTGCTGCTTTGTTCCCAACCTGACACGGTTCGTAGATCTCCATTGCGTAAGACCGAGTTTCATCACCACTGCATGGCAACCCGACATATACGGCTTTTTTAGTGTATCTGTTTCCGGCGGCTTTGTCAAGCCTCTTTGACTTGAAGAATATGTCTGCGCGTGCTATAATTGACGTAACGATGTGCAATTATCGGAAAATTACAATAATAACAAGATAAAATTATAATACTCTGGGAGAAAAGGATATCGAAAGAAAATGAATACCAGGCAGTTACAGACAGATAAAAACCAAAAACTATATCATGCACTGCTCGGAATCTTATTGGTGTGCGCTCTGGCAATGATGATGCTTCTCAGCTACTGGGCCTGCAAATATTCCTATTACGGTGCGGTGGATGGCAGAACCAGAGGAGTGCTGGTCGGGGACAAGACCTGGGCTCATATCGCGGTTTTTTTTGCTGTATCGCTTTGTACCATGGGAATTGACAAAGTGTTGATGAAAAAAGATAAGTCCCAGCAGGAAAAGATCTGCCTGTGTACGTTAATTGTGACGAGCGTCATTGCGTTTATTCTGGGGGTATTCTATGTATGCAAGAATCCCTATTATCCCGTAGGAGACCAGATTAATACTACAGCGTTTGCTGCATATTGCAGAGATGGCAATTTCAGCATGCTGAGCATTGGCGGGTATGTGGGAATGTACCAGCAGCAGAAGGGATTGGCAATCCTCTATGAGATCCTGTTTACCTTGTTCGGCGACTTTAACTACAGACCGGCCAAGATCCTTCATGTCGTATGGTGGATACTTACGATACTGGCGGGCTATGGGTTTCTGAAGCTGAACACGGACAGACCGGTATTCCGGATGCTGTATTGTGTGATGATGCTGGGTTGTTTTCCTCTTTTATTTTATCTTCCTTATATCTATGGTGATGTGCTCAGCATCAGCTTCGGAATCATATTGTTTTATGGTGTGGCAGCCTATGAACATTCCGGGCAGAAGAGATATATTGCATTGGCATCCTTCGCAGCGGGTCTGGCGGTACTTGCCCGGAAAAATACATGGATCGTTCTCGTTGCCGTGGCAGTCTATGTTCTGCTGGTAAGTCTCAGAAAAAAGAAAGTACGATATCTTATGGCGGGAACAGCGATCCTTCTGACGGCGGCATTGTCTGTGAAGGCAGTAGATGTAATCTATGAAGTCCGGTCGGGATATCCCAGTGGAGTCGGTATTCCCAGTATCTTGTGGGTTGCTATGGGATTACAGGAGACGGAAGGCAGAGCGGGGGTCTATAACCGATATCAGCAGGCAACATTTACAGATTATGATTGCCAACAGGAACTTGCCGCACAGCAGGGAAAAGAATATATCCGGGAACGGTTGGAAGAATTTTCACAGGATCCGGGAATGGCATTCAACTTTTTCAAAAATAAGGTGGAGGGCCAGTGGATAGAGCCGATGTATGCAGCGTTGGAAAGTACGGAAAGTTTTGAAGAAGGAGCGGAATTGTCTTCTGTTCTGGAGAGTCTGTATTACGGTGAACTGGGAAGAACTATATGGAAGCTTACAAATTATTACCAGAGTATCCTATATTTGGCTGGACTTATGGCATTGGTCATGCTGGGAATCTTGTGGTGGAAGAAAAAGGAGGTTCCGATATCACTGTGGCTGCCCTGGATTGCTGTGTTCGGCGGATTTCTGTTCAGTATCCTGTGGGAAGCCAAGAGCAGATATGTATTCCCATATTGCGTATTTATGATCCTGTATGCACCAGAGGGATTGTATCAGACGGGACTTCTGCTCTGCAAACTGCCGAAACTCAGAAAATTCAGAAAGAGCGGACATACACAGGATAAAGGAGAAGAAGCATCGCTACGAGAGACTGCTTAAGGACTTCCTGGCTTCCTTTTCCTGCTTGTTGCGGATGCGGAGTTCTTCGAAAAAGGTTTTCAGCATCTGACTGCATTCCACTTCCAAAATGCCCCGGGTAACCTTCACTTGATGGTTAAACTGGGGCATTTCCAGTATATTCAGGATGGATCCGGCGCATCCGGCCTTGGGATTCATACAGCCCATGACGACTTCGGGGATCCGGGCCTGCACGATGGCACCGGCGCACATCTGGCAGGGCTCCAGTGTCACATAGAGGGTACACTCTTCCAAACGCCAGTCACCGATGACCTTGCTGGCTTTGTTGATCGCTGTGATCTCCGCATGCGCCAGCGTATTTTTATCTGTATTGCGGCGGTTGTAACCCCGGCCGATGATCTTTCCCTCGTGTACGATGACACAACCGATGGGAACTTCTCCCAGAGCGTAGGCTTTTTTTGCCTGTTTCAAGGCTTCTTTCATATATTTTTCTTCCACACTTTTGATAACTGCCATGATATGTGTTGCCTTTCCGGCGCTTTCGCTGTCCTATTTTAATCTGTTTTGGAAAACCTTTTCCAAAAATTCACGCCATATTTCGTAAATGCTGTACATTGACGAAACTGCCATTAACTTATAGTATAGAGAATATATGAGCAAACGTCAAATGGAACAAGACCGCATTCTGTCGTGGTAACGGAGAAAAACGGGCGCAGGGATCTGCGGCCGGAATGGGGGATTTATGGTATCAATCAAGGAAGTGGCAAAACATGCCGGAGTGGCAATTTCAACAGTATCCAAGGTCTTAAACGGCTACCCGAATGTCAGTGAAGAGACGAAGAAAAAGGTACAGGACGCCATCAAGGAACTGAATTATATTCCGAATTCCATTGCTGCGGCGCTTTCCTCCAAGCAGTTTGGAAGAATCGCGCTGGTGCTGGATCCCAATAGACAGACCCAGGCTATCGACCAGATCTTCATGCAGTACCTGGTAGGGGCATTGGATAAGGCGAAAGAACTGAATGTGGAAGTCGTGACGATCTTTCCTTCTATGATCGCGGGAATGACAGCGGAAGAGATCACCAGATCTTTTCTGTCACAAAGTATCTCGGGCGTTGTGATCTATGGCATGTCCAAAGAAGATAAAGTGCTGCAGAAACTCATCCGGGAAAAGCAGTTCGCCTGTGTGGTAGTGGATGCACCGATTGTGAATGCCAGGACCACATACATCAGTATCGATCAGGAACAGGCTCAGTACGATGTGGCGAAAAAGACGGTGCTGGACGATAATTGCAAGCGTGTGTTGTACATCGCAGGCAGAAGAGACGGTTATGTCACGGAACAGAGATTAAAAGGCATGAAGCGTCTGGTGAAAGACTTGGATCTGACCATGATGGTGAGACAGGGAGATTTCAGTGAGCTGACAGCGAGAAACGTGGCACTGAAATACGCGAAAAATAAGGACGTGGTAGTCTGTGCCTCCGACCTGATGGCAATCGGCGCCATGAACGCCCTGATCGATATGGACATTTTCCGTCCGGTGTGCGGTTTTGATGGCATCACCCTGATGGGATATGTCGGTAAGCAGATGAATACTATCAGACAGGATTTCTACAGCATCTCCAGCAGAGCCGTGGAAGAAGTACATCATCTGATGAACGGCGGCGAGGGACATCAGGTAGTCATGCCCCACAGTATCGTGAAAATGTACTATAAGGATATTATCTGTTAAGCTATTTTGCACAAAAATCCAGGAAAATAAAAGAAAGGGTTGCGGAAAACGTTTTCCTATGGTATCCTGTGTATTGTAAGAGAGCAACAAAACTATTTTTCCTGAAAAACGGAGGAAATGGCATTCGCTGATTCGGGGAAAACCGCAACAGAGAGAATAGAAAAATAGTGCGCTTCCCTGGGGAAACGTGCGGAAATGGGGTTAAAGATGAATTTAGAGCAGACATTAAACGAGATCACCGGCAAAATGTATGGAAAAAATATCGGTGCCTGCACCGATGCACAGCTGTACAACGGAGTACTGCAGCTGACCAAAGAGAAGATGGCAGAGACTCCTGCAATCACCGGAGACAAGAAAGTATATTACATTTCCATGGAGTTCCTGATCGGTAAGCTGTTATCCAACAACCTGATCAACTTAGGTGTCTATGAGGAGCTGAGCGATATCCTGAAGAAAAACGGCAAGAATCTGGCAGACATCGAAGAGGCAGAGCCGGAACCTTCTCTTGGTAACGGTGGACTTGGAAGACTGGCAGCATGTTTTCTGGATTCCATCGCTACTCTGGGACTTCCCGGAGACGGTATCGGTCTGAACTACCACTTCGGTCTGTTCAAGCAGGTATTCAAGGATCATTTGCAGAATGCTGAGAAGAACGACTGGATCCAGAAGGATTCTTGGCTGAACAACACCGGTACAAAATTTGAAGTGGCTTTCGGTGACCGCAAGGTGACTTCCGTATTGTATGATATTGACGTGGTAGGTTATGAGAACGGACTGAACAAGCTGCACTTATTTGATATTGAGACCGTGGATGAGAGCCTGGTAAAGAAAGGCATCACTTTCGATAAGGAAGCCATTGAGAAGAACCTGACTCTGTTCCTGTATCCGGATGATTCCGATGAGGCCGGTAACCTGTTACGTATCTACCAGGAGTACTTCATGGTATGCAACGGTGCCCAGCTGATCCTGAAGGAAGTAAAGGAAAAAGGCTATGATCTGCATACTCTGCCTGAACATGTGGCAATCCAGATCAACGATACCCATCCTACTATGGTTATCCCTGAGCTGATCCGTATCCTCACCACTGAGGAAGGCTTCACCATGGATGAAGCCATTGACGTCGTAAGTCGCACCTGCGCGTATACCAACCACACCATCCTGGCAGAAGCTCTGGAAAAGTGGCCTCTGGCTTATATTGAAAAAGTAGTTCCTCAGCTGGTTCCCATCATCAAGGAGCTGAGTGACCGTGTGGCAAAGAAATATAAGGACGAAAAAGTTCAGATCATCGATAAGGATAAGAGAGTGCACATGGCACACATCGACATCCATTACGGTTACAGCGTTAACGGTGTGGCAGCAATTCATACCGAGATTCTGAAGCAGAGCGAACTGAATCATTTTTACAAGATTTACCCTGAAAAGTTCAACAACAAGACCAATGGTATCACCTTCCGCAGATGGCTGCTGTCCTGTAACCATGAGCTGGCTGCGTTCCTGACCCAGACCATCGGCGACGGTTACAAGAAGGATGCCGAAGAATTACAGAAGCTGTTAGAGCATAAGGACGATCAGGCGGTACTGGATGCTATCTATGATATCAAGAAGACCAAGAAGATCGAGCTGGTATCCTATATCAAGGATAAGGAAGGCGTGGAGCTGAATCCCGATTCCATCTTCGATATTCAGGTAAAGCGTCTGCACGAGTATAAGCGTCAGCAGATGAACGCACTGTATATCATTCACAAATATCTGGAGATTAAGGGCGGCAAGAAGCCTTCTACACCGCTGACCTTCATCTTTGGTGCAAAGGCTGCACCTGCGTATGTGATCGCTCAGGATATCATTCATCTCCTGCTGGTAATGTCCGACATTATCAATAACGATCCGGAAGTCAGCCCTTACATGAAGCTTGTTATGGTAGAGAACTACAACGTAAGCTATGCCGAGAAGCTGATCCCTGCCTGCGATATCTCCGAGCAGATCTCTCTGGCATCCAAGGAGGCATCCGGAACCGGTAACATGAAGTTCATGTTAAACGGTGCTGTAACACTGGGTACAAGTGACGGTGCGAACGTAGAGATCCACGAGCTGGTAGGTGATGACAATATCTACATCTTCGGTCAGGACAGTGATACTGTCATCAAGCATTACGAGAAGGCAGATTATGTCTCCAAGGATTACTATAAGAAGAGTCCCGTGATCAAAGAGGCCGTAGACTTCATCGTCAGCAAGGAAGCACTCAAGGTGGGCAAAAAGGAGAACCTGGAGCGCCTCTACAACGAATTGCTGAACAAAGACTGGTTCATGACTCTGCTTGACCTGGAAGACTACATCAAGGTGAAAGATCAGGCATTCGCCGATTATGAGGATCAGCAGAAGTGGAAGAAGATGATGCTGGTGAACATCGCCAAGGCAGGCTTCTTCTCCTCCGACAGAACCATCGCAGAGTACAACAGAGACATCTGGAAATTGAAATAATAGATACAAACCCCCGGTGTGAATGCACCGGGGGTTTTTGAAAGCTTTCCAAAACGCAGAACTCCCGGAGTATGCGGTGCCATGTCGAAGATGTTTGTCGGAGGATGTTGATATTTTCTAGAAAAGTGCTGAATGACAGGGGGAAAGCGGACACGATGTCCGCGTCAGCCGATTGTCGACATGGATGTCGACTGTAGGCGGCCCCGTCATGACGAGAACTACTCATCACTTTTCGTAGAAAATTCACATCCGGAGACCTTACATCGAGACATGTGTATCGCGTGCTCCGGGAGTTCGTGGATTTTGCCAATGTATTCAACTAACTCTCAAGTTACAGAAAATAAAATTATCCATAATCATCTTGCACACTTCATTCCATGGTGAAAATGCACAAAAACAATGTCGCAGATTTGATGACAATATACAAACTTCCGATAAATTGCAGGAAATCTCTTGCAACCGATTCGTGAATATGCTATCTTCTAATTACAGCAACGGAAACGTTACCGGGAACAATACCGATACCGATTCCGAAACAGTAACGGGGACATACAAAAATTATGAAGTGACCCGTACAAACATAAAGGAGAGGTAAGATTATGAAGAAGAAATTGGCAAGCGTATTACTTTGTGCAGTAATGGCAGCCTCTATGCTGACCGGTTGTGGAAACTCCGGTGATGCAGCAGCTACCACCCCTGCTACCGACAGCAAGACAGATGCAGCAACCACCGAAGCTGTTGAAACGACAGCAGCCGCAGACGGATCTGTATACTACCTGAACTTCAAACCTGAAGTTGACGAAGTATGGCAGAAGCTGGCTAAGGAATATACCGAGGAGACCGGTGTCCCTGTAAAGGTTGTAACCGCAGCAAGTGGTACTTATGAGCAGACCCTGATGTCTGAGATCGCTAACACAGAAGCACCTACCCTGTTCCAGATCAACGGACCGATCGGCTACAAGAACTGGAAAGACTACTGCGCAGATCTGAAGGATACCGACCTGTACAGCTGGTTAATGGATAAGAGCCTGGCAATCACCGGCGAAGACGGTGGTGTATACGGAATCCCTTACGTAGTAGAGGGTTACGGCATCATCTACAACGACGCTATCATGCAGAAGTACTTCGCACTGGACGGTGCTAAGGCAGCAAGCATGGATGAGATCAACAACTTTGCCAAGTTAAAAGAAGTTGTAGAAGATATGCAGGCAAGAAAAGATGAGCTCGGTATTGAAGGCGTATTCGCTTCCACATCCCTGACTCCCGGTGAAGACTGGAGATGGCAGACTCATCTGGCTAACATCCCTGTATACTACGAGTACAAGGACAAGGGTATCACCGATACCGACAACCTGGAGTTCACTTACTCCGATAACTTCAAGAACATTTTCGATCTGTACATCAACAACTCCTGCACAGCACCCGGTCTGCTGGGAAGCAAGTCTGTAGACGATTCCATGGCTGAGTTCGCTCTGGGTCAGGTAGCAATGGTACAGAACGGTAACTGGGCATGGGGCCAGATCTCCGGCGTAGACGGCAACACTGTTAAGGCTGAAGACGTTAAGTTCCTTCCTATCTACACCGGCGTTGAAGGTGAAGAGAATCAGGGACTGTGCACCGGTACTGAGAACTTCTTCTGCATCAACAAGGAAGCTTCTGCTGAGGATCAGGCAGCATCCATCGCATTCGTTGAATGGCTGTTCTCCTCTGAGACCGGTAAGGCAGCTGTAACCAATGACCTTGGATTCATTGCTCCTTTCGATACCTTTACCGATGCTGAAAAGCCCACCGATCCTTTGGCTCAGGAAGTTCTTCGTTACATGGCAGATTCTTCCAAGACATCTGTATCCTGGAACTTCACTTCCTTCCCCAGCCAGCAGTTCAAGGATGACTTCGGTGCAGCTCTTCTGGAGTATGCTTCCGGTTCCATCGATTGGGATAGTGTAAAGCAGACCGTAGTAGACAGATGGGCAGCTGAGAAGGCAGCAATCGCAGCTAACTAAGCTCCATCTACAAAACAAGACGATAACTTAATCCATCTTATAGAAATCTCAAACATAGGGGGCGGTGGTGGTACCACGGCCCCCGTGTTTGTAAAAAGGAGAAGGCTTATGCAAAAGACATTAAAAAGATATTTTCCCATTTTTGTATTGCCTACATTGATCGCATTTTCCTTTGCATTTATCATACCGTTTGTTATGGGCGTATATCTGTCCTTTTGCAAATTCAAGACGATCACAAATGCACAATTTGTAGGCCTGGAAAATTATATCAAGATTTTCGCTGACAAAGATTTTGTCAACGCATTCGGATTTACCTTAAAATTCTCCGTCGTGTCCATCATCACCATTAATGTGTTTGCCTTCATTTTGGCACTGGCATTGACGAGAAAGATCAAAGGAACCAACCTGTTCCGTACCGTATTTTTCATGCCGAACCTGATCGGCGGTATCATTTTGGGATATATCTGGCAGCAGATGATTAACGCAGTATTGTTAAAATACGAGACAACACTGGTGGCGAATCCGACCTATGGATTCTGGGGCCTGATCATTCTGATGAACTGGCAGATGATTGGTTATATGATGATCATTTATGTAGCCGGACTGCAGAATGTACCTACGGATCTGATCGAAGCAGCAGAGATTGATGGAGCTACTTCGTTACAGACATTATTCAAAGTGAAAATTCCGATGGTTATGCCATCTATTACCATATGTTTGTTCCTCACTGTGTCCAACAGCTTTAAGCTGTTCGACCAGAACCTTGCATTGACGGCTGGAGCACCCAGCAAAAAGACAGCTATGCTGGCTCTGGATATCTACAATACCTTCTATGGCAGAAGCGGATTTGAAGGTGTTGGTCAGGCCAAAGCAGTACTGTTCTTCATTGTAGTGGCAGTCATTGCCCTGGGACAGCTGGTACTTACCAGACGTAAGGAGGTAGAGCAATAATGACTAAGAAAAAAACTTCCAATGTAATCATTTTTTGTATCCTGTGTGTGCTGGTAGTTGCATTTTTGACACCTATTTTCTTCGTGCTGATCAACTCCTTTAAAGGAAAACTGTTCATCAGTAACAATCCTTTCGCACTGCCTACCGCAGAGACTTTTGCAGGGCTTACCAACTATGTGAATGGTATTGAAAAAACAGGTTTCTTCACAGCCTTCGGATGGTCTGCTTTTATCACGGTATTTTCTGTGGCAGCGATCATTCTGTTTACTTCCATGACCGCTTATTACCTGACCAGAGTAAAAACCGGTGTGACCAACGTATTGTATTATATGTTTGTATTTTCCATGATCGTACCTTTCCAGATGGTTATGTTCACGATGTCTAAGCTGGCGAATATGACTCACTTAAATAACCCTCCCGGAATGGTGCTTCTGTATCTGGGCTTCGGATCTGGTCTGTCCGTATTTATGTTCTGCGGATTTATCAAATCTATTCCGTTAGACATCGAAGAGGCAGCCATGATCGACGGCTGTAATCCGCTGCAGACTTTCTTCGGCGTCGTAATGCCGATCCTGAAGCCGACTGCTATCACAGTAGCGATTCTGAACGCTATGTGGATCTGGAACGACTATTTGCTGCCCTATCTGGTAATTGGTCTGAGTACTAATTACAAAACCATCCCGGTTGTGGTACAATATCTGGTAGGCTCTTACGGTGCAAAGGATCTGGGTGCCATGATGGCACTGTTGGTATTGTCTGTTATCCCTATCATCGTCTTCTATCTGACCTGTCAGAAGTACATCATCGAAGGCGTGGTAGCCGGAGCAGTTAAGGGTTAAACGAAAAAGTTACAACGGGAGATTTATGTTATGAGAAAAAGTGGAATCCTGCTGCCGGTGAGCAGTCTGCCTTCCAAATACGGAATCGGCTGCTTTTCCAAAGAAGCATACAAATTTATTGACAGATTAAAAGAAGCTGGTCAGGCATACTGGCAGATCCTGCCGTTAGGTCCGACCAGCTATGGAGATTCTCCTTACCAGTCCTTCTCCACCTTTGCAGGGAATCCTTATTTCATCGATCCTGAGGATCTGGTGGCGAGAGGCTATGTGACCGCTGAGCAGTGCAATGCTTATGATTTCGGTACCGACATTCATTCCGTGGACTACGGTAAAATCTACAAGAGTCGCTTCCGCCTGCTAAAAGAAGCGTTTGATAATAGTCATATTGAAGAAGATGCAAGATTTCAGGAGTTTGTACAGAAGAATGCATACTGGCTGGAGGATTATGCGTTATATATGGCAGTCAAGGATGGCTTCCGTGGTATCTGTTGGGCAGCCTGGGAGGATGATATCAAACTGAGAACTCCTGCGGCTATGGACAAATATCGCAGAAAATATGCGAAAGAGATCGCGTTTTACCAGTTCCAGCAGTATCTGTTCCAGGTACAGTGGGAGAAACTAAAGACCTATGCCAACGATAACGGCATCAAGATTATCGGGGATATTCCAATTTATGTGGCATTTGACAGCTCAGATGCCTGGGCGAATCCGGAGCTGTTCCAGTTTGACGAGAATTGTGAGCCGGTAGCAGTAGCGGGATGCCCTCCCGATGCATTTTCTGCCACCGGACAGCTGTGGGGTAATCCTCTGTATAACTGGGAACATCACAAAGAGACCGGTTATGCCTGGTGGATGCAGCGGCTGGCAGCCTGTTTTGAGCGCTATGATGTGGTACGTATCGATCATTTCCGTGGATTCGATGCTTATTATGCGATTCCCTATGGGGAACCCACTGCGGAGCACGGTCACTGGGAACAGGGTCCGGGATACGATATTTTCCGTGCCATGAAGGAAAAATTGGGAGAAAAAGAAGTTATTGCGGAAGACCTTGGCTTTTTGACACCATCTGTGATAGAATTAGTAAAGAAATCCGGTTATCCAGGTATGAAAATACTGCAATTCGCATTTGATTCCCGGGAAGAGAGTGATTATCTGCCGCATAATTATACACATAATTGTGTGGTATACACGGGAACACATGACAATGACACTGTAATGGGCTGGTACGATACTCTGAAGGGAGCGGATAAAAAGCTCTGTGACGATTATCTGCGTCTGAAGAATGCGGACGGAGAAGCAATCCCCAGAGAGCAGATTCCCTGGGAATTCGTACGTGCGGCAATGGCCAGCGTGGCGGATATGGCGATTATTCCCATGCAGGATTATCTCGGATTGGGATCGGAGGCCCGCATCAACATTCCTTCCACACTGGGGATCAACTGGAAGTGGAGAATGGGGAACGGAGATTTTACAAAGGAGCTTGCAGGACGGATCCGCAGCATGACGAAGCTGTACGGAAGGTAAGTCTGCAGGCTTGGAAAGGTTTGCGCTCCATGGAGGAAATCACAATCAGAGACATTGCAAGAATCTGCGGTGTCGGTGTCAGCACGGTATCCCGTGCCATAAATAACCACCCGGACATCAATCCCGAGACCAAGGAAATGATCATGAGGGTGATCAAAGAGAATAATTACGTACCCAATAACAGTGCCAGAAATCTGAAGCGACAGGATGCGAAAGCAATCGCTGTGCTGGTAAAAGGTATCAATAACTCCTTTTTCAGTCAGATGATCAAGGTGTTGGAAGAAGAGATTAAGGAAAAGTCCTATGCCATGGTTCTGCAGCATGTCGATTATGATGAGGACGAAGTGGAAGTGGCACTGAAGCTTGTAAAGGAAAAAAGGCTTCGGGGCATTATTTTTCTCGGTGGTTATCTGGTTCACAGCGAGGAAAAACTGGCACAGCTTCATGTACCGTTTATCTTGAGTACTACCGGAATGTTGCCAAAGGGATTCAGCCGTAATACCTATTCTTCCGTGACCGTGGATGATACCAAAGAAAGCTACAAGATGGTGGACTATCTGTGTAAGAATGGGCATAAGGATATTGCGATCGTCTGTGCCCGCAAAACGGATGCTTCCATCGGTAAGCTGCGTTTGGAAGGCTATAAAAAGGCGTTGAAGGATAACGGAATAGAAGTAAGGGAAGAACTGATCCTGCCCATGAGGAGTGACCTTGAGGATTACTCCCTGGAGAATGGCTACATGGTGACGAAGGAATTCCTGGAGAAGCAGATTCCGTGCACGGCAATCTTCGCAATCTCCGATATGCTGGCAATCGGTGCTGGAAAAGCATTGTCTGATGCCGGATACAGGGTACCGGAAGATATTTCCCTGACAGGCTTTGATGGAGTGGAAATCGGGAAATATGTTATTCCGTCATTGACGACTTTAAAGCAGCCGGTAGACAGCATGGCGAGAGAGACCGCCCGGATTCTGTTTGACATTATCGGGAAAAAAGCGAAACACCAGCACTGTGTATTCGACGGAGAACTGGTGATCCGGGATTCTACGATATCGAGGACGTAAGAAAGAGTCATACAGTCCCTATGGGGACGAAGGGAATGCTGTATGGAAATACATGGTTTTAACAAGACAACTTTATTAGATTATCCGGAACATATTGCAGCCACTGTTTTTACAGGAGGCTGCAATTTTCGCTGTCCGTTTTGCCACAACGGGGAACTGGTACTGGATCCCGGATGCCAGCCGTCTGTTCCGGAGGAGGAAGTGCTTGCTTATCTGAAAAAAAGGCAGGGGATCCTCCAGGGTGTCTGTATCACCGGCGGAGAGCCGACTCTGCAGCGGGATCTTCGCAAGTTCCTGCAAAAGATCAAGGAGCTGGAGTATCCCATCAAACTGGATACCAACGGCTATATGCCAGGAGTATTGTGGGAATTGTTACAGGAGCACCTGATCGATTATGTGGCGATGGATATTAAGGCTTCCAGAGATAATTATGCCCGGGCGGCGGGACTGCCACATATGGATATCTCCCGCATTGAGGAGAGTATCGGTATCCTGAAAAGCAGCGGTATTCCCTATGAATTCCGAACTACTGTGGTAAAGGGGATTCATACCGTGGGAGAATTTAAAGAGATCGGCAGATGGATCGAAGGGTGTCCTGCATACTACTTGCAGAGTTATCAGGAGAATGATAACTGCCTGTACCGGATGACACAGACAGCAGAAAGCAATGCTGTTAAGCCGGGCGGTGCGGAACTGTTTGGTGCTTTCTCGCGGGAGAAACTGGAACAGATGGCGGAACTCGTCCGAAAATATGTGGGGAAAGTTGTGTTGCGGGGCGTGGTCGGGACATGATGCCATTATGATGCAATGGTTGTATATACTGGCATTGGGAGGTAAATAAAATGAAAAAGAAATTATTGGCTACAATACTTACAGGACTGCTGCTTACCTGTACTGCATGCGGTGAGGAGGAATCCGTGCTGATCCCAGAGGTGACCGGCAGCCCGATAGAGAGCATACAGGAAAGTATGCAGGAAAACGTCGGAACGGAGATCACGGTCCAACAGGAAACTCAGACCGAGACTGTTGCAACCGGCAAAGTGGAGATTGCCACGGAAGATTTTGAAGGCAGCAGTGATCCGGAGGATGCGGAAAGAAAATACACCTACGCCTATCAGGTGCCGACGATCACGATAGAAGGTAATGAAGAAGCGCAGGACAAGATCCAAAAGGATTTGAACGCGTATGTGGAAACTTTTTTGGATAGTATCAACAATAGTGATTTCGGTACAGTTTATGAGGGCGAGATGTCGGGAATGACTAGCTATGAAGAACTTTCATTTCAGGTGATCCGTGCAGATGACAAGGTGATCAGCGTGGTATGGGGCAATGAGGGCTATAATCAGGGAGCACATGGCTGGTACATACAGGATTACAGAAACTATTATACGCAGACAGGAGAAAAAATTACCTTTGACAGTCTCGGAAACGGCTTCCGTGACAAAGCACTGGAACTGGTGACGAAAAAAGCTGCCGAGATGCAGGCAACGGATGATTGCTTCTACCCTGATTATGAGAAGAGCATTAAAATGGTAGTGCTGGATGGCACGGAAGACATGGATGCTATTTATCAGGAAATCTATGGAGCGGACATTGCAGGCACCGGCAATGGTCCGGCAAGCCCGACCTTCAGCATTACGGAAGATGGATTTGTCTTTGAATCCGGGCAGTATGTACTGCAGCCGTATGCAGTGGGAATTATAGATTTTGAAATCCCGGCAAGTGATTTCGGGGATGCTTTGGAAGCAGATATTTTTAAACAAAATATCCGATAAAACACTCCAAAACGTCCTGCTGCGAGAAAATGGAGGAAATTTTTATGCTTACATCACTGGGACTGATTTTTTTGCTGGGACTTCTTATGGCAGCAATCTGCCAGAAGATTCACCTGCCACGCATTATTGGAATGTTATTTACCGGAATTATTCTGGGACCATATGTGCTGAACCTGTTGGATGTATCGATTCTGAATATTTCATCACAGCTGCGACAGATCGCGCTGATCATTATACTTCTCAAGGCCGGACTATCTCTGGATCTGAAGGATCTGAAAAAAGTAGGACGTTCCGCAGTCATGCTGTCCTGCGTCCCCGCTACTTGTGAATTGCTTGCTTTTGTAATATTTGCCCCCATGATCCTGAATATCAGCAGAATGGATGCGGCAGTCATGGGTGCGGTACTGGCAGCAGTGTCACCTGCTGTGGTGGTGCCACGGATGGTGTACCTTATGGAGAACGGCTATGGCACGGAGAAAAGTATTCCGCAGATGATCCTGGCAGGAGCTTCCTGCGATGACATTTATGTCATAGTGCTGTTTTCCGCTTTTGTTGGAATGGCGCAAGGCGGACATGTAAATGCACTGGATTTTGCAAATATTCCGGTGTCAATTCTGACCGGTGTGTTGTTCGGTGCGTTGGTGGGATGGCTGCTGAGACAGCTTTTTGAACTGTTATATCGGAAGGGCAGTTACGTGCGCAACAGCATGAAAGTCATTATTATTATGGGATTATCCTTCCTGTTAATGGCACTGGAGACGATGTTAAAGGGAAAGGTTGCTTTTTCCGGATTGCTGGCAGTGGTGAGCATGGCATGTGCACTGAAGATGCGGACACCTAAGGAAGTCACGGGCAGGTTGTCTGCCAAGTTTGGCAAGCTGTGGCTGGCAGCGGAGGTGGTGCTGTTTGTGCTGGTAGGCGCTGCGGTGGACATCCGCTATACCATGGAAGCCGGTCTGGCAGCGGTAGGCATGATCCTGCTGGCACTGGTGTTCCGTTCTGTTGGTGTGGCGTTGTGTCTGCTGGGAACGGAACTAGGTAAAAAGGAGCGCCTGTTTTGCATGATCGCTTATCTGCCGAAGGCTACCGTACAGGCAGCTATTGGTTCCGTACCGTTATCGATGGGATTATCCTGTGGCAAGATCGTCCTGTCAGTGGCAGTGCTGGCAATCCTCATAACGGCACCACTTGGAGCTCTGGGAATGGATGCTACATACCGGAAGCTATTGGAAAACAATACAAAACCCCGACAGTTATCATAACTGCCGGGGTTTTAAGGAGGATAGAAATCGTTTTGAAAGGAATTAGCCCATCGTAATAACTACGTTGTACTCTTCCTTGCCCTTTTCGTAAGGGATGATGTGCCCGTCAACAGCCTTGCCATCTACGGTCATGGATACCACACCCTTCTCCACGTTCTGAGGATTCTTCACCTGAATGTGATAGGTGCCCTCACGGAACTTACGGGTGATGGAGAAATCGCCGAAGCCCTTAGGAATACAAGGATCTACGGATAATCCCTGATGGGTAGGATATACACCCAGGATGTACTGGGAGATATTTACGAAAGTCCATGCCGCGGTACCGGTCAGCCAGCTGTTTTTCGCTTCGCCGTGGAATTTTGCATCCTTACCGGCTACCATCTGGGAGTATACATAAGGCTCGGTACGATGGATCTCGCTGATATCCTCAATGTATGCGGGACAGGTCTTACGGTAGATTTCGAAGGCTCTGTCACCTCTGCCCAGAACAGTTTCTGCGATGGATACCCAGGGATTGTTGTGGCAGAAGATACCGGCATTCTCCTTGTATCCGGGGGGATAAGAGGATACTTCACCAAGTTCGAGGTGATACTCCGTGTATGCAGGTTGTAAGATCATGACACCATACTTGGTATCCAGTCTTTCTTTTACGGAATTCAGTGCCTTCTCGGCAAGTCCTTCCTTTACACCGACACCGGCGAGTACACAGAAGCCCTGAGGCTCGATGTAGATCTGACCTTCGCGACATTCCTTGGAACCTACCTTGTGGCTGTAAGCATCGTAAGCACGAACGAACCAGTCGCCGTCCCAGCCATCCTTCAGGATTGCATCGTACATTGCCTGTACTTCCTTACGTGCGCGGGCAGCTTCATCAGCATCACCCATCAGCTCGCACAGTTGGGCATATTCTTCGCCGTATTTTACGAACATACCGGCAATGAATACGGATTCTGCCACGGGTCCTTCACTGGGACCGAAGGTTTGGAAGGATTCTCCGGGATGAGCGGAGAAACAGTTCAGGTTCAGACAGTCATTCCAGTCGGCGCGGCCGATCAGAGGCAGATTGTGAGGACCTTTGTGGTTGATGATATAGTCTAAGGAGCGCTTTAAGTGATCCATCAGAGGAGCAGCTACGCTCATATCGTTGTCAAAAGGAACCATCTGGGTCAGGATGGAGGTATCACCGGTCTCTCTTACGTAAGCACTGGTACCTGCAATGAGCCACAGAGGATCATCATTGAAGCCGCTGCCGATATCGGAGTTGCCCTTCTTGGTCAGAGGCTGGTACTGATGGTAAGCGCTGCCGTCCTGGAACTGGGTGGAAGCGATATCGATGATACGCTCTCTTGCACGATCCGGGATCAGATGTACGAAGCCGAGCAGATCCTGGCAGGAATCACGGAAGCCCATGCCACGACCGATTCCAGACTCATAATAAGAAGCGGAACGGGACATGTTGAAGGTTACCATGCACTGATACTGGTTCCAGGTGTTGACCATACGGTTTACTTTTTCGTCAGCAGAATCTACCGTGTAACGGGCAAGTAACTGTTTCCAGTAAGCCTGCAGCGCTGCGAAAGCTTCTTCTACCTGGGCGTCGGTCTGGTATTTTGCCAGCATTTCCTTCGCGCGGGTCTTGTTGATCACACCGTAGGACTCCCACTTCTCGTCTTCGGGATTCTCGATATAGCCCAGTACGAAGATGAAAGTCTTGGTCTCGCCGGCTGCCAGATCCACATTGATCTGATGAGAAGCAATGGGAGACCAGCCGCTTGCCATGGAGTTTGTGCACTTGCCGTTCTCGACCGCTTCGGGAGAATCCGCACCTCTGTACGCACCCAGAAAAGCATCTCTGCTGGTATCGAAACCATCAATCTTCGTATTTACAGAATAAATTGCGTAATGATTACGGCGTTCGCGGTACTCAGTCTTGTGGTAAATAGTCGAATCCTGTACCTCCACTTCGCCGGTGCTTAAGTTACGCTGGAAGTTCTTCATATCATCATCGGCATTCCACAGACACCATTCTACATAAGAGAATATGGACAGCTTCTTGTCCTCGGAGCTTCCGTTGGTCAGAGTCAGCTGAGAGATCTCACAGTTATCATTCAGAGGAACGAAGGAGAGCACAGAAGCCTTAACACCGTTCTTGGAAGAGGTGAAACGGCTGTAACCGATACCGTGACGGCACTCGTAAGAATCCAGCTCGGTCTTCGTAGGCTGCCAGCCGGGATTCCATACGGTATCTCCATCCTTAATATATAGATATTTGCCGTTGATGTCTGCCGGTACATTATTGTAACGATAACGGGTCAGACGCAGCAGTTTGGCGTCCTTATAGAAGGTATATCCGCCGCAGGTGTTGGATATCAGACTGAAAAACTCGTTGCAACCCAGGTAGTTGATCCAGGGAAGCGGAGTCTTGGGAGTAGTGATGACATATTCTTGATGCACATCATCAAAATGACCATACTTCATAAGAAAATCTCCTTCTTTCATGTTGTTGTATGTTGAGTGTTTGCTTTTTCGTTGCGGATTGCTTAATGATCAGTAAACGATTAAGTAATCCGGAATTCTGATTTGTATTATACAGAAGCAGTGCTGAAAATGCAATACGAATCTTGAAAAAGCCTGTAAAATGCGCAATATATACAAATACGCAAGAAAAACATGGACAGAAGATACAAAACAAAACGGATCTCGAAAAAAGCGGATTTACGAAACAAAATAATAGCAAACGTTATCGCATGTTTTGCTATTATATAGAAGAAACCCGATTGCTGCACAAGCCAAATATACAAAAACGCTTATTTGAAATTGTTAATTATAGACAAAGTGGATACTTTTTAGAAAAAAACTGCAAAAAAGTATTGCAAAATGCTCAAAGGTGGTATATATTAAAATTACGAAAACGATTAAGTCACAAAACAGGTCGGATGAAATGACGAAGACATGAAACAGGAGAACGGTATGGCATCATTGAAAGACATTTCCAAGATTTGTGGAGTCTCCGTTGCAACTGTCAGCAAGGCACTGAACGACCACAAGGACATTGGAGAAGAAACCAAAGCAAATATCAGACGGGTAGCCAAGGAGATGGGATATTCCCCGAACCTTTCCGCCAGAGCACTGAAGACGAACAGAACTTATGGAATAGGAGTCCTCTTCGTAGACGAAGCACAAAGCGGTCTGACCCATGATTACTTTTCCAGTGTACTGGACAGCTTCAAAAGGACAGCAGAGAAGAGCGGTTACGACATTACCTTTATTAACAGCTGTAAGAACCGTCCGGATCGGATGTCCTACCTGGAACACAGCAGGTACAGAGGCTTTGACGGAGTGGTGCTCGCCTGTATCGATTTCGCAGATCCCGAAGTCATCGAATTAGTACAGAGTTCCATCCCAGTAGTTACTATTGACTATCTGTTTAATAACCGTATCGCGATCATGTCGGACAATGTGGCAGGTATGAAAGAACTGCTGGAATACATATATAGCAGAGGACATAGAAAAATTGCCTATATACACGGCGCAATGTCAGCGGTTACCTCGGGACGATTATCCAGCTTCTACCGGACGGCAGAACGACTGGGACTACAGGTTCCCGATGAGTACATCAGAGAGGCAGCCTACAGAGATACAACCACAACCTATCGTGTGACCAACGAATTACTGGATCTTCCGGATCCACCGACATGTATCATCTTTCCGGATGATTTCGCTTCTTTCGGAGGCATCAATGCTATCAGGGAGAGGGAACTACGGATCCCCGAAGACATCTCGGTGGCAGGATACGATGGGATTCAGTTCACAAGACAGCTGGAGCCCAGGCTGACCACAGTCCAACAGGATACTGAACAGATCGGCTGTCTGGCAGCCAGAGAACTGATCAGCCTCATAGAGAGACCCAAGACCACCATTATCGAACAGGTCATAGTACCCGGTAAGGTAGTGGAAGGCAAGTCGGTAGCACAGATTCCGACAGACAAATAATCAGGCATTTATATGGAAGCGCCGTAACCGCAACCATATGAAGATAAATGCAACAAGCACTTACAACAAACATTCAACAAAAAATGGGAGGAAACAAACATGAAGAAAAAAGTACTTAGTGCTTTACTTACAACCGCTATGCTTGCTAGCATGCTGGTAGGCTGTGGCAGCAGCAACGATGCTCCTGCAGCAGCTTCCAGTGAGGCAGCACCCGCAGCATCCACCGAAGCAGCAGCTTCTACCGAGGTAGCAGCTGAACCTGCAGCTGAGGAAGGAAAAGTCCTCAACATTTACGCTTGGAACGAAGAGTTCAAGAGCCGTCTGATCGCTCACTATCCTGGATATGAAGAGGTTGACGGTACCACCGGTAAGATTGGTGATGTAACTGTTAAGTGGAACATTACACCCAGTAATGACAACGCTTATCAGAACAATCTGGATGCTAACCTGTTAAAGCAGGCTGATGCAGCAGCTGATGACAAGATCGATATGTTCCTGATCGAGGCTGACTACGCTCTGAAATATGTAGATACCGATTATACAATGCCCATCGCTGATCTGGGTATTACAGATGCAGATCTGGCTAATCAGTATCAGTACACCAAGGATATCGTTACTGATTCCAAGGGTGTTCTGAAGGGAGTTTCATGGCAGGGTTGCCCCGGTGTCCTGATCTACAGCCGTGACGTAGCTAAGGAAGTACTTGGATCTGATGATCCTGCAGAGGTTCAGAAGGCAGTAGCTGACTGGGATACCTTTACCGCAACCGCTGAGACTATGAAGAAAGCCGGTTACTTCATGACTTCTTCTGCTAACGATACCTATCGTGTATACTCTAACAACGTATCCGGTAAGTGGGTACAGGATGGCAAGATCGTAGTAGATGACAACATTATGAAGTGGGTTGAGGACTCCAAGAAGATGGTTGACGCTAAAGAAACCAATACTTACGATCTGTGGTCTGATGACTGGAGCAAAGGCTTCTATCCCGATGGCAAGGTATTCTGCTACTTTGGACCCGCTTGGTTCGTAGATTTCTCTATGGCAGCAGATACTGACGGATCTATCGCTAATGCCGGTAAGTGGGGCGCTACCGAAGGACCTCAGGGCTTCTTCTGGGGTGGTACTTGGGTATGTGCAGCACAGGGCACTGACAATGCGAGCCTTGTTAAGGACATCATCCTGAAGATGACCACCGATACCGATATCATGACCGACATCGTTAAAGATGATAATGATTTCGTAAACAACGTACCTGCAATGGAAGCTATGGCAGCAGATACCTCTTACGCAAGCAAAGTACTGGGCGGTCAGAACCCTCTGGCTATGTACTGCGCAGGTGCTGAGAAGATCGATCTGAGCAATCTGTCCGCTTACGATCAGGGATGTAACGAGAGCTTCCAGAATGCTATGAAGAACTACTTCGAAGGCAAGACTGATCTGGATGGTGCTCTGGATCTGTTCTACAAAGCAGTAGAAGAGAAGTATCCTGAGCTTACTCACTAATCTGAATTAGATAAGTAGTTGGCTGAAAATAAGTAATTGAGAGCCGTACCTGCCTGGTTGGTCAGGTGGGTACGGTTTTTCTCTCAAAAAAGGGAAAAGCAGGAAGAATAAGAAAAAGAGAAGGCTGGCAGAAGCTTTTTTATAAGTAAAAAATGCAAGTAAGAGATCTGCTGCGAGCCTTATCGGAAATTATGGCACGACAATCCATGCAGAAGGTATGCATGGCAACTAAAGGGAGGAATGATTTATGGCAAAGGTAAAACGCGGAAAGGTGGTAAGCTACAATAAATGGGGTTATATTTTCCTGATTCCTTTCATTGTAGTATATCTGATATTCCAGTTAGTTCCACTTTTCAGAACATTCTATTACAGCTTTTTTGAGAACTATCGTTCCGGACTGACACAGATCGGTCCCAACTTTGTCGGATTACAGAACTTTATTACAATTTTCAAAAATCCCGATATCTGGATTTATACCGAGAACACATTGATCATGTGGATCATGGGATTTATTCCGCAGATTATTGTATCTCTGGTGCTGGGGGCATGGTTCTCGGATCCCAGCCTCAGATTAAAAGGACAGAGATTCTTTAAGACAGTGATCTATCTGCCGAATCTGATCATGGCAGCAGCATTTGCAATGTTGTTCTTCACATTGTTCTCTGAGGGCGGACCGATCAATGAGATCTTGATGCAGCTTGGATGGATCAGCGAACCCTATAAGTTCCTCTCCAACGAATGGAGTACCAGATCTCTTGTAGCATTTATGAACTTCTTGATGTGGTTCGGTAATACCACCATTCTCCTGATGGCTGGTATGATGGGTATTGATACATCCCTTTTCGAGGCAGCAGAAGTAGATGGCGCAACCTCTACACAGGTATTCTTTAAGATTACATTACCTCTGCTTCGCCCGATCTTGATCTACGTAATGATCACATCCCTGATCGGTGGCTTACAGATGTTTGATGTACCTCAGATCCTGACCAATGGTACCGGTGATCCTATGAGATCTACCATGACTCTGATCATGTATCTGAACAAGCATCTGTTCAGTAAGAACTATGGTATGGGCGGTGCACTCTCCGTGATCCTGTTTATTATCACAGGTCTCCTGAGTCTCGTTGTATTCAAGTTCTCCAACAAGAAAGATTGATAGGAGGTGGCAGACATGTTAAGTATCGAAACAAACGAAACAAAAAAAGGTATGGGTATCCATGCCAGAAGAATTCTTGCATATGTAGTATTGATACTGGTAAGCTTCCTGTGTCTGTTTTGGTTCTATGTGCTGTTTGTAAACGCAACCAGATCCCACGGAGAACTGACCAAAGGTTTTACCCCGATTCCCAGCACGTACCTGCTGAAAAACTGGCAGGGAGTTATGGCAGGAACATTACCCATCGTAAGAGGCATGTTCAACAGCTTGTTCGTAGCATTGTGCAGCGCAGCACTCTGTACCTACTTCTCAACTATGACCGCTTATGCGATTCATGTATATGATTTTAAGATCAAAAAGTTTATGTTCACATTCATTATGGCAGTCATGACGATCCCTACACAGGTTACCGCACTTGGTTTCCTGCAGTTAGTATCAGACATGAAACTGGAAGATAACTTTATTCCTTTGATCGTTCCTGCAATCGCTGCTCCGGTTACTTTCTTCTATATGAAGCAGTACATGGAGAGCGCATTGCCCCTGTCTCTGGTAGAGGCAGCGAGAATCGATGGTTCCGGTGAGTTCCGTACTTTCAATACCATCGTGCTTCCTCTGATGAAGCCCGCCATCGCAGTACAGGCGATCTTCACATTTGTAAGCAGCTGGAACAATTACTTCACACCGGCACTGATTCTGCATAACGACAAGATGAAGACATTACCTATCCTGATCGCCCAGCTGCGTTCCGCAGACTTCCTGAAGTTCGATATGGGGCAGGTGTATGTGACCATCGCATTCTCCATCTTCCCCGTTATCGTAGTATACCTGATCCTTTCCAAGTTCATTGTCCAGGGCGTGGCAATGGGAAGTGTCAAGGGCTAATATTTCGCCAGCAACATTCAATACATAAATCTCTCCTGAAAAGCGGCACTCTTCCCTGGAGTGGCGCTTTTCGCTTGCAAAAAAACGGGGAAACGGGTATAAAATAAAGATAAGGGTGAATATGCATTTTGAATGAAAATGTCGGATACAGCGGTAAAGGGCATTCGTATAGAAACGGAAGAAAGAGGTAATTGCCATGCAGATGTATGAGGTGACAGCGTTGGCACCGGAAGGACCGGAGGAAGTCTATCAGGCGATGGTGTTTGCAGAGGATGAAGATGATGCCTTGAACCAGCTGGAGGAACAGCTGAAAGAGCAGAAGATTGCCCATGGAATGTGCATGGCGGAAGAAGTGTAGTGTGAAGTGTGAAAAGAACTTCTGATCACTCAGAGCAAGGGCTCTTTCGTGAAGAAGTTCTATGTTTCACGCACAAGTTCACGCCAATGCACAAACTTTGCGGATTATGGAAGGATGTGGGTATTAAAAATGGAAAATTCTTATCGCTTTTTTGAAAATAAAAATTGTAAATATTTCCCCTGTCATAAGGGCCTTACGGAGTTCAACTGCCTGTTCTGCTACTGCCCCATGTACCGCCTGGAGCACTGCCCAGGGAATCCCCGGTATTTCGAGAAAAACGGCAGACGGATCAAGGACTGCTCAGACTGCACCTTCCCACATGATCCGGAGCATTATGATACGATCATGCAGATCCTGCGGGAGACGTAACACATTTTTCTGGAAAATAAACACATATTTTGCACATTTTTCTAAAACGAAAAGCCGATAGTCTGTTTTCACAGATTATCGGCTTTTTATGCGCGGAGACGGTGGGATTTGAACCCACGTGCCCGAGAAGGGCTAACGCATTTCGAGTGCGCCCCGTTATGACCACTTCGATACGTCTCCAAAAGATTACAACGTAGATTATTTTATCTGAAAAATGCCGGTTTGGCAAGGGGAGAAACGAAAAATCCTGATTTTACCGCCAGAGCAATGAAAATAATGTATAGAGGTAATAATAAAAAAAGATGTTGAAAGAACAACATCTGCGTAGTATATTGCATTTAAATACTTTGATAGTCGAAATAATTTGACGAAGAATGACTTTAAATGCATAAGGAGAGCAAAAACATGTTAGAGAAAGTAGCAGCTATCATCAGAGAACAGTTAAACCGGGAGAATGTAGAAATCACAGAGGCAACCCGTTTCAAGGAGGATCTGGAAGTGGATTCCCTGGATCTGTTTGAACTGGTAATGGCATTTGAGGAGGAATACGGAGTGCCCATTCCTTCTGAGGAACTGGAAAATCTGGCAACTGTAGGTGATGTTATCAGATATATTCAGGAGCATGCGTAAGAACGGAATATCTGCCTGAAGGCAAGAATCCGCAGGCATCATCGGTGCCGCTTCCGCTCCGTCTGAGGTCGTCCGGGAGGAAATCCGCAAATGCAAAGAGCTGACCGACAAGCCCTTCGGCGTGAATATCATGCTGCTCAATCCCAACGCAGAAGAAGTAGCGAAGATCGTTGTGGAAGAAGGAGTACAAGCGGTAACGACAGGTGCGGGAAACCCCGGAAAATTCATGGAGCTGTGGAAAAATGCCGGAGTGAAGGTCATCCCGGTGGTGGCAAGTGTAGCTATGGCGAAGATGATGGAGCGGGCAGGAGCAGACGCCGTAGTGGCGGAAGGCATGGAGAGCGGCGGGACGCAAAAACGTAACCTTCAATGAACTGTATTTTGCCGGACATTTCCCGGGAAATCCGGTGATGCCCGGAGTACTGATCCTGGAGGCACTTGCCCAGACCGGGGCGGTGGCGTCTTACAATGCGATGCGAGGGAACTGACAACCCCGTATGCAAGGACTTCGGAGGTAAAAACAGATCAAAACCAGCCGATGGACGACAGAGAGCATTTTATTCAGATGGATGGACAGGAAGTGTATCGGTTTGCCACCAGACGGGTACCGCAATGCATTGAGGAAGCGTTGTCGGATGCCGGACTTACGATTGGGGCTTGCGTGATGACCTGGTAGACGATATACTGAAAATGATTCGGAGCGCCGTACACGATGGATATCTGTCGGAGAAGGCAGCTTCGAAAAATCTCGGACATACGACAGAGGTATTTCAGATAGCGTAGAGGACACTATGGAGAAGAGCAACAACCGGGTGCTGAATGAACTGCTGGTGAACCTGTTCCATAACGTGATGGATGCAGAGGCAAAGGCGGTCATAACAGAAGAATTTAAGGATATTACGAATAATGACATGCACATTCTGGAGGCTATCGGTATCGAGGAACCAAAGAGTATGTCCCGGATCGCGGGGGAACTCCACGTCACTGTGGGAACCCTGACCACGAATATGAACAGTCTGGAGAAAAAAGGCTACCTGGAGCGTAACCGCAGCACACAGGACAAACGTGTGGTGCTGGTGACCCTGACAGAGAAGGGGCGGAAAGCCTTTTTCCATCATAGAGGTTTCCACAGGAAAATGATCCATACGATCATTCGGGATCTGGACGAGGAAGAAATGCAGACATTGATCAAATGTCTGGGAAAACTGGATACATTTTTCAGAGATGGCAATGCAGAGTGACCGGAGAACTCCGGTTACTCTTTTTTGTTTGCAGGACATCGAAATCTTTTGGAAATTACAACAAACTATTTTCAGATGAAAACAAATGTATTAAAATAGAAATAGCGATTCAAAATGTTGGATAGTTATAGTAGACGCAAGAGAAAATAATGAAATATAGAAACGGAGGATCCTACGATGAAGAGAATCGGAATGTTAACGAGCGGTGGTGACTGTCAGGCCCTGAACGCAGCTATGAGAGGTGTGGTGAAGACACTGGCGAACGGTAAGGAAGAGGTGGAGATCTACGGCTTCCTGGATGGTTACAGAGGACTGATCTACGGTAATTTCCGAATGCTGACGGACAAGGATTTCTCCGGTATCCTTACCAAGGGAGGAACGATCCTGGGAACCTCCCGTACTCCCTTCAAGACGATTCAGGATCCGGACCCTAACGGACTGAATAAAGTCGAAGCTATGAAGCAGAATTATTACAAGCTGCAGTTAGACTGCCTGGTGATCTTAGGTGGTAATGGTACTCACAAGACCGCAAACCTGCTGCGCAAGGAAGGCCTGAATATCGTAACACTGCCCAAGACCATTGATAATGATCTGTGGGGCACCGATATGACCTTCGGTTTCCAGAGTGCAGTGGATATTGCAACGGATGCCATCGACTGCATCCATACTACAGCGGCTTCCCACGGCAGAGTATTTATCGTGGAAGTGATGGGACATAAGGTAGGATGGCTTACCCTGAATGCAGGCATGGCCGGCGGTGCGGATATCATTTTGATTCCCGAGATTCCTTATGATATCAATAAGGTGATCGAGAAGATCGAAGACAGGGACAAAAAAGGCTGCCGTTTTACCATCATCGCGGTAGCCGAGGGTGCTATCTCCAAAGAGGATGCAGCCCTTCCGAAAAAAGATTACAAGAAAAAGATGGAAAAATATCCGTTCCCTTCCGTATCCTATGAAGTGGCTGCGCAGATCCAGGAGGAGACCGGCAGAGAAGTACGTGTCACCGTACCTGGTCATATGCAGAGAGGCGGAAGCCCCTGCCCTTACGACAGAGTATTCGCCAGCCGTCTGGGCTCCGAGGCAGGCAAGCTGATCCTGGACAACCAGTACGGCTTCATGGTAGGCTATAAGAACCGTGAGATCGTAAGAGTTCCGTTAGAGGATGTAGCGGGGAAGCTTAAGACCGTGGACCCTGATGCCACCATCGTACGGGAGGCGAAGATGCTGGGCATCTGCTTTGGCGATTAAGAAAGTCTTCACGGCAGAACAAAGTTAGGAAGAGAGAAAACACATGTCATATACAGCGCTATACCGGAAGTTTCGTCCGGATGCTTTTTCCGATGTCAAAGGTCAGGATCATATCGTGACCACACTGAAGAATCAGCTACGGGCGAACCGGATCGGCCATGCGTATCTGTTCACCGGAACGAGAGGTACCGGTAAAACTACGGTGGCGAAGATTTTTGCGAAAACAGTGAATTGCGAACACCCCACAGAGGACGGCCCCTGTGGGGAATGCCGTATTTGTAAGGCCATTGCGGCGGGAGCCAGCATGAATGTCATCGAGATCGACGCGGCTTCCAACAACGGTGTGGACAATATCCGTGAGATCATCGACGAGGTATCCTATTCCCCGGCGGAGGGAAAATACAAGGTCTACATCATCGACGAGGTGCATATGCTCTCCCCCGGAGCTTTCAACGCATTGTTAAAAACTCTGGAAGAGCCGCCCTCTTATGTTATTTTTATTCTGGCGACCACAGAGGTGCACAAGATCCCCATTACGATCCTGTCCCGTTGCCAGAGATATGATTTTAAACGAATTTCCATTGATATCATCACGGATCGCATGAAGGAACTGATGGACACGGAGCAGGTACAGGTGGAGGACAGAGCTCTGCGCTACATTGCGAAAGTAGCGGACGGTTCCATGCGTGATGCGCTAAGCCTTCTGGATCAGTGTATTGCATTCCATCTGGGCAAGGAGCTGACCTACGACATGACCCTGGATGTGTTGGGGGCAGTGGATACGGAAGTGTTCAGCAGATTGTTGCGCTTCGTCATGGACCGGAATGTGTTAGGATGCATTGAACTGTTGGAAGAGATTGTCATGCAGGGCAGAGAACTGGTACAGTTCGTCACGGACTTTACCTGGTATCTGCGGAATCTGATGCTGGTACAGACAGCGGATAATCTGGAGGATGTCATAGATATGTCCACGGATAATCTGGCGAATCTGAAGGAAGAAGCTTCCATGCTTTCCATGGATCAGATCATCCGCTATATCCATATTTTCTCTGAACTGTCCGGACAGATCCGCTATGCGGCGCAGAAGCGTATCCTGGTAGAGATCGCGCTGATCAAGCTGTGCAAGCCGGAGATGGAGACAGATCAGGAAGCTGTTCTGGATCGAATCCGTCAGGTAGAGGAAAAAGTGGAAAACGGCATTGTCGTTACGGCGCAAATGCCTGCCGGCACTCCCGGAGTACAAGGGGGAGCACCGGGTGGCGCGGCGAGATCCAAACCGGAGCTGCCAAAGGCTATCCCCGAGGATGTACAGGAGATCGTGCGGAAATGGCCATCTATCGTAGGCAATGCGGAGAATC
The DNA here is from genome assembly GCF_009695995.1 of Waltera intestinalis. Taxonomy (GTDB): domain Bacteria; phylum Bacillota; class Clostridia; order Lachnospirales; family Lachnospiraceae; genus Acetatifactor; species Acetatifactor intestinalis. Next base: position 131,949 of record NZ_VUMU01000007.1, read on the forward strand.
CTATGAAGATGTATCTGAAAAATGCCAGATTGAGCCTGGGCGGAGACAATAAGCTCATGGTGGTGCTGGAGGACGGACTGGCTTCTGATTATTTCAAAGGAGAAGCCCACGAGCAGAATAAGCAGCAGCTGGAGTCATTATTGTCCGACTTTTCCGGAAAGGAGATCGAAGTGACGATCCAGACGGTGGAAAGTAACCGCCAGTTCGAGGACAATTACGTAGATCTTGGCAAGGTCATTAACATGGAGATAGACGAAGAGGAGTGATCCTGCGTGAATTTAGGATTGCGACAGGCTTGCAGATAAGGTAAGATATAATAATAACTCACTCGCAGGACGATAGTCCGAAATGCGAATATATTATGATTTCGAGAATGCGTAGCACGGAGAAATCAATTATAAATGATATGGAGGAACAGTAACATGGCAAAAAGAGGTGGATTCCCCGGAGGCGCAATGCCCGGTAATATGAACAATCTGATGAAGCAGGCACAGAGAATGCAGCGTCAGATGGAAGAGGGACAGAAGGAATTAGAGACCAGGGAGTTCTCTGCATCCGCAGGCGGCGGAGCTGTGGAAGTGACCATCAACGGTAAAAAAGAGATCACATCCATCAAACTGGCAGAGGAGATCGTGGATCCCGAGGATATCGAGACATTACAGGATGCTATCGTGGCAGCAGCCAACGAGGCACTGCGCAAGGCTGACGAAGCCAATGCAGAGCTCATGGGCAAAATGACCGGAGGCTTAGGAGGATTTCCTTTCTAATGGAACTTTACAGCGGACAGATCAATAAATTAATAGATGAACTGGCAGCCCTGCCCGGGATTGGCAGTAAGTCCGCACAACGACTGGCTTTTCACCTGATCAATATGCCGAAGGACCGTGTGGACAGACTGGCGAATGTCATGATCGAGGCCAGAGCCAATGTCCGGTACTGTAAGGAGTGTTATACCCTGACGGATAAGGAAATCTGCCCGGTGTGCGCAAATCCTAGAAGAGATCATCATACGATCATGGTGGTGGAGAATACCAGAGACCTGGCAGCCTATGAGAAGACCGGCAAATACGAAGGTGTGTATCATGTCCTGCATGGTGCCATCTCTCCCATGCTGGGCGTGGGACCCGGTGATATCAAGCTGAAGGAACTGATGGAACGCCTGCAGGGAGATGTGCAGGAAGTGATCATTGCGACCAATTCCAGCCTGGAGGGCGAGACTACGGCAATGTATATCAGTAAATTGATCAAACCGACCGGGATCAAGGTGACCAGAATTGCCAGCGGAGTGCCCGTGGGTGGTGATCTGGAATATATCGATGAGGTAACATTACTCCGTGCCTTAGAAGGCAGAGTGGAGTTATAAGCAGCAGAGAAAATGTATAAATGTGGGAGGAGAAGACAATGGCAGTAACAAAAAGTGTATTTGGAAAAAGCCCGGAAGGGAGAGAGATATCTCTGTATACCCTGAGCAATAGCAAGGGAATGCAGGCAAAGGTAACAGATCTCGGTGCGAATCTGGTAGGAATCCTGGTACCGGATGCGCAAGGTGTGACGGCTGATGTGACACTGGGCTTTGACAGCGTGGACCGTTATTATAAGAATTACAGCTTCTTCGGTGCAGTGATCGGACCCTGTGCGAACCGTACCGCAGGGGCAGCATATACATTAGACGGTGTGGATTATCGGATGGATCAAAATGACGGACCCAACAACCTGCACACACATATTGAGCTGGGCTTCCATAAGAGAATCTGGGATGCGGTACCGGGAGATAACAGTGTCACCTTTTCTCTGGAGGACGAGGATGGATATCTGGGATTCCCCGGACATAAAAAGGTGTCCGTCACCTATTCCCTGGACGAGGAGAATGCCTTAAGACTGCATTATCATGCGTCCAGTGACAAACGGACTATTTTTAATCTGACCAATCATTCCTATTTTAATCTGGACGGACAAGGTACCGGCAGAATTGAGGACCATGAATTATGGCTGGGGGCTTCCCGTTTCACACCTGTGGTACCGGGATCCATTCCTACCGGTGAGATCTGCGCAGTGGCGGGCACACCCATGGATTTCACAAAGCCGAAGAAAATCGGAAGAGATATTGAAGCAGACTTTGAACAGTTAAAGCTGACAGGTGGCTATGATCATAATTTCTGCATTGATGACTGGGATGGCAGCCTGAAACATATTGCGACTGCAAAAGGACCGAAGAGCGGCAGAGTGATGAAGGTATATACCACATTGCCCGGCGTACAGTTCTATGCAGGCAACTTTATCGCACCGGAGGAGGGCAAAGCAGGTGCAGTCTATGACAATAGAACCGGATTTGCCCTGGAGACCCAGTATTATCCGGATACTATTCATCATGAGAACTTCCCTTCTTATATCTTTGGTGGGGAAAATGGTGATTATGATTCTGTGACCGTATACAAATTCGAGTAAATAAATAGTTATGCAAACTTTGTCGAAGTATTTTTTTAAGGACGCGACAAAGAACGCTAAAATACCTCCTGTGCGGATGATATAGTTAGTGATAACTGATAGAAACGGCATGGGAGGTGTTTTTTGTATGGAATTACCGAAAAATATAACGCAGATCGGAGAGGCGGACAAGCACTGCAGAGTCTATGTGGAAGATTATGTGGTATCTTACATAAAACAAATGAACGGAATGGCACAGAACAAAGACATTGCCATTGCGCTGTATGGCAGACGGACGACGGAGAATGGTGTGGCTTATCTGTTCGCCTATGGTTCGGCGAAACTGAATTTTCTGCAAAAACCGATACGGCACTTGTCCCAGGCACAGGAGCAGGAGATCGAGAAGCTGCGGAAAAAGTATTTTCCGGAAATGACATTTTTAGGATATCAGATCCTGAATGGCGAGATGGTGGAAGGCTTCCGGATCTGTGAGCAGGAGATCTGCCGGTATGTGGCAGGTTATGCACAATTTTATGAAAAAAATGACAGCATGTTGGCGTATATGCTGGAGAACCGGGGAGAGGAAGCGGAACCGGAGAAACTAGATCAGGAAAAATATGAGGTCGTAAAGAAGCGGCAGGAAGAACGCAGACAGAGACAGGAAAGCGGACATGCCGGGCGTGTCGAATATACCGGACGAGCGGAACATAGGGATAATATTATTCCCATGCCTACGGAGGGACTGCGCCGGATGAAGATGGCAGCCACGGGAGTGTTCGTACTGCTGTGCGTTATGGCACTGGCACTGATGCGGCAGGAAAACACCGGGGAATCCCTGGAGGAGACGGCCAGGCAGGCGATGAGCAGTCTCATGGAGCAGAAATTACCGGATGCGGTGGAGGAACAGAACCAGGTCAGTACACTCGTGGCAGAGGACAAGCTGGAAGCTGCACTGCGGCGGGAAAACAATGCCATGGCAGAGAACGCGACAGCTACAGCGGAGACCACTGTGCCGGAGACGATGGAGACCGAAGCTGCTGTGGAAAACACAACAGAGGTGACAGAAGAACCGCAGCCGGAAGTGACACCGACATCGGAACCGACACCTGAAGTGACAGTGGAATCGGAAACACCACAGACACAGGCAGCTGTGGCACAGCCGACGGCTTATACGATCAAGAAAGGTGACACATTGATCGGTATATCTTTACGCAATTACGGAAGCAATACAAAAGTGTCAGAAATCTGTGCACTGAATGGAATCACAGATCCGGATGACATCAAAATCGGACAGGAAATCCTTCTGCCGTAAAAAACTTATTTTCAAAAGGTAAGATTATGGTATACTGTTAATGTTACACAATGGTCATGATGATCATTAGATATAAGAATACATAAGGAAATAAATGCATGGCAGCAGATATTAAAAATTATCTGAAAGAAAAAGAAAAACGGCAAAAGAATCAGGATGACTATAAGAAAAAGATCCGTAAACATAAACTGACCATTGTATACCGGGTGCTTTTGGTAGCTGCGGCACTGGGAGCGGCGCTGGCACTGGTGGTGGTGCAGGCGAAGCGGCATATTTACACAGGTTATGATACCGTGTCCTCTGTAAACAGGGAGACTTCGTCAGATGCCATAGATGTTCGTCTGAAAAACGGAATCCTTACCTATAGTAAGGATGGTGCACATTGTACGGATGCAAAGGGAAATGTGAAATGGAATCAGACTTATGTTATCCAGGATGTGAAGCTTGCTACCTGCGGAAGTGTGGCAGCTATCGGTAGTTACAATGGTCGTGAGATTTATGTACAGAATACGGAGAAACAGCTGGGAACCATTACCACGACCATGCCAATTCGTAATATTACGGTAGCGGACACCGGCAGAGTAACGGCAACACTGGCGGACACAGATGCGACCTGGATCATGACCTACGAAGCGGACGGAAGCAACAGTTACACCGGACAGGCACATATGAATGACGGAGGATATCCCATCTCCATCAGTCTGTCCCCGAGCGGAGAGCTGTTGGCGGTCAGCTACTTATATGTAGATGCAGGAGTGGTGAAATCCAACGTGGTATTCTATAATTTCGGTCCGGTAGGTGCGAACCAGAGTGACTATATGGTCAGCGCTTATACCTATTCCGATCTGGTCGTTCCGAAAGTGCAGTTTATGAATAATGATACCGCCTTCGCAGCAGGTGACAGCCGTCTGATGATTTTTAGCGGATCGCAGAAGCCGGTAACCATCGGAGAATATCTCTATGATGATGAGATCCAGTCAGTTTTTTACAGCGAGAAATATGTAGGACTGGTATTTTTATCGGATCAGGCGGAGACCAAATACCGCATGGATGTATATAATGCTTCGGCGGTAAAAGTGGGGAGCTATTATTTTGATGTGGATTATACAGATATATTTTTTGAAGAGGATGCCATGGTGATCTACAACGAGTCGGAATGTCAGATCTTCACAACAGAGGGTGTGGAAAAATACCGGGGGAACTTTGGCAAGAGCGTACGGCTTATGCTTCCGGCAGGAGGATCCTACAAATATTACCTGGTGACGGATAATACAATAGATACCATACAGTTAAAATAAAGGAGTATACGAATGAACCTGAATTTATTGCTTATTATTACAGCAGTGATCTTGCTTTGCATGGTGGTGGACGGTTATAAAAAGGGAATGGTGAGATCCCTGATCTCTTTGATCTCCCTGCTGATCACCTGTGTTGTACTGTTCCTGCTGGGAAATGCGCTGAGCAGTTACTTTGACGGAAGGTTTTTCAATGTGATCATCACTCTGTTGTTGCTGGCAGCCATCGGACTGGTACACCATTTACTAAATGTGGTATTTTTCTCTGCAAAGGTAATCTCAAAACTACCTATAGTACATAGCCTGGACAAATTACTAGGTATTGTGGTTGGAATATTGGAAACTGTCCTAATTGTTTGGACAATATATGCATTTGACATCTTCAGAGACCTGGGAACCCTGGGACAGGTCATCGTAGATTACACCAGAGACAGCAAGATCCTTACATGTCTGTATGAAAACAATTACCTGGCATACCTGATCGAACAGCTCGGACAAAAGCTTCCTTTCTTCGTAAAATAGAATAGAAAAGTTGTAAAAATCCCCTGTACATGCGGAATTTGCATGACAGGGGATAATTTGTGTAAAAAATTCAAAAAATAATGTTGACAAGTGATATGTGGGGTGATATACTCAGATTCGTTGTCAGGGCAGTACCGAGACAACACAACAACGAAAAAGAAATTCAAAAAGATTTCGGAAAAGTTGTTGACAGATGTCTGGCAGATATGGTAATATAAAAACCTGCCGCGAAAAACGAAAGTTTTTCAAGACAAAAAAGTTTTTAAAAAAGTTGTTGACAAACAAAAGCGGTCATGATAAGATATCAGAGTTGCCGCTGAGAACAACAGCAACGAAGAATCACTGATCTTTGACAAATAAACAGTAATGCAACCCTGAAAATTCCAAGATTTTCAGAGAAATTCATGAACAAGCAGATCGATCGAAAGATCGAGAAGCTACCCGAATTAACAGTAAACAATGCCAGATAAAACTGGCAGGACACAAACACCATTTTAACATGAGAGTTTGATCCTGGCTCAGGATGAACGCTG
>NZ_VUMU01000008.1 GCF_009695995.1 Waltera intestinalis
ATCGCAGCTTTTTGGAAGAGTTGCTCCCCTGGTCACCAGCGCTTCCGGAAAACATTCGAAAATAGAATTTACAGCAGGCCGCAAAAGCGGCTTATAGTTGTCAAGGTATTCGCTATGGAGCGTTTACGTTTATTCTCGATGTTTTTTATGTACTATAAACAGAATAAATACCACAACAGCAACTGAGAACTGATCATTCTGGATGATCTTTTTATTGTACTCCACTATAATTCTTTCACTTTTTTTGAAATCTTCATCTCAAGTTCTTTATTGGTCCAGATTACCCTTCAGGTTTTTCCATCCGACAACACCCTACCTTTTACTATTTTTCGAAATGCTTTTACTAAACAGCATCCCAAAACCGCTAAGCATCCAATTATAATAATAAGTAAAATTAGTCTTTTATCATCTTTTGGATCCATATCCGGTTTAGGAACTCCATTGTTTGTCACGTTCTCAATAGGTTCTCCTCTTTGAATATTATTTTCTGATTGTTCTTCCTCCTTTTTCTCATCTTGAACACTCACAATCATCCCTCCTTTCTCTTGTGCAATTTCTTTACCACAACTATTTTGTAACATACTTTTCTGTCCAGATACTATTCCGTATATAATGTTTGCATTTTCTGTAAATGTATTATTAATAATATCATTACTACTATCCCTATTATTTTCCGTAGCATCATATATAATCATATAATCTGATGCGTGCCTAAATTTAAACTTAGCATACCCATTATCATCAATAATTGTTTGCTGATAATTCTTATCATATTTTCCTTCCCTATCATTATAGTAATACAAACGTGCTTCTTTTCCGGTATACTTAATTCCCATATAATATTTCAAAATACCTTCAAATCCAAATTCTCCATCATACGCGAGATGAAGCCCAACGGATTTTACATTTCCATTAATTCCATCTTCATATAAGGCATCATTAATCACATCCATAAAGTATTTCTTTTCTGCCTTCAGACTCACATCTTTAATTACCGAAATTTTTTTGCTTTCTATTATCCAGCTATAGTTATCATATTCAATTTCAACGTTTAAATTATTCTCCTTAAGTCTTTTCAGTAAATCACTTGGAATATCATAATGTGAATAACCTTTTAAATTTAGATTTGTATTTCTACGATTCTGAATATTTTTTTCTACTTGTTTCCAATATTCATCTTCAGATATCATATATGTCGTCACATCACTTGCAATCATCCCTTCTTTATAAGCTCTTACCTTAAACATTTGCCCAGGTGCAACCAATATTGGATTAGTATATATCCAACAATTATACCGTTCATAATACCCCTTTTTACTTGTCGGAAGTGTCCCGTCAAGTGTATAATATATAGTTACATCTGGTTCATCGCATAATACACTAACTCTACGCATTCCGACTCCCTCTTCTTCGCCATTAAATACAGGAGTTGAAATTGTCCTCCTATCAGAATATAACACAGCTGCTTTCATACAATGATCAATATAATTGAGATAATCCACTTCGCCATCTTTTAAGATAGTAGCTGCCAACTCTTGTAAATTTTTTTTCTTTGCACTATTCTCCGGAGTTAACCATTCAAGTTGTTCGGCCCCTAATTTTCCATAAACATCAGCTGCTGTATTCATCCACACTTTTAATGATGCAAGCATCATTTTATATGCAATCTCGTACTCTTGTATTTCATTTACTGTTATATTTTCTGCTTTCATAAAATTGATTTGATAACGATCAACCAATGAACTGCATGTGTGAAACATATTATCGGCAATAATGACTTTTACTATTGTATCCACATCAGGTTTTATATACTTGTATGCACTATTCACTGCTTTATAAGCTATCTTATATATTTTATATGCCCCTTGCATCCCTGGTGACATCATAGCGTTTAAAACAGACAAAGTTTCATCTATCATCATTGATGTAATTTGTTCAGTAATCAAATGCTCATACACATACGAAGCTGGATTATCTATCATCCTGTCTTGCATTCTATTTAATGTGTAATATAGTTCTTTGTTCCCTGCATTTGCAGCAACATTTTTCATTTCTTCTATCTGGATGTAATTTATAGTATACATTTCAACAACAGTCAAAAAATATACTTCCTCATCTATACCTTTTTTTGTATATTCAACCAATATATCAGCAGTTTTTTGGCTATTTTGTAGCCCTTCCAGCAAATTATGAATAGTTAAACTTTCTGTATAACGATCCAGTATTTTTTCTGCTTTTTGTGAAACCGCATTTAAAGATTGCACCGATTTTAAAGTTTCTGAAAATTCAGCCAAAGGTCCAGACATTTTTTCCTCTGTTGGAAAGCACTCTTGCATAATAGAAAGAACAATTTCATCCATATATTCTTCATAAGTACTTTCCGAAACCATTATTGCATTTTGATATAAAAATTCTTTTGTCACAAATTTCAATGCATCTTTTGAATTCAATCCCATTAGTAACGCTGCAGATATTGTATCCAATTTTGACAATGAATTCATTGCATCTAAAGATTTATTGACGTATACATTTAACACTGAGTCATAAGAATATGTCTCCGCCAATGCCTGCGGGTATGTACGAAATAAATCATCATAATACATTCCATATTTATTTAATAGTTCCTGGTATTCATATTCCTCAACGTAAATGTTTGCTTTTAGTTCCCACAGATAATCTGCATATTTATTAACAATTTCTTCATTTTCGTAAACGACATCTGCATATGCTTTAGAAATGCCACCACCCATTCCTGGTCTCTCATTATATACACCTGTTAATTTCCAAGTTAAATTTGCTATAGTCTGAAATTTTTTATCGCCTTCTTCTATACAAATATATACTCTTTGAGGAAGTTCTTTTAATGCTTCATTCTCCAAAGTTCCATATGAAACCCATATATCAATATCCGCTTTTATCTGTTCATTATAATTCGGATCTACATAATATTTAACAATATTATTCTTTCCCATCCAGGATAAAAAAGGATAACCGTCATTCCATTGTGGCAGTACCTTCCATATATTGTCAAAATTCCAATTTTCATAATAATTGGAATTCTTCATCTGTTCTGTTGTCATTGCAATCCCATTTCGAGGGTTTTCCAAAGTAAGTATATCAGCGTTATAATAACAATTTTCAATGGTTGTCTTATCTCCTGTATATCCAACAATAGCTCCCATGCTTCCCATACTTCCCCCAGAAATACAGGTTTTGATATTGCTATTTCTAACATAACAATTTCGTATTTCTCCCTGTTCTACTTCTCCTATCAATCCTCCTGCATATGCCGAATCTCCGGCTCCACTATATGCTTCTGCATAAATGGTATCTATTACGCAATAAGAATCATTCATTTGTCCTTTGAATTTTCCAATCAATCCTCCCGCCACACTATACGCAAAAGTTAATTCTGAATCCCTCGTATGTATATTCTGCCCTTTAGCACTACATTGAGAAATTATTCCATCAAATTCACCTGCAAGCAATCCAGCTCCGTATGTTTTTTGATTTGAATCAATGCTCCCTTCCACATAACATTTTTCTAAAGTCCCAGAGCCGGCTCCTACTAATATTCCAATATATGGATACGCTGTCGATGAAAAAGTTCCGGGATTTTGTATTGAGTAATCTAATACACCATTTTCTGTAAGGCAAACTTTTAAATTCTTAATTTCTGCATTTTGCGTTGTTGCAAAAAGTCCAATATAATTACGATTAGATTTAATTGTTTTAATTCCACTTATTGTATAACCTGCCCCATCAAATGTTCCAGTAAACGCTTTTCCCTCATCTCCAATAGCTCGCCATTCACCATTATTGTATTCGCACATATTTATATCAGAAATCAATCTATAATGACTTTCTAATTCATACCTCATATATGCCAGACCTTCTGGAGAATTAATAAGATAAGGATTATCTTCTGTCCCTTTTCCATCTAATAGATATTCTGCAACATTTATAACATATTCATTATAAGTTCCGCCAAAATAATTTGATTCCTGTTCCCTGTCATATATTGTACTTTGGTTAATAGTTAATGCATACGTTTCTCCATATTGTAGTATATTAGACACAATCCTCAAATTGTTTCCATCACATTCATATTCACACGGCACTTTTACTTTAGTATCCGTATTTTCTAAATAAATTCCCAATTCTTTATTACAATCAATCTCACGATCAAAAGTAATGTTTAATGCTAATTGTGGATAAATTAAAGTCGATCCTGTTTTTATGGAATAAGCGCACACACTAGGGTGTACATACTTTGTCTTCCCCTGCGGCAAAAATGTTTCTTTTAAAAAAGGATATCCATCATTAATTTCCGCCCTCTGTTCCCATACATTTTCAAAATCCCAGTCAACATACGTTGATCTAACTTTCAGAATATTTTCCTTGTTCATATCACTTGGCAAAGAACGAATATAGTTATTATCCATCTTTCCCAAATTTCGATAAACTAAAGCTCCAGCATTTCCAACATAATAGTTTTTTGTAATTACACCATTATCATTTTGTCCACAAATTCCTCCCGCATAACTATAAAAACCTTTTGCACTAATATCACCAAATGCCATGCTATTTTCAATTACCCCTTCAGAATTGTATCCGATAATTCCTCCCGCATATGCTTCTCTTCCACCGATATATCCAGTTGGCTGTAGGGCATATACTTCTCCTTCACCAATACATTTTCTGATACTGGTACTTTCTCCCTTACCACAAATCAGTCCTGCATACTCTAACGCATTATATTCTGGTCTTTCGTCCCCCAATATTTTTCCATATGCATAACAAGCCTCTATTTTAGAATCAATTGCATATCCAACTAATACTGCTCCATATGTCACCCCATACATTTTTTGCACTGCATCTTCATCCATTTCTACTGCTAAATCATGAATCTCTGCATCTTTTGTATATGCAAAAAAGCCGATGGTGCCATTGCTTATCTTGTAAGAATTAATATTGTCAACTTTATGTCCCCTACCCTCAAATGTCCCTGAATACGGTTTTTTCAAACTTTCTCCAATAGGAATCCATTGATTCGCTTTATCATTTTTCAAATCAATATCAGCTGTCATATATGCATTTTGCCCTAAACTCGAAATCCTTTCTTCATCTTCTATTAATCCCTTTTCATCATATACTTCTACATTTGGTTCATCATTAATTATTGCCCGAAATGCTAGCAAGCTAGACAAATCCTCTATTACAAATGCATTTTCAGTTATATCAAAATAAATTGTATATTTATTTGTTTCTAAAAGATTCTTTTGATTTTCAGCAATTATCACCCTATCCTTATTTTCTGTATTACTATTTTCTGTATTACTATTTTCTGATACTGATTCAACTTCTGCATCATTACCTGATAATGTTTCCGCAGTGCCAATATATTCACCTGTTTCTGCCTTTACCACTATAGTTCCCATAGCCTCAAATATGTTCTCAAGCATGCAAATACATAAAACCAGTGCAATGATTCTTACTAATCTTATCTTTTTATTCATTAGTTTTCCTCTCTTTACTATTTAATGTTTCGATTATCCTTCACTATAAATCAATTGTTTTTTGTTTTTCTTTTGTAGTACCATAAATAATTTTTGTTTCTGTCCATTCACTCACTTTTACCAATTACAATATAAACGCTCTGAAAGAATAATTGCCGTTAAGGAATGTACGGAAACAAATATTTCTAGTTATATGCTTTAGCTATTCAATATTCTCGGAACAAATTCTCCATTCTCATTCACAAAATACTCATTTTCCTTATCTACTAAAAACTGTGATTCCCACCGGGAATTATATTTAAAGCCAATTGCCTTAAATTTTTTCAAATATAAATGATTTAAATACACATCTTTATTGATTTCCGATATACTATTTCTGTTAATTCCCAATTCTTCCCATAAGTTCTTTCTCATGGCTATCATAACTTGCATGACCTTTTCTGTTTGCTCATAGATGTTCTCTCCAATGGCTGTATAAATCGGCTTTCCAAATTGAACAATACATTTTGTATATAGTTCTCCTTCCTTATTACATTTAGTCGGAACCTCTACATACTCATATATAGCAGGAACGATAGGTTTTTCAGTAATCAGACTTATTTGTACTGCACCCGTTTTTATTTTCAGCATCGGTCGTATCGGATGTAAGTTCCAGGTTCCTTCCCCAAATATTATTCCATCCTTCCCAGACAAAATTTTACTGCAGAAATTCAAAATTCCCTTTTCTGTGGATTTTTTGTCATTTCTATCTATAAATGTCACATCCCCCATCCTAAATACCAGATACGCCAATATATTAAGTCCGTCCCTTGCTCCCAATGGAGTTATCTTTCTTTTTAATTTTGAAAAAACTTCTTTGGTCACAAAATAATCATGGGAATTAGAATGATTTGCCGCAAATAGCACATTGCTTGCCGGAATGTTTTCACAGCCTCTTATTTCTATTTCGAACTTACGCAATGCAGGAGCTATAAATGAGATTACTCCATTGCATGACATTGAGGCATTTTTCAAATGATGGCATATATTTTTTAAAGAAGTATAATATCTCTTTTTTTCAGATAACGTGTACTTTTCAACCTCTTTCATTGATTTCAGTCTGCCTGACATTTTCTTTCATACCTCTTGCTTCACAAATTTCGTTTTTTAAATTATCTAATGATGCCACTCCTGTTTCAACACTCCATGCAAAATCGGTATACTTCCATACAAAAAAAGCTTTGTGTTTTTTTCGCACAAAGCCTTCTCATATCATACATTTTACTCTTCCAGTCTTATAGAAATACTTACCTCATACATCCCCTTTTCCTTTTTAATCTCCATTTGTCCATCGTATTTGTCTGCCAGTGAACGAAGTATTTCCTGTCCATACCCCTTCCGCCTTTTTTTGACTTCTCCTACCGTATAACTATTTTGCACAATTACATGCAAGTACACGGCATCTGCATACGCTTTCACGTTAACATATGGTCTTTTGTCATCATTCATTGCTTCTGTAGCCCCTGCGACCGCATTTTTCAAAAGATTAGAAAAAATACTGCACACCACTACCGGATTTAATTTTAATGGCGCAGTTATCTGCATTGCATAGGTAAACGAAATGCCTCTTTCCTTGCATATCATTTCATTCTCATTTAAAACAGCGTTTACAATAGGATCAGCGCAATACGCATACTCCTTCGTTGACATCACATAGTCAATCAGTGTATCCAGCATCTCATTTGCTTTTCCATTCTCTCCGGAATTCAGCAGTTCTTTAATGACAATAAAGTGATCATTCAGATCGTGTCTGATTTTAGCAAGTTCATTACGTCTGGATTCGGTTTCCTCATAATGCGCATGCTCCGCGTCCCATGCCATCTGCATCTGCAGGATTCGCACTTTCATTTCCTGCATGCTCTGCTGCTTTAACAATATATACAAGAGCATAATGTCTGACAAAATTCCTATAAAAAAACCACATATTGTAATCACGCCGCTGGCTGTAATTCCTGTATATATTTTGTCATTAATGGATGACACCAATAAAATCTGGCTTACCGGAAAGACACTAAATAGTAAAAATACTCTCAGATCATAGGCTTTTCTCAATACTTTTCTCCATAGGAAAAGACACATGACGTAAAGTATCGTCAAAAACATATATATGTATACATTCATTTGCAACATAAACGGCATATCCAGCGACAAGGTATCATATTGTGCAAATTTATCGTTCCATATAATCTGTACGCACATTTCTGCAAAAAAGGAACATACCACTTCCAGAATAACAAACAGTACTTTTTGCCACAAATATCCTTTTAATAATAAATGCGCATAGATAATCATTCCCAACATTGCTACAAAAATGCATAATGTCCGAATGCCTGCATTACTATTATAAAAAAACTTACATATCGTAAACGGCACCCTTACCGCTACTAGCCCGGCAATCATTTTCCATCGTTTTATCTCTTCATTTTTCGCATCGAATGCAAAACAAAAAATAATAGAATCTGTTATGACACCCGTAATCCATAAAATAAAATTGGCAATATAGCAAAACATCTTTTATAAACTCCCCTTTAATTCCAATCTCACATAGTTAAAGTAATGCTCTTTTACCTGCTGATATTTTGATCTGCTGACAGGAATTTTTACTTGATTTTTTAAAAGAAGTTCTTTGGATGAGATACTGTAAATCCAATCCATGTTAACCAGGTAACTCTTATGTACTCTTGTAAATGTCTTCTCTAATCTTTGTTCATAACTGTCCAGTTTATCATATACAATACGATCTCCCTGCAATGTATGAATCAGAATTTTATGTGCCTCACTTTCCAGATATATAATATCTTTTTTCCGAATTGCTTCGATTCCATTTTTGTAGCAGAAAATAACGGATTCCTCTTCTTGTATTTGCTTTCTTCTAGCCTTTTCCAGCAAAATTTCTAAACTGTTTTGCTGAATCGGTTTTAACAGATAGCCGCATAAATTAACATTTGTCCAAAAAATCTTTTCCGCATAACAATCATTATATGCCGTCATATAGATAAATTGCGTTTCCGGCAACCAATGATTTATCTTTATCGCATATGCAATTCCATCTTCCTCTTCTTCCGGAAAAAATATATCCATCAAAATCAAATCATATTTTTCTCCTGCTTCAATCCTTTTCAATAAATCTGAAGCTTTTGTAAAACCTGCTACTGCTTCTATGTCATCTATTGTCTGTAACATATCATAGGCATGTTTCAAATAGATTTCTTTGTCATCACAAATCGCAACCTTCATAATCGACCTCTTTAGTAAACGTAAATTCTTTATTATCGTAAACTCGTTTGTATAGTTTGTCAATTACGCAATTATAAGTTAAAAGGAGCCGAAACTTTCGTTCCGACTCCTTTTAAAATCGCATCAATATTTCTTGTACAACCCTTTAACCTTATTTCGCCTTGGGTGCGAACTTTTTTCTCAATACATACCACAGGGCACCTGCAATACATACAGAGGAGTAAGCACCACAGATGATACCTACCATCAGAGGCAGTGCAAAATCACGGATGCTGGTCACACCCCAGATGTACAACGCACCTACCATTACCAGCGTGGTCAGGGAGGTAAATAAGCTTCGGGACAGTGTCTGGGTGATGCTGTGGTTTACAACATCCTGCAGATCATCCTTCTTGGTCATAACTGCCATATTCTCACGTACACGATCGAAGATTACGATGGTGGCGTTGATAGAGTAACCTACGATGGTCAGCAGACACGCGATAAAGGTATTGCTGACGGATACTCTTGCCAGTGCGTAGAAAGTGATCACTACCAGCACGTCATGGAGCAGGCAGGCAATACTGCTGACACCGAAACGGATATCGCTGAAACGGAAGCGGATATAGATCAGCATGCAGATAATTGCTACTGCTACCGCCAGGATCGTATCGGACTTCATCTCGTTACTGATGGTGGAGCTGATGGTCTCGGAGGTGATCAGTGTCTCATCCACACCAAAATTATCCACGAACATCTGATTCAGTGCCTGTCTCTGATCCACATCCAGAGAACCGGTCTTGAAGATAACTTCATTGGAGCCCTGTACGGTCTGGATCTGAACTGCACTGCCGGTGGTGCTCTCAATCAGAGGTACCATCTCGCTGTTGATCTCTTCCAGCGTATAGCTCTTATCAAAAGTGACAGTAGTTGCGGTACCACCCTTGAACTCCAGGCTGTAATTCAGTGCATCTCCGGTGTTCATCTTGTAGACACCCATGGTAATAAATCCTGTCAGGATCACTGCCAGAGACAGTCCAAAGAAGATGCCCTTCTTACCTAAGAAGTTCACGGTCTTGTGTTCCTTACCTACACCATACCACTTGGGATTCTTCAGTCCCAGTGCATAGAAAGCTTTCATAATGTACTTGGTCACTACCAGTGCAGTGAACATGGATAATACGATACCAAGTGCCAGCGTCTGCGCGAAGCCCTTTACGGTACCCGGTCCTAACAGCCACAGCACTGCTGCTGCGATCAGGGTAGTTACATTACCGTCGATGATAGCGGACAGTGCCTTGTCATAACCGATCTGCATGGCACTCTTAACAGTCTTGCCGGTTGCCAGTTCCTCACGGATACGGGCAAATACGATAACGTTGGCATCTACTGCCATACCGATGGACAGGATGATACCTGCGATACCGGACAGGGTCAGGGTCATGTCAAAGCCGTTCAGCAGCAATACTACCAATGCCACATAAATGCCCAGTGCAATGACAGAAGCAAATCCGGGCAGGAAATAAACTGCGATCATGAAAACAGCCACTACGATAAATCCGATCACAGCTGCTTTTAAACTGGTGGAGATTGCTTCCACTCCCAGCTGTGCACCAACTACCTTGGAATGCAGCTCTTCCAGTTCCAGCTTCAGTCCACCGATACGGATGGTAGAAGCCAGGCTCTCTGCCTCTTCATAAGAGTTCATGGGAGAGATCTGTGCATTACCGTCGGAGAATACACCTTTTACGGAAGGAACACTTACAAAGGATCCATCATAATAGATACCCAGGGTCTCGCCCTTCTCGTAAGCATTTCTGGTAGCCTCTTCAAACTTTTTAGTACCTTCCTCCGTCATTACCAGGTCTACCGCATAGGTGGAATTGCCCATCGTCTGGTCCTTGATAGAGCCTGCGGTAGCAGTCTTGACATCCGTACCCTCCAGCATGATGGATCCATCTGCCTTCAGTTCATCGATGGTCTTATTCAGAGCGTACGCATAGCTTGCATTGCCCTGTGCATCGGTCACTGCCTGCATAGAGTAGTTCGCATTGCCGTCCTTGTCTGTCTCTGCAATGAAATACAGGGAACCGGGACGTCCCAGCTCTTCCAGGATCTTGTTGGCATCTGTTACACCGGGGATCTCGATATTGATACGATCGGTACCCTCCTGGTATACAATAGCCTCTTTACTGTAGTTCTCAACACGCTTCTGCAGCTTGGCAATAGTATCTGCCATATCCGTTGCATCCGGCTCTTCATCGCCTACCACCTGGTAAGTGATGCTGACACCACCGGCCAGATCCAGTCCCAGACTTATGTCTGAAGCACTGGCAGTTCCTTCCGCATCTACGCCATAGAGATCCACATAGCCGACACCCAGCAGGACCAGAAGTGCGCAGAGCAGAATGATGATTGCTTTACTTTTTTTCATCTTTCCTTTGTCCTTTCTATTCTTCTGAAGCTTCTGCTGCTTCCGCAGCCTTCAGCATGATAGCACATTCGATACGTTTTCTCTGCAGCTCACAGCCGATGTCATACGCATCATTGATATTGCCATGGAAATTATAGGAGTTCGCAGCACATCCGCCGCTGCAATAGAACTTGGCAAAACACTTCTTACACTTGTCCTTTGCATAGACATTACAGCATTTGAACTCGTCGCGGATATCATCTCTTACCACACCGGTATCCACATTGCCCATGAGGAACTTCTCGTTACCCACGAACTGGTGGCAGGGATATAAGTCTCCCCAGGGAGTAACCGCCAGATATTCAGTGCCGGATCCGCAGCCGGAGAGTCTCTTGGCTACGCAGGGGCCGCCCTGCAGATCGATCATAAAGTGGAAGAAATTGAACGCCTTGCCCTCTTTCTTACGCTTGATCATTTCTACTGCCAGTTTATCGTATTCTTCCTTTAAGATTGGAAGATCCTCTTCTCTGATGGCATAATCATCCGTAGGCTGTGCCACAACGGGCTCCACGGAGATCTGCTTGAATCCCAGATCTGCCAGATGCAGAACGTCCTTGGAGAAATCCAGATTATTGTGGGTAAATGTACCACGCACATAATAGTTCATCTGGTCTCTGCTCTCCGCTACCTTTTGGAACTTGGGAACAATGATGTCATAGCTGCCCTGCCCGCCGCGGAAAGGACGCATCTTATCGTTGATCTCCTTACGTCCATCAATACTCAGCACGATATTACCCATTTCCTTATTCACGAACTCCAAGATCTCATCATTTAATAAGATACCATTGGTAGTCAGGGTAAAACGGAACTTTTTATTGTTGGGTTTCTCTAAGCT
Source organism: Waltera intestinalis (assembly GCF_009695995.1). Lineage (GTDB taxonomy): Bacteria > Bacillota > Clostridia > Lachnospirales > Lachnospiraceae > Acetatifactor > Acetatifactor intestinalis. The sequence goes on from NZ_VUMU01000008.1 coordinate 12,083, forward strand.
TCTGCCGTATTCTACCAGCTGCTTTACCACATCCCAGTTCATCAGGGGTTCGCCGCCGAAGAAATCCACTTCCAGGTTCACGCGGTTGCCGGAATTGGCTACCAGGAAATCCAGTGCCTTTTTCCCGACCTCAAAACTCATCAGCGCTCTTCTGCCGTGGTACTCACCCTCTTCCGCAAAACAATATCTGCAGGCAAGGTTACAGTCATGGGCAATGTGCAGGCACAGTGCCTTGACTACAGTCTGGCGCTTCTTAAAATCAAAAATATAATTCTCGTAAATATCGGGAGCAAACAGCTGTCCTGCCTTCTCCAGCTCCAGGACTTCGTCCACCGCTTCGGTGATCTCTTCCTGGGGATAAGGGATATTCGCAAGATTCAGTACAGCAGCCTTGATGGTGTCCGCATCCTTGATGCCTTCTGTCACCAGAGGCTCTACCAGTGGAATCATATCATACACAATATCATCTACGACATGAACGGAACCACTGTTCACATCCATAACGATATTATAGCCGTTGCTCTTATACTGGTGTATCACAGTTCTATTCCTCTTCTTTCTACTTCTTATTGCTTAAGATACATTAACAGAGAATAAGCAGCGACCTGAATCGCTGCTTACGTTAGTCTCTTCTCAATTTCTTAGATTATTTAATCTTTTCACAACTCTGATTTCCTACTGTGCAGGAAGTCTTACATGCAGACTGGCAGGAAGTCTGGCACTCACCACAGCCGCCCTTTTTCATAGATTCCTTTAAATCTCTGGTTGTTAAAGTCTTAATATGCTTCATTAAAAATAGCCTCCTTATGATTTCAAAGCGCCTATAGACGCCGGCGTGTATATAAATATGCAGACACGCGACTCATTTTTGCTCATTATATCATGTATTTGGCATTTGTAAAAGCTTTTTTTCTCAAAAAACGGTAAAAAAGCGGTAAAAGTCATTGTTACCTGCTTTTCACCCTAGCATTCCGCCCAGCGTTCCCCCTGCCACGCACAATATCATGGTAGTCCAGAAGGAATTGCCTAATGCGGTCTCCGGTGTCCTGATCAGCACCGACACCACCGCCAGGATCACAAAATATGCCGCTCCCATGAAAGCTCCCCATAGGAATTTCTGCTTTTCCATTCTTTTCCCTGCCAAAAGCCCCGCCGTAAAAGTAGTGGCTACATAGATGGCGGAAATTGCAATCGTCACGATACCTTCCGTCAGATGCAGTTTATACAATAAAAGTGCCAACAGACATAGAAGCAGCAATGTCAGCACATAAGATACCAGCAGGCATTTCGCCAGTGCCAGTACCGGAATGCCTTCTTTTCCTTCTCCTCTTTTTTCCATGTCATCCCTCCTTTTACCTATGTAAAATGTATATTCAAAGCCTTCGGAAAACTTGACAACTATTCCTGTCCTATTGTATATTGTTGCTTAATAACACATAAATAAGGCATAAGCCTGCTATTTTATTTTAAGAAGGAGTGAACTTTTTTGGATACCTCTGGTGTCATACAACTGATTTCTATTATTGTTCTTATTTTTCTGTCCGGCTTTTTCTCTTCCGCCGAGACTGCACTGTCCACGGTGAACCGTGTGCGAATGCGTTCTTTGGAGGAGGAAGGCAACAAGCGTGCTGCACGCGTCAATAAAATTCTGGATAATTACAGTAAAATGATCAGTACCATTCTGATCGGTAATAACATTGTAAATCTGACGGCATCTTCCCTTGCAACAACTTTAGCTATGCGCATTAATCTGGCTGTAGGTATCGCAACCGGTATTTTAACTATTGTCGTATTACTCTGCGGTGAGATCGTACCGAAGACCTGGGCGGTTCTGTGTCCTGAAAAGCTGGCACTGTCCTACTGTAATATCATATACCTGCTGATGCAGGTACTCACACCGGTTATTATCGTGGTAGACCTGCTCTCCCATGGCATTATGAAACTGTTACATATTGATCCGAATAAAAAAGCCAGTGCCATGACAGAAAGTGAACTGAAGACCTATGTAGATGTCAGCCACGAGGATGGCGTCATTGAATCCGAAGAGCGAAAGCTGATCTACAACGTATTTGATTTTTCCGATGCTCATGCCAAGGACATCATGATCCCCAGGATCAATATGGTAACGGTCAGTCTTGATGCTACCTATGATGATGTACTTGCAGTGTTCCGTGATTCCATGTACACACGGCTTCCGGTCTATGAGGATGATAAAGACAATATTATCGGTCTCATCAACATCAAGGACTTTATCCTGACGGAGGATCAGAGTGCTTTCCATGTGGGAAATATCTTAAGAGATGCTTATTATACTTACGAATATAAAAAGATTGCCGATCTGATGTACGAGATGCGGGAAAAGACCACGAATGTCTCTTTCGTATTAAATGAGTACGGTGCTACCGTAGGTATGATCACTTTAGAGGACTTACTGGAAGAAATCGTCGGTGAGATCCGTGACGAATATGATGAGGATGAAGAAGAACTGATCCAGAAAATGTCCGACGACACTTATCTGGTAGAAGGCAGTATGAAGCTGGACGATATTAACGATGCTCTCGGTACCGATCTGACCAGTGAAGACTATGATTCCATCGGCGGTCTGATCATCGACTGTCTGGATCGTCTGCCGGAGGACGGTGAGGAAGTCACCCTGGAAAACGGTATTCATCTGAAAGTACAGGGCATCGACCAGAATCGTATTGTAAAGGTATTGATGACGATACCGGAAGTTCCCGAAGAACATGATGCCGGCACCGCCGAGATTTCGGAAGATCACGAATAGCACACAGACAAAGCTTTCTTCTTTGTTGGTCCATGGGTAATGAAAGGAAAAATGATGTCACAGGATAAAAATACAGAAAACAAGAAAACAAAAATGACTTCCAAACAGATCTTCGCGATCGCAGGAATCGTTGTGCTGGTGCTGTTGTATGTTGTAACACTGTTAGCAGCGATCTTCGACAGTTCCGCCAGCCACGCATTGTTCGCCACCTGCCTGTTAGCCACGGTAGCCATTCCTCTTCTCATTTGGATCTACACCTGGATATTCGGGAAGCTGACGAACCGCTCCACCTTCGCAGATTTCCATCCGGAGGATAAGAATAAAGACAAGTAAATTGAGAGTTAGTTAAATACATTGGCAAAATCCACGAACTCCCGGAGCATGCGATACACATGTCTCGATGTAAGGTCTCCGGATGTGAATTTTCTACGAAAAGTGATGAGTAGTTCTCGTCATGACGGGGCCGCCTACAGTCGACATCCATGTCGACAATCGGCTGACGCGGACATCGTGTCCGCTTTCCCCCTGTCTTTCAGCACTTTTCTAGAAAATATCAACATCCTCCGACAAACATCTTCGACATGGCACCGCATACTCCGGGAGTTCTGCGTTTTGAAAAGCTTTCAAAAACCAGTAGCCCTGCCAAGGGCTATTAGTTTCATAAAAAGGTACTTATTTTACTATATTTATGAAAAAAATTCTTAAAATACATTCCTTTTTTTCATAAATTCTATAATATCTCGAATTTTATGAAATTTATTAGTTTTGAAACATAAAAGATGGGGATATTTTTCATAAAAACAACATTTATAACAGTTTTTATGAAAATGCAGAACTTGTTATTAACTTCTGCGCATGTATTCTCAAATGCTCTGCCTAAATAATTGGGATGTTTTTCATAAACCAGCAGAAAAGGACTGCTCCCCCGGGCGTAGATGCGGCGGAGACTGTGAGATTTTCTTGGAAAGTGGTTGAACCGCAGGGGCAACGCGAACACGATGTTCGCGTTAGCCGATAAGTGCCATGGATGGCAACGTAAAGGCGGCCCCGTCATGGTGAGAAGCACTTGGCCACTTTCCTTTAGAAAATCCACAGTTGTAGCTAGCATCCGAGTCCGGGGCGGGCAGTCCTTTCTGCGTGGATTTTACGGCCCCTACGTTACGAGCCATGCCCCCAATTCATAAATGTGTCGCAAAAGGCGCTCCACATTTATTTCATTGACGGCTGTCGCAAATACCCCAAAAATAATGAATTCCGTACGAAAAAGTTCCTAAACCAGGGATTTTTGTACGGAATTTCTTCATTTTGCCCGTTCAGCGAAAATAACAGCTTTTTACATGGCAAAATCTCATGTTTTTGTATTTTTTAGAAAAAATTATCAGCAGTCCACGCCAAGCTTGCGCAGTTCCTTTTCCGCCTGCTCTTTGGTCAGGAAGTGGATGCCATGGATTCCCTGTTCTTCGGCGGCTTCGACGTTCTTCAAGGTATCATCCAGGAATACGCTCTCTTCTGCCTTCAATCCATAACGTTTCAAAAGCAATTGATAGATCTCCGGTTCCGGCTTGATCAGATGCTCCTTATAGGACAGGATACCACCCTCCATCTCCGGCAGGAAATTCAATGCGTCTGCACACTCTACCTCGGCCTTGTGGGAAAAATTAGACAGATAATACACATGGTATCCTTTTGCCTTTAACTCCTGCAGCCAGGGGATTGCATAGGCTCTCGGAGTTACTATTCCGGCAATACTCGTAAATGCCTGATACAGCTCCTGCTCCAGCTGTGGTGCATCTTTTACAAACGCAGCCAGTACCTGTTCATCCGTCCAGGTACCGCGGTCATACTCTGCCCATGCCGGATGCATCACGGATGCTTTGGCGATCTTTTGAATCATCTCCGCATCGAATCCTTTGTCTGCCAGAAATCCTTCCCAGCGATAATCAGTCAGTACATTTCCAATATCAAATATTATATTACGTATCATCTTATCCCGTCTCCTATCTGTTCGTACATTCTCTTGCATATGCCATCTGCATCATTTATATCGACCTCTTTATACCGTAGCAGCTGCCGCATCCAGTTCCATGATCTCCAGCAGCTTCTCCGCCGCCGGCGCCATAGGCATTTTCGTATTCCTTACAACACAGAACTGTCTCTTCGGTATCATTTTATTGAACCTGAGTTCAAAAAGCAGACCGGATTCCACATAATCTCTGGCGAAATCCCGCATCACACAGCCCACACCAAGATTCCTCCTGACAAACTGTACGATCATATCACTGGTAGCCAATTCAAACTCCGGCTGCACATAGACACCGTTGCCCGCAAGGAATTCATCCATATAACTTCTGCTGCTGGTATTTTTCTCCAGAAAAATAAGGGGCAGGCTCTCCAGTTCCTGAAAATCCAGCATTTTATTTTTATACCCGAAAAATCTTCTCCCGGCCACAAACACATCCTCGATCTCCCGCACGGGGATCATCTGAATATCCGGTCTGTCTGGAAAAGGAGTGCTGACGATTCCGAAATCAATCCTTCCCTCCCTTAAAGAATTCAGTGTCTCCGGGGTGGGGGCATTGGATACGATTACTTTAATGCCGGGATACTTCTCATGAAATTTTTCAAGATAGGGAAGCAGATAGAACTGCAGTGTCATATCGCTGGCACCGATCCGGACTTCACCCAGCTCCATATTCTGCATCTGGTGGACCTTCTTCACCCCCAGTTCGATCTGTTCGTATCCTTTTGCCACATAGGAATATAACATTTCTCCCTCACCGGTCAGGTGCACACCTTTTGCCGCCCGGTGGAAAAGCGACACATCCAAAGTGTTTTCCAGCTGCTTGACAGCCTGACTGACCGCCGGCTGTGAAATGGACAGTTCCCCTGCTGCCTTCGTCACACTTCCGCATTTTGCCACATAATAAAATACTTTATATGCCTCCAGGTTATTGATCATAGTGCCTCCCATCAATCCCGCAAACCGCTTTGAGAAAAAAGGGCATAGGCTGCATCTTCTGCCGCGCCATGCCCTTTTCCTGCATTACTATAAATCATAAGCTCACGAATTCGTGCTATCGCACTCTACATCCTGCTTCGCAGGGTATTTCGTATTATACTCTATCATTATTTCTTCAGAGGACTCTCACGATAAATGATATCTTCTCTTCCGGGACCGTTGCTGACCATGGTGATAGGGAAGCCGATCTGCTCCTCAATGAACTCTACATACTTTCTGCAGTTCTCAGGCAGATCCTCGAATTTTCTGATGCCGCGGATATCACACTTCCATCCGGGGAGCTTCTTCAGTACGGGCTTAGCCTTCTCCAGCTTGTAGGTTACAGGGAAATCAGTGGTCACTTCGCCATCGATCTCATAGCCTACACATACAGGGATCTCCTCCAGATATCCCAGTGCATCCAGTACGGTAAATGCTACATCGGTAGCACCCTGCAGTCGGCAGCCGTACTTGGTAGCTACACAGTCGAACCAACCCATACGTCTGGGACGTCCGGTGGTAGCGCCGAACTCACCGCCGTCACCGCCGCGGCGGCGCAGCTCATCTGCCTCGTCACCGAAGATCTCGGATACGAAAGCGCCTGCTCCTACTGCGGAAGAATATGCTTTACTTACAGTAACGATCTGCTTGATCTCATAAGGAGGGATACCTGCACCGATGGCACCGTATGCTGCCAGGGTGGAGGAAGAAGTTACCATAGGATAGATTCCGTGGTCCGGATCCTTCATGGTACCTAACTGACCTTCTAACAGAATGGTCTTGCCTTCCTTCAGTGCCTTATCCAGGAATGCAGATACATCGCATACGAAAGGTGCGATCATGTCACGATACTCATGCAGGGTATTTAACAGTTCTGCGGGATCGATCAGCGGCTTATGATACAGATGCTCTAAGATGACATTCTTCATCTCGCTGACGCGCTGTACCTTTTCCTCTAACAGTTCGTCATCAAATAACTCACTTACCTGGAAACCGATCTTCGCATACTTATCGGAATAAAAAGGTGCAATGCCGGACTTGGTGGAACCGAAGGACTTGCCACCCAGTCTCTCTTCCTCATACTGATCAAATAAAATATGATAAGGCATTACCATCTGTGCACGGTCGGATACCAGAATCTTAGGCATGGGAACATTTCTGTCTGTGATAGACTTGATCTCCTTCATAAGGATGGGAATGTTCAATGCCACACCGTTACCGATCACGCTGGTGGTATGATTGTAAAATACACCGGAAGGAAGGGTGTGCAGAGCAAATTTACCATAATTGTTCACGATAGTATGTCCTGCATTTGCGCCGCCCTGAAAACGTACGATAATGTCCGCTTTCTCTGCCAGCATATCTGTGATCTTTCCTTTTCCTTCGTCGCCCCAGTTGGCTCCTACAACTGCCTTTACCATGTTTTCCTCCATTCTTTATCACAATTCGTGATAAATCTAACTCAACTCTCTTACTCTTTTGAGAGAACAATGTTTCTCTCACACTCTCTCTTAGTATACAACACTTTGTGATATAAGTAAAATCAATATTTATTATATTTTATATAATCTGTGATTATTGTGTTCCATCCCAGCAATAGGTACAGAGTTTGTCTCTTCCGATCCCCACAGACTCGATCATATCATCCAGTCTCTGGAACTGCAGGGTAGTGAAGTTCAGCTGCCTTCCTATCCTGCCTACCATTTCTTCATACTCCGGCGTATCCGGATCCACATAATTCTTCAGGTCGATCTGTCTGTCTTCCTGCTCCATCTCCTTGATCACACGGCGGGTGATCAGATCCATCTCGGAGGAGGATCTGGAGAAGTTCAGATACTTACAACCGTATAACAAGGGGGGACATGCCGGACGGATATGTACTTCCTTCGCACCGCTCTGGTATAAAAATTCCGTCGTCTCTCTCAGCTGTGTACCGCGGACAATGGAATCATCAATGAGCAGCAGGCTCTGATCCTGGATCAGGTCATGTACCGGAATCAGCTTCATCTTCGCGATCAGATTTCTCTGGGTCTGTATCGTCGGCATAAAAGATCTCGGCCAGGTCGGCGTATATTTGATGAACGGGCGGGAGAAAGGAATCCCCGAACGGTTCGCATATCCCACTGCATGGGCGGTACCGGAATCCGGCACACCGGCTACGATATCCGGCTTTACATGATCACGCTCCGCGAGCTTCGCGCCACACTGATAACGCATTTTTTCAACACTGATTCCTTCGTAAGAGGAAGAAGGATATCCGTAATATACCCACAAAAAGGTACAGATTTTCATGTCTTTTCCCGGCTGTACCAGCGTCCGCACGCCTTCCGGTGTCACCACGGCGATCTCTCCCGGTCCCAGTTCACGTACCGGCTGGTATCCCAGATTCAGATAAGCAAAGCTTTCAAAAGAAACACAATATGCCCCTTCCTTTTTGCCCACGGCCACAGGAGTACGTCCCATCTTATCTCTGGCCGCATAGATTCCCTTCGGTGTCATGATCAGAAGCGTCATGGAACCTTCAATGATCTCCTGGGCGTACTGAATGCCCTCTACCAGGTTATCCTTCTGATTCACAATGGCTGCCACCAACTCCGTGGCGTTGATGTCTCCGCCGCTCATCTCCAGAAAATGGGAATGTCCTTTTGCGAACAGATCCTTTATAATGGCATCAGTATTATTGATCTTGCCAACCGTAGTGATGGCATAAGTTCCGTGATGGGAACGCACCATCAGTGGCTGTGGTTCAAAATCTGAGATACATCCGATACCGAGATTGCCCCGCATTTCATTGACATCCTTGTCGAATTTGGTACGAAACGGCGCATTCTCGATGTTGTGAATGGCTCTGTTATAACCTTCCTCTTTGCTGTAGACTGCCATTCCGGCGCGTCTGGTTCCCAGATGGGAATGATAGTCTGTTCCGAAAAACAGATCAAATACACAGTCTTCTTTTGCTGCGACTCCAAAAAATCCACCCATTTTTATCTATCTCCTGCTCTCTGATATTTCTCCGCAACGCAGAAAACCGCCATTGGCTCTCCTGGTCTAATGACGGATTTCTGTAATGATATGATTTCTATTTATACATTGATCTCTGCCTTTACGCCCAGAAGATCTTTGTTGGCTTCCAGAATCGGATGGATCACGTTCTTTAAGAATGCTTCCACCTGTTCCTTAGAACGTCCGATATACTTAGAAGGATCCATGGATGCCTTCAGTTCCTCTAGTCCCATGGGGAATGCAGGATCTGCGGCGATCAGCTCTAACAGATTGTTTTCTTTTCCTTCTACCTTCACGTTGCGGCCCGCCTCCATGGACAGCTCACGGATACGCTCATGCAGCTCCTGACGGTTGCCACCTAACTTTACAGCATCCATCATGATATTCTCGGTAGCCATGAAGGGCAGCTCACTCATCATATGCTTCTCGATCACCTTCGGGTATACTACCAGACCATCCACAACATTCAGGCACAGATCCAGGATGCCGTCGATGGCAAGAAAGCCTTCGGGAATGGACAGTCTCTTATTTGCAGAGTCATCCAGCGTTCTCTCGAACCACTGGGTAGCGGAAGTGATCGCGGGATTCAGTGCGTCCACCATCACATAACGGGACAGAGACGCAATGCGCTCACTTCTCATGGGATTACGCTTATATGCCATTGCGGAGGAACCGATCTGATTCTTCTCAAACGGCTCTTCCACTTCCTTCAGGTGCTGTAACAGACGGATATCGTTGCTCATCTTGTGTGCGGATGCCGCAATACCTGCCAGTACGTTAGCTACTCTGGTATCCACCTTTCGGGAATAAGTCTGGCCGGATACGGGATAGCACTCCTTGAAGCCCATCTTGGCAGCGATCATGGGATCGATCTTGTCGATGGTCTCCTGATCCCCGTTGAACAGTTCCAGGAAGGATGCCTGGGTTCCGGTGGTTCCCTTGGAGCCTAACAGCTTCATGGTACCCAGAACATGATCCAGATCCTCCAGATCCAGAGAGAACTCCTGCAGCCACAAGGTTGCTCTCTTACCTACGGTCGTAGGCTGTGCAGGCTGAAAATGAGTGAATGCCAGGGTAGGCTGTGCCTTATACTTATCTGCGAAGTCAGCCAGCTCCTTCATGACATTGATCAGCTTTTTTCTGACTAACTTCAAAGCCTCTGTCATCACGATAATATCGGTGTTGTCACCTACGTAACAGGAGGTTGCTCCCAGATGAATGATTCCGGCTGCCTTGGGGCACTGCTGTCCGTATGCATATACATGGCTCATAACATCATGACGTACCAGCTTCTCACGCTCTTTTGCCACATCATAATTGATGTCCTCTGCGTGTGCCTTCAGCTCCTCGATCTGCTCATCTGTGATGACGGGTTTCCCATCCTGGGACAGTCCCAGCTCTTTCTCCGTCTCTGCCAGTGCGATCCACAGTTTTCTCCATGTACGGAATTTCATATCCGGGGAGAAAATATACTGCATCTCCTTACTAGCGTAGCGTTCGGATAACGGGCTCTGATATCTGTCTGTACCTGTACTCATTTGTCTTGCTCCTCTTATTTTCTAATTATTACAACTATTCCAAACCCATCCCACACATTCTCAAAACCGTATGTTACACATACTTTCCCGCTGCTTCGCAGCTAATTTTGTTCATGTGTGGTGTGGTTTTCTGAATAGTCATCTTTTATTTGTCAAAATCTCCGCGGATATCTTCCGCAGGCGGTTCCATAGGGTATTTGCCGGTAAAGCAGCCCTTACAGATACCGAGCTTACCGCCCACCAGTTCTTCCAGTCTCTCGATCTTCAGATAGTCCAGACTGTCTGTACCGATGATGTCACTGATCTCCTTCACGGAACGGTTATATGCGATCAGCTGGTCTCTCGCCGGAACATCTGTGCCGAAATAGCAGGGCCACAGAAAAGGCGGTGAGCTGACTCTCATATGGACCTCCTTCGCTCCTGCCTCCCGCAACATCTTCACGATACGGTCGGAGGTGGTGCCGCGGACAATGGAATCATCGATCATGATGACACGCTTGCCTTCCACGGCTTCCCGGATAGGATTTAACTTGACCTGTACACTGCTCTCTCTGCTCTTCTGCTTCGGCTTGATAAAAGTTCTGCCCACATAGGCATTTTTCACGAAGCCCATACCATAAGGGATTCCGGACTGCATGGAATATCCCATGGCAGCGCAGTTGCCGGACTCCGGTACGCCGATGACCAGATCCGCATCCACCGGGGAATCCATAGCCAGGAACTTTCCTGCCAGGATACGGGAATCATACACGCTGATCCCATCGATAAAGCTGTCAGGTCTGGCGAAATAAATATACTCAAAAATACATCTTGCGGTATCCGCAGGCTTCAGCACATGGCTGGTGTCGGACTCGATCCCCTTCTCCGGAGATATGGTCACGATCTCACCGGGTAACACATCCCGGACAAATTCAGCTCCTACCGTATCCAGAGCGCAGGTCTCACTGGACAGAAAATAGGTATGGTCTCTCTTACCGATACATAACGGCTTAAAACCATAAGGGTCTCTGGCGCCGATCAGCTTCCTCGGAGACATCACCACCAGGGAGTACGCTCCCTTGATCTTCGTCATGGCTCTGCCCACCGCTTCCTCTACGGATTTGGAATTCAGACGCTCTCTGGCAATATGGTATGCAATGACCTCGGAGTCAATGGTGGTCTGGAAGATAGCACCGGTGTACTCTAACTCTCTCCGCAGTTCCGGAGCATTGATCAGATTACCGTTATGTGCCAGTCCCAAAGTACCCTTTACATAATTCAATACCAGAGGCTGCGCATTTTCTCTGGTAGAACCGCCCGCCGTGGAATAGCGGACATGTCCCACACCAATATCCCCCTTTAACTTCTCGAGGTGTTCCGGTGTAAATGCCTCATTGACCAGTCCCATATCCTTGCTGCTTAAGACTTTCCCTTTCGGTCCGTTTGTATCGCTGACGGCAATACCGCAGCTCTCCTGACCTCTGTGCTGCAATGCCAGAAGTCCGTAATAGATCGTAGATGCCACATCGTGTCCGTCAAAGTCGTACACACCGAAGACACCGCATTCTTCCTTTAATTTGTCGTTATTTTCTGTCTGGATATAAATGTTGTCCGTCACTTGTAAGCCTTACCTTTCCTGCCTGCCCCCGCAAAAAGGAATACCCAAAATTATTATTTACAGATCCTTTCCTGTCAGCATCTTGTATGCCTGAAGGTATTTGCCGATGGTCTTCTCCACGATCTCCTCCGGCAGCTTCCAGCCCTTTTCGGGATTGGCTTTCAGCCAGTCACGGGCGAACTGTTTGTCAAAGGAAGGCTGGCCATGTCCGGGCTCATAGCCGTCTACCGGCCAGAAACGTGAGCTGTCGGGAGTCAGCACTTCATCTCCCAGTACCATATTGCCGTTCTCATCCAGACCGAACTCGAACTTGGTATCTGCAATGATGATTCCTTTGGTCAATGCGTAATCCGCACACTTTTTATAAATAGCGATGGTATAGTCACGAAGCTTGGCAGCATATTCTGCACCCTTTCCGGGGAAACGCTTCTCCAGATATTCCACACTCTGTTCGTAGGAGATGTTCTCATCATGATCTCCGATCTCTGCCTTGGTGGAAGGGGTATAGATGGGCTCAGGAAGCTTATCTGCCTCCTTCAGACCTTCCGGAAGCTTGATGCCGCATACGGTACCGTTCTTCTTGTAGCTTTCCCAGCCGCTTCCGGTAATGTATCCACGAACGATGCACTCGATGGGGAGCATGTTCAGCTTCTTGCACATCATGCTGTTGCCGTCAAACTTCGGCTGTCTGAAAAATTCCGGCATATCCTTAACATCAGCGGATACCATATGATTGGGGATCACATCCTCAGTCATATCAAACCAGAATTTTGACATCTGGGTCAATACAGTTCCTTTCTTCGTTACTGTGTTGTCCAAGATCACATCAAAGCAGCTGATACGGTCAGTTGCCACCATGATCAGGGTATCTCCGTTGTCGTAGATCTCACGAACTTTGCCTTCCTTGATAGGTTTCATTTCCTGTACGCTCATACCATCAGTCCTCGCATTCTTATGTTTTTCAGTCTTTTATTGAAACAGGTGTGGGCAAGATACACCCACACCTAATAGATAAACAGATTTGCGAAAAAAAATCAATATGTTTTTACTGCAACTTACCGATAAATTCCCGAACCCGGGCATTTTCCGTTGTAAAAAGTGCTTCGGGAGAACCTTCCTCCACGATCACACCCTGTTCCATGAAAATAATGCGGTCGGATACTTCTCTGGCAAACTGCATTTCATGAGTCACGATGATCATGGTCATATGTTCACTTGCCAGCTGTCTGATCACCTTTAATACTTCTGCCGTCAATTCCGGATCCAGTGCTGAGGTCGGCTCATCAAAGAACAGGATCTTAGGCTGCAGTGCCAGTGCCCTGGCTATGGATACTCTCTGCTGCTGTCCGCCGGACAACTGGTAAGGGTAGGCATCTGCCTTATCCGACAGTCCCAACTGTGCTAAAAGCTTCTCCGCCCTCGCCACGGCTTCTGTGCGGCTTACCTTATCCACATGGATCGGCGCATCGATGATATTTTTCATCACTGTATAATGGGGAAAAAGGTTAAAATTCTGGAATACCAGTCCAAAACATTTACGGATATTATGTAATTCCGCCTTCGATGCATATTCGCACTGTACTCTGCCGTTTTTATCCGTTTTCTCTGAAGCTGCCGTCTGCCCTAAATAGATCAGCTCACCGCCGTCCATTTTTTCCAAAAGCGTTGCACAGCGAAGCAGTGTGGACTTCCCGGAACCGGAGGGACCGATGATGGAGACCACCTCTCCCTTTTTCACGGTAAGGGAGATATCCTCCAACACTCCGTTTCCATCAAAGCTTTTTTTCACATGATTCATTTCTAAGAGGATTTCGCCGTCTGTCTGTTCCATATACGATACTCCTGTCTGTCACCTATCTGTAATAAGATGTCTTCTTCTCCAGGTATTCCATGAAGGATGCCACAACGAGATTAAAGATATAATAGAATACACCTGCCGCCAGCAACGGAACCACACTGGTCTGTGCTGCTCCGATCTGCTTCGCCACTGTAAACATCTCCGCGATGGAAATGGTAAATGCCATAGAAGTATCCTTGACTAATGTGATAGTCTCATTGGTCACCGGCGGAAGCACCCGCTTCACCACCTGCGGCAGAATGATCTTCACGAAAGTCTGTGCCTTACTGTAGCCCAGTACCTGCGCAGCCTCATACTGTCCCACCGGAATAGATTCGATCCCCGCACGGTAGATTTCCGCAAAATATGCTGCATAGTTGATCACGAATGCTACGATCACCGCCGGGAAACGATACCCCGTTCCCACGTGCATGCGGAACACATAAAAGGGTGCGAAATACACCACGATGATCTGCAGCATCAGAGGGGTTCCTCTCATGATGGATATGTAAATTTTGGAAATAATGCGGATCACCTTACATCCCGACATTCTTCCGAAGGCTACGATCAACCCAAGAGGAAGGGAGAATAAAAGGGTCAGTACAAATATTTCCACCGTTATCAGAAAGCCCTCTGCCAGCTGGGCACTCATGGTCAGCAAACTCATGAAATCTACTCCTTAATTATCCTGACTTACATCAATTAGCTTTTGTTATTTACCGAGGCAGACACTGTCGGTCAGTCCCCACTTTTCAGCGATCTGTGTGAAAGTACCGTCTGCTGCCATCTCATCGAGGGTCTTCTGCACGGTATCTCTTAACTCATCGTTACCCTTTAAGAAACCAACGGCGTACTGCTCTACTGCCAGCTTGTTGTCCTCACCCTGCAGCATAACGAACTTCCCTGCTTCTCTCTGGGCGATCTGGTACTGTGCCACACCGATATCGATAGCTACGGCATCTACCGCACCCTGCTCCAGATCCATGAAAGCAGTGTTATAATCCGCATACTCGATCAGCTGTGCAAAGGAATCACGCAGTGCAATGTTATCACTGTTCTCTTCATCATTCAGTGCAGCCAGTGCGGAAGAATCCTTCTGTACCGCTACAACCTTGCCTGCCAGCTCTTCCTTATTCTGTACACCGGAAGCTGCTGCTACGACGAACACCTGGCTGTTATCCACATAGGGCTCGGTCCAGGTGTAGGCATCCTCTCTGCCGTTCATGGTGAACCCGTTCCAGATACAGTCAATGGCTCCGGAAGAAAGCTCCATATCCTTTGCATCCCAGTCAATGGGCTGCTTTACCAGTTCCCAGCCCTGTCTCTTGCATACTTCCGCTGCCAGATCCAGGTCAAAGCCTACATATTCTCCATTGTCATCACGATATCCGTAAGGGGGAAATTCCGCATCAAAACCTACGGTAAATGTCTTATCAGATCCTTTAGAACCACAGCCGGTAAGAACACCTGCTGCCATGCTGATCGCCAATAATGCCACTAATACTCTTTTCATAATACATCCTCCCGTTCTGCCACTCACTGTTGGCCGCATTGTATACTTTAGCATGGTAAATTGCTAACACGGTGTCATAGTAACATAACGGGAGGGTCTTGTCAATTCTTTATCGGTCGTAACGTTCCACCATCGAGAGAATTTCCTTTGCATATCTGGGGTATGCTGCTGCTACATCCTTCACTTCGTTCCTGGCGGTCTCCGCCACCTCCTGGTTGTAATCCATCTGTTTGCGGAGCGCCTGTCTTCTCTGAATGAGTTCATGTCGGATTTCCACCATTTCGCGTTTATCCAAAAGAGCTGCTGTCTGACCGATCCAGCGTTCCGGCATCTGTACCCGATAGTTAGACAGCTGTTCCACCAGTTGCTTCTGGTAATATTCGATCTTGGCTTCCGCCTCCGCGAACTGTTTCCGTTCTTCCTTTTCATCCTGGTACATTTTCCACAGCTTTTCCAGTCTGGCTGCACTGTCTGTATTATATTTCAGATACAGATATTCCATCAGCTGACAGTTGTTCACATACCGGATCTTTACTTTGTTCTGCAGCTGGATCAGTTTATTGATGGTCTTCTCCACACGCTGCAATTCCCTGTCACTGTCCATGTATTTGATACACACATAGGAGATTGCCACTGCGCCGGCGCCTACCGCCAGGAAATATCCCACGTAAGTATCCATTTCAAATGCAAACTGCAGAACAGCCAGCATGATCACGCACACGATCAATGCCGTCAGGAAGATCACCGCCATTCCCCTCTGATTGTTCATCAGATTCTCCAGTTCATTTCTGCGATATTCATAGGCATGCCGTTCTCCATCCAGTCGATGCAGATCCTGTCGTACCAGATTGCCGTATTTTTCGCCTTCCCGGATCTTCTGAATCCCTTCTTCGATCTCATCTTCTCTTTTACGGATGGCATAATAATCCGCATCTTTCATCCGGTTTTTCTTCTCACGATATTTACTGCGTTCCTGTTCCAGCGCAGATATTTTACCTGCGGTACGGTTGATCTCCCCTCTCTGCTGTGCAGGTAACGCCTCAATCTCTTCCATATCCGTCAGGTACGATGTTACCAGTGTATATTCTCCGGTGAGCAGATCGATCTCCCTGGAAGCTTCCGCTATCTGCTCCAGGCAGTTCACAATGTAACGTTTCCGCTGATCTTCCTCTTCAAAATTTACACCGTTACGTGTATAGACCAACTGTTCCCAGTCATCCTCTTCCACCGGCTCTGTTTTTTTCTTAAAAAAGCGTTTCCACCACGCCATAGTTTTCTCCTGTCCGTTCTGGTCCTGTTATATGCTGACACTCGTCCGATAACTGTTTTTCAATGCTGTGATGAGTCTCTCATTTTCCGCATCGTATTTCTGTCTGTCATTTGCGCGCCATTCTCTTCGCAGTTTCAACTGCCGGAATTCCGGCTGCTGTTCCCATTCTCTCCCGAATTGTTCCATACTTTTCTCCAGTTCCAGCGATTCTGTATAGAATTCCGGGTTCCGGGCCGCAAATGCCACATAAGCATCTTCCGAAAGCTCCATGCGTTTTGCCGCAAGATAAGCATCCAGATGGCTTCTGTCCGGATCCGCCTGCCATGCCTCACGAAAATACTCTGCCGCCTTATCATAAAGCATCAGTCCGGTAAGGGCCACGCCTTTATTATGCAGGATCGCCGCCCTGACTTTTCCGGCCGGAAGCTCTCTTCCTTCTCTCTCCAGATCACTCCAGGTTTCCAATAGCATATCATATCCGCGAATGGCCGCGGCATATTTTCTTTTTTCCACCATATAGTCGATCTGGCTCTTACGTTTCTCCAGGTTGCTGAGTCCGGATCCCTGCTTCAGCACCTGTGCGACTGCCTGCAGCTCTTCTTCCCCATAGATTCCCACATACTGCAGAATCGTCAGCACGAAAACACTCAGTGACCCCTGTTTATGTACCATGGGGTACAATTGCTTTGCCAGTTCTCTGACCCTGCATTCCTCTCCGATCCAGTCCACCAGTTTATCATTCATGATAGACATATCCAGAAGAAACGCATTTTCCTTCAGGCAATAACACAGTTCCTCCATGCAATAGACCCGGATCTCCAGTCCTTCTATATTATAGGCTGTTTCACAATATTCACCTACACACAGACTTGCCTTCATTTCCATTCTCATCTCCATCCATCTTCATCTCCGGTCAGAGTTCGATCTCTTCCTTCCAGATGTGATGTGTTGCAGCACGAAATGTGCCAAATCCCAAATCCTCCAGTTCTACCTTGAGGTGTGTGTCATCCCGCATTTCCACGCTGATCCGCAGGCGGATGATTCCCTCCTGTAATTCTTCCGGTACGATTCTGGCGATCCGGTTCCCCTTGCCGGTCAGGGAAGTGATCAGGATCTCCACAGCTCGTCCCTCCAGCAGATAGAATTCCATGGTATTTTTGGCTTCATACCAGTTGATTCCGGCATCCAGCAATGCCTGGTAGGATTCCTCTCCCTGCCTGAGAACCTTCATTCCGATATTGGATTTGAGTTTATCTCTTCCCAGAAACACATGATTTTTACCGTTTTCCCCGGGAGTCATTCTCTCCATCATGCCATAACAGGCACCCTTGCTGAACAGATTATTGCCTTGGAAAACTCTCCTCCCCTTACACAGATAGCGCAGGGATTCCTTCATCCAGTCCCGGGAAAAAGCTTCACCGATCAGATATACCGAAGATATCATCTGATTTTCACACAGTTTTTTCGCGATCTCCTGCATTTTCTCATCGGATTCCGGTACCGGGAAAGGAAATTCCCTCTCCTCCATATATGCCACTACAGGTGTGGTATGCCGGTTGCATTCCATGCAGTAGGTACGTATGGAAGCCTCTCCATATTCGCATAATATCGTCTTATGCCGCCACAGTTCCTCCGGCTGGTACAGATTATAGTAATAAAAGCTCTCCACATGACTTTGGAAGCAGATCTGATCCGTCTTCAGATGAAGTCCCTCTGTGGCCGCTGTCAGCACTTCCAACATCCGATGATCCAATTCTTCGCAGGTGATCATCAGGGCACCGATACGTTCCGTATTTGTCACCTGAGATAAAAGACCCAGACTTCGTTTCAGGAAAAGCGTCAGTAACGCCACCGGATCAATCGGTGCGCCGTCGATCTGCACCGGTTCTCCGTCCCTGGCCAGCTTCAAAAGGTTCTCCACCAGAATTCCTTCTTCCTCCCCGGCATATCGTATTGCTTCACTTCCGTAAAACCACTGGTTGACTCCCTGTCTCTTACTGAGCGCCAGCGGAATGGTATAGACCGAAGATCCCGCTACGGAAGACAATGTTCTGATCTCTTCCTCACTACCCGTAACATAGCAGCTGATCTGCGCATATTTGTTGCCAAGATCATATCCGACGATTACTTTTTCGCTTCCCGGCAGTCGCATCTTCCTTCCGCCTCCTCTCTGTGGTCTGTCTGATCTTACTGCAGAGTGAACAGTCTGTGATCCAGATATTCTCTGCGGTAATATTCCTCCAGAAGATGATCCAGTGTATCATCATCCTGCAGCGTCATACTGATCATCATATCATTGACAATCTCGTATTTACTGTCTGGATTATCATTCATGATATCACTCTTCTGTAAGCTTCCGCTCTCCGTCAGTTGTTCTCCGTTTGCGGATTCTTCCATAATATAATACTGAATATTCTCACCAAAAAAGAGCACAAACTCTTTGAAAAATACTCCACTGTATACTTCCTGCATGTATTCCGACAGATAATCCTCTGCCTGTCCGTTCTCATGCAGCATCACATAATGAATTCTTGCCCGGACACCGCCTCTGGTATGATACTCCACAATGGTCTTGTCCTTTAGTTCCTGCAGCTCGGGAAAGCAGTCCTTATATTCCCGGAAAAAGTTCAGATGAATATGCTCTTTCATCATTTCCTGCAGGAAGTCCCAGATCAGCAGCTCATCTTCTCTCTCCAGCCTGTCTCTGTTCTCCGCATAGAATTTCAGATATGCCAGTTTACAGATTCTCTGTGTCTCTTCCCCCCGCAGATAGCAATTACGGATTTCATGAAAAATGTATTCCTCCGTCAGTTTTTCTCTGCAGAAGTAATCATAAGAGCTCTGGATCAGAACCGCCTCTTCGATCTCCTGTCCGGCTCCCTGAGATACGTAATAGCGGAAAATATCCAGCCGTTCTCCCACAAATGCACCGGAAAACAACATCTGTACCAGAATTTTCTCACTGAGTTCATAGCAGTCTACTTCAAAAGATCTGGCTGCTTTCCAGATATCACGCAGCTCTTTCGTCGTTCCCTGTACATAATGAGACAGATACTCCAAAACATTTCCGTTGTATTTTCCTCTGCGAAAAACAGACAATGCCGCCGCATATAAGGCAGGTTCTCCGTCATGTACGGACTGTGAGATCAGCGCATCCGTCAGGCGCAGCAATATTTTGGCTTCCGCAAAATACGGTGTATACCGTTCGATCCACTGATATGCCTTCTCATAATTCCCACGCAGTATCAGGAAACGCAGTACGGTCTCCCTCTGTTCCACCGTCAGGTGTTCTCCATCAAACTCCTGCAGATATTCATCCAATGCCTGCACATCATCGGCATCAAAATAAGCCTGCGCCAGCTCTACCGCTATTTTATGCCGCAGCTTCGGCTCCACGGCATCGGATGCCGCAAGTCTTGCCATACGCATTAACTTTGCGGAAGACATAGCATCTTCTCCTCTGTCATTTTCTGCAAAATACAGATCCAGTTCCACAGTATCCGGCACATAATGTTCCAACAGCCGCAGATATTTTCCAGGCACCAAAAGCTTCTCCAGCGTGTATTCCACATTTTTCAGGAATCTGTTCCCATAGGCATCCTCAAATGCAATGGTATAATCATTTCCGTAGATTGCTACCCATGAGATACCGTTCTGCAGTAAAGTCTCCGTCATTTTCAGGTTGCCCGGCTGACCGACGATCACCTTGCGTATTCTATTATCTTCCACCCGTACCAGATGTGCAAAAAGAAGACGGGAAAGCGGCTTTGCCATTGTCTCCGTCACAATCGCGGGTGTCAGGAATTCCTGATACAGCACCGCCAGATGTCTGTTAATGTGCTGTTTCTGAATCTGATCGATGACAAACCGTTCGATACGCGGTTCGTAATGTTCATACAATTCTTCGTATTCCGCCCTGTGTTTCAACAGATACGCATATAAAAAGGCACTGTGTTCGTAATCCAGATTGTTCTGGAACGAGAAATACATCAATATTACCTTCGGCAGTTCCGTTACGGAATCCATATCTATCGAGGCCATATAATATTCATACAGATTGGTGATCCGCAGATGGCTTTCCACACCCTTCTCATACCAGCCAAAAGCATCCGTACCGGTCTTGCCTCCTTTGATCAACAGACTGCAGATTTCCTGCAGGATACGTACATCTTCTTTTTTCCCGTATACTTTTTTCAGAATTCTGCACAAAAGCGGCGAATATTCCCGCACTCTGCCAGACAGATACAGAAGCTGCTCTAACAGGCTGTCACTGATCGCCTCCTGTCTGGCGCCAAAATGTAGCACCTGCAGTTCAAATCCGTTCAGCTTCCGCAACAATGCAGGATTGCTGTTCAGAAGTGCCAGTGCCTCCAGATAGATGACCGGACTGGTACATCCATACTGATATTGCTTCTCCAGAAACAACCATTTTCCGGAAGCAGACCGGTTATACTCTTCCGACAGATACAAAAGCAACCACGCCACCCGCCATCTGGTCCTGTCATAGCGATAGATCTGCTCCACCTGTTCTGCCATCTGCCTGGTATACTGGGGATCTCTGTGGATCAGTGTCGTCAGATACAGATAATATGCCCACAGATCCCCGCCGGCAGCTTTCTGTTCCTCCAGCATATCCGCTGCATGATCCAGAATCCAGCCGGCTTCATTGTATCTCTCTTCGGTGATCAGAAGTTGTGCCTGAAACAGTCTGGCCGATGCATCCCGTTCATCCATAGTCACCATACGTTCCACCAATTTGCCAGTCTCTGCCAGCCAGGTACCTGTTCCGATCTTACGTAATCTAAAATCCTCATAATATTTCATGATCTGAGCTCTGCACTGCATATGACTGTGGTCCGCATGCCGCACCACCGTCATATCCCCCAGCTGTACCGTCACCGGGATCTCCAGCGACGTATAAGCATTGTATATATAGATCCTGCCGAAATTTTTACCGGGCCTGCATATACTGCTGTCGATATAGACCGGGAGTCTGCACCTGTTTCCCAGAAAATCGTCATCACTTAATGTTTCTTTTTCTGTGAAGACAAACTCTCCCTCACATTCGATCTGTAAATCGGTATATCCCCAGCCGTTTCTGACAATATTCAGGCTGTTCTCCGTCACCCCGTAATTACCTTCCGCTCTGGAAAGCTTTTTCACCAGTTCCTTTTCCTCTATCAGAAACTCTATCTGCTGTTTTTTATTGATACAGATCAGAAATTCCTCCACGTTCTGCTCATTGCCCTCATAGGCGGACAGCATACGATAGCAGCCATAAAAATGTTCATCATTCCCCTGGAACAGACGCCGAAAATCCGGATCATAGAATAACCGTACCGCTTCCGCCCAGTTACTTTTCGCAAGATTAGCAAAATGAAACAGATTCCTTATGGTACCGATGGAAGAATTCAATACGCCATGCTCCACGGTCACCACGAAAGGCAGATTGTATTCTCCCCTGTTGCTGACTACAGAAAAAGAGCCCTTCACCACATCCCCTTCCTCCAGATTCTCTCCATGGAAGCAATAAAAAATTTCTGCATCGGAGCCGGTAAACTGGTCTGTTATGCATTCCATCAGCAGATGGTCCGATATTACAGATCCTTTTACATAGCCTTCCGATGCAGAAAGGATGTGAAAAGAGCCTTCGTACGCTGTTCCCTGAGACAGGGAAATCTCTATTTTAGAGCAGGAGAATTCCAAAGAACCATTCTCATAATCGAAGTTTCCTCCTAAAATTCTATCAATTATCTCCTGCATATACCTTCACCCGTTCCCTGTTGTCAATTTGGATTTATTATACCAAATTTCGTACGTAAGGGCAAGGTGCCATACCTGTTAGTCCAGGTTTAATTTTTTATTCATGATGTAATAAGATACTCCGTACATGATCGCTGCCAGGAGCAGGCTGGTGATCACATTAATATCATAGGCCGAATTGGCACTCACCGAGATTCCACTCTGACTGCTCATGACATTTGTACCAAACATGAAAGCACTCTGTACAGTGCTGCCTATGATGGAAGACAGGATTGTCACTCCCGCATAGGCCAGGATTCCCATGAACCCTTTATGTTTAGAAGACAACTGGCCGATCGTCAGGGCTCCGAACAGAGTGACCATAGTAATGAAAGGTCCTACTACATAGGTTAAGAGCAGTGTGATCCCATAATGCAGCAGATTGATTCCCATCTCGTCTTCATATGCTCTGCCAATCTCATAAAAAGCATCCGTCAGGAATTCCCAGATATTCCCATTATATTGTGTCATTACACCACTCAGTTCACCAACATTTAAAAGTCCTGTCATCAAAGACACGACCAATGCCATCACTGAGATACCAATGCCTATCGTAAGAAACAGATACCAGGCGCCGGAGACCAGTACCTTGCTTAAGAACAGTTGGTTTGCCGTCACCGGCAGAGTATGGGACAGATAGCCTTCATCCGTATACATGCTGCGGTAAAAGCGGATTCCCAGGAAGATCAGCATGCCCCAGGTGGACGCCAACAGCATGATCACATACAGGATCAGTGTTGCCACAAAGGAAGAGACTACAAACCAGCTCTGTGCCGCATTTATATCATTGCCGTCCACAATTTCCGTTACCAGTCCTCCCGGCATGCGTAATACCACGCAGCCGATCACGGTGACTACAAACATTCCAAGAAGCATCAGTGTACCTGCTCTCCAGATATTTTTCCATTCATATTTCATCAACTTTCCTAACATGCGAACACCTCCCTGAAGTAAGCATCTACAGACTTCCCCTTCTCTTCTCTGATATTGTCAACAGAGGTATACAACACCAGCTGACCGTAGCGCATGAAGATCACTTCATCCAGTACCTGCTCCACATCCTCGATCAGATGGGTGGAGATCAGTACCGTAGCTTCGGGATTGTAGTTGTTGATGATGGTGCGCAGAATATAATCTCTCGCTGCAGGATCCACACCGGCAATCGGCTCATCGAGAATATACAGGCTGGCATTCCGGCTCATCACCAGGATCAGCTGTACCTTTTCTTTTGTACCTTTGGATAAGGTCCGCATCTTCACCGTGGGGTCGATTCCAAGGCTTTTTAACATTTCTTCTGCACGTTCCCTGGAAAAGTCCGCATAAAAGTCCTGAAAATAATCCAGGATCTCCCTGATCGTCTGATTCATAGTCAGGTATGTGCGGTCCGGGAGATAGGCCACCTTACTCTTAGTCGCCGGTCCCACGTTATTGCCATCGATCAAAATGGTTCCTTCCGTCGGTGTCAGCAGACCGTTCAGCATTTTGATCAGGGTCGTCTTACCACTGCCGTTGGGTCCCAGCAGACCAATGATCTTCCCCTTGGGAAGACTTACGGTCAGATGATTCACGGCCACATTGGTGCCGTATTTCTTGGTTAAGTTCACGATTTCCACCAAATTATTCATTTATTTTCCGCCTCTCTTGATTGTTTACCGGAATCCCCGGTCTCTCGGGACTGCATTTTAGCCAAGAGCTCTCTGATCTCCCCGGTGTCATACCCCAGCTCCTGCATATTGTCTATAAAGCTCCTCATATGACCGGCTGCCAGCTTCTCCCTCGTATTGGAGATCAGTTCCGTATCCTCCGTAACCGTTCTGCCGCTGGTCCTCTGCGTCATGATCAGACCACTCCGCTCCAGTTCCGCAAATGCCTTCTGGACCGTGTTCGGATTCACCGCTGCCACCGCTGCCAGATCACGGACGCTGGGGAGCTTCTCTCCCGGCTGATATTTTCCGGATACGATTTCCCGCTGGATCCGTTCTACCAGTTGCGCATAGATTGGTCTGTCAGCATCTAATTCCCACGCCATTCCTATCATCCTTTCTTAATAATTTTCATTTCGTTTTTACATTTTCATATCTATTGTTTTGTTGTATTATTTGTATAATACAATAGTACGACATTATTTGCATCCTGTCAAGAGGCTTTTCTTTTATAACAGTCTGGGAAAATTGCTTTCAAAAAACAGGAACTCCCGGTCGGAAGCAGTATCTGCCTCCAGCCGGGAGTTCTTGAATTTACCGATATTGAAACAATAAACAGATCATTTCCAGATTGCTGTCAGGACATGTTCTCCTGTCATTTGGACAACGGTATCTGCGGTGATCGTCTGTCCGCTGTATTCCCAGCCGGCAAAGATGCTTCCTTCTTTGACCGGTTCCGGAAGTGTGCCATAGGTCTCACCGAAAGTCACCTGCTTGGATTCCGTGACCGCACCGTCTGCATCCGTGCCACCGTCATAGTCAAATTTCACTGTGAACTGTGCCGGTATCCAATGCGCGGTCAATGTCATATCGCCGGTAACTTTTTCCGACTGGAAATACCATAACACCGTCTCGCCTTCCTTTTCCGTATACCATCCGTCAAAGGTGTATCCGGGCTTGTAAGGTGTCTCCGGCTCCGTAATGAACTCACCGTAGCGGATCTTCTGTGCGGGCACTTCGCTTCCGCCATCCGTATCGTACATAATGTTGAATCCACCGCGTACCGCGAAGAAAATGATCATTCCCACGATCACCACGATCAAAACACCGATCAGGCCGTCCAAAATGCGGATGGGGACATCCTTGCTTCCGTAGATACCGCGGCCGAACCATTTTCCCTTCGGGCGGACCGCCTCCTGCGTCTGTCCCGCCATTTCTGACGATGCGGTGACCTCTGCTGCCTTTTCTTCTGTATTCTCTGCTGTCACTTGTTCCTGATTCATAATCTTTCCTTTTCCTAATCTGATATAAGCAATTTCTTCATGCTCATATTATTTTACTCCCCACGCAGAAAACATCCTTTGCCTGCAGGCAGGCGCGGATGTTTTCTATGCGTGTGTCTTATATCATTACTTTCTTACCAGATACTTTCTCATATCGATCGCACAGGCAACCAGAATGATAAGTCCCTTGATCACATACTGCATGTTCATGTTGATGGACAGGAAGTTCAGTGCTACGAAGATAATTCTTAAGAGGAATACACCCAGTACAACACCGCTGATCTTACCGGTACCACCTACAAAGGATACACCGCCGATAACGCAGGCTGCAATAGCATCACACTCATAGTTCAGACCGGTGTTGGCGGTATTGGAACCGATACGGGAGGACTCGATGAAACCGGTCAGACCGTACATAGCACCTGCCAGAGTATGCACCAGAATGGTAGTACGCATTACGTTAACACCGGATACCTTCGCTGCTTCCGGATTGGAACCGACTGCGAACATATTCTTACCGAAGGTTGTCTTGTTCCAGATGAACCACATAATGATAACAATGACAGCTGCCAGCCATACATAGTTGGGAATGGCGATTCTTGCTCCGCCGGCATTAAAGGATACTACGCTTCCTTTTACCACATCATTGAAATGCTGATCCAGACCGGACAGAGGCTGACCGTTATTGCCGTTGATCATGATATACATTAACAGTAAACCATATACGATCAGCTGGGTAGCCAGAGTTACAATGAAGGGATGTAACTGGAACTTCGCCACGAAGAATCCATTGACCCATCCTACGATACCACCGACCAACAGTACGATCAGGATCACCAGAGGGATCGGAAGTACCGGAAGGTTCGGGAACATCTTGGTCGCATAGGTTACGGACTGCATCAGGGATGCGGTAATACATGCGGTAAGTCCTACCACACGTCCTGCGGACAGGTCAGTACCGGTCAATACGATACATCCCGCAATACCACAGGCAATGGGAAGGTTCGCTGCGGACAGGCTGATAATGTTGACAATGGAAGCCGCCGACAGGAAATTGGAGTTCTGGATGTAAGTGTAAATAATTGCTACGATCAGCAGGATGTATAAGGCATTGTTAAGGAAAAATTCTTTCCAGTAGGTCTTCTTGTCTCTGCTGTCCAGCTTCTTGTAGTCTGCAAAATTTTGCTTTACGCCGTTAATTTTATTCTGAATTGCTTTGCCGGGATTCATACGCATATCCTCCTATACATATTTTGCAGCAAGAGACATGATCTCTTCCTGTGTCGTATTTTTGGCATCTACTTCTCCTGCCAGTCTGCCGCCGCTCATGACAAGTATTCTGTCACATACACCCAACAGCTCCGGCATCTCCGAAGATACCATCAGGACAACTTTGCCCTTGTTCGCCAGATCGATGATCAGCTGGTAGATCTCATATTTTGCACCTACGTCGATACCTCTGGTAGGTTCATCCAGCATCAGCACCTCAGGCTCTGTGAGAAGCCATCTGCCGAGGATAACCTTCTGCTGGTTACCACCGGACAATGACCGGATCTTCGTCTTCTGAGAAGGTGTCTTGATGTGCATGGCATCAATAGCCCATGTGGTGTCCTTCTCCATGGATTTATCACTCAGATAAAATCCTGCTCTCTTATGCTTCTTCAGACTGGAGATCACCGTATTCTCCCGGATATTCAGGATACCGAAAATACCGGTAGCACGACGTTCCTCTGTCAGAAGTGCAAAGCCGTTTTTAATGGATTCTCTGGCATTGCGGTTCTTCACTTCTTTGCCGTCTAATTTGATCAGACCGTCTTTTCTGGTAGCAACGCCGAAGATATTCTCCAGAGTCTCCGTTCTTCCGCTTCCGTCCAGTCCGGCCAGGCCCACGATCTCACCCTTTCTGGCCTTAAAGGACACATCCTGCAACAGAGAATACCTTGCAGTCAGATGCTCCACTTCCAATGCCACTTCTCCGGGTTTGTTCGTCTTGGGAGGGAACTGATTGGTCAGCTCTCGTCCTACCATGAGTCTGATGATCTTATCTGTGGTCAATTCTTCTGCAGGCTCCGTTGCGATCCAGGTACCGTCACGCATGACGGTTACTTCATCTGCGATCCTAAGGATCTCTGCCATCTTGTGAGAGATATAAATAATACCGCATCCTCTGTCTCGAAGCATGTTGATGATCTTAAACAGATGCTCCACTTCTTCTTCCGTCAGGGATGAAGTAGGTTCGTCGAATACAATGATCTTACTGTTATAGGATACCGCCTTGGCGATCTCTACCATCTGCCTTTGTGATACCGGCATCGTACTCATAATTCTCTTGGGGTCTACTGCGATCCCCAGTTCTTCAAAAATCTTATTGGTGTCTTCCAGCATTTTATGCTCGTTGACCATAATACCTGCTGTCATGGGATAACGGCCCAGCCAGATATTATCCATGACATTTCTCTTCAGTGCCTGGTTCAATTCCTGATGAACCATGGCCACTCCGTTGTTCAGTGCTTCTCTGGAATTCTTGAAATTAACTTCCTTGCCTTCCAGCTCAATCTTTCCTGCATCCTTACTGTAGATACCGAACAGACACTTCATCAAGGTGGATTTACCGGCGCCGTTCTCTCCCATCAGCGCGTGTACCGTTCCCTTTTTTACGGTCAGGGATACATGATCCAGTGCCTTTACGCCGGGGAATTCCTTGCATATGTCTGTCATCTGAAGCAATACTTCCTGTCCCATACGCATCCTCCTATACATAAAGAGCAGCTGCTGCCCGATGCAGCAGCCGCTCTTTTTATTTACTTGTTATTCAGATCATTCTCCGGTATAAGTAGCGTAAGGGATGTAAATCTTGTTGCTAACCTTCTCAGAGATGTTGAAGCTGTTGGTATCTGCCATCAGCTCCTTACCGGACTGGATATTCTTAGCCAGGTAAGCAATACCGTTTGCCATACCTTCTGCATCCTGCTTGATGGTACCGGTCATCTTGCCATCTGCGATCAGCTGCTTAGCTGCGTCAGTTGCGTCAACACCGAATACAGGAATGGTGGTGCAGCTGCCGTCGCCTAAGTTGTAGCCCTTGTCATTCAGAGCGGAGATAACGCCTTCAGCCATACCGTCGTTGTTGCAGATTACCAGCTCGATCATGTTACCAGCGGACTCATTGTACTGAGACAGGTTGGTAGTCATGTAGTTGTTAGCTGCGGTTGCGGACCAGTTACCGTCCTGGTCAACCTGGTACTTATCAGTATTGGATGCATCGAAGTACTCCAGAGCGGGCTTGCCTGCTGCGGTGATCACTGCGTCTGCATCTTCTACGCCGTACTGGGTACGATAGATTGCTTCTACGTTACCTAACTGACCCATGAACATTGCGTAGCTGATCTTGCCGTCGCCGTTTAAGTCGATAGCATCAAAGTTATCTACTACGTACTGGCCTACCATCTTACCCTGCATATGACCTGCTTCGGGAGCATCGGTTCCTACGAATGCACACTTGTCATAGCTGCCTAATACCTTACCTTCATCCTCATCGGACTCAACCGCACGGTTAAAGAAGATAACAGGGATTCCTGCTGCGCTTGCCTTGTCAACGATAGCCTGGGAAGCGTCTACGGAACCGGATGTAACGATGTTAACGATCAGAAGGTTGGTACCCTGTGCAATAGCGGTATCAATCTGTTCGTTCTGGGTGGTCTGGTTACTGTTGCCGTCATAATTCTGGAACTTGATACCTGCTTCGGTAAGTGCGTTGTCCAGCGCGGTACGTACGCTGGAGATGTAAGTATCACTGTAAGTATAATAGAATACACCTACGTTCAGCTCTCCGCTGTTCTTTCCGCCGTCTTTTCCGCACGCTACGAGGCTGAGCATCATAATGCCGACCAACAGTAGTGACATGATCTTTTTCATACAAAATACCTCCTTGTTTTGATGAAATTGTATGTGTTTCATCTCTTGATGAGGTAATTATATGTCAGGTTGTACAAAAAAGATATGCAAAATCTTACGCAAGGGGTAAGAAATTATACTATTCTGTACATATTTCGTTCATGTTTTGTACATATTTTTACACTTTGCTTATCGTTATCGTAAGATTTTGCACAGGATCAATAACCTTCCTCTTCAAAAGAAAACAATATCTTCTGGCTCTCCGGTTCATACATATTCTCTCTGGTGACAATGGTCGTGGCAGTATCCACCACGCTGGGACCGCCTGTCTGTCCGTTCATCAGATTAGCTGCTGTCTCCACTCCGAGATATCCCATAGCATATGGATTCTGTACGATCAGGGCATCTACTTCTCCGGTCTCCAACATTCCCACAGAGACCACATTGGAATCAAAAGCCACCACCTGGATCCTGTCCGCCCGGTTCAGATCCCGGATCGCCCAGCCTACTCCGAGACTGGTCCATTCATTAAAGGTCACCACCACATTGATCCTGGAATCGGACAATAGCATTTCCTTGGCTCCCGCTCTGGCATCTTCCGTGGTGGAGAGCACATTGATCGTGGTTATATTTTTGACCCTCGGATCCTGCTCCACCGTCTGCCGGAATCCAAGCTCTCTCTGTTGTCCGTTAGCGGAATTCACATCATAGTTCACAATACCGATATATAATTCCTCATCATCAGTGGCAAGCGCTGCTTCCGCTGCCTTTATCCCTGCCTGGAGATTGTTGGTTCCGATACGGCAGCTGACCTGACTACTGTTCACATCACTATCGATCACGATGATCTTGATCCCTCTCTGTGCCGCCTGATCAATGATCTCGGCATTGGCATTATAATCCACGGCAGAAAATATGATCACGTCCACACCGTCATCCATTGCCCGGCGTACCATCTCATTCTGCGTTTCATAATCTTCCTCCGCCGCCGGCCCATCAAAAGATACATTAATATTGTACTCCGTGGCTGCTGCTCCGGCTCCGGCAAAAACGCTTTTCCAAAAAGCACTTTCTGTAGATTTTACGATCACTGCAACCCGTGTCTTCTGTGTCTCCGCTTCTTGTCCACAGCCACACAGCCCGGCTGCCAGGATTCCCGCAAGCAGCAGGGACAGTATTTTCTTCCTTATCTTATTTCTCATACTTTCTCCCATCCTGCCGCTGCATTTTCTTCTACTTTAGGCATCCGTATCGTAACACAGGTTCCCACATCCAGTTCACTTTCAATGGACAGTCCATACTCTTTTCCGAAATATATTTTGATCCTGTCGTTTACATTTTTAATACCGATACCGGAATTGTCCCCCGGCTCCTTATGCAGAATGGATCTGCACTGTTCTTCCGACATACCGACCCCGTTGTCTTCCACCCGGAAAATAACATCCTCACCTTCACTGTAGATCCGGATCTGGATATGCCCCTCATCCACCATGCGGTCCAACCCATGATATATCGCATTCTCAATGATCGGCTGTAATGTGATCTTATTACAATAATACTGCAGACAGTCTTCTTCTATCTGGAAGTCATAGGAAAACTGGTTCTTATACCGGAAGTTCTGGATCTTCAGATAGCTTCTCGCATGTTCAACCTCTTTTTGAATCGTGATCAGCTCATGTCCCTTGCTGATACTGATACGGAACAGCTTAGCCAATGCGTTGACCATCTCCACGGCATCCTGACATCTTTCTTCTTCACACAGCCAGCCGATGGCATCCAGTGTGTTATATAAGAAATGAGGATTGATCTGTGCCTGCAATGCTTTCAGTTCTGTTTTTCGCAGAGATATTTCCTCCTGACGTACCTGATTCATCAATTTCTGGATTTTTCGTACCATGTGCTCATAGGACTGGGATAGTGCCTCGATCTCCATAGTCCCTTCCACCGGACGATAAACATATCCCGCTGCATCCTTTTCAAACTCTCCCATAGCCCGGATCAGGCGCTGCACCGGGTTCGTCACCAGTCTGGAGACCAGAAAGCTTACCAGCATTGTCACCAGCAAAATAATGGTAAGCATCACGCAGATATTGCCCAAAAGTTCCATTTCCTTGGCTGTCACCAGTTCGCTGATATAACTGACTCCCACAACCTTCCAGTCACAATTATCCAGAGACCTCACGTTGCAGATCAGGTCATCTGTCTCGAAAGAACCGTTGCTGCTCAGATCCAGTCCGGCGGTTGCCTCTTTTTTCAGCCCGGAATATAATAGCTGTTGCTGTGGATGATAGATAATCTCTCCGTTGCTGTCCGTAATAAAGCAATAACCATGTTGTCCGATTCCCACGTTATCCACATAATCCGATATTTTAGAGAAGCGGATATCAATGACAACCCGCATCCTCTGTCCATCTGCCCCGGTAAGCTCCTGAAGCACCGATACCACCCAGGGATAATAATCCTGCAGCAGCGACTCTACATGCGGTTCTGACAAATAAAGCACGTCCGGATTGTAAGAATCCAGTGCAATATAAGACAGATCTTTCAGATAATGCTCCTTCAGAGTATGCGTCCCTGTATAGGAATCCGTCAGCCGTCCCTGTTCATCGTAAATATAGACAGCCACGAGATCCGAGCGTACATTGCAAAGCGTCTCCAGGGTCTGGTCGGATTTTTCTCCGCTCTTTGTCAGATTCTTTTCGATCAGGCTCATGATCTCCTGCATGTCTCCGATATAGTTGGAGATCGCATTGGATGCCTGTGTCACCGCCTGTTCACTGCTGGTCTGCGCTGCCTGTTTCATACTGGATACATACAGCGATAAAAAGAAAAAGGTAGACCACAGTAAAAAAAGCGTAACCAGTCCGACCACCAATATCGTAATGATAAAAGAAAGTGATGCTTTCCGTTTTTTCATAATGATTCTTTCTCCTGACGCATGGCATTGGGAGACATTCCGCAATATTTTTTAAAGCAATAACTAAAATAATGCTGATCGCTGTAGCCGCAGCGTTCCGCGATCTCCCTCATTTTCATTGCGCTGCCCAGTACCAGCTCTCTCGCCGTCTCGATCCGTTTTTTGGTCAGCAGGTCTACGAAGCTGGCTCCGGTCTCCTTTTTGATCAGTGCGCTTAGATAGTTCGGACTTACATGAATGTTGTTGCTGACACCCACCAAAGACAGCGTCGGATCACCATAATCCCTTTCGATGATCTGCATTGCCTTCTCACACAGGATCTGGCTGCTTTTTTTCTTGCCGGTGTTGATCAGCTCCCAGACCTCCAGACATAAGGACGTAAAACGGTCTTTTACCTCTCGCACCGGACCCTCCAGCATGGCAAACCGCTGGAACAGGGCGCTGTCATCCGTCACGGTATAAGCTATACGGATGAGTGCCGATGACATTCTGAAAATCATAAACTTGCATTTTAACTGAGCATCCTGTTCCGACTCCAGTTTTTCAAAAACAGTTTTCAGATACTGCTCCAGTTCTGTGCGGGAACCGCTTCGGATCAGATTCTCCATCTGCACCACGTATTCCGAAACCATTTCCATATCCATGGAGTTGTCCCGTTCCTCATCCGCGATATAATGGATCCCGCTCTCTCCCGGTTTGCAATATCCCAGTGCACTCATGGCTCCGTGGTATGCCTCGTGACATTCTCCCAGACGCTCTCTGATACGGCTGACACCAATGTGGCAATGCATGTTCAAAATACGTTCCGTACTCTGTACCATCTCACCGACTGCAATATGAAGATATTTTTCAAACGTGGTCCTCGTAGCCGCCAGTATCGTTATGATCCGCCCATCCATGGCAAAGCTGTAATGCTTCATATATTTTTGCAGGATCATATCAGCCGAATGTGCGAGCTCCGGCCGGGTGCAGTTCTGTCCGTCTCTGTCTTCCACCGAGATTGCCAATACAGCATACTCAAACGAGTTATTCCGGTCCTTCAGGAATCCATTCGCAATCGCCTGTTCGATCAGCTTCTCTTCTCTCTCTCCACTGTCGAAATTTACATAATCATCCAATAGCAGCGGTAGAAAAAACTGCTGAAGATTGGGATTATCATTTTTTCTGGTGTCAAATTCCGCAAAAATACCATCGATCTTAAGCTTAATCTTCTTCAGTTCTTCCGTCAGATCCGCCATAGTAATAGGCTTCAGCATATAACTGATAATGTTGTACTGAATGGCCTGTTGTGCATAGGAAAATTCATCAAATCCGCTTAAGAAAGCAATCTGTGTGGTAGGCCGCACCTCTCTGACCTGTCTGGCCAGTTCAATCCCCGACACAAAAGGCATCCGGATATCCGTCAGTAAAAGATCCGGTTCCATCCGCTCCACCAGCTCCAATGCTTCGATACCGTTTTCAGCTTCTCCCACCACACGGAACCCAGTACTTTCCCAATCAATTTTCCGTATGATCGCTCTGCGTAATTCTTCTTCATCATCTGCAACTACAATCGTATACATAGGTAACCTCACTGTTTTATTTTAAAGTAAGTATCTGCGCGGAAAATGCGATCGGAAGAGAAATCTTCCGTGGCGTGTTTTCTCCCAAAAACAAGATTTCCGCGATTCTGCCATCTCCTGATATGATCTCACCGGTTCCGTATTTCCGATGCTGCACCTTACAACCGGTAACACATGCCTCAATACATTTTTCCACCTCCTGCGCAGACAATTGCTGTACTTTTTTCTGTACATTTTTATGTATGTTTTTCTGTGCTTTTTCCGGAAGGATCTGTCGCTCCTTCGGCTTTTTCAACACTTCCCCTGAAAACACAGAAGTCATATTCGGTCCAAAAGTAAATATATAAAGCTGTTCCTTTGCACGGGTCATTCCTACATAATAAAGCCTTCTCTCTTCTTCGTAGGCATTTGCCTCCGGAGAGTCCGGTCTGCATCCTCCGGGCGGGATCGCTGCCGGCAGTACTCCGGCCAGCATATCCGCCAGATAGACCCTTGTATATTCTAATCCTTTGCTGGAATGGATCGTCGACAGGATAAATTTGCTCTCCGGATCGCCACATCCTTCCCGGATCATCTCCTGCAATTTCTGTAATCTCTTCGGAAAATCAAACAGACTCTCCTCCCGGTCTCCCAGTACTTTCAAGATCTCTGCTTTACCACTGTCCATACCGTGGCTATCCATGAATTCCTGATATCCCATATAATTCAGGATCCGGTAGATCGCCCTGCCTGCCGTCTCATACCTCATATTGTCCAGGTGCGTTGCCAGCGCCCTGCACTGTTTTCTGGTATAAACGGACACATCCTCCTGCTCTGCGACCATATCCAGCAATGTCAGTCTCCCGGTATTGGCATCAACCGCTTCCATTGCCGCCTTTTTGCTGATTCCGGCACCCATTTTATAATAAATCCTCAAAAAAGTCTCCCCGTCCCATGGATCCAGTGACAAATGAATAAAATCACAGATATCGTTCACGACAGGATGTGAGAAAAAGGTCATATCCGTATTTTTCACCCGATAAGACAGACCCTTTCGTTCCAACATATCAATGATGGGAAGTGCACTCTCATTGTTCCGGTACAGTACCGCTGTCTCCTGTTCACAGTCCTCAGCAACTTTCAGCAGATAGTTATATTGTCCCTGTCTGGACACTGCCCTGATCTCCGTGACACAGCCACCGGCTGCTCTGGCTGCGGTCATGGTCTTCGCATGGCGGTTCCGATTTTTCTGTATCAGTTGATCCGCCGCCCGGACGATCTCCTGTCTGCTGCGGTAATTCGTCTCCATAAGCAGCAGCTGCGCCCCGGGATGTCTGCTTTCGAATTCCACCAGTGCCCTTGGATATGCCGCCCGGAACCCGTAAATACTCTGATCTTCATCCCCCACCATGAACAGATTTCTGCTTTTTGCCGCCAGCAGATCCATCATATCATGCTGTATCTTCGAAGTATCCTGTGCTTCATCCACACAGAAATACTGATATTTTTCTCTGAAGTACGCAAGCACCTCCGGATACTGTTCGAGAATCCGCAGAGCATAGATCATCTGATCATCATAATCTATCATTTGCATCTGTCTGAGTTTCGCATTATACGTCCGGAAAATCTCCGGGAACTTTTCCACTTCCGTATCCATATCACGGATTTCTTCCGGTGTCAGACGCATATTTTTCGCGTAAGTGATCTCCAGCTGTGTTTCTTTGATATCGTTTTCCGTAGCATACTTTCCGGTCACTTCCAGAAAGGACTGCTTAACCGCGGTGGAAGCTTCTTTATCTGCCACCTGAAATGGTGTCTTCTGCGTCCGGTATGCAAAATACTGCAATACTTTCTGAGAAATCCCGTTAATCGTACGGAATTCCAATCGCTTTGCATCTTCCTCCCCGAATATTTTAGCAAATCTTCTGCGCATATCCTCGGTGGCCGCCACAGTATAAGTTACGGTCAGAATGGATTCCGGTCGGATCCCCAGACAATAGATCATATATCCCAGTCTGCTGACCAGCACGGTAGTCTTACCGCTGCCGGGTACCGCAAGCAGTAACACCGGGCCGTCCACTGCCTGCACTGCCCGAAGCTGTTGTTCATTCAATTGAATGTTATATTTTTCCGTAAAATCAGTGAAGTTCAATGTCGCACCCTACCTTCATGGGTTTCCCATCCAAGATTGCCTCCCGAAGAATACCACCATCTCCGTAGGACAATTTTAAGGAGAAAAATGGCCGGTTCTCTTGCAGTAACCGGAAGAAAATCTTGTCTCCATCCCAAAGATTCAATTCTTCTATTCTGTCCATATCGACCCATTCCAAGGTGCCTTCATCACATTCCACAGGAGTTCCTGAGAATCCATCCGCCGTATAGAGACACATATACTCGTATTCCTCACCGCATACAAATGTGATCAGGCCTCGAAACCGGTAAGAAGTCAGTGTGTATCCCGTCTCTTCTTTTACTTCCCTGAGCACACATTCCTCTGGGCTTTCCCCTGCCTCAAAATGGCCGCCTACTCCAATCCACTTATCCTTATTTATATCATTTTCTTTTTTCACTCGATGAAGCATCAGATACCTGCCGCCCCGCTCTATATAGCAAAGCGTCGTAAGATTACTGCCCTTCTGTTGTATACCCATCAAAGTTCTCCCCTCACAAATGTCATATTAAAGATAGTATAACAGATTCCGGGTGGGCACACAAATAGAATGTTGAGAGTTACGAGCCATGCAAAGTCAAAACGGAAACAGCGATCTGGGAGCTTGCTCACAAGTCGCTGTTTTTGTTTTTGACTATATACGGCGACAGCCGTCAATGAAATAAATGTGGAGCGCCTTTTGCGACACATTTATGAATTGAGTGCATGGCTCGTAACGTAGGGTTGCCGTAAAATCCACGCAGAAAGGGCTGCCTGCCCCGGACTCGGATGCTAGCTACAACTGTGGATTTTCTAAAGGAAAGTGGCCAAGTGTTTCTCATCATGACGGGGCCGCCTTTACGTTGCCATCCATGGCACTTACCGGCTAACGCGAACATCGTGTTCGCGTTGCCCCTGCGGTTCAACCACTTTCCAAGAAAATCTCACAGTCTCCGCCGCATCTACGCCCGGGGAGCAGTCCTTTTCTGCTGGAAACCTTCTGCCTCAGCGTTGGCGTTCTGTGTTTTGGGTCTATACAGAAAAACTGTGTTGTGAGATACTAAATTTGCTACAAATAACGTATAACAAGATGAATATGGGTCTATAGGGAAAAAACTGGCCCTGAGATACTCATTTTGAAGAAATTGAGTATCTGGCAGGCGAATTTTTCGCTATAGGCCCATATTGTTTCGTTTTTGTTTTTTACCTGTCCCAAAAAGTACCTACAGGGCAATTTATCTTCTATAGACCCATGAAGATTTTAGAACAACTATTTCACCAACTCTCAATTTTCTACACATCCGGTTCTGAGATGCGTGTGACGCCCACATAGATATCCGATATTTCAAACCATGTGGGATAATCGACTATACCGGTCTGCGGAAGATGAAATATTTTTTGGAACATCCTGACTGCTTCCGCAGTATCTCTTCCATAGATACCGTCCGGGACCAGAGTGGGAATCGCCGGATAATTCCTGGCGATGCGGTTCAACTGCTGCTGAAGCTGTCTTACTTTTTCCCCGGAAGAACCGATGGTCAGGTCATATCCCGGCCAGGAGGACGGCACTCCCGATATAATATCCGCAGAATTGATGTACATATCATTACCGTAATAATAATGAATGATGTCAATGGCGGAATATCCCTGCTCCGCCAACGACTGGGAACCCCACTGACTAAGTCCCCTGCATCTGGTCCGGTTGCCGTCACAATATGATGTGAAAATAGGCTGCCGTACGCCGGGTCTGGATAAATAATTGGTAAAAATGGAATCTACCAGATAATCGATCTCTTCGAACACATTTCTGCCATAGATCCATTTTTGATCATATGCCGTAGAAGAAGTTATTGTAAAGTCATATCCTTTTCCCCTGTACCACTCTGTAAAAATACGATTTAGCGTAAACGACTGGATCACCAGTATATTTGCATAGATCGCACTTTCCGACCAGGTCGGATAAATCTCGCTGGAAGCTACATTTTTAATATAATCCTTATAGCGTACCCAGTAATTTCTGGCAGTGGGATCCTCCGGGTCGCCATCATGTACGATCACGTATTCCGGAATGACCACGCGGCTTAAGACAATCTCCCCTGTCTCGTTCATAGGCTTGATCTCTTCTTCCGGAATCTTAGGGGGATATTCTCCAAACAAGGTATGTGGCGGGATCACCACCACCTTCTCCTCCTCTTCTGTTACATCCAATGGATTCATTCGTATCGGTTGTAATGAATATGCACCTGCCAGAATCTCAGAGCCGGATACCAGTACTGTTTCAAAGCCTTCTGCCGTCACTTGAATGTTATACTCAGAATAAGGCTGCTCCGTAATATCAGGCGTCAGAGAAAGCTCTTTGGGCGGTGCTTTCAAATTGATCTCCGGGGTCTGCCCCGATTCATCGGTAGTAAGTGTCTCTATCGGAGAATCCGGATCTCCGGTATAAGAAATGGTGACCGTAGCCCCGGGGATCGGTGACATCCCCAGTGCAGAGACAACACTGATCTGTAGTGTTCCTGTATAAGTAGTATCCTTAACATCCATGGACATGCGTCCTTTCTGCCTATCCCGTACCACATCGTCCTCGTATGTTTGGTCAGGCAATAAATCTTCCTTACAGAATATGCTCCGTTACGCGAAGATGTGCTTAAATGCTAGCAATTCAATGCCATATAAATATGATTGCATGAATTTCTGAATAACTACCATAATTTTTCTAACAAAAAGCAGGAACTATGACTTATGCAAAAACACTCATCACAGTTCCTGTTCTATTTATTGTCCTTCACCGGACCTTCTCTTCATTTATTTCGTCAGCAGCATCATAATATCATTGCTTCTTGCCACGAACTTGGTCATGGCATCTGCATCCAGAGGGGCATGCTGGAGCTTAGCCAGATCATACAGCTGCTCGCAGATCATTTCTGCATTCTCGCCGTCCTGGTGCTCCGTAATGTACTGTACCAGAGGATGGTTGGCATTCAGGATCAGGGTCTCGCCCTCGCCGCCGAAAGCACTCATATCCATACCGGGCATGGAGTACATCTTCATCATATCCTGCATACGTCTGCTCTCTTCGGACAGCGTGATCATAGAAGAGATCTTCTTGTTCTTCAGTTTCTCTACCTTGATCGTGATCTTGTCATTCTTCAGAGCCTTCTTCATCAGCTTGCTGATGCTCTCAGCCTGCTCTTCCATCTCTTTTTCAGCCTTCTTGGAAGTCTTGGACTTCAGGGCATCGGTCACATCCGCATCGATACGCTGGAACTTGATTCCCTCGTTCTTCTGCTCCAACTGGGAGATGAAGGGCTGATCGATATTGTGGGTCAGGATCACAGCATCCATCTTGGCAGCCTTGAACATATTGATGTACTGGCTCTGCTGCTGTTCATCCGTTACATAGTAGATGATCTTCTCCTTCTTCTCTTCCTCGGTATTCTCCTCGGAAGCCTCATCTTCCGCCTTGTCCTCTACGACTTCGGCTTCTACCTTGTTGCCGTTCTCGTCTACGGCATTCTCCTTGTTCTCTTCCTCATCCTGAGGCTTGATCTCCAGGCACTCCGGCAGAGTCAGATACTTGCCGTCCAGATTCTTGAAGAGGATGTAATCATTCATCTTCTCACAGAACTTGTCATCCTTCAGGCAGCCGAATTTGATGAAGGGACTGATATCATCCCAGTACTTGTCGTACTCTTCCTTGTCGGTCTTGCACATACCGGCCAGCTTGTCCGCTACCTTCTTGGTAATGTACTCGGCGATCTTCTTCACGAATCCATCGTTCTGCAATGCACTTCTGGACACATTCAGCGGCAGATCCGGACAGTCGATGACACCCTTTAACAACAGCAGGAACTCTGGAATGACTTCCTTGATATTATCTGCAATAAATACCTGATTGTTGTACAGCTTGATGGTACCCTCAATGGACTCATACTCCATATTGATCTTCGGGAAGTACAGAATACCCTTCAGATTGAAAGGATAATCCATGTTCAGGTGAATCCAGAACAGAGGCTCCTTGTAATCCTGGAATACCTTGCGGTAGAAGTCCAGATACTCTTCCTTGGTGCACTCGTTGGGGTGCTTGTTCCACAGAGGCTGTGTCTCGTTGATCAGTTCGGGACGCTTTCTGATCTTCAGCTTCTTGGGCTCTTCTGCTGCCTCGGCTTCTGCATTCTCGCCCTCTGTTTTTTCCTTCTTCTCCGGCTCGATCTCTTCGAGGACTTCATCATCGGGAAGCTTTTCCTCTTCCTTGATGATCTGGGTCTCCTTGGTGTTCGCCTTGGACAGATAGATCTCCGTAGGCATGAAGGAACAATACTTCTTCACCACCTCACGAGCCTTATACTCATTACAGAACTCCAGGCAATCCTCATTTAAGAACAGAGTGATAGTCGTACCGACATCGGTCTTGTCTCCGTCTTCCATGGAGAACTCGGTGCCGCCGTCACACTCCCAGTGTACTGCCTTGGCGCCATCCTTGTAAGATAACGTATCAATATGTACTTCATCCGCTACCATGAATGCGGAATAGAAGCCCAGTCCGAAATGACCGATGATCTGGTCGGAATTGCTCTTGTCCTTATATTTCTCAATGAAATCCGTAGCACCGGAAAATGCGATCTGGTTGATATACTCTTCCACTTCGTCGGCGGTCATACCCAGACCGTTATCCTTGAAGGTCAGTGTCTTCTTCTCAGGATCCACGATGACATCCACACGTCCCTTATAACCTTCAGGAAGAGAATATTCTCCCATCATGTCCAGCTTTTTCAGCTTGGTCACAGCATCGCAGCCGTTAGAGATCAGCTCTCTGTAGAAAATGTCGTGATCGGAATACAACCACTTTTTAATAATCGGAAAAATGTTTTCACTGTTGATTGATAAGCTACCGCTTTTTGCTGCCATTTTTACCACATCCTTTTCTATAATTGCACAGTCATGGCTGACTGTTATCTAACTGATTCTAAGTTTAGGACTGCAAAAATAAAAAGTCAAGACAAATTTAGCACTCATTTTAAATGAGTGCTAACAACCTGTCGAAAATCCAGTATTTATCAGTGTTTCCGCAATTCTAAAATTTTAATAAAGCATATGGTGATCCTAAGAATTACTCCTCCGGAAAATACTTTGCATACACATCAAAAAAGTTATCCGTGGTCACCTGTTCGTCCGTGATCAGGGTAATCTCATCCCACAGTTTGTCATTGAGCTGACGCACCAGCGTATTCACGAAGCTGTCATACTCCTGTCCGAAGACTTCCCTTTTCCGTTCCTCTACAATCTTAAGCTTATTGGCATCGGTTTCTTCTCTGTCCAGGGTATTGGTACATTTGATAATATAATACCCTCTTTCGCACTGGATCACCTGGCTCACTTCATCCGTTGCCAGATTGAACGCTGCTTCCTCGTAGGCACTCTCCGCCTCACCCTTACCGAAAGAATAGGTGATTTCGGAATCATCGCTGTATTTAGAAGCCAGCTCCGTGAAATCATGCTCTCCGTCCACCGCCATGGTTCTCACCTCACAGGCTTTTTCGTAAGATTTCTGGATAGAGCTTTCCGAATAGGGCTTTAAGTTACCGTCCATATCTGTGGATGCTGTTGCGAAAAAGATCTGCTGCACCGTAATCTTGCGCGCCTCGTCATCACTGATCTCCGGATTGATATCCTGAATGATCAGCCGATAGACCTTATCTGCCATGACGTATTCCCGGTACAGATTTTCCACGATCTCCTCCGTGGCACCCATGGTCTCGATCTCTGTGTCATTCAGGGAAGAATAATACTCCTGCGCTGCCTGGACGACCTTTGCTTCCTCGGCTTCATCTAACGCGACCTCTTTTTCCTTTGCCAGCAGATACATGGTCTTGATCTGTGCGATTCTTGCCAGTACCGTCTCCTTGACATTATCTTCCAGTGTCACACCGTTTAAGGAAATGTTCCAGATCTCCGTTCCGTAGACATTCTCA
The DNA here is from genome assembly GCF_009695995.1 of Waltera intestinalis. Lineage (GTDB taxonomy): Bacteria > Bacillota > Clostridia > Lachnospirales > Lachnospiraceae > Acetatifactor > Acetatifactor intestinalis. The sequence continues at coordinate 53,825 of NZ_VUMU01000008.1, forward strand.
TACTGGTTCTGTGTCGTGGTCAGGTAGATCATGATCTCTGCCTTAGAGCAGGATTCGTCCCCGATCCGGAAGACCTCATTTTTCCCAAATCCCGTGGTGAATACTACTTTTGTGCCGTCGTCCCCGCCGCAGGCGGTCAGTCCCGTCACCATACTTATGCCCAACACTCCCGCCACCAATACCGCGGTGATATTACATTTATTTCCAAAAAACATAGCTTTTCCTACTTTCTCAAAGTCTCTGAATTCTGATTATACCCTATTTTTTTCTTCTGTGCCATGTTTTCTTGCAAAACATAAAAAAGGCGTGTGGATATACTCCACACGCCTTTGGAAAATCAGATTACTCGATCACATGGATCCAGCCCTTAGGAGCTTCGATCCTGCCCATCTGGATACCGGTCAGAGTCTCATACAGCTTCTTGGTGACAGGTCCCATCTCGGTCATGCCGCTGGGCAGGCAGATCTCTTTGCCGTGGTCAACGATCTTACCAACAGGGGAGATAACTGCTGCGGTACCGCACAGACCAGCCTCTGCGAAGTCTTTTACTTCATCCAGGTATACTTCTCTCTCTTCTACTTCCAGTCCCAGATATTCCTTGGCAACATATACCAGAGAACGCCGGGTGATGGAAGGAAGGATACTGTCGGACTTGGGAGTTACGACCTTGTTGTCCTTGGTAACGAACAGGAAGTTCGCACCGCCGGTCTCCTCTACCTTGGTACGGGTAGCAGCATCCAGGTACATATTCTCATCGTAGCCTTCCTTGTGAGCGGATACGATAGCATGTAAGCTCATAGCGTAGTTCAGACCAGCCTTGATGTGACCGGTTCCGTGAGGTGCCGCACGGTCAAAGTCGGTGACACGGATGGTCAGAGGCTTAACGCCTCCCTTGAAGTAAGGTCCCACAGGGGTGCACAGGATACGGAACTGATACTCATCCGCAGGCTTTACACCGATGACAGGGTTGCTGCCGAACATATAAGGACGAATGTACAGAGTTGCGCCGCTGCCGTAAGGAGGCACGAAAGCATCGTTCGCCTTAACCGTCTCAGTAACAGCTTCCACGAAACGCTCCTTGGGGAAAATAGGCATCTCCAGTCTTGCTGCGGAAGACTCCAGACGCTCACCGTTTAAATCAGGACGGAAGGTTACGATATGTCCGTCTTCTGTGGTGTAGGCCTTCAGACCCTCGAATACGGTCTGTGCATACTGCAGTACACCTGCACACTCATTTAATACGATGTTGGGGTCCTGGGTCAGCTGACCGTCATCCCATTTGCCGTCCTTGTAATTGGACACATATCTGTAATCCGTAGGGATATAACCGAAACCGATGTTACCCCAGTCAATGTTCTTCTTTTCCATTTTGTATTCCTTCTTTCCTCGGTTTACCACTCTGCCTGTTGATTTCTCTTAACAGAATTTATTGATTTTCATTATTATACCATTTGTAATAAAAGTCAATATACACATTTATGTTTTCCAGTGACTTTTTCAGTGAAAATGTGTCGTTTTTCTTCTTTTCACAGTTTTTTCAGATTAAAATCACTACATATCTGTCATTGCATTTAAGACTTTTTCCGCTCATATTTCAAGAACTGATAAGTGATGTCAAAATAGACCTGTTCGTCGCTGTCCGCGGTGATTTCCCACTCGGGATCGCTGTCCAGATCCGGGAAATAAGCATCCGCCTCGTAGGCATGATCGATCTTCGTCACATGTGCCACATCACAGTAGGGCAGCATCTGGCGGTAAATACTCTCTCCGCCGATGATATAGATATTCTCTTCGTCATATTTCTTCAGTTCTTCCAGCAATTCTTCAATAGAGTGTACCACGATCGCATCCTTGACCTGATAATTCGGATCTTTGGACAAAATAATGTTGATGCGGTTCTTTAAAGGCATGCCCTGCGGGAAAGTCTCCAAAGTCTTGCGTCCCAGAACCACTACCTTACCTGTCGTCTCTTCGCGGAAATGCTTGTGATCGTTGGGGATGCGGATCAGCAGTTCGTTCTTGCTGCCGATGGCCCAGTTGTTGTCTACTGCTACAATTAAATTCATGGTGTACCTCGTTTCTGTTTGTTTCTATGATAATAACCGGTTTCTCCGTGCTTCGCACTCACGAAACCGTACTGATATTCGTATTCCGGGCTACCGCCCTACTTACTCATGTCAGATTGCAATCGGAATATCCCTGATCTGCTCCCCTGTCTGGTAGCCTTCAAGCTTTACATCATCCGGTGTGAACTGATAGAAATCCTTGATCTCCGGATTCAGCCAGAACTTCGGTGCCGGGAAGGGCTCTCTGCTGATGAGTTCCTTAATGGCATCCACATGGCGGTCATAGATATGAGCATCCGCAATGACATGCACCAGCTCGCCCACGTTCATATCGCAAACCTGCGCCAGCATATGTACCAGCACCGCATACTGTACCACATTCCAGTTGTTGGCTGCCAGTACGTCCTGGGAACGCTGGTTTAAAATGGCATTCAGGGTCAGCCTGTCTTCTCCCGCCTTCTGCGTCACGTTAAAGGTCATACTATATGCACAGGGATACAGATTCATCTCGTGCAGATCCTGATGCACATAGATATTGGTCATGATCCGGCGGCTGAAGGGATTGTTCTTCAGATCGTAGATCACGCGGTCCACCTGATCCATCATGCCTTCCTTATACTGATGCTTCACCTGCATCTGATAGCCGTATGCCTTACCGATCGAGCCGTTTTCATCTGCCCACTCATCCCAGACGTGGCTGTTTAAATCATGAATGTTGTTGGACTTGCGCTGCCAGATCCACAGCATCTCATCTGTGGCGGATTTTAATGCCGTCCGGCGCAAGGTCAGGATCGGGAACTCCTTCGACAGGTCGTACCGGTTCACCACTCCGAATTTCTTAATGGTATAGGCAGGAGTGCCGTCCGGCCAGTGGGGGCGCACTTTCTCGCCCTCCGTACTGGTACCGTTCGTTAAAATGTCATTGCACATATCGATAAAAATATGATCCGCTAAACTCATGTTGTCTCCTTATTCTGATTCTGTCTTCTAAATATAATATATAAACGATTTCTCCGTGCTACGCACTCTCGAAATCGTCCCCCCCTTCGTATTCCGGGCTATCGTCCTACATACTCAGGGTTGTTTGTGCCTCTCATAGGAAGTATTTCCCGCTTGCAAGCAGTCAGAAATACTTCCTATGGATGCACTTTATATCTCCCACTTGTCACATAGGGAATTGATCTGGTCCGCGAACTTCGCCATATCCTTGTTGGTCATGACACCCTCGCTCTTCGTAACCAGTGCCAGTAAGCGTCTCGCAGAAGCAAGCAGTCGTTCGAAGACTCCGGTAGCAGGCTTCGTCTTTTTCTGCACGGCAACAGGTGCTGCCTCATAGGTGAACTTATTGACTGCAAGATCGAACTCTGTACCGCTGTAAGGAGCATAGGCTCTCTGCCCATACTCCATCTTCAGGCATTCGGCAAATCCGGTACATACACTGTCTTCTCCATGTACCACGAACACCTTCTTCGGCTTTTCTTCAAAGGCCCGGATCCAGTCGATCAGACCTTCCTTGTCCGCATGACCGCTCAGTCCCGTCATTTTCCGGATCTCGGCGCGCACTGAAACCGTCTCACCGAACAGCTTCACCTCGTCAGCACCCTCTACCAGTGCCCGGCCCAGTGTTCCCACCGACTGATAACCGACGAACAGGATCGTACACTCCGGTCTCCACAGATTATGCTTCAGATGATGCCGGATACGTCCTGCATCACACATACCGGATGCGGAGATAATGACCTTAGGTGTCTCGTCAAAGTTGATGGCCTTAGATTCCTCACTGGTGATAGACAGCTTTAATCCTGAAAAAGCAATGGGATTAATGCCCTCTTTTACGAATTCCATCGCCTCATCATCGAAGCATTCCCACCTGTTCTCCTGGAATACACCGGTAGCCTCTACCGCCATGGGACTGTCCACATACACCGGGAAATCTTCATGACCCTTTACCAGGCGCCCTACCTTGATCTTCCGCAGGAAATACAAAATCTCCTGGGTACGGCCCACAGCAAAAGACGGGATTACCACGTTACCGCCCCGGTCTAAGGTCTCCTGTAGCACCTTGGTCAGTTCTGCCACATAATCCAGCTTATCCTTCGGATGCAGTCTGTCACCGTAGGTAGACTCCATCACGACATAATCCGCTTCCTTCGTAGGTGTCGGATCCTTAAGTAACGGCTGGTGCTTGTTGCCGATATCGCCGGAAAATACGATTTTTTTCGTATTGCCGTCCTCCGTCAGCCAGACTTCGATGCTGGCAGAACCCAGCAGATGTCCGATATCCGTAAAACGGATTTTTACTCCCTCGCATACTTCCACGATCGTATTGTAATGGCAGGGAACGAACCGGCGGATCACACCATCTGCATCCTCCATGGTATACAGCGGCTCCACCACTGCATTATTCGCAGAACGTTTTGCCTTACGATTCTTCCATTCCGCTTCGGCACTCTGGATATGTGCACAGTCACGCAGCATAATGCTACACAGATCCGCCGTAGCATCCGTGGTATAGATCTGTCCTCTGAAGCCTCTGGCATACAGAAGCGGCAGAAGACCCGAATGATCCACATGAGCATGAGTCAGGAATACATAATCGATCATGGATTCCGCCACCGGCAGCGGCACATTTTCAAATACATTGACACCCTGCTCCATACCGTAGTCCACTAAAATATGTTTCCCGGCAACCTCCAGATAATGACAGCTTCCGGTTACTTCATGGTCTGCCCCCACAAACACAAGTTTCATAGCTCTACCTCCGTTTTTGTAATGTTATTTTAAAGCATTGGCTGTTTCGTAGAACTGATAATAAATTCCCTTCTGCTCCATGAGCTGGTCGTGATCGCCTTCCTCCACGATACCATCGTCCGTCAGCACCAGGATCCGGTCCGAATTGCGGATACTGGATAGTCTGTGGGCTATGGTCAGGGTCGTGCGTCCCTCCGACAGCTCTCCTAAGGACTTCGCCACCGCAAATTCACTCTCATTATCCAGTGCGGAAGTAGCCTCATCCAGTATGATAATGGGCGGATTCTTCAGAAATACTCTGGCGATGCTGATCCGCTGCTTCTGTCCCCCGGACAGCTTCACGCCCCGCTCTCCCACATAAGTATCATAGCCGTCCTTCAGTTCCATGATAAAATCATGTGCTCCGGCGCGTTTTGCCGCCTCGATCACGTCTTCTTTGGAAGCTCCCGGACGTCCATAGGAGATATTTTCATAAATCGTACCGGAGAACAGATATACATCCTGCTGCACGATACCGATATTGCCCCGCAGGCTCTTCAACGTAAAATGCTTGATATCCTGACCGTCCAGCAGGATCTTTCCTTCCGAGACATCATAGAATCTGGGGATCAGATTGCACAGTGTCGTCTTTCCTCCACCGGAGGGTCCGACGATTGCCACCTTTTCCCCCGCATGGATCTGCAGGTTCAGATTCGTAAATACCTTATTGTGATCATCCGGATATTCAAAGCTTACTTTTTCAAAAGAGATCTCTCCCTTCGGATCTTTCAGTTCGACCGCATCCGGCTCGTCAAAGATCTCGATATCCGCATCCACGATCTGCAGAAAACGCTCGATGCCGGTCATACCTCTCTGGAACTGCTCGGCGAATTCGATGATACGACGGATCGTTGCGATCAGTGTGGACACATACAGCATATATGCCACCAGATCACCGGCAGCTATCTTACCTCTTACCATGAAGATACCGCCTGCCACCAGGACTACCAGATACATCAGTCCGTCGAACAGCTTGACTGTGGTATTAAATGCTGCCATGTAGCGGTAGGTCAGCTTCTTAATATCCAGAAAGGTACCGTTGTCCTTCTCGAACTTTTCATTCTCCACTTCTTCATTGGTAAATGCCTTAACGACCTTATGTCCTAAGAGGCTGTCCTCGATCCGGGCATTCAGTTCGCCGATCTGATTGCGCTGCTTACGGAAAGCGCTCCGCATCCGGAAATTCAGGATCATGCACACGCCGCACATAAGCGGTACACATAAAAAGATCATCAAAGTCAGCGGCAGATTGATATTTGCCAGAATGACAAAAGAGATCACCGTCTTGATCCCGGCGATGAAAAATTCCTCCGGGCAATGATGGGCGAATTCTGTCACATCGAATAAGTCATTGGTGATCCGCCCCATGATCTGACCGACCTTGGTATTGTTATAGTAGGTATTGGACAGCTTCTGCAAATGATTGTACGCATCTCTGCGCATGTCCGTCTCGATCTTCGCTCCCATGACGTGTCCCATATCGGACATATAGTAGCCGGCGATGCAGTCCACGATACGAAGTCCGAAATACAAAATGCCAAGCGTAAATATGGTCTTCACCGACAGGGCAGCCAGATCCCGCAGCCCCTCATTGGTAATATAGCGCATGATCAGTGGCAGTACCAGTTCACAGACCGTAGTCAGTGCCGCACAGAACAGATCCATGCACAGCGTAAAACGATATTTTTTAAAATAAGGTGCAAATCTGCAAAACAGTTCGCGGGTAGTATATTGTTTATTCTCCATTGCTATTAAATTCCTTTTTGATCATTTCTATAAATGTTTCTTATAAATATTTTCCCTCTCCCTGATAAAAACGAACTTTCCCCTTTTGTTCTTTCTTCTGTTCATACAATGTATTGTCCGCTGCAGACAGGAAATCCCACACTCGGTTTGGTTCCTTCGGAATAGCACAGACACCACCTACAGAAATCGTAAGCCACGGTTCCAATTCGGAATCTTCATTGGGAATTTTGTATTCCCGGATACCGGCACACAACAATTCCGCATGTTCCATTACATAGGTCAGATCACGCCCTGTCATCACTACGAGGAATTCATCCCCACCGTAACGTGCCACATAGTCCTCCGGAAATATTCTTTTCAACGTATCTGCCACTGCACAGATTCCTTCATCCCCTTTTCCGTGCCCGTACCGGTCGTTTAGCTGTTTAAAATAGTCAATATCCAAAAATAGAATTCCCAGCTCTTTCTCATTTAATTTGCAGGCTTCAAAGACATCCTCTAGATAACGGTTCAGACTTCTCTTATTGTACAGTCCTGTCAATTCGTCATGCTCTGACTGATACAGTAATTTGTTTCTCTTCTTCGTCTGCTCCCGCTGCTCCTCTTCCACCGCCTGCAGGCGCTTACGCAGCTCCAGCATATACATGACCTGATTGCTCTCGATCATTTCGCTGCTTTCCTTGATGTGGAAAAAAGTCTCTGTAGACTGACGAAATTCCTCTATAGACATCTGTGCACTGCAATAACGCAACCGCAACATTAAAAGCTGTAGCAGCAGGCTCCTATTCTGCTCGATTGCCGCCTTAGGCTCCAGACAATCCAATATCTCCTGCAGCAATTCTATATTACCGGTCTTTTCCACGTATTGGAGAAGATTCTGAATACTGTCATATTCGGAAGATACCTGACGCATATCTTCCAATGCCATCACAGCCTGTCTTACATGGTCTGCCGCTTTTTCCCGGTGTCCTTCACTTTCTGCCAGATACGTGAAAAACACATTCGCCGCAAGTCTCGTTTCCCGAATGATCTCTTCGCTTTTTCCGGTTTCTTCCAGTTTGCGGTATACCTCCATTGCCTCCTGATCCATATCCAGATGCAGAAGACAACAGCCATACTCTGACAGCATTTTCCGGAAATTGATCCGGCTGTAAATGCTGTCATCACCTGCTTTTTCAAATTCACGGATGCATTCCCTATAACATTGCACGGCTCTGTCATAGACTCCGATAAGATAATATGCATCCGCCATATTACTTAATACTATACTATGTACCATCTTATCATTGTATTTCGCTGTATAATCCAATGCCCTGCCATACTGTTCCATGGCCAGAGACAGATTGTTCTGCATATGTGCCACGATACCGATCATATTATAGGCCCTGGCTACGTGAATCTCCTGATCCGTTCCCAGCAGGCATCTCACACTTTCGTCCAGATACTTCAGACACTGTTCCTGATTCCCTGTATCCAGATGATAAAATGCTGCGAAATAACAGATCCTTCCATGGATTCCCCTATCCCTCTTCTCCGTCACAAAGGATAATGCCTGTTCCAGTGTCTCCCAAGTATAAGGGATCCCATCTGCCATCTGTTGGTTTAACCGTTCTGCTGTCTCTAACATCTGCTGTCTGTCTACACTCATATTTGTTCCATCCTGTCAATTCCCCAATGCTTTACTCCTTATCATTGTATTATTTTATACCCCGGTGCGCAAGTTATTTTACGGAATAGATAAAATGTTTCCCTATTCTATAAAAAAATGTTAAAATGAGAATATGTTTCAGAAATAAGTAAGAAAAAGGTATGATTTTTATGGAAAATATCGCAATAAACAAGAGATTTCAAGATCTGCATTTTGACAGCATCCAGGCTTTACGCGGTCTGGCTGCTCTTTTTGTGGTGTTTCAGCATATCCGTTTCTTAAATTTCGGTGCATTCGGGGTAGACATATTTTTCTGCATCAGTGGGTTTATGATCATGTTCACCACAGAAAAAAGTACAAAATACTTCTTCCGGAAACGTCTGATCCGAATTCTGCCGCTGTATTATCTGATGACACTTGTGACTTATCTGTCGCTGTTATTGTTTCCATCCATGTTCCAGCAGACCAGACACAATCTTTCGCACCTGGTCAAGGGCCTGCTGTTTGTTCCTTTTGATATCGGTGGTGGAATTATCCAGCCTCTGGTGCGAATCGGATGGACTATCAACTGTGAAATGCTGTTCTATCTGTTATTTTTCATTGCCTTTCATATCAGCATGAAATACCGCGGCCTGATCTGCAGTGCATTCCTGGCAGTTCTGGTAGGAGCAGTCCAGATATTCGCTCCATTGATTTCCTCCTGGCAGTCTCCGATAGGCGGGTTACTTTCTCCTGTTCTTATTTTTTACGGCGATCCTGTCATGCTGGAATTCATTTTCGGAATCCTCGCCTATTATCTGCTGCGTTTTTTATATCACAGGCATTTGGAGCATCCGTTTCCTATGGCTGTAAGTGTGCTGTCTGCGGTAGGCATTCCGGTGATTTTTTGTCTGCTGGCATTTTTCACCCCCAGAATCAATGTGATCGGTTTCCGCAGGCTTCCGCTGTGGGGACTTCCGGCACTTGTACTGTTGGTTTTAGCTTTCCTGGCCGGACTGAAGCTCTCTCTGCCCCGCTTTTTCATCCTTATGGGAAATATCAGTTATTCCCTGTATCTGGTGCATTACTATCCGGTAATGTTCTTAGACCGGGCGGTGTTTGACTTCTCCACCCTCTCTGTAATGTCTGTCATCGGGGTGATCTTAAGTGTGGCGCTGAGTATCGGGCTGGCTTACCTGTCCTGGATCGTTGTGGAACAAAAATTCTCCGGATGGCTGCGGAAGAAACTGCTGCACTAAGCATTTCCCTTGTAGCACTGCTTCTGTCATTTAATTATTTTATGAATTGTATATGCAATTATTCAAAAAGATGCACACTTTTTCTGTTGACATTTAGAACACCTTATAGTATATTATAACTTGCCTGTAAGACATGCGCGAGTGGCTCAGCGGTGGAGCACCTCCTTGCCAAGGAGGGGGTCGCGGGTTCGATCCCCGTCTCGCGCTTGAAAAAAGAACGATACCAAATCGGTATCGTTCTTTTTTTCGAGCGTTGGTCTGGGCTCGAAAGTTCGATGTCTACGCTCCGCTCCGGTCCGCGCAGGCCGAGGTCCACCGGACCTCGTGCGCCGTCTCGCGCTTGTTAAGACCCGCATTTCCGTTTTCATGGTGCATAAGATATAAGCAAAAAGACGACTGCACTTTCTTGCAGCCGCCTTCCTACTGATTGTTTGTCTATTGTTCGATTTTATCAGCATATTTGATGCGGTAGATCCGACGCAGGGAATCGTTCACGCGGTCCTCGGAGATGGTTCCGTTCTGGACAGCCTCCAGTACTCCGTTGTATGCGGTCTCGAAGTTCTCCGGCGCATAGATCATGTCGCAGCCGGCACGCAGTGCCAGTACTGCGGCTTCATCGGCACCGTAGTAATTCGTGATCGCTGTCTGGTTCATGGCACCGGATACGATCACACCGCGGAAATTCAGTTCATTTCGTAAAATATCCGTTACCACCGCACTTGAAAATGAGCAAGGCGTATTATCTCCTGTCAGGGAAGGTGCTGCCATATTGCTGACGGTGATCATTTTGGTCTCACCGGAATCAATACAGCTCTGGAATACCGCAAATTCATTGGCTCTGAAATCTTCCGCACTTCTGTCCGTAGAAGCCATGCCATCCTTCGTACTCTGGGTCGTACTGCCAATACCGGGAAAATGTCCGATGGCTGCTGTTACTTTCTGTTCCTGCAATCCTGTCTGCATGCCGGTCACAAAAGATGCTACCGTTGCCGCATCCGTGCCGTAGGAGCTGCTGCCTGCCGCATTTCCATCCACTACTTTCAGATCTGCCGCAGGGGCAAAATCAAGATTGAAACCAAGTTCTGCCAGGTAACTGCCCACTGTGGTTCCGGCAGTATAGGCGTTATTGGTATCTCCGGATGCGCCGATAGTCTCCGGGGAATCAGTCTTCGTTCCAAGACCTGCCGCTGCCACAGCGTCGGTTCCGGTTCCTTCTCCGTCGATCGCAATAAACAGTGGATAGCTTGTATACAGCTTCGTATTGTCGATCATCTGCTTTAACTGATCTGCAGACTGAATATTTTTCGCCGCATAGACGATACCGCCTACCGGATATTTGGATAACGCATCCTTGGTTCCGTCTCCTGCCTGCACTGCCGCAGATACACCGGTGATGGATTCCGGCGTGGTGATAAACAGTCCTGCTACCTTGTCCTCCAGGGGCATGTTCTGAATGATGGCTTCGTCTATGATCTTATCCAGCTTCTGTTCATTTGTCAGTTCCGGTACAGTCTCCACCGGTTCCGTAGGCGCCGTGATGGTCTCCTCGGAAGCTATGATATCATCCAGCCTGTTCTGCTGTTCCTGCCGATCGTGGTTCATGCCAGTGATCTTACTTACAGCAAAAGCAATTCCCGCAGCCAGCACCAGGATCATGATTCCTACGACTGTATATGCAATGATCTGGCTTCTCTGCCGTCTCTTATGTCTTTCTTCCCGTCTGTTCTGCTGACTTTCCTGTCTCTGTTCGTTTGTATCCATTTTCATAACTCCTCTATCTGTACTACTTTCCTATTGTACATGATATCGATAGGTTTTTCCACTGGAAAATTGTACAACTATTCAGAGCCATGTAAAAATTGATAAATGGGCGTCGAATGCTGGCATTCGTAAGACCATTTTCTAATTTTTATTTGGCGAAGTAGCCTCAATGAGCAAAAGGAAAGCATCGAAGATGCGATTTTGCGAATGAGGCTCTGAATAGTTGTTCCATCTGAATAGTTATTCCATCTGAATAATTGTACAACAATAAGAGAGCGTACCGATCATTCTTTCAATCAGTACGCCCTCTCAGACTACAGGCTCCAATGGCTTGCCCTCTCTTTCTTAAATTTGATCTTCCATTTTGTCTTTTGTTCTCTTTCCACTTTTCTTTTGTACGTATGTACTGTAATGTGAGATAATTCTTATCTTCTGTTGTTCATTACTTTTTCTTCTGTGTACTTGATGTTCTCTATATAAATTGGTTCTCTTTGGTAGTTCTATTCAGTTGTACATCATGGAAGACTGTGGTAGGACTTTACTTGTTAGGTGGACTATACCTCTCTTTCTATAGATTCTTTTGTACTTCTCTCACAACCTTCTCTGTTGGGTTGTTCCGTTTCTCTTTTGTTAAGTTTAATATAATACAAGGTTGCGTATTTGTCAACACATTTCTCGAAATATTTTAATTTATTTTCAATATTTTGATTGTGTTGGTATATTTTTACATTTTTTGATATTTTCTGACATATTTTCTGTCTTTTTTGGAAAAGAAAAGGGAAAAGGGCGCGCCGCTGCCGGGGAAAGTGTAACGAGCCATGCCGTATAAAGTCAAAAAAACTACCACTCCCTGGTGAGCAAGCTCCCCATTGAGTGGTAGTTTCCTTGCCTTTGCATGTCTCGTTACACGGCAAACTGGCTATTATACAGGTTCGCGTAGAATCCGCCTTGTGCCAGGAGGGTTTCATGGTTGCCCTGTTCGATGATATTGCCGTCTTTCATTACCAGGATGACATCAGCGCTCTGGATGGTGGAGAGTCTGTGGGCTACGATAAAGCTGGTGCGGCCTTCCATCATCGTGGCAAATGCATTCTGGATCTTGATCTCGGTACGGGTATCGATGGAGGAGGTTGCCTCATCGAGGATCAGCATGGGAGGCAGGCACAGCATTACTCTGGTAATGCATAAGAGCTGTTTCTGTCCCTGGGACAGGCTGCCTCCGTCCTCGGTGATCACGGTGTCATACCCATTGGGCAGGCGTTTAATGAAGCCGTGGGCATGGGAAGCCTTCGCCGCCCGGATGATCTCCTCTTCTGTGGCATCCGGCTTACCCATGCAGATATTGTCACGGATGGTGCCGGAACGCAGCCAGGTCTCCTGTAATACCATACCGTAATTGGTACGGAGGCTTCCTCTGGTGATGTCCCGGATATCGGTGCCGTCCACTTTAATGGAGCCGGAGTTCACATCATAGAATCGCATCAGCAGATTGATGACGGTGGTCTTACCGCATCCGGTAGGACCTACGATAGCAACTCTCTGACCGGGTTTTACCTGCAGGTTAAAGTTCTGGATCAGCTTCTTCTCCGGTACATACTGGAAATATACATCCTTCAGATCTACGTTGCCCTGAGCCTCTTCTAATACTCTTGCATCCGCAGCATCGGGCACCTGGGGTTCCTCGTCGATCAGTTCGAAGATACGTCCGGCACAGACAAAAGCGTTCTGCAATTCTGTTACCACGCCGGAGATCTCATTGAAGGGCTTGGTGTACTGGTTCGCATAGCTTAAAAAGCAGGACAGACGACCTACGCTGATACCGCCTTTGATCGCTACAAGCGCACCGAACACACCGACACCGGCATATACCAGACTGTTAACAAAACGGGTCGCCGGGTTCGTAATGGAGGAGAAAAAGATAGCTTTCAGAGAGCATTTCTGCAATCTGCCGTTAATCTCTCCAAACTTGCTCTTCACCGCTTCTCCTCTGGAAAAGGTATTTACGATCTTCTGGTTGTCAATCATTTCCTCAATCAGGGAGGTCTGCTCGCCTCTGGTCTCGGACTGCTCCTTGAACATGAAGTAGGTCTTGGTTGCAATGAATTTTGCCACCAGGAAGGATACCGGAGTGATACATACTACTACCAGTGTGATGGGCACATTGGTCACCAGCATGAATCCCAGCGTACACAGGATCGTCAGTACCCCGGTGAATAACTGGGTAAATCCCATCAGCAGACCGTCTGCGAAAGTATCCACGTCCGCAATGACACGACTCACGATATCACCGTAAGCATGGGCATCCAGATATTTTAAGGGCAGGATCTCCAGCTTCGCAAAAGCATCCGTACGGATATCCCGGATCACATGATAGGTAATATAGTTGTTGCAGGTGTTCATGATCCACTGGCCTACTGCTGTGATGATCATTGCGATGGCAATTTTTTTCATAACGGCAAAGATACCGGCCATATCTACCTGTCCCTTGCCGATGATCAGATCCACCGCATTACCGGTGAGGATAGGGATATATAAGGTCAGTAATACAGTCAGACCTGCTAACAACAGGGAGAGTACCAGTGCCGGTGTATATTTGCGGATATATTTCAACACCCGCTTCATTGTCTCTTTGTTATTTTTCTTCTGCATTACCGAACACCTCCTCTCTGTTCAGGGTACTGGGAATAATAGATCTCCTGATATACGGTGCAATCCTTTAGCAACTCATCATGGGTTCCCATACCTGCGATCTCCCCATCATCCAGGACGATGATCTTGTCCGCATGGCGGATCGTGGAGGCACGCTGGGATACGATAAAGGTTGTGGTCTTATCTTCCAAAGTACGGATTGCTGCACGGAGTTTTGCATCCGTTGCATAGTCCAGTGCGGAGGCACTGTCATCCAGGATCAGGATCTCGGGATTTCTGACCAAGGCTCTTGCAATTGTCAGACGCTGTCTCTGTCCACCGGAGAAGTTCTTACCGTTCTGTGCCACAGTTGCATCTAACTTTCCGGGCTTAACGTCTACCACTTCCGATGCCTGTGCCAGTTCCAGTGCTTTCCACATCTCCTCTTCGGTAGCATCCGGCTTGCCCCACTGGAGGTTGCTGCGGATCGTTCCTTTGAACAGGACTGCCTTCTGCGGTACGACACCGATACGTCCGCGCAATTCCTCATCACTCATGGTCCGGATATCTCTGCCTTCCAACAGGATCTCACCTTCTGTCGCCGGATAGAAACCGGGGATCAGATTCACCAGGGAGGTCTTACCGGAACCGGTACCTCCAATGATACCTACGGTATCGCCACGGTTTACGGTGAAGTTCATATCCTGCAAGGTAGGTGCTCCGGCTCCCTGATAAGTCAGGGATACATGTTTGAAGTCTAAGAAAGGTGCGCTCTTATCTACCTTATCCGCCAGTTTCTGATCCTGCGCTCCCACATATGCAGCATCTGCGCCGATATCGAAAACGGAAGCTACACGTTCTGCACATGCCAAAGCCTTGGTCATGGTCACGATCAGGTTTGCCAGCTTCACCAGCTCTACCAGGATCTGGTTCATGTAGTTGATGATCGCTACCACCTCACCCTGGCTTAAGTTACCGATATTGACCTGTACGGCACCGGTATAGATCAGAGCAATGATGGCTCCGTTTACAATGATATAGGTCACAGGATTCATGCAGGCGCTGATCTTGCCCACGAAGATCTGCATGGCCGACAATGCTTCGTTATTCTCCCGGAAACGGTCCGCCTCCTTTGCTTCCTGATGGAACGCACGAATGACACGGACACCGGTCAGGTTCTCTCTGGTAATGCCCAGCACCTGATCCAGTTTGGACTGCACCTTTTTGTACATGGGAATCGTGGATAAAATAATACCGAATACCACAACGGACAATAATGGAATTGCCACCACGAAGATCAGTGCACATTTCACATCAATGGTAAATGCCATGATCATGGCACCGAATACGATGATCGGGGAACGTAAGAACAGACGTAAGGTCATATTGATGCCGGACTGCACCTGGTTCACATCACTGGTCATACGGGTGATCATGGTGGAAGTTCCCGCCTTATCAATATCCGTAAAGCTCAGATCCTCAATATGATCAAACAATGCCTGACGCAGCTGGGTAGAAAATCCCACTGCCGCCTTGGCTGCGAAAAACTGTGCCGTAATGGACGAAGCCAGTCCCACTACGCCAAGGAGCAGCAGGAGCAGTCCCATTTTCCCGATATAACCCATGTTCCGGTTGGAAATACCATAGTCAATAATATTTGCCATTACCAGAGGAACCAACAGTTCAAAAAATGCTTCCAGCAGCTTGAACAACGGTGCCAGGATAGACTCTTTCTTGTAATCCTTTAGGTACATCATTAATCGCTTCATAAAGTCCTCATTTCTATGCATTTTCTATGTTTTACTATTTCCCGTTTTCCTTGAATTTAACACTTCTGCTGTTCCGTAGCAGACCGCCAGCGAATACCCCGCTTCCAAAATCTGTTCCCGGAAACATATCTTCTTTTCCTTCCATCTGCGCTCGTCGGAAAAGTCTTCTCCCACGACGCTGCCGATCCCCTGTCCGGTATATTTGCCGTAGGCTTCTTTTCTGCTCCACAAGCGGTAGAACAGCTCGGTCCGTTTCTCCACGTCCGTCTCCTGCAGCAGTTTCCACTCTGCCTTTGCGAAAAAACGCTCTGCCGTACGATCTTTGAAGGGGACCCATTTTTGGATATCCACTCCCACTTCTCCGTCGCTGACCCCACAGACCACATAGTCTCCGGAATGAGACAGATTAAATTTCTTCGGAAAATTTACAATCTGCGGTTTGCCCTGTTCTCCATATTCATAGGAAAAAGAGAAGGGGGACGTCTGCTCTCTGAGCATCCGCGCCTGCAGCACTGCAAGCAGTTCATCCTCTTCCAGGAACAGGATATCGGTATTCTCAATGCCTTCTGTCAGATCCATTGCTATCTTTTGCAACAGCATTCCGGCGCCGAGACTGGCTACTTTCGCTCCGGTCCCCTTTAACCGTTCTGTCTTGCTCCGTCGCACCGGATCCACACATTCCAATGCTTCCCGTAAGAAACTCTGTCTCGTCTCTTCCTCACAGGAATGCAGATGCAATACATAAATTCCTACAGCCATGTCCTTCTCCCGGCAGATCGCCATATCCATCCAACACAAAGGCTGTCGCATGAAAATTCCTGCGACAGCCTTATGATTATTCTTCCGGTTTTGCAGTGATCGCCAGATGCAGTTCGTCTAACTGCTTCTGTTCTACCGTACCCGGTGCTCCCATCATAATATCCATTGCGTTCTTGTTCATCGGGAAAGGAATGATCTCACGGATGCTTTCCTCACCACAGATCAGCATGATCATACGGTCTACGCCGGGAGCGATTCCTGCATGGGGGGGTGCTCCGTAGCAGAATGCATTGTACATGGCAGGGAACTTAGCCTTCACATCGGCTTCACCTAAGCCCACCAGTTCGAATGCCTTGATCATGATCTCCGGATCATGGTTTCTCACCGCACCGGAGGACAGCTCTACACCGTTGCAGACCAGATCGTACTGGTATGCCAGGATCTCTAAGGGATCCTGATTGTTCAGCGCGTCCATACCACCCTGGGGCATGGAGAACGGATTATGACAGAATTCCAGTTCTCCGGACTCCTCGCCGATCTCATACATCGGGAAATCCACGATCCAGCAGAACTCATAGCAATCCTTCTTCATATGTTTCTCGCTGGCTGCACCCAACAGCTTTCTGTAGACACCTGCTGTCTTCTGTGCTTCCAGCTTCTTGCCTGCGGCAAGACCGACAAAGTCACCGTTCTTAAGACCTAACGCCTTGATGACTTCTTCCTTGCGGTCCTGTAAGAACTTGGCGATACCGCCTACGAACTCTCCGTTCTCATCTACACGGAACCAGAAGCCCTTGCGTGCAGTCTGTACCTCTACCTCTGCACAGATCGCGTCGATCTGCTTACGGGTAGCGGTGAAGTCATCTACAACGATAGCCTTTACAGTCTGACCCTCAAAAGCTGCAAAGCCGCAGCCCTGCATTACTTCCGTAGCATCTGTCAGCACCAGATCAATACGCAGATCCGGCTTATCGGAGCCGTACTTATCCATAGCCTCCAGATAAGGGATGCGTACGAAAGGCGCCTTGGAAGCTTCTTTATAAATGCCATACTTTTCAAATACGGGAGGCAGCACCTGCTCTACGATGGAGAATACATCTTCCTGGGAAGCGAATGCCATCTCCATATCCAGCTGATAGAATTCTCCGGGAGAACGGTCTGCTCTCGCATCCTCATCACGGAAGCAGGGAGCGATCTGGAAATAACGATCAAAACCGGATGCCATCAGGATCTGCTTGAACTGCTGGGGTGCCTGGGGCAGAGCGTAGAACTTGCCGGGATGATTTCTGGCGGGAACCAGATAATCTCTCGCTCCTTCCGGAGAGGAACAGGTCAGGATAGGAGTCGTGATCTCCATGAAATTCAAAGCATACATTCTCTGACGCAGTTCTGCCACGATCTGGCTTCTCATCACGATATTTTTCTTCATGTTCGGATTTCTCAGATCCAGGTAACGGTATTTCAGACGGGCATTCTCGTCTGCATCCTTGGACTGATTGATTTCAAAGGGAAGTGCATTGTAAATACATTTTCCCAAAATCTCGATCTTATCGGGTACTACCTCAATCTCACCGGTGGGCAGATTAGTATTTTTGCTGGAACGCTCTCTTACCACGCCTTCCACGGAGATGGTGGACTCCTTGTTGATGCCATCCATGACATTCATCATTTCCTCGGTCTCTACTACCAGCTGGGTGGTTCCGTAGAAATCACGCAGAATGACAAAGCCGAGATTTTTGCTGACTTTTCTCATGTTCTCGAACCAGCCGACCAGTGTGACTCTCTCACCGACGTTGCCGATCCGAAGTTCATTACAGTTATGTGTTCTGGACTGAATCATTGCTTTTGCTCCTTCATCTGTTACTTTTATCTCTTTAATTCTTCTTTATAGAATTCCACGAATTCTTCGTAGCCTTCCTTATTCAGCTGTTCCTTCTGGAACTTCTTGTTCTTGTTCATGCGGGCTACCAGTACCTGGGTACCGTCCTTACGGGCTTCCTGCGCCTGTGCGATCACTTCACACAGTCTTTCGCCGCTTACACCCTTCTCGATCAGATATGCCACCTGCTTCGGTCTCGTGGGCACCTGGAAGCCTCTCTCCATGAGCAGCATGATGATACGCTCGAAGCCGATGGAGAATCCGCAGGCGGGCACATCATTGCCGGTGAATTTACCGACCATCTTGTCGTAACGTCCGCCGCCACCGCAGCTGCCGCCGAATTCCGGCATGGCGATCTCAAAAATGGTTCCGGTATAATAAGACATGCCTCTTACCAGCGTAGCGTCGAACACAATCTCGAAATCGGAAGCCTTCGTCGCTCTGACGCTGTCCATGATCTCTCTGAGACTCTGGGCGATCTCGGGCTCTAAGAATCCTTCCAGGGTATCCGCCAGATAAGCCACACCGTCCTCGGCACTTTCCAGTCCCTTGAACAGTTCCAGATACTTGTCTACACATGCCTTGTCAAAACCGTTCTCCAAAAGCTCTGCTTCCACACCTTCCAGGCCGATCTTATCCATTTTGTCCAGAGTAATGAATACGCTGTCATAGGACTCTTCGGGGAATCCGCTGTAAGCAGCCATTGCCTTCAGAATACGACGTTCATTGATACGGATCTGGAAATTTTTAAATCCAAGCCTGCCCAGTGTGGTGGTGGTCGCCAGGATCAGTTCGATCTCTGCTAAGTTAGACGGCTCACCGAGGATATCGATATCACACTGCATGAACTGACGATATCTTCCTCTCTGGGGTCTGTCCGCTCTCCATACATTGCCCATCTGCAATGCCTTAAAAGGAGAGGGCAGGGATGCCGCGTTGTTGGAATAATAACGTACCAAAGGCACCGTCAGGTCATAACGCAGACCACTGTCCACTACCTCTTCCTCTGTGGTTGCGGCTGCCACGTTCAGTTTCTCGCCGCGCTTTAAGATCTTGAAGATCAGCTTCTCATTGTCGCCGCCCTGCTTACTGCTTAAGTTTGCAATATTTTCCACGCAGGGAGTCTCAATGGAAGTAAAACCGAATTTGCCGTAGGTGTCCTTGATGACGCTGATCACGTAATCACGGATCTGCATCTCCTCCGGCAGGATATCTTTCATGCCCGTTGTGGGCTTCTTGCTAAGTGCCATGGTATTCTACCCTTCCGCTCTTGAATTTATATCTTATATATGATACTTTTTTTCCGTTTGGCTGTCAACCCTCCCGGTTCCTGCTTTTATTAGAAACAGGTCCCCTGAATTGTCATAGAAATCCCTACTTTCATGACACCTGCCAGCACCATGACCCAGATGGGATTCATTTTCGTCTTCCGAAGCAGCAGCACACAGATAACGAAGATCAAGACCATACTCCACTCAGTTCCCGTCAGTAAGATGCTCTCCCCACTTCCCCAGAATGCATCTTTGAGGATCAATATTCCTGCCGATGCGATCATTGCCACCACTGCCGGTCTTAAGGACTTCAGTACACCCTGTAACAGATCCAGGTTACGATACTTCAGGTATAGTCTTGCCAGGATCGTCACGAGGATGCAGGAGGGCAGAATACATCCGGCCGTTGCCACCATGGCTCCGGGAATCCCGGCAATCTTCATTCCCACAAAAGTAGCGGAATTCACTGCAATGGGTCCGGGTGTCATCTGAGATATCGTGATCAGATCCGTGAATTCCGACATGGTAAGCCACCCATGGAGCGTGACCACCTGCCCCTGGATCAGCGGCATTGCGGCATAACCGCCGCCGAAGCTGAACATTCCTATTTGCAGAAAGCTTAAAAATAATTGCAGATAGATCATTTTCCGGCCCTCCTTTTGGCAAGAAGTGTCCGGGCCACACCCAGCAGTCCGCAGACGATCACAATGTAGATCACATTGATCTCCAGAATACATGCTGCCAGAAAAGCTCCCAGCATAATGACAAGTGACATGGGATCTTTTTCTTTTACGATCGGGGCTCCCATATCATAGGTCACGGAGGCAATTACCGCTCCCACTCCTGCCTGCATCCCGGACAGCATCTGCGCCACAAAGAAGTTACTGCGGAATGCATTGTAGCAGATGGAGATCACAGAAATGATAGCAAAAGGGGGCAGGATCGTTCCCAGGATCGCCACCAGTGTCCCCGGGATCCCGGCCAGCTTGTACCCCACCACGATAGCTCCGTTGACTGCGATCGCACCGGGCGAGGACTGGGCAATGGCCACCAGATCCAGCATTTCGTCTTCTCCGATCCAGTGGTATTCATCCACGAATTTTTTCTTCATCAGCGTAACGATGACATACCCCCCACCAAAGGTGAATGCACTTAAATATAATGTGGACAGAAATATTTTCCATAATCTCTGTCTGTACTTTTGGGTATCTTTTTCCGGCATATCTTATCTCCTGTTTCTGTTAACATGTAAAAGCCCTCCGGAGCTTTCCGGAAGGCCCTTTGTATCATTTATTTACTCTACATGATGCTCCACCTGTTCAAACGTAAACACATTCAAAAACTGTTTTGCTCTCTCTGTCTTCGGATGTTCAAAAAATTCTTCCGGAGCAGCTTCCTCCACGATCTTTCCCTGATCAATGAAAATAACTTTATCCGCTACCGCCTTGGCAAACTGCATCTCATGGGTGACGATGAGCATGGTCTTACCCTGCTTTGCCAGATCCAGCATAACATCCAGCACCTCTCGTACCATCTCCGGATCCAGTGCTGCCGTTACCTCATCGAATAAGAGAATCTCCGGATGCATACAGAGTGCTCTTACAATGGCTACTCTCTGCTTCTGTCCACCGGACAGCTGTCTGGGATAGCTCTTCGCCTTATCAGCCAGACCTACTCGCGCTAACAGCTCCATAGCTTCTTTTCGCACTTCTGTCTTATCACGCTTCTGTACTTTCACAGGTGCCAGCGTAATATTGTCGATCACCGTCAGATGCGGGAACAGTTCATAGCTCTGGAATACCATGCCGATCTTCTGCCGCAGGGTGGTGATATTTTTGCTGCCCTTACGGATATCCATTCCCTGCAGTTTTATCGTGCCACCCTGAATGGGCTCCAGTGCATTAATGCATCGAAGCAGGGTACTCTTACCGCAGCCGCTGGGACCTACCACTACCAGTACGTCTCCTTTTTTCACTTCCAGATGAATTCCATCGAGAATCTTCTGCCCTTCGTATTCTTTTGTCAGGTTCTCTATTTTCAACAATGTCTCTGCCATGTCTTCACTCCATTCTTATTCCAACCCTGATCCATCTTTAATTCCATTTCTTTTCCAAAACCCTCGCCAGTACACTGAAGGGCCAGCAGGCAAAGAAATACAAAACGAATACTACAAGGAATACGCCAAAAGCAGCATTGGGACTGCTCATACGATTCGCCTCAATGATCTGCTGCGCTACTTTTAACATCTCCACTACGCCGATCATCAGTACCAGACTGGTAGTCTTGATCATACGGGTGATCAGGTTGATAGACAATGGGATCAGTCGCCGCACAGTCTGGGGAATGATGATGTACAGATATGTCTGTATCTTACTAAGTCCCAGTGCCTCACTGCTTTCATACTGATGCTTTGGGATGCTGATCAGCGCTCCGCGCACCAGATCTCCCATCTCTGCAGTTCCCCACAGGACGAATACGATCACGGATGCCACCTCACCGGATAAGTTCCATCCCAGTGCTCTGGTGGAACCGAAATATACGATGAACAATAATACCAGCTGCGGCATGATACGTATGAATTCCAGATAGACACGGAAAATCGCTTTCACCACTTTATTTTTTACCGTCATCAGTGCCCCTACCAGAATACCCAGGGGCATACTGATCAGAATGGACACAATACTGATCTTCATGGCTACCCACAATCCTTGTAAGAGGCGGAGCATATTTGTGCCTTTGAATAAAACATCAATCCCCAAATCCGGCATAACGCATCCTCCTCTCCACCAGTGATCCTATGATCGATACAGGCAACAGGATCAGCAGATAAAATACTACCAGGAGGAACAGGCTCTCCGTAGTCTTATAATAGAGACCAATCAGGTCTTTGGCGGTGAACATCAGGTCCATCAGACTGATGGCGCTGAACACACTGGTCTCTTTTAACAGGAAAATGATATTTGCCACAAATGCGGGAATACTGGTGGACATTGCCTGGGGCAGGATCACATATCCCAACACCTGTCGGGAATTCATTCCCAGACTGATGGCACTTTCACTCTGAATGGGTTCTACGGATTCCAGACCGCTGCGGAAGCTTTCTGCCATATAGCTGCCGCCTAAAAATGCCAGACCGACTACACCGCACAGCTCCGCCGACATCCGGATCCCGATCTTCGGGAAGCCGTAATAGATAAAAAACAGCTGCACCAGAAGCGGTGTGTTACGGCTCAGTTCCACGTAGACTGCCACGATCCACCGCAGCACCGGCACTTTATAGTATTGAACCGCTGCACAGATGAGCCCCACCAGGATCGCAAACAGGATGCCAACGATACCTATTTTCACGGTCAGAAGTGCTGCCTTTTCGTACATGGGCAGATATTTTTCAATAAATTCCCAGTTCATGTATCTATGTCCTTTCCGGTAAAGTTCAAAATAATCTTTTAGATTATATCAAATGTATTTCTCAGATGCAAGAAAAGACTGCGGCGGCAGCTTACGTGCCCCGCAGTCCCCTCTATATCATCTTATTCCCATCGTACCTTACTGTGCGTTTACTTTGCCGCCCTCTACTACCAGGCTGTCCTCATAGTCCAGACCATAGGTGTCTGCCAGAGTTGCTTCGTAATCTGCATGGAAAAAGTTCTCCTCACCCAAAGCTACGATCTCATCATTGATCCAGTCAAGCAGTGTGGTGTTGCCCTTGGAAACAGCGGGAGCAATGGTGTCTGCACTGCCCAGGGAAGGAATACCTACGGTATATCCTTCGTTCTGCAGAGCGAATGCGATAACTTCGGTGTTATCATTTGCCCATGCAACAGAAGTGCCGTTCTCGAAAGCTTCTTTTGCGGTTGCATAGGAATCAAACTTCTGTAAAGGAATATCCGGATAGTTTGCGATCAGATATGTCTCAGCGGTAGTGCCGGAGATTACAATGATGGAATCATCTGCATTCCAGTTGTCTAAGGAAGTGATCACATTATCATCCTTGGATACCACGCCAAGTGACACATTCATATAAGGAGAAGCGAAATCCACTTCCTCTGCTCTCTCGGGAGTTACGGTAAAGTTCGCCAGGATCACATCTACCTTACCGGTCTGTAAATACTCAATACGATTGGCTGCCTCTGTAGATACGAAATTCACATCTACCCCCAGGTCTTCACCGAGTCTTCTTGCATAATACACATCATAGCCCTGATATTCACCGTTCTCATCCACATAGCCGAACGGGTTTTTATCGGAGAATACTCCGATGTTAATGGTTCCGCTCTCCTTGATCTCATCCAGTGTGCGGTATACTGCCTTGCCGTCTGCTGCCGCTGCGCTTCCTGCGTCTGCGGTTTTGCTGTCACTGCTGCCGCATGCGGTCAATCCCAGTGCCAATACTCCTGTCAGTGCCAGTGCTAATACATTTCTCCATGCTTTTCTTTTCATAATCTTTTCCTCCTCTTTGCTGTCTTGCTTAAGTGTCGCATCAAGTTATGTGAGGATTATATTCCCTATTTCATACTATGTCAATAGGAAAGCAGTAAATTATTTTTATTATTTTCACTGCGCAAAAATAGAGCACCGGGACTCCGGGAGATTTCGTGCTCACCAAAGACCGGGTACTCCATAATTTAAATACGAATGTGGCTAATCAATAACATTTCTCATACCAATAATGGGGCTGTAATCCACTGCACTGATGATGACACCTTTCCGTGAATTAGCGGAATGAATAATCTGTCCGTCACCGATATACAGTCCTACATGGGTACAGCTCTTCCCTTCATTGGAACTATAGCATACAATATCTCCGGGCTGAAGCTCTTCAGAGCTGATGCTGCGTCCGGCACCGGAATACTGTCCTCCCGGTGTACGGCTGATAGAATAGCCGAACTCCGCATAGATAAAGCAGGTGAATCCGGAACAATCCGTACCCCCTGACAGACTGGAACCTCCGTGTACATACCGGTTGCCCAAATACTGCATGGCATAATCAATGATTCCCTGTCTGAGCTCCGCATTTGAGGTATAGGTTGTAGTGGGAAGTGTGATGTTCGTGATCACCTCCGGGGCATCCTGCTCGGCAGTCTGTTCTCTTGCCTGCAATGCCTTCTGTGCGGCAATTTCCGCCTGTTCCTCTTCTATTGTCTTCGCATAGATAAATTCTTCCGAGATCGTCACATATTCCGCAGAGATATAGCCTTCCTTGCTGTCGGTGTACTGTACCTTCAACCAGTCTCCGTCATTTTCCAGAATTTTTACCTTTTCTCCATTGTCAATGTAACCAATTCTTTTTGCATCTGTGGCAGGATCCCGTCTCACATTCAGACGGTCTGCGGTAACAACAGCATATCTGGTCACATAATTGTCTACAACCTCAGCTGCTGCATCTCCATAGATGAAAAACTCTGCCTTGATATAACCCTCCACATTACCGGAGATGATCCGGAACCAGTCCTGATCCTCTCCTGCCACATCCAGGATCTGTGCCACCGCTCCGTCATAGATTTTGCCCACTACGGCACTGTCCGTGTTCGGTTCTGTCCGAACATTGACGTAATTCGTCACATTGGCGATCGCTAACGACGCATATTCATCTGCGGTCGTATCCTCTACGGAAGCTTCGTCTACCGGGACATCCTCCGGATCCGACACCCCTTCCAGTGCTCTGGGATCCTCCGTCTCGCCACCCTGTACCGCCAGAAGATCCTCTATGGTAATCTGTCCGGTAGCCGGGATCGGCTCGACACCGATCTGATGTATTTCTGCCGCATGTACTTTCTGTACCGAGGCTTCACTCTGTATTTTTAGTTCTCCGTTTCCTGCTGCCACCACCATACTGACTCCGGTGAGTGCGACCGCCAGTGCCATGAACATTCTTTTTTTCATTATAATCCCTGTTACTTCCTGCAACTTTGGTTTTCTGATGACGTTCGGAATTATAACACATACGACAACACCAGTCCACAAATTTTGCTAAATATCTTAAAAAATTCAGGCAGCTGAATTCCTGCTGAATTCCAGCTTATATTGTTTTGCATGAGTTCGTTGTAAATGCTATAATACCTATAGTATTTTTACACATAAGATTGCGCCGCCGCTTTGCAGGTTGCAGAAAGGCAGGAATTCATTTATGAAAAAAACAAATTCCCGGTTATACCTTCTCCTGATCCTTGTTCCGCTGATATTATTCGCCGGTATCATTGGCTATTATTTTTTAGGACCGGCTGCTACCGGAGGTCGTCCCGTTGCTGTTACGGCTACTCCCACTCCGGTGCCTTCTCCCACACCGCTTCCTACTCCCACGCCTTTTTGGGAGCATGATATTACACTCATGGCCGTAGGGGATAATCTGATGCACATGGGGATCGTGGCCAGTGGCAGACAGGAGGACGGTACCTATGATTATTCCATGCTGTTCGATGGGATCCGCCCTTTTCTGGATACCGCAGATGTGAAGATCATCAATCAGGAGACCATCCTTGGCGGAAATTCCCGTGGTTTTTCCGGTTTTCCCTATTTCAACTCCCCTACTGAGGTCGGGGATGCAATCGCAGATGCAGGCTTCAATGTGGTATTGCATGCTTCCAATCATACCGCAGACCAAAAACTGGATGGCTTATTGTATTGTGCACAATTCTGGAAAGAGCAGCATCCTGATATTCTTGTGACTGGTATCCACGAAGATATTTCTCAGGCAGACGATATTCCTTTGCTTACCGTAGAGGATGTGACCTTTGCAATCCTGAACTATACTTACGGTGCCAATACAGAGACACTGCCCTTAAATCTTCTGGGGCATCTGAATCTTCTGTGTGCCGTAAATGAACAGACCGGGCAGATGGATTTTACCACGCTGAACCCTCAGGTCTTAGAGGACATCTCCCGGGCCAAAAAGCTTGCTGACATTGTGATCGTCTGCCCTCACTGGGGAACCGAATATTCATCCAAGGCATCAAGTTATCAGAAAAAGTGGGCTGAGGCCATGACCGAAGCCGGGGCTGATGTCATCATCGGAACCCACCCTCATGTAGTAGAGCCTGTGGAATGGATCACCGCAGAAAACGGCAACGAAGCCCTGTGCTATTACTCTCTGGGAAATTATGTATCCTCCCAAAAGAAAGCCATCAGCATGTTGGAAGCGCTTGCCTGGGTCACCTTCCATGTCACAGAAGATGATATTACGATAGACAGAGAACATACCGGAGCACTTCCTCTTGTCTGTCAGTATACTGCAGGGCCGGTACGTTTTCAGAACGTATACCTGTTAGAGGATTATACGGAGGATCTTGCTGCATCCCATGGCATCCGTAACTACGGCGGCGTAACCCTACGCCTGGAAGACCTGCAAAAATGGAGCACAGAGACCCTGGGAGATTTCGTACTCACCAAAGATCAGGTACTCCATAATTTTAAATAGCGATATTCAAAAAATATTGCTCTATTTTCTTTCTTGTCGTATAATGCTTTTGTCAATTAAAACGCTAATGCGTTGAAGCATTCAAATGGAGGTATTATATGGTACATTACGTGTTACTAAAATTCAAAGCGGGAACTGATGTGGATGCCATTGAGCTCAATATGCGTGAAACTTACCGCCAGCTGGAGCAGGAACTGCCTTTTTTGACAGAGCCTTTCGTCTGGCGCAACTGTGTTGAACGTGATTCCAACGCAGATATCATGGCCACGATTCATTTGGATAATGCCACACAGCTTAAGGATTATCTGACCCATCCGCTACATGTGGCAATGGCTGATAACTTCAAGGATGCTGTGGTCACCAGAATTTCTTTTGACCACGAATAAATAGTAAGGGGGATTGCACATGAAAAAACAGAATCTTTTTGCGACTTCATATCTTGGTGTTGCCGCCGTATGGCTCGGCGGCCATTTTGGTCCGGGTTTTGCCACGGGAGCTTTCAGTGTCACTTATTATGTAAAATACGGCTGGGTCGGCTTATTCATGCCACTGCTTGCCATGCTGGTTACCGGTGGTGTTATGTTCTATATGACGGAATATGCCCGCAGTCACGGTACCACAAGTTACAAACCGTTTGTTCTGTCCTGTTATGGGGAAAAGGCCGGTAAATTTATCAGTATTGTTTACGATCTGTTTTAATGTTATGTCTGTTGCTGATATTTTGGAAGACAGAGCCGCAACAAAAAAGGCAATCATTGCCGGCTATATCATCACTGTCATTCTGATGATCGCCATTGCTTTTACCCTGTTCTGTTATGTTACGGTGATCCCGGATCTCTGTAATCCCGGCGTTGTACCGGTTCCTATCATGGCAGTACTGGGCAGACTGGGATTCCCCTGGCTGACCTATGTCTTCGTAGCGCTGATGACACTTGCAGTACTTACCAGTGCCGCCGGACTTGCAAATGCCGGTTGCGTACGTTTTAATAAACTGTTCTCCTTTATTGAAAACCAGCAGCTGCGCCGTGCAGTCATCACCGTCATCCTGTTAGGTATCGCCGCTTTTGGTGCCTCCTTCGGCATGAAGGCATTGCTTCAGAAGGGTACCAGCATTATCGGATATATCGGTATCCTTACTCTGGTCATTCCGGCGTATACCATTGTGCGTTCCAAGACAAAAAAAGATCACTAATATCTCCTATTAAAAATACTCCCCGAATCATCCGGGGAGTATTTTTGATAGGATACGGTTTATTCATTATATATCCTATTTTACAGCTTTGTTCCAAGTACTGCATTATACCCTGTCGCAGCAAACACACTGAATCAGGCTCTTATACTCAATCATAAATTGCTCTTTTCTCCCAAATCACCATAATAAATCCTGCGCTTTTGCCGCATTTGCTCCATTATTTTTATGATTGTAAAAAACTTTTTGACATTTTTCTAATTCCATACAATCATAACAACCATCGATTCCCTTTTCCTTACAGCATTTTACACTTGGACATTTCATAATAATATCGCTCCTATAATTTATTGTTTTTCCATTAAAGAGCCGAAAAACGGGCAACACCTTTTTTCCGCAGCCACAGATAGGCCAAGACGGATAAGAAAAGATTTGCAGCCACAAAGCAGCTCATATATCCGCAAAAGCCCAGCATCCATCCGGGCAGGAGCATAAATCCCACGAACAGCAGCACGATATATCCGAAGCCGCCAAACAATATGATCATGACCGCGCCTCCTTGCTTGATGGGCACGATCTCGTTCGTCCATGTCAATGTCGGCATTTTGACGCCAAGGGACAAGCCAACCAGTGCCATAAACAGCGTATAAGAACCAGCAAAAAGAAGAAGCATCAGCAGTTGCATCAGATGTAGGGGATAAACTGCCGCCGTGCAAACAATACACAGGAGCAGGGGCAAATCGGTCAAGAAAAGTTGCATCCTGATTTTTGCCTGAAAAATCCTCCATGGCTCTACCGGGAGAGATTGCAGCAGCCAAAGGCTTTTCCCCTCCAAGGATACCGAGGGTGCGGTCATAAAGTTCACGGAGGCAAAACTGCAAAGCATCACGCACAGTAGGAATGGTACACAGTCGGGCATTTCAGCAAAGATGGCATTCAGCATGGCAAACAATTCGCTGCCCTTCCACAGAACAGCAATCGCACAGACCGGCATCAGGAAGCTGCCAAGACCGCAGTTGAGCATATAGCTGGGACTTGCAGCAAAACGGGAAAACTCCCGGCACAGCAATGCCGTGTTGGTGCTTCGCTGTCCGTTGTGCGTCTCCCGGTATTCTCTGCGCACCACTTTACCCGTAGTGGTTGCAATCTGCAAAAAGCTGTGAGAAAGCAATATCCACATCAGTGTAAATAACGCAGCAACCGTCGCAAATACAAGGATGGATGCCCTGACATCGCCAATTCCAACACTGCCGAACAGATACACGGGATAGAAAACACCTTTGATCCGTGCGCCATAAACCGCGGCATTTGCCAGCAAATCCTGAATCATGCTCTGCGCCTTGAAATATACAAAATAATATACGCCGATAACTATCAACGAAATTAGCACAGTAACCAGGCTCTTGTGTTTTAGCTTCTGGCTGATTTGGGCCACCAACCATCCCAGCACACAGGAGATGATCAATACAAATACAGAAATTAACAAGGTCATCAGTAAACCACCAAAGACCACCGGTAGCGAAACACCTGCTATGGTCCAGTAGACAATGATTGCCGGCACAATGACAACGGCAGAATACAAAAGTCCCATCAGGCAGACCCCGAACAGGTGTGCGCCCACCAATGCCGAAACAGGAATTGGCATAGACAGAAGCAAATCATTGTCCTTTGGCAGATACAGACCAGCATAAGTATTGAACACGCTTCCGAAAGCACCTAGCAGCACGGCAATCAAACCCATCAGCGCAAAATACATCCAGTCCATGCCCGCTTCAATCAGTGGGGTGCATAGTTTTGCGGCAAGAAATGTAAAAATTCCACCCAAAAGTCCAAAAACCAGCAAAATAAACAAAGCGAAGTACATAGCAGTTGACGCTTTGGAACGAGCCTTATTCTTTTTAGCATCATAAAAATAGACTTGAAAAATTTCAAGCAACTGTTTCTTCAGCAAAAGTTTTAACATGATTCTCCCTCCAACTCCAGGAATACATCCTCCAGAGAATCATCGCCTTTGACTGCCTCCATGGTACCTGAGCGAATCAGCTTTCCGCTCTTGATGATCGCCTGTCAATTCAAATAGATCTCCGTATTTACGGATGCGTGTCTGTCGGTCTGTAGCGCTGACATTGAAAATATCTGCAATGAAATTCAGATATTTGATTCCTGTCATGTAATCGTACAGATCAGGATTATCTGGGATGTAGGCAAAGCTGCGCTTACATTCCAGCGGCTGTGTCCGGATGGATTTGCCGTCAATATAAATTTCTCCCGTATCAAACTGCAAAATACCGGCCACAGATTTCAGGGTTGTTGTCTTACCTGCACCGTTATGACCAATAAAACCATAAATTTCACCGGGGGCAATGTGCAGATTCAAATCGTCTACAGCTATCTTGCCCCATAATCTTTTGACAAATGTTCAATCTTCAGCATATTTTTCTCCTTTACCGCAACACTTATTGCTTTTTTTCGGATGCGGTTTTCATAGTTTCTACTATCGGGTGCTACTCCGAAAAAGACTGTTGATAGACCGGCAGTATCCTCTTCCAGAATACCAAACTATTGATAAGAAGCAGCACACCGAAAAGGCACCTTGCCGCCCACTCCGGACAAAGAAGGGCGATACCGTTCATATCCCCGCCGCCGAAAAAGCCGTACAGGACGCTGAGGTACAGCGGATCGAGCAGCAGAAAAGCAATCGTTATGTAGTAAAGCACTGCACGAAGCAGCTTACTCTGAGCGCAGCAGATGTTCTTTGCAAGCGCTGTCAGCAGGTATCCAACGCAGAAAGTCGCCAGCGCACCCACAAGGCAGAAGATGCCGAGCTGCGTGTCTGTCATGCGTTCGGCGCAGACGTCGATTTGAACGCCAAGCCCCATAAGCCTAATTTGCTTAAATACGCCGGTGAGCAGGGCATACAGCAGATGTGCGCCCTCGTGAACGAGGTAGTAGGCGGCAAGCGCAGCCAGAATGGCGATGTATTGTCGTGTTCGTTTTGACATGATCTGTCCTCCTGAAAAGGTCTTTATTTTCCGCCCAAATACCGGGATACACGGCGGCAATACTCCTGATACGGCGCACCGAAGATGTTCACAAGGTATCGTTCCTCCTGCAATATCTGCAAGTGGAGCATGACGATGGCTCCAGCCGAGGGCTTCAAAGGATTTCTTTAGGTTTGCCATCGGCACTTTATTTTTGCCGCTGATGTTGATGCCCCACAGCAAAGCGATATGCATAAATAGACTTCCTTTTATTCATTCTCCTTTTTTCTTCTGTGCTCTGCAATCCTTCGGTTTATCTTATCTGCCTCTTCTTTTTCCAGATACCACTTCACAAGATATGACAACACATCACAAACTGCTGTGGAAATCATTATTGCAACGTACACTACTATGGAAACACTGTCACCCATAATAAGATAAATCACGGCACACATTGCAATTTCCAGAACTACAAGCTCTATTCCTCTCTGACACATGACCTGAGGAATCGTCATGTCTTCCTTCAGATAGATAGGAATACATGGAATCATACAAATGAGTGCCAACCCAAACGGTAGGAAAAAATAGAGAAAACTGATGCTGTTATTCCTTGCAAAAAGACTGCCGATCACAGCAATTGCAAATGTACACTCTGCCACAACCGTTATGTAATCAAGCAAAAACTCTCTTTTAGGATCAAATTCTTTCCTCATCTTCATCCTCCATAAAACAATCTTCAACTTCCCTTGCATACCTTCTCGTTATCAGTATTTCTTCACCATTTTCCATTCTGGCATATAACCGTCCGTTCAATGCGGTTCTAACGGAAATAATATGTTCCATGTTGACAAGCATCGTTTTGGATGCTCTGCATATATTTCTTTTGTTGATCTTTTCTTCCACCTGATACAGTCTTCCTTTAATTTCATAAACACAATCTACTGTATATGCAAACACCAGACCATCCACAGTCTCAAAATACAGAACATCCTCTATTCTGACGGATACCTTTTCCTTAGTCTGCTTATATCCGGTCAGAGTGTCCCCCTTATGCTGTACATATTCTTTTATTTCTTCAAAGTCCTTTGTAAGCTTTATGTACTCAAGAGTCACCCCCTCTTCCTCTGGACTATTTACGAGTTTTTCCGTTATTCTCATGCATCTTCCCTTTCCGGTTCCATAGCTAATGTCCTTATTCTCACAACCATATCCTCTATAGCCTGTGCACCTGCACTATTTTCCTGTGCTGCTGCGGTTACATGTTCAATTGCCTGATAATTGCTTTGTGTATTGGCATTTACCTGCTCCATGGAGGATGCCACTTCACTGCTATGAATCCTTATATCTTCTACAGTCTTATCCATTTCCATAATCTGTCCGGTCATCTGCTCATTCGATACAGTTATCATGGAGGTAGAATCACCGACCTTCTGAATGCTACACATTCCGGCTTCTGTGAGCTTTACACTCTGTTCCATAACAGATACTGCACCATCCGTATTTTTTACAGATTCTGTTACAATTTTTCCGATATCATCTACCGCTTTTTTGGTCTGTTCTGCAAGTTTCTGGATTTCCTGGGCAACTACAGCAAATCCTTTTCCATGTTCACCGGCTCTGGCTGCTTCAATCGTTGCATTAAGTGCAAGGATATTCGTCTGCTGGGAGATTTCAGATATCGTCCGGGTTATTCCAAGAATTTCTTTTGATTCTTCACCCAGTCTGCTTATAATTTCTTTGCACTTATTTGTGCTCATATGAATCTGTTTCATGCTGCCTGTTGCATGATCCATATTGCTCTGATTGTCTTTTGACAATTCATTCACTTTTCTTGCAAGTTCGGAAACCTTAACATTGCTAGAAGCAAGCTCCGCTAATCGTGCATTAATATCCTGAGTACGTTCATTCGCACTTATAATTTCTTTTGTATTACTGCTAAAGCTTTCCAATACATTTCCGGTTTCGCTCACAATCTGCTCATTGGATTTCGTCGAGCTTTCCGTTATTTCAGACAACTCCTGTACCATATCCATAAGTGCTCTGGACGTTTCCTGCGATTTTTTGTGCATTGCCTTTATATTCTGTATCATCTGTTCCTGTTCTTCAGCATTCATCAGATTTGACAGCATTCCGGCTGTTCGTTCACAAAGCATTGTAAAAATAGCCGCAATTGCAATTAGCACCATTGCCCTGGGTAGAATTCCATACACAATCAGTTTATAATACGTTGTAAAATTCTTATCCAGTAAAATTGCAAATGCATAACAGATGATCTGCCCCACCGATACTCCTATTACAGACAATATGGTAGTCAAAACATTGATCCTCTTAGAAAAATACAGGCTGCCTATCGCAATTGCATAGATATATAAAAGTACTGCATGATATCCCAGAGTTGATGTCACAATGGTTACAAATATCACAGCACAGACTGCCAGCACATATTTGACATATGCACCATCTAATTTTGCAATATTCACAATGATTGTCGGAGCCCACAATAAGATTGACCCCAATATATATGCAATTGCCATTATTTTCATATCTACAACAAAAATCCCCAATACATTTAAAAGAAATACAATCGAGAAAATCAGGAATGTAATTCTCATGACCTTGGCAACCGATTTATTCGCGTGTTTTTCATTCTGTACCAGAACTCCTCCCCGTTCTTCCATATCAGCTAACCTCCATATACTTTTTAGATAATTTACCACCATAATCACTCTATCGTTAATTGATTTCATTGTCTATATACAGACAACCAACATGCACAAAATTGGTACCAAGATGCATGATATTTCTCTTCTACTATTTTACAGCTTTGTTCCATTCCACTCCCGATTCATCTGTCGTCATACTGGTTCCAACTCCCCAGTCAAGCAAATGCGCAGCAACCTTAACAGAAATCAATCCATTTCCGGCTGTTCCCGGCTGAATGTCCGAATCAATTTCATCTAATACATCTCTGAATTCTTTATATGACGACTTCACATCCTGTAATTGATTTTGTTCCTTCGCCTCTGTTTGCTCCATATTATTGTCTTCTGCTGTTGCCGGCTCACTATTATCTTCGCTCGTAACGACCTGCTCTGTACTATTTCCGGTATTCGTCATAGTTCCGGTTTCCCGCTGCCCGCATGCGGTCAATGAACATACCATAATTACCGAGATCATCAAAAATAACTTATTCTTCATATGGTTATCACCTGCCTTCATATACAAATCTTGGTCCTTCTTCTCCCATCTTGCCATTACTGACAAATCCTGACCG
This sequence comes from Waltera intestinalis, assembly GCF_009695995.1. GTDB lineage: Bacteria > Bacillota > Clostridia > Lachnospirales > Lachnospiraceae > Acetatifactor > Acetatifactor intestinalis. Next base: position 88,238 of record NZ_VUMU01000008.1, read on the forward strand.
GTAAAGGACTTTCTGTGAGGCTATATTTTCCGCATCTGTTTCTGCCTCCACCTGCTTTACACCGTCCTGTGACAATGCCCATTCTGTGATTGCTTTTACTGCTTCTGTCATATATCCGTGATGCCTGTATTCTTCTTTCAGACCATATCCAATTTCAATCACTCCATCATCACTAAAACCCTTAAAACAAAAATCACCTACTATAATTCCCGGCTCATCTTTTAATTCCATATTCCAGATGGCATACCATATTCTCTTATCAGGATTAGAAAGACTCCCTTCAAGCATCTCTGTATAAGCCTGTTTCATCTCAGGATCAGATTCTTTTTCAATAACCAAACGCATTTCTTCATCACTTAAAGGATAAAGATACATTCCTTCAGTCTCTACTCTCATGAAAACACTCCTAAAACATTTGTATTATTCTTGCGATCTCCATAACTACAATCTTTAGCATCACCCCACTTGACATCACATAAAACCATATCTCTCGCATATGCTGTGATTTTGCAATTGGTGTTGCTATTGCTGCAATCATTATAATTGCAGCTCCGATACATCCAACGATGTTTGGAACGCTCACAAGTGAAAATATTCCAGGATTGCAGCTTCCATCTATCGTATACTGAATTGTTTTATCCAATCCGTCCCTTGCCGCTGCAAAGCAGCATATAACAAGACCATATGCCAAAACAAACAGGCTCCTTCTGCTAATTCAAACTTTTGTACCACTCTGTAACTGCCCAAATATAATAACCGGACCTATACCATACAACGGCAGATTTTTCCCTTTTCTTTATTAACTCATATTAAAACTGCATTCATATAGCTTATTAGGATATGACACGGAGCAAAGATAACCGCAAAAATCAATAGTAAGATATTGCCGCTTATAATACCGCTTTCAATAAATAGCAAAGATGGGATAATTGATAAATATAAGGACTTTCGTATAGAATCCTCTTTCCAGAATACTATCCAGCCTAAGCAATACAATACTACGAGTATCACTCCCAGAACCAGATATACTGTTTCCCCCTGTTTAAACCAATACCCACTGTTCATAAAAGGAATTATAAGAAACATGCTGAAAAAACAGCCAAACCGCCCAATCTGCTCAAGAGATTCAACTAATTTATTCTGGTACCGATTTTCGAATCCATCTTTGCATGTTATTGTAAACACAATATTAGGGATTAAAATCACAATGATAAAAATCAATCCCCAGTAATTCAAGTTTTTATTCATAATACACTCTCCAATAAAAAAGACGCAGGCAAAAAGCATTTCGTTTCTGCTCTGCGTCTTAGCGTCTGGCAATAGATTGATAATCCACTATATGATCCTTTACATTGATAATAAAATTTTCTTTACATTTTGGACAAAACAGCGGAAAATGTTTTAACTCCGTATCATCCAGTATCTGTGTCCGTGTCTTTGCTTTACATACCGGACACAGTATCCATTTATCTGTTACTGCTGCTTTCATCTGACCTGTCACCTCCTGATAAAGCCCATAAAGTGCTATCCTTCACACCTAAGCCTTTTAAATATGTCATGCCTGTATTATGAAGCATATGATACATATTTTCTTTCGTATCCTTGACGATTCCTGATGCAATAAGGGTTCCTATCCCCTGTGTATACACCATCATTGTCATCGCAAAATCCATTACCTGTTTTAGTGTAATCCCAAGCAGTTCTGCCATCTCCTGATACATATTAACGACATCCTGATTATTCGTCTGTAACTCGAAGCCTGTACTTAGTAGTTGGCTTCGCTCTCCCATGTAAAGGAAACGAAACAAATTAGGATTTTCTAATGCTAAGTCAATGGTTCCTTTTCCTCTTTGTTCGAATGTTGCAAGTTCGTTTTCATTCCGACTGTAATACTTATCCTCCACATACTGCTCCGCAAAAGGAATCAATTCCTCACGCAATCCATCCATTCCACCAAACTGCCATGAAATCGGTGCTGTAGAGCATCCCAGTTCCCCGGCTACAGCTTTTATGTTAAGAGCGGCATATCCATTTTTTGAAACAAGCTCCAGTGCAGCCTGCAACATATCTTCTTTTTTTATTTTTGGACTACTTGGCATATAAAATCTCCGATACTATAAATTAGTTTACTATAAACTTATTTATAGTATATCACTTTATACATACATGTCAATGACAAGTATCTATTTTTCACTTTCTACAATCTTCAACCTCGTACAGAATAAACCATTAACTGAATATCTTTATCCGATGATGCCTTACCGGTATAATCAGCATAGCTTTTGCAGACACTCATGCCTAACGTCGAAAAAATCTTCGATATTTCAGATATCGTGTACAGTCTGATAGGATTTCCTTCTTTCATTTCTGGTTTACACAATGGTTCTCCATAAGGATAATCTACTTGTCCGTATAACATGATTTTACTCTTTTTATCCCACTCAAATGCAGATAATGTAAGACACTTTTCACCTTCGTCCCATAACTTACATGGGAAATGGGTTTCGGCATAACTCCCATTCATAATGTCCATAAAATGCTTTCCGCCTATTTTCAAAGCATTAGACACAACCTCAAATATTTTCATATTTTCCATATCATTTTCCAGATATCCGATTGCTCCATCCGCCATATTGATCACTACATCAAACTTTTCTTTCATATTCACTTCACGAATATCCATACATAAGAATTTTGCTTTCAACCCTTCTTTTTCCGCCTGCCCGGTTGCATATTCAATATATTCTGATGTAATGTCAATACCTGTCACATCATATCCACGTCTGGCTAATTCCAGAGAATGTCTTCCATATCCACAGGCAAGATCAAGAATCTTTTCATTACCTTGAAGCTTTAATTGATCAATCAAAAAATCAACCTCGCTTTTTGTATCTTCTACCCATGACATATTTTGAATATCCATTGTCCAACCTTTTTTATACCAGTCCTTATTCATTGACTTCATTACATTTGTGCCTCCTGTCCCGGTAGTTCCTTTTTCTCTTTATATGGAAACAGCTTATCAAACTCTTCTGCCTCCTGCCCATCTACAAGATAGCCTTCCGGTGTTGCATACTCTCCGGTTATCCCATCAAGATAACCGGGTACAAGTTCTTTACACAAAAAGAACGATGCATCTTCTCCCTCCGGCAGTCCATGATAACGGATACCATACTCGCTTGCCTGCTTAATTTGTCAATACTTTTTTATGCTTATATTATCTCTTTTTGTAAATCAGAAGCTCCGGATTTTCACCATTCTTCTCATATGTACATACCAGAATAAAATCCATATTTGCCAGAATACCGAAACACCTGTCTCCTCCGAATTCAGACTCCAGCTGATTCCCCAGATAGGTTTTCTGATCATCAAGGAATTTCACTTTTTGACCATTCGGCAGAGTATATTCCAGATTCACATATTTCCCCACAAGTGCATTTAGTTTGTCTACCCTTGGAAGTCCGTCTATATGCAACTCATTTATTTCATTTATCAATTGCTTTTTAAACTCTTCAAACTGCCCATTGTCACTAAGTTCATCATACCTTTTCCAGTAATCTAACTTTGGAAGCATTTCTTTCAGATAAGAACGTGCCTGTTCTTCGGTAAAGTTTTCATTTACCATATTCTTTACACACACATCCATCAATTCATCCATATCGTTATATGTGTACGTTCCATCTGCATAGCACCACTTACAATACTCCTCATTTAATGTGCCATCCTTATCACGTCCCAATATGGAATCATCATCAATTGGCATTCCGCAGCACTGACAGATCAGCTTTCTGGGTTCTCCCAAAAGCGTATTGATGGAAACATCAAATTCTTTCGATAAGAGCTTAAGTGTATCAGTATTGGGAATGGTATCTCCATTTTCCCAGCGTGATACCGCCTGCCTTGTAACCATGATTTTATCTGCCAGCTCGTCCTGTGACATTCCTCTTTCCGTACGAAGTTTTAAAATAATATTTTTTGTATCCATAGTCGTCACCTCCCATAGCCATATCATATCGACAAATCCATATTATGAAAAGCAACCTGTTGTTGCCATACCCTGTCTATATGATTTGATTATCACTCTATGGTCATGACTTTATTTCTTCTGAGAATAACTGCTGTTTGCGCTGTATCATCTCATCAATCTTCTCAATATACAGCCCTACATCCTTGACATTATCGCACCGTTCGATCCGTCCATCGGGGAAGACCCGCTTGGTGATGCTTCCGGCGCCCAGAGCAACAATGGTCTGTTTCTCCTCCATGATGAGAATGTTGTACAGTCCGTATTTGCCGGGACGGGCGTAGCCGGTGTTCTCGAAGTTGCCGGACATGTTCTTCTGTCGGTAGAGGTAATAAGGCTTCATTCCAAGCTTCTCAGCTCCCGCCGCCGCGATCTTCATGGTCTCGTCTGTATTATGGAGCATGGAGACGCCGTTCTCCTGGATCCACTGGTTCAGGCGGGATGCACGCTTGATCGCCAGGGAATGAACGGTCAGGCTGTCCGGGGCCAGCTCCACGATCTTTTCGACGGTGCGCTGTACATCCGCCTCCAGTTCTCCCGGCAATCCCAGGATCAGATCCATATTGATATTATCAAATCCGACCTCTCTCGCCAGCCGATATGCCGTAAGTACCTGTTCCACGCTGGCCTTTCTGCCGATGATATCCAGTGTCTCCTGCTTCATAGTCTGGGGATTCACGGAGATACGGCTGACCCGGTGACGATGCAGTACCTCCAGCTTCTCTCTGGTGATGCTGTCGGCACGACCGGCTTCCACAGTGAATTCCTTCACGGTAGAGAAATCAAACTTGGACTTTAATGCCGTGATCAGACGGTCCAGCTGCTCCGGTTCCAGTGTGGTGGGCGTACCACCGCCGATATAGACGGTATCCAGTACCTTGTCCTTAAAATTCTCCGCCACATAATCCATCTCTTTGATCACAGCGTCCACATAGGCATCCACCTGCCTGCGGAATGCAGCGATCGGATAAGAGGTAAAGGAACAATAGAGACAGGTTGTAGGGCAGAACGGAATCCCGATGTACAGACTGTAGCCGCCCTCATAATGAATCTCTTTTAACAGATCCCGCTCTCTCTTCGCAATATCGATTCCCAAAAGTGCCTTCTCTTCGCTGACATAATGGCTCTGCTCCATGAAATCCAGAATCTCTGCATCGCTTCTGCCCTCATCCAGCATACCGTAGGCGATCTTCGTGGGACGGATGCCGGTAAGGTTTCCCCATGGGAGTTTCTGCCCGGTCACCTTGCTTAAGGTGCGGTACAGGAAACGTTTCAGACCATTTTTATACCCATCTGCAAGGTTTGCTGTCTCTGCATCCCACAGAAAATCCTCTTCTCCCACACGGATCTTCGCTCCGGTCTCGGCCAGTTCGATTTCCAGACTGACCAGCGGTTCCAGCTCTGCCAGCTTCTCCGGTTTTGTCTCCGGGGTGATGACCGTGACCTGATCCTCCGCATAAAAAGCCTTCACCAAAGAATGTACATCATATTCATAGTTAGGATGGGATAATTTCACTACTTTCATTGTATTTTCCTCATTTACATAAATACAGGCACAGAGATAACTCTTTCTGTGCCCGAATACTTTTTGATTTAATCAACGCAAAACGGATTATATTTCTTCTCATGTCCGATGGTGGTGCTGTCGCCGTGTCCCGGATAGACTACCGTCTCCTCCGGCAGAGTAAACAGCTTCTCCTTCACAGAACGCACCAGCGTACTCATACTGCCGGTGGGGAAATCGGTTCTGCCCACGGATTCCTGGAACAGGGTATCCCCGCAGATTAAGAACCCTCCCTCTGGGAAATAATAGCTGACACCGCCTGCGGTATGTCCGGGCGTTGCCAGAACTTTGATCCGGATGCCATCCAGATCCAGTTCCTCGCCATCTTTCAGATACACATCCGCGGTGACCGTTACCGGGCGTCCCATATCTTTCGACAGGTTGCTCTTCGTATCCAGAAGAAACTTTTTCTCCGCCTCCCCGGCATATATTTTCACGGGGTTCTCTCCATGCTCCCCGGCATAGGCATCCGCTGCCGCCTTCAATTCCTCACAGCCGCCGATATGGTCGAAATGTCCATGGGTCAGAAGGATCGCTGCTGTATGTAGTCCATGCTGCCCAAGCGCCTCCTCAATTTTCTCTCCATGATCCGCGGGGTCGAATACCAGCACTTTATCACTGTTCTCTCTGTATACAAAGTAACAGTTGGTCTGATAGATTCCCAGCGTCATATGTCCGATACGGATATTGCTCATAATAATCTCACTTTCTGTTTCCCGACAGGTTCCGCCGTTTTCCGGACATCACCTTATCAGCCTGTGGTTCTCTCGATGTCAATGACGCTCTCGATGCCCCGGATCTTGTCAATGATACGGTTCAGTTCCTCTCTGCCGCTGATCTCGAAGGTCGTCTGCAGCGTTGCCAGTCCCTGTCTGTTGGTTCTGGTGTTCATGGACATAATATCAATATTTTTCTCCGTCAGCGCCTTGGAAATATCCGCTAACAATCCGTTACGGTTGTTGGCATAGATCTTGATCTCCGCCAGATATTTCTCCGCATGTGCCTCCTCCGGCTGCCATTCCGCATCGATCAGTCTCGCCCTCTCCATCTCCGGCAGATTGATGATGTTGATACAGTCGGTACGGTGAATAGAGATACCTCTTCCACGGGTCACATAACCCACGATCTCATCCCCCGGCACAGGAGAACAGCACTTGGAAAAGCGCACCGACAGATCCGCGATACCCTTTACCACGATACCACTCTTGGACTTCATGAGGACAGGCTTGTTCGCACCATTTTGCGCATTTGCCGCATTGTTCTCCGCAATGCTTGCCAGAACTTCCTCGTTGGTCATCTCTTTCTTATGGTCACGGTCGTACAGCTCCTGCATCTTGTTGACGATCTGCCCTTCTTTCAGAGCACCGTGTCCTATAGCCGCCAGCACAGAATCCCAGTCCCGGAATCCATACTTGCGCATAATGGCATCCATATACTCCTGCTTCTGGAGACCTGCAAGGTTGATGCCTCTGGCTTTGCAGTAGCCGGAAAGCAGATCCTTGCCCTTTAAAATATTGTCTTCCTTTAACTCATTCTTGAACCACTGATTAATCTTATTCTTGGCCTGGGTACTTTTTACCACATTCAGCCAGTCACGGCTGGGACCCTTGGAGTTCTGCGAAGTGATGATCTCGATCCGGTCTCCGTTGTTGATCTTATAATCAATGGTCACAAGCTTCCCGTTGACTCTCGCTCCCACCATCTTGTTACCCACGGCGGAATGAATGCTGTAAGCAAAGTCAATCGGGGTAGATCCTGCCGGAAGGTTCTTGACCTCACCGGTAGGAGTAAAGCAGTATACGCTGTCGGAGAACAGATCCAGATCGTTCTTCAGCAGGTTCATGAATTCCTTGTTATCCGACATGTCCCGCTGCCACTCCAGGATCTGGCGCAGCCATACCAGCTTCTCTTCTTCCTGTACCTCCGGCTTCTTGCCATCGGAAGCCTCCTTGTATTTCCAGTGGGCGGCAATACCGTATTCCGCCACGCGGTGCATTTCAAAGGTACGGATCTGGATCTCGAAAGGCTGTCCGTTGCTGCCGATCAACGTCGTATGCAGGGACTGGTACATATTTGCTTTGGGCATGGCAATATAATCCTTGAAGCGCCCCGGAATAGGTTTATACATTTCATGGATCACACCCAGTGCCGCATAACAGTCCTTCACCGTCTCCACGATGATACGCACAGCGAAGAGATCATAGATCTGATCCAGCGTCTTGTGCTGGTTCTTCATCTTCTTATAAATACTGAAAAAATGCTTTACACGGCCATCGACTTTGGCTTCGATGCCGGCATTCTTAATATGTTCACTGACTTCATCCACAATACCCTGGATATATTTTTCACGGACGCTCTTACGGACAGCGATCTTATCCACCAGGTCGTAATAGATATCCGGCTCCAGATACTTCAGCGACAAGTCATCCAGTTCGATCTTCAGTTTGCTGATACCAAGTCTCTGGGCGATGGGGCAATAAATCTCCAGCGTCTCCTTGGCAATCCTCTGCTGGCTCTCCGGCGTCTTGTACTTCAACGTGCGCATATTGTGCAGACGATCCGCCAGCTTGATCATAATGACGCGGATATCCTTCGCCATGGCGAGGAACATCTTACGCAGATTCTCTGCCTGCATCTCCAGCTTGGCATCTGACTGTTCTCCGTTGCTGCCGGACAGCGGAATCTTCTCCAGTTTGGTCACTCCGTCTACCAGAAGTGCTACATCATCACCGAATTCTCTCCTAAGATCCTCTTCCGTCATCACGGTATCTTCCACCACATCGTGCAGGATACCTGCCACGATGGTCTCTTTATCCAGCTTCAGATCCGCCAGAATGATTGCCACATTCAATGGATGGATGATATAAGGCTCTCCGGACTTCCGAAACTGATTTTTGTGAGCCTCGCTGGCGACCTTATAGGCTTTCTCGATCATGGAAATATCATCACTGGGATGATATTTTTGCACACATTGAATAAGCTCCTGATATAATTCATCCGGATTCACGAATTCTTCTGATTTACTTATCTTGTCATCATCAAAAATGACTTCGTTCTTCTCTTCTGTCATAGACGAAACAGCTCCATATTATTTTTATCGATGTCTTATTTTCCCTCGTAGCAGATGGCTGACTCCAGACGATATTTGCTAATGCGCTCACGGCCTTTCAGTCCTGCCAGTTCGATCAGCACTACCACGCCGGCTACTTCACCACCCAGAGACTCGATCAGTTTGATCATAGCCTCGGTGGTACCCCCGGTAGCGATCAGGTCATCCACGATCAGAACTTTCTGACCGGGCTTGATACTGTCCTTGTGCATCTCGATGGTAGCGGAACCATATTCCAGATCATACGTGGCAGATACGGTCTCTCTGGGAAGCTTTCCCTTTTTACGGATCAATACAAAGGGCTTATGATTATTGTATGCGATCGGTGTTCCGAAGATAAATCCGCGGGACTCGGGACCTACTACCACATCATAATCCAGATCCTTGATCTTCTCCTGCATGGTATCGATCGCCAGGTGCAGTCCGTCCGCATCCTGCAGTACACTTGTGACATCACGGAAAATGATACCCTTCTCCGGGAAATCGGGAATGCTCTTTACATATTCTTCCAACTTTTTCATGATTCTACACACCTTTCTCTTATTTATTTAACGAATTATAGCTGCTTTTCTGCTGCTTCAATCTGTTTTTTAATAAAATATTTGATGATCTCGCTTCTGGTAATAATTCCGATGAATACATTTCTGTCATCGATCACCGGTACAAAGTTCTGCATCTGTGCCTGTCCCAGCAGTTCTTCCATATTCGTATCGATACATACCGGACGGATCTTGCCGCTCTGGATGATATCCCTTATCGACAGCTTCTCCAGACTTTTCATGGTAATGCTGTCCAGTTCACTGTTGTGGCTTAAGATATTCCACAGAAAATCTCCCTCACTGACTACACCCACATACCTGTCCTCGGCATCGATCACCGGTACCGCCGTGTAGCCGTAGCGTTTCATCTTCTCCAACCCCTGCCTGATGGTCATATCGTCCCGAAGAAAAGTAACCTCCTCCTTCGGGGACAAAAAAGATGCAATATTCACAATGTTCCTCCTGCCTGCTTCTTATGTTTTACTAATCCTGTTTATCAGAATCGACCTCTTCAAAAGTGCTGTCAACGGCATCCTGTTCCAGCTTGAATTTATGGAACTTACGCGCAAAATAAATCGTAGAAAAGCAGTCGCTGACACCGCTTATGATCAGTCCCACACCCAGTACACGGAATAATACGATCGCTGCCTTGAAAGGATTGCAGATCAGTACGATTCCCAGAATAATATTGATAGCTGCCATAACAAGCATCCCTGCCCAGCTACTATAACCAAGTCGCTTCAGGTCAATAGCATCCTGTAACTTGCTGCATCCGCTGAACAGCACCAGAATTCCCAGAATAAAGGGAATCAGGGAAATAATCACTTCCACCTTATACAGCACTGCCGCACCTACCACCATGCCTACCAGACCGAATACAAACTCATTGTGATAATAATTCTCTCTGGCATCTCTGAGCAGATAGCAGATGATGGAAATGAGACCTGCCACGATCAGTACGATACCGATCAGATACCCCAGTGTCTTCTGCATGGCCTCCGGGATCACCAGTGCCACGATCCCTAAGAGAATATACAGCACACCGGTAAGAATTGCTTCCCATTTCAATTCTTTCAGCATTTTCATATGTAACCCTTCCTTTCCTAAAACTCCTAAAACGAAAAAGGGGCTCTCTGCAAACCTGCGGAAAACCCCCTTTGTGTTCAATTTACTTTCTGCCGCAGCATTTTTTATACTTCTTGCCGCTTCCGCAGGGACAGGGGTCATTGGGATAAACCTTCTGCTCCTTCACAATCGTAGTGGAAGACTTCTGCTCTTTGTAGAGTTCCTTACGGGTCTCTTCATCGAAAATAGCGTTCCACTCTTCCAGATTGTACAGCCAGTCAGCCTCTGCCGCTACCATGTTCTTGTACAGAAGAGCCTTATCAAAGCCTAAGTTTACCTCTGTATCCTCTTCCAGATCATCGAGAGGGTTCTTCTCTACCAGGCTGTCGTTGATGCCATCCAGGAATCCGGTCATGGTCATCAGGGATACCTGATACTTGTCCGCCAGTTCCTTTACCGTGCCCTTTACTACTTCATCGGGGTTCTTCAGAAGCTGTGCGTAGATCTCCTTCTCCTCCTGAAAATAAGCTGCCCAAAGCTGCTGCAGCTTCTCTTTACCGGTTGCCTCATTATATGCTACTGATCTCCACTGTTCCATCAAATTCATAATTGTAATACCATCCTTACATGTGATTAATATGATTATAATAATATATAATAATACATCTCGTCCTTAAAAACAACAAAAAAATATCAATGACCTATGTATAATCAGACAGATTCCGGTCAGACTACTACTATCATCGGACCCCCTCCTTTGATCCTACGAAAGATACGATAATACTTAATCCTCCCCTTTTGAAAAGAGGCACCCTTCGGTGCCTCTTTTTTACAATGGAACTTTTCCTTCTTTGATCAGTTCAATAAATGCATCCGCTGCCTTCGGATCAAACTGGGTTCCCTTATTTTTCTCAAGTTCTCCCATAGCATATTCCACGCTGAGCGCTTCCTTATAAGATCTTTTGGATGTCATTGCATCAAAACTGTCGCACACCGTCAGAATTCTTCCCAGAAGAGGAATCTCTTCTCCCTTCAGTCCTCTGGGATATCCCTTGCCGTCATACCTCTCGTGATGTGACACGACCGCAGGGATCACATAGTTCATATTCGGAAGATAGTGGATCATCTCGATGGACTTTTGCACATGGCTCTTCATGATCTCATATTCTTCATTCGTAAGCTTTCCCGCCTTTTTCAGGATACTCTCAGGAATCCCGATCTTACCGATATCATGTAATAATCCAGCCACCTTTACCGTATGGATATCATCTCCCGGCAGTCCCAGCTTCTGTGCCAGCAGCACCGCATACTGTGATACATTGGTAGAATGCTGGAAGGTAAAGGAATCCTTCGCATCGATGGCTGCCACCAGTGCATACACCGTAGGTGCCACCTGTTCATATCCGGTCCCTTTATTCCTGCGCTCCTCGTCAATATTTTCTTCATATACCTGGATCCGGTTCTTGCCGTTTTGCTTTGCATAAAAAGCTGCACGCTTAGCTTTTTGAAAAAGATCAGGTGCATCCGACGCCAGTTCGGGATACCATGCCACGCCGACACTGAAGGTGATCGGCTGCATGACCTGTGGTTTGTCCAAGTCATTCTCCTGCACTGCATGGGTCAGCTTTTCCGCCAGTGCCACCAACGTCTTACTGCCGGTCTCCGGCACAGAGATCAGGAATTCATTGGAGCCGACGCGGAATACTTTGCCGTTCTCTGCATTTTCCTGCAATTTCTCCGCACACCATTTTAAGATCCGGTCTCCGGTCTGCTCTCCGTACAGATCGTTATACAATTTAAAATTGTCCATATCCATATACAGGAAGCCTCTCGCAGCTCCGAGAGCGCCCTCCTTCTGCAGACATCTGTTGCAATAAGTGCGGTTGTACAGACCTGTCAGTTCATCGTGAATAGATACCTGATATACCCTTTCATAGGCATCAATATTTTTCAGGCTTCCGGATGCAATATTCGCCAATTGTCTTATGCAGTCCACTTCCGGATAATTGAGCTTATTTGCCCGCATCCGCTCCATATAGATAAACCCGCAGATCTGATTATCATATCTTAAGGTTGCGATCACTGTCCGTTCCGGCATATTATCCTGTTTCACCAGATCACAGATTGTGTCTACTTCTTCCTCACTTAACGGAATGTGTCCACTCTGTACCGCTTCGTGATACCCTTCTCCATTCGAATTCTTCTCGAAGATCCTGGCTTCACATCCGAGGATCGCATCTCCCAGAATATCATGCAGTGTAGCAAACAGCTCTCTGCGGCTCAAAATGGATGCCGACCTGTCCTGAAATTGCCGGATTCCCTCCAACATATGCTTCTGCTTCTGATATAAAATATTCTCCAGCTGCTTCCTGGCAAAAAGGATCACAAATACTGTCCATCCCGACTGCAGGGCAATACACAAGATCAGCCTCTGCACTGCAGCCTGTCCAAGGCTCCCTGTCACGATTTCCAGATTATAAGACAGGGTCACCACCGGAATCGCTGCTACGATCACTGCCAGGAAATACACCGCACCTACCGTTGCCCGATATGAAAAATCAAACAGATACTGCTTGTACATGATATATACCATGCATATTGCCATTCCCACACTGCCCAACATATCAAAAGGAAATACATTTCCGGGCAGCATGCAGAGCAGATTTCCTCCAAGAATAAACACCGTTCCCAGTAGCAGAGGAAACAGCTTTTTACGCAGCTCCTTATTGTCTCCTACCTTACAATGTACAAGATAAGTGGCATAGATCATTACTGCGATCTCCATGGCTGTGAGAACACCGGTTCCGACAGTTGCATGATACACATAAACACAGGTGCCATCCGCGCGGTCCACAAGCTCCGGTGCCGGCAGGATAGTACCACTCCTTGCATTTCCCAACACCAGTGCCAGCGTCAGCACACCATAAATGTAGATCAGGGCATCATGCTCCGTAATCTCCAAAAATCCAAACAGAAACACATACATGAACACCGGGATCATCAAAAGACCAAGCAGGGCGAAATTATGCCAGAAAGTAATTCCGGGAAATATCCCAAGTCTCATAAGGCTCACACTGCCCGTCCAGATCAGGCAGGCGGTCAGCACCAGCCGAAGACCGCGGATTGTCCGGTTCCTCATGGTATTGAAAAAACAGAACAACAGAAAAAGGGAGCAGCAAAAAGCTCCCAACGGAATACCAATATAGAGGTTTCTATTCCATATCGTATCCAGAAAACTCTCCATACTTAATTTTACTCCCTCATGCTTTATTTCCCTTGTGCTGGAACGTTATCCCCATTCGTCCCATATCCTCTATATAGCTAAGAGTTTACCACATTTTTCTCTTAAAGACAACTGCACATCCAAGATCCTCTGATTCTCCGATCCCCGGAAGGCCAGCCGCAGATTCTTCCTCTCCTCGATAAATTCTCCATCCACGATCACATCCAAAAGCGGCAGAAGCTCTGTGATCACCGGATCTCCTTCTTCCATCCAACGAAGCAGATCCCTGTCAAAATGATATCCCGTATAGCACCAGATGGTCTTCTGCGGATATTGCTCTCTTACTTTCTTCACCAGAGAAAGTACGGCTCCTCTGTTCTCAGGCTCCATGGGTTCCCCTCCCAGTAAGCTCAAGCCCCGGATATAGTCCGGGGCCAGTGCCTGCAGAATCTCTTGCTCTGTTTCCTCTGTGTAAGCCTGTCCGTAATGGAAGTCCCAGGCTTCGCTGTTAAAGCATCCCTTACAATGATGGGTACAGCCGCTGACGAACAACGACACTCTCACACCGGGACCGTTTGCCACATCTGTTTTCTTGATCGTTGCATAATTCATAGGACATTTCCTTCCCTTGTACTATCTGCACATTACAGATGAAGAACTCTTGCCTTGATCTCCTTGGTCTTGCCGGCATTCCAGAAGTTCTCTCCCAGATAACCGCAGGTTCTTCTAGTGACATTCATCTTTGCATGATCCTTGTTATGACACTGGGGACATTCCCACTCCATGTTATCATTGATCATGATCTCACCATCATAGCCACATACCTGACAGTAATCGGATTTGGTATTGAACTCTCCGTACTGGATATTGTCATAGATGAAGCGGATCACTTCCTCGATGGCTTCCACATTATTGGTCAGGTTCGGGACTTCTACATAAGAGATAGCGCCTCCCAAAGATTTATTCTGGAATTCACTCTCGATCTTAAATTTTGTAAATGCGTCGATCTTCTCCCGTACATCCACATGATAAGAATTTGTATAGTATCCTTTATCGGTGACATTGGAAATATCACCGTATTTTTCACGGTCGATTCTTGCAAAACGGTAGCAAAGTGTCTCTGCGGGAGTTCCGTAGAGACTGAAAGCAATGCCGGTCTCCTCTTTCCATTTTGCGCAGCGATCCTTCATATAATCCATAACGCGCAAGGCGAATTCCTTACCGGGCTCCACGGTCTGGCTGCAGCCCTTCATCAGATAGGTCATCTCATATAATCCGATATAACCCAAAGACATGGTGGAATAACCGTTGTGCAGGTATTTATCGATGGTCTCACCCTTCTTCAGACGGGCGATAGCGCCGTACTGCCAGTGGATGGGACTCACGTCGGATACCACGCCCTCCAGCGCCTTATGGCGGCACATCAGTGCTTCATAGCACAGCTCCAGACGCTCATCCAACAGTTTCCAGAACTTCTCCTCGTTTCCTTTTGCCAGGATACCGATCTGGGGCAGGTTGATGCTGACAACGCCCTGATTAAAACGGCCTTCCCACTTGTACTCTCCGTTTTCATCCTTCCATGGAGACAGGAAGGAACGGCAGCCCATGCAGGAAAATACATTGCCCTCGTAGTTCTCACGCATCTTCTTGGCAGAGATATAGTCGGGGTACATTCTCTTAGCGGAGCACTGTGCGGCGAACTTGGTCACATAGTCGTATTTTCCGCCCTTTAAGCAGTTATTTTCATCCAGCACATAGACTAATTTCGGGAATGCGGGAGTCACATAGACCCCCTTTTCATTCTTGGTTCCCTCAATGCGTTGGCGCAGGATCTCCATAATGATCTGTACGGTCTCTTCCACATATTCGTCGTTCTCGTCAATATGCAGGAACAATGTCACGAAAGGAGACTGTCCGTTGGTGGTCATCAGGGTATTGATCTGGTACTGGATGGTCTGCACACCGGATTTTAATTCATCGTGCAGGCGCATCTGTACGATCTTATCCTTGGCTGCCTGATCCAGGGTATCTCCGAACTCGTCCTCCAGCTGTTTTGCAAATTTTTCCCTGCTCTTACGCAGATATTTTCCCAGATGCTTGATATTCACGCTCTGACCGCCATACTGATTGCTGGCTACGGCTGCGATGATCTGGGTGGTCACGGTACATGCCACCTGAAAGCTCTTGGGAGATTCGATCATTTTGCCGTTGATGGAAGTACCGTTGTCCAGCATATCCTTGATATTGATCAGACAGCAGTTGAAGATCGGCTGGATAAAATAATCCGCATCATGGAAATGCAGCACACCGTTGTCATGTGCCATAGCAATATGCTCCGGCAGAAGCAGACGTCTGGTAACATCACGGGACACTTCACCTGCAATATAGTCTCTCTGTGTGGATGCCAGGCGGGTATTTTTATTGGAATTCTCCTCTGCCAGCTCCTTATTCTCATTCCGGATCAGTTTTAAAATAGATTCATCCGTGGTGTTGGATTTGCGGAGCAGACTTCTCTGGTAACGGTATACGATATACTTCTTCGCCAGGGTATATTTGTTGTGCTCTACCAGATGTTCCTCGATCATATCCTGAATATGCTCCACGGTCTGGATCTGTCTGCCCTCCTGCTGCACATCCTCCAGGATCTCTTCAATCAACCCCTCGCTGGCACGATACCGCTCCTCCACTTCGTTGTTCGCCTTATGGATCGCTTCCCGGATCTTGTCCTCTTCATAAGGCACTACTCTGCCGTCTCTCTTCTGAATCTTCATTGCTGTTCCCTCACTTTATATCATTCCCATCGAGATGCGAATTCCTGCATAAGCTGAAAGAAAAGCCGCATCGGAAGCAAGTTCCCGATACGACTGTCTACGCAAATCATAGCATGTTACTAGATTTTGTGCTTTACAATTCATTTCGCATCTACATCTTGTATATTTATTATAGTGAGGAAACCTGGAAAAAGCAAGTACCTTTTTTAAAACATTCCTCTTCCACCATATTCTCCGAAGCACAGACCGCCACCACCGCAGCACAGATTGCAGAACACGTTCGCCAGACAGATTTTCAGGCACAAGTCATTCCCACTCGCATTGGGATAACCATAAGCTGCCTGTCTGCTCTCATACCATTGTCCGCCGCTTTGAAGTCTCTGCAGAAGCATCTGGTATTCTATATTCTGAGGCTCCAGTGCCACTGCCTTACCTGCATGCTCCAGTGCTGCCACATTGTTACCAAGTCCCATATGGGCCATGGCGCTGTAATAATACCATCCGGCCGTCTTCTCATGCTCTCCCATGCCATCCAGGGTATTTCTGGCCTCTCTGTAATAACCGTTTCTGATATAATTACCGGCTGCCCGCAGTCTCGGCTCTTCCTCATATCCGGAAGTCTGCTGCCAGCCTGCCTGCTGCCAGAAGTCTCCAAAGCCCTGGCTGAATCCGCCATAACTCTGTCCTTCTGTCCGTTCCTTCATGATCTGCTGATACGCCGCCTGAATCTCCTTGAACTTTTCTTCCGCCTGAGCCTTGTTGGGATTATTGATATTGGCATCGGGATGATATTTCCTGCTCAGGGTCTTATATGCTTTTTTGATTTCTTCCTCGGAAGCATCTCTGCTCACTCCCAGGACACTATACGGATCATAAGTCATTTCCTGTTACCTCGTTTACACTGTCTTTTCCCGTTTTTCCCGTACGATCCCATAGCGGCACCATACTCCGGAATACAGAATATTCCGCAGAATATCCACATTCTGTAAAATAGGAAGCTGCTCAAATTCCTTACAGCATTCAGACATCATCATGGTCAGGATCTGTCTGCATTCTTCTTCAAATCCGGGTTCTTCATATCGTTTCTTTAGCGGATTATAGGTCCCCTTCTTAATGTCCTGCTCTACATCTTCATAGGCGTCCATGAGGTAAATGAACTTTCCCAGAAAAAATCCAAGTCTCTCCAAATTATCCTTCCACTCGTCTTCGCGGCAGGATACGATCTGTGCCATGACTTTTCCAAACAGTCCCGCCATGGTATCGATGTCCGCATTTCCCTGTTTCTCCGCATCCGCAAAATCCTGCATGGCCAGAGAGATGCTCCTCACCTTATCCGCATAGAGCAAAGGCTTTTTCCGGCACTTTTTCCCCAATAGATAACTGTATGCCAGTCCTTTCAGACTATGCTCATCCTCCCAGTCATCCTCTGCCTTATAGCAGGTAAACAACACCGTCATGTCCGCCACATAATCGGTAAAAAGATTTCTTCTGATCTGATGCTTTTCGAAAGGATGTGCCACACATCTGCACTGTCCTACGACATCTTCCGGTTCATACAGTCCGGTGAGCAGCATCAGAATAAAAGTCATATCATAATTCAGGGAAAGCTGCCCCAGCACACCATAACGCTCCTTCAGGCTCTGGCATAATCCACAGTAATAGGATCGATACACATCATACTCCTTGAATTTCATCTCCGACTGATTGACCACAATGTATCCGAACATCTGACTCACCATCCTTTCTTATTTCCCGGTTTTGCTTATTTTCCATTTGTAATCCTGCCTGTCCTGTCAGGTCTTGCGGATAAATTCCTCTCCGCATTTTCTGCAGTGGATCGCAATCTTGCCTTTGTGTCTGGGCACCCGGAGCTTCTGTCCGCATTTCGGACATTTAAAGATCTTATAATCCCTGTGTCCGGCAAAAAGTTTCTTCCGGCGCTGCCACCAGCTGCGCACCTTCATTTCTTTTTTGAGATACCATTGGTTCTCCGCACTTCTCTTGCTCATATTCCTGGAAAACATCCGGTAATAGACATAGACCAACAGGGCAAGAGCCAGCACATAAAATATTCTCAGACCCAAAAAAGAGAGCGCCAGGCAGACCAAAGCTACAATCATCAAAAACTGATTGAAGCGGTCATTGCCATAACGCCCCCACATGAAACGCTGTAACTTCTCTTTCATGAAGTACCACCTTTCGTCTGCCACCATGCAGGGGACACATTATCCAAATCTTTCAGAGCCTCGTTCGCGAAGCCGGCTCTGAACATTACCTACATTATGGTCTGCCGAAAAGCAAAAAGCAATTAACTAAATATAAACTTTTGTAAAAGAACTATTATTTATTATTCCGATCCTTCTGCCACAGCTCCTGTGCACGCACGTCCCATTTTTTTGCATACTCCGCACATTTCCCACACAGATGCTCCACGGATTCCGGTGACTGTAAGTCGGTGGAATGAGCTCCGGTCTCATGTACCATGCGCTGTAAGATCTCCGGATTCTCCAGCATCGGGCAGGGTTTTAAGTGATTACAGTTAAACGGTTGGTTCTCACGGTACGCCATGAACAGAGGCTGCTTTAGTGCGGTCAGCAGGTCCACCTCCTTGATATTGGCACCGGAATAATGAATGAATACACAGGGTTCCACATCCCCATTGGGATTGATATGACAGTAGTTTCTGCCGCCTGCGATACAGCCGCCCACATATTCACCATCGTTCTGGAAGTCAAAGGCGAAGATGGGCTTACCGCCCTTCATTGCACGGATCTCACGGATGCGGTGATACATATACTCTCTCTGATCCGGATCCGGAAGCAGCTCACAGGATGCCTCATTTCCTACCGGCATATAATGGAAGTACCAGCTGAATCTGGCGCCCTTTTCAATGATCATATCCAGGAATTCATCACTGGTGACTACCTTATAGTTTTTGCTGGTGTAGCAGATAGAAGTACCGAAGATCAGACCGTACTGCTTCATCAGATCCATGGCATGCATGACCTTATCAAACACGCCCTTGCCACGGCGCAGATCGTTTACTTCATTGAAGCCTTCCAGGCTGATAGCTACGGAGAAATTGCCTACACGCTTCATATCCTGGCAGAATTTTTCATCGATCAGGGTGCCGTTGGTAAATGCATGGAAGCCACAGTCATCATGCTTCTCACATAAACGGATGATATCGTCCTTACGCACCAGAGGTTCGCCACCGGTGAAGAAATACAGATAAATGCCAAGCTCCTTACCCTGGGTAACAATACGGTCCATATCTTCAAAGCTTAAGTTCAGGCGGTTGCCGTATTCTGCTGCCCAGCATCCGGTACAATGCAGATTGCAGGCACTGGTGGGATCCATCAGGATCAGCCAGGGAATATTACACTGATGCTTGATGCGCATCTCATTGATCTCTTTTTTGCCACAGAAGGCAGCCTCAAAGCCATAGTCCAGCGCAGACATTTTGATGACATGGGGATCTACTTCATTTAAGATGCGGTTCACATACTGCATCCATTTGCTGTCCGGTTCCCGGATCATACGTCTCGCCGCATCGTAGCTTTCCTTCGAAAACGTATTTCCCATAAATTTTTCGGACAGATCCACCAGCTTTAAGAAAGCTTTTTCCCTGTCCTCTTCATCCTTATTCACATACTTTAAAATCCCATCGATCGCTGCACCGAAAGCAGCTCTCTCTACCTTGTGTTTTACGTCTGCCATATTAATCTACCTCTCTTTTGTATTTTTACATAAATATCCCTGTTTCTAGCTGTAATAGCGGAACAACACATCGATCCCTGCCAACAGGAAGATGATCGCACCACTGATCAACACACGGCTTCTCCCGTGACATCCGATCCGGTATCCTGCATAGATACCGGTAACCACGGCTAACGCAGCCATGATCGCCAGCTGTATGATCTGTACGGTTACTCCGGCGTCTAAAAATCCCATGCCGATTCCCGACAGAAAAGAGTCCACACTGGTAAGCATGGCCCAGACACATAGCTGCTTCCAGGCAAATACATCCTCCCTGCGTTCTACCGGATCCCGCATCCGGGATGCCCGTACGATCAGCCAGATCGCGATCAGGAAAAAAATAACAGCGGAGGCTGCCCGGAACAATCTCTCTGTCCGCTGATAATTCATGGCTATATAGGGAATCTCCGAGATCAGGCTTCCTAATAGCATCGCTCCGCTCTGCCAGCCAGTGAACAACAGAGTCATTTTCAGGATCTGTTTTTTATCCAGTTTAGAAAGCATTGCACCTTTATATAATGCATAGGTAAGAACATCCAGGGAAAGTCCTAACGATACGATCAGTATTTCATACCACGCCATCCATATATCTCCTTTCTGCGATTATGATATGCTATTTCCGGACATATAGTAAGATACAACCCCGGCACAGAGTTTTTCCTGCTTTTACATTATTCCGATAAATGTAAACAATCCGCGACATTTTGTGGAAAGTGTCGTTTTGGGTTGAGAAACGGTAATTTTTTGTTTATAATATTTCTATCTTGGTTCTTTTTATGGGAAAAGGAGTCATGTGATGAAGACAAAGGAATTATTGGCAGACAGCTTTCGGACACTTGTGCTTACCGTGCCTTTTCAGAAGATATCCATCAAAATGATCACGGATGGTGCTCATGTGATCCGCCCGACTTTCTATAATTATTTTCAGGATAAATACGAAGTGATCGAGTTCTTGTTCGACCGGGATATCGGCAGCAAGGTCGAAGTCATGATTGAAAATGACATGGAACAGGAAGCTATTAAACTGATGTTTATCTGCTTTGAGAAAAATAAGGAATATTACCGCAGACTTTTTGAGATCACAGGTCAGAACAGCTTCGGAGAATTTTTTGCCCATTACTGTGAAAAGACTTTTTTCTGTATTCTCTCCAGACATCCCCTGAAGAAAATGCCCTGCGATCTGATCACTCCGCAGTCGCTGGCGCATTATAATGCCCTATTACTGATCGAGATCCTGAAGCTTTGGCTCTCTTCTCCCAAGAATGTGCCTGCGGAGAAGATTTTCGAAGCTTATCAGTACATAATGCGGACGCCGATCCTGGACATGATCCAGTATCCGGAGATATAAAAAGACAGGTCTTAATGACCTGCCTTTTTTATATCTTATCGATTATAGTCTTGTAATTACAAAGATATCATAAATTGCCTTGATCGCGGTTTCGAAATCATCATTTGCCACACCGATGATGATGTTCAGCTCAGAGGATCCCTGGTCGATCATCTTGACATTGATATTTTTGTGTGCCAGTGCGGAGAAGATTCTGCCTGCTGTACCTCGGGTGGACTTCATGCCACGGCCTACCACGGCGATCAACGCCAGATCCGATTCAATGTCTATCATATCGGGATTTGCAAGTCTGTGAATTCCCGCTACGACTTTCTGCTCCTTGTGCATGAATTCGTCCTGATGTACGAATACGGTCATGGTATCAATACCGGAGGGAACATGCTCAAAGGAGATTCCGTTCTCCTCAAACGCCTGCAGTACCTTTCTGCCGAAACCGATCTCGGAGTTCATCATATCTTTTTCAATATTCACAGAGCAGAAGCCTTTTTTACCGGCGATACCGGTGATGACATATTTGGACTTCTGGCAGGTGCTTCCCACGATCCAGGTACCGTTGTCTTCCGGCGCATTGGTATTGCGGATATTGATGGGAATACCCTCCTGGCGTACCGGGAAGATGGCATCCTCATGCAGTACGGTAGCTCCCATATATGCCAGCTCGCGAAGTTCGCGGTAGGTGATGGTCTCAATAGCCTCGGGATGATCGATGATTCTGGGATCTGCGATCAGGAAACCGGACACATCCGTCCAATTCTCATAGACATCCGCTTTGGCAGCCTTAGCCACAATAGAACCGGTAATATCGGATCCGCCTCTGGAGAAGGTCTTTACCGTTCCGTCAGGCATCGAACCGTAGAATCCGGGAACTACCGCTTCCTTGCTCTCTGCCAGTCTGGCACGAAGTACTTCGTTGGTCTTCGCTGCATCAAACTCACCGTTTTCATCGAAGAAAATTACAGTTGCCGCATCAATGAAATCATAGCCTAAGTAATTTGCCATGATGATACCGTTCAGATATTCGCCACGGGAAGCTGCATAATTGTTTCCGGATTTTGCCTTGAAATTCTTCTCAATGATCTTGAACTCTTCACTAAGATCCAGATCCAGCTGTAAACCATCTATAATCTCCTGGTAACGCGCCTTAATGGCATCCAGCTCTGCTTTGAAGCTCTTGCCCTGATCTGCCAGATCATAGCAGGCATACAGCATATCCGTCACCTTGGTATCATTGGAAAATCTTTTTCCCGGTGCGGAAGGTACCACATATTTCCTCTCCTTATCCGCGCGGATGATATTTCCTACCTTTTTGAACTGCTCTGCACTTGCCAGAGAGCTTCCACCGAATTTCACTACTTTTGACATAACATTTTCTCCTCAAATATATATTTAGTACTCTTTATAATATTCTTGTTTCTTACACCAGGCGGATCCTGCCAAGCATCTGCTCACCCAGTGCTTCATATTTTGCCAGGAACTCGCTCTCCTTCATGGGCTGTGTGAAGTATCCGAAGTCTTCCTTACGGTCTGCTAAATGCAGTTCTCTGCCTCCGGGGAAAGCTGCCTCTACCGCGCCTTTCGCTCCTGCCTTTGCTCTGATAAAAAAGCTTCTTACGGACTCACGTGTATCTACCAGCTTTACTTCCTCTTTGTCCCAGAAGCACATGATCACCTTGCCCTGATGTCTTGCACAGTCGATGACATCCGATACCACTGCACTGGCGGTGGGAAGCTTGCCTGCGCCCCGTCCGTAGTACATGGAATCTCCCAGCATATTGCCGGTGACAAATACTGCATTGAACACTCCGTATACCATGGCCAGGGGATGGTCCTTGGGAAGCATGAACGGTGCCACCATAACTTCCGCTGTGTCGTCGTCAATCGCACGGCTTCTGCCCAACAGCTTGATGGTATACTCTGCAGCATTGGCATATTCAAAATCCGCTGCGGTGATCTTCGTAATACCCTCGGTAGGGACTTTCTCGGAATCCACGTTTTTACCAAACATCAGAGAAGACAGAATCGCGATCTTACGGCAGGCATCATAACCTTCCACATCTGCTTCCGGATTGCGCTCCGCATAGCCTTTGTCCTGTGCTTCCTTCAGAACGGTATCGAAATCCGCGCCTTCTTTTTCCATTTTGCTCAGGATATAGTTCGTGGTACCGTTTAAGATACCATTGACAGCCTCGATCTTCTCTGCGGTCAGGGAGTAGTTCAGCGGACGGATAATGGGAATACCGCCGCCCACACTTGCCTCGAATAAGTAGTTGCAGTTATGCTCTCTGGCGATCTGCAACAGTTCGGGACCATGCTTTGCTACCAGCTCCTTGTTGGAGGTGCAGACACTCTTTCCCAGTTCCAGTGCCTGCTTCGTGAACTGGTAAGCAGCTCCGACACCACCCATGGTCTCACAGATGATGGTTACGCTGTCATCCTGTAAGATCGTATTGAAATCATGAATGACCTTATTCTCATAAGGGTCTCCGGGGAAATCTCTCAGATCCAGAATGTATTTCACTTCCAGTTCCTGTGCGGACTTTTTATTTACCATGTCCTTATTTTTCTCGATAACTTCTACCACACCGCTACCGACGGTGCCGTAGCCCAATACTGCAACATTGATCATAATATTCTCCTCACTTTTATCTTTTTCGTTCCGACATTATTCTTTTGCCAGTATTTTCACATGATGCACACTGGTCTGCCCCTCCAGCTGTTCGATCATCCGGGAGATATCTCCCGTAGTCTGCAGTACCTGTATACTCAGTGTCAGAGATGCGATTCCGTTGATGGGAATACTCTGATGGATCGTCAGGATATTCGCACGGTACTCTGCGATGATCTTCAGCACATCCGACAGAATTCCCGGTTCGTCATCCATCTGGAAAGTCAGCGTGATGGTCGTTCCCTGAGAATTGTCATGGAACGGAAAGATATCATCCTTGTACTTATAAAAAGAACTGCGGCTGATGCCAACTGCATCAACCGCTTCCTGTATGGTCAGAACCTTCTCTGACTCAAGAAGCCGCTTTGCTTCCACTACCTTTAACAGCACCTCGGGGATCGCCTTCTGCTTCACCACGAAATACTTGGTCGTTTCTCCCATATGTTATCCTTTCTGCAGTTCGTATCTGTAGTACGGACACTTGTTTTTCACTGAGGGATATTCTAGCACAGTAAAGTACGAAAGACAACCCCTATTTTTATCCAAAATAGGGGTTGTCCTTAATTTTTACGCTGATAGGTTACTCCGGTTACCCGGTAATCCTCAAAATTCCATGCCGGTCCCGTCTGCATCCATTCATACATAACATGGTTCGTATTCTCATAAAAGATATAACGGCGTTCTCTGTTTTCTCCCTCTTTATAAGGGAAAATTTCATCTCCACTTTCTCCGTCCAGCAATCGGACGTAAGCATCCTCCAAGTCCTCGTAGGATGCAGGAACCAATGACTTTTTCAGCGGATGACTTTCTCCTGCTCCTTTTACCAGGAACAGCGGATTCTGCCTGTCATATGCCGAAGTCTCATCCTGCGGATTGAAACCATGATCTGACATAATGATAATTACAGAATTATCATAGACGTCTGCCTGTTTCAGTTTCTGAAGAAACTGACCGAGCACCTTAATATTGGCTTCCAACGTCTCTGCATAGGAAGAATCTCCCACCGTATTCAGATCTGCATCATACAAAAAAGGAACATGTCCTCCCTGCAGATGATAATACTTAAAACATTTTTCTTCCCGACAGGTTACCTCTTCTTCCTGCATATGGACGGAAAATTCCCGCAAATCCCAAGTATACAGAGGATTACTTTCATCCACAAAAGCATTATGCTGTCCCTGGGTCTGTTCGATTGCTTTGTAACAATATTCTTTCATAAAAAACGGAGCATAGCGAATACCACCCAATTTACAGATTGCCCGTCTGAAATATTTCCATACATATGCCTCATGCTGGAGCTCCACCATATTGGAGAACCGGTAGGTATAAGATGTTACCCACGGATCAGATTCGTATAGCGCAATATCATATCCCCGATTCGATAATTCAAAAAACAATTGGGATTCATCCACCGCCGATGCCGTATAATCCAGATAATAATCCTGCCCCTCGTACCATTTTCCGGATAAAATATAGGGTGTGGAAAAGGCAGTCCACGGATAAGCTCCTACCATATCCGGATAATAGGTAAAATCCGAAAATGTGTCTTCATACGCCGGATCCGAATCCATAACTTTCTCAAAAGATTTTGCATCCACCGCATCCAGTAACAGAATCAAAAAGTTCGTATCTTCGGATAAACTGTACTGCCCATTCTCCAATGCGTAATACGTGGTTCTCTCCCGATACGCACCGGTGGTCAGAATGATCGTGACCAGAGTTAACAGTAGGATTCCTCCCAGTCCGGCACTCGCTGCCTTACAGAATGTCTCCATACGCTTCGCACCGAACAGTTTCCGGACCACGACAGCTGCTGCCGCAATCAGGATACACACGATGGCTGTCTTTATATTCTCGCTCCGATAGTTCTCCCAGACGATCTCGGTACCGTCAAAAGGAGGCATATTACTCACCAGAAAATTCCCCTGCACATACAAAGTCAATAGTGCCACCAGTTCCGTTACGGTGACAACGCGGCAAAGTCTCTCGGACAGACAGGCGCTCAAAAGCACTCCCACAACATTTATTGCATAAAAGATCAAGAAATTCTGTGCTGCCGCTTTCAGGATTTTATAAAAGTCAAACCAGAACTCTGTCTGATTTGCAACATACAATTCCAGCGGCGCGTAAATAAACAGCAGAAAGCAAGTCGTCAGGGCGACAAGCAGTCCCGGAATTGCCACCCTGATTCTTTCCTTCATAATTTTTTTAATTTTGTCGTTTCTCATTTTAGATCAAAGGATACTTGTCAGTTAATTTCTGAATGATGGCTCTGGCTGCAGGAACCTGCTCTTCGCCGCCCTTGATGACCAGGGCAATGGCTTCTGCCACCTGATCCATGTCCTCGGTGTTCAGACCTCTGGAAGTAACCGCGGGGGTTCCCAGACGGATACCGCTGGTCACAAACGGAGACTGAGGATCGTTGGGGATGGTGTTCTTGTTAGCAGTGATGTGCGCTGCATCCAACAGTTTCTCCACTGCCTTACCGGTCAGACCGTAAGGAGTCAGATCCACTAACATTAAATGGTTATCGGTACCGCCGGATACGATCTTGATATCCCGGCTCATCAGTCCCTTACACAATGCCTGGGCATTGTCAATGATATTCTTCTGATATACTTTAAAGTCGTCGCTTAATGCTTCTTCGAAGCAGACTGCCTTGGCAGCGATCACATGCATCAGAGGGCCGCCCTGGATGCCGGGGAAGATGGCTTTGTTGAAGTTGAACTTCTCATTGGCTTCCTTATTGCAGAGGATCATACCGCCTCTGGGTCCGCGCAGGGTCTTGTGAGTCGTAGTGGTCACTACATCCGCATAAGGGATGGGACTGGGATGAAGGTCCGCTGCCACCAGTCCTGCGATATGTGCCATATCTACCATCAATACGGCACCCACTTCGTCTGCTACTTCACGGAACTTCTTGAAATCAATGGTTCTGGCATACGCAGAAGCACCGGCAATGATCATCTTAGGCTTGCATTCCAGTGCCAGTTCTCTCATTCTGTCGTAATCTAAGAATCCGTTGTCATCTACACCGTAAGGTACTACATGAAAATATTTACCGGACATATTTACCGGTGAACCATGCGTCAGATGTCCGCCGTGATCCAGATTCATGCCCATGATCGTATCACCCGGTTTCAGTACGGCAAACTGCACTGCCATATTCGCCTGTGCTCCGGAATGGGGCTGTACATTGGCATAATCACAGCCGAACAGCTTCTTGGCACGCTCGATTGCAAGATTTTCGATAACATCCACGCACTCACATCCGCCGTAATATCTCTTGCCGGGATAACCTTCCGCATATTTATTGGTCAAGGGACTGCCCATAGCCGCCATGACTGCCTTGCTTACCCAGTTCTCGGAAGCGATCAGTTCAATATGACTGTTCTGACGATTCTCCTCGTCGATAATGGCCTGTGCCACCTCGGGATCAACTTTTTTTACTTCATCCAATGAATACATGCCTCATTCCTCCCATAATAATCTTTGTTTTTCTCTTGTTAACTCGCTTTTTCTTACATTTTCTTTTTTTCATAGAGATGTTATCTAAGTCTATGCCATTCCCCTAGGCCCAAAATCATGGATATCAGGATGTTTA
>NZ_VUMU01000009.1 GCF_009695995.1 Waltera intestinalis
AAGGGCGCTCCACATTTATTTCATTGACGGCTGTCGCCGTATAAAGTCAAAAACAAAAACAGCGACTTGTGAGCAAGCTCCCAGATCGCTGTTTTCGTTTTGACTTTGCATGGCTCGTAACTCTCAAGTTACATTACAAAATGAAATAAGATCTGCAACGCTTATGATCGATTTTCTGTTTTCATTCGTCGTTTCGCTTCGTACATTTTGACATCGGCTTCCCGGACCACATCGTCCATGGAACGGGGCATGTTATGGGGCAGTACGGAATATCCCATGGCTACAGTAATGGGATGCTCGGAACCGTCCGGAAGCTTCAGAACTCCCAGAGACGCTTCGAAATCTCTTTGCAGCTTGAGAAATTCTTTTTCAGAATCGGCTGCGGTCGACAGAAATACGAACTCATCTCCGCCGATCCGGTAACATTTTCCTAAGGAACCGAGATGTGCCGACAGAGTATCCGCTACCCGGCGGATCATTTCATCACCGCTTTGGTGACCGTAGGTGTCGTTCACATATTTGAGGTTATTCACATCGTACAGTGCCAGCAACACATGAAAATTATGGGATGCGTCCAGTCTTTTCAATTCTTCCATATAGGAAGTACGGTTCAGCAGGTCAGTCAGGCCATCGCGATAAGCCAGGCGGCTGAGCAGCTGCATGCGAACGCCTTCCTGATAGTTGGTCATGAGGCGCAGGGTAACATGGACTGCTTCCATGATCAGGAACAGAAGCACACCGATCCGTGTGAAGAAGCTGGTCTCGGGAGCACTGCCGAACCATAGCAGCAGGATATCCAGTAGAACGCCAAAGCACAGACACAGAATTCCAAGGTTATGATATAGATTGTGCTTCAGATGCTGCTTTTGATTCTGATAAAATCCCTTGCCGATGACGTAGATAACAAGCGCGATCAGAATGCTAAAAGTAATATGGGTCAGACGGAGACTTTCATGGAAGTCCTTTTGACCGGTCAGATTCAGGCAGAAACGTATACTGAAATCCATGACACTGATAAGGCATACTGTCTGTACCATCACAGGGGAGTACTCTGTATACATTTTGCCAAGGTACAGAAACAGTGGGATGGTGATCAGCATCATAAAAAGTTCCGCAATCGTATGATAGATATGACTGTTACGCAGGATCAGCTGCAGCATACGGTTATCTGCCAACATGAAGATACCGATATTCAGGGCAAACAATCCCAGATAAAGCATCTCGCTGCCGATGATGTGCTTCTTGTGTAATGGCAGATAAAACAGGATAAATGCCAGACCAAGATGGGCGATCAGGAAGCTGATGCCGAATCCGGGTGCCTTGTTGCGGATGCGGCTTATCAGGATATCTTCACTACGTCCCAGATACATATCATTGATCTTGCCACTGCCGTCTCCGTAAGGATTATCGATCACCAGGGTGAGCGTGCGCCCGGAATCTTCCCGGTAGATCGGCAGAGAGACATAAGAGGCTCCCGGTGTCTTGCCGAAGAAAACACTCTCCGGCTGCATGGTCTCATAGATCAGCCGGTCGTCTATCAGGATCGTCACATTGGAACTTTTATAAAAAAAGAAAAGTGCCATGTCGTGAGTCAGCGCAGGAAGCTTCTTGGTCACTGTGCAGGTGCCGCTGATATGGGAAAAATCAACGGGGCTTCCATCGGAGGTGGTCCAGCCTTCTGAAAAGTCAATATAATCCGATATTGCCGGCTCACGGTTCTGCCTGGGCAGACTGTAGTACAGTACCGTAAAAATCACAGAACACATGATCAGGAAAAACAGTCCACGTGTAATGGAATATGAAGTTTTGTGATTGTTCGTGTTAGTATTCATATGAATTATATTATAGTAATCAGGTACCATAAAAGTCAATGTCTGTGTTGGTCAGATCAATGACTAAAGATAAAAAAACGTTGCAATGGGTGAAAAAGTATGCTATTGTGATTTTGTTGCCGCTTTAGCGCGGTAAAGATTTACTCTGGAGAGTCCTTCCACGGAAAGCAATTATCATATTTCCGTATAGAAGGCGCCGAAGGTGTACGGCAGTAAAGCTGCCAATCTCTCAGGCAAAAGGACAGAGCATCTATATGCTTATTCCCATTCTCTTCGGAAGAAATCAATCTACGATAGGACGTCACAAGAGGTGACGGAAGGAGAGGGAATATGTTAGACATGATTAGTAACTTTCTGACCACAGTGGATGATTTCGTCTGGGGCATCCCCCTGATCGTCCTCATTCTGGCTACGGGCCTTTTTCTCACAGCCAGACTTCATTTTTTGCAGATCACGAAGCTTCCCCATGCAATCAAACACTTAATTGCCAATGAAAAGTCGGGCGAAGACGGCGAAGTATCCAGTTTCGCGGCACTGTGTACGGCATTGTCCGCTACCATCGGAACCGGTAATATCGTTGGTGTGGCAACGGCTATTGTAGCAGGCGGTCCCGGAGCTTTGTTCTGGATGTGGATCGCTGCGCTGGTAGGTACGGCTACGAAGTATTCCGAGTGCCTGCTGGCGGTGAAGTATCGTGTGGTAGCAGAGGACGGACACATCATCGGCGGACCCTTCTACTATATCGAGAACGGTATGGGCAAGAACTGGAAATGGCTGGCGAAGATCTTCGCTTTTATGGGTGTATGCGTAGGATTGTTCGGTATCGGAACCTTTACCCAGATCAACGGTATCACCAGTGCGGTACATAATTTCTTCGATGTGAACAATGAACATACCGTACAGCTCTTCGGCATGGACTATTCCTGGAGTGTGGTGGTCTCCGGAATCCTTTTGACCATCTGTGTGGCACTGGTTGTTATCGGTGGATTAAAGCGTATCTCCACTGTGGCACAGGTCATCGTTCCTTTTATGGCAGTGACTTATGTAGTAGCCTGTCTGTTAGTACTGATCTTTAATGTAACTGCCATTCCGGCAGCTATCGTAACCATCGTACAGAGTGCGTTTGGTATGCGTGCCGTAGCCGGCGGTGCTTTGGGAGCGGTTATCATGGCAATGCAGAAGGGTATTGCGAGAGGTATTTTCTCCAACGAAGCCGGTATCGGTAGTGCACCTATCGCAGCGGCTGCAGCGCAGACCGATTCTCCTGCCAAGCAGGGCCTGATCTCCATGATGGGTACCATTATCGATACCCTGATCATTTGTACCATGACCGGTCTTACGATTGTAATTACCGATTCCTGGAACGTAGGTCTGGACGGCGTGGATGTTACCACCAGAGCTTTCCAGCAGGGACTGCCTTTTAACAGCTCTATTGCATCCTTTATCCTGATGGTATGTCTGGTATTCTTTGCATTTACCACGATCCTCGGATGGGATTACTACAGCGAGAGATGCCTGGAATACCTGATCGGTCAGAAGCCGAAGGCAATCAAAGTATACCGTTGGATCTACATTGCCTGCGTATTCATCGGACCCTACATGACTGTTAAGGCAGTATGGACCATCGCAGATATCTTCAACGGTCTGATGGCAATCCCGAATCTGATCGCACTGTTGGCATTAAATGGTGTTGTGGTGGCTGAGACCAAGAAATACCTTGACAATGCCAAGAAAAAGTTTTAAAAAAGTTCTGTAGCCCTATCATGCGGGAAAATCTATATTTTTCTCGGAAGTGTAGAAGTGAGGAACTATATGAAAGATCTTACAAAGGGCAGACCGTCAGTTTTGATACTGACGTTTGCCCTTCCTATTTTTTTGGCCAATTTATTGCAACTTACTTACAGTCTGGCAGATACCCGCATCGTAGGTACTTTTCTGGGAGATAATGCCCTGGCGGCAGTGGGGGCCACGACGACGCTGAGCAATCTGATCGTACAGTTCCTGATGGGAATGTGCAATGGCTTTGCTATTATTTCGGCACAGTGCTTCGGAGCGAAGGATATGGACAGATTGCGCAGATCCTTAGGCAATTCTCTGGTGCTTGGCCTATTGGCAGCTGTGGTATTGACGATTGGAGGGCTTGTATTTTTGCAGCCGATCCTCAGATTCCTGAATGTGCCGGAAAATCTGCTGAATACAGCAACACAGTATGTATCCGTGATCATAGCGGGACTTGTTATTACTTTATTATATGATGTATTATCTGCGACTTTAAGAGCGATCGGAGATACCGTGACCCCGCTGATCGTGCTGGCGGTGTCGGTGGTGCTGAATATCGGAGGAGATCTGCTTCTGATCGTGGTGCTGCATATGGGAGTGCTGGGTGCCGCAGTTGCTACTGTGCTGTCGCAGCTGATCGCTGTGGTGGTGTGTGCGGTCTATCTGTGGAAAAAGTATGAAATTCTGCGGATACGTGTGGATGATCTGAAGCTGCAGGATGCCGGAATGCTCCGCAATATGTTAAGCTCCGGTCTTTCCATGGGATTCATGAGCTCGCTGGTCAATATCGGTACATTGACATTGCACACCTCCATCAATAAGCTGGGACAGAATATTATCATTGCCCATACGGCAGCCCGCAAGATCTCTGAAATCTTCATGATCATGTTCAGCGTCTTCGGTCAGACAATGGCGACCTATTGCGGACAAAATCTGGGAGCCGGCAAAATCGACCGGATCCGCAGAGGAATCCTGTTGGCAACCGGTTATACCTGCATCTGGTGTACGCTTAATATTGTGACTGCTTATACCATCGGTGACTGGCTGGTATGGCTGGTCACCGGCAGCAAAAATCCGGAAGTGATCTACAATGCCACATTATATCTGAAGGTAGATACACTGTTCTATTATGTGACAGCGGTAATCTGTATTGTGAGAAACTCCATGCAGGGACTTGGAGAGCGGATCGTACCGCTGATCTCCAGCTCTCTGGAGATGATAGGGAAAATTGTGATCGCGGCGACGCTGGTTCCCATGTTCGGATACCCGGGTGTCATCGCGGCAGAGCCTATTGTGTGGTTTATCATGATCATTCCGCTATTGATAAAGATACTGCGTATGCCGGTCTGGAAGCAGAAAAACTTAACTGTTTCGTAAACAAAAAAGTTGTTTTTACTTAACGTTGAGGAAAAATAACCAAATCTGACAGTAAAATACTTGTAATTTTGTCGAATTGTATTACTATATGGAAAATGTTACAATGATTTCACCGAGAAAATACTTAAACGTTTTCGAGATAGACCAAATGTGACGAAGTCTTTTACAGAAAGGCAGATGTGGTAAGTATGAAGAAGACAGAGAACAAGAAAACGGAAGTAAAAGGGAAGAAAAAGCCATTTTTTACAATTTCCAAAAAGATACTGGCGCTGAGCCTTCTACCAATGATCATTGTGTGTGCACTGGTGGCTACGGTGGGGGCTAAAGCATTAGAGACCGGAATTGAGAAACAGATTGAGCAGTCTCTGCGGATCGTTGGTGTCAGTGTGGATGAAACCTACACGAATCTGTATGAAGGCGATTACACCAGAGATAAGGGAGGCAAGGTGTGCAAGGGAGGCACATCCATTTCCGGGGAGACACAGTTGATCGATGGATTGCGGGAGAAGACAGGCTTCCAGGTGTCTTTTCTGTATGGAAATATGCGTCTGATCACGACATTGACCAAGCCGGAAGGAGGACGTATTAACGGTACGGCGTTGGAAGACGATGTCTATGCACAGATTCAGACTGGGGAGGCTTTGTTCCTGACGGACTGCAACATTTCCGAAGTAGATTATTATGTATATTATCAGCCATTGATCAATTCTGATGGCTCTGTGATCGGTGCCATCGAAGTGGCGACGCCGATGCAGAATGTCAAGGATACAATCTCGATGCAGGTCAAGGATATTATCCTGATCGCTGTAGTATGCGTTCTTGTGGCGGCAACGCTGGTAAGCGTATTATCCCGTAGCATGGTGAAGACCATGAAGAAGACGAAGCATTTCCTGGGCAGGATCATGAACGGAGAACTGGATGCAGAACCGGATGAAAAGCAGTGCCGAAAAAAGGACGAATTGGGAGATGTCTACCGGATCTCTGTGAAATTGCAGAAGACGCTGCGCACCATTGTGACGGATATCAAGGATTCCGCGGATAATCTGACAGTATCTTCCAACAAACTGATCAAGATGGCGCAGGATACCCAGGAATCTGTCAACGACGTATACCAGGCAGTAGGGGAGATCTCTGAAGGTGCCAGGAACCAGGCAGACGAAACAACGGATGCCAATACGAACGTGGTACGTATCGGCGAACAAATCGAGTATATCTCTGACAAAGTGAATTCTCTGACGGATTATGCCGGCAGGATGGCAGAAGCGGAGAAAGCTTCCGAAGAGATCATGAAGGAACTGAACAGCTCCAACGAAAGCACCAAGGAATCTGTCCTGCGGGTAGCGGAACAGATTAAGGATATGAGCGGAGCGATTCAGAATATCACCAAGGCAGTATCCATGATTCAGGATATTGCGGACGAGACAGATCTGCTGTCATTGAATGCCAGCATTGAAGCAGCCAGAGCCGGGGAAGCGGGAAGAGGCTTCGCAGTGGTGGCAGAGCAGATCAGTAAGCTGGCTGACCAGTCCAAGCGCTCTGCAACCGAGATTGAGCAGATCATTCAAAATATCATGGAGTCTTCCGGCAGAATGGTGGAGATCATGGGTGAAGTGGAAGCCAACATGAATCACCAGCAGAGCAAGTTAGAGGAGACCGGTGTGAAGACTGCGGCAGTAGCGGATGGTGTGGAGAATTCCCTGCAACATATCGGCGGTATCCGGGAGAAGATGGATGTCTTAAGACAGTCCGGAAGTGCGATCCGTGATGTGGTGGAAGGATTGTCGGCAATCTCCGAACAGAATGCAGCATCCGCAGACAGTACCATGCAAGCGGCTCATGGAATGAGTGATACCATGACAGAACTGATGACTTCTTCTGAGAACCTGCTGGTATTAGCGGACAAGTTGGAAAAGGTGCTGGATGTTTTCAAGGTATAAAGAGGGTGCCGGAAGTTGTACGGCAGGGAGATAACATATAAATGACAGAAAATGCAGTCCGATTTTCACAGAAAACCGGACTGCATTTTCGTGTGGTTTATTGACGGAGATACCATCATGAATTACAATATAAGAGATATAAGGAATGAATACATCATACGGGAGAAAAGGAGAATGCAAATGAAAGAGATGGAACGAAATAACCGGGTGGCCATGATAGCACATGGTGTGATCAATGCATGTATGCTTTTCATTAGCGTGATCGGATTCGTTGAGCACATAGTATCGGCTCCGGTATTGGTAGTGCTAATACTTCTTGGAATTATACCGGTTTTGGCAGAATTTATTTGTTGGAAGAGGGATCATGCGACCAAAGCTATAAAACATCTGTCACTGATCGGATTTGCGTTGTTTTATACGGTGCTGCTTTTTACGGCACAGTGCAACATGGTGTATGCATTTGTAATTCCCATGATGTTTGCAGTCATGCCTTATCATGATGTCAAGGCATTTGTACTTATTAATGTGGGGACGGTGGTAGAGAATATCCTGGTGGTGCTCCTGGGAGCCACACAAGGGGGATTTGGCTATCTGGGGCAGGACGCAGGATTTATACAGATTTCGGTAATGATTCTGCTGTGCATTACATCCATCTATGCTACCATATCCAACCAAAAGAACACCGATGAAAATATAGAGAGCATTACAGCTGCGCAGGACCGCGCGGAAGCAACCTTACGTGAGGTCATGGAAATGAGCAGCCGGATGGAGACTTCAGTAGCTGATATCACAGCGGAATTGAATAAACTGGAAACTGCTTTTGACAGTACCAAAACAGCCATGGAGGAGGTGTCTGCAGGTTCCGGGGAGTCTGCAGCGGCGATTCAGCAGCAGACGTCCCAGACGGAGGCTATTCAGGAAAAAGTAAATACTGTGAGTGAAGTGGCAGAGACGATCGGAAGCAATATGGAACATACGATAGAAATGCTGGATGCCGGAAAAGAAGAGATGACAGGTCTGAAAGAGCAGGCAGAGGATTCTGCAAGAAACAGTGAACTGGCGGCACAGAAGCTGGAAACGCTGGATCATTATATGCAGGAGATGCATTCCATCGTGGAAATCATCAGCAAAATAGCTAATCAGACCAGTCTTCTGGCGCTGAACGCCAGCATAGAGGCAGCCAGAGCCGGTGAAGCCGGCCGCGGTTTCTCCGTAGTGGCGACGGAGATTTCGGGAATGGCCACCCAGACAAAGGATGCTACAGGCAACATCGCGGAGTTGATCCAAAATGTATCCGGAGCGATTGGAGAAGTGGTGACGGTCATCCGTCAGATGATAGACGGTATCGTCAGCCAAAGGGAAGGAACGATGCGTGCGGCGGACAGTTTCACGGCAATTGAAGACAGCAGCTATGCGATCGTGGATAATCTGGGTGAGATGCTTCAGACAGTAGAAGCTCTGAAAACAGCCAACCAGGAGATCGTGGATTCCATTCAGACAATCTCAGCGACTACGGAAGAAGTGTCTGCCCATGCCAGTGAGACACTGGAAGCGGAAGAGAGAAACAGAGAGATTCTGCAGAAAATTACTGAAAATATGAATTCTATGGTAAAAAAATAAGTAACGGTTCCTGCGACAGAACGGACAGGATAGAAACAGGAGTGACAGAATATGCATGACAACGGGGTGACTTTACAGAAAAAGGTGTTACAGAATCTGGATATACCGTATTCGTATGAACTGGCAAAACGAATGGAACAATACCGTTCACATCCGACACTGGGGTATCGCCCGGCGGGTTCTAAGGCAGAATTTGAGACCGGAGAGATGCTGAAGACAGAAATGGAAAAAATCGGACTGTCTGAGGTTACAAAGGATGCTGTGACGGTAGACGGTTGGGAATTTCATAAGGCGGCGTTAAGCTACACGAATGCAGCCGGGGAGACCGTGTCAGTAGAGCTGGGAGCCTATCAGACAACCTTTGTCACCGATGGCCCGAAGGAATTTTCCATGATGTATCTGGGAAAAGGAACGGAGACGGACTATCAGGGAAAAGATGTCAGGGATAAACTGGTATTGGTGGAGATTAACCAGAGAGATGAGTGGTGGATCAATTATCCGGTATACCAGGCACATCTGAAAGGAGCCGTTGCCCTGATCGCAGTGCAGAGCGGCGGCTACGGCGAAATCGACGATGAAGCTCTGAATGCACAGGATATCGCCGGACCGGAGGATGCTCCCGCTTTTTCCATTTCCAGAAAAGATGCGGCCGGCCTGCTGGAGCTGCTGCGTGATCAGGAGGAAATAACGGTCACCTTTGATGCGGAATCCAGGGTGACCAGAAACTGCACGACTTATAATATTGTGGGAAGGATTCCCGGAAAACATCCTGACCGCATGGTGCTTTTGTCTGCGCACTATGACTCCTATTTTGACGGATTCCAGGATGACAATACAGCGGTCGCTCTGATGTTTGGTATTGCAAAGGCGTTGCGGGACAGTGGTTTTCAACCGAACAATACCATTGTGATCTGTGCCATGGCATCCGAGGAATGGGGCGTGGTTGATTCCAATTTCGACTGGTCTACGGGAGCTTATGAGCAGATATTTACCGCACATCCGGAGTGGGTAGGGAAGGTGATCGCAGATCTGAACTTTGAACTTCCTGCACTGGCGCATGGTACCAGAGCGAGGATCCGCAGCTGCTATGAATATGTTAGCTTCCTGGAGGAATATCTGGCGGATCTGCCGAATCTGACGATAGCCTATCCGGAAGAGACGGCAGTGACATCTCCGATCGAGACCTGGTCGGATGATTTTTCCATGGCGATCGCAGGTGTACCGTCCATGGTAAATGATTTCACCGGCGGAAGCTTTATGGAGACCCACTACCATTCCCAGTTTGACAACGATGAGTTTTATGATGAACAGGTATATCGTCTGCATCACGAGCTGTTTGCTCTGCTGATCCTGGCACTCGATGAAACGGCAGTGGTACCGTTACAGTTTTCACCGGTGGTGCAGCGGATTCGCAAGGGATTGGAACAGTGTCGGGAGATCTGCTACCGCGCCGATGTGGCGGGGCAGCTGGGAGAGAAAAAGCGAGTTTTGCTTGAAAAAATTGAGGAACTGGAGACTTTAAGTGACCGGGCGCTCAGAAGATGCCGGGAAGAATATGAAGCGGTAGAGGAATACAACCGTAACTACAAACAGTTGCTTAGAGATGGGAAATACGACGAGGCGGAGGGACTTTTCCGGCAGACCAGACCACTGGAACAGAAGTTGCTTGCAAGGTTCAAACAGGAGCAGGACGCTTTTGTGCAGATTGACTGGTACGGAAATGTGTTGTATCCTCATGAGATATGTAGTGCAAATCTGAGACTTCTGGGCGGAGCGGTGAGAAATCTGAAAGAACAGAGACTTTCCTCCGCACTTCGTAAGCTTTATCAGGTAGACAACAATGCCTATGCCTTTAATTTTGATGAAGAAGTATATAGGCATTTTACGGATTATGTATTCCATCAGCCGAAGGATCGCCTGAAATGGGGTTACGGAAGGCTGCCGGAGCATGAAAATCTATATGGAACGGTCAAGCAGCTTCTCCAAAAAGAAAAAAAACTGGAGACGTTGACAGGATCCGGTATGAAGGAAATGGACTACCGGGAAGAAATTACCAGCCTGGAGCATGCATGTAGCAAGCTTGTGGTCAGCCTGATGAATATCGTGCAACAAATGGAGAAATCTGTGACAGAGATATTCGAATTGTAATGATGGCGAGAGCAGAGCACGGAACGATCCACAGACAACAAAGCTGGGGACTGACATCATCATAATAAGGAGATAACGGTAAATACAATTATGGAAAGTGATAAGTTATATCGTGTGCAGAAGGAAGACCTTCCGAAAGTGGAGAAAATGCTGAATCAGTGCTTTGCACACGATCCGTTGTACGAGACGCTGATTCCGGATCCGGAAGTCCGTAAAAATCTGATGCCGGAGCTGTTTAAATGTGACATGGATGAATTTTATGCGACCTGTGAGATCTTCGCAGACAGCGCGGATCTGAACAGTGTATTGGTGGTATCGGATGAAGCGGAGCCGTACAATGTATTTCAGTTCTATTTTACAGAGGCCATGGCTGCTTTACAGACGGATTCCTATCTGATCAAGGAGGATCCTTCGTTAAAGACATTTCGGAATTTTATGAAGGGTGAGGATTATCTGAATTCCAGCTGGACGGATCAGCTACATCAGAATCAGCGTCTGCATATCATTTATCTGGCGGTGGATCCATCCATGCAACATCATGGGATCGCGGCGGAACTTCTGGAGGAAGCCATTGACTATGCCCAGAAGCACAAACTGATGATCTCCCTCGAAACACATAATCCAAAAAACGTGGAATTCTATGAAAAGTTCGGATTCAAAGTATATGGTGTGATGGAGAAGAATTTCCCGTTAAAGCAATACTGTCTGATCCGTGAAGTACAGTAATATTGCTGTAAATTTCAGAAAAATCCGGAAACGCAACTGCCGGTTGACAAAATTTCAAGGGCACTTGGTAGTTGTCAACCGGCTCTTTTGTTATGATTTTCCTATGTCGACGATCTATGTGTGCACAAGAAAACATTAATAAAAGAAGGAGAGAATGAAAATGATCCTGTCAGAAAAAATAATAATGTTGCGTAAGAAATATGGGTGGTCCCAGGAGGAACTGGCAGAACGCCTGGACATTTCCAGACAGTCTGTATCCAAATGGGAGAGTGGAGCCTCAATCCCGGATCTGGAACGCATTGTCGGTATGAGCCAGCTGTTCGGAGTTACTACGGATTACTTATTAAAAGATGAAATGGAAGAGACGGAATTCGCCGATGGAATGACACCGGAGATCACAGAGGGAAAAGTGATCACGGTGGAGGAAGCCAATACGTTTCTGGAAGCTACGAAAAAATATGCTGCCCACATTGCTCCGGCAGTATCCTTATGTGTGCTCTCTCCTGTTGTATTGTTGTGGTTGTTGGGAATGGCAGGTGCCAAAAGAGGAGCTGTCACAGAAAATGCTGCGGGAGGAATCGGTCTTATCGTACTATTACTGATGGTGGTAGTTGCGGTAGCGGTATTTCTTCTCACCGGAATCCCGTACAATAAATATGAATATCTGGAAAAAGAAAAGCTGACACTGCAATATGGGGTATCCGGAATCGTGGAGAAAGCAAAAGAAACCTTTGCGGGAACCTACCGGATCTGCATAACCCTGGGTGTTGTATTGTGTATCCTGGGAGTGGTACCTTTGCTGATAGTATCCATTTTTTTCGGGAATAATGGTTATGCGGTAATCCTTGCTACGGATGTTTTGCTCATTGTAGTGGCGATCGCTGTATGGCTGTTCGTGTGGTCCGGTATTATCTGGGGCGGTTTTCAGAAATTGTTTCAGGAGGGGGATTATACTGTGGAGAATAAGGCAGTCAACCGGAAGTATGAGCATGTGACAGCAATTTACTGGTGTGTCTGGACAGCGCTTTATCTGGCTATCAGCCTGCCGACGATGCGTTGGGACATTACCTGGGTTGTATGGCCTGTGGCTGGAGTATTGTATGGAGCACTTCTGGCGTTTCTGAAGATAAAGAATCGGAAAGCAGAGCACGAATAAGCGGATTTCAAGGGGAAATACGGATGGCGTGAAAAAGGAGCGGAATATTATATGACAGTGGTATGCCTTGTGATACTGGCAGGAATTTTCTGGGGAGATTTTTTCCTGAAAAATTATATAGAGTCGCATGTGGACGAGCGGGACGAACGAGCAATCTGCAAGGGAAAATTTCTGATCCGAAAGCATCATAACAAAGGCATGATGCTCAATGCCGGACAGAAGAGAAGGCGTCTGGTGGCTGTTTTTTCACTGGCATTTACACTGATATTGACCGTTGTCTTTATTGTGAGTCTGGGACGTCGAGGCAACAATTTGCTGCGACTGGGACTAGCGCTGTCACTTGGAGGTGCATTCAGCAATACCTATGACCGCCTTCACAGAGGTTACGTGGTGGATTACGTGAGCTTCCCGGTGAAATGGCAGGCGTTCCGCAAGATTGTATTCAACTGCTCGGATTTCTGCATTATCATCGGTGCGTTGCTATCGGCGCTTGGAATGCTGTAAATGGAAAGTTAAAATAAAAGGGTGAGCTTTACAGCTCACCCTTCTTATATTTTGCAACGATATTCTGAATTCTCTCATTCGGATTCAGCAGATCACTGATGGAAGAATCGTGGTTCAAAGTATCAATGATGTAAGCGATGTACTTACTCATATCGCAGTTGATGTACCATTCTCTCTGAAGTAATTCCGGAGTCTGGTAGATCAGGTTGGTGGTCAGTACCTTATCGATGATGCCGTTCTCATAAGCTTTGTCGAACTTGTCCAGACCGTTGGTGAAGAGACCAAAGGTGGAGAAGACGAAGATCTTATTTGCCTTGCGCTCCTTCAGAGCAGCGGCAACTTCCAACATACTTTCACCGGAGGAGATCATATCATCAATGATGATCATATCCTTGCCCTCTACGCTAGTGCCCAGGAACTCATGAGCTACGATGGGGTTACGACCGTTGACGATGCGGGTGTAATCTCTTCTCTTATAGAACATACCCATATCCAGACCTAAAACGTTGGCTACATAAATAGCACGTCCCATACCGCCTTCGTCCGGGCTGATGACCATCATATGGTTGGAATCTAACTGCAGATCCTTCACATTGCGAAGCAGACCCTTGATGAACTGATATGCAGGCTGTATAGTCTCGAAACCGTGCAGAGGAATTGCATTTTGTACACGGGGATCGTGAGCATCAAAAGTGATGATGTTGTCTACACCCATGCTTACCAGCTCCTGCAGTGCCAGTGCGCAGTCCAGAGACTCACGGGAAGTTCTCTTGTGCTGACGACTCTCGTACAGGAAAGGCATGATGACCGTAATACGACGGGCCTTACCACCGACTGCTGCGATGATACGCTTCAGATCCTGATAGTGATCATCGGGAGACATATGATTCTCATTACCACACAGGGAATAAGTCATGGAGTAGTTCAGTACATCTACTAACAGGTAGAGATCGGTACCACGGACAGATTCTAAGATCTGACCCTTTGCTTCACCGGAACCGAAACGGGGTACTTTTGCGTCCAACAGATAAGAGTCTCTCTGATAACCTGCAAAAGCCAGAGATTCTTTGTGCTCGCTTTCTCTTTCTGCTCTCCATTTTACAAGATACTGGTCTACCTTTTCGCCTAAAGGCTTACAGCCGGGCAGGGAAATAATGCCCAGAGAGCCTACCGGGATAGTCTCCAGATTTCTTTTTTCTTCACGATTCGCCATTGGGGTAATCCTCACTTTCTGATTCTGTATACTGTTCAGTTCATACAATTAATTGTCAGATATATTTTGCATACGCTTTTTGTACATGCGAATATCCGGACCGGTCAGTTTACACAGGTCATAATGACTTGTGATGCGGGAAAATACACGGTCGGAATAACGGTCACGTAATTCTTCCAGACTCAAATTTGTAGAGATGATTGTGGAGTTTTTCCGCAAATGCCTCTCATTCAGACAGGAGAACAGCTGGGATGCCACAAAAGTATTGGTCATCTCCGTGCCGAGGTCATCAATGATCAGCAGATCACAGCTGTAGATATCCTCGTAGAATCCGGAGAGAGCTTCCTTTGCCCCGGCGTTAAAAGTATAACGAGCAAGGGTATCAAATAACCCGGAAGCACTGAAATAGATCACGGAATGCCCGCTCTGCAGCAATTCACTGGCGATACATCCCGACAAAAAGCTTTTGCCAGTACCTACTGTACCATAAAAGAATAAATTGTGGTAGTCTTGTTTGAAGTTTTGTACAAAATTGTGACAGACATCGACGCATTTTCGAAAATGCGCCAGATCTTCTCCATGATAGTATTCGTAAGACAGGCTGGAAAAATTCTCGGAAGCGATCATGTCCCGGATATGAGACTGCTCATAGAGAATATCCAGTTCCTGCTGATGAAAACAATGACATTTTTTGCGAAGACCATTGTCGCCTTCGATATAACCGGTATCCTTACAATCCGGGCAGGTGTAGACCGGTTCTAAATAATCGGCAGGATAACCGGCCGAGACGAGCAATTCCTTTTTCCGGCGGGAAATATCCTTCAGAGAAAAGCGCAGCCTGGTAAGCGCCTCATCATCACCGTTTAATAAAAGCTTTGCCTGGGCTACGGATAGCTCACCAACAGATTCATCCAGCCTGCCGTATTCTGGAAGCTTTGTATAGACCTCCCGGCGGCGCTGCTCCGCCAGATGACGATTGCGGTCCCTGGTCTGTTCGTAGTCTTTCATAATGGAATTGTATTGTGCGTTAGTCAGTGACACGACATGTTCCCCTTTACCTGCAAATATTTCGGTTAATTACTTAAAATTTCTTTTTCCAGAGCGGCAAAGTCATAACTGTTCTGGGCAAATTGCGTGAAACGGTTGGAGGATACGGCAGCAGGCTTTGTGGCCTTTTTCTTCTGGTAAGTGGCATCCGCCTGTTGGATATCCGCCTTGTGATGGATCCCTGCGTCTCTCCAGCTGCTTAAGATTCCTTCGGCATACTCGAAACGATGTCTGTCCGTAGCAAGGGAACTGCGCTCACAGGCTTCCAATATAATATCGGTACTGAAGCCGTACTCTCTGGTCCAGCGATTGATGAATTCCAGTTCCTTTGCTGTGGGAGCAGTACTGCGTCCTAAGCTGTTCATGATGGAATAGACATTTTTATCGTAACGGGTAGAGAATTTTTGCGCCTGTTTTGGCGTGGTGATACCCTCCTCTGCCCAGTTGACAGCAACTTTTTCTATGTATTTGAAATCTTTCTTTCCACGTTCTACGCAGTACTGCAGCAGATAATCGATCAGATCATCCGAAAAATGCAGCACATCTGTGAAGAACAGAATCGTTTTGATCTCGGAGGGGGTCAGAGGTTTACCGATATATGCTTCTGCGATGAACAAAAGCTGGGAAGTCTCTTCTCTCTCTTTAAATTCCCGCAACTGATCCAGGGAATAGGCGGGCTTGGTATAGACAGGAGTTGCCTCCTGCGGTGTAGTCTGCACACGCTGTGCAGCAGCGCTGATCATGGAGCTTCCTGCAGTATTCTGCGCCTGTACGGAACCGGAAGTTAACAGTACATTGTGCTGGGGGGCAGGGGTGGCCTGGGCGCTCAGATCACGGAGATGGATACCTACCAGAGCCTTATTCTCATCAAAGTCCAGATCCAGAATCTGCTGCTTCTCCCAATATTTCAATGCACGGATCACATCCTTTTCCGTGTGGTTGAACTTGTCCGCAATTCCGGACACACTGATGGCCTGATCCGCATTCAGCATGCGCAGCAGATAGAAATAGACCTTCAGCTGTGCGTCGTTGGCATCCTTCATATATTCATCAATAAACAGATTGGACACTACCGTCGAATCTGCATAATTATCCTTATAGAGCGCTATTCGTGCCATAACACACAATACCTTCTTTCACAAATTTCACAAATCATTCCTTTTTCAAAGTAAGACCAAGTATAGCATAAGACCTGTGAAAAAGAAATAGTCAATTTGCCGGAAAACCTTGTAAACACTGGGCTTGCGGACACGCGAAGCAAAATGTGGAAACGGTGGATATTGTGGATACCTACAGACGGTGTATCGGAAAAAGCTTATATATCGGCAAATATGCGTCAAAATTCGACACGGAATTATCCACAAGAAAACAATAAAATATCCACAGGGAAAGAAGGGATAATCCCAAACATTCTCTGTGGATAATGTGGATAACTATTTGCCGAGCAGGTTTTCACCGATTTTTACTACATCTCCGGCACCCATAGTTATCAACAGGTCACCGTTTATGCAATTTTCTAATAAAAAGTTTTCAATTTCATCAAAAGAAGGAAAATAGTAGCATTCATGCCCCAGTGCCTGGATCTCTGCCTGCAGGGTCTCAGAACTGATTCCCAGGGTGTCGGTTTCGCGGGCGGCATAGATGTCTGCCAGGACGACCTTGTCTGCCAGACTTAAGGCTTTGGCGAAATCTTTCATAAACGCCTTGGTTCT
Organism: Waltera intestinalis; assembly: GCF_009695995.1. Lineage (GTDB taxonomy): Bacteria > Bacillota > Clostridia > Lachnospirales > Lachnospiraceae > Acetatifactor > Acetatifactor intestinalis. The sequence continues at coordinate 17,052 of NZ_VUMU01000009.1, forward strand.
GGTGTAGGTATGGGGCTGGAAGATGCACCAGAGAGTCTTGTGAGGGTAGTTGGCTGCGGCATGCAGAGTGGCTGCGATCTCTGTGGGATGATGCGCGTAGTCATCGATAATGGTAACGCCACCGATGGTTCCCTTATATTCAAATCTACGGTCCGTGCCCGTGAAGCCGTGCAGTGCAGAAACGGTAATTCCACGGTCAATCGACAACAGATCGGCTAATGCAATGGAAGCTACTGCATTGCAGACATTGTGTTCTCCGGGAACCTGCAGGGAAAAACTGCCGGATACCTCGCCATGGCAATGAAGCGTAAAGGAAGGATGCCCCAATTCATCATAAGTAATATCTGAAGGATAATAGTCTGCAGCAGAACCGTCACTGTTGACAGCTTCTTTATTAAAAGTGATCACACGGCAGTCAAGATCCCCTGTGATCTCCTGCAGTTTGTCAATGGCACCGTTGATGATCAGACAGCCGTCTGCGGGCAGGAGTTTTGCAAACTTATGGAAAGAATTTCTGATATCGTTAATATCCTTGAAAAAGTCCAGATGATCCTCTTCGATATTTAAGATCATACCGATCCTGGGGAAAAAGCTTAAAAAACTGTTGGTATATTCGCAGGCTTCCGTAACGAACAGGTCGGTACTGCCTACGCGGATATTGCCGCCGATACTTTTTAACATTCCACCGATGGACAGAGTGGGATCTGTGCCGGCATGCAGCAGGATCTCACTGACCATGGAGGTCGTGGTGGTCTTGCCATGGGTACCGCTGATAGCGATGGGTGTTTTGTAATTCTGCATGATCTCACCTAAGAGCTGGGCTCTGGTCAGATGCGGGATGCCTTTTTCCATCGTGGCGATATATTCGGGATTATCCTTATGGATCGCACTGGTAAATACGACGCAGTCGATATCATCAGTAATATTCGCGGCACGTTGTCCATAAAATACAGTAATCCCCTTTCTTTCCAGAGTCTCGGTAAGGGGGCTTTTGGAACGGTCGGAGCCGGAGACACGAAAACCGGCATCCGCAAGGATCTCTGCGAGACCACTCATACTGATACCGCCGATACCTACAAAATAAATGGACGAGGGGTGATTAAAGTCTATCTGATACATGTTGACACTTCCTTAATATAATGTAATGGCATTACTTATTAATTAACATTATATACATATAGACGAAAAAAAACAATCCGTAGGCATGATTTTGAAAAAATGTGTAACATTACAATTTTGCGCAAAGTTGCTCTGTGCGAAACTGGTAGAAATTTACAAAAAGATAAAAAATGGAACGACAATTATGTAAAAAATGAATATAAAAATTGTAAAAAGGCAAAAAATCCTAGTAATAAATATTCACTTTCAGGTATTGATGTGATATAATCAAATTATCACATCCGAAGGAAAGAGCAGACGCTTTTTCGAGTCAGATGGATACATCGGATAATAGCCGTAAGAGACTATTTATTACAACAGGTGGAAGGCTGGATAGAGGTGAGGATATGATTAAGAAAGAAATGATAGCTATGCTATTGGCTGGAGGACAGGGAAGCCGTCTTGGTGTTCTGACATCCAAGGTTGCCAAGCCTGCCGTTGCATTTGGAGGTAAGTACCGCATTATCGATTTTCCCCTTTCTAATTGTATTAATTCGGGAGTGGATACGGTAGGCGTACTGACACAGTATCAGCCGCTCAGACTGAATACCCATATCGGGATCGGTATTCCCTGGGATCTGGATCGCAATATCGGAGGTGTGACCGTACTGCCTCCCTATGAGAAGAGTAGCAACAGTGAATGGTATACAGGTACTGCAAATGCGATCTATCAGAACCTGGAATATATGGAGAGCTACAATCCCGAATATGTTCTGATCCTTTCCGGAGATCATATTTATAAGATGGATTATGAAGTCATGTTGGACTTCCATAAGGCTAACAATGCAGAGGTTACCATTGCGGTAATGCCGGTTCCCATTGAGGAGGCAAGCCGTTTCGGTATCATGATCGCAGATGAGAACCATCGTATCACCGAGTTTGAAGAGAAACCGGAACATCCCAGAAGCAATCTTGCAAGTATGGGTATTTACATATTCAACTGGAAGACATTGAAGGAAGCATTGATTGCTATGGCAGATCAGCCGGCACTGGATTTCGGCAAGCATGTCATTCCTTATTGTCATGAAAAGGGAGCTCCGCTGTATGCATACGAGTTCACCGGTTACTGGAAGGACGTAGGTACCTTAAGCTCCTATTGGGAAGCCAATATGGAACTGATTGATATTGTGCCCGAGTTCAACCTGTATGAGGAGTACTGGAAGATCTATACCAAGAGTGAGATCCAGCCCCCCGATTACATCGCTGGGGACAGTGTGGTAGAGAGAAGTATCATCGGCGAAGGTTCCGATATCTATGGAGAGGTATATAATTCCGTCATCGGATGCGGCGTAACGATCGGTAAGGGAACCGTGATCCGCGATTCCATTATCATGAACCAGACACAGATCGGTGAAGGATGCGAGATCAATAAGGCAATTATCGCAGAGAACGTTGTGGTAGGTAATCAAGTAAAATTGGGTGTTGGTGAAGAAACAGAGAATGATACTGCACCTCATATTTACAACCACGGACTTGTAACCATCGGTGAGAAGAGCGTGATTCCTGACGGTATCAGCGTAGGCAAAAACTCAGTGATATCCGGAGTGACAGCTGCTGCAGATTATAAGGATTCCCAGCTCGCAAGCGGCAAAACATTAATTAAGGCAGGTGAATAGCAGTGAGAGCGATTGGAATTATTTTAGCAGGCGGTAACAATCACAGAATGCGGGAACTCTCCCAGAAGAGAGCAATATGCGCTATGCCTATCGCAGGTAGCTACCGCAGTATTGACTTTACACTGAGTAACATGACCAACTCTCATATTCAGAAAGTGGCAGTATTTACCCAGTATAATGCAAGAAGTCTGAACGAACATCTGAACTCCTCCAAATGGTGGGATTTCGGACGCAAACAGGGTGGATTGTATGTATTCACTCCCGCTGTGACAGCAGAGAACAGCAACTGGTACAGAGGAACTGCGGATGCTATTTATCAGAATCTCAGCTTCCTAAAGAACAGCCATGAACCTTATGTGGTCATTGCTTCCGGTGACTGTGTATATAAGCTGGATTACAATAAGGTGCTGGAATATCACATTGAGAAAAAGGCAGATATCACTGTAGTCTGTCGCGATATGGAAGCCGGTACCAATGTAGAGCGTTTCGGTACGATCCGCATGAATGAGGAAAGCCGTATTGAAGAATTTGAGGAAAAGCCTCTGCAGGCCAAGACCAATACCATCTCCTGCGGTATTTATGTGGTGCGTCGGCGACTGCTCATTGAGATGATCGAGAAGTGTGCTGAGGAAGACCGCTATGATTTTGTAAGAGATATTCTGATCCGCTACAAGGATCTGAAGAGAATCTACGGATATAAGATCAAGGATTACTGGAGAAATATCGCATCGGTAGACGATTATTACAGTACCAACATGGATTTCCTGAAAGCAGATGTGAGAAATTACTTCTTCAAACAGTATCCGGATGTATATTCCAAGGTAGACGATCTGCCCCCCGCAAAATACAATCCCGGTTCCCAGGTACGCAACAGCCTGGTATCCAGCGGATGTATCGTGAATGGTGTGGTAGAGAATTCCGTCATTTTCAAAAAGAGCTATATTGGCAATAATTGTGTGATCAAGAATTCCATTATCCTCAATGACGTATATATTGGAGATAACACGCATATTGAGAATTGTATTGTGGAGAGCCGTGATACGATCCGGGCAAATTCGTACTTTGTGGGAGAAGGCGAAGTCAAGATTGTAGTAGAACGTAATGAAAGGTATGTCATTTAAGTGATCCGGATATCTGTAGCATTTCGAGAGCCCGCAGGGCGGAAAAATGCGTAGGGATCACTGCAACAATACCAGGGGGGTTAGCAAATGCAGATTACAGATGTACGTGTTCGTAAGATCACCAAGGAAGGCAAGATGAAAGCGGTTGTATCCATTACACTGGATGACGAATTCGTAGTGCATGATATTAAAGTGATTGAAGGCGAAAAAGGATTATTCATTGCAATGCCCAGCAAGAAGGCAACGGATGGAGAATATCGGGATATTGCACATCCCATCAATTCTTCCACCAGAGAGAATTTACAGAAAGTAATCCTGGAGAGTTACGAGAAAGCATTAGAAGAGCCGGAAGAGGCAATTTAAATCATCAAAAGACATATAAAAACTGCTGTCGTCAGAGAAATCTGCGGCAGCAGTTTTTTACGCGGAAAATTAAAAGCTTTGATAAGCACACAATCCATTTTCAAATTGAAGTCTGTCAATTAACTCCAAAGAACCGCCGACTCTTCGATACAATTCAATGGTTCCGACAGCAGTGCCGCCCTCCCATAGAGGAGCGGGAGAGACTTTTCCATCCGGATTTTCATAGAGCAGGGGCATCATCTGTTCCTTACTGCAGCTTCCTGAGATGCGTATGACGGAAGTACGGTTCTGCGCTTTGAAATGCCAGATAAAACGTTTGTTGGTTTCTTTTACCTTCCATTTGCAACGGGGCAACGTAAGCGGTTTGCCGAAATGATATTCGAAATCTTCTCCGGTATAAGTCAGCTGCATAAGGATTCTTCGCCGCATGGGGAAAAATAAAAACTTCGGACAACAGCCGTCGATGGCGAGAGCGGAATGCTTCAGCTCACGACCACTGCGTTCACTGATCAGATGACCGGAAGCAAACTGCAGCCATGGCTGATTGTAGCTGCGTCCCCAATGCTTGTCTGCATAGCCGTAGGAAGTCTCCGGTGTAATATCATAGGTGACACCGTTTAAATTAACAGTTCCGCGGAAAAAGGTCCGGATTCCCTCACCGTGCCAGAAGCTTTCCAACGCATGAATCACCGTAAAAAACGCATTTGCAATATATCCGGTATGGCAGGCTACCGCCTTGTGCATTTCCAGATCCCATACAAAACTGCCGGCATCGGTCATCAGAGAGCGATGCCGTGCGGTATCCTCGGAGATCTCGATGGCACCACTGATGCGATTTTCACTTAAGACACATTCCTCAATCTGCATATAAAAAGGATCCTGTGCTACCTGCAGAGAGGTCATGGGATAGTAGGACTGCAATTGCAACCCACCGTCACCGTTCTTAGGGAAAACGCCTGCTTTGATACAGACATAAGAAGGCTTCATGCCATGCCGTTTGTAATAGGGGTGTTGTCCGAGAATCGGCTGTGTGGTTCCGAGAGCCGGATTCAGAATACTATATTCCACAAAAAAAGTGCGGGTCTCCTGCGTCGTTGGACAAACGCCCTGGAAAGAATGCCACCAGCGCATGTAACCACGTTTTGCATCAGAACCGCGCAACATATATGCATTTCGTTTCAAATCAGATAAATTCATTGATGAAAGACTCCCCCGCTTTAGTACCCCTTAAAACAACATTTCGTAGATAACGTCTATATTATAATACTATATATTGTGAATGACAAGGGTGTCGGAAGAATCTTAAGAAAGTTTTAGAGATTTTCTTTGATCCGGATATCCACCGCGGTATAATTGTATTCCTTCTCCGGAGTCTCTCCGGTGGTCAGATAGGTGAACAGCAGGGAAAGCGGTTTGCTGCCCTGAATTTTTGGCTGCTGGCAGATAGTAGCGGCAATCGTACCATTTTCCAACATCTGTCTCGTGGTAGGGACCAGATCGAAAGCAATGATCCGGACGGAACCTTTTCGCTCCAAAGCTTCCACACTGCGGCAGCCGCCATAGACACCGCCGGCAGCAAAAAACAGCGCATTGATCTCGGGGTGTTCTGATAACAGTGCAGTGGTCTTCTCGTAGCTTTCCACTTCATCGTCGTGGATCTCCACCGTGTCTATCACGTGGATCCGGTCACGGTAAGGGACTAAGGTTTTCATAAATCCGGCAATGCGCTCCGTATGGCAGAGGATATTGGAAGAACCGGTGACGATTCCAATGTTTACCGTACCGGAAGTCATCAGTTGTAAAAGCCCGGCGGCAGTGGCACCACTGCGGGTATAATTGCTGCCCACATAAGCGAGGCGTCTGGAATCTTCAATGTCTGTATTCAGCGTGACTACAGGAATGCCTTGTTCATATAACGTATTGATACGGTTGCGGATCCGGGCGTCATTATAAGGAGTCATGGCGATGCCGTTTACCTCTTCCGCCAGTAGCTCGTCGATTGTCTGCAGCTGTGCCTCCACACCGAAGGAGATCTGTTTTGTAATTACAGTGCAGTTGTAATTTGCCAGCTCTTCCGCTTTTTCATCGATTCCTGCCAATACATCCTGGAAAAAGGGATTCCCGGTGGAAAACAGAATGACGCCTAACTTCAATCTCTTTTTCTGGGCAGCCAGGACCAGACCGGCACGATTGGGTTTATAGTCCAGTTCTTTTGCTATTTTTCTGATTTTCTCTGCAGTCTCCGGGTTTACTGCGCCGCGATCATTCAAGACACGGTCCACGGTGCCGCGGGATACTCCGGCAAGAGCTGCAATTTCTTTGATTGTAGCCATAAAAAGCCCCCTATATTTTGTTATAAAAGTATCACAATTTCCACATAAAGTCAATGAATGTTGCACACTTGTCCGAGCACGGTTTGGATAGACGGACATCGGGAGCATACAGCTTCACTTTTTTGAGAAAATCATAGGAAAAATAAAATTTCTACTTGAAAATATTTCTCACAGCAGTTATGATTAAAACATAGCGTGCACGAGCACATAAAGGCGGCGAAACGGAAGTAAACAGTAAACATAAATAAAATGAAACTTATGGGACAAAAAATGCCGTACAGATTAAAATGGGAGGAAGAGTATGCTATATATTGGGATTGATCTTGGTACGTCAGCGGTAAAGTTGCTGTTAATGGATAGTCAGGGGAATATTTGCAATATTGTATCCCGGGAATACCCCTTGTATTTCCCGCATCCCGGCTGGTCGGAACAGAATCCTCAGGACTGGTATGAACAGACCATGGAGGGCATCCGGGAGCTTTTAAAAGACGCAGACAAGAATCAGGTGGCAGGCATCAGCTTTGGAGGACAGATGCATGGACTTGTCATTCTGGACGAGAAGGATCAGGTGATCCGCCCGGCGATTCTATGGAATGACGGCAGAACCACCGAGGAATGTGACTACCTGAACAACGTGATCGGCAAGGATAAGCTGTCGGAGTATACCGCGAATATCTCCTTTACCGGTTTTACCGCACCGAAGATCCTCTGGGTGAAAAAGAATGAGCCGGAGAATTTTGCAAGGATTAAAAAGATCATGCTTCCGAAGGATTACATTGCGTATAGGCTGACCGGTGTACATTGTACGGATGTATCGGATGCTTCCGGTATGCTCTTGTTTGATGTGAAGAATCGCTGCTGGTCAAAGGAAATGTGTGAGATCTGCGGTGTGAGGGAAGAGCAGCTGGCAACCTGTTATGAAAGCTATGAAAAGGTGGGCTGCGTATTGCCTGAGGTGGCAGACGAACTTGGACTTCCACACAATGTAGTGGTAGCGGCGGGAGCCGGAGACAATGCGGCAGCGGCTGTGGGAACCGGAACCGTTGGGGATAATATGTGTAATATTTCTCTGGGAACCAGTGGAACGATTTTTATCTCTTCTGATCATTTCGGTGTGGATCAGAACAATGCTCTGCATTCTTTTGCACATGCAGACGGTCATTATCATCTTATGGGCTGCATGTTAAGTGCTGCATCCTGCAATAAGTGGTGGATGGATGAGATCATCGGAACGAAGGATTACGCCGCGGAACAGGCACAGATCAGTAAGCTTGGAGAGAATCATGTCTATTTCCTGCCGTACCTCATGGGTGAGCGTTCTCCACATAACGATCCCAATGCCAGAGGTACCTTTATCGGCATGACCATGGACACCTCAAGAGCCGATATGACCCAGGCGGTATTGGAAGGTGTAGCATTTGCCCTGAGAGATTCTCTGGAGGTGGCGAAATCTCTGGGGATCCATCTGGAACGGACCAAGATCTGCGGCGGCGGAGCGAAGAGCCCGCTGTGGAAGAAGATGATCGCCAACATCCTGAATCTGAAGGTGGATGTGATTGAGAGTGAAGAGGGTCCGGCCATGGGTGGTGCCATGCTGGCAGCGGTAGCCTGCGGCGAATATGCAAGTGTGGAAGAAATTGCGGAGAAGTTTGTGAAAGTCACAGGAACCGTAGAACCGGATCCGGAGCTGACAGCGAAGTATGAAGATCGTTATCAGAAATTCCGCCAGATCTATCCGGCATGCAAACCGCTATTTGAGATTATTAAATAATATCATAGAAAAATCAAACAACGACATAACAAAATGAACCTCGTTATTTTCAGATTGTGCTATAATAGAGAAAGGTTGGTAGAGTAGAATGAAAATTTTGTCGGTAAAGGATCCTGCGTTTCGAAAATACGGCAGAGTGATCACCAACGTGAATTTCACAGAACTGGTGGAGGAGATGAAGAAGACTCCGATTCCCGAGGAAGTGGTATATGAGCCCGGGGTCAACGCACTGGAAGCACTACCTGTGAAAAAAGAACTGGAGACGGTCACCTACGGAGAGATGCCCATACAGATCGGCTATTGTAATGGTCATAATTCCAAATTAAATGCTGTGGAATATCACAGAAGTTCTGAGATCAATGTGGCAGCTACGGATGCCATTCTGCTCCTCGGACAGTTGGCAGATGTGGCAGAGGATTTTACCTATGATACTTCTAAGATGGAAGCATTTTTAGTACCGGCGGGTACCGGTGTGGAAGTCTTCGCTACTTCTCTGCATTATGCTCCCTGCGGCGTAGACGGACAGGGATTTCAGGTGGCAATTGTATTGCCCCAGGGCACCAATTATCCGCTTCAGGGAACCCATCAGAAAGTGGATCATGGCCGCGCTCCCAGTGAGGATGCACTGCTTGCCGCTACGAATAAGTGGTTGATCGGTCATGCGGAGGGCGGACTTTCCGAGGGAAGCTTTATCGGACTGATTGGAGAGAATTTGGATGTCAGCAAATAGTGGGCATGATGTAGCAGGGTTTGAACGCTGGATTTCGCTCTGTGGATGGGCGGAATCTGCGGCAAAATAAATAATAATCTAGAGAAAAAGAAAACGAAAACAGGAGGATTACAAAATGAGTAATTTACCCGAAGTAAAAATTGGCGTTGTGGCTGTCAGCCGTGACTGTTTCCCCGAGAGCCTTTCCGTGAACAGAAGAAAAGCTCTGATGAAGGCTTACACCGAGAAGTACGGCACCGACAGTGTCTATGAGTGTCCCGTATGTATCGTGGAGAGCGAGATCCATATGGTGCAGGCATTGGAAGATATTAAGAAGGCAGGTTGTAATGCACTGTGCGTATATCTGGGCAACTTCGGCCCCGAGATCTCCGAGACCTTACTGGCAAAGCATTTTGACGGTCCTGCCATGTTCATCGCGGCAGCAGAAGAGACCCAGAACGATCTGGTAGGAGGCAGAGGCGATGCTTACTGCGGTATGCTGAATGCCAGTTACAACTTAAAGCTTCGTAATATCAAGGCTTATATCCCTGAGAATCCTGTGGGAACTGCAGCAGAGTGCGCAGATATGCTGCATGAGTTCATTCCCATTGCAAGAGCTATCGTGGGCTTAAGCGATCTGAAGATCATTTCCTTTGGACCCAGACCTCTGAATTTCTTAGCTTGTAACGCACCGATCAAGCAGCTGTACAATCTGGGTGTGGAGATCGAGGAGAACTCCGAGCTGGATCTGTTCGAAGCTTTCAAGAAGCATGACGGAGATGAGAGAATTCCGGCTAAGGTAAAAGAGATGGAAGCAGAGCTGGGCGCAGGCAATCATAAGCCCGAAGTACTGCCTAAGCTGGCTCAGTATGAGCTGACCCTGTTAGACTGGATCGAGGCGCACAAGGGGTATCGTAAGTATGTAGCGATTGCCGGCAAATGCTGGCCTGCATTCCAGACCCAGTTTGGTTTCGTACCCTGCTATGTGAACAGCCGTCTCACCGGTATGGGAATTCCCGTATCCTGTGAGGTAGATATCTACGGCTGCTTAAGTGAGTTCATCGGAACCTGTGTCAGCGCAGATACCGTAACTCTGTTAGATATTAACAATACCGTTCCCGATGATATGTACGAAGAGTCCATCAAGGGTAAATTTAACTATACTCACAATGATACCTTCATGGGCTTCCATTGCGGCAATACCAACTCCAAGAAGCTGACCTCCTGCAACATGAAGTACCAGATGATCATGGCAAGAACCCTTCCTGAAGAAGTTACCCAGGGTACTCTGGAAGGAGATATTCTTCCCGGAGACATCACCTTCTACCGCTTACAGTCTACTGCAGACAGCAAGCTGCGCGCTTACATTGCACAGGGTGAAGTCCTTCCCGTTGCGACCAGATCCTTCGGCGGTATCGGTATTTTCGCTATTCCCGAGATGGGACGTTTCTATCGTCACGTACTGATCGAGAAGAACTTCCCTCACCACGGTGCCGTAGCATTCGGACACTTCGGCAAGGCTCTGTACGAAGTATTCAAGTACATTGGCGTACCGGTAGAAGATCTGAATTTCAACCAGCCGAAGGGAATGCTGTATCCGACCGAGAATCCTTTCGCATAAGGGACAATTACATAAATAAATAGACACTGATATATGCAATAAACGCCTCTGCCGGGTTGTTCGGCAGAGGCGTTATATTATGCGGAACGCTTGGCAAAATAGAAAAAATAGTATAACGAAAAATGATAAAATCAGCAAAAAGATATTGCAATTTGGAAACGCTGCGTATATACTCTCAACGATAGAAATAAAGAGCTATGAAAGTTACCGGAAAACCTTGATAAATACCGTAGCTACCAAAACCAGAGAGGATATTACCATGACAAAAGACCTGACAAAAGGCAACCCCATGAAACTTATCATCAGTTTTGCTGTGCCGTTATTATTCGGATTTTTATTCCAGCAGTTTTATAATCTGGTAGATACCATGATCGTAGGACGTTTCTTAGGTGTGGATGATCTGGCGGCAGTAGGCTCTACCGGATCCATTAACTTCCTGGTTATCGGTTTCTGCATGGGTGTCTGCAACGGATTTGCCATCCCCGTATCTCATAAATTCGGTGCCGGAGATTATGTGGGCATGCGTAAGTATGTGGCGAACTGTGCCTGGCTGGGACTGGTATTTTCCGTGGTTATGACCGTGGTGACGGCAATTCTGTGCCGGAATATTCTGGTCTGGATGAAGACACCGGCGAATATTATTGATGGGGCTTATGATTATATTTTTATTATTTTCATCGGTATCCCTACAGTGTATCTGTATAATATCGTGGCAGGCGTGATCCGTGCTACCGGCGACAGCAAGACTCCCGTGGTATTCCTGGTGCTGTCTTCCATTATTAATATTGTGCTGGATCTGTATTTTATTATCTCCCTGCACATGGGCGTGGCGGGGGCAGCCTGGGCAACGGTGATCTCCCAGGGAGTCTCCGGTGTGGCGTGTCTGGTCTATATGGTGAAAAAGTTCGAGATCCTGCGGATCCGCAGGGAAGAATGGAAAGTGGACGGACATATGATGATGGTGCTGTGCGGCATGGGCGTTCCCATGGGATTACAATATTCCATTACCGCCATCGGCAGCGTAATCTTACAGACTGCAGCCAACACCTTAGGTTCTGCGGCAGTTGCGGCTATGACTGCAGGTGGCAGGATAGGCAGCTTCTTAGCCTGTCCTTTTGATGCCATGGGTTCTACCATGGCAACCTACGGTGGACAGAATGTGGGCGCCGGTAAACTGTATCGTCTCGGCAAGGGACTGAAAGCCTGTGTAACACTGGGTGTGGGATATTCCGTCATTGCTTTTCTGATCGCCGTATTTTTCGGCGGTCCGCTGGCGCAGCTGTTCGTGGACGGCGGCGAGGCAGAGATCATTGCCAACGTGCGTGTTTTTCTGTTATGGAATACAGCATTCTATATTCCGCTTGCACTGGTGAATATTGTCCGCTTCCTGATCCAGGGTATGGGTTTCCCGAAATTCGCCATTTTAGCGGGTGTCTTCGAAATGATAGCAAGATCATTAGCAGGCTTTGGACTGGTGCCCATCATCGGCTTCACCGGGGTATGCCTGGGCAGCCCCATTGCATGGCTGATGGCAGATGCCTTCCTTATTCCGGCTTATTTCCATGTGAGTAAGGTGCTGCAAAAGAGGATGGTGCCGCAAACGGATGTCCCACAGGCAGTTTGACAACACGACGGTCGTAAGTCACCAGGCCGTTGACTTCTTCCTCCACATCGGAGAGCTGCGTGTATACCGCACCGCTCAAGCCCTTTGAGATCAGAGGAAATAACTGCCTGGAAAATAACTGTTTCAGGGCAGCAGCCATTTCTTCCGGGGTGTCGTACTTTTGATATCCATAGACGCGGTTCACACTGGAATGCCCAGCGATATGGCAGGCGTAGCCACCATATTCCGAGATAACGAAAGCCCTTTTTCCATCCAATCTTACCTGTAACGGACGGAAGTAGTTATGAATACTTCGGAAATCCCCGCCTTTCTGGTCAAACCAGCCGCTGGCATGGTCTACCGGACGGGTGGGGTCTTTTTTTGCCACCATTTTCGCGATACGGGCGGCATCGAACTGCCCCCAGCCCTCGTTGAAAGGCACCCACACGGCAATGGAAGGCACATTGTACAGATGATCTATGGTGTCTAAACATTCCTGCTCCCAGCTTTTCCGGCCTTCCTCGGAGCTACGGGAGAACAGTTCGTAATGATTGTCCTTCGTGTGGGCGGACATGTGGGGAAACAATGTTGGCATATAACACACCCAGGGCATATGATAGGTAGAGCCACCGCTGACCATATCCTGCCATACGATCATTCCCAGACGATCGCAGTGGTAATACCAGCGCAGAGACTCGATCTTGATATGTTTCCGGAGCATGTTGAAGCCCAGGCCTTTTGCAAGGTTAATATCATAGACAAAGGCCTCATCGCAGGGAGCGGTCATCAGTCCGTCGGACCAGTAGCCCTGATCCAGGATCCCATGGAGAAAATAGGGCTTGTGATTCAGGCAGAAGCGGGGGATACCCTTAGAATCTCGCTCTACGGAGTAGCAGCGCATGGCAAAATACCCTTCCACGGTATCACCATCGGCAGTCAGAGTAAAGGGATACAGCCAGGGGTGTTCCGGACTCCAGGGCTTGAAATTCACAGGCTCCGGTGCATCAGCGGGATCTGCTGCGGAATAGGTGACGCTGGCGGGAAAAGAAAGTACTACCGTGGTATGCGTGAGCCCAAAGGAATCCTGTTGCTCAGAAATTTTACGTACACGCATCCGCGTGAGTGAACCGGTATTTTCCTGCGCGAGGGTTCCGTCGCAGGAGGGGGTACTTACCCGGAATTCCAGATGGTTGAACGGCTTTGGAGAACACAGAACGAAGGTTACGGAAGCCTTGTTGTACTCCGGAGTGATCTTATAATTGATCACATAGTTTTCCGGAACCCATTCGTACCAGACGCTCTGCCAGATGCCGCTCTGGGCAGTGTAGAACATGCCGCCGCGGTTCAGGGTCTGCTTTCCCCTGGTGGCGTAACCGGTGTCGGTCAGATCCCGGACTTTTACGTAGAGGGATACAGGATCCTCATTTACATACTCCGTGATGTCTAAGGAAAAAGGAAGGTAGCCGCCACTGTGGATGCCAAGCTGCTTTGTGCCGAGGAAAACGGTTGCCTCCTGATCTACCGCGTCAAAATGCAGAATGCAGTGCATGTTTTCCTCTTTTTGGGAAAGCTCTTCCGTGGAAAAAGAAAGTTTCCGGTGGTACCACAGGTACTCCGTGGGCTCCAGCCGTCTGCGAACTCCGGAAAGCAGGGCTTCCGGAGAAAAAGGAACCCGGATGATACCCTGAGCGGTAAAATGTGCAGGATCCTCCGAGGAACTGCTCCCATCTGCGGGCACAAAGGCATATTCCCAAAGACCGTTCAGCATATGATAATCTGTACGTCTCATCTGCGGCCGGGGATATTCGGACAGGATATCATCATAAGAACCGGATCGCATCAGCAATTCCCCCCAGGGAGTATAGAGGGGATGCAGGGTATCCTCCGGGTGTGCCTGATTCAGATTCGCAGCAGCATCTTTTAAGTTCATGCGAAAACCTTCTTTCCTAAAATAGATTATTTATAGTATACTACATTTGGAAGCATAGCACATGAAAAATGATACGATTCTTTGAGAAAAAAGTTTAGATAAGCCATCCAGAGAATTAATTCTGAAAATATGAGGTAGTACAGATGAATATATTGACTGTTGACAATATTACCAAAAGTTATGGAGTACGCAAGATTTTTGACGGAGCCTCCTTTTTCCTACAGGAAGGGGAAAAGGCCGGAATCATTGGTATTAACGGAACCGGCAAATCTACACTATTAAAAATAATTGCCGGGCTGGAAGAGACCGATGACGGTACCGTGATCAAGGCAAATCACTGTCTGGTGCGTTATCTGCCGCAGAATCCGGAGTTCGCACCGGAAGAGACCGTACTGGAAGCGGTGTTGCGGGGCAACCGCGTGGAGGAAAACGCAGGAACCATCGAGGCGGATGCCAAAAGCATGCTGACAAAACTGGGTGTTACGGAATTTGACCAGCCCTGCGGGCAGTTGTCCGGCGGACAGCGCAAGCGTCTGGCACTGGTATCGGTACTGTTGTCCCCGGCGGAGATCCTGTTATTGGACGAGCCTACCAACCATCTGGACAATTCCATGTCCGACTGGCTGGAGGAGCAGCTGCGCCGCAGAAAAGGTGCCATGATCATGGTCACTCACGACCGGTATTTCCTGGACAGCGTCACTGACCGGATCCTGGAGCTGGACAAGGGGAAGATCTATTCTTATGATGCCAACTATTCCGGCTATCTGGAACTGAAAATGCAGCGGGAAGAGATGGCGCAGGCCAGTGAGAAAAAGCGTTTGAACATCTTACGGAATGAGCTTGCCTGGGTGCAGCGCGGTGCCAGAGCCCGCTCCACGAAGCAGAAGGCGAGATTACAGCGTTTTGAGGAACTGAAAAATGTGAAAGGTCCTGTGACGGACGGTAAGGTGGAACTGACCTCCGCAGCATCAAGACTGGGACGGACCACCGTGGAGATCGAGAATGTGTCCAAGAGTTATGGGGATAAAGTCCTGATCCGCGATTTTACTTATCTGTTCGGCAAGGATGACCGGGTGGGATTCATCGGACCCAACGGAAGCGGCAAGACTACGTTAATGAAAATGATCCTGGGTGAAGTGGCTCCGGACAGCGGACACATCGAGATCGGACAGACCGTGAAGCTGGGATATTATGCCCAGGAGATCGACGACACCATGATGCATCCGGAGCAGAGAGTCATTGATTACATCCGGGATGTGGCAGAATATATCATCACGGAGGATGGGCAGATCACGGCAGCGAGAATGCTGGAGAGGTTTCTTTTTTCCGGGGAGGACCAGTACGGACAGCTGGGAAAACTGTCCGGTGGAGAGCGGCGCAGACTGCAGTTATGCAAAGTCCTGATGGGGGCACCGAATGTTTTGATCCTGGATGAGCCGACTAACGATCTGGACATTGCCACCCTGCAGGTACTGGAGGATTATCTGGACACGTTCCCAGGCATTGTCATCGTCGTGTCCCATGACCGGTATTTTCTGGATCGTGTGGTCCGCAGGATCTTCGCCCTGGAGGATACCCGCATGGTGCAGTATGAGGGCGGTTACACAGATTATGCCAATAGGAAAGCTGCGGAGGGGAACACAGAGAGCACAGGAACGGCGGCAGCATCCCAGCCGAAGAACGCCGATGAGGAAACTACTTCTAAAAACTGGAAAAACGGACAGAAACGCAAATTAAAATTCACTTACCAGGAACAGAAAGACTATGAATCCATTGAAGGCGAAATGGCGGCATTAGAGGATAAAATTGCAACTTTGGAAGCAGATTTTTCAAAATATGCCAGTGATTTCGTGAGACTCAATGAATTGACACAGGAAAAAGAGGCTGCGGAACAGCAGCTGGAAGAAAAGATGGAACGCTGGATGTACTTGGAAGACCTGGCGGCGAGAATCGAACGGGGAGAAGAAAACTGACAATCCGAAGTCCGGAATGTCAGTCTTCTGCATCGTCGGTAGCTGCCGCAACTGCGGATACCACGGAGGATACTACGGCGATCACTACTGCCAAAAGGATGATCAAGAGTCCGCCGGCTAAAAGTAAAAACATAAAGTACGCTCCTCTCTGAAATAACTTTACAGACACCCATATTATATCATTTTTCCTAAAAAAAACAATAAAAATCGGCATATAGTAGAAAAAATCAACAAAATGAAGTATAATAAAAGCATTCATCGGGACTGATTTATGTTTTGAGGAGGGTGCCTATGACGTATCAGAAAGCAACAGAGGAAATCATTGAATCTTCTCCGCAGAAAACAGATGCCGGAAAAGAAGAATTATATCTGTATTCTCTTAGAAAAATGGCGGAAGAAAATGTAGAAAAAAACAGAACAGGGCTGACAAATCTGCATAATATCAATTCTTTTTTCTATCTGTGCGGTGAAATGATCAAGCAGCAGCCGGATAAAAAATACAGTGTCATAATTATGGATATTGTACAGTTTAAGGCTGTGAATGAGTTCTGCGGCAGAGACGAAGGAGACAGATTGCTAAGATTTATTGCGTCTTGCTTTGACTGGTATGAGAATAACAGGCCGGATAGCTATGCCTGCCATATCAGAGCAGATATCTTTTGCTTATGCACAAGCTATGAGGAAGTAGAGGAACTGGAAATTATTGTGCGGGAGATCAGAAAAAAGATAACTGACTTTCCGTTCGCTTACCGTGTACAACCATCCTTTGGAATCGGAATCTCACCGGAGAGAGCCCCTGCCATCAGCTATCTGAAGGATTGCGCCACGATGGCTATGAACAGTATCAAAGGCAAAGTATATCGGACATATGCAGTATTTGACGAAAAAATGCGTAGTCAGAAGATGCGAGAACGCCAGGTGGAAAATGATATCGTGTCCGCACTGGAGAACGGAGAACTACAGCTGTATGTGCAGCCCAAGGTCGATATGAGGGACGGAAGAGTGATCGGAGGCGAGGCGCTTGTGCGCTGGAAACATCCGGAAAAGGGACTGGTGCCACCGGGAGAGTTTATTCCCGTACTGGAGAAAAACGGATTTATCATCAATGTAGATGAATATATCTGGGAGAAGGTGTTTGCTTATCTGGGAAAATTGCACCGGGAAGACCGGATGCTTGTCCCCATTTCCATCAATGTATCCCGATTACATGCCTATGATGAAAAACTGGCAGAGACACTGATCCGTCTCAGGGAGGAATATGATGTTCCGCCGGAGTATGTTCCGTTGGAACTGACAGAGAGCGCCTTCCTGGAGGACGAGGCAGGTATGTATCGCCGCATGGAAAGCCTGCGGGAGCGGGGATTCCTGGTGTCCATGGATGACTTCGGAACCGGTTATTCGACTATGAATATGCTGAAGAACCAGACACTGGATGAAATCAAGATCGACAGAGAGTTTATCCGGGATCTGGAAAAGGATAAGAGCCGGATAATTATCCGCAATACCATTGTCATGCTGCAGCAGCTGGGAGTACATATCGTGATTGAGGGAGTGGAAACAGAGGAACAGAAGAGCTTTCTTTTGGGATGCGGTTGTACAGATGCACAAGGCTTTCTGTTTCACCATCCTATGCCGGTGGAGGCGTTTGATGCATTGCTGTTGCAACAGGAATGTGAGTATGATAGGACAAAATAGACAAAGACAAAATATACAAGGTGCGAGACCGCAGTCTGACAGGATTTTCAGTGAAAAATCCCCGGACTGCGGTTTTTGTTTGGGCACTATTCCGAAAATCAGGAAATAGTTTTGAAAGCGTTGACATATCATGGCAGAAGGAGTAATCTGCATATTACCCGACGGGACAGTCAGAGCGTCGGCATCTTTTATCCGGTCATGTTCGACCACACATCACATTACAGAAGAAGTAATAACAGGGAACGGCTACAACAAAATATGCGATTGGAGGAAAAATGGAAGAGGATTTACAGCGATTAGTAGAGGATTTCCTTACGCAAAAGCAGATTCTTTTGGTGCAGGTGAAAAAAGGAATTCTGAGTAAGGAACAATTTTTACGGGAAGTTTTGAAACACATAGAGCAGAATTATCATTTACCGGTGGAAAAACAGGCGGATCTTTTAAAAGAATTCGAGCAATATGTGTTCGGCTATTCCAGATTGTCACCGCTCATGGATGATGGGAGTATTTCGGATATCCGTGTAGTCAGCCATGACTGCATTCGGATCAAGAGAGAGGGGAAACGTATGGATGCAGGCATTGCCTTTGCTTCCGAGAAAGAATATCGGCAGTTTATTGATTATATAGCGACCAGAAATCAGGTGAATATTTCCAATCTGAATGCGATTCAGCGATTTACGGATACGGAAAGTCATCCGGATTTTATATTTCGTTTTACACTGTCCATGCCGATCGTGAATACATACAGCGAACCTTATCTCTGTATTCGTAAAGTTCCGAAGAATTTTCCGATGATGGCGCAACTGGTGGAGAAGAACATGATGGACAGGGCAACGGCGGAACTGCTGGTGCAAAGGTTCCGGCAGGGGTCCACACTGATCTGCGGAGGCAATTCCTCCGGGAAAACGACACTGCTGAATGCACTTAAAGAGACTTTGCCGGATGATATGGCGATACTGGTGGCCCAACAGGCGGATGAACTGACGACACTTTTCCATCCGGATATGATGTTTCTGCATTCCCTGCCGGGTGCTTCGGAGAGCTCAGTGAATTATGATCTGAAGCATATCAGCATTGCCGGTCTTACCATGGATGTGGATTTTTTCATTATCGGAGAAGTGAAGGGCGGAGAGGCACTGTATCTTCTGAATGCAGCTTATACGGGACAGATCTGTGCCGCTACAGTGCATGCTCCGTCCGCTGACAGAGCTCCGGAGAAAATAGTGGATTATGCAATGTATGACAGTAGATACTCACGCAATGAGTTGATGAAAATGATGGACTGCTTTCAGACACTGATCTTCATGGAACATTACAGGGTCAAGGAAATATTTGCCTGCCTGGGCTGGAACGCAGAGAAAGAGAATCTGGAATATGAGAGGTTGTTTTGATCATTACACAGGAGGAACTTATGATCATATACGTATGGATTGTCTGTTTATTATTTATGGGCTTTTTGCTTCTGTTTGGCCGGATGAGGTGGCTGGAGAAGCTATGGGAGCTGTTGCACCGGACCAGGGAAGGAATGGATCGTGCGTCACAACTGAGAGCAGTAGAGAACCGGCACCGTCTGATGGAATTTCAACAAAAAAATAATGTCTGGTACAGGATAGAAGAGGTTTTACGGTACAGTGGATTGCGCAGAAGAATGCCCCATTTTACAGCAGAAAAATGGGTTGCCGGAAATGTACTGCTGATTGCGGCTGTCTTCGGAGGGACACAGGTGCTTGGGTGCAAAATGATAACTTCACTTTTGTATCTGATGATCACAATGGCTGTCGAGATGATTCTCCTGAACACCTTTCGTTTCTTGGAATACCGGTCGGTAAATGACAATATTTTAAAGTGCCTGAATTTCCTGGGAAATTACAGCCTGACTGCCGGGGAGATCACCGGTGTCCTGGGGCAGGTGAGTAAATATATGGAAGAGCCACTGAAAGGAGTGATGGAGGAATGCGCCTATGAGGCGCAGATGACGGGAAATTCCTCCACGGCACTGCTGGCAATGGCGGAAAAGGTGGAACATCCGAAGTTCAAAGAACTTGCCAGAAATCTGGAGATCAGTATACGTTACATGGCAGATCTGACAACACTGGTAGACAGTAGCAGACGTTCTGTGCGGGAATATCTTAGGACAGAGGAGGAACGAAAAGGAATGCTGAGGGAAGCAGCGATCAATATGGGACTGCTGGCGGCAATGTCGGTATTCGCTCTGATGACAGTGGATCGTCTGATCGATGTATCTGTCTGGAAGATCGTAACAGATACGTTACCCGGACACCTGGCATTGGGAATCTATGGGATCATATTTGGATTGTTCCTGCGCAAGGTATATGGGTTTCGAAGATAAACACAAATGTTGTGTAGATACCAAAATGTGAGGAGAATGAGAGAATGTACTGGAAAACTATTTGGATACCGCAGATATTGGGAGCTGTCTTCGGCGGAGTGTTTGTTTTTCGTCTGGGAAGGAGTAAAACACCGGAAATCCTGCTGCACACCATGGAAGAATTTACGGGAATGATACGGGAAAGCAAAGGCTATATCGGCTGGGCGGAAAAGACAGAGAGAAAATTGATCCGTAACGGAGCAAAATATCATTTTGGAAAAACGATTACTCCCATGAAGTACTTAACAGGTAGAATCGTGCTGGCTTTTTTGGGGGCGATCAGTCTGTTGAAAATCGGATGCGGATACGCTGTTTTGGCAGCAACGGTGCTGTATTTTCTGCCGGAACTGCTGTTGATATATATGAATGAGAGGGATAATCGCAATATGTTGACGGAGATCAAGCTGATCTATCAGGCATTGGAGGTACAGATCCGTGCCGGTATTTATGTCGCGGATGCTCTGACGGAATGTTGTCAGAGTGTGAAAGGACGGCGCCTGCAACAGGCCCTGATAGAACTGGCGGGGGATCTTGTAATGCAGTCTGATCTTATGACGGCTTTGTCAGCTTTTCAGGGAAAGTTTGATAACCGGCAAATTGATGCATTGTGCATCACACTGATCCAGGCGGGGGAATCCGGACAAGCTGTGGAACTCCTGGGAGATATGGGAGAACAGCTGAAGGATATGGAGATAACAGTCCTAAATCATCAGAAAAATGCACTGGACCGCAGCATTACATTTTACCAGTTGGGGATGCTGGGCGCGACTTTGGGAGTGATTTTGTATGCCTGTGTGGGATATATGTTCCGTGCGGCAGTGAAATTCTAAACAGCCGGCCAATGAAAAAACAAAAATACAAAATATAAAAATATTAAAATACGAAAGGAACGAAATAAAATGAAAGAGAAAAAACACGGAAATTGGGAAAAGATTGTGGGCGGAATTAAAAAACATGCCTTAAGCAGAGAACCGGGAATCGATGGGATTCTGGTGACAGTCGGACTATGCATTATTGCATTGTTGCTGTGTGTGGTCATGAAAGACAGTCTGACGACGTTTATACAGACGATCGTGACGGCAATGCAGACAAAAGCGGCAGATATTCTCACCGGTGTATAAGGCAGGAGAGTGTATGACAGGACGAAAAAAAGAAGCCGGAAACGTAGGAGAAATACTGACAATGGGACTGTGCATCCTGGCACTCACCGCGGTAATGATAAGTTATATGGAAAATGTACAGTTGATTGCCAAAAAGGCGGAAGTGGGTCAGCTGGCACGATGTTATCTGCTCAAGATGGAAACGGTCGGCTATCTGGCGGCTCAGGATCAGACGCAGCTGACCGCAGAACTGGAGAAGCTGGGGATGACAGGGATTGATTATGAGGGAAGTACATTAAATCCGGCGGGATACGGAAATGACGTTGTATTGCAGATTCATGGCCGGCTGGGGGAAACTTATGAAATTTATGAAAAAAGAGTATCTACAGCGAAAAACTAGAGAACGGGGGCAGGCTTCCTGGGTGCTTGGACTGTTCCTGATACTGTTTTTGGCAATACTGTTATGTATGCAGCTGCAGGTTGCTTTGTACAGAGAATCTGCCATGTATATGGAAGATGCCCTGGCATTGTCGAATCTGGCCTCGGCTGTCATCGATATAGAAGAATACGGCATTACGCAAAAAGTACTCATAACAGATCCCGAACAGGCATATGAGAGGTACTGTCATGCACTGAGAGAAAATCTCGGACTGGATAATCATTTTATGGCACAGAACCGGAGAATGATCTCTGGACAGGTGGAAATACAGAATTACACAATCTATAATGTCACGTCCGATCTGGTAGAGATATGGCAGAGAGATCGGGATGGAACGGTATCTGTATGGAGCGGAAATGTTGGAAATGTTCATGCACCGAACGGTCAGCTGATTGAAGAAACCGGTGTGTACAGTGAGATCGCTTATCCTGTGGAAGGATTTCTGGGGACACACGTGATGGCTCATAAGGGAAAACTGGTAGATGTTATAAGAAATGACAACAGGGAGAAGGAAAATGAAATTACAGAAAATAAAGTTACGGGAAATGAGTAAAAGCACAAAAAATAAAATATGGAACGGAAGTATTCTGGCGGCATTCATAGCGGCGGCAGCAGTATTTATCATAATGCTTCAGGCAGAAAAAAAGGTTCTGACCGAGTATGAGAAAATCACAGTCTGTGTAACAATCGACGATCTCCCGAAGGGAGAAAGCATCACGGAAGACAACATCCTGAATTATGTACAGACGGTAGAGATCGACCGCAAGATCGTACCGGACACGGCAATAAAGAATATGGATGAAATCACAGGCAGAATAGCGGTACACCGGATTGAAAAAGGCAGTGTTGTGACCCGGGGAATGCTGGAAAGTGAAGAACAGATCACCGGAGAGATGGAAGAAGCTGTAATTGCCGGATTTCGTGCGGAAGATCTGTATCAGGCAGTGGGAGGAGTCCTGCGAGCGGGGGACAGGATTCATATTTATTGTATTGATAAAGAAGAAACAGCCAAAGAAAAGCCGGTCTGGAAGAATTTGTTCGTGCAGCAGGTTTTCGATCAAAACGGAAATGCGATAGACAGTGGAGATACAACGACTCCTGCGCAGAGGATCAATGTTTACATGGACAACGGTAAAGTAGATGATTTTTACAGAAATCTGGCAAAAGGATCGCTCAGAGTCGTTAAGGTCTGCGATTGACAGTGCCCCGGGATACACCAGGAAGGAGAAGCGGCATGACGGAGAAAATACGCTGTGCATTGTACAGCATCATGGGAATTGCACTGGGAATTGTGCTGTTGCTTCCGGGCGGGCATGTACAGGCCTCCGAAAAAAAGACGATTTACAACAGCAGTTATGTATCATTCAGCCCGGACGGGAAAGCATGGACAACCTGTGCTGGGGACCGGAACTATAAATGGTATGACGAAAACGAAACAACGACAGTGTATACCGGAATCAAATCTTCCCTGGAGGCATTACAGGAGGGAGAACATTATTACAGATCCAGCCGGAGAGGGGAAGTACCCATAGGGGCATGGCAGGTTGTTTTGCGCGGTGCACAATGTATTCATAATGCATATGGAGCACCCCTCGGATGGCATGGTATTTCGTTTGGCATGAAAAAATGTCATAGGTATTATTATTCCGGCTGGAAGCCGTTGTGTGCGGATTGCGGAGAACCGATAGAATGGTGGAATATTTATATGAGCAGGGAAGCGGCGGAGACGATACAGTATATGGATCTGGGTAGCGAAGAAAACCCTGTGACCTATTATTATTTGTGTCCGTTTTGTAGTAATCTGGAACAGGGAGTTACATTTTCACCACACCGATGTAAGACAATCTCAAACAATCAGTATAGGATTATCTATGATGCAAATGCTGAGTCCTGCCATGGCTTTATGGAAGAAAGCTATCATATGTATGATAATGCTGTA
The DNA here is from genome assembly GCF_009695995.1 of Waltera intestinalis. GTDB lineage: Bacteria > Bacillota > Clostridia > Lachnospirales > Lachnospiraceae > Acetatifactor > Acetatifactor intestinalis. Next base: position 40,812 of record NZ_VUMU01000009.1, read on the forward strand.
CTTTATGAGGGAAAAGAAGTAACGCCGGTCACACATCTTGTGGTAAATAATTATTCCCGGATCGGATATGTGTTCACCGGATGGAATACCAGGCCGGACGGAAGCGGTATCTCTTATGGGGATCGTGCAGAAATATACAATCTGTCTACGGCTGATTACAAAGACAGGACCACATGGACGGAGGAAGACAACGGCACGGTGATTCTCTACGCACAATGGCGTCCCTGTAAAAGTACTTTGAAGATAGATGCAGCAGGAGGAAGCTATAACGGAGAAAGTGTTTTTTCAGTTACAGGGGAGTATCAAAAAAAATATGCATTGCAGGAAGCACATATAGAACCACCGGAAGGCTGTCTTATAAAGTTTGAGACCAACGGAGGTACGCCGGTGGCACCGGTCAGGGGGACTAATCATTTCGAAGAATGGATGAGGATCCTGCCATTCCAGGGACAGATAGACGGGGGGAGTTATATATTTCCCGCTGCAGACGGACATACGGATACGGTAAAAGCAGTATATCAGCCGGATCCGGTCACATTGCCGGCCACATCCAGAGAAGGCTGGTCGTTCGGCGGATGGTATTATGATACAAAGTTTACGCAGCCGGCGGGCGCTCCGGGGGACAGGATCATCCCCTCCGCCTCACTGACATTGTATGCTCATTGGGTGACATTGCAGCTACAATCGACGGACAATTACAGAGCCAACGAGGGAAAAGGGGCGGTAGATCTGACATGGTCGCAGGCAGATCAAAAAGACAAATCGTATCTTCTGTTTCAGAAACGGGAGAATGGTGCCTGGACCAGAGTGAATACGGCAGACGATATCAGTAATGCAGCGGAGGTGAACAAAAAGGAGGAATATACAGGAAAAGAAAAAACATTTCTTATTCCGTATACAGGTCTCTATACGATAACGGCGAAAGGGGCCCAGGGACAAAATTATGAGTCAAACAGTGGAGGATACGGAGGGAGTGTTACGGGTACATTCTGGCTGCAACAGGGAGAGAAGCTTACCTATTTTGTGGGCGGTCAGAATGGAGTGAACGGAGGTGGCAGCGCCACGGATTACGGAAACGGAGGCGGGAAGACAAGCGTTGTGTCGGACCGCAAAGGGATTCTGCTGATCGCCGGGGGAGGCGGCGGTGCATCTCCTGCGGGAAACGGCGGTGCCGGAGGAAGTATGGCGGGAGTGACAGAAAACAGTGACGGACAGGATGGAATGGCCGGTGGCGGTGCCGGATACCTGGGAGGAAGTGCCGGGGAGAAAATCGTCCATCATCATACGAACGGATGCTATCGGGATGCTTCTTATACGCCGGCTTTCGGAAATTGGCAGCATTTTGTGTATGCTAACGCTTCACACAGTAATACATATACCGCCACCAGTGTCGGAGGGCATACAAAGGATGATGACAACACTTACCATGTTATCAGAGCAGGCTGGGCCCGGCCTCATTGGGCCGCAGATGGATGGAATACCAGCGGATATCAGGGGATTGATACCAGAGGAAATACCAAATTAAATGTATCTGTATATGCTGACAGTTGGGGGAATGGGTGCAGATTTTCACTGAACAGATCAGAATATTGTATTTTGAATCAGGCGGGAAGAATCATTCTATCCGGAACCTTCCGGGATGCAGTGTATGCTTTGAGTGAGACACCAAACTCTTCGTGGCAGAATGAGGATGGCTCCTGGGGTGGAGCTCCGGGCACAAGTAAATTTTCAGGAACATTTCACTTTAACTTGCCGGAGGGAACTACAAAAGTATATTTGCACTTTAAGTTTTATCACGATTGCAGCAATGCCTGGTTTTCATCATCTCTTACCGGATTGAATTTCACCGGCGGAATGACATCGACCTGTGGATATACGGAAGGCCAGGTGCTGTCGTCTAAACCGGCCTATGGAGGAAGTAACTATGTGAATGAGGATTGTGTACAAATATTTGAAAGCATGAGTGGTAATAACAGAGGCGACGGAAGTGTGGAGATTCGATCCCAAATGGTAGGATATCAGGAAACATCACATTTAAACGGTATTGTGGCAACAGATTGTGCACTGCCGGATAAAATACCGGCAGAAGCGATTTATGAGGCAATAGATGAAAAAAGCGTACGTGTTACCTGGCAGGTGCCGAAGGACAATGGAACGGTATATTATCACAAGGCAGAATCATATCTGACCGGAAGTACAGTACGGCTTTGTGAATCGAATATTACACAAAACAGATTGACCAGTGGGATTGCAGGATATTATCTGGTTATAGATGACGCAAAAGATACGAATGTAACGAAAATTAACGGACATTTCAACACAGAACCGCATACAAATGTGACAGCTGACAAAATCACGAAGTATCTCCATGTGGCAGCAGTAGATGTTGCCGGAAATATAGGAGCTACAACACATTTCACCATCAAAGAAACAGAGGTGCCATGGAAGATTTATACCGGCCAGTTGATTCCGGAAGGAGAAGACGGAAATGTAGCTCCGTCATCGGAAGAAAGGTGCTGGTATGTACGCGCTGACGGAAGAACTCCGATCACATTAAAGCATCAGGCATATCTGAAAGGGGTGGCCTCTTTGCAATATCAGCTGAATGAGACAATTTATGAGACAAGGACACAAGAAGGGACAATAGCCCGGAATATTATCCGTACGCCTTCGTCAGATACAGCTGTGGAAACTGTCCGCACAGATGCTGAAGGTTTAATTTATGCTACGGAAGGAACCACAGTATTACAGCAATATCCGTATTCATTTACTGTTCGCTCAGATTCAGGTAAAAGTCTTACCGGTGTACAAAAATTTACGATCACAGGGGACCGGTCCGGACAGAGGATACAAGTAATTCCCATTGCAGAGGCCGATTCCGTTGCAGGTAAAATCTATTCGCTTCATGAACTGGATGAAAAAAATAAGATTACTCTGATCGCGGATGGAGAGCCGCCGGTGATATATGGAATGGAAATGCTGGAGAACAGGGAACTGATCGACAGGCGGGACGGAAAGGTGAATGTAACAATAACGGCTAGTGATGCTGTCAGTGGAGTGAAGGAGTTTTATGTGAATATACAAAATACAGACAATACTGTAAGTAAAACATATCATCCGGATGCAGATGGCAGTATACGGATGGAAATCACAGAAGATGATGCTCTGTTCAGCGGAGACTTTACTGTGTTTGCATATGCATGCGATCAGGTGGGAAATGAAACGGAAATATCCGAAGGAACGACGGAATTCGGATTGGAGGCTGACATTATCAGAATACGGGAACCACAGGATGCAGCCTTCCGTTGCGGTGAGAGCGGTATCTTGACTTTTACAGTCTGGGGATATGCGGATCGTGTGGAAGTGATCTTCCCCAAAGAAATGACAGATCTGTGCCCGGAGCTGAATCGTATTTTTGACTATAGGGACAAGCCGGGATATCGTATTACGGAACAGTTACAGTTTATGGTGCCTTTGTATACTCCTGAAAACGAGAATTTTGAAGTTACGGTGAAGGCATATAAAGGAGATAAAAAGCTTGAGGACCATCCAGGAATCAGCGTGATCGGAGTAAAAGGCAGTGTATTGGAGGACCTGCGGACCAGACTGAGGTGATGACATGGGGAAAATAGTACTTGCGACGATCATCATTTCAGGCAGTGCAAAGTGGCTGCTGAAAGTTGGCGGGAATAAAGAAAAATGGTACGGAAGTGACAGGATTTTCATGTATGTCATGACTGTGTTCGGTGCGATGGCCGTAAACTATTCGGAGCAATGCACAGAATATGGGTGGGTCGTGAGTAATCTCAGACTGCTGGCCGGCTGTCTGCTGGCCGGAGGCCTTCTGAGTGCGGCATACATGGATCGTAGAAATTGCTGGGTGTATAATTATGTATGGTGGTGGTGCCTCCCGTGGGCCGGAATCCTGGGACTGACGGCGGGTGGAGGATTTCATGGTATCGTCGCTGTACTGGTGTTTGTCATGCTGCAGCAGCTTCTCTTCAGCAGAATGTACGGAAAAGCGGATTGTCATGCATTTTCGGTCTGTGCTTTGGCGGAGTGCGGAAATGCAGTCGGAATGGTGGGGGTTCTGCTACAGATGTTTCTCTCAGTCGTGTTATTGACAATCGTGCAGCTGTTTCGGGGAAATGTTACTCCAAGAGGCAGACTGCGCGAACCACAGCCGTTTATTCCTTATATTATCACAGCATTTTTTTCCGTAACGTTCCTCGAAAGTGTTTTTAGAACAACGTATATTTATGCATAAACAGTTGCGTATCTTTTTAAAAAGTGCTATAGTAACTAAAGTTTAGAAACCATAGTGGTTTCCAAAACACAGACAGGAGGAAAATATTATGAAAAAAGCAATCGCAATGTTACTTGCAACTGTAATGTGCACAGCAATGCTGACAGGCTGTGGTTCTGATTCCGCAACCAATGAGAGTTCTCAGGCTGCTGAAAGCAGTGTGGCAGAGACTGCTGTCGCAACAACGGAAGCTGCTGCAACAACGGAAGCAGCCGATAAGACAGAGGGCGGCGTACTGGTATTCGGTACAAATGCTGAGTTCCCTCCCTTTGAGTATGTTGGTGATGACGGAGAACCCGATGGATTTGATGTCGCTCTGATCAAGGCAGTAGGTGAGAAGCTGGGCATGGAAGTTCAGGTAGAGAACATGGAGTTCGACTCTCTGGTAAGCTCTATCGGCAACAGAATTGACGGTGCTATCGCTGGTATGACCGTAACTGACGAGCGTAAGGAGCAGGTGGATTTCTCCAATCCTTATTACGAGGCAGTACAGTATGTGATCGTTGCAGCAGATTCCGATATTGCAACTGCAGATGATCTGAAGAATAAGACCATTGGATGTCAGCTGGGAACTACCGGTATGTTTTTGGCAGAAGATATTGAAGGTGCTACCGCTCAGACTTACAACAGAGCTGTAGATGCTGTAAATGATCTGGTAAATGGCAGAGTAGATGCTGTTATTATCGACAAAAACCCTGCAGAAGTATTCAACACCAAGTTCGAAGGCAAAGTTAAGATCATCGATGGTGCAGAGTTTGGATTCGAGACCGAGGAATATGCGATCGCACTTCCCAAGGGAAGCGAACTGGTAGATCAGATCAATCAGGCACTGGAAGACCTTAAGGCAGATGGTACCTTTGATGCTCTGGTAGCTCAGTACATCGGAGAGTAATTTTTATACAAAATATACACGAAAAAAGAAGAGAATGGCTTGTGCCATTCTCTTCTTTTTGCTATATTAAGGTAGGCAATGGAAATTTATACATTTACAAGAAAGGCATAGGAAATAACATGCAAAATATCTGGCAACATATTTATGCAGCCTTCATTGAAGCTGACAGATGGAAGCTTTATCTGAAAGGCCTGGGAGTAACCTTAGAGGTTTCTTTTTTTGCGGCACTGCTTGGTATCCTGATTGGAACGATTGCAGCATTTTTAAAATTGTCTACGAGAAAAAACGGTTCGAAGACTATAGCATCCCGTATTGCGAGCGCCTATATTGATATTATCCGAGGTACGCCTACCACGGTCCAATTGCTGATCATGTGGTCCGGTATTCTGGCTACCTGCAAAAACAGTGTTCTGATCGCCAGCCTGACGTTCGGTATTAATTCCGGAGCATACGTGGCAGAAATCGTCAGAGCGGGAATTCTGGCGGTGGATAAAGGACAGATGGAAGCGGGAAGATCTCTGGGATTGAATAAATTCCAGACCATGCGTTATATCATTATTCCTCAGGCATTCAAGAGCATTCTGCCTCCGCTGGGCAACGAATTTATCGTGTTGATCAAGGAGACATCTATTGTGGGTTATGTAGGAATGAGCGATCTTACCCGTGTGGCCAATCAGATGACTTCCAAGCTGTTCGATGTATTTACACCGCTGCTTGGTATTGCCTTCATCTATTTTGTATTGACCAAGGTATTGTCCATCCTGCTTGCAAAACTGGAAAGGAGACTGCGTAAGAGTGATAATCGTTAAAGATCTGCATAAAAGCTTTGAAGATAATCAGGTGTTAAAAGGGGTAAGTTATCATATTCATCCCGGTGAAAAAATCGTAGTAGTGGGCCCCTCCGGATCCGGCAAAAGTACATTTTTACGTTGCCTGAACCTGCTGGAGAGACCTACCAGTGGTGAAATATGGTTCGACGGACAGAATATCACAGACCCTAAGATTGACATTAATAAAGTCCGTCAGCATATGGGAATGGTGTTCCAGCATTTTAATCTGTTCAATAACCTTACGATCATGAATAATATTACGCTGGCGCCTGTGAAGTTAAAGCTGATGGGCGAAGAAGAAGCAAAGGAAAATGCTCTGAAACTGTTAAAACGTGTAGGACTGGAGGAAAAAGCAGATGCTTATCCCGCATCCCTCAGCGGCGGACAGAAACAGAGAATTGCCATTGTAAGATCTCTTGCCATGAATCCAAGAGTAATGCTATTCGATGAACCGACTTCCGCACTGGATCCGGAGATGGTCGGAGAAGTTCTGGAAGTTATGAAGGAACTGGCGGAGAGCGGTATGACAATGGTGGTCGTAACGCACGAAATGGGATTTGCCAGAGAAGTAGGTACAAAAGTGCTTTTCATGGATGGCGGAAATATTGTGGAGGAGAATACCCCTCAGGAATTTTTCACCAATCCGCAGAGTCCCAGATTACAGGAATTTTTATCTAAGGTATTATAAGATGTTATAAAGGAACGGTGAATGCAGATGATCACAATTTCTTTATGCATGATCGTGAAAAATGAAGAACGGATCCTGGCAAGATGTCTGGACAGCGTAAAAGATCTGGTGGATGAGATCGTCATCGTGGATACAGGTTCTGTGGATGCGACCAGACGGATCGCACAGACATACACGGATCGGGTTTATGATTTTACATGGATCGATGATTTCAGTGCAGCGAGGAATTTTGCTTTTTCCAAGGCAACTTGTGAGTATATTTATTCCGCAGATGCGGATGAGGTTCTCTCGGAAGAGAACCGGGCAAGGTTTCAGGTGTTAAAAGAAACGCTTCTGCCCGAAATTGAAATTGTACAGATGAAATACGGCAACCAGCTGCACAACGGTACGGTTTATAATTTTGATGAAGAATATCGACCGAAGCTGTTTAAGAGACTGAGAAATTTTATATGGGAAGAACCAATTCATGAAATGGTCCGGCTGGAACCGGTTGTCTATGACAGTGATATTGTGATCACCCATATGCCGGAGCAGAATCATGCAGGCAGGGATATTGCCAATTTCCGTAAACAGATCGCAGCAGGAAGACAGCTTTCCAGAAGGTTGTATGGAATGTATGCAAGAGAATTGTTCCTGGGTGGAGCGGACAGGGATTTTCTGGAGGCGGAGAACTATTTTCAGATGCAGGTGGCTTCTCCGGACAGAAGCGGAGATGAGATCACGGAAGGCTGTTGTGTGGCAGCAAAAGCGGCAAGACTGCGGGGAGATGCGGTGAGCTTTTTCAAATACACCTTAAAGGTGATCGCCGGAGACGGCTGCTCGGAGATCTGCTGCGAATTGGGGCATTTCTACGAGACATCCGGGGACTTGGAGGAAGCGGTCATCTGGTATTACAATGCGGTATATGAAACGCAGCCGGTACTGGCACTAAGGACTTCCGGGGCAGAACCGCTGGAGGGACTGGTTCGATGCTATGATCGCCTGGGACTTTCGGAACAGGCAGCAAGCTATCGGGAAGAGTTGAATAGCAGGAGTGAGGAGTGAAATTATGAAATGGGAAGAAAATGTACGTAAGGTAGTTCCTTATGTGGCAGGGGAACAGCCGAACCGGCCCAATATGATTAAATTAAATACAAATGAATGCCCGTATCCTCCCGCACCCGGGGTGCGAAAAGCGGCGGAAAATATGGAGAGTGCAGCACTCAGATTATATCCGGATTCAAATGCCCAGCCGCTGGTGGATGCCCTGGCAGCATATTATGATGTAAAACCGGAGCAGGTATTCGTGGGAGTCGGTTCGGACGATGTATTGTCTATGGCCTTTATGACTTTTTTTAACAGTGGTAAGCCGATTCTGTTCCCGGATGTCACCTATTCCTTTTATGATGTATGGGCAGATCTGTACCGGATCCCATATCGCACCTGTGCATTGGATGAAAACTGGCATATCCATCCGGAAGATTATAAACAGCCTAACGGCGGTGTCATCTTCCCGAATCCCAACGCTCCTACCGGCGTGGAGGAATCTCTTGAAACAGTTGAGGAGATCCTGCAGGCAAATCCGGATGTGGTAGTGATCGTGGACGAGGCTTATGTGGATTTCGGTGGCAAAAGTGCACTGCCGTTACTTAAAAAGTACGAAAATCTGTTGGTCGTTCAGACGTTTTCCAAGTCCAGAGCTATGGCGGGAATGCGTATCGGTTTCTGCATCGGCAACGAGAAACTGATCCACTATCTGAATGACGTGAAGTTTTCCTTTAACTCCTACACCATGAACCTGCCTTCGCAGGTAATGGGCGTGGAAGCAGTGAAGGATGATACTTATTTTAAAGCAACCACGGCTAAAATTATAGCTACGAGAGAGCGGGTGAAAAAGGAACTGACGAGCCTGGGATTTACTTTCCCGGATTCCAAGGCAAACTTTATCTTTGCTTCTCATAAGGAAGTTCCGGCAGAAGAATTGTTCCGGGCACTTCGAGAGGCGGATATTTATGTCAGACACTGGAACAAACCCCGCATTTCCAACTCCCTGCGTATCTCGGTCGGTACGGATGAGGAAATGGACCGTCTGATCGCTTTTCTGAAAGAATATCTGGAAAAGCGGGTATAATTAAAAAATAAAAGAATTGGAGTAAACACATGTTAAAAAAGTATTTGATCATTTTTCTGGTATCTATGGTTCCGTTGATTGAACTTCGAGGCGCTGTTCCCATTGCGGTGGGAATGAATCTGCCGCTGTTGCCCAGCTACATTATCTGTATCCTGGGAAATATGCTTCCGGTGCCTTTTATTTTCTTTTTTGCCAGAAAAGTATTGGAGTGGGGCGCAGACAAGCCGGTCATCGGTAAGTTCTTTACTTTTTGTCTGGAAAAAGGCCACAAGGGTGGACAGAAGCTGCAGGAGAAGGCCGGAAGAGGTCTGTTCGTGGCACTGCTTCTGTTTGTGGGAATTCCGCTTCCCGGAACCGGTGCATGGACCGGAACTCTGGCAGCCAGTCTGTTAGACATGGACTTTAAGTCCAGCGTGATTGCCGTGATGTTGGGAGTAGTACTGGCAGGTGTGATCATGGGACTGCTCAGCATGGGAGTGTTCGGGGCACTTGGGACTATTTTTTAAGAAAACGGAGATGCTGTAGCTATGGAAAACACAGAAGAGATTTATACCGATTTTGCAAGAGTATATGATGAACTCATGGACAATACCCCTTATGAAATGTGGTGCGAACGTCTGGACCGGCTGATCGCAGCCTATGGAGTGTCGAAGCCGGAGCGGGATGCGGAGGGAATTCTGGATTCCGAGCGTAATCTGGTGGTGGATCTGGGTTGCGGCACAGGTACGTTGACGGAAATGCTGTATCAAAAAGGCTATGACTGCATTGGCGTGGATAATTCTGAAGAAATGCTGAATATTGCCATGGATAAAAAAGCGGAGAGCGGTTCGGAGATCCTTTATCTGCATCAGGATATGCGGGAACTGGATCTGTATTCTACCGTGGGTACGGTGATCAGCGTCTGTGATTCCATCAATTATATTTTGGAAGAAGAGGAACTTTTGCAGGTATTCCGGCTGGTGAACAATTATCTCTATCCCGGCGGGGTATTTATCTTTGATTTTAATACCGCCTACAAATACCGGGAAGTCATCGGTAATACCACTATTGCGGAGAACAGACAGGATTGCAGTTTTATCTGGGAGAATTATTATGATCCCGAAGAGGAGATCAATGAGTATGATCTCACCATTTTCGTGCAGGAAGAGGAAGATATTTTCCGCAGATTCACTGAGACACATTTGCAACGTGGATATACTGCGGAACAGATGAGGGCGCTGTTGGAACAGGCCGGACTTAAAGTCCTCGAAATCATGGATTCCGATACCGGAGAGGCAGCAACGGCGACCAGCGAGAGAGTATATATTGTAGCAAAAGAGCAGCAAAAGGAGCTGCCGACAGAAAGGTACGTGAAATAAATGAAAGATTATATGGTACGTGCAACTGCAGCAAATGCACAGATCCGGGCATTCGCATGCACTACAAGAGAGACAGTGGAGACTGCACGGGCGGCACATAATACAAGCCCCGTGGTTACGGCAGCGTTGGGAAGACTGCTCAGTGCCGGGGTTATGATGGGCAGTATGCTGAAGGGAGACGATGAACTGATCACCCTGCAGATCAAAGGAAATGGTCCTATCGGCGGACTGACGGTGACTGCGGATAGGAACGGACATGTGAAGGGGTATGCCAATGTGCCGGATGTGATCCTGCCTGCCAATGCCCAGGGCAAACTGGATGTGGGCGGTGCAGTGGGCGCCGGTGTCTTGAGCGTGATCCGCGACATGGGCCTGAAAGACCCCTATGTGGGACAGACGGATCTTCAGACCGGTGAGATCGCAGAGGATCTGACTTATTATTTTGCAGTATCTGAGCAGGTTCCCTCTGTTGTGGGACTGGGAGTGTTGATGAACAGAGATAATACCGTAAGACAGGCCGGCGGTTTTATTGTGCAGTTGATGCCTTTTGCAGAGGAGGAGACGATCAGTAAGCTGGAGGAGAATATCAAAAATCTTGCTTCCGTCACCACAATGCTGGATGCCGGCAAGACACCGGAGGAAATGCTGGGTGTTCTGCTGGAGGGAATGGATCTGGAAGTTACGGATACACTTCCGGTGGAATTTTCCTGTAATTGCAGCAAAGACCGTGTGAGAAAAGCTCTGATCAGTATCGGAAGAGAAGAATTGCAGTCCATGATCGATGATGGCAAAGAGATAGAAGTGAATTGCCATTTTTGTAATAAAAACTATAACTTTACCGTGGATGAATTAAAGGAAATGATTCAGGATTGATTCTGTAAAGCGAGGAAGTCTATGAAACAGGGATTTGTCAAAGCAGCATCCGCCACACCGGCGATCCGGGTGGCGGATCCGGTTTATAATGCACAGGTGATCTGTGAACAGATGGAGGAAGCGGTCTCTCATGGAGCAAAAATAGTGGTATTTCCGGAACTGTGTATCACGGGGTATACCTGTGGGGATCTGTTTCTTCAGAACCTGTTGTTGGAAGAGGCAAAGGAAGCATTGCTTCGGATCACGGCGCAGACTGCAAAAATGGATGCCGTGATACTGGTGGGACTTCCGATAGAGAAAGACGGCCGGTTATACAATGTTGCGGCGGTATTACATCACGGAGATATCCTGGGAATGATCCCGAAGAAAAACATTCCTTCCTACGGAGAATTTTATGAGGGAAGACATTTCACTCCCGGGGAGGAGACCGTAACGGAATATCAATTATCCGGGCGGAAAATTCCCTTTGGAATAAACCTTCTGTTTCGCTGCACAGAACTTCCGGAACTGGTGATCGGCTGTGAAATCTGCGAGGATCTGTGGGTGGCGGAACCTCCTTCCACATCTCATGCACTTGCGGGAGCCACGGTGATCGCAAACCTCTCTGCATCCAATGAGACCGTCTCCAAAGATGACTATCGCATGTTATTGGTAAAATCTGCAAGCGCAAGACTCCTGTGCGGATATATCTATACTTCCGCAGGAGAGGGAGAATCCACCCAGGATCTGGTATTCGGAGGACATGACCTGATCGCGGAGAATGGTACGCTGCTTGTACAGTCATCCCGATTCTCTTCCGGAATTGTATATGCGGATCTGGATGTGCTTCGAATTGTGAATGAACGCAGAAGAATGGGAATGTTCGGACAGAAGCCGGAGAAAGATTACCGCGTGGTCCCTTTTTCCGTAAAGCTTGCACAGACCCGGTTGGATCGCAAATTTGCCGCACATCCTTTTGTGCCGGAGGATCCTGCACTTCGAAACAGACGGTGCGAGGATATTTTGTCCATTCAGGCATACGGACTGAAGAAAAGGTATGCGCATACCGGATTAAAGACGGCGGTCCTCGGAATCTCCGGAGGATTGGATTCCACATTGGCACTGCTGGTGACGGTACGTACCTTTGACCTGCTGCAACTTTCCAGAAAAGGAATTATAGCAGTGACCATGCCCTGCTTCGGAACAACGGACCGGACGTATGAAAATGCCTGCCTGTTGGCGGAGACTCTGGGTGTAACCCTGCGGGAAGTGGATATCAGAGAATCTGTGACCAGACATTTTGCCGATATCGGGCAGGATATGGGATGCCATGATGTTACCTATGAAAACGGGCAGGCCAGGGAACGCACGCAGGTGCTGATGGACATCGCAAACAAGGAAAATGCACTGGTCATCGGTACAGGAGATATGTCGGAACTGGCACTGGGCTGGGCCACCTACAACGGAGACCATATGTCCATGTATGGCGTCAATGCCGGTGTACCCAAGACACTGGTGCGGCATCTGGTGGACTATTATGCGGATACCTGTGAAAACAGGGAACTTACGGCAGTATTGAAGGATGTGCTGGATACCCCGGTCAGTCCGGAGCTGCTCCCGCCGGTGGAAGGAAACATTGCACAGAAGACGGAAGATCTGGTAGGGCCTTACGAACTGCATGATTTCTTCTTATATTATATGCTTCGCTGCGGATATGCTCCGGATAAGATCTACAGGATTGCAAAAGATACATTTTCGGGAAGATACAGTGACGAAATCATTAAAAAATGGTTGATAAATTTCTACCGAAGATTCTTTGCCCAGCAATTTAAACGGTCCTGTCTGCCGGACGGCCCCAAGGTGGGAAGCGTGGCATTGTCGCCCAGAGGAGACCTGCGGATGCCGTCTGACGCCTGCGCCAGGATCTGGTTGGAGCAGCTGGAAGAAATATAAAAATATTGTTAAAATTTCGTCGAAATTCTTAATTTTCTGTTTTTAACTTGAAATGGAAAACGCAAAATCGTATATTAAAGCTGTACCAATTATGGAGGATATGCGGAGGAATAAATATGACTAAGGCGGAGATTTTAAAGAAAGAAATTTTAAGACAGTATCGCAGTGTCAGACAGTTTGCAATGGAGATGAACATTCCTTACAGTACACTGGTAACCGCTCTTGAGCGCGGTATTGAAGGGATGGCGTACGGAACAGTGATCAAAATGTGCGACAAGCTGAGCCTGAATCCTGTGGATTTTTCCTCTCTGGAGAGAGATGCATCTCTGGGGGCACAGCTTTTGGAAAATCGTGTTATGCAGAATTATGTGAAGCTGAATCAGACGGGACGTGATAAGATCCTGGAACTGATGGACGATTTTGTACAGATCGATAAGTACAAGGCCAAGGCGAAAAAAACAAAATAAAGACAAACAAAAACAGCTACTGCTTTGATCTGTGAAAGGATCAGCAGTAGCTGTTAAACATCATGCCGCTGTAAGCACTGGTGGTGTAGGGACTGATAAAATTGTGACCGGGATTTTTGTAGGCCACTATTTTTTTGTCTACATAATCCATAGGGTTCAGGGAGACCTGATCGCTCTTACGCAACAGGGAACTGCTGAAATCCTTCAATACGCTGAAAGATGATAGATCATTTCCTGCTGATGCCGCTGCCTGCTGTAATTTTTCATCATTGACAGAGAGAATACCGTCATCCTGCAGGTGCATTCCCATATTTTCCAGAGAAGTGCCGTAATGGGAAGCAATTGATGAAAATTCACGGACCAGCTGTCTGCTTCTGGACTGGGTCTCCAGATAAGAAGCTGCAGACCGAATGAAGCTATTGTAGCTGCCGATCAGCTGGTTGATATTGTCAGTGATGGATTCGGTGTCTGTCTTCAGACCAATATGCACCGGCTTATCTTCGGGACTTACGGCTTTGATCTGTACATCGAACAGCTTGCCAACCGTGAAATGGTTGGAGGAAGAAGAACGCTCTTCACCATTGATCAGGAAGCATGCATTGCCGGCAGAATGGCTGATATAATTCAACCCCATATTGCCTACGACACCGGAGGCTTTGCTGGTGTGATCGTCACTTACGCGGAAATGATATGCCTTGTTGGCCGGTACACCGGTCGCATCAGAGGTCAGCCGGAGCGCGTAACGGGAATCGGACTCTGCAACATTTGCCTGGATACCGATATCCGCATTGTTGATCAGCCTGGAGAGACGATCCATGATCTGGCGGTTCGTATCTCCTTCGTTGATATTGAACTGGAATTCATAGTTCATATCGTTGATGGAAATATCAAAGGAGTAGGTCGCAGGGGAAAGCGTGGTAGCCAGATCCGGGAGAAAATATCCCAGGTTCTCCTGCGGGGTAGCCAGTTCTTTTACCTCAAGATCAAATTCCGGAGAAGTACTTGTCAAAGCGTCGGAACCAATATAGGCTGCTTCTGCTACTTCGGTGTCTGTGGAATAAGCACTTTTTTTACGGAACATGCTGTCCTGCTCCAGACCGCCGAGCTGTGCGATCGCGTTATGAAGCTCACGGGCATTTTCCTTCAGAGATACGGCGTAGTGCTGTGTGTCCTTGTTGGTGGTCGGAAGATACCAGGGAGCATCTTTGTTCAGTTTTACAATGGAATTATATACGCTGCGGAGTTCGCTTTTTTTATGTGTGTCATACTTCGTCAGCTGTCTGGGAGAATATGCCGCCAGATAGTTGTTGTATACCGTGTTGAGAACAGAACCCATAGATATCTCCTTTCTCCTCCGTGATCAAGGATATTTTATGAAAAAATACAGTCATCCACTTTTACGAGGCTATTATAGCATATATAATAAGAAGAAACAAGAAAAACAGCTGGATTTTCGGGAAAACAGTTGACGAAAGCCGAGGATTATGTTATAGTATCCAAGCGAGATGAGATTTAGGTCTTTTTTTTATGCTTAAATTTAGAGATCAGAAAACACGTGGAGGTAGAAAAATGCGTACAAAAATTACTTTAGCATGTACCGAGTGCAAGCAGCGTAACTACAATACTACCAAGGATAAGAAGACTCATCCTGATAGAATGGAAACCAAGAAGTATTGTAGATTCTGCAAAACACATACATTGCACAAAGAAACCAAATAATCAGCCGTTCTAGCATGGGAGGTCGAAATGGGAGATTCCGCAGAAAAACAGAAGCGCCCCAGTTTCTTCAAAGGCGCAAAAGCTGAATTTAAGAAAATTTCATGGCCAGACAGACAATCCACATTGAAGCAATCCGTAGCGGTTGTTGCAATTTCAGTTGTAGTTGGTGTGATTATTGCGGTGCTGGATTATTTTATTCAGTACGGCGTAAACTTCTTAACATCATTATAGAGCGAGGGTGATTGTATGGCAGAGGCAAAATGGTATGTAGTCCATACCTATTCAGGATATGAGAACAAGGTCAAAGCCAATATCGAGAAGACCATAGAGAACAACAAGAATCTGGCAGAACAGATTCTTGAAGTAAGAGTCCCTATGCAGGATGTGGTGGAACTGAAGGACGGAGCCCGCAAGACGGTATCCAAGAAGATGTTCCCCGGATACGTACTTCTTAATATGGAAATGAACGATGATACCTGGTATGTCGTTCGTAATACCCGTGGCGTGACCGGATTCGTAGGTCCCGGAAGTAAACCTGTACCTCTTACAGAAGCTGAGATGAAGCCTTTGGGCATTAAGACCGAAAATGTATCGATCGACTTTGGCGAGGGCGACAGCATTGCTGTTGTGGCCGGAGTATGGAAAGATACTGTCGGCGTGGTGCAGAAACTGGACTATGGCAAACAGACAGCTACGATCAATGTAGAACTGTTTGGAAGAGAGACCCCTGTGGAAATCAGCTTTGCAGAGGTCAGAAAGCTTTAATGAAGCTTACAAAGATATTTTCTTCCGGAGACTTCCGGAATAAAATATAAACTCTCGGATCCGCAAGGGCCTGAGAGAGGCAGCACAAAAGGAACGGCAACGTTCCAGTGGGAGCAGGAGGCAAGTAACAAGGCAGCCTGCGCCGAATTACCACATTATAGGAGGTGCCACAATGGCAAAGAAAGTAGAAGGATATATCAAGTTACAGATCCCTGCCGGCAAAGCAACACCGGCTCCCCCTGTTGGTCCTGCACTTGGACAGCACGGGGTGAACATCGTTGAATTTACAAAGCAGTTCAACGCAAGAACAGCAGACAAGGGAGATCTTATCATTCCCGTAGTTATTACTGTATATGCAGACAGAAGCTTTAGTTTCGTTACAAAGACTCCCCCTGCAGCAGTACTGTTAAAGAAAGCCTGCAACATCAAGTCCGGTTCCGGCGTTCCCAACAAGACCAAGGTAGCTACCATTTCCAAGGCTAAGCTTCAGGAGATCGCTGAGATGAAGATGCCGGATCTGAATGCAGCAAGCCTGGAAGCAGCTATGAGCATGATCGCTGGTACTGCACGCAGCATGGGTATTGTTGTTGAGGAGTAACTTATAAATATTTGGGAGGCAATCGACAATGAGATTGCCGCTGGAACCTAGGAGGTAAAATAATGAAACATGGTAAGAAATATACCGAAGCTGCCAAGCTGGTAGATCGCGCTACATTCTATGAGCCTAACGATGCTATCGCTCTGGTTAAGAAAACTGCAACTGCTAAATTCGATGAGACCATCGAGGTTCACATCAGAACCGGTTGTGACGGACGTCACGCTGAGCAGCAGATCCGTGGCGCAGTTGTACTGCCTAACGGAACCGGTAAGACTGTAAAAGTTCTGGTATTCGCAAAAGGCGATAAGATCAACGAGGCTGAAGCAGCAGGCGCTGATTATGTTGGCGGCGAGGAGCTGATCCCGAAGATCCAGAACGAAGGATGGCTGGACTTCGACGTTGTAGTAGCAACCCCTGATATGATGGGTGTTGTAGGTCGTCTGGGTAAGGTTCTCGGACCTAAGGGCTTAATGCCTAACCCTAAGGCTGGTACCGTAACCATGGATGTAACCAAGGCAGTTAACGATATCAAAGCCGGTAAGATCGAGTACAGACTTGACAAGACCAACATCGTGCATGTTCCCGTTGGTAAGGCTTCTTTCACTGAGGAAGCTCTGCAGGAGAACTTCAACGCACTTATGGACGCTATCGTAAAGGCTAAGCCCAGCGCATTAAAGGGTCAGTATCTGAGAAGCATCACTCTGACCAGCACCATGGGCCCCGGCGTTAAGGTTAGTGTAGCAAAGTTCTAATCTGATCTCTAATCTAATTAGATAACGAATGCTAAAGAGCCGCTTCACTGTTCACAGTGAGGCGGTTTTTGCAAAAAAATACTAAATAATCCTTGACAAGCACAGTCTCCTATGCTATTCTATCTGAGGTTGTAAAACCATGCCGAAGACAGCAGGTGCAAGGGAGACCGAGCGTAAGTCCTGCCGAGGAGATAAGTATGATGATATCATCTCTCTGTGTCTTCACAGAGAGTTTTTTAATTTATTCTTCTTATCGGCACAAAATCTATAAGGAGGTAAAGAAATGGCAAAAGTTGAATTAAAACAGCCTGTAGTAGAAGAGATTTCTGCTGGTATCAAAGATGCCCAGTCTGTAGTTCTGGTAGACTACCGTGGACTTACTGTTGAGCAGGATACCCAGTTACGTAAGAGCTTACGTGAGGCAGGAGTTAGCTACAAGGTTTACAAGAACACCATGATGAACTTCGCGTTCAAGGGTACACAGTTCGAAGGTCTGTCCGAGTATCTGGAAGGACCCAGCGCAATGGCTTACTCTACCGAGGATGCAACCGCTCCTGCAAGAGTACTGGCTCAGTTCGCTAAGACTGCTGATAAGCTTGAGATCAAGGCCGGTGTGGTAGAAGGTACTGTTTATGATGCTAAGGGTATGGCTGCAATTGCTAACATCCCTTCCAGAGACGTACTCATCTCCAAACTGCTTGGCAGCTTACAGAGTCCTATCACCAATTTTGCACGTGTTATGAATCAGCTGGCTGAAAAAGGCGGCGCAGCAGCTTGCGAAGCAGCAGCACCCGCAGAAGAAGCACCCGCAGCTGAATAATAATTGCAGCTAATTGACAATCAATCAAAATATTTCAAATGGAGGAAATTAAAATGGCTAAATTAACAGCACAGGAATTAATCGATGCTATCAAAGAGTTATCTGTATTAGAGTTAAATGATCTCGTAAAGGCTTGCGAGGAGGAGTTCGGCGTATCTGCAGCAGCTGGCGTTGTTGTAGCAGCAGCTGGCCCTGCTGAAGCAGCAGAAGAGAAGACTGAGTTCGACGTAGAGCTGACCGAGGTTGGCGCTGAGAAGGTTAAGGTTATCAAGGTTGTTCGTGAAGTAACCGGTCTGGGCCTGAAGGAAGCTAAGGACGTAGTTGACGGAGCTCCTAAGGTTGTTAAGGAAGGCGCTTCTAAGGAAGAGGCTGAGGACATCAAGAAGAAGCTTGAGGAAGTTGGCGCAAAGGTTACTCTGAAGTAATTTTTAACCAGTATATGACGGACCATGTGCCGGCACCTGCCGGTGCATGGTTCTTTCTTATTTATTATTTTCTAAATTATTCATTTTTTCAAAAATATTCAAAAAAATTCCTTGACGCTATTTTATCATTGTGCTATTATGGATAGTGCACTATTGTGCGGTGCTATGCTTATTTGTCATGCATAAAATTTGACGTTTATATATACTGCATTGTTGCCGACGCAAAATAGGCTTTAAATCTGAAAGAACGGGGTGAAATGTCAATGGAAAAGAACAGAATACGTCCGATTGCCGGTACCAAGGTTATGCGTATGAGTTATTCAAGACAAAAAGAGGTTTTAGAGATGCCCAACCTGATCGAGGTCCAGAAGGACTCTTATCAGTGGTTTTTAGACGAAGGCTTGAAGGAAGTCTTTGACGACATCTCTCCGATCGCTGACTACAGCGGTGCCTTAAGTCTGGAATTTGTGGATTTTGAACTCTGCAAAGACGACGTGAAGTATTCTATCGAAGAGTGTAAAGAGAGAGATGCTACATTTGCAGCACCTCTTAAGGTTAAGGTTCGCCTTTATAACAAAGAGAAGGAAGAGATCAGTGAGCATGAGATTTTCATGGGCGATCTTCCGCTGATGACTGAGACCGGTACTTTTGTGATCAACGGCGCGGAACGTGTTATCGTCAGCCAGTTGGTTCGTTCTCCCGGCATCTACTACGGAATCGGACATGATAAGATCGGTAAGAAGCTGTTCTCCTGTACCGTGATCCCGAACCGTGGAGCATGGCTGGAGTACGAGACGGATTCCAACGATGTCTTCTATGTACGCGTGGACAGAACCCGTAAGGTTCCCATCACTGTATTGATCCGTGCACTGGGCATCGGTACCAATGACGAGATCCGCGAACTCTTCGGTGACGAACCTAAGATCGAGGCAAGCTTTACCAAGGACACTGCTGAGAATTATCAGGAGGGTCTGTTAGAGTTATATAAAAAGATCCGTCCCGGTGAGCCTTTAAGTGTTGAAAGTGCAGAAAGCCTGATCAACGCTATGTTCTTCGACCCCAGAAGATATGATTTAGCCAAAGTCGGCAGATATAAATTTAATAAGAAGTTAGCTCTGAAGAATCGTATCCGTCATCAGATCCTGGCTGCAGATGTGGTAGATCCTTCCACCGGTGAAGTGATCGCATCCGCAGGAGACAAGGTGACCGCAGAGCTGGCAGATACCATTCAGAACAGCGCCGTTCCTTTCGTATATATTCAGACAGAGGAGAAGAACGTAAAGGTACTGTCGAACCTGATGGTAGATCTGACTCATTATGTAGATTGCAATCCCAGAGATTTCGGTATTCATGAGCTGGTATATTATCCGGTTCTGGCACAGATCCTGGAAGAGTTCGGCGATGATCCCGAGAAGCTGGCAGAAGCGATCAAGAAGAATGTACATGAACTGGTACCCAAGCATATTACCAAGGAAGATATTCTGGCTTCCATTAACTATAACATGCATCTGGAGTATGGTCTGGGCAATGATGACGATATCGATCATCTGGGCAACAGACGTATCCGTGCGGTAGGTGAACTGCTGCAGAATCAGTATCGTATCGGTCTGTCCAGAATGGAGAGAGTGGTACGCGAGCGTATGACCACACACGATGCTGAGGAGATCTCTCCCCAGTCTCTGATCAATATCAAACCCGTAACCGCAGCAGTGAAGGAATTCTTCGGATCTTCCCAGCTGTCTCAGTTTATGGATCAGAATAACCCTTTGGGTGAGCTGACCCACAAGAGACGTCTGTCTGCACTGGGCCCCGGCGGTCTGTCCAGAGATCGTGCCGGATTCGAAGTTCGAGATGTACATTATTCCCATTACGGAAGAATGTGCCCTATCGAGACTCCCGAAGGTCCTAACATTGGTCTGATCAACTCTCTTGCAAGTTATGCAAGAATTAATGAATATGGTTTCGTAGAGGCTCCTTATCGTAAGATCGACAAGTCCGATCCCAAGAACCCCCGCGTTACCGACGAAGTAGTCTACATGACTGCGGACGAAGAAGATAATTATCATGTAGCACAGGCGAACGAAGCACTGGATGCAGAAGGACATTTCGTGAGAAAATCTGTCTCCGGACGTTATCTGGATGAGACACAGGAATATCCCAAGGAAATGTTTGATTACATGGATGTATCCCCGAGAATGGTATTCTCTGTGGCTACTGCACTGATTCCTTTCCTGCAGAACGACGATGCGAACCGTGCACTGATGGGATCCAACATGCAGCGTCAGGCCGTGCCTCTTCTGAGCACCGAAGCACCTGTAGTAGGTACCGGTATGGAAGAAAAGGCAGCAGTAGACTCCGGTGTCTGCGTGGTAGCCAAGAAAGCGGGAACCATCAGTTATGTATCTTCCAAGACTATCCGCATTGATTATGATGACGGTGAGAAGGAAGAGATCCATCTGACCAAATTCTCCCGCAGTAACCAGTCCAACTGCTACAATCAGAAGCCTATTGTATTCAAGGGCGATCATGTGGCACAGGGACAGGTCATTGCAGACGGACCTTCCACTTCCGAAGGCGAGCTGGCACTGGGTAAGAACCCTCTGATCGGTTTCATGACATGGGAAGGTTACAACTACGAGGATGCAGTTCTGTTAAGTGAGAGACTGGTACGTGATGATGTGTATACTTCCGTTCATATTGAGGAGTATGAGGCAGAAGCACGTGACACCAAGTTAGGACCCGAGGAGATCACCCGTGATGTACCCGGTGTCGGTGATGATGCACTGAAGGATCTGGATGACAGAGGTATCATTCGTATCGGTGCAGAGGTTCGTGCCGGTGATATCCTGGTGGGTAAAGTTACTCCTAAGGGAGAGACTGAACTGACTGCGGAAGAGAGATTGCTGCGTGCCATCTTCGGTGAGAAGGCAAGAGAAGTAAGAGATACCTCCTTAAAGGTACCTCATGGTGAATATGGTATCGTAGTGGATGCCAAGGTATTTACCCGTGAGAACAGCGATGAGCTGGCACCCGGAGTAAACCAGGCAGTCCGCATTTACATTGCACAGAAGAGAAAAATCTCTGTTGGTGATAAAATGGCAGGTCGTCATGGTAACAAGGGTGTCGTTTCCCGCGTGCTTCCTGTAGAAGATATGCCTTATCTGCCCAACGGACGTCCTCTGGACATCGTGCTGAATCCTCTGGGCGTGCCTTCCCGTATGAATATCGGACAGGTTCTGGAGATCCACCTTTCCCTGGCTGCCAAGGCACTGGGCTTCAATGTGGCAACCCCTGTCTTCGATGGCGCAAACGAGAAAGATATTATGGATACGTTGGATCTGGCCAACGATTATGTAAATCTTCCTTTCGACGATGCGGAGAGCGCAGAGTGGAAGGAAAAGGGTCAGGAGACTACCGCAGACGGTAAACCCTGGTCCGGAGAGACCTTTACCAGCAAGCATGGTGAGGAACTTCTCCCCGAGGTTATGCAGTATCTGTCTGAGAACAGAGATCACAGAAGTGTATGGAAGGGTGTTCCCATTTCCAGAGACGGTAAAGTACGTCTGCGTGACGGAAGAACCGGTGAATACTTCGACGGTCCCGTAACCATCGGACACATGCATTACCTGAAACTGCATCATCTGGTAGACGATAAGATCCACGCACGTTCTACCGGACCGTACTCCCTGGTAACACAGCAGCCGCTGGGTGGTAAAGCTCAGTTCGGTGGACAGCGTTTCGGAGAAATGGAAGTATGGGCTCTGGAGGCGTATGGTGCATCCTACACCCTGCAGGAGATCCTGACAGTGAAGTCCGATGATGTGGTTGGACGTGTTAAGACCTACGAAGCAATCATTAAGGGAGACAATATCCCTGAGCCCGGTATTCCCGAGTCCTTCAAGGTTCTGCTGAAAGAGCTGCAGGCACTGGGTCTGGATGTCAGAGTGCTGCGTGAGGATCAGACCGAGGTCGAGATCATGGAGACCGTCGATTACGGTGATACCGATTACCGTTATGAGATGGAGGGTGATCGTAAGTATGATGACGATTACGACAAGGGTTCCCTTGGCGAGATGGGCTATCAGTCACAGGAGTTTGACGACAACGGCGAACTGGTGAATTCCGAAGACGACTATGAGGAAGACGATTACACCGATGATAGCTTTGACGGCAGTGATGATGAATTTTAATGCTTTGTATAGAAGGGAGTGCCATTAATGTCAGAAACAAAAAATGAAACAACCTATCAGCCTATGACATTTGATGCCATCAAGATCGGATTAGCTTCCCCGGAGAAAATCCGGGAGTGGTCCCATGGCGAGGTATTAAAGCCGGAGACAATCAACTACAGAACACTGAAACCCGAGAGAGACGGTCTGTTCTGTGAGAGAATCTTCGGCCCCAGCAAAGACTGGGAATGTCATTGTGGTAAATATAAGAAGATCAGATATAAGGGCGTTGTCTGCGACAGATGTGGTGTAGAAGTTACCAAAGCCAGCGTACGTAGAGAACGTATGGGACATATCGAGCTTGCTGCTCCGGTATCCCATATCTGGTACTTCAAAGGTATCCCCAGCCGTATGGGCCTGATCCTGGATCTGTCTCCCAGAATCCTGGAAAAGGTTCTGTACTTCGCTTCCTATATTGTTCTGGATCCGGGAACCACCAACCTTGAGTACAAGGCAGTGTTGTCTGAGAAGGAATATCAGGATGCAAGAGAGACCTGGGGCAACAAGTTCCGTGTAGGCATGGGTGCGGAAGCTATCAAAGAGCTGCTGCAGGCCATTGACCTGGAGAAGGATGCAGCAGAACTGAAGACCGGCCTGAAGGAATCCTCCGGTCAGAAGCGTGCCCGTATCATCAAGAGACTGGAAGTCGTGGAAGCATTCCGTGAATCCGGCAACAAACCGGAATGGATGATCATGGATGTCATTCCTGTCATCCCTCCCGATCTTCGTCCTATGGTACAGCTGGACGGCGGACGTTTCGCAACCTCCGACCTGAATGATCTGTACAGAAGGATCATCAACCGTAATAACCGTCTGAAGAGACTGTTAGAGCTTGGTGCTCCCGATATTATCGTTCGTAACGAGAAGAGAATGCTGCAGGAAGCTGTAGATGCTCTGATCGATAACGGCAGACGCGGACGTCCCGTTACCGGCCCCGGTAACAGAGCACTGAAGTCTCTGTCCGATATGTTAAAGGGTAAGACCGGTCGTTTCCGTCAGAACCTGTTAGGTAAGCGTGTAGACTACTCCGGACGTTCCGTTATCGTCGTAGGACCGGAACTGAAGATTTATCAGTGTGGTCTGCCTAAGGAAATGGCAATCGAACTGTTTAAGCCTTTCGTAATGAAAGAACTGGTAGCCAAGGGAATCAGCCAGAACATCAAGAATGCGAAGAAGCTGGTAGAGAGACTGGATACACAGGTATGGGATGTGCTGGAAGAGGTAATCAAGGAACATCCTGTTATGCTGAACCGTGCACCGACACTGCACAGACTTGGCATTCAGGCATTTGAGCCGATCCTGGTAGAAGGTAAGGCAATCAAGCTGCATCCCCTGGTATGTACCGCATTCAACGCGGACTTCGACGGAGACCAGATGGCTGTACATCTTCCTCTGTCCCAGGAGGCACAGGCAGAGTGTCGTTTCCTGCTGCTGTCTCCCAACAACTTACTGAAGCCTTCCGATGGTGGTCCCGTAGCCGTTCCTTCCCAGGATATGGTACTCGGTATCTACTATCTGACCCAGGAGAGACCCGGTTCTATTGGTGAAGGTAAGTATTTCAAGAGCGTAAACGAAGCAATTCTGGCATATGAGAACCAGGCGCTGACACTGCATTCCCGCATTCATGTCCGCATGAGCAAGGTAAATGCAGCAGGTGAGACGATCACCGGCACGGTAGAGTCTACACTGGGACGTTTCATCTTCAATGAGATTCTGCCTCAGGATCTGGGATTTGTAGACAGAAGTGATCCCGAGAACTTCCTGAAGCTGGAAGTAGACTTCCATGTAGGAAAGAAGCAGCTGAAGCAGATCCTGGAGAAGGTCATCAATACTCACGGAGCATCCAAAACCGCAGAAGTACTGGATGACGTTAAGGCAATCGGTTATAAGTATTCTACCAGAGCCGCTATGACCGTATCCATTTCCGATATGACTGTGCCCGAGAAGAAGGGCGAGATGCTGGCAGCCGCACAGGCAACCGTAGACAAGATCGCAAGCAACTTCAGACGTGGTCTGATCACTGAGGAAGAGCGTTATCGTGCAGTCGTAGAGACCTGGAACGAGACCGATAAAGAGCTGACCGATGTACTGCTGTCCGGTCTGGATAAATACAATAACATCTTCATGATGGCAGACTCCGGTGCGCGTGGTTCCAGTCAGCAGATCAAACAGCTGGCAGGTATGCGTGGACTGATGGCGGATACCACAGGTAGAACCATCGAGCTGCCCATCAAATCAAACTTCCGTGAAGGTCTGGATGTACTGGAATACTTCATGTCCGCGCATGGTGCACGTAAAGGTATGTCCGATACCGCGCTGCGTACCGCAGACTCCGGTTATCTGACCAGACGAATGGTTGATGTATCTCAGGAGCTTTCTATCCGTGAAGTAGACTGCTGCGAGGGTCAGGCAGAGATCCCCGGTATGGTAGTCAAGGCATTCATGGATGGTAAAGAGACCATTGAAGGCCTGAAAGACAGAATCACAGGCAGATATTCCTGTGAGGATATTTATGATAAAGACGGTAACATGATCGTTAAACACAACCACATGATCACCCCCAGCCGTGCAGCTAAGATCCTCAGCGTAGGTGTAAATGCACAGGGTGAGCCTATTGAGGAAGTGAAGATCCGTACGATCCTGACCTGCCGTTCTCACGTTGGTATCTGTGCAAAATGTTACGGTGCCAACATGGCAACCGGTGAAGCTGTACAGGTAGGTGAAGCAGTCGGTATTATCGCTGCACAGTCTATCGGTGAGCCCGGTACCCAGCTGACCATGAGAACCTTCCATAGTGGTGGTGTCGCAGGTGACGATATCACACAGGGTCTTCCCCGTGTCGAGGAGCTGTTCGAGGCTAGAAAGCCGAAGGGACTTGCAATCATCGCTGAGTTCGGCGGTAAGGCGGAGATCCGTGATACCAAGAAGAAACGTGAAGTAGTAATTACCAATGAAGAGACCGGAGAATCCAAGGCATACCTGATTCCTTACGGTTCCCGTATCAAGGTAATGGATGGCCAGGTATTAGAGGCCGGTGATGAACTGACCGAAGGTAGTGTAAACCCTCACGATCTGCTGAAGATCAAGGGAATCCGTGCCGTACAGGATTACATGTTGCGTGAAGTACAGCGTGTATACCGTTTACAGGGTGTAGATATCGCCGATAAGCATATCGAAGTCCTGGTACGTCAGATGCTGAAGAAAGTCCGTATCGAGAATAACGGAGACACCGAATTCCTGCCCGGTACTCTGGTAGATGTTCTGGATTTCGAAGAAATGAATGAGAAGCTGATCGCAGAAGGTAAAGAGCCTGCAGAAGGCAAGCGTATCATCCTTGGTATTACCAAGGCAGCACTGGCTACCGACTCCTTCCTGTCCGCAGCATCCTTTCAGGAGACCACTAAGGTACTGACAGAGGCTGCTATCAAGGGTAAGGTTGATAATCTGATCGGTCTGAAGGAGAACGTTATCATTGGTAAACTGATCCCTGTAGGAACCGGTATGAAGAGATATCGTAATACCAGACTGAGCACCGATGATGTGGAAACCATTGATTTCAGTGGCGACATGTATGGTGATGATGCAGAACTGAATCTGAGTGACGGAACAGATCCGGAAGCTGAGAATACAGATGTTAACAACGAAGCAGAGACTGTGGAAGTGGGAACAGATGCTGATAACCAGTAAAAAAAGAAAAGATCTTATAAAAAAGCTCTCCGGGGATTCCCCGGGGAGCTTTTTTGAGCTGGAAATTACTGTAAGTCCTCTGTATTCAGTACCTGCCAGGCGGTGATCCGGTAAAAGGTGTCATCCGCAGACAGAGGGTATAAGATCTCAATGGTAACCTGTAAGGATTGCAGATCGGAAATAGGTATTACATATGACTTTCCGTGTCCTACGGAGTCGTAATACGCATCCTCGCTGTCGGAGGCTTCGTAGACGCGACGCAGCGTATTGTCCATACCGGCCAGAGACTGCTCTGCCTGATTGCAGGCATCATAGTAAGCAGTAGTACGTTCCAAAACGCGGGTGCTGAGCCTGCTGTCGGCATTAGCACTGACAATAGACAGTACGGCAAAGGATACCAGACAGAGGATCACGAATACCAGCAGGATCGAAGCGGAGCCGATATTCATACCGAATTGTCTTTTCTTTGAAGAATTACTCATGGTCCCCCCTCCTCTCTGCGGTGTGATGCATGACAGAAATTGTATAAATAGGCATCTCCGGTGCAGACAAGTCATACACGGTGATGTGGGCTTCCATGATACCGGTACCTTCCGCCGGAGTATGTACCAGCTCGGCCTGATAGCTGCCGCCATTTTCTGCGGAACAGAGGTTCCAGCAGCTGTCAAAAGTAAGCCGGAGTGTATTTTCGCTGATCTGTTCCGAAGGAGAGAACAGATCCTGCATGGCATTTATGTCGCCCTCCAGCGCGAGATACGATTCCGCCAGATTCTGTGCCTGGATGACAGCGTGGTTCTGATTTACTGTCTGTGTGCTCAGTAGATGGGACTTGGCAAACAGCTGGATGCAGACAGCGCTGGCCAGTGAGAAAAACAGGATCGCTATGATCATTTCCATTAGAAATAAACTGGATCTGGAATGTTTCATAATAAGTTCGGAATCCTTTCTGCCCGGTGTTTATTCCGCGGCATTACAGTGAATATGGATATAAAAGGTGTGGAACTCTCCGGAAACCGTTTGCAGGGATGCACGGATCAGGTCATTGGAGACATAGGAAAATGTCAGGTCCTTAAGCTCCATGATGTCCGCACCGGCAGGCAGGACCTGTCCGCCGAGAGAAGTCCCTTCCCGTATAAAGAGTTCTTTTAAATGTCCGTCGTAGAAATAGAGGTAGGTACAGTAGGTCTCATCCTCGATCCGGGAAAGCATGCAGAGAGCCGGGGCATCTTCCAGTGTAGTCAGGGAGATACTGTCCGCGGTATCATTCTGCCGGACTTTTTCCAGGATATAGGACACGGCCGTCCTGCTTTCGTAATTGACACTCATATCTTCCACGGTGTGCTGGTATACATCTGCGCCGATGGTAACGAGTGCCAGCGCGGAGACGGCGAATACACCGAACAATGCCAGAACGAACAAGATATCCACAATAAAATGTTTTTCCTGATTTCTATTGTTCATAATGTCAGAAAACTCCTTTAGTGAGCGCCGGTTCTGCGGAGTACGGTGACTTCCGGAAGAAGGTTGCTGCCATAGTATTCATAGTCGACAAAGAAACAGTTCTTATCATACAACAGACCGTAGTGCTGCTCCAGATATTCCAGAGAAGGAGGATAACAGCCTTCTACGGCATAGCATTGAGAAATGCTGCGTCCCAGGGCAGTTTCCAGACTTTCCTGCTGCTTGGTCAAAGTAGATTCACTAACGGATCCAATTCCCTGTAAAAACAGAACAAACAATACCAGAAATGCCAGAATCGGAAGCAGATAGACCAGTTTGCGTCCGAAGAACATGCTTTTTTGCTCAAAACGATTCATGATATCACTCCTATCCGATGCTGGTCATAATACCCATAAGAGGCAGGATGACCGATAACAGGATCAGACCGACGATCACTGACAGAATGATGACAAGGGTCGGTTCCAGAACGGCAATGATGAACTGTAATCTGCGGTTGGTATTTTCCTCATAGCGGTCTGCGATTTTTCGAAGGACCATATCTACGTTACCACTGCGGAAACCTACGGATACCATCTGAGAATACAGGTGATTAAAAATACCTGCACCGGTCAATGCTTCCGCAAAATTGGCACCGGCATTAATGGCTTCTTTGCAGTTTAAAATCTTCTGTTTCATTTTCTCATTGCCTACCAGTGCAGCCACCATGTCCAGACTGGAATAGGTATCCATACCACTGCTCAGAGTCAAGGCCATACCACTTGCAAAACGCCCGCAGGCCATACTCTCATAAAAGTGTCTGGTGAGAGGAAACCAGTTCAGAAAACGCGCGGTAGTACGCTTGCCACCCTGGGTTCTGGTGGCGAAAAGATACAGAAGCAGTATCACACACAGAATACTTACGAAGATAAAGGAATAACGGTTCAGATGATTGCCGAGACGTAAGAGGGACGCGGCAAACCCCGTCATCTCACTGCCAAGCTCCACATAGACCTGCTCGAAGATCGGCATAACACGGCTGACCAGCACTACGATGACAGCAGCCATCATGGCGATCATAATAAAGGGGTAAGTTACGGCATCCCGGATACTGCTGGCGATGGCATCTTCTTTTTCGTAATAATCTGCCAGAGAATTCATGCAGACATCCAGATTACCGGATTCCTCGCCCAGAGCGATCATATGCAGACAGTAATCGGGAAATACTCCCGTGGCTTCCAGAGCCTTGTGAAAACTTTCTCCCTGTCGGCATACGGTAAGGATCTGGTCGAAGATCGCCTTCCCCTCAGGCGACTGTGCATCACTTTGCAGGATGGCCATGCCCTCCACCGGAGGAATGCCTGCCTGAAACAGCATGGCAGCCTGATTACAGAAAGAAGCGATCTCTTCATTAGAAAGTAATTTTTGTTCTGTGGTCTTCATGTCGTTTTGTCCCCTTTCACTAATACATTTTCTGAAGGATATAATTGCTGCCGTCACCGATGAACTTTTTCAGCGTCTTGTTATCCGTGTTGGCACCGAAGGTAGGGTCTACCAATGTCCATACATTTCCGTCAAATTCAATGATACCGTTCAGCCATCCGGTTTCTTCTGTATAGACGCTGATCCAGGCATGGTAGGCGTCCTGGGCATAACCAACCTCCAAACGTGTAGGAATGCGCTGACTGCGAAGCATACTGGTCATCACTGCGGCATAATCCAGACAAATGCCTGTGCCGGAGTCCAGAATGGCATCTACATCTGAGGTATAGCCTGTGGGGGGATCAGAAGCTTTGGCATAGTCATATGTGATGTTAGCGGTAATGTAATCATAAATATTGGTAATGACTTCAAGGTCTGAAGCAGCAGTCGCTGCCAGTTCTGCACCTTTTGCAACTACCCGGGAATCGGCAGAAAAATTCACATACTGGTTGGGGTAGAGAAAAGGAGTGAATTCATCTGTGATAGTGGCAGATACCTTTTCATATAAACAGGTGGAATAATTCGTGCCGGATATATTCTCGTATATGGTCACTTCATAATCACCATTGCCCGAAGACAGAGGGAAAACCTCGTATCCGTTCCCGTGCAAATCATAGGTGTACACGGTGGAATCCGGGCTGGTAACACGAATCTTGACCTTGGGGCAGTTCCCAGTGTAGTTGGCACAGACATAACCCTCGGATGCGTGGGAATAATCGATGGATGCCACATTATTGTGGGTCTCCTTAGTGCCGTCAGCAACGGGAACGAGACAGAGTGGCGTGTTGTCCCGATAATTATTATCTGTTACGGTGCTACCTTCTGTTGCAGCGTCGTTAGACGGGCTTGACTGAGTAGACTGGCCTTGGTCAGAAGGGTTTGTCTGAGCAGATTGGCCACTGGCGGAAGGGTTTGTCTGAGCAGATTGCTGCCGGGAGCCCGATGGAGATACTGCCTCCGGAAAATCACCCGGAGAATCAGCACCGCAACCTGTCATGCTGCAGAGAACTAACATATATAAAATTGGTAAATAGAGTAATCTTTGCTTTTTCATATGTTTGTTCCAATTCCCTGTCATTCATGTTTGGGGGTTAGCAAATAATGCACATGGGAGCCGTTTTCTAAAGGAATGTAAATATTTATCTCCTCAGTTCCGTTGTAAGGAAAACCAATCCACCCCTTATCAGTATCTACCGGAATGGAAGAGGTGCGTTCCCCATCCGGAAATTCGATATATGCCTGATCATAACAGATATCATCACCGGAGAACTGCAGATATAGGATATCATCCTCTATGTAGTCATTTATCAGTTTGACCGGTTCCGGCGCAAAATAGGGTTCCAATCGCGTGGCGATGGGAACAATCACAAGTGGTGACAGAAATGTGAGCAGCAAAAGCACGGCTGTCAGCACAATCAGTCTATTGTATGGTTTGGTGTTTGCTTTCTGACGAAGTACAATTTTGTCAAAAGGTATGGTGTTGGGAGCTTTGTCGCAGGCGGCAAGAATATTCTGCAGAGCTGCATTGGCAGTATCCATATCCATTTGATATTTATTCTTCTTATGATAAAACATGCGGCTCACCTCCCTATCCTTTCAATATATTCTTAAGTTTTTCTTCGCCGGATGCGATATAGCGCTTCACACTGCTACGGCTTATATCCATGGCGGCAGCGATATCTTCCAGTTTCATATCATTGTAAAATCGCATGATGAGAACCTGACGCTCATTAAAAGGCAGCTGCTCTAAAGCTTTGTTGAGCCGGTCTGCCTCATTTTTCTGTTCATATCTGGTCTCCGGGTTGGAGTTCGGGTATTGATCCTCCACAATCTCCAAAATCTCCGGGTCAGAGAACTGCTCATTTCCTTTTTGACGTTTCTTACTCATGTCATAGCAGACATTGAAGGAAATGCGGTCAAGCCAGGCAATGAAGACAGTAGGATCGTTTAGTTTATTCAGATTTTTCAAAGCCAGTATGTAAATCTCCTGCAGAGCATCCTGCGCCAGATAGTCATCTCGCAGATAATGTCTCGTGTAATTGTATACTTTATTGTAGGTCATAGCATACAGTTCCGCAAATGCATTGGAATCATTTGCTTTGGCACGGAGCACAAGACCGGCTATGTATGCGATATTCAGTTCTTTCATATATTAATATTCCCATTGTTAAGAAGGTGCACCGCCGGAGCACGGCTTGTGGTAACACATCCTTAAGCATGTAGCTTATTGTAAGTTGCGGTTAATAACTGGGTAAAAGCATCAGCATGTTCTTCTGCATTCAGAACATAAGCATATTGAATAGAAATAGGAGCCTTGATATAGTCCTTGTTGTATTCCTCTAACTGACCCTCAAGTACCTTGATGAATTGCTCCATGCGGGAATCCGAACAATCGTTGATGACCAGTACATATTCGTTTCCGCCATTGCGGCCCACTACACCGAAAGAGTCTCCTGCTTCTTCAAAAATGGAACAGAAATGTTGGATGAGCGTATCACCTGCCTGGTGTCCCAGAGTTTCGTTGATTTCCTTCAGGTTGGAAATGGTCACCATGAAGCAGCCAACATTTGCAAGAGATTCCGGACTGTCATAAGTCTGGAATACCACATCAAGACCATGGCGATTGGGAATGCCGGTGAGATTGTCCAGGAAAGCGGCTCTGTTTAAGGCATGACTTTCTTCTGCAAAAAGCCTAAGCTGGAAAAAGTCATAAAGCATAAAGATAAGGATGCAGAGCATCAGAATCCAGGTGCAGGCACATAGAAACATCAGTGTGCTGTTGCTGTAAAGCTCCTTGCTGAGAGTTGGGTTACAAAAAAGAATGATAAAAAAGAGAACCTCTAATACCAGCAGAACACATAATTGAATGATTTTAGCAATACGAAAAACTTTTACAAACTTTTTCTCCGTCATATACTCCCTCATTTCTGCACTTCACAGACCCATGCCCCTGGCTGCGAAGTGGCTTTTGTAACACTTATTAAGAAATAACATATTATTTCTTATTATAAAGGAGACAATGTTAAAATGGAAGTAAATTAGGTTGTTTTCTTAATTTTTTTTTCTATTTTTCAAAAAAACTGAACCTTTTTTTCAAATGGGAGTGTCTTAATGAGTAGAAATAAGAGAAATACCAACAAAAGATTGAGAGGAGAATGCAGTAATGCATGGTTTGTTAGAAAGTTTCCCCGGACTTAGCATTGTCGGAAACATTCTGTTACAAAATATGAGCTATAGTATTATAGAGGTGAAAGAGGAAGAAGTTCCTCTGGCTCCGGGACTCGGCAACCCGTATTATTATCCGATGCTGGCAGTCATGATTCTTCTGTTTTGTACAGTGTCGATGGCGGTCTACCTTATCATATGTAATGGATATAGAAAACGAATCAAAGAGCTGGATGGTGAGAATGCCACGCACCTGGGGTGGCGGCTTTGGAAGTTGCGAAGCATGGTTAATGAATTGGAACTGCAAAAGGCGGAAAGCCTGATTCGGGAAATGCAGGAAAATTTTCAAAAAAATATAAAAAATGCTGAACCTTTTTTGGGAGAAGCGTAGTCTTATATAGTAGAAACGGAAATTGAGCGAACATTAAATAGAACATTGAGAGAGAGGACGGACGTATGAAAAAGATAGGAAAGAAGTTGCATAGAATATTCAGTTTTGCAATGGGAGTCATTTTGGTTGTAGAGACTATCAATTGTGCCGGACTGACAGTCCACGCAAGTGAAGACAGTGTTGGAGCAGCTGAAGCCATTGTAATGGATCAGGAATTAGCTGAAGTAGTAGATGCAGCAGAGAAAGCAGACGAAGCTGCTTACAATGCAGCACAGGCAGCTGAGACAGCTAAGCAAGCAGCAGAAAACTTGGCAGAAAAAGCCGGAGAGGCAGCACTTGAAGTAGCTGAGGATGGTTCCTATACCCAGGAAGTAGAAGGAGAAGACGGTACCACTACTCAGGAACCTGTTTTGAAGGAAGAGATTGATACTGCAATTACTAATGCTGAGACAAATGTGGATACTGCAAACACAGAAATTGCAGAGATTGAAAAGGATACCAAAGAAGATTTACAGGAAATCGTAGAGGGTACTGAGACAGCTACCGCAGACAAATTGACAGCTGCAGAGGAAGCAGCAGATGCAGCTGAGGCAGCAAAGGCAAAGGCAGAAGCTGCAAAGCAAAAGGCAGAAAGTGCAGATAATCAGTTTGCGGCAGAACAGGCAGCTAAAGAAGCAATAGAAGCTGCATTAGAAGCTCAGGCAGCAGCAGAAAGTGCAAATCAGGCATATGAAGATGCACAGGATATTTTAGATAAGGCATTACAGGCATATGAAGATGCTGTGGCAGCAGCAGAACTTTCTGTTAAAAACAGCGAAGCTCAAAAAGCAGCTCAGGAGGCATTGGACAGCGCTCAGGCGGCATTAGACACTGCAAAGGCAGCTGTAGAAGCAGCCAAGACAGAATACGATGCAGCTATGGCAGATAACGCAACCGCACAGGCAGCTGCAGATGAAGCAGCAAAACAGGCAGGTATTGCTGGGGAAGCAGCAGACCAGACCATTGATAATCTGGAAGAAAAGAAGGATGTGGATGTAGAAGCTCTGAAAGAGGAGAAGGCTGTTAAGGAGCAGGAGTTAGAGGCTGCAAAAGCCGCTCTGGAAACTACCAATGCTGAGCAGGATGAAATTATTGCGGAGGCTCAGACTAAGAAAGATGCAGCTGATGCAGAAATTAAAAGGTATGATGAAGCACAGAAAAAAATAAAGGAAATGGAGAAAGGGACCGGCGCTTTTGGCAGGGGTGATTCTCAAATTGAAGCAGCTCAAAAAGTTGCAGACAAGACTACAGATGATGTAAAGAAAACTGAGTGGGTACGGGATGGATGGAAATGGAAAGAGGTAAAAATCTATTACACCCAGTCTGAAATCGATGCAGCTAAGGCTGTTGTAGACGAGTATAATATGGCAAAGGATACTTTGAAAAACATTAACTTGGCTGAACAGCAAAATATTTCCGCAACCGCAAAAAGTGATATCGCAACTGCAGAAGCAACAAAAGCAGCAGCTGCACAGGCAATTACTGATAAGACTACCGAAGTTTCAGATATTACAACATCCATAGCTGCCATAGAGGACTATATTTACTCCGATAAAGACACTGAAGTTGCATATATGGATAAGGCACAGCAGGAAGCATATCAGGAGCTGCTTTCCCAGGCAGGTGTTACTTTTGATGCTTATGTGGAAATTAAAGAGGATACAGATAAATATATTGAAGCAACCAAAGATGTGAACTGGAAGGATTGGCTTGGCGGAATTTTCACAGGCGAGACTTGGGAGAATTGGTTTAATGAGCTGGATCTGGAAGCAAAGTATCATGGCTGGAAGACAACAAATGGTACCTATATTATTATCCAGAACGATAAAGATAACACACAGGCACTGATTACCATCCGTGATGACAAGGCATATATTGCAACGATTGACGAAGCAGAATTTGCAACCTATTCTGCAACCTTCGATGCGGTGGCAGCTTCCCAAGCAGCAAATAAAGCAGCAGAAGCTGCAGCAGCAGAGAAAGTAGCATTAGATAAGTATAATGCAGCATTGGAAGCACTTGCTGACGCACAGGCCAGATTAGATGCAGCTAGATTAAATAAGTTGAATATAGAAGAAGCAGCAAAAGCTCTTAGTATTGCAAAGCAGAACGTAGAAAAGACTGAGGCTGCATTAAAAAGAGCACAAACTGCAGCGGAAGAAGCAACAAAAGCAGCATTAGATGCTATAGATGAAGTTGATAAAAAGCCGATAACAGTAGAGTATTATATCTTAAACAGAGGTCTGGTACAGCCCGATGAGAGCCCTGTAACAAGTTATCCAAAAGGAAATTATTCAACCGCTTCTGTGACCGGAGAGCTTGTGAATGGTGCAGAAAATGAGAGCGGAGAGTTTGTATCTTATGCACCCATTTATAAAAAAGGTGTTATCGGTGAAGCTGTTTATAATTATTTGAAAGTACAGCCTACAACAGAGCAGATTAATGAAATCTTAGGTGCAGGCAATGAATTAAAGGATGGCGAGTCAGTAACTTGGTATGTTATCAAGACAGAGGGAGATGGATATCATGTTGATGGTATTATTTCCGGACAGAAGTTTAATATCACTGTAAGATTTGGTTATACTGATGAAGAAACCAATGAGTTTGTTGATTTAGCAGACAGTAAGACTGTGAAAGTCGGACTGGGAGAGAGCTATAGAGTTGATTCTGTGGCAATTGATGAGTATGTCGCAGAAACAGCATTTGTTGAAGGTGTTGCAACAAAGGATGATACATTGTATGTTGAATACACCAAGGAAGAAACACGTACTGTAACCATTAATTACTATCGCGGAAGCGTTGCTGGAACCTTATTGGGAACTCAGGAACTCCAGGTAGCTAAGTCTAAGGTAGAGGCTTATGCATCCACTATTAGAACGAATTGGCTGGATTTGAAGAAACCGGGTGATTGCAATTCTGGTGAGCTGATGAGTTATGTGGTAACAGAAGATAGTGCTGTTGCAAATGTTGTTTACACACCGATTCCTGTTACTCCTGTAGTACCTACTCCGGATGATGATGATCCAGAACCTGAAACAACAGTGACAACTGTGGAAGTTCCTACAACGGTTGCAAATGCAGCTACTACACCTGCTGCACCTACAACAGTTCAGACTCAGAATGTTGTTGCTCCTGCAGAACCTACTGTTATTGATGAGGAACAGACTCCTCTGGCACCTGCCATTAATGATGACAATCAGAACGGAAATGGTGGAAGCAAAGAGCAGGAAGTTGTTGAAATTGAAGAGGAAGAGGCTCCTTTGGCAGCACCCGGAAATTGCTGGATTCACTGGTTGATTTTACTTCTGACAGTTGTTTATACAGTATATGAGTTGATTCGTTGCATCGCACGTAATAATAAGATTAATAAGTTACAGGACAATGCAGAGCAGGCAGAGGCCTAGAAAGGAGAAGGGATATGAAAGAAAACAACAAAATGAAATATGTTGATATTGCAGTCAGTGCAGTGTTCGTTTTAGCATTAGTAGTAATCTACTTCTTCTGGGGATGTAAGCTTGATTTGTATGTGACAGTGCTTGCGGGAATCATTATAGCAGCTTCTGTGGCAGCGACCTATTTTCAAAATAAAAAGATAAAAGAATTGAGCACGGAAGAAGAAAATAAATAGTACAACAGCATATCCACCGGAGGAATCCGGTGGATATTTTGTCGTTTTACGGTGACAAAAGAAAACACATTTCTGTGTAAGATGCTTGTCTATTGGCTGAAAAGGTTGTAAAATAAAACGAATACGTACAGTTTATTTGAGGTATCTATATGAAGATTTGTTTTGTTGCATCCTCAGGGGGACATTTGGAAGAAATCTGCAGATTAAAGAATGTGGCGGAAAAATATGATAATTTTCTGGTAACGGAAAAGAATGATTTTGAAGTGAGAAATTTCGGAAATCGTCAGCATTATGTTCCACAGATGAATCGAAGAGAGAAACTTTTTCTGTTTAAATTCATTCGGTTGTTTTATATTGCTTTTCGAATTCTAATCAAGGAAAAACCAGATTTTGTGATTACAACCGGTGCATTAATTGCGTATCCTTTCTGTGTCCTTGAAAAAATAATGCATGGCAAGGTTATATATATTGAGTCATTTGCACGTGTGAATAAGCCATCGCTCACGGGGAAGATGGTGCATAGATATGCAGATTTATTTTTGGTACAATGGGAAGATATGTTGGACTATTTTCCGGATGCAGTGTTGGGAGGTGGCATATTTTGATTGTTGTAACGCTTGGAACACAGCGCTTTCAGATGAATCGGCTGATAGAGAAGATGGACAACATTGCAGCTGAATTGACGGAGGAAGTTTTTATTCAAACTGGGAATTCCACTTATCTGCCACAGCATTGTCAATATAAAGATTTTGTTGACGCTGAAGCACTTCAGCAAATGATTCGTGATTGCAGTGTACTTGTCACACATGCCGGAGTAGGTACTATTATGCGCGGAATCAGTGAAAAGAAGCCTGTTGTAGTAGTACCGAGATTGGCGGTATATCACGAACATGTGGATGACCATCAAGTTCAAATTGCAGAGGCATTTTCCCGAAAACAGTGTGTATTACAATGCAATGATTTGGAACAATTGGCATTGATAATAGAGCAGGCGAGAACATTTACGTTTCAGCCATATGCCGCGCCTGAAAGTAAGATAGAAGATATTATTTTAGAATATATTGATAAGCAAGTGAAAGCGAAAGAATAGGAATTAGGAGGATGAAGAGTGGGAAAGGAAGCAATAAAATCAAATAAATCACAAATTCAGTTATATGCGAATACGCAGCAAATTTTGAATGATGCTATTGACCGGGTAGTGGTGGAAATCCATAACAAACGAAAAAGCGATAGTGGTGCCCATAAAATTTTACTGACAGGTTGCGGTCCTCAGTGTGGCAGTACCTCAGTGAGCATCAGTCTTGGTATTTCTTTGGCTGATGCAAAGTGGAAAACATTAATTATAGATTGTGATTTACATAAGGCACAGGAATTAAAGAAATTGAATGATGCGACGGAAAAAGGATTGTCTGATATATTATTGGAAGAATCAGAAAATAGTAATCTTGACTTTGAAGAGATTATTTATGACACCAATATTGATCATCTTTCTTACATACCCTGTGGAAAAAGCATGATGAGTCCGGTGAGATTGTTTTGCTCCGGAATGATGAAGCAATTGCTTCAGTATTTGAATGGCAAATTTGATTATATTATTTTTGATTTTCCTTCAGTGGCAGTGGCACCGGATGCACAGATTTTATTCGGTGATGTAGATGGTATTGTGTTGATTTCCGCACTGGAAACTGTGACAAAACGTCAGATTAGGGACGCAAAACACAAAGTGCAGCCCTTTGCAGATAAATATTATGGGATGATCATTAATAAAATAGACATTGATCTGTATAGAAAATATGTAAAGAAATATGATTATTACTTTGTTGATAAAAAGGGAAATCAAAAGCTTGACGGAAGAGCTGCCAGACAGTACAAAAAGAAGAAAAAAGCAGCTGAGGAGGAAACCTGATGAAAAATAAAGTGGGACGAGCAGGAGTTTGTTTTATTGTAGCAATGATTTCTTTCTTTTTTACAGGAAAGATGAATGTTATAGCGGCGGAGAACACAAGCGTAAACAATACGAGTATGTTGTATGTGACCGGGTATGAGGTGACAAACGAAACTATTATACCGGGGAAAGATTTTACATTAACAATTAAACTGGGTAATTTCAGTAAAGGGGTTGACGCAAAAAATGTTTTTGTATCTGTAAATAATCCGGATGGGGTTACCCCTGAATATGGTACAGTAAGCCAGACATATGTGGAAACTGTGTCAGCTGGTGAGGAGGTTGAGGTTGCTTTCAAATACAATTCTTGGACAACTATACAAGCAGATGTTTTAAACTTCAATGTGAATATATCGGACGGATTAACTTACAATACAGCTCAGCTTCGTATTCCGGTGGGGCGGATAACAGATTTCGACGTAGATGACATAACATTTCCAGTGGTTTATGAGGAAAATAAAACAGAATATGTGAGTGCTAAAATTATCAATCTGGATAATGCAGGAGTGAGCAATGTAACGATGGTTGTCAGATGCAATGGGGAAGATATTGCATCGACTAATATAGGTACTATGTCTGCTGGGAAAACCAAGACACAGTCAGTAAGTGTAACTTTTGAAAAAGCAGGTGCATATTCGCTTGAACTGGTTCTTACCTATGTGGATGGGGAAGGAAATAACAAGGAATATACAATTGCTTCTGAATCAGTAAAGGTGATTGAATCCAGTCACCAGTCTGATAACCAGAGTTTTACGTCAGAGCAAAAGGTTCAAACAGTGCAGCAATCCGTTCCTCAGCAGGAATCACAGACGCAGAGAATCGTAGTTATGTGTGTTAGTGGTATTTTACTGATTGCTGTGTGTTGTATTATCCTTTTATTACTTCAAAAAAGAAAGTAAGGAGATGAGAAGATGGACTTAGATAAGATTGAAATGCAGGATGCAGATATTATTGAAAATGCGGTAGTTGGACTCCGAGAAATTTGGAGAAAAAAAATCATTATTTGCTTGATTACAGTTGCGGGAATTCTGTTTGCTTTGCTTTATGTAAGTATATTTGGTGGCGGGATAAGATATTATTCTTCGGCAACCTTATTTAGTGCTGTTTATGGCTCTTATTCTGCTACTACGGAAGGAGTTGCAGCTATGAACAGATATGCTGATTTAATCAGTAGTTCTCGTGTATGTGATAAGGCTGCGCAGGAACTGACAATGTATGGTATCACAGCAGAGGATTTAAGAGAAATGGTTCTAGACGAGGATATTCGAGTGTCAGGTGCAAACAGTAATTCCGGTGCATATGGTTATAAGCTAACAGTTGGTACGATTTCAGACGATGGAGATCAAGCGATTGACATCACCAATGCCATGGCATCTGCATTTGCCACAGAATTGAATGATTTGTTGGGTTCCAGTACCATTCAGGTAATGGATGAGGCTGTTAGGTATGGAGCTTTCAGAACGATGAATATTTTTCTGTATCTGATTCTATTCGGGGGTGGTGCTTTTTGTGTGTCAGCCGGGATCATTTTTTGTATGGGATTTTTCTCCCCTTGGGCACGTAGTGTGACACAGTGTGAAAGAGATGAGGATTTAATACTTGGATTATTGCCGTATGCAAGTGACAGATAGGAGGGCGCGGTGTTCAAAGTCAGTGTTATCATACCGGTGTATAATACGGAAGAGTATCTGGAGGCTTGCCTGGAATCGGTGATAAATCAAAGCCTAAAGGAGCTGGAAATTGTTCTGATTGACGATGGTTCTACGGACACATCACCAAAGATTATTCATGATTTTAAGATGAAATATCCGGAGCGGATACAGGTGATTACCAAAGAAAACGGTGGACAGGGCGCTGCCAGAAATATGGCAATACCTGTATGCCGCGGTGAATATATCGGTTTTGTGGATTCAGATGATTATATAGAGCCTGAAATGTATGAGAAAATGTACTGCAAGGCAAAAGAAACAGATGCAGATTATGTGGAATGTGATTATAAAAACGTAAAGATAAATGATAAGGGAGAGCAGCAACAGATTGCCGATTACGGAAGCAGAGTGCGAGCATACACCGGCAAGCAGGATATGTTTATTGACCCGATGCTTGCACCTTGGAATAAAATTTATCGTGCAGAACTACTGAAAAAAAGTGGCATTCTGTTTCCAGAGGGCGTCATTTATGAGGATACAGCATTTTGCTTAAAAGCAATTTCTATGATACAACGTTTTGCTTTTGTACCGGAGAAGTATGTGATGCATTTTTATCGCGGCGGATCTACTATGAATGTGAATAAAGCAAGAAGAGTTGGTGATATTTTTGCGGTGCTGCAAAATGTGATTTCCTTTTATCGGGAAGTTGGTCTCTATGATACCTATAGAGAGGAACTTGAATACTGTATTGTAAAGATTTTGTTGTGTAGTTCTATGTTGCGGATTGCAGAGGTTTCAAATCGGAAAATGCGGAAACAGTTTTGCAATGACACATGGAATATGATTAAGGAGTATTTTCCTGAATACAAGCACAACAAATATATTAAGTGTACAGGAGTAAAAAATTTGTATATGAGATGTATGACAGGGTGGAATATCTTCATATTTTGTCAAATATTTGCATACAAGCGATGAAAGGAAAGATGCTAAGATGCAGATGCTCAAAAAAGTTTTTAGCCCTACGATTATGGAACGGGCGTTGGAACAGTTCGGAAGTGTTTCCATAGAGAAATTCCTTCTCTATTCATTGGTAGGAGTACTAATCTTTTTGTTGGTTGTGATAGTGAGACGAATTCTTGGGAAGGCTACATCAATAACAGATATTATGTCCGGAATTGTTTGTATCATCTATTTATCCATTATGTTGCAGCTTACTCTGGTATGCAGAGAAAGCGGAAGCAGAATCGGGATTGATTTAGATTTGTTTCATGGTTTAAGGGGACCCGATAATGATTTTCATTGGTTGATGGTAGCCTATGTTATCTTAAATTGCCTATTGTTTATTCCTTATGGTTTTACTCTCTCATTGTTTTCTTTTGTCAATGAAAGAAAAAGTATTACTCAGATGGTGCTTGTATTGCTTATTAGTTTTGCATCAAGTATGATAATAGAAATTGCCCAACTGATAACACAGAGAGGATATTATGAGTTACAGGACTTGTTATTCAATACCCTAGGAGGTGTGATAGGTTGGGGTATATTTTATATTATCTATCGTGTGGGTACATTTATATATCGAAGACGGGAGGAAAAGTAGTATGCTTGCTTATTTGGTTTTGCATTATAAAAATGCTGATGTTACAGAGCAATGCTTAGAATCTCTTTTGGATACAGATATAGGAGATTCCAAAATCGTTGTTGTAGATAATGCATCAAATAATGGAAGCTATGAAGCATTATTAAACAAATTTTGTGATGTGAAGAATGTTCATTTCATAAAAAATGAGGAAAACCTTGGTTATGCTGCAGGGAATAATGTGGGATTTCGGTATGCTAAAAATATGTTGGGAGCAGATTGGATAGTATTGCTCAATAATGATGTCGTGATTGAGCAACACAACTTTCAGCAGATTCTTATGCAAGAATATGAAAGAGAAAAATTTTATGTAGCCGGGCCGGATATTGTTACACCTGAAGGCAATAGTCAAAATCCGTACTTATCTGAATGCCCGCAAAAAAAAGATATTTTAAAAAAACTTCTTCATGATTATTTGGTCTTGTTTTTAATGAAAATGCATGTACAACAAAAAATCAAAAAAATATTACATTACGATGGAAGCATATTTCAGCATAATGATTTACAGACAATTAGAGATTTTAAGGGAGTTTTGCATGGAAGTTGTATTATTTTTTCCCCTGATTATATAGAGAAGTTTAATGGATTATATGATGGTACTTTTTTATATTGTGAAGAAGAAATTTTATGTTTTATCCTAATGAAGCTGGGCTGTTCATATTGTTATTTAAAATCTTTACAAGTTGTGCATCATCATTCGGTAAGTATGAAAAGGGAGATAGAGGACGAAAATCTTAGAAAAATGCAAGAGATTAGCAGAAGAATTGATTCATACAAGAAATTTTTACATATTGTAAAATCCAAAAATAATGTTGGTGATTTCCTGTTGTAGAATTAGATAAAGAAGAGTTGAGAGTGATGAGAATGGATAAGTTAAGAAATGTTTCTCAAATTGAATATGTGGAGAACAAACCAGAACTTAGAAATGCTAAGTTATTATATATTCTTATGTCTGTTTTACTTATTACGGATTGGGTAATGCCCCAGTATTTTGGAATACATATTGCATTTGACTTTACATGTACTCGAATTATGAACATGATTCTTATGGTGTATTTTATCTATAATCGTAAAGCAGGAAATCATTTTGTTAGA
Source organism: Waltera intestinalis (assembly GCF_009695995.1). Lineage (GTDB taxonomy): Bacteria > Bacillota > Clostridia > Lachnospirales > Lachnospiraceae > Acetatifactor > Acetatifactor intestinalis. The sequence continues at coordinate 83,730 of NZ_VUMU01000009.1, forward strand.
TCTATGTTGGATGTGCAAATAACGCCATATATGGTTTTGTATATGTTTGTGATGATTTATACTACCGTGCTGCGTGTAAATATAAATACATTTTTCTTAAACTTTTTGGATATATTAACATTTTTTATGGTTTATTATGGAATAAGGTATGTGATTGGAGTCCGAAAAGCAATTAATTGGACAGTTAAGATAGCTTGGTTTTTAGGAATATATGGTGTTATTGAGTATGCGCTTGGTTTTTCACCAATGATAAGAATTTTGAAAACTTTACCTGCTGTGGCAGGTGAGGTATATCGTTCAGGTCAATATCGTATTTCGGGACCGTGTGTGCATCCAATTGCATACGGAATACTGATGCTGTTTTTACTGGCTGTCATCTGTATTGATTATGATCGAGATGAGTTATATTTGTTAAAGCATCCTATTTTATACCTTCTTCTTTTAATTAACATATTTTTAAGCGGTTCACGTAGCCCGCTGGGTCTTGCATTTATTGAAACAATACTAATTATTTTAGCCAGTAGCAAAGAAAGAAGAAAAAAGACCATTATTGCTCTGTTTGCCTTAATTCTTATATGTGCGGTACTGGAACTGGCATTGATTGAAACAAGTATTGGGCGTTATATCATGATGCAGATTACAAGCATAATTGATGAAATATTTGGAACTGAATATTCGGTAAATTTCGGAGCTAATATATCACTGCTAAATATGAGTTCGGATTATCGCGATTATTTGCCAAGAATATTTACCGTTGAATGGTTGAATCCGTTAGTAGGAAAGGGAGCAAATGCACAAGTGGGATTTGAGTTTGATGGGGTGTTTATTAAGTCCATAGATAATTTCTATGTTGCGACTTATATTCGGTATGCATATCCGGGATTGTTGACATTTGTTTTAATACAAATAATGGCAGTATATTATATGTTAAAGACAGGATTAAAGCATAAATCCGGTTTAAGTATAGGGGTAGCGTTCGCTCTAATTGTCTATTTTATTGAGCTGTGGTGGGTTGATTATTTGCAGACCACAAAGTATATGTATATTTTGTTAGCTATCTATGCAGCACATTATTCAAATTGTTTTCAAAATTGTGATAAGATTGAAAAACACCTTAAAAAAGGGATAGCTTGTTGATTAAAGGAGAAAGCAATGAAAATTACATTGATGGGATTGGAATTTTTTATTAATAATTTAGGTTGTGAGGCTCTGGCTTATTCATTTGTAAGCGAACTGTATGACATAGCAAAAAAGCGTGGTGAATCTTTGGATATATCTACTATTGTATTTGCTGATAGGGGAACTCCCCATATACCAGAAACGGATATTCCGATTCGTTGTATAGGGATTCATTATAAATCATTGCCTTTTTGGAAAGAGATAATCAAAGAATTTAAGGCATGCGATTATATTTTTGATTTTACAATGGGTGATAGTTTTTCTGATATATACGGGATTAAGCGATTTGTGTTAGACGCACTGGTGAAAACTGTGGCAATAAAGTCGGGTACTCCTTATATTCTTGGCCCACAAACATATGGTCCATATAATCGAAGTCTTGTGAAAAAGTGGGCGAGATGGATTATGAAGAAGGCTTCATTCATTTATACAAGAGATGGGCAATCAAAGAAACTGGCAGCAGAATTAACAGGCAGAGACATTTTCTTGACAACGGATGTTGCATTTGCTTTGCCATATGAGCATAAAGTAATGGAAAAAACGGATAAAGTAAGGGTCGGATTTAATCCGTCAGGGCTTTTGTGGTCAGGTGGTTATACTCGTAATAATCAATTCGGGCTCACCTTAGATTATAGAAAATATTGTCAAAATATTCTCGAAAAATTGTGCTATAATGATAAGTATGAAGTTTATTTAATTCCTCATGTAGGAACAAATTCAAAATTTGAAGATGATTGTGAAAATGACAGTGCAGTGTGTCGGTTGCTTCATGATAGATTTACAAATACAAAAATAGTGGATGAAATTATGACGCCGATGGATGCAAAAGGATATATTGCAGCAATGGATGTTTTTATTGGTGCAAGAATGCATGCGACAATAGGTGCTTTTTCCAGTGGAGTAGCAACCATTCCGGTATCATATAGTCGAAAGTTTGAGGGATTGTTTGGCAGTTTGCAGTATGACTATGTAATACATGCATTGCAAGATTCCACAGAGGATGCTGTAAAAAAGACGATACAATATGTCGAAGAATTCTTAGTGCTAAAGAGTAAAATTGAGACATCAATGGAAATTGTTAATGATAAGCAAAAGTTATTTAGGGATTCTCTTATAAAGGATGTATTTCAATAAATTGAATCTATATTGAGGAGTTAAAAATGAAAAAACACGATTATGCACAGTATTGTGTTGGATGTGGCTTATGCGGTGCAAAATGTGGGCAAAAAATGCAGAAAACAGATAAGGGGTATCTGGTTCATGCGAACGAAATGCCTGACAAATGTGTAGAATTTTGTGACGAGTATTGCCCTGCAAGCCAGAATTCAATTAATAAACTGAATACAAGTTCTGTCTGGGGCTACTATGAAAAAGTACATATAGGATATTCAAGTGATAGAGAGATTCGGAATAATGCTTCGAGTGGAGGTGTTTTATCAGCATTAGCAATCTATTTATTAGATAAGGGGCTCATCGATGCAGTCATTCATACTGGTAAAGATGAAAAACTGCCATATAACACGATGACCAAAATAAGCGTTACCAAACAAGATGTAATGAAAAACTGCGGGTCCAGATATGCAATTTCTCATTCACTATTAGATATGTGGGAGTTCGTTGAGCCTGGGAAAAAATATTGTTATATTGGAAAACCATGTGATGTTACAGCTTTAAAAAACTTTTTAGAGAAAAATGAGATGTTGTCAGAACAATTTCCCTATATCTTTTCTTTCTTTTGTGCAGGGATGCCTAGTACTCAGGCGAACTTGGAATTGCTTGCCAAACTAAATTGTAAAGAAGAATGTATTGATTTAACATATAGAGGAAACGGATGGCCTGGATTTGCTACTGCTGTTGATAGAAATGGTAATGAACATCAGTTGGACTATGTGACTGCATGGGGAGGCATTTTAGGGCGTGATATCAATAGGTTTTGCAGATTTTGCTTAGATGGAATAGGAGAACGAGCAGATATATCATGTGGTGATGCGTGGTATTTATTACCGGATGGTAATCCGGATTTCACAGAGCATGAGGGGAGAAATATTGTCTTTACAAGAAATGCAAAGGGAAATACTTTGCTACAAGATGCGGTAAGAGATGGTTATATTATAATTGAACCAATTGATGATGTGGATAATTATTTAAAACAGATGCAGAAATATCAATTTGTGAGAAGAAGTACAATGAGTGTTAAGCTTTTGGCATGTAGAATGTTTGGGATGAATATTCCATATTCATCCAAAGGAGTAGTTAAAGAGCTTGCTAAGCATGCTAGTATAAGCGATAAGTATAAAATATTTAAGGGAACTATTAAGAGAATACTAACAAAAAAAATATAATGTAGGTAGTTAAAATGCAAAGAATAATGAGGTTTTTTGAAAGATATTCTTCTTCGATATATTACTTCATCAGAAAATTGGCAAAAACTTCACTTGAACGTAAATGTATGCTTCTTCTTTTTTCGCCAATATTGTTTGTGACTGCTGGTATAACATATATATCAGGGAAATGTTTTAGTTGTAAGGATAGTAAAATTTATCCACACAAATTAGCAATTGCTGCAATCATGAAAGATGAAGGATTATATATTGAAGAATGGCTTTGTTATCATATTATCAGAGGAGTGGATAAGTTCTTTTTGTTTGATAATGGGAGTTCTGACAATATAAAAAATATTCTGAAAAAATATATTGATGTGGGAATAGTAGAATATATATATTTGCCCGGTAGAGCAAAACAACTTGATGCTTATTTTGCAGCGACTAAAAAAGCAAAAAAAACAGTCAAGTATATTATGTATTTGGACTGTGATGAGTTCATAACGACTGCCGATGCTTCCGCAGATTTATATGAAGTAATTCATTCTGTTTTTGAGGCATATACAAATGCAGCTGCGGTTGCAGTTAACTGGTATGTATATGGATCGAATGGTTACAAAACCAAGCCGGAGGGATTGGTAATGGAAAATTATGTCTATCGCGCGAAAGACGAAGCGGAGCCTAATGGATTGGTTAAAATAATTGCAAATCCCCGTAGGATTTGTTGCATGAATTCACCTCATACTGTTTATCCAAAAGGACATTTATGTGTTGTGAATGAAGCTGGGCAAGTTGTAAATGGTGCTAGAATTGATTACCCTAATAATCGATATAGTTTATTAAGAATAAATCATTACTACTGTAAATCAGAAGAAGAATGTAAGATAAAGTTTAGTAGAGGTCAGGCTGATTTTGAGGAGAACGTAATTAGGAAATGGAATGAGTTCATTCGTTTTGATTTGAATGATGTGTACGATAATATTATGAATTCCTATGTTGATAAAGTTTATAGGGAGATAGAAAAATTTAGATATTGACATCGGTTGGATGGATTTACTTCCGAACAAATAGAAAAAACTAATAAAAGATACTGGATGATAGAGGATGCTATGGACAGAAAAGAGGATGCTTTAATTAGCGTAATAGTAACAGCATATAATGTTGAAACATATCTGGATGAATGTATAAAAAGTATCTTAAACCAAACCTACAGCAATTTGGAAGTCATACTGGTAGATGATGGTTCCACTGATGCAGTACCTGAAATTTGTGATAAATGGATGGAACAAGACAAACGTATCAAAGTAATTCATAAAATGAATGGTGGTTGTTCTTCTGCAAAAAATACTGGGATGGCTGCTGCAACTGGGGATTATATTGGTTTTGTGGATGGAGATGACTATATTGTACCGGAGTATTATGAAACATTATTGACATGCCTTCTCGAAACAAATAGTGATATAGTGCGCACTGGCATGCAAAGAGTAGATGAAGATGGAAATTTCTTGTCGAGTGTAATACCTAAAACAGCAACTTATAATAGTTATGAAGCATTGCAATGTCTTGGGTTAGATGATGGGATTTTTATTATGAATTCCTTATCATTAAGTAAAAAGAAAGTATTTTGTGATGTTGTATTCCCTGAAGGTAGGGTGTGTGAAGATGCGGCAATGGCACATGTAATGTTTTGCAATGCAGAAAAACTGACAGTTTTATGCGGAGATTTATATCGTTATAGAATTGTGAGCAACAGTATTATGCATTCCAAAATGTCTGTATCAAAATTGGATATAGTAGAAGCACTTTATAATCGATTTGTGGATTATGAAAAAAAGGGTTATACAGAATTATTACTTGATACTTGTAATATTGCAAAAAACAAAATGTGGATGTTAGCCACAATTCCATTTACAACAAGAGAGGAGCATCTTAGGAAAAATGAAATAATTAGGATGTATCGTTATATGTATAAAAACACGCCGGCCCATAAAAGTATTCAATGCAAGTTATGCTATATGTTTCCTAGATTGTATAATTGGCTTAAGGTTGTTTTTAAAAGGTGATGGGGAATGAAAGAAAAAAACAGAACAAGTAGCAGTATCAGAAATATTATGTTTTCTATAATGGGTTATGTATTTACTATTTTATTGCAGTTTGTAAATCGTAAAGTGTTTGTTGAGTTGCTTACAACAGAATACTTGGGCTTAAATGGGTTGTTCAGCAATATTATATCGATGCTAGCCCTTTCCGAGTTGGGAATAGGGACTGCCATGACTTTTGCACTGTATAAGCCAGTGGCGGAGAAGAATGTTGAGAAAATAAAAAGTTTAATGATGCTGTATAAAAGAGTATACAGCATTATTGGCTGGGTTGTTTTGGGCTTAGGAGCAGGATTGACTCCGTTTTTGCAGTTCCTAATTAAAGATATGCCGGATATTCCGCATATTAGAATTTTTTATCTTTTGTATGTTTTGAATTCTGGAATATCTTATTTTTATACATATAAGCGAACATTAATTATATGTAATCAGGATGAGTATATTTCAACAACGACAACGACCATTTCTTCAATTGCAACAAGAGTTCTTCAAATTATATTTTTATATTTGACAAGGAACTATTTTGCATACCTCATTATTCAAGTCATAATGACAAGATTAGAAAATGTGGTAATTTCCAAAATAGCGGACAAACAATATCCATACTTGCTTGATGACAATATACAAGAGTTGAGTGTGGAAGAAAAAGTTAAGATAAAGAATAATGTCAAAGCAATGTTCTGTCACAAAATAGGTGATGTCATTGTTAATGCAACAGATAATTTGATTATTTCTAAGGTGTTAGGATTATCTGCAGCAGGATTATTTTCAAATTATGTATTGATTTCCGGCAATGTGAGTAATCTATCCAATACAATAATAAGAGCAACTTCTTCCAGCGTTGGAGATTTGATTGCGCGAGGAGATAAAGAAAGAAGCTATCAAGTATACAAGGATATGCTTTTTGCAAACTTTTGGATAATATGTTTTTGTTCCGGTGGTTTATTGTGTCTGACGCAACCTTTCATTTCAATATGGTTGGGCAGTGAATATTTACTTGACAGTAGATTTGTTCTCATAATGGTAGCTTGTTTCTATTTCGCGGGAATGAGAACAGTAACACTGGTCTACAAAAATGCCGCTGGCTTATTTAGGCCTGACCGATATAAGGCTATAGTTGAATCAGTAGCAAACTTAGTGATTTCAATTCCCTTAACTCATTATTGGGGAGTTACAGGTGTTAAGTTAGGAACACTTATTAGTACGTTGTTGATTCCCTTTTGGATTGAGGGTCTTGTCTTATATAAATATTATTTTAAAAAAAGTTTATTTACATATTTGCTTATTCAGTTAGGTTATGCTTTCTCTACTGCAGTGATAATCGGAATAACATATATTGTATGTAGTTGTGTCCCTTTAGAGGGATATGCGGGACTTGCATTTAGGGCTGTAGTTTGCTGTATTTTCCCTAATTTGCTGATTATATTAATGTATTTTAGAAGTGGTGGATTTAACTACTTCCTTGGAATGGTAAAAAAGAGGATATTAAAAAAAGGTTAAAGAGAAAGTAAAGGTTGGTAGGGTAACTTATTTTAGATGTATGATTTTGGGTGAGGATGATATATGACGGAAATAAGACAGAATAGAATTGGCTATATTGATACTGCAAAGGGAATAGGAATTATTCTTGTGTGTTTAGGACATGCAATAACAAATGCAAACAAGTCTATAAATGTAGAACATAGCGTGTTATTGCAGTTTATCTCACAATTTCATATGCCTTTCTTTTTTGCAATCAGCGGATTTGTTTTTGGTGAAAAGAATTTTGATAATCCGATTAGATCATCGTGGAAAAAGTTCAAAGCATACTATATACCTTTTGTAGTGTACAACCTTATTTTTGTTTTGTTGCATAATGTGATGACAAATTTCCATATTTTTTCAAATTACTACAGTATCAAGGAAATGATTTATGATATCTTGATGGTATTGACATTTCATATTCAAAGTATTTGTGGAGCAATGTGGTTTGTTAGGACCTTGTTTACAATTGTAATTATGTTTATATGGGTGAAGTACTTTATTAGAAGGTTTTTACCTGTAAAATATGAAGAAATAATGACAGGCATATTAGTGTTAATAATGCAAGTTTGTTCTTTGTTAAACATCTGCCCGAGGGCATTTAGAATTGATTTGACATGCGCTTATTTTTTGTTCTTCTATTTGGGTTATTTGATAAAAAAATATGGGTGGCATCAGTATATCACAGGATATAAATATGTATTTGTTGCAGTAGGATTGTTGTTGAATGGGCTATTAGCTAATTTCTATACATACGCAATAGGTGGTCCATGTGAAGGATATGTTGTGTTGATAAGGTATATCGGGCAATTATCAGGTATCTTAATGCTTTTTGCTATAGCTCAAATTAAGATTATTTCAGACAGTCGAGTGTTGAGATATTTAGGAACAAAAACGTTAGACATTATGGCATTACATTTTGTGTGCTTTAAAATTGTTAGTTATATCATTATTAATGTTTATGGATTGGATTTATCCCATATGGGGGACATACCTGTTGTGTTTGGAATCGGGGGATTTTGGTGGATTTTGTATGTGATAGTGGGCCTCTTGATTCCGGTTGTGATTAGAATATTATTTGAAAAAATGAGAAGCATGCTCCGAATAAATTTTATTAAAGAAAACTTGAAATAATATTATAACCGGTTATATAAAGATGCTTATTTGTTTAAAGGATGGATGCGTGATGCAAGAAAAAGAAGCTAATTTTGAAATTTGTTGAAAAGATTATTGTGACTTCACAGGATGGATTATTTCAAGGATTTGTTTTTATCAGTTTAGGATTACTGTTTGCAAATAAAAAATCAAAATAGATAAAAACGTATCTTTTATTGGTTTCCTGTGTTTCGGTATTGAGGTTTATTTTGTTCATGCACAAGGTATTGCCAGAGGGTGTTCGATGTATTTCTTTGTGTTGCCAACAATTTTATTTTCCTTTACTTTGAATGTCCAACTTGATAAACATAAAGAGTGTTGTCTGTTTCGGAAACTGAGTATCATTATTTATTTCTTACATTGTTTTCAATAAATTTGAGAGGAACATCTATTAGATTTATATTAACCATAACTATAACTATGTTATTATCCTTTTTAATTATTAAAGCTACCAATAATAAAAAATTAATGGTATTTAGAAGATTATTTATGGGATGAGTCGTATCGATAAATATTTAGTATGAAAGTAGACCGGGAGGGCTTATAGGATGAATTTATTAGCGGATTATTTAGCAGAATTGATACAGTCTCAGTTTGAAAAGCGTATTCCCAATCTATTGCCTGAAAGGGTAAGCATTGGAGCATATGTCGTATTTCAATGGAGGGACATATGTTTGGTAAGAACCTTGACTACACAGAAATGACTGAAACAAAAAGGAATCAGTTCTACAATGTATCTGGGCTGTGGTTGTGATGAAGGTAGGATGGTTGCTCACGCATGGCTATGTGGTCAATATTATGTTACCGGTGGTGATGGTTCGGGGTATTCTATTGTAGATAAGGTTACGGTGATGTAACACAGTAGGAATTTTATTGTTATTTGAGAAGAGGTGGGTTTTCCTTGGTTTTGAAAAGATTAAATATTATTACGTTGTCACTTGCGTGTGTCATCTGCACATGTAGTTGTGAAAATATGACTGAGAGTCAAATTTATAGTGAAACAGATACTGTTGAAAAACCGGAAACGTATGAAATGAATATTAATTTGAGCGAAAATATAGAGAATGATTCGTTTTCGGACAATGAAAATTACTGCGATAACATTGATGCCAAAGAGGATAATGCTAATTGGGATGCTTGGATGCTTATGGAGGAGATAAATGTAGGTTGGAATCTAGGAAATTCTCTTGGAACGGCAGCGGCAGAGTGTGGTTATGATGCCAATCTGGAAATGGAGACTATATGGGGAAATCCTAAGGTTTCCAAAGAACTGATTGACTATGTTAAATCGCTTGGATTTAATACGATAAGAATACCGGTTTCATGGTGTTATAATTGTGGAAGAGATGAAAATGGAAAGATTAAGATAGGAGAGCAATGGCTTAAAAGAGTTCATGAGGTGGTCGATTACGCAATAGATAATGACATGTATGTAATTCTAAACACTATGTGTGATGCATGGGTGCTGTTTCGATGTGGAGTTGAGGATGAGACAGAGTGGAAGCAGGTACAACAGGATACAGAAGACTTATGGCGGCAGATTGCTCAGAGCTTTGCGGAATATGATAAACGACTGATTTTTGAAGGATTTAATGAAATAGATAATGTGGTGACAGGATTTACTTATTCTGATTTGTCTGCTGAACAAATGAATATACTAAATCAAATTTTTGTGACCACAGTTCGAAGTACTGAAGGAAGCAACATTAAACGAATTCTACTGGTTCCAACTCTGTTTGACAGTACTTTGACTCAAGTAACAGATGCTTTTCGATTGCCGGAAGATGATGTAAATAATGAGGAAAATTATCTTATAGTTTCGGTACACTGTTATGAAAGTGAATTTGATCAAGATATAGAATGGAAATTTCAAACATTGCAAGAATTTTCCAATAGGATCGGAGCTCCCATATTAATTACGGAATTTGGAGCTAAAGACGATTACGTTTTAAGTGAATTAAGAGAAGAGTTTACTAGTAATTACATTGCAAGAGCGAATAAATATGGTATAAAGTGTTGTATATGGGATGATGGATACCATTGGAAATTAGTTGATCGATATGACTATAGTCAGACCAATATGGATATGATTGAAGCAATATTTGCCGGCGTAGCGGGGCAAAATTATGAAACTGATTTTAAAAATAAAATGGTATTGGATAATATAGATGATTTCTATTTTGGTGATATGAATTTGTCAACTGGATGTATCGAAATGGTAGATTATCAAAATAAGTATTGGGCGACATTAACTACGAAAACAAAGGATAATCGTTTTTTGGAGACACGAGATGGTGATTATTTATGTATATCAATGAAAACAAAAGGTGCAGCAACTAATTTTTGGATTAATTATATTTGTTTTTTGGACGAAAAGCAAAATGTAATAGAGTATAAGAAAGATAAAAATATTTTACACAGATTTTTGTGTACGAAAATACCAGATGATGCGAAATATTTTGTAGTAAATACATATGATCCATATAGTAACTATGCAATTGAAGACATACAACAGTATTTGGAAAAAGGAGACTTGTCAATGAGTATTACTTTTGTCAATATTGAAGAGAGTGATAGTGAGTGAAATCTTTTCTGACAAGGTGATTTTTTCATCTTTACTATTTGTTGAAGGCTGTGAAGATTAACAGAAGCAAATAAAAGAAAGTGTATAGGCAGGGTAATTAATGAGAGAATTGGACAGTTATTTGGCTGAATTGATAAAAGCACAGTTGGAAAACAGAATAGCAGCTGCTCTTCCTTCGAGTATTTCTGTAAATCAAATTGTGGAAGTTGCTGTACAGAACCAAATGAAATATCTATTGTTGGGAGCATTAGTCAGAGTCCCCAATCTGGTGGAAGAGGAACGGGAACATCTGAGAAAGCATGTTATTCGATGTGTTTTGCGGACTGCAGTACAAGTGAAAGAGTTGGGGGAATTGGAACAGAGCTTTGAGAAAGCCGGTGTTGTGAACCAACCCATGAAAGGAGCTGTACTGCGCTTCCTCTATCCCTCTCCGGAAATGCGTGAGATGAGTGATATTGATATTTTGATTGCGGAACAGAATATGGAGACAGCCAGTGCAATCTTGAAACAGAGAGGATATCTGTTGTCTGAGTCCATTAAGCATCATGATATTTATATGAACCCCCCATTTTTGATTGTGGAGGCACATCGTGCCATGTATGACAAAACAGTCGACCGAAATCAATATGGTTACTTCAGCAACTTTTCCCGGACAAAGGTAAAGGAAGGCTGTCGGTATACGCAGGTCTTTGGAAAAGAAGATTTTTATGTCTATATGATGTCCCATATGGCGAAGCATTTTTATCAGACTGGTTGTGGTATCAGACATTTAGTTGATATCTATATTTATTTAAATGCATATCGTAATAGTATGGATAGGAAATATGTGGAGCAGGAGTTGGACAGATGCGGTATCTTAACTTTTACAATCCATATGGAGCAGTTGGCTTTCGAATGGCTGGATGGTGGGAAACTGAGTCCTTTTCATGAAAAGCTGTTTGCTTATATGTTAGACAGCGGAATTTACGGAAAAGACGAAAACGGTATTTGGAACAAGTTTGTGTATCAAAAGGGTTCGGATAAAGAGATGAGCCGCGGGCAACTGAAACGTTGGTACTTTTTTCCGCCTCTTTACTATATGTCTGAGTATTATCCTTATTTGGAGAAGAAACCATGGCTATTACCCTGGGCCTGGCTGGTACGTGGAGTGTGCGGCATATTCGAACACAAGGGCAGTTTTAAACGAAAGATGATTGATCATATTGATAAAGAACAGATTCAGACATTGAAAACAATTTATGAGGAGATGGAACTGCGTTTTAAACCGTAGAGGATAAAAGCATGAAACTGTTGAAGAGAATGTGGCGTTTTTTGATTTACAACAAGCATAAGAGAATGTCTTTGAAATGCTGGGTTTATTCGGCGTGGTACCGATTTCTGATATTACATATGGATACAAAAAGAATGCAGAACAGATGGGGAATTGAGGGAGAGGAATCTCAGGAAGAGGAATCCTTGGAGCATTATCGCTATGCCAAAAAGGTATCTTACTGTGTCAACCAGATTTGTGATAAAACCACATGGGAGAGTAAGTGTCTGGTGAGGGCTCTTACAGCGCAGAAATTATTGAAGAAAAAGAAAATTGCTTCCACTCTGTATCTGGGTTGCCGCCTGGAGGAAGGTAAGATGGTAGCCCATGCTTGGATTCGTTGTGGCAGGATGTATGTTACAGGTGGCAGTGGGGAAGGGTATGCAGTTGTAGATAAGTTTAGAAGCTGAAATAGGGGAGAAGACAATGTCAGCAATTTGGGGAGTCATTGACTTACAGGGGAAAAAACTGCAGGCTGGAATCAGCCAAGTCTTTGCAGAGAGTTACCAAAACTGTGTGATAGACCGCTATGAGGAGGTAACTGTAGAAACAGTCTATCTTGGCTGTGGTATTCAGTATTTTACAAAAGAATCAGTGGGAGAAAAAATGCCGCTTGCAGAAGAAGGGGCATTTTTTACTGCTGATGTGGTGCTGGATAATCGTGAGGAACTTTATGCAAAGCTATTGGGAAGTAAGAAGCCTCTTACAGAAATGCCGGACGGAGAGCTACTGTATCAAATGTATTGTGATTACGGCAAAGATTGTTTGAATGATTTGTTGGGAGCGTTTGCCTTTGTGTATTACGACCGAAAGGAAAAAAGAGCGGAAATTGTCATAGATGCAGTGGGAGACCGCTGTGTCTATTATGCTGTACAGAATGAAATACTCTATTTCTCTTCTCTGATGGAGCCGTTGATAAAGCTGATGGGAGCCGGATTGAATGACAGATGGATAACGGATTTCCTGGCAATGGATCATCTGTTTATGTCAAATGAGGCAGAGGAGACACCTTATAAAGGTATCTACAGAGTGGCACCGGCACAAAGGGTAATCATCCAAGAAGGTAAGATAGAGAAAGAAAAATACTGGAATCCTTTTGAGAATTTTAGAGAGCTGAAGCTTGCAAATGATGAGGAGTATGCAAAAGCTTTTCGACAGGTCTTCTGCGATGCGGTAAAAGGCGTTATGCGAGGTAGGGGGGATATGTCTATTCTGTTGAGCGGAGGTCTGGATTCTAATGCCGTAGCTGCTGTAGCATCAGGATATCTGAAGGAGAAAGGGGAGAAGCTTTATTCCTATACATCAGTTCCATTGAAGGATTATGTGGTTCAGAAAACCGGATGGGATTTGGAAGATGAATCAGAGGCTGTTCAAAAGACAACAGAATATCTTGGAAATGTTGAACCGACATTTGTAAACCTAGAGGGAATCAATCCATGGAAGGACCGACAGGGAGAACTCAGAATTATGGAGATGCCTTACAAGTCAGTGCAAAATATGCTCTGGATTCCGGAATGTATGCGCCGTGCCTATGATAGAGGTAGCAGAATGATGCTTACCGGTTCTTTTGGAAACACTACGATTTCCTATACGGATTTAGAAGTGTATATGAATGATTTGTATCAGAGAAAGAAGTGGATAACTCTGTATCGGGAACTAAAGATTTTTTCAAAAGCAGACGGATTCTCTATGCGATATGCGAAAAAACAGATTAGGAACGCTGGAAAAAACAGCAGCAAGATTAAGACAGACTGGAATTCCTTATATGGGAAATCCTTTGTGCGTCCTGCTATGGTAGAAAAAGAGGGGGCGGCGGAGCGAATGCTTGCCATGAAACGGAAATTTGCCGAAGCCTCTTTATGCCATGATGCAACCAGAAAATTGATGGTACAGGATGTGGCATTGCGACAGATTGGAGAGGCAGGGACCAAACATTCCCTTGCAACGGGAGTGTTATTGCGGGATCCGACAAAAGATAAGCGTGTGATTTCTTTCTGCTTAAGTCTTCCGGTAGAGCAATTCTGTAAAGAAGGGAAGGAGCGCAGACTGGTCAGGGAATATTTGAAAGATAGAATACCGCCGCACATTTTGCAGGCGAAAACGAAGGGGAAACAGAGTGCAGATCTGGCTTATCGTATGTCTTTAAAATGGGAGGAGATTCGACAGGAATGGATACAACTGTATCAGAGCTATCCCGACAGCAGATATGTGGACAGCACTAAGGCATGTACAGAATTGTTACAGAATCCTGATATGGAGAAGTATACAACCCAAATGCTGGTTCGACATATGTATACCTTAATGGTTTTGGAATTGGAGAATCAAATGGAAGCGTAAGCGTTTACGAAGCATTAGGTTTGCCTGTCACGTTTTCTAAAGGTTATAGTAGCCTATTCAAAAATGTATCAATATTGATAGAATTGGAAAGAAATGAGCTCAAACTGGATATATATATAGTGTATCACATTCATAGAATATAGGAGGAATCAATCATGAAAAAAGAATGGAATACACCTGAAGTGGAAACACTGGAACTTTCCCGTACAGAAAATGGTCTGGCTCCCAGTGAACAATTTGATGGGGACTGGGTGCAGATTGGCTGTAAATGGTATGTGCCCGGTCATGGAGAAGAATTATCATAGAAAAAGAAGAAATAAGGGAACTCTCCAAACTGGTGTAAGAATGCCATGCTTGGAGAGTTCTTTTTTGCGATATTTTGCGATGACTTTTTGGATTATTGCTTGTGTTTCTTCTGGTAAAATGATAACATAAAAACAGTGTTGTATTATGTAGAGGGGTATACCAATGCATTATTATATTATATATGGAAAAACTGTTTTTTCTGATTTGGAATTTCCGCAACTAATCAAGGCAGAGCCGGTATCAGAGGACAAGGCAGATATTGTCATCCGCCATGCCGTGATACCACAGGAGATTAAGAGCAGGGAGACGGAAAGAAAGTATGAATTCGGAGAAAATATTAGCTGGCTAATCAACAGGACAGTATGGTTTTTAGTGGAAAAGGGCAAGTATATCACCTATGAGCCCCGTGAGGGTGCTAATATGGGTTATCTTAGGACTTATTTGTTGGGATATGGGCTGGCAATGTTACATATGCAGAGAGGCGAGATGGCGATTCATTGTTCCGCGGTACATTGTGACGGAGAAGCTGTCTTGATTGCCGGAGAAAGCGGAAGCGGTAAATCTACATTGACTACAAGATTTTTAGAGGCTGGATATGGGTTGATGGCAGATGACGTGTCTTTGGTCAAAGTGCAGGATGGAAAAGCAGTGGCTTATCCGGCATTTCCTTATCAGAAGCTTTGCCGCGATGCCGCCCTGAAAAGAGGGTATCGTTTGGAGGAATTGCTTTACATAGATGAAGAGAAGGACAAGTTTATGGTGCCTTATTTCGGTGAGTTTTCCTTGGAAGGGAAGCCGATAAGAAGGATGTTGTGTCTGATAGCAGATAATCGGATTAAGGAACCGTATGTGAAGGCGATTACAGGAATTGAAAAATTTCATTTTTGTGTGAATAATTTATTTTTGCGAAAACTCCTGCAGCAAGAGCGATACGGAATGTTGACAGGACCTCAATGTTTGGAAATTGCATCTGCAATGGATATGTACATAGTAGGGCGTCCGACACAAGCAGATACAGCGGAAGCAATCTGGCAGATGGTAGAAAATATATAAAGGGAGAGAGATTATGGATAAAGATACAAAGATTATTATGAAAAAGAAACTGAATATTACAGATTTATCCGGTGAAAAGGTCATGGTCGATTTTGAAACGGGGAAGTATTTTTTGATTAAGGGTGCAGGGAACGATATCTGGGATATGATTCAGGTAGAAACCACTCCGGAAGAAATTATCGAAAAGCTGATGCAGGAATATGAAGTTACAAGGGAAGAGTGCGAACGATCTGTGTATGAATTTCTGGAACAACTGCAGAAACTGAATTTTATTGATTAGACAGGATTATAGCTATGAACAAATTGAAAAGGCTATGGAATGACAGAGGAAATCAGTATCAGTATGCAAAGTGGCTGATGCAGTATGCAAAACCGTATCTGGGCAGGATTTCATTAACGATGCTATTGGATTTGCTTGTCACAGTCAGCACATTGGTGATGGTGCAGATTTCAAAGGAAATCATAGATAATGCCACCATACATAATGGTTTTGTGTCATTGATTGTTATATATATTGCAATCATGTTGGGGGTGCAGATGCTGGATGTGATTTCGGCACTGCTGTCTACCATGCTGAATGAACGCTTTTCCTTTGGCATCCGCAAACAGATTTACGAAAAAATTATCAATTCCCACTGGATGGATGTGAAGAAATATCACACGGGAGATTTGATGACAAGGCTTACCAGCGATGCCGGCAATATTGCAGACGGTATTGTAGGAACCATACCAAGCATTATTCAATTGGCGATAGAACTTATACTGGTGTTCTTCACCTTGTTTTCTTATTCTCGTTTGTTGGCGGTTTTTGCCTTAATGGTTGCACCGGTTGCCGCATTGTCATCCTGGTGGCTTGGGAGAAAACTGAAAAGATTACAGATTAAGGTACAGGAATCAGAAGCTTCTTATCGTTCCTTTTTACAGGAGAGTCTGGCTAACCTGCTCATTGTGAAAGCGTTTGCCAACGAGAAATACGCAACCGACAGATTGGTAGAGCTTCGTGAGAATCGCTTTTACTGGGTATTTAAGAAGACCAAGATGGGACTTGTAAGCTCCACAGTGATGTCCCTATCCTTTCAACTGGGCTATATCGCTGCGTTTACATACGGTGTTTTGCAGATTTCCCGTCAGGTGATTACTTATGGTACGATGTCGGTATTCCTTACTCTGGTAAACAGGGTGCAGTCTCCTGTGATGGGGCTGGCACAACAGATTCCCAGAGTAGTGTCTATCTTGGCGTCAGCAGGTAGAATTATGGAACTGCAGAATCTGCCATTGGAGGAAAAACTGCCGGAGCAGATGGAAGCGGAAGAGGTGGGGGTCAAGGTAGAACACCTTACCTTTGGCTATGCCAACGATACGGTATTGGAAGATGTTTCTTTTCAGATTCAACCTGGCGAATTTGTGGCAATTATCGGGGAATCAGGTATTGGAAAAACTACTTTGGTCCGAATTATTATGTCCTTTATGAGCAATATCCAGGGAAAGGTTACCTTTTATAATAACACGGGGGAAGAAGAAAGAGCCAATGCAGAATCTCGGACTTTTATCGCCTATGTACCCCAGGGAAATACGCTGTTTAGTGGCACCATTCGCGAGAATATCCGCATGGGAAAGCTGGATGCCACAGATGAGGAAATGTGGGAGGCGTTAAGACTTTCATCGGGATATGAGTTTGTGAAGGAACTTCCCCAAGGGCTGGATACGGTAATCGGCGAAAGAGGGCATGGATTATCCGAAGGACAGGCACAGCGGATTGCCATTGCCAGGGCATTTATCCGAAAAGCACCGTTTTTGGTTTTGGATGAAGCGACCTCAGCACTGGATGAAGGGACAGAGCTTTCTGTACTGAAGGGGTTGCAACAGTTACAACCTAGACCTACCTGCTTGATTATTACCCATCGCCAGAGCATTTTGAAGTATTGTGACAGAGAAATTAAAATTGAACAGAAGAAAACAGTTGAAAATAGAATAGCGGAAGAAGTATAATTGCCGGAAGTAAACTGAAAAAGTCGTGGTATTTCACCACGACTTTTTTGCTATGATTATGTTAGCTCAAAGAATCTGTTCCCTCGTTACCAATTTCACCATTGCCGGACCCGCCATTGTCCTTTCCGTGATTGGGTTGTGGGTCAGGTTTGTTTGGGTGAGGTTTTCCGTTTCTATGAGCTGTTTCAGCGATGTCTAATTCGTAAATGCTCCATAGCAAGTACCTTTTGCAATCAACTTTCATCTGCAATAATAGTCTCATACTATACACAGTCAAAAAAGTTTAGCGCTTAACTTTTTTGACCAGCGTCAGGAGGTCAGACTATGAA